>CP079859.1:1200000-2400000 GCA_019339365.1 Vibrio neptunius | reverse complement strand
ATATTGAACCCAATGCTGATAGGATCAGCGCAGTAGGGGCAGGAAGCAAATGTTACCAAGATTACACTCTCAATCTGATGTGGACCCCGTCGTACTGACTTTTCTGGAAGCGCTCCGTCAATCGGGGTTTACCGGAGATATTGAAAGCCAATATTCCAGCCGTCTGGCTGTCGCGACTGATAACAGTGTTTATCAACAGCTCCCTCAGTCGGTTGTCCACCCTAAGTCTACTCAAGACGTCGCTCTGATCGGTAAGCTTAGTACACAATCTCAATATGAGCGTATTACCTTCTCTCCACGCGGTGGGGGTACGGGTACGAATGGCCAATCGTTGACTAAGGGTATCGTGGTTGATTTGTCTCGTCACATGAATAAGGTACTGGAGATTAATGAAAAGGAAGGCTGGGTAAGAGTGCAGACTGGGGTGGTGAAAGACCAGCTTAACGATGTCATCAGACCTTACGGCTATTTTTTCTCGCCTGATCTTTCGACCAGTAACCGTGCGACTCTGGGGGGATGATCAACACCGATGCTTCCGGACAAGGCTCTTTGAAGTACGGTAAAACGTCTGATCATGTGTTGTCTTTGCAGGCGGTTTTTGCCGATGGTTCAGTGCTTGAATCAGACATGTCTCAAGGCCACCCTGAGGAGGGAGAATACGCTTTCCGAGCTTTGCAGGTGACAGAGCAGGTGTGCCGCGATAAACGTGAGAAAATTAACAATAAGTTTCCGCCACTCAACCGTTTCTTGACCGGTTATGATTTGAAGAATGCTATCGATGAAGAGACGCAGAACTTTGATTTAACCAGAGTCTTATGCGGCGCAGAGGGCTCGTTGGCGTTTATTACAGAAGCTAAGCTTGGCCTTACGCCAATTCCGAAAGCTCGCACGCTTGTTAACGTGAAATACAACAGTTTTGATTCAGCGCTGCGCAATGCGCCATTTATGGTTGAAGCCAATGCGCTCTCTGTGGAGACCATTGACTCAAAAGTGCTTAACCTCGCCAAACAAGACATTGTCTGGCATACCGTCAGTGATTTGCTGACCGATGTTCCAGGCAAAGATATGCAAGGCATCAACATGGTGGAGTATGCAGGCCAAGATGTTGAGGAAGTGGAGCAGCAGGTCGATGCGCTGACCAAACGTTTGGATCAAATGATGGAAGCCGAGCAAGCGGGCATTATCGGTTATCAGGTGTGCAGTGATGTAGCCAGTATTGGTCGTATCTACAACATGCGCAAAAAAGCAGTTGGTTTGCTTGGCGCAGCGAAAGGGCGAGCTAAGCCTGTCGCATTCGCAGAAGACACTTGTGTACCGCCTGAAAACCTTGCTGACTTTATTGTTGAGTTCCGAGAACTACTGGATTCCAAGTCTCTCAGTTACGGTATGTTTGGCCACGTTGACGCTGGCGTTCTTCATGTGCGACCAGCGTTAGATTTGTGCGATCCTAAGCAAGAAGCCTTGATGCATGAAGTGTCTGACGAAGTGGTTAAGCTTGTTGCCAAGTACGGTGGATTGATGTGGGGCGAACACGGCAAAGGTTATCGCTCTGAATATGGTCCAGAATTCTTTGGTGAAGAGCTTTTTACCGAGTTGAGACGAGTCAAAGCAGCATTTGATCCGAACAACAAGATGAACCCGGGGAAAATTTGCACGCCGCTAGACAGCGACGCGCAATTGGTTAAGGTCACGGACACGAAACGAGGTTACTTTGACCGTCAGATAGACGTTCAGGTACGGGACAGCTTTAAGCAGGCAATGGAATGCAACGGTAACGGCCTTTGCTTTAACTACGATACGTCGTCTCCAATGTGCCCTTCGATGAAAGTGACCGCCGATCGTCGCCACTCACCTAAAGGTCGTGCTGGCTTGGTTCGTGAGTGGCTTCGCCAACTGACGGAGCAGGGGGTTGATATCCTCGATTTAGAGAAGCAGGCATTAGAAGAAACATCATCGATCAAGTCGATGCTGGACAGAGTGCGTAATTCTTTAAATAAACGCCATGAGTATGACTTCTCCCATGAGGTCTACGAAGCAATGAGTGGCTGCCTAGCCTGTAAAGCTTGCGCTAGTCAATGCCCGATTAAGGTCGATGTACCGAGCTTCCGTTCCAGGTTCCTCAATATTTACTATTCTCGCTATCAGCGTCCTGCTAAAGATTATTTAGTCGCGAATATAGAATCTGTCCTACCTGTGATGGCGAAGGTGCCCAAGTTAGTCAATGGCGTTCTGAGTCAGAAGTGGGTGCAAAGTCTCACCGCTTCCGCAGTAGGTTACACTGATGCACCCCTTATGTCCGTGCCAACGTTAAAGTCACGATTGCAGCACCACCGACCTTTTGATCTTCAATATCTGGCGGCGTTGTCAAATGAAGATAAAGCCAACCATGTAGTGATCGTACAGGACCCATTTACCAGCTACTATGACGCTGAAGTGGTGGAAGACTTTGCCAAGCTACTGACTAAGCTTGGTAAAATACCGGTTGTGTTGCCTTTTAAACCTAACGGCAAGGCCCAACACGTTAAAGGCTTCTTACAGCGGTTTGCCAAAAGCGCCCAAAGCACGGCGATGTTCTTACAACAAGTGGCCGATTTGGATATTGCTATGGTGGGTGTCGATCCTGCGTTAGTCTTGTGTTATCGCGATGAATACAACGAAGTACTTGGCGATAAACGTGGTGATTTTGAAGTGCTAACAGTCCATGAATGGCTACAACCTAGGTTGGGTGAGTTCGAGGCCTCTGGTACTAGTGCAGAAGAACCTTGGTATCTTCTTGCTCACTGTACAGAGAAAACCAAAATGCCCAACGCAGAAAAAGAGTGGGGAGCAATATTTTCGCACTTTGGCTCTCGCCTGAATACGGTTCCTGTGGGCTGTTGTGGTATGGCAGGAACGTTCGGCCACGAGGTCGATAAGTTGCAGATGTCGAGAGACATTTACGGGCTGAGCTGGAAACCTCAACTAGATCAGTTGCCGAAAGAACGATGCTTAATGACAGGGTACTCCTGTCGCAGTCAGGTTAAGCGTTTTGAGGATGTCAAAGTGAAGCACCCCTTACAAGCGCTACTGCAAATGGTATAAATAAACCTAGCCCAGCTTTGAAAGCTGGGCTACTTTTTTAGAAACGTCAGTAAGACTATTGAAGACTGTGGAAAAACTAGAAAGAAAAATCCCCCTGTTGCTCTATTTATCCTTCTTGGTGTAGTGATGAACCATGTTGGCCATGAGTTCCGTACTTTCTCGCTAGGCTTACCGGCACCTTGGTTTGTTTTATTCGCCTGTTTTATGATTGCCGTTGTTGTTGGTTTGGGTGGGGTTTACGAATTTCGCAAAGCGAACACGACAGTGAACCCGCTCAGGGTAAAGGATGCGGCTCAAGTGGTGGACACGGGCGTGTTTGCTTACTCAAGAAACCCCATGTACCTAGGGTTGTTCTTACTGTTGTTCGGGCTTGCTTATTGGCTGCAAAACGTGTTGTGCGTCGCGCTTGCTTTTGGGTTTGTCTTTTACATGAATCGTTTTCAGATTCGTCCGGAAGAGCGCGCGCTGGAAGAACTTTTTGGCGCGGCTTATTTGGACTACAAACAGCGAGTCCGACGTTGGATATAAAATAACCCCGCTCATTGGAGCGGGGTTAGGTTCAAAAATCTTGGTTGCGTTATGCTGCTTTGGTGAATTGTGCTAGAAAGGCTTCTTTGCGCTCATTGAAGCGTGTGACTAGACCGTCGATATCTTCTTGATTGTAAGGTTTTAAACCACTCGCAACCATGCGTTTAACGCCTTTACCGACCGTCTCTTCGCCTTCTTTGAAATCAAAGTTTAATGTCACGACGCCACGTTTGCCTTCAACATCAAACGTGGCACCTGCGAATTCGACTTCTGGGTGTGAGAGGTTTAAGCGAGTGAATTCCACTTCCATGCTCTCATAAATCACCAGAGGACGTTGGCAGTTGATCATCATCTGCTGCTCGTCCATCAGTGGAACCATGATGTGTGGAAAGTTCATGCCCGAGAATTGGACATAATTGGTGACTACATGCTCAATGAACGCAGCGTCACGATTCACTTCACCTTCACGCGTCATGTGCAGGTACTCTTTACCGTTTTCATCGACAACCGCGGCTTGTTTCTCACACTTGTTTTCGATGTGAAGTGCTACGCCTTCGCTGACCATGCCAGAGAAATCAAAACGCATTTTCTGGCTGACGCCTTCTTTTTGCAGTAAAACAGCGAAAAGCAGGTCACCTGGAACACAGAAGCGCTTATTGTCTTCATCGTGAATTGGGTTGAAGTCGCCAGCGACCATTTTTGCAAAATGGCTTGCTTGTTGACGAGTGAACTGGAACTGCTTGTCGTTGTTAGAAAAATATGGTTTCAAAAACATAATTTACGGTAAATAGCCAAAACAGAGGGGGATTATATATGACGAATTATGTTGAATGGTCCATCCAGTGGTTTTATTACTGAATACTGACACTAAAATGCACAAAGGGCTCCGATTGGGAGCCCTCATATAGACGCTTAGAAACTAGGTAGAATCGCGTCTGGCATCAGTGAATTGTGTACGGCGAGTTTAAGCAAACTGTTTGCTTGTTCGATATCCGGCGCAAAATAGCGGTCTTTATCATAAAACGGGACCTTTTCGCGCAAAATATGTTTCGCTTGTTCGACTCTGGCCGATGATTTGTTTGGAGCACGGAAGTCTAACCCCTGAGCGGCGGCAAGATACTCGACCGCAAGAATGCCGCGAGTGTTTTCCGCCATGTCACGTAGACGGCGCCCAGCGAACGTTGCCATAGAGACGTGATCTTCCTGGTTTGCCGATGTGGGTAAGCTGTCGACAGAGGCGGGGTGAGCGAGAGTTTTGTTCTCACTAGCTAGGGCCGCCGACGTGACCTGAGCAATCATAAAGCCTGAGTTAACTCCGCCGTTGTCAACAAGGAAGGGCGGTAGCTTGCTGAGTGCGCTGTCGATCAACAGTGCCATACGACGCTCAGACAGACTACCAATCTCAGCGATAGCTAAAGCGAGGTTATCTGCAGCCATAGCGACAGGCTCAGCATGGAAGTTACCACCGGAGATAATGTCACCATCTTCAGCAAAAACCAACGGGTTGTCAGAGACAGAGTTGGCTTCCACTTCCAGAGTCTCAGCCGCATTGCGGATTTGTTGTAAACACGCGCCCATCACTTGAGGCTGGCAACGCAGAGAGTAAGGATCCTGAACCTTCTCACAACCGGTGTGCGAGTCGCCGATTTCACTATCGGCATCCAATACATGGCGATAGGCCAGTGCGGCATCCATCTGGCCTCGATGACCGCGCACGCGATGGATACGAGGGTCAAACGGACGACGGCTGCCAAGTGCTGCCTCTACCGACATTGCGCCACAGGTCGTTGCAGAAGCAAATAGGTCTTCAGCATCAAATAAGCCCTCAAGCGCAAAAGCGGTTGATGCCTGAGTGCCATTGAGCAGTGCGAGGCCTTCTTTAGGTGCCAGTGTAATTGGCTCCAGACCCGCGATTTTCATCGCTTCTAGACCGGAGATGATCTTACCATTGTGACGTGCCTGACCTTCACCGAGTAATACGGTACTCATGTGCGCTAATGGAGCAAGGTCACCAGAAGCGCCGACTGAACCTTTTTGAGGTACACACGGATAAACCTGAGAGTTCACGAGATCGATCAGTGCCTGAATGACGCGAAGGCGAATACCTGAAAAGCCGCGAGCTAGGCTGTTGATCTTGAGCACCATCATCAGGCGAACCGTTTCATCTGACATAAACTCACCGATGCCAGCCGCGTGCGACAATACGATGCTCTTTTGCAACGTCTCAAGATCTTCTGGTGCAATTCGAGTGTTCGCCAGCAGACCAAAGCCCGTGTTAATGCCGTAAACGGTGCGATCTTCGGCAATCACTTGCTCAACTACTTTGGTGCTTTCATCAATAGCAGTAATGGCTTCTGGATCCAAGGTTAATCTTGCAGGAGAACGGCTCACCTGACGGAGTTCTTTTAAGCTAATATTTCCCGGCTTTAGCATTAAATTTAACATTTTGTCTTTCCTTTCCTCAGGTGTGCTTACTTAAGCTTATTCAGTGCTTCGTTGAGCATAGGTAGATCGAGCCCTTGTTCTGCTGCGCACTGTTTGGCAATGTCATAGCCTGCGTCTGCGTGCCGCATTACGCCTGTTCCTGGATCGTTGTGAAGCACGCGTGCGATTCGCTCGGAGGCATCGTCGCTGCCGTCACAACAAATGACCATGCCTGAGTGTTGAGAGAAGCCCATTCCGACACCGCCACCGTGGTGAAGCGATACCCAAGTAGCACCGCCTGCTGTATTCAGCAGAGCATTTAATAGAGGCCAATCCGATACGGCATCAGAGCCATCCATCATGCCTTCAGTCTCTCGGTTCGGGCTGGCGACTGAGCCAGAGTCTAAGTGGTCGCGGCCGATAACAACGGGGGCTTTAAGCTCGCCATTTTTAACCATTTCATTGAACGCTTGGCCGAGACGTTGACGATCTTTCAATCCAACCCAACAAATACGAGCAGGTAGACCTTGGAACTGAATACGTTCACGAGCCATGTCTAGCCAGTTGTGTAAGTGGGGGTTGTCTGGGATCAACTCTTTGACTTTCTGATCGGTTTTGTAGATGTCTTCTGGGTCACCAGATAGCGCTGCCCAGCGGAATGGGCCAATACCTTCACAGAAGAGTGGACGAATGTAAGCGGGAACGAAACCTGGGAAGTCAAACGCGTTTTCCACGCCTTCTTCTAGGGCCATTTGGCGGATGTTGTTGCCGTAGTCCAGAGTAGCTGCGCCGCGTTCTTGCAGCTCAAGCATAGCTTTCACCTGAATCGCCATGGACTCTTTAGCCGCTTTAACAACGGCTGCTTCATCTTGCTTACGCAGATCTGAGGCGTGTTTCATCGACCAGCCAATAGGAAGATAACCGTTGAGTGGGTCGTGCGCTGAAGTTTGGTCTGTCACAACATCCGGTGTGATGTTACGTTCAACCAACTCAGGGAAGACATCTGCGGCGTTGGCAAGTAGCCCGACGGAAACAGGTTCTTCCGATTCGTAAATGATTGCCAGTGCTTCGTCCAAGCTGGTAGCCTTCTTGTCGACGTACCCTGTGCGCAGACGGTAATCAATACGAGACTCGTCACACTCAACCGCGATCATGGAGAAGCCTGCCATGGTCGCAGCAAGAGGCTGAGCCCCGCCCATACCGCCAAGACCACCGGTCAGAATCCAACGCCCTTTGGCTTTGCCATCAAAGTGCTTCTTGGCCACAGAAACAAAGGTTTCGTATGTGCCTTGAACAATGCCCTGTGAACCAATGTAAATCCAGCTGCCAGCAGTCATCTGGCCGTACATCATCAGACCCTCTTTATCGAGCTGATTGAAGTGCTCCCAGTTGGCCCAATGGGGGACCAAGTTAGAGTTAGCAATAAGAACACGTGGTGCATTTTTGTGCGTTGGAAAAACACCAACCGGCTTACCTGACTGAACCAGTAATGTTTGGTCGTCTTCAAGGCGCTCTAACACTTCAACAATCTTGTCAAAGCATTCCCAGTTTCGCGCTGCACGGCCAATACCACCGTACACCACCAGAGAGTGAGGATGCTCAGCAACGTCTGGATCCAGGTTGTTCATTAACATGCGAAGCGGCGCTTCCGTCAGCCAAGATTTCGCTCTCAGATCCGTGCCGTGTGGTGCGCGAATCGTGCGGGTGGTATCGAGACGCATATCTTCTACTTGGCGTTCCGTCATGGTAAGACTCCTTGTGTTTCACGTTTTCAGGTTGAAAGCGGCCAGCACGAGAGCTAGGCCCTCATGCAATGTCGTCGCTTTCCTTTCTGGTTTTTCTATTTTTCGGAAAAGGCGTTGGCAATATCCCAGCAAAGCCTCGCAGCTAACCTTGCCGTTTGACTATCGACGTCATAGGTTGGGTTGTACTCGGCGATGTCGGCAATCACCAATTTTTGTTTATAGTGCAAAATTCGGTCTAAAAAGAGTGCCAGCGTATCCATACTGACGCCACGGGCGGCGGGAGCGCTGACGCCCGGGGCTGTCGCTGCGGGGAAGACATCCAGATCTATGGTCAGATAGATGTAATCGCAATTATCGATGAAATGCTGCAACTGGGTTAGATGGTAGATGTGGTTTAGATGAGAGAGATCTTTATCTTCGACAAACCACACATTCAGCTGTTTGGCTTTTTCAAACAAGGCTCGTGTATTGCTGGCCTTGCTTACCCCCAAACAAGCATAATGGAATGGCCATTGATGCTTTTGGCAGTAATCATAAATTTGGTTAAATGGTGTGCCAGAGCTGGGTTTGACATCGGCGTTATTGCTTTCAAAGGCACGCAAATCGAAATGAGCATCAAAATTGATGATGCCGATCTTAGGAGGCTTCGACGGGTTCAAGTACTCCAAGTAGCGAGCCAACCCTTGGAAAGAAGCCCACGCGACCTCATGGCCTCCACCAAGGGTAATGACCGGAGTAGAACGCAGTGCCTCTGCGATAACATCAGCGCACTCTGACTGGTATTGCTCCAGCAAATCATCTTCACAGACGACATTACCCAAATCAATTAAGGCACTTTCTTTGTGCCATGCCATGTTGGCTAGGGCGCGTCTGATCAAGTCGGGTGCTTTCTTCGCTCCAATTCGGCCCTTGTTTCGCGCTACACCAGCATCACAGGCAAACCCCAAAACGCTGACCGCGTTTCGATAGGGTTCAAGATCCTCTACTTGAAGTTGCTTGATAGCGTGGTGGACACGTTTACCCAATACACCATCTTCGGCGTCATGTCGGCCTTGCCAGTGAAAATCCTGGTTAGTCTTCGGTAGGTTAGACATGTTCTAGCTCTCCGTTTACCATGCGGGCCGACAAGCGTGACAACCCTTGCTGATAGCTGAAATCAGCTGGGTGGCTGACGTCCCAAATCGCAAGGTCAGCATCAAAGCCTGGCTGAATCTGCCCTCGGCTACTCCCATAGCCTAGCGCTTGAGCAGCATGGCAAGTGACGCCACGCAAGCTCTCCTCTGGCGTTAGTCCAAAAAGTGTACAGCCCATATTCATCATCATAGTCAAATCTGAGAAAGGCGAGGTACCTGGATTAAGATCCGTTGCAATAGCTATTGGAATATTGTGTTGACGAAGTAGTTCAATGGGCGGCAACTGGGTCTCTCGTAAGAAGTAAAATGCCCCGGGTAGCAGCGTGGCAACCGTTCCTGATTCAGCGAGCGCTTTGACGCCATCTTGGTCGAGATACTCGATATGATCCGCTGACAACCCTTGATAGCGAGCGGTTAGTGCTGTGCCACCTAAGTTAGACAGTTGTTCAGTGTGGCCTTTTACATCGAGACCGTATTGCTTCGCTGCGGCAAACACCTTTTCCGTTTGGGCCAAGTTGAAGCCAATCGATTCGCAGAATACATCGACGCTGGTGGCCAGCTTTTCCTCTGCGACGAGAGGAATGATTTCTTCGCACACAAGCTTGATGTAGTCATCGGCTTTCCCGGCATACTCTGGCGGCAATGCGTGCGCCGCGAGCAAAGTGGTCGTGACTCGAATCTTACGGTGATCTTCTAGTGCTTTTGCGGCGCGAAGCATTTTGATCTCGTCTTTTAAGGTTAGACCGTAGCCAGATTTTACTTCGACAGATGTTACGCCGCTTCGAATCAAGCCGTCCAATCGTGGTAAGGCGAGATTAATCAGCGCTTCCTCGCTTGCAGCTCGTGTCGCTCGAACCGTAGACAGAATCCCGCCACCTTGTTTGGCTATCTCAGGGTATGGCACGCCATTAAGCCGCATTTCAAACTCATTGGCGCGATTGCCGGCATACACTAGGTGAGTGTGGCAATCGACAAAGCCGGGTGTGACCAGCTGGTTTTTACAATCATATGAATTTAGGCAAGACAGCTTGGCCGCGCCGATTTGCGCAATCTTTCCATCCTTAATCAAAAGGTGACTTGGCTCAGAAACGGAATACCCATGCGATCCAGCGACCATAGAAACCAGTCGTGCATTGGTGAGCAACAACTCTCGGCGGTTGGTTTGTAAGGATGAAGAAGCGCTTCCAAGCATGTAATAACGTCCACAAGTTCAAATGTATATACAAATAATTATTCAGGTATGACAATTGATCAAGGAACTTGTTGCAAAAATGTGATCAGTAAAAAGTATCGGATTCGCTAACTTAGTAATACCTTTGAGCTCAATTTGTATCGAGTCCCGGGGTGATAGAGCAGGGCAGAGCTCACCAGCTTGTCCTGACTCCAAGTTCGCCTGTTGAGCAGTAGGCAAGGTTCATTAACCCCAAGTCTCAAAGCGGTACGCACCTCGTCGTCTGCCACTATAGCTTCGACTGTATGTTCAATGGCGCTCAGTGGGCAGCTTTCAGACAGGTACTGGTTTGGAGTGATCTGACTAAAGTCCTGTTCCAGGTAGGCAGGCGCGTAAGCGCTATTGACCCAGCGCAGCTCATATTGAATAGGGGAGTTGTCTTCAAAATGAATGATTTCACTATAGAAAATCGGGCTGTTCAACATCACTCCCAACTTGGTAGCCACGGTTGCATCGGCACGCATCGACGCTTGCCTGACCACCTTACTTGAGTAGACCTTGCCGCGTAATTTCACCTCTTCAGCAATATTCTGAATATCCAGTAATGGCGATTCCGCTTTATCATCGGGAGCGCAAACAAACGTCCCTACTCTAGGTCGCCTTTGCAGCCTACCTTCGGCGACTAAATCGCGGATCGCCTTGTTGACGGTCATCCGGCTCACCTTGAATTGTTCGGTCAGCTCCAGTTCTGTCGATATACGCTGCCCAACAGGCCAATGTCCGCAATCGATGTTGTCAGTAATGTATTGCTTAATTTGAAGATATAATGGTGATTGACTCATAACGCTTTAACAATTGGCTTATTTGACTATACAAATAGTGATTCATCTGTCATGGAATTGCAACTCTGGTGATGGATTGAGCAGTCGAAACGATAGTTGACACATTATCCAGAGAAACCTCTTGCGACGCGCTAATCCCCCATGTTAATCAGAAACAATAACGACATAGAAAGTAAAAGGAAACCTTATGTTTAGTAAGTTGAAAGCGTCACTGGGAATTGGTGCTGCGAAAGTAGATACCGTTCTGGAGAGGATGTCTGTGTTTCAGGGAGACACTCTTAAGGGCGTTATTCATATTCAAGGGGGCGATGTCGAGCAGCAAATTGATGCGATTAATCTCAAGCTTTGTACTGAGGTGAAAGTGGAGAGTGACAACGGTGTAAGCTATCAGAACTTCACCATTGGTCGTCTTCAGGCGGTCCAGCCGTTTATCATTCAACCTCAAGAAAATAAACAGGTTCCGTTTGAATTAAAGCTAGATGATGAAACGCCAATTACGGCACTCACTGCGACAAAGAATCAGTGCCATGTTTGGGTGGAAACATCGCTGGATATTGATTTCGCAATTGACCCTAAAGATCGTGATTTCGTCGAAGTAAAAGCACTGCCAGTCGCTTCCAAAGTGATCTCCGCCATAGAACAAGCGGGTTTCGTTATGGTCAAGGCTGATGTGGAGAAAGGGCATTTGCGAGGCAGCAACTTCTCATCTAAATCGGGTTGCTATCAGGAGATAGAATTCCGCAACAGTGGCTTCATTAACAAGAAAGAAATAGAGTTGTCTTTTATATTGAATGGCAGCGTTATGCATTGTTTGGCGGAAGTCGACCGTTCACTGAGTATGCGTGGTGATCAGTACGTCTCTTTCTCTCTAAGCCTTAATGCCAGTGACGCGGAGATTAGCTCTGCGGTGAGCCGAGTACTTTCGATCTAAGTGTAAGGCTCACAGAAGCCAGAATTTGGTCGAAAAAGTGTCACGCTTGCTCAATTAATGGCAAGCGTGCATGTAGCAGCCAAACCGCCGTGCGTGATAGTGCTTAGGTACTTGGTGAAATCGGGACTGACCAATGCGATGAAATGGCTTATCTTTTTTTAATGCCTTATTGAGCGATATACCCTATCGATATATTTTGCCCGTATCTCCCAGTCTATACCCGATTTGAAAGCCAAAACTTTTCACTGGTTTTACTTTACATTGCTGAGCTGCACGTAAGCCTCTTTTTATTTGTGATTCCGTTAGTTTGTCAGAGATTGCTTTAAACTGCTTTTCGGCGCCTGGATGGTTGTTTTTATTAGCCCGGTAAGACCACTTGAAAGCGTGCAATAAATCCATCATCCCATATTTTTCATCAAGATATAATTCAGCATAATAAAACTGAGCATATGGATCATTGTACAGGGCTCCCATAGAGTATAACGATTTGGCTTGTTCGATATCCTTATCCACCCCCAACCCATATTGATACATATAGCCTAATCGCCCTGGCGCAACTTCTGAGCCTGCTTTTATTGCGTAATAATATTGTAGAAAAGCATAGTTATAATCAACTACTTTATATTTATCCGATGAATAAATGTAACCAAGTAGGAATAAGGCATGGTGGTGATTCTTTTTGGCTGCAATCTTGAGCCACTTAATCGCCTGATTGAGATCGTAATGCTGTTCATCAAGATAGCCCTGCGCGAGAAGAAGCATCGTCTCTATATCGTCTTGATTCGCTGCTTTACGGAGCCAAAACATCATCTTTTTAGGGTTAATATACTCTTTTTCTGAGGCGTAAATCCCTGCAAGAGCTATTTGTGATTCTAAACATCCTGATTCTGCTGCAATCTTGTGCCATTTATACATTTCTGGTACATCTCGACGAAAATGTTTGTTTCCTTCATAGATGAAACCCAAAACAGAGGCGCAATCCTTTTCTCCCTGATGGTATGCTTCTAGCAACCATGTGCTAGCTAGCCGCCAATCCTTTTTAAATTTTTCACCACTAAAATACAGGTGGCCAAGTTCTTTTTTTGCTTCAGAGCTTCCTTGTGATGCCGCCTTAGTCAACCAACGTAGTGCCAATTTTTTGTTACCAGCGACGCGTCTACCATGATAGTAACGCCTCGCTAAGATAATTTGAGCGACAGTCGATCCCTTGGTCGCTAAATGTTTAAGCGTTCCAACAGGTAAAATAATAAGCAGTAATTTGTAAATCGGAACTAAGGTCTTTTTTAGTTTACCTATGATCGGTTGCAGTAAATCCATATCACCTATTTTCATTGTTATCTATCTGTCTCCATAGTGATAGGTGCCAACACTCGCTGAGTTTAAGATCTATCAGCACCTTTAAATCCTTGGGGTTAATATGTCGCTCATATTGACAGAGTCATTGAGTGGCTTCGGAGTATAGCTGAAATTTAACTGTGTTTATGTTGGTTTTTATAGGCAAAATAACCAAACTGAACTTCGGAATTCATGCGTAATTCGAGACACATACCAAAGACAAGTAATTCAGCAAGGGTAATTCAGAAGGGGACAGGTAATTCAGGACAGGTAATTCAGGACAGGTAATTCAGGACAGGTAATTCAGGACAATTCAGGACACACACCAAAAACAGCTTTGTTTGAGGCGGCGTTCTCACTGTCTAGTTTGAATGATTTTTATAAGATAAATTATTGTTTTCATTATGTAAGTCTTGGATGTCGGCTTAAAGTGAAAAATTTCGAGTAAGGAGGTGCCAAGGGTAAATGAAGATTGTAGAGGTGATGAACAATTCTGAGCTAAGTACGCTTCTAGATTCGTATCCTATCGATTGTCTCAGGTAGTGAAACTACTTTAAAAGTAATGACATCTCTATTATGTGAAGTTAAGCGCACCTATTGAAATACAGTGCGCCACTTTCCAAAAACTTCAGTGACTTACAGTTCTTATTGTTATTACGGAGTATGCTGAATGTGAAAATAAGTTATTAATATAGTTACTATCCCGGTATAATTACCCTGAATAAGCCAACAAGGATTAATCCAGAACAAGCAACTACAATAAATTTTTTCTGCGTAGGCAGCATCCTATAAACGACCCCTTTGCGCTTTAAATAGACATCCCCACTCAAGACTAAGATTAATGTAAACGGGATAAAAAACAGCATCGATACACAAATAAACCAACGACGACGATACATAGGCGTTTGTTCATAGGTAATATCTAAGCGCTCAAATCTATCATCAGGCAATAAATCTTCGCTTGTATTTTTTGTCATAACTTTTCCTTATTTTTCATAGTGCTTTCATTCTGTATTGTTCACTATCTGGCAGTGCTAATACTGCAATATCTTTGCTAGTAACCTGATTCGGCCAAACGGGATATCTTATTAAGCGACATTTTTCTGCCAAAAGTTAAGCAGGTTTGACACGCAGGGGTAATCTGCTTTCTGACTCGATTGTAATCAACCTCCATTGACACGAAGAGATCTCATTTTTATTGGCTTGATGCAGAGTAAATAGATAGCAAATTAGCAAATTAACAACATATATGGTCACCTCGCTGATCGCAAGGCCCGATTGAAATTAATGTCAATCTTTTCTTTGGGCTAATTCATAGGTCCCCTTTGAAAACAAATACGAGTAAATTCAGTAAATTCAGGACACACACCAAAAGCACCAAAAGCACCAAAAGCACCAAAAGCACCAAAAGCACCAAAAGCACCAAAAGCACCAAAAGCACCAAAAGCACCAAAAGCACCAAAAGCACCGTAAATTCAGGACACACACCAAAAGCACTAAATAAGTATGATTTCCTCCTTTTCGAGGGACTGATTACAAACTCTTGTTTGAATGATTGCTACCTTGTTATTGTTCGACAAGGAGACACATTGATGACAACAGCGCGCAAGCAACTTATCTCGATTGAAGCCACATCCTATTATCACTGCGTTTCTCGTTGTGTGAGGCGCAGCTTTTTATGTGGTGAAGACCCGCAAACCCTAGTGAGTTATGAGCATCGCCGAGAGTGGATTGTCAACAAAATGCACTCGCTTGCTGAGCTCTACTGCATCGATATTTGTGCTTACGCCATCATGAGTAATCACTACCACTTAGTCGTCAATATCAACCGAGAGAGAGCCTTGGGCTTGTCACATCATCAGGTTGTTGAACGCTGGGGGATGGCGCATAAGTTACCCCCTATTGTTCAGCGCTGGCTTGATGGCCAGCTTACTCACCCGATGGAACAGGAAACATGTATCGAGATCATTGAACGTTGGCGAGAACGTCTGTGGGATTTAAGCTGGTATATGAAGGAGCTTAACTACGATATTGCTTGCAAAGCGAACAAAGAAGATAGCTGCACTGGGCATTTCTGGGAAAGTCGATTTAAAAGCCAAGCTTTGCTGGATGAAAAAGCCCTAACCGCTGCGATGGCGTACGTAGACCTCAATCCTATTCGAGCAGGCATTGCCACTAAACCCGAAGACTCAGAATTCACTTCCATCAAAGCTCGAATCGACGCCTTAAACCAACAGCAATCTACAGCCCCTTGCCTTCATCCATTTATCGGTCACGAGAGCCACTTAAAAAGAGACGGCATTCCTTTTCGATTGATGGATTATCTTGAATTAGTCGACTGGACAGCCCGTCAAATTCGGCCCAATAAAGCATCGATGAATACCAGCCTGCCACCCATATTAGATAGGCTTGGGGGAAACAGAAACAACTGGCTCAAGGTGTGTACTCAATTGGAGAAATTTCACGTCACGGCGGTAGGCAGTCAAGCCAAGGCAATCATCGCCAAAACCGCTCTGAATAAGAAAAAGCTTCATTTACTCACCTTTGAGTAAGCGTCACTCGAAAGCTTTTAGAAATTACCCCACAGCTTGATAGCTGACATGGTGTTGAAATAAACGTAGCGATATTCAATAAAATACCTTCCTCGAGTCCAAGTCGGCGACAATATTCATCAAAGTTGGCCGTTTATCAAAATAACCCTCGGGTGATTTGGTGAGTTTTACTTTCGATTTACTGGTGTGTGTCCCGATATTCGCTATTCGCCGATATTCGTGCCCGATATTCGCCGATATTCTGATATTCTAGTCATATTAGCTGTCGCTAACTGAGCTTGATACTTCGTCGTCTTTTCGACGACTTCAGCTCAGCTCGGACAAAGCCTAGAGACACGTCAGTTTTATTGAGTTGCTGGCGCTTGGCATAGAACGTGGTGTGTGTCCGGTATTTATTGGTATTTATTCGGTATTTAGTATTATTCGTTAACTTCCAAATCGGTATCGGTATCCGATCCCAAATGCAATATCTGTGCTGTTGTCTGCATTAAACATGTTCTCGACGGCAGTCAATTCTATTGCCGAGTTTTCCATCTGATAGCGATAGCCAAAGGTGAACTCAGTCGATGGTTTGGAAAACTCATCTTCTCCGTTTGATACGCCCTCATGAAATGCAATTTGTCCGACCAGGTGGTGTTTTTCCAATAACTGGTAGCGATAACTTGCTCCGACTGTCCAAGTACTTGAACGATAGGGCATATCTTTGAACACGGTTGGCGTGTTGCGAAAAGTTATCGCGAGTAGGGTATCGAGAGAATGCTTGTCTCGGCGATAACCATAGTTTATCTGGATGCCTTGTTCGAATTCTGAAGAACTGAAAATGCCGTGTTTGGTGTCGTTATAATATAGAGACCCACCAACAGAAAGCCCGTGATGTTCTTTGTTGATCAGTTGGTATTGTACGTAGCTTGTGATCGCGTGACTTAGACTCTCTCCACGGAAGTCTTGCAACTCTATGCCATACTCAGGCATATTGATGACAAATCGGTCATTTGCCACATCCTCTCGGCCATTTTGATCAATGCCAACCCAATCATGAAAAGCGATGGTTAACCGATCTAGGTGGTTGTTGCCAGCGTAGTTCCAGCGATAGCTTAATTCTAATTGCCATTCTGAAGCGACCTGCCATTTGCCACCGACGGCGATTTGATTTTGATAATAGTCCAATTCGTAATCTGGAGTGACAGCCCAGATACTTGAAATGATACCTGTACCATAGACTTCAGCTTCGTTTTCATCCATTGAAAACCCAGAACGGAGCTGAGGTGACAAACTGTTGGTATGAAAAGGTGATTGCGTATAGCTTTGCACAGGACCGTAATCGCTTTGGCCCCACGCAGTGTTAGCGATGATTAGGGGAATGAGAGATAGCAAAAACTGTCTGCAAAGGATCATAGATTCATTTCTTATTCTTATGTCACTGATAAAATGATAGTTTATGATTTTATCGCGTGCCGAATTTATGATCGGATATGTGCTGAGGGGGCGTCTGGCTAACCCTCAGCAGTCGGGCTGGGTAAGCTTTACAGTGGATACACTTTTTCGAATCGTTCTAGTACCAATTCGGACTGTAAATTGAATTCGGCGCCAATTTCACCTGCGTATTGAGTAAAGAACTTAATGTGTGCTTCACGCCACCATTCATAGCTGAGGTCACCTTCTCCTTCTGAGCGAGCAAACTCTGCACTAACCTGATCGAAAGGGCAAACTGAAACATCTGTCAGGCGAATGATACACACTGGCTCCTGTTGCCAGTTAAGCACTACCGTGATTCGACCAACCTGAGGAAGGGGCTCTTGTTCAATATCGTAGCCTTGCTTCAGACTACAAGATGCTCTCTTCACACCTTCGTTTATCAATCTGGCGCATTCGTTGGCATTAAACTCATCAGCGCAAAAGTATTCAGCGATGGTACTTGGTATCGCTTCTCTCTGCTGAGGTGTCAAAGTGGTGAGATATTGGTCTAGGTATGTTTGTTGTTGTGGGGTCACACTGTCTTCCTTGAAAAATCGCCCTCTCAATCGGAGAGGGCGATTCTAATTCATTGGGCCTAGGCGGCACTAAGATGGGTGGTAATATAAGGCAGCCATGCTTGTTGGTAAAGCGCTTTTGATTGAGCTCGCATTGTCTTAATTTGGGCGAATTCAAACTCACTGATGTCTCGACTCTCTGAAGCGGCTTGACGCTCTATTTTCTGAATACGTTCGTAAAGGTCATGTTCTGGACCGCTTTTTACATCAGCAATGGCTTTAAGGTGTAGCTGGACTTCAGCAACTATGTTGGTCTTTGGAAGCTGAACTAACAGATTCAAGTCACGATAGCCCGAAGCGCCGGGTTTCTTAAAGCGATTTTTTACCTTCACGACAGTGGTTTCACGGTTTAACACTTCATAAGCCGACATCAAGCTTTCGATATCATTGGCAACAATCGTTGCACGGGCGAGGTCAGTAATACGTTCTGTATCCCCATCCAGTTCGTAAGCGATTTTTTGTTTTGCTCTGTCTGCCGACTTCACTCCGGCAAAGTAAGCGTCCGTTGAGGTCAACATTGCGGTGCTCTTACAGAGCATTTCTAGTTCAGCTTGAGCTTGGTGTGCTTTGCTGTAAAGAACATCGAAATCAGAGTAGGGCTGAACAGGAGTTGTTGGCGTGGATTGGATGCCATACAGGCCACTTAGGTTATGTTTGAATGCTTTGGAACAGACTTCGTTCTGGTTCGTTGAACGATTTTCTTCACTACCGGGTGTTGTTGGAATAGCGGCGAAAGCTGGTGCGCGGCTGAGCATTAAAAGCATCAGGGCCGTAGTTCGCAGAAATAGGCTCATTCACACTCCTTAGATTCGTAGCGTCTTGGGTAAACGGTGCAAGAAAAGGCTCAACAGCCAAAACGTACTTATCTCTACTCTTTATATTGGGGCTTTCTGGCGAATTACAATATCGGTTTACCCCATGATTTGATTATTTGAACTCTCTCAGTTTATTTGAGCGTCTGATTCGCTTATGGTTCATTCTCAAGTTGTAAATAAGTATAAACACCCAACCTGAACCTAATCTGAACGATTTATACAGCTTGAGGGATACCACTCAGAAATGCTTTGGTATAGGCTATGACGCAGTCACGTCAGGTAGGGAATAGAAATGAAAGATCCAGAATTTTGGCACAGTAAATGGGCATCAAACCAAATTGGTTTTCACCGCGAAGATGTCAATCCATTGCTGGTTCAGTATTGGTCCGAAACAAAACCGAGCAGAGAGGATAAAGTGTTTGTCCCACTATGCGGCAAGACAGAAGATCTTGTCTGGTTGGCGACCAAGCATGACGATGTTCAAGGCGTAGAACTGAGTAAAATTGCTGTACGCTCTTTTTTTTTCTGAACATTTTTATACGCCTACGGTGATCTCAATAAGTGGACAGCACGAATTGTATCAGTTTGATGAACTGTCTATTTACAACGGAGACATCTTTACTGCGCCGGTTCAGCCTGTCGAGATTGTGTATGATCGCGCTGCTCTCGTCGCATTGCCAGAAGAAATGCGCACCGATTACGCTCAACGAATCAAGTCATTGCTTAAACCTGGCGGTAGAATTCTGTTGGTCACTTTGGATTACCCACAGGCTGAAATGGCGGGTCCTCCATTTTCAGTCGCCGAGTCTGAAGTTCGCCAACTGTTCTCAGAATATAAAATTTCCAAACTGTATCGTGATGATGCTGATGAGAAGCACCCGAAGATAGCGAAGAAAGGCTTATCCCACTTTGCAGAAGAAGTGTATTTGATCGAGAGCGAATGATAACAGCCCCTGTGTTTGAGCGCAGGGGCTGTTATTTTAATAAACGATGTTTACCTTAGCTGCGCTGGCGACAGCGCTTTCTATTGCTTGCTCAATGGTGTCTCTCCGAGCAATGCTCACTCCTAATCGTCTTCGTCCGTTGATATCAGGTTTGCCAAACAAACGTAGCTGAGTTTGCGGCTCGGCTAGAGCGTCGGTGACTCCCTCAAACTGAATATTCTCGGATTGACCTTGCCCTAAAATCACGGCAGATGCGGTTGGACCGTATTGAGTGATACTTGAAATAGGTAAGCCAGTGAAAGCGCGTACGTGCAGTGCGAATTCAGAACTGTCTTGAGACATGAGAGTGACCAAGCCGGTGTCGTGCGGGCGAGGGGAAACTTCATTGAAAATGACAGTGTCACCCTTGACGAACAATTCGACACCGAAGATGCCACGGCCTCCCAATGCATTGACCACCTTACTAGCGGCATGCTGTGCGGCAGATAGGGCGGCTTGAGACATCGCTTGAGGTTGCCAAGATTCACGATAATCACCGTCTTGCTGGCGATGTCCGATCGGATCACAAAAGTGGATGCCATCAATCGCTTTGACGGTTAATAACGTAATCTCATAATCAAAATCGATAAAACCTTCAACAATGACGCGCCCTGCGCCTGTTGCGGCCACCTTCTTGAGCGTATTGCCATGCTGCTTTTACGTCTGTCGCTGATTTAATGACACTTTGACCTTTGCCTGAAGAACTCATGATCGGTTTACACACGCATGGTATGCCAACAGATTCAATGGCTTGAGTGAACTCTTCATAGGAGCTTGCAAAATGGTAAGGGGAAGTATTGAGGCCAAGTTGTTCTGCTGCCATTCGCCGAATTCCTTCTCGATTCATTGTTAGGCGAGTAGCATTCGCTGTCGGGACCACATTGACGCCATTGGCTTCAAGCTCAACCAGCTTATCTGTAGCAATTGCTTCGATTTCAGGTACTACGTAATCAGGTTTTTCTTTGGCGATGAGCTGTTCTAGCGCATCACCATCAAGCATGTTCAGTGTATAGCTACGGTGTGCTACCTGCATTGCGGGGGCATTTTCATATCGATCACAAGCGATGACCTCCAAGCCCAAACGTTGACATTCAATAGCGACTTCTTTTCCAAGCTCTCCCGAGCCTAGGAGTAAAACTCGTGTCGCATTGTTGCGAGTTGCAGTACCAAACATAGATAACCTTTAAATACGCGGATATGAAATTGACTCGAATCATACGGATATACAGACAAAAAGCAAACGTTTGCTTTTTGTAAGGGGAGGACACAGTGCAAGACCACGAAACCTCACTCAGACTACCAAAGAGGAAAAAAAATTTGAATGATGCTGGTTTCCTTATTAACGAATTTCATCAGTAAGTTAGAGCGATTGAGACCAGTGAAACTTTGATGTAACAAACAAATTATTATTGTGATTTGTATCAATAATGAGAATACTCAAGTAGAATGATGAGTTTGAGCTTATAATTCACTCAAACTATAAAATTAACAATAGCAGCCTTAGCCGATAGATGAAATACGATCCAAGCAACTCCATAAAGGTTCCAATTGATACGTTGACGGTTGGAATGTTTGTTACCGCAATCGAAGATAACGAACGCGTTAATTTAGCCAATGCTGGTAGAGTCTCCTCCCAGCAAGCTATTCAGCAGCTGATCAAAAATGGAATTAGATTTGCGTGGGTGGACCAAAACCTTTCTGTCAAAGGAAGTGTCTTTAAGCCGGTGGTTGAGGAGGTTCTACCCGAAGAAAGTGCACCGACCACACCGGTAAAGCGAAAGTCTATGAGCCGGTTTTCTAAGCAAAAGCGAGCTTCAAAGATCATCCGTGAAGCGAAAGATCTGGCTCAAAAAATCCTCAACCAAACGTTTGATGATAAGTCGATTCATGTCGATGAATTGGAGGGGTGGGCCGACGACCTTATTGAAACCGTATTGATTGATTCAGATGCGTTACATTGTGTCTCTGCTTTGCGTAACAAAGACGAATACTTGCTTGAACACTCAGTCAATGTTGCAACCTTACTCGTCACCTTTGGTAAGCATCTTGATTTGCCAAAGGACACGCTTAAACAGCTTGCAATCGGCGGCATCATTCATGATGTTGGTAAAATTAAGGTCGATGACAAAGTTCTGCATAAACCTGGCAAACTCACACCTGAGGAGTTTGATCATATGAAGCTGCATCAGGTGTTTGCTGAAGAGATTATCCTTACGGTGGACGGATTAGGAGACATCAGCCGAGATGTTTGTTTGATGCACCATGAAAAGTTAGATGGTAATGGTTACCCTAAAGGCTTGAAAGGCGAGGAAATTCCGCTGCATGGTAGAATGAGTTGTATTGTTGATATTTACGATGCGTTGACTGCCGACCGTTGTTACAAAAAAGGGATGAGTTCGGCGGAAGCGTTCAAGATAATATTGAGTTTAACGCCATTTCATCTTGATCGGGACTTGGTTTATAAGTTCATCAACTGTATCGGTGTTTATCCTGTGGGAGCATTGGTCGAGCTCAATGATGGCAGGGTAGGTATTGTTTGGACATCGAACCCAGATGAGCCCTTAAAACCAGAAGTGAAGTGTTTTTATTCGCGTAAATACAAGCGCTTTGTTGACGTTAGCTTTGTCGATATTAAAAATAGCCAGTATAAAATCGAGAGAGCGATTGCTCCGTCTAACCTAAATGTCGATCCGACTCCCTTCTTTGATGTTTGATTAGACTACAAAAAAGGCGCTTTTTCAGCGCCTTTTCGTTTTGTTGTCTTAGATGGCCAGATACGCAACAGGAATATCTGGGTTAATGGCTTCCAGAGTTGATTGCGTGTCGGCGAGGTGACTAATAGAACCTTCAGACATTTCCACTAGCGCGGTTGTTGCAATATCGTCAAAAGATTCACCATCAAGTAAGAGTTGAATAAGTGCCACTTGTAGAGGTGGAAGACTAGGGTTAAATGCTGCGTTTTCAGCATAGGCACCTTGATACACTTTGCCGTTTTTCAGCTTGATGCTCACGCCACTTAAGTTGTGTGTATACGGCGCGTGGCTCTTATTGAGGGCGCTCAGGGCTTTCAGTATCATTTCATCAGACTCTTGACACTTTTTGCCGTGATCTATAGTCGCCATCAAACCGGATTTGATGCCAAGATCAGATGGACCAAAGGATTCAGGTAGGTATTCTTTTAGTGTTTTTTCATCACGTTGAGGTAGTTGGACTACCAAGCTGTCTGCCGTCGTCAGCTCGTTCATAAACTGTCGGCAGTGGCCACATGGGCTAAAGTTGATTGTGATGTCAGAGATACCTTGTTCGCCTTTCATCCAGGCATGGCTGATGGCGGATTGTTCGGCATGAACTGTTTGGCCGAGTTGGGCCCCTAAGATCTCAACGTTTGCTCCAAAGTACAGGCGTCCGGTGAGGCCGCGAACAATGGCACCCACGTAGAATTTCGAGATCGGCGCATAAGAGTAAGCGGCGGCAAAAGGAAGTAGTGAGACACGCAGTTCATCGTCTTCCAAGCCGGAAATCGTTAATAGCTCTGCAAATTGTTCCGAAGAGAGCGTCGCGTCAAAATCATCCGCTAACAAAATAGGAGAAAGGAACTCTGCGACTTTAGCTGGCGCTTCAGACAGCGCTTGTTCAATGCGGCTTCTCATATTGAATCCTTGTTTAAGCAATAATAGGTATCTGGGGCTTGCCTGAGTTACCTGTTTAGAGTGGCTTGCCCTGATACTGGTATTACATTTTATGTAACACGGAGAACTTTTCTGAGATTTTAGTCACATAAAATAATGTAATGAATTTTGTTGTTTCATAATTAGAGTGAGCTCACACATGATAACGATTGCACTCTTCGATAAAGTGATGTGCGTCGGAATGCGAGGATAAGCAACCCGACGCAATAGTTATGTTGCTAGCCAAATAGCCAGCGCAAAGAATGAGGGGGCGAGGACGGAGGTGATCACACCACAAACTACCAGTGCTAAAGAACTGAAGGCGGCATCTTGAGCGTCTTTTTCGGCACAAGTTGCGGTACCTAAGGCGTGTGAGACCGTACCCATCGTCAACCCTTTAGCAATAGGGTGTGTAATGTTAAGCCAGTTGTAGATAGGGTAAGCCAAGATGGCGCCAAACAGGCCAACCAGCAAAACCAGAATAGCGGCAATAGCTGGCTCCCCGCCAAGATGGCTCGACACTTCCATTGCGATGGGAGTCGTAACCGACTTGCCAAGTAGACTAGCGATCAAAGAGAGATCCGTTTGCATGTAGGACGCAATAACCGTGGCTGTTAGCATCGACATGATGCTGCCGACACCACACGCTAACATAATGATCCGCCAGTTAGCGCGTATCTGTGGCAGTTGTTCATACAGAGGATAAGCGAGGGCAACCACAGCAGGTTGAAGTAGGAAATTAATCCATTTATTGTCGTCGTAATAAGTTTCAAACGGCACATGAAGATAGGTAAGCAACGGGATCATGACAGCTAAACTGATTAACAGAGGGTTCATAAAAGGGCTACTGACCTTTTGGCATAGCCAGCGCGCAGATAAGAAAACGATAATCGTTACCACTAGCCACATTATTGGTCACCTCGCTTTAGCATTCTATCCAACATCAGCCCAAGCACAACGATGACGATCAATGTGCCTCCAACGGCACTAGCGAGAATGGGCAGGGCATTGTTATAAAGCAGATCGAAATGCTCCATGAGTCCGACGCTGATCGGTACAAACAGAAGTACCATGTAGCGAATAAACAACGTGGCGCTTGGGCGTACCCACTCAACAGGTACTAGACCACTGGCAAGGAGAGCGAATAGGATAAGCATACCGATAATGCTTCCCGGAATAGAGATATCTAGAAGGTTTTGAAGGTTCATGCCTGCCATGAGGCAGAGGAAAATCAGCCCCATAGATACGACGTATTTAAGCAAGGTTTTCGCCATAGGTAGTGTCGTCCAAATTTTATCAACTTTTGCGTATGTGTAAGCCCTGAACCGTGGGTTCAGTTTGCTCACTGGCCTCGATCAACGTAGTGTTTTTATTGTGTGATGAGGCCTAGATGTTATAGGGTGCAGGCAATAAGTTGTTAAGATACTAGTTTTTGAACGTATTGGTAAACCGATTTTAAGACAGCTATCTTTTTATCGTCACTCTCATGTTCGTGAACTAAGTTTTCCAAATTCAGCATGTAGTCTTCAATTCGACTTTCGAAGTACTCGCGGCAGTGTTCCGCCCATTTTTTTTGTTCCGCCTCGTCTAATGTCCCCGGGAAATGTCTTGCCCGATAGCGAAATAGAAGTGGAGCAATTCTTTCATCACAGAACGCTATATCAAGGGCAGAAAGGTTGTTTGGTTCAGTCTCTCGTATGATGTCCATTGATTTTTTTGCCGCAGGAGAGAAGAAACTGTCGTAAAGCATGGTGTCGACATCATCGCTCTTTTCGTATTCTCGCTCGATGCTGTATAGCGAATTGAGTTTTTCTCTAATTTCTGGGTGTTGTCTTAGTCGTTCAAGGTTTTGTAAACACTGTTCTCTATCAATGCCTATGTTAGCTGCATTTTCGGCCGTTAGTGTTTTAGCTGGCGCCAAAATAGGGCACTTGTTGAGATGGATAAGTTTGACTGGCACAGGTAGCTCGTCTTGGCCAAGCTCAGAGTGTTTGGTGTAGAGGCGTTGATTCAACTGTTCAACATCTAAATCCAATAACGGCTGAGGATCTTTCGCTAGATCGATAACAATCACTGCGTTCTGATTGGTTGGATGCCAAGCGACTGGCACCACCCAACTGGTGTAATTGCATTCACGCCCCAACATACCCGATACGTGCATAAGCGGCGTCATGTTGACGATATCGACCAGTTCGTTGAGTTTACGTTTGTGGCGCATGCTAAGGAAATAATCAAACAGCTTAGGTTGAGCAGCTTTGACTTTTTTGGCCATTTCGATCGTTGCTATAACGTCGGCCATTGCATCGTGTGCATTCTCGTGCTCAATACCATTGGCCACCGATAAGTGCTCTAGCTTGAAACTAGTAAAGCCTTCTTCATTCTCCGGCCAGGTAACGCCCTCCGGACGAAGCGCATGGCAGGCGCGCATAACATCAAGTAAGTCCCAACGAGAGTTGCCATTTTGCCAGCTCCAAGCATATGGATCGATGAAATTTCGGTAGCAGGTGTATCGTGTCACTTCATCATCAAATCGAATGCTGTTGTAGCCTAAATTGATGGTGTTTGGCGTAGACAACTGCTCATGAATTTTGGCAATAAATTCCGGTTCTGGTAGCCCTTTACTAACCGCTGTTTGAGGCGTGATACCAGTAATAAGCGCAGCTTCAGGCGATGGAAGATAGTCTGAAGGTGGTTGGCAGTAGATAACAAGAGGCTCACCGATAATGTTGAAGTCCATATCGGTGCGTACACCCGCAAACTGGGACGGTCTGTCTTTTGCTGGGCTGGTTCCCCACGTTTCATAATCAAAAAAGAAGAATGTGGGCTGTTCGGTATTGTTCATAGCATTATTATTTTGTTGGTAATTCTTCAAATCAAGCCTTGTAAATCAGTCGATTCGCGCTAGTCATGTTGCTGTATTTTGATTTGAATATTTTAGTTTTTGCACGTTTTACATTTGCACTTGCGTCTAAATATGTGTCCAAATTCTGTAAGTGCTGTGTCCTAATTTTTAAGGCATACAAATTGAGCATCACAGATAAGCAACTAAAGGCGATTGCTAAGCAATCTGAATATAGCGGCCGAGCAGAATTGAGTGACGGTGAAGGGCTCATTGCGAAAATATCGCCCAAAGCAAACATCACTTTCAATACCGTTGCAGGTTCAATGGTAAAAACAAACGCATCCGTATCGGGAAGTATCCGATAATCAGCCTTAAGAATGCAAGGCAAATCCACAAAAGGATGCTTGAGCTGAAACAAGAGGGCAGAACCCCTGAAATTGCCCTAACCGGCGAAACAGACTTCGTCACCCTCAAAGATTGCTTGGATTATTGGTTTGAGCACAAAGTTTCAACCCAAAAACCGCCAACTCTGCTTTTTCTATAATTCGCGCCTGCTAAGTCAACCAACTACTCAAGTAACGCAATTCTGCGTTTGAGTTCTGTGACTTCTAGTTCCGCTGATGCAATGTTAAATTGGGCGTCAATTCGTGATTTTTCGTCTGTCACTGCAAGCATGTCTATCTGGGCTTTATTGAGCTTCCTTTCTGCCTCTATCAATTGACCTTGCAATGTGTACAGCGCGACGAGATCGGCCTCCATTTCCTTAGCTAATGCGTCTTCATTCGCTTTCTTAGTGGTGGGATCATACTTAGCTTTCAGAGCTTTCTTTAAATCGTCCTCTGATGTACTCAAAATATTTCCAACCTTTGCAAAGAAGGCATTCCCTTTGGTGGTTTCTGTGAGTTGCATGTGAACTTCAAAGAATCCAGCCTGAACTAGTGACCTTTTGAGTGCTTGTAGTTCAATACCTCTTTCTTGGTGTGTCAGTGTTGTGTTTATAAGCTTAGATGTACTTGTGTATCGCTCGGTCGCTATTGTTTCTTTGTACTTTGCGTCTACTGCTTTCTTACTACTCTCATTCTTGGCTTCGGCTATTTCTTTTAGCCTTTTACTCTCAGTGTGAGCAGCCTTAGCGTTAACTTTATCTATGTAAGTCTTTTTAATCTGATCAGAGAATATGTCGAGTTCATAGAAGGCCTCGCAGTTGGCTGAAGATCCCTCAAGTTCAAGCTCGAGCAAACATAGAGTTTCTTTATCTTTGCCAATATCATCATTTAATTTGTTGATTGCTATTAAAGTGTTTTTTGCGTCGGCTTCTAATTCTGGCAGGCTCATCCAGGTACTGGTGAAAACAGGGCCTGAATTTGTTACTAACTTATCGGGGGTGTATACATGGCCTAGCTCAACTCCAGTTAAGATAAGCGCAGAAGAAGCAAAAGTGCCACTGTCTTCAGAACTGCCAGGCTTACGATAGTCAAAAGCTAAAACTATGTCTTCAGACACCCCTTCGTTTTTGTGCTTGAGAAGAGTTTCACTCTGATACAGAACCTTTGTAATTAATCGGAATGCCTTTCTGTTTGAAGAAGCATCAATATCAAACTCAATGTATAGGGTGGGAGATTGCTTCAGCCCAATAAATTTATAGAAACTCGTGATCTCCCCATTTTTTTCTACCTTGGCGGGCTTCAAGTAATCAGGCAACGCAGATAGATCTTCCTCACCCCAAAAATTACCGGCTACTAAAACCATACAACCTGTATCGCTATTGATGGTGTCAATCGTATGATCCCAAGGGCGGTTATAAAAGTGCCCACTTTGTATGGCTGAAGCAGAGTACTCTTTATCCTCGCCCGCTTGTTTAGAGGCACTGACTATGCTCTCTACGGCAGTGTTTATGATTGATGGAATGACAGCTGCGGCAATAGCAGCTGTCGCTCCACCTTTTTCAACGCTTGTGTCGCCTGAGATAGGGCAGGTTTTAGTGAAATAGAGACGAACTTCATTTCTTTCTGGGTTAAACACATTAGCTATGTAGCGGTTGGTGCTGTTAGTAGAAGACTTGTTAGAGGTAGTCTGACACGCAACAAGCAGGATTGCTGTGCATAGAAGGAGTAGGATTCTGAGCGCCATTGTTAGTGTCCTTTTGTGCATTTAGTTTTATATTTTTATTGTGGTATGGAGCACTGCCTTTTCCACTACGTTAGTATGGACTTAAGAGGTTGGTCTCACTGTTTTCGATCTCAAACATTAGAAAGCCTTATGCTTGCTAATGAACAGAGAAATATATCTTAGTGAGTTGGTTAGTAGGGATTCGTAGGGCTCGTCTCAGAAAGCACTAAAAAATAGTGTCAGTGCAGAAAAGCGTCTTTATAGAAACAAGCGATAAGCTTGATGTATTAAGTCATTTAGGGACAGGCACTATAAGCTTATGGTTAACCCCATAATTAGTCTTTTGGTGTGTGCCCTGAATTTATTATTCAAGGTGAGTAAGGTGTTGGCGAAATCCGGGCACCTTTGACGGTCTCGTTCAAAACCCCATTGATGGCGCCTGTGGGTTGGGGTGAATGAACGTACCTTTAGAGTCAACATGGATTTTAAATGAATCTAGTTGATTTTATTTACAGTTTTTATGATTTCGATTTAGTATGTCTCCCCCTCCCCAAAAAAGGAAAGTTCATGCTTAAGAAGGCCTTGGCATGTTTAATCGCCACTACTATTAGCCAAGTTCACGCCGGGTCCTACCACTGCCAAAAGGAAAAACTGTTTAACGATCCGCTCGTTCGTTTACCGATTGCGGTTAAATTTGGTTGTTTAGATAAAGCTAAAGAATTTATCAAACTGGGCGACAACCCTGATAATCGAGATTTGTACAACATCACGCCTCTGATGCATGCGGCTCGAGGACATAGCGCCACCACGATGCTTCAACACCGAGGAGAGAGCCCCTTACTGATCGAAGATTTGATCAAGGCGAAAGCGCAACTCAATTTAGTGGATAACGATGGTGTAACGGCGCTGATGTATGCCGCCCTCGAGAATAATGCTTATGTGGCCGAGAAACTGATTGCCGCTAAGGCCGATCTCAATGTGCAAGATCATTCGGGCATGACGGCCATGCTGTACGCCAGCACACAAAGGGACGCCGCCATTGCAGAGCAACTGATTGATGCGAACGCTGACTTAACGATTCAGGACTATCATAGAGGCTGGACAGCCCTCATGTATGCCAGTCAAAAGGGGCGGACTGAGATTGTAGAAAAGCTAATTGCAGCCAATGTAGATCTTGATATCAAAGACAATCAAAGCGCTGCACGTACGGCCTTGATACTTGCAAGTTACAGCGGAAAAATTGATGTTGTAGACGCGTTACTGAAAGCAAATGCGAAAACCTATATACGGGATTCGACGGGCTATTCCGCTTTAGATTATGCAAAAATAAACAACAGTCGCAAAATAGTGGCGCTTTTTAGCCAATACAGGCAATCCATTGATATCAAAAACTTGCCAGTCGAACCAGAAATTTGTCGTCATACCCGCACTCAACAAGAAAAACCTGCGCTCATTTATGCGGTTGACAATGACTGCGCCCAGACAGTAAAAACATTGTTAGCGGAAGGCGCAGAGACTGAAGTCACCAATCAGTATGGTCGAACGGCTCTGATGGCCGCCAGTTTACAGCGCCATGCCGTCATTGCCAAATTGTTGATCGAGGCAGGGGCAAACGTGAAAGCGTTGTCTAACGGCGGCAGTACTCCTATTGGTGAAGCCGCAAGAGCAGGTGCTGCCGAGATTATTGAGCTACTCGTACAAGCAGGGGTTAATATCGAGACGCTTAACAAAGATGGAGAAACCCCGTTAGTGGCGGCGAGTCTCTACGGGTGGCCATCGGCGATTGAAACACTGCTTAAACTCGGGGCCAACACAAGCGCTACCGATCGCCATGGTCGAGAGCCTATTTTTATCGCCAGTGCCCGTGGTCACCTCGAAGCAGTCAGAGAATTTCTCAATGCCAAGGTGGATATTGATCGACAAGATGCTGACGGAAGAACCGCGCTTATGGAAGCCAGTGATCGTTCAAAAGCGGATGTCGTGAGAGCGCTGATTAAGGCAGGAGCCGACACCGGGCTCAAAGATAAAGAAGGGGACACCGCGATATCCTTAGCCCGAACGCGAACAAATAACCCAATGGTAATGAGATGGTTATCAAACGCCGAGTATGAAAAGCTCTATCCGAAAATTCAAGAGTTGGTGGTGGCCAGTACGCCCTTATCTGATCCAAAACTTTCCGCACTGATGGATCAGGTGGTCAATCTTGCGCCGAGGCAAAAACGCAGTCGTTTTTCCTCTCTCTACCTGCAAGATCGAGAGGGGTTATCATCCTTACCTCATGATCCAAACGAATTTCAAGACTACTACTGGTGGTAAGCGTCGATTCAAGGCGCGACCAATGGGGGACAGGCACGGCTTCAGTTCTTTTTCTAGTCTTTTGGTGTGTGTCTTGAATTTATGCTATTTGCAATCAGAAGAATCTATCGCAAACTTCTTACCAAACATGGGGAGGTATGTAGCAGGCAGCCCAGAACACTGCGTTAATCCTGCTTGCTTAAACTTGGATTCATATATCGTTGGTGTAACCATTGTCACTACAAATGCAATGATAAACGCCCCGACGATAGAAAGAGGCAATACAGGCCCATGCCTATCTTCCCAACGCTCTTCTTTTAATACGTAAAAACAACCGAGGATAACAAAAACGAAAAGCCCGACCCCCACAGGAAGAACAGCGAGATCAAAACGTGAATACATTGCGACTTCACCAACAGGCTGATTCAACGAAACGATGTTTTCTACGCCGATAAACAAAGAAGACAATGAAATAACAGCCACTAACAAGGTAGTCAGTGCGATTTTGTAGACTCGTTGTACTTTTCTACAGATAGATTTCAGAATCATCGCGGTTTAAGGACGAGTTCATTGATTGATTTTTTAAAATCGTTTTTTCAATCATTTAAATGGCCACCTACACCGAATCCAGTGCACATTGTTAAGACACATAAACTGTAAGCGATTAATTTAATTGCAATATTAGCGTTTTTCAAGCGTAAATCATTTAGGGACAGGCACTATAAGCTTATGGTTAACCTCATAATTAACCATCACCTAGGCTCCGGTCGACGTTGTTACTGACTTCCAACTATTTTTAGTGTCTTTCCACCCCCAACTTTGAAGAACCTGAAAGCTTCCTCAAGAAAGTCTTTTGGTGAGTCTTTTGGTGTGTGTCCTGAATTTACTACCGGCTCTGTACGAAAAAATCTATTCACAAGCGCCAACGTATTATTCGTTGGCGACCACTCAATAAGTTACGCCATCTATTTTTGTGTCGAGAATCTTGCCTGATAAGGTGTCAATTCATTCCCTTCCATCGTTAAGGGAGCGTATAGATTAGGTCTACGACCTCTGATCCAGCGTCTGCCTGTACACATATTTAGATCTTTCCCATTGAGATCGGCAATAACCATATCATTATCGATGTAGTCAGTTTCAGCGATAATTTCACCATAGGGATTGAGCACCATCGCGTTCCCCGTTCTAACTTCATCCATATCAACCCCAACACCGTTACTAAATATCAGGAACATACCATTGTCATGGGCACGCGCGGGTAGCCAACGCAATAACCATTTTTTTCCTTTAGAACCTTGCATTTCAGAACGAATCGAATCTGGATCTTGGTGACGATTATGCCAAAGTTGGGGATCAATCAACCCCATCGCATTAGGGCTGCGAGAGTTTGTTCCGCCTGTTTGATGAGGCGCGACTAGTATATCAGCCCCTTTTAATGCTGTTATTCGAACATTCTCGACTAAATTATTATCCCAGCAAATCAGGATTCCTAAACGGCATCCATGTGGTGTATCAAATACAGTGTATTCATTGCCACTTCTCATGTGTTCACTGACAAACGTATGCAGCTTTCTGTGTTTGGCTATCTGCCCATCAGGCATTGCCATTACGTAAGAATTGTAGAGATTTCCGTGCTTGTCCTTTTCAATTAAACCTGCGCCGATGCTGATTTGGTATTGCTCAGACATTTTTAGCAAGCGTTGAGACGTTTCTCCTTGTGGAATGAACTCGGACAAATCATTGATCTCAGATTTCTTGAGTTTCGAAACATGCCAATAACCAGTCACACACATTTCAGGGAAGACGATAATTTTTACCCCTTGTTTAGCTGCCTCTTCTACGTAACTTTGAATGACCGATAAGTTGTAGTTTTTGTCGTTCGCATGGTGGTTAAATTGGACAGTAGCAACACGGATATCTTTCATAATTGTTCCTTTACCTAGTGAATATCAACTATTTTAAAAAGTTCCTCTGATTCCGTATAATGAATAAAATTCCTATAATTAATGAGAGCATGGAATGGATGTTGTCGATTTACGCACATTTTGCCAGTTAGCGATGGATGGAAACTATCGAGTAGCTTCAGAGCACTTACACATCACTCAGTCAGCTTTAACTAAGAAGATTCAGCGCCTTGAAGCTTTTTGTGGAGTAGTTTTATTTGAGAGAGGAAGACAAGGGGCCAGTCTAACTGCGGCAGGCGCAGCTCTTTTTACCTGAAGCGCAACGAATTGTATCGAGTTTTGAATCGTATAAGTCTCTAACTCAACGAGTCGCCAAGGGAGTTGCAGGAACTCTCAATATAGGTTTTGGTATATCTTCCTACTACCTTGCACCAGATTACATAGCCAAGTTTAAAAAATACTACCCAGAGATCCACATTACACTTAACGATATACCATCTCAAAAGCAGTCAGAATTGCTACTTCAGGGGGATCTTCATCTCAGTTTTAGTCGACTACCAACTGTAGCTCCGCTGAAGGGCATGAAGCTCTGTAAAGATCACTTAGTGCTTGCGACGCACAAAAGTCAAATTATAGACAAGAACAAACTGTGGTTTTTGTTAGATTCAATCGATTATTTACAGCTTAACCCTGAGCGAGGTAAGGGGCTAAGCCGACAAATAAACATGCTATTGGAAGAGCATGAGAAAACACTGAATGTAGTTCAGGAGGCCGATGATATTCAAACATTGTTGGCACTCGTATCAGCAAATTTGGGCTTCACTATTGTTCCTGCAAGTGTAAAGCATATTGCGAATGAAAATGTTGCCTTTTGGGAGCTGTCTGGGGTAAATAGCTCATGGGATGTTGGCCTAATTTGGAATGAGCAGTTAGAGAGCTTTGCAAAAGATAACTTCATTCAATTTGTAGAGAAGATGCAAATTGAACGTCTTTGATTCTATAGGTTTGATGAAACTCATATTTGTACAAAAGCGCCCTAAATCGTTCGTCACATCTTGGTAATCTTTACTTTCTTGGTCGGGTATCCCTTCTCAGCCTTAAACAATAGAAGCCGTTTTCTGTGACGGCCTTGTCTAAACCTCATCCTTTACTCGACACATTGTTAACACACCTCTTTACAAGGTACTGATTTTTGACCACTTAATCGGCCTGCGTGCTGAAAGCGTTGACTCTTCTAAACCCCAGCGATATCCTGCAAAAGCACTGGCAAAATCCAGTGTCGGGATTCGTACCCCGCCTCAATTCACTAGTCGCATAGAGCGTCAGCAAAACGCTGCTCTCTATGTGCTGCCTTGGCGCACCTGTAGAAAACGGATTGGTCTTTGTTTGAACAATCCGGTTGGTATTACGGTGAGCTGGGCGAGGCAGCCTAGGCTGGCCGTTTACTAGTGAGCGGTAGTACCAACCTTGTTCAGTTCACCACCCTTTGTTATGGGGTCTCTGTGTGGTGATGGAAATGTTTTCCTGTTGGAGGTTGCCATGCCAAAGCTCACGGCCGATCATGTTCTGAAAGTCCTCAACTCTATTTGCTATCGCATTCACACCGAGCCTGAATCGATTCGCTCCCATATGCGTGATTTATCGACGCTGCTCAATGGGCCCGACCCTAAACAAACGTCCCAATACAGCTGGCTCGAAGCGATTATTAGACAAGCGCAACTCAATCGCTTTACTGAGCATTGCTCCCCATCTAGTGGCACTCCCGATCTTTGTTTAATCAAGATGCAGAACCAAAACGCTTATAATTTGTGTTTTACCCAAGATGTCGACCAATGTATTTGTCGTTTGCAGTCTTTGTGTGCACAGCCAATTGAGCTGGTGACGCATGGGAAGGCGAAACTGAGCCCAGATTCACTGCTTGAAGTACTGTCTGAACCGCAGATCCAAAAGAACCGCTGGTTTCCATTGAGTGATAGTCAGCGAGATGGCATCGTTAAAACGCTTAAGGCAGAGCAAACTCTCCCCTCGCGTTAATTGGCTATCAACGAGCAGGCAAAGAATCACTGAGTTTTGGAGTGGGGTGCTCGCTCTAGCCTTTGTGCTGTTCATTGATGCAGTTTATTGGGGTTAGACTCGGTTTGAGTATGAAAAGGCTTGTTTTCCGACAGCCCAGTCTCGCTTAGCAGCTAGAAGGCTTTATAAATTATTGTTATTAATGGGATTGTCGCTATTTTTTCTAAGATAACGCGCTCGGTTAAAAAGTGATAACACGCAAGCTCGTTTTTATATATTGTCGGCATGTATAGTTTGATGCGTTTATATTAATTTTTAGTCACTGATGATGTAGTGGTTTAATAATCAAAGAAGACAAATTTAGGGTGATGCGCTTGATTGTGAGAAAATTGAGCGGATAGAAAAAGCCCCGAGTTGTTCACTCGGGGCTTGGTCATTTTAGACTTGTTGAGCCTCAAGCTCTTCGTCTGAGACTTTATCGCCAAGGATACGACTGGTTATGGTGCCAGCCGTCATAGCGCCGGAGACGTTGAGTGCAGTTCTCGCCATATCGATCAGAGGTTCGATTGAGATAAGCAACGCAGCGATGGTTACTGGTAATCCCATTGCTGGAAGCACGATCAGTGCTGCAAACGTCGCACCGCCACCCACGCCTGCGATACCGAATGAACTGACCACAATAATCGCCACTAGAGACAGGATGAAGTTGATATCTGTTGGATCTACGCCAACGGTTGGAGCCACCATCACGGCCAACATTGCAGGGTAGATGCCTGCACAACCATTTTGTCCAATAGTTGCACCAAACGAAGCTGAAAGGTTTGCAATCGCTGGAGGCACGCGCAGTTTGTTGATTTGCGCTTCCACATTGAGTGGAATGGTGGCTGCTGAGCTGCGTGAGGTAAATGCGAATGTCAGTACTGGCCAAATTTTCTGGAAGTACTCTTTCGGGCTAACCCCAACGAAGGACACCAAAATACCGTGAACCACAAACATTAGAGCGATTGCAACGTAAGAGGCAACGATAAAGCCTAATAGATTTAGGATGTCGCCTGCACTGGATGTCGCGACAACTTTCGCCATCAACGCTGCGATACCATAGGGTGTGAGGGCCATAATCATCTTCACCAAGCGCATCACAACAGATTGAGTTGCTTCAACAAAAGTACGAATTGGTGCTTCTAACTGTTCTTTTTCAGCCATCACCTTACGTGCAGCAATACCGGTCAAAACACCAAAGATCACCACAGCAATAATCGAAGTAGAGCGAGAACCTGTGAGATCAGCGAATGGGTTAGTAGGGATAAAGCTGACCAGCATTTGTGGAATAGTGAGATCGGCAACAGTATCTACGCGATTTTCAAGCACGGCGATACGAGCAGTTTCACGTGCGCCCTCTGTGAGTCCTTCCGCAGATAGACCAAATGCTTGGGTGATGACAATACCAACAATGGCTGAGATTGCGGTCGTCGCAAGTAGCACTGAAATCGTCAGACCTGAGATCTTGCCCAGTGAACCACCTTTCTCTAATTTCACAACCGCTGCAATCATGGACACTAGGACTAGAGGCATGATGACCATTTTAAGTAGGCCAACATAGCCACGTCCAACCACGTTAACCCATTCTAGGGTTTGCGCGATGACAGGGTTGCCTTCTCCAAATACAAGCTGAAGCACCAGGCCAAATGAGCTACCTAGTACCAAACCGAGTAGTACAAGTCGTGATAGAGTCTTCTCTTTTTGCTGCTGGCCATAGAGGAAGAACATAATGCCGACAAATACCACCAATGAAGCGATAGCCGCTACTGACATAATTAATAGTCCTTGTTGAGAGTTTGTAAGTTATTTATTGATAAAATTGATTACAGGATTAAATTCTGTAACAAACGATAATGATTTGAAATGTAGGATAGAAATGAAAAAAAGATATTTAGTATTCGTTTTAGTTATTAAAAGATGTGAGCTGTGTTGAATTTGCTCAAGTAGCGGAGAAAATAGACGCATTATTTATATTTGTTAATCAAGCTTCGCATTTGAATGCTATCCAATGTTTGAAGTCTTTGTTTAGTATTCGCCATGAGTCCATATTGCATTGCTTTCGCGACTTCATTTGCTTGAATCGGTATCAGTTTTGCGAGTTTTCCAAACATGAGTGGACGCAAAGATTTAAGCACTACTTGTACCACAGCCTCGTCGGTACGCGGTTTGTCTCTTAAGCCCACTAAGGGACCTGGCCTAACTATGGTGATATGTTCAAAACCGAGACGTTCAATCGCCATTTCCATCTTCCCTTTACAGCGAAGATAGTGGGAAAGAGAACGTACGGAGGCACCGTAGCTCGACACAACCGCTAGATGGGTAACACCAAGTACTTTCATCGTCTGGGCGACATCACACACCAGTTCATAATCAATTCGCTCTAGCTCTTGCTTAGAACCGGCTTGCTTGATGGTTGTGCCTAGGCAGATAAATCCATACTTGGGTGTCAGTTTGTTGTCATCCCATTCCTGTACTTGAAGCTGTTTATTTTGAATGACCTCTAATTTAGGATGGAAAAAAGGCAGCTTGCGTCGGCTCAGTACATAGATATGCCTGATAGGGTCTTCTTCTAACATCTGTTTGATGAGCTCAGTGCCTATTAACCCTGTTGCTCCGGCGACCATAACGATCAGCTCTCTAGACTCAGACAAATTGGATCCCTTTCGTAATTCTTGACGAATAGAGCATCTAACAACCAATGCAGAAAGTCTGTGATCAACCTTTTAGGTTGCGAGTAAAATTGGATTACGTTTGGCCCCATTAATTGAGGCCAAATCTGATGGTGGAGTTGTCAAGTAAGAGAGAGAGGGACTCGTTTTTGAGTCTTTGGATTCGACTTGTGTTGCTTCTGTTTCTTTGACTTTTGATTGGCAAACATACAAACCTCCTTGCACTATCAAAGTTGGGTAAACATCATCACGGCTGAAACCATGCAGTCTTTGTGCCGTCTAAAATTCAGGTTGTGGTAATTCAATAAGTTAGCTTTCGATTAGGTTGTACCCACTTAATAAGATAGGTGATAAATGAAAAAAGTTTCATTTTTGGTATCAATTTGATTGCAAAAATGACAAGAGACTAGTGTTTTTCCGTTGATAGTTAAGGGTGTTAACTGACTGATTTCACGTTACACTCTGAGACTCACAGGGGACTCGCGATACCAAAAGGATCAACAAGATGAATATCGACGCTAGCACGCTCGCTCCTACTCAGATGTACCACCTAATGACGCAGGCTGTGATTCCTAGGCCAATCGCCTGGGTTTTGACGGAATCTGGTCAAGCTGATTACAACCTAGCTCCATTTTCCTACTTCACTCCTATCTCTAGCAGTCCGCCTTTGTTGATGTTCTCTGTAGGTAAGAAGCCAACTGGAGAAATAAAAGATACAACCCGCAATGTACTTGAAACAGGCAGAATGGTGGTTCATATCGCGAATGCTGATCTGGCTGAGCAAGTGACTCAGACCTCAGCAAGCTTGCCACACGGTGAATCTGAAGTTGGTTTAGCGGGACTAGAGCTGGTCGATTTTGAAGGGTTCGAATTACCCCGAATCAAAGATTGCCCAATTGCTTTTGGGTGCAAGCTGTTTGAAGTTAAAGAAATTGGCGAAACACCTCAAAGCCTAGTCTTTGCTCAAATTGAAGACATATACATTGCGCCGGAAGTGATCGGAGATAACCAAGAACGTTTAGTTATTGATGCACTAAAAGTGAACCCTCTTTCTCGTTTAGGTGGCAGTCAATACGCCAACCTAGACCAAACCTTTACCGTCGCCAGACCTAAATAAAGTCGTATGCTAGATCAATCTTATTCGGATATTATTTGGCACCGAATCAATAAAAACGAAACCACATAGTGAGCTTGGACTGCTTGAATCACCCACCCATCATTTCGTACTGATTCAGAATAATGTAAAGGTGACGCCGTCACAAGTGTCATCGTTCCCTGCGCTGTACGTAGTTTACAGATAGGCAAGTAGAGCGGACAGTCTGTATCTGCGAGTGTGCTCTATTGGCACGCCGCTTAAAATAAAGGATTAAAACATGACGACACCCAGTTGGAATTTGTCAATTGCTTACCATGGATTAGATGATAGTAAAATCGAGCAAGATGTCGCTTTGGTTCAACAATGCATTCAAATTTTAGGACTGAACGTAGAAAAACGCAGTTCGGTTGCGGTGATGCAAAACGCAATATTGACCAGCGAAGCGGCGGGCAAGCTGCTTGCGACGATCAACACCTTTGCCACTTGTCACGCGTCTGTCGATGCGATGGACAGTGAGGCGAAAGCCATGATTGGCCGAGTTGCGAAATTGAGCTCAGAGTTGTCGCAAGCATTTACTCCTTATGAAGACACTCTAACTAACGCGCCCCAAGCATTTATCTCTGAAGTTTTAAACCATGAGCATGGCGATGTGTCTGGCCAGGCGTTCCAGATCGAATGCACGCGAAAGCTGGCAGAGACGAAGCTCAGTGTCGCTGAAGAGCAGTTATTGTCAGCCATGCAGGTGGATGGCCGTGATGCTTGGGGGCGAATGTACGACAATATCACAGGCTCACTTGAGGTCGAGCTGGCAGAAGGGGAAGAGAACCGTATTGGTTTTTCTCAGGCTGCCAGTATTTTGTATGGCACTGATTTCGACAATCAGGAATCGGCGTGGCGTGGTATTCAAACAGCGATGAGAACTCATCAGCAAAGCTTTGCCGGAATATTAAACGCGTTAGCGGGGTGGCGTCACACAGAAAACCAAAAACGCGCTTACGCAAAAGACGTTCATTTCCTAGATAACAGTCTTCATGACAGCCGCATTCAACCAGAGACACTCACGGCTATGATGCAAGTCGCTAAAGATAATCGTCACATAGGCCAGAAAGCCGGTCTACTTATGGCTCGGGTTCACGGCTTGGATGAAATGAAACCTTGGAACCACTTAGCAGGAATGCCGAGCCTGACAGACAGCGAGCCGAAGGTCTACAGTTTTGATGAAGGCATTGACATCATTACTAAAGCCTTTGCCCAAGTGGATGAGGAGATGGCGGAATTTGTTGCCATGATGGTGGAAAATGGCTGGATTGATGCCGCGCCTTCTGCCAGCAGAAGACTTGGGGCTTATTGTACTAAATTTGCGGCAACGCGCTCTCCATTGGTGTTTATGACCTGGGGTGGGAGTCGTTCGGATCTGCTGACACTTGCTCATGAACTCGGCCACGCTTTCCATAACTGGGTGATGCGAGATATGCCGCTGTGTCAAACACGTTATCCCATGACGCTAGCAGAGACAGCATCGATCTTCGCAGAGAATATTGTGCGTGACTATCTCTTTGAGCAAGTGGAGAGTCGCGAAGATAAACTCGAGATGCTTTGGGAAGAACTTTCGAGTTGCTACGCGTTGATGATTAACATCCCGGTGCGTTTCGAATTTGAAAAAGCGTTCTATGAGAAGCGAATGGCAGGCGAGCTCAGCGCTGAGCAGCTGTGTGACTTAATGAGCCAAACTTGGAAAGAGTGGTACGGCGAATCAATGACGGAAGCGGATCCTTATTTCTGGGCGAGTAAACTGCATTTCTCTATCTCGGAAGTCAGTTTCTACAACTATCCGTATTTGTTTGGCTATCTGTTTAGCAAAGGTGTGTATGCGCAAAGGGAAGCAAAAGGTGAACGTTTCTACTCAGATTACATCAACCTCCTGCGCGATACTGGCTCGATGATGGCTGAAGATGTGGTCGATAAACATTTGGGTATGACATTGAGCAACGAGGTGTTTTGGCAACAAAGTGTCGACATGGTAAAACACAAGATTGATATGTTTGAATCTCTATTGGATTCCGAATAAATTCACCACAAATATGATATGATAGTCAACAAGCCGGGCAGGGAGTCTGCCCGGCTGTTTTATGTACAGCTAAAGCATTCTATCCCGAACGAAAAATGGTATCGGGCGTGGCAATTGAGTTTTTTACAATGAAGTGCCGGTTTTCTCTCGATAAGTGAGATCGTGGCTACATAAATTGCCTGAACAATTCACTAACATACCCGCTGTGCAATAAAGGAGTAGCGCATGACGAAAAACCTCTTTCGCCAATCTTTTCTTTTTGACAGCCTGAACTTAGAACAAGAGATGCCAGTAGGGGAAATCACCGTTGCCAATGGCACTGTGTTCAAGCTGCATCAACGTGGAGTTCTGGAAGTCATCCCATCAACGCTGGATGAGAACAGCAAACACATCATTCTTTCTTGTGGTGTGCATGGCAATGAAACCGCACCTATGGAACTGGTGGATAAAATCATTTCTGATATCCAATCTGGTTTCCAACCGGTAACAGAACGTTTGTTGTTCATCATTGCTCACCCTGAGTCAACCAATGCTCATACCCGTTTTCTTGAAATGAACCTTAACCGTTTGTTTGATGATAAAGAATATGAGCCGACGAAAGAGCTGGCGATAGCGCAGAATCTGAAACGTATTGTTGCTGATTTCTATCAGAACACACCGTCTGATCAACGCTGGCACCTCGATCTGCATTGTGCGATCCGTTTGTCCAAACACTACACCTTTGTCGTGAGCCCGAAAACACGCCACCCAGTGCGCAGTAAGGCGTTGATGGAGTTTGTCGCAAGCGGACATATTGATGCGGTGATGTTTTCTAACGCACCATCGAGCACGTTCAGTTGGTTCAGTGCCGAAAACTTCGCTGCGCAGGCATTGACAGTTGAGCTAGGGCGAGTTGCCCGCATCGGTGAAAATGACCTAGATAAGCTGGTTGCCTTTGATTTGGCGATGCGGGATTTGATCGCTTCCAGCGAGGCGGAGCACTTGCCACGTGCTCCTGTGATGTATCGTGTCAGCCGAACTATTGTGCGTCTGCATGATGACTTTGATTTCATGTTTGATGATGACGTTGAAAACTTTACCTCATTTAAGCACGGCGAAGTGTTTGGTCACGATGGTGACAAACCGCTGATGGCGAAAAATGAGGGAGAAGCGGTTGTATTCCCTAATCGTCATGTCGCAATTGGTCAGCGTGCAGCCCTCATGGTGTGCCCAGTGAAAACGCGTTATGAAGAAGGCCAACTTGTCTACGATTAAGGCGTTTACGGTCTAAACTCAGCACAGACGCTTTCTATTTTAATGGCTTAACGGTATCGTTAAGCCATTATTTTATTATACCGATAACTTTAGCCGTTTAAGGCCAATCTAAGCTGCATGGAACTGAGTCAATTACTAAGCCGTAGGCATCAACGCTGGAAGCGCTACTTTATTGTGATCCTATCTGCGCTAGTTCTGTTCTCCACGACGCATCTGATGGTTGGCGAAGTCTTCATTTCTCCTTTTTCTGAGCTGACAAATCTTCAACAGCAATTGATCACTCAACTTCGTTTACCAAGACTGCTTGCCGCGATTGCCATAGGCGCCTCGTTGGCGGTTTCTGGTGCTGTGCTGCAAGTTTTACTTGGTAATGTTCTGGCAGAACCCGGTGTACTTGGCATTTCTGGTGGCGCCAGTGTCATGATGGTCATTGTATTGTTTTTCCTTCCTGCGCTTGCAACACCCATCGGGTTTATGATCGCCGCTGTCATTGGCGCATTGGTGTTTACACTGTTGCTTGTTTCAATGGCGAAAGTCATGCGTTTAAGTACTACTCGACTCTTGTTGGTTGGGGTGGCGTTAGGCATTTTGACAGGCGCTATTGTCACCTGGGCATTCTATTTCAGTGACGATCTTAGCTTAAGACAGTTAATGTATTGGCTAATGGGTAGCATTGGGGGGCAAGTTGGTATCACCACGTATTGACGCTGACTCTTGTCCCTGTATTTGTTTGGCTATGCATGAAAGGTAAGACACTAGACAAGCTGATGATGGGTGAGTTACATGCTAAGCAGCTTGGTGTTGACGTGGAAGCTGTGCGCTGGAAGTTAATCTTAGCCGTTTCGATTCTGGTTGGCGGCGCAGTTGCACTTGGTGGTGTGATTGGATTTATTGGTTTGATCGTTCCTCATCTTCTCAGGCTTGCATTGGGTAGTGAGAATCGATATTTGCTGCCTATCTCCGCACTGTCTGGTGCGATGCTGTTGGTGTTTGCCGATATCATTGCTCGAGTCGCCCTAGAATCTGCTGAGCTACCCCTTGGAGTAGTCACGACAACCATCGGAGCTCCTGTCTTTATCTGGATGCTGGTGAAACATCATGATTCACGTTAATAGTTTATCGGTTGGCTCACGTTTGTTACCGCTTTCGTTTTCTGTAGACAAAGGTGAAGTGCTTCATGTTGTTGGTCCAAATGGCAGTGGTAAAAGCACCTTGCTGACGGCGGTTGCTGGCTTGTTAGACTTTGAGGGTGACGCTACGATGTTTGATTTAGACGTTAAAAGTAGCTCCATTGAGAGCCTTGCAAGCTATCGCGGATTTTTGAGCCAGAGTGATCGTCCTGCTTTCAACCTTGAGGTTTCACAATATCTTTCACTGTCACTCCCAAGCTCTGTGCTGAACTTGGATGATGCGGTGGAACAAGTCGTCAAAGAGCTGGTGGATGTACTTGAACTGGAGGATAAGCTTCATCGTTCGATTCACCAATTGTCTGGAGGCGAGTGGCAGCGAGTGAGGTTATGTGCGATATGCCTGCAAATCTGGCCGTCTCTAAATCCTTATGCGAAGCTTCTTATATTGGATGAGCCTGCGGCGCCACTGGATATAGGTCAGGAAGCGTTACTCTATAAACTGATTCGTAAAGTTGCTGATATGGGTATCACTGTGTTGATGTCTAATCATGACCTTAATCGAACGCTTAAGCATGCCGATAAGGCTTTATTATTGGATAAAGGCGTTATTCAGAAAGTAGGTTCTGTAGAGCAGGTATTCGAGCCAAGTGAGCTTTCTAAAGTATTCAAAACTCGAGTTCAAAAAACGGATTTTAACGGAGAACCGGTATTAATCTTTGATTAATCAGGCAATCGCCCCATTAGCCAATTCTCAAATATAGTGCGTTACGCACTATGTTTGAGCAAGTCTCAACTCCACATAAATTGCTGGAAATATCATTATTATAAAAATCAACAAGTTATGTTTTGTAAAAACTTGGCATAAGTTTAGCTTTAATAAAAACGATACATTCTCGTTCTTGTTAGGCTTAGTCAATTCGAAGGGAAACCGGACATTTGACAACAATAAGCCATTTTTATGACTATGGCAGCTTCCGCCACCTAAGGATTTCCGAAGGTGGCGGCTTTTTTTCTGGAGACTTATGCCGTTAGCGGCGCCAGATCAGCAGGTCGGTAGTAAACAGACTTCAATACCTTGCCTTGGCGGATAGTTTTCGCTTCAGAAACAAAATCTTCGGCACATTTTGCGATGATGTAATCACCTTTTTGCACCGCCATTAATTGAATGCCTTGTTCAGCGTAATGGGCTTCTGTTTCTGCGTATTCTTTTTCGTTGCGGCAAACCTTACTCATGTTGCTTGAGTGGACTTCGTCCCAACATGGTATAAAGTTGATGCCACGATTAACGGCAACATTAAGCAGTAGGTCAATCAGATAACTGATCGCAAGGTTCGATTCAACCTTGTCATCACCCAAATGAACTAGACGACCCATCAAAACGTAAACACTGTCTATGATAGCATCCGCTTGTTCTGTCTTATTATCAGCTTCTGCCAGTTCGGTAAGCTCTTCTACTGCTAAAGAGGTATGCAGTGTATCCGCTTTTTGGTCTAAGCTTTCTGGAGAGGCAACAGGCAAGTCGAAAGTAGTACGAAACTCAGTAATGTCGCGGTAAAGATGGTCAAAGATTTCTTGAGTAAGTTTGGATAGGTGCATTCACTTAACCTGCATTTGGTAATTATCACGTCATACTAACAAAGCCTCATGAAACGTGCCATTACAGCACGAAAATAAATGCTACGAGGGCCAATTGTTCAGCGTTTTCTGCGTCAGGTTATTGATATCATTATCGGATTAAGGCTATCTTAATTATAACAAATGCCAGCTATCAGGACAGGATATGGTTGTAGCGAGTGAAAGTGAAAAGATCATAAGACGTCTTTATCAGATCACTAATGACTATCAGAAAGGATTTGATATTCAGATCACCCAACTCATCATGATGGGCTTGGAACGTTTTAATCTGGATATTGGTATTTTATCCCGAATTGATGGCGATCTATACACTGTACTGTATTGTGTGACGTCGGAGGGGGTAGAGCTAAAACCCGGGGATACGTTTAGTTATGAATCTACTTATTGCCAAATCACCTGCGGTTCATTTGGTCCAGTATCAATTGAGCATATGGGAGAAAGCAATGAGTATGCAAAACACCCTGCCTACCAAGCGTTTGGATTAGAGTCATACATTGGTATTCCAATTTTTGTTGACGATGAGGTTTTTGGTACGCTGAATTTTTCATCTGCGTCTCCCTACCCAAGGAAGTTCAAAGATATCGACATTGATGCACTCAAGCTAATGGCGTCTTGGGTGGAAGTAGAGTTGATCCGCCGTAAGCAGGAAGAGCGGCTACGAAAGTTGAATAGCCAGCTAGAGTATCAAGCCTATCATGATGCGTTGACCAACATCGCCAACCGACGGTGTATGTTCAAAACCATCCACCTTGATATAGAACGCATGAAGGTCGCTTCTGGCAAAGGTTCACTGGCCGTGATTGATATTGATCACTTTAAGAAGGTCAATGATGTTCACGGTCATCAAATTGGTGATGATGTTTTAAAGAAAACCGCGCAACAACTTCAGTCCTGTTTGTCTGAAAGAGACTTCATTGCTCGGTTTGGGGGAGAAGAGTTTGTCGTTTGGCTGCCCGAGAGAACCGAACTGGAAAGGCGTCAACTGATCGAAAAACTGCATCAATCTGTCAATGAGATTATCCTAGATGGGGTCCCTATAACGGTATCCATTGGTGTGTGTGAATTTGATTTTGGGATCGAGTCAGGGGATGATACGAAGAAGGGAACACTCGATCAGATCATCTTAGTGGCTGACGAAGCGCTTTATCAGGCTAAAAATCGGGGGCGAAACCGAATTGTGGTTCGTGCTCTGGCAAACATACCCGCCTCATAAATGATGAGTGGAGATTGGACTCCACTCATGTCACGGTCACCGTTTAAACAAGTAAGGGAAAAGTTTTACCAACTCCGCCTGACTGAGGGATTCAACGCGAGCTATGTTGGTATCGGGGATAGATTCAGGGTCCGGATAATGTTTGAGCACCTTCTCCATACTTTCTTCTCGAATAAGATGGAACACAGGGTAAGGAGAACGGTTAGTCAGGTTCTCTGCATCATCTGGCTGTGCTCCACCAAAACAATAGTCTGGATGAAATGTCGCTAACTGGTAGGTTCCCTCCCAGCCTTGCTGCCGGATTAATGCTTCAACCCAGTCAATGAACAAATTATAGTCATAAAAATCGTTAAGCATGTTTGGTACAACGACCAATGTGGTTTCTAACTCCTCAGCGGTTTTAGATTCTAATTCCATGAGTTGGCTGAGGATGTCTTCCAGCAATGTCTCTTCTTGCTTAGCTTCACTGACAAATATTTTTATTTGTTTATTGCGTTGTGGCTTAGCAGCGAATGGGCACAAATTTAGACCAATTACCACATTGTTAAGCCATTGATTAACATGCTCTGCGATGGTTTGGGTTGAGCTTGGGGTTGTCATCTTACTTCCAATTTTCAATTTGGAAGCAAGAATACCAGATTCGGTTTGGGGCTGTAAGCGTCGAAATAATTCTAATGAGATGAATGCGTTGTCTTCAACTCAGATGTTGAACCAGTGGTCGCCTCATTCTCCAGCTCTGATGAACTGTGGTGAATCACATTCAGTTTGTAGCACAGCGTAAAAATCATTAGATACAACAGCATTCCGCCTGCGATAACGTACGCCCAACCACCATGTTGCCAGCAGTAAATTAAGAAAAAGCCTCCTAGGCTACCACCAACGTAGTAGTGGACGAGGTATAGAGCTGTTGCAGTGGCTTTCGCTTGGTTTACTTTTTGACTAACCCAGGCGTAGGCCAGCGTATGTGTAAAGAAGGCACCAAAGCTGATAAGTGCTAACCCGATAATCATAAATGGTATCCGATCGACATAGGCAACGACCATACCGATCAGGCTTAAGATTGTGCCGCAAACCATACCTGAAATGGGCTGATGATATCGGTTCCATACTGACGTGAGTTTTGAACTCAAGGTTCCGGGTAAGTAGCAGAGAAAAATCAATGAGGTTAGGCCAATAGGGAGCGAGTGTGGTGCTTCAACGAGGCGAAAGCCCATTACTGAGTATAAGTTAACGAACAAAGCAAAATTTACCCCCCCAATTAGCATGGCAAACCAAACGGTTTTATTTTTAAGGTGCTTAACCAATGCACGGTTGTGGTAGCGAAGCATCCCTTTTTGGGGAGAAAAGTGCTTCTGCTTTGGCAGTAAAGCACATACGCTGATTGCACCAATCAAGGTAAACACCGCCATAGCAATGACGGCTTGTTGCCAACCGAAGGCATCTGTGAGAGTACCGCCGACAATACGCCCTACAATGCCGCCGAGTGAGTTGGCCGCTATATAGCCACCAATTGCTTGGCCGAAAGCGTTAGGCGACAGCTCTTCCACCATGTAAGCGACTGCTACAGAAGCGAAAGCAGCTAAAGCGACGCCCATGAGTGCACGCATGACAACCAAGCTAAGAAGTGAAGGAGACAGGAGCATTCCGATACCAATGACAGGCATGGCGAGCAGGCCTGTAAGCATTATCCTCTTTCGACCCACAGCCTCAGATGCCACTGCCCATGGTACCAGACTTAAAGAAAGCGCCAACGTACTCGCAGCAAACAGCCAGTTAATCTTAGTCTCTGAGACGGCAAAGTGCTGAGCCATATAAGGCAGCATAGGTTGAAACAAATATAGGTTGCAAAACACGATGAATGAGCCGAGGGCAAGGCTCAGTGTTACCCGTCGGTAATCTTGGCTTCCGAGTTCGATCATTATTGTTGACTACTCTAGTGATTCAGTGAGTTATTGTGATCAAAATATCAGTGATAACTGGATTAATAAAATATATTAAAAATATAGAGTTGATATATTTTTGATATGGGTATCTGATGGACTCCCGACACTTAAAACACTTTGTTGCCGTCGCTGAGCATGGCCATTTCACTATGGCAGCAAAAGCGTTGCATATTGCGCAGCCTGCACTGAGTATTTCAATCAAGAAATTTGAACAACAATTAGGTGTAGAATTATTCCGACGAGAAGAACGGCGTGTCACGCTCACCGATGAAGGTAAGGTGCTCTATGAACACGCGAAGCGAGTCTTGCAACAAATCGATGATGCTAAGTTAGCAATAGATGAACTGAGAGGGCTTGAAAAAGGGGAAGTTCGGCTCGGAGCACCAAGCATGTTAGGTTCTTATTTCTTCCCGCAAGTCCTGATGGCATTTAAGTCGCATTATCCTAACCTGAAACTCACACTAATTGATGCAGGGACACGCTCTATTCGAAGGATGCTTTTGGATGGTGAACTGGATATCGGTGTGATTGACGATGAAAATGTGCCGGAAGATCTGGAAACCGATCATTTGCTGAATGTAGAAATGGTCACCGTTGTGGGGCCAGAACATGCTTTGGCAAAAAACAAAAGCATCAGCTTTGAAGAGTTTTTCAAACATGAACTGGTCATGTTTAAGCCCGGTTATTTTCACCGTGATTTTGTTGAGAGTCAGGCGCGTTTACACGACAAAGAAATGAAGTTTTCATTTGAAACGAATCTATTGCCAATGATACTCAGTATTGTGAAACATGAGTTTGCAATCACTGCACTTTTGAAGTTGGTGACAGAGCATGAAAAAGACGTAGTGGCTATTCCCTTTGATCAACCGGTTAATCTTGCCTTATCCCTAGCATGGCGAAAGAATGCTTACCTCTCAATTGCAGACCGAACCTTTATCGAGTTTGTGAAGCAATATGTGTAGTTCACGTTTCTTTTCAAGGTCATCGTAACAGTATTACCATTGATACAGTTAACGCGGGCTTGCATCTTGAAGAGTGAATAAAATCTGTTTTTTTGTTTATTAAAGTCAACAAATTACTGGAAAAAACGGCATGCTTTCCTAGGCTAACTAGAGAACTAAATGATAACGTCTAGGTTGGTGATATATATGGTTAGGACATTTTTAATTGTAGTCGTCGCGATGTTTGTCGGCGTGGCACAGGCTGCAAAACCCGATGTGCTTAAGATCTATCTTGATGCCGACAGGACAGGGCATCTGGAATCAGCACTCTCTATTGAGCATGGAGTCAAGGTCGCCTTCTCTCAGCAAGGCAACCAAATATCAGGGATTCCAGTAGAGTTTGTGACCACTGACCATAGAGGAAATGTCTTACGCAGCAAGAAAAACATGGAGCGTTTTCTCAAAGACAGCGACGGATTGGTTTACATCGGTGGCCTGCATTCTCCGCCATTGATCAAATACCGAGAGTACATCAATAAATCAAAGATGTTGACCTTGGTTCCTTGGGCTGCAGGGACGCCTATCACTCGATATCCTTCTACCGAGGAAAACTATGTATTCCGTCTTTCGGTAGACGATTCCAAAGTAGGGGAAATACTGGTTAACTACGCGTTAGAGCAGCAGTGTAAACAGCCTCACTTGATGCTAGAAAACACGGGGTGGGGCAAGTCAAACTACAAAGCGATGATGTCTGCTTTACCTGAAGAGTTGGTCGAGCGCGTAAAAACCAGTTGGTTTGATTGGGGAATCAAAGATGTCGATGCGCGAATCTTGATTCGTGAAGCACAATCGAGCGGAGGCGATTGTGTTCTGCTGGTGGCTAACAGCCGTGAAGGCAAGCTTATTGTTGAGAGTGTGGCCAGTGTTGACGTGGAAATGCCGATATATAGCCACTGGGGCATTACTGGCGGTAAGTTTGCACAGGATGTGCCTTTCACTATTCGCGAAAAAGCGAACCTTCATTTCATTCAATCGTGTTTCAATTTCTACAGCTCAGAGCCAAACCGTTTCAATCAGAATGTGTTCAAGGATGCGCAAACCCTATTTCCGGCTTACTTTGAAGATACCAATATTGAAGCGCCTGCCGGTTTTGTTCACGGTTACGATTTGGCCAAGGTATTTCTTCAAGCCGCTAGCACAGTGGAGCTAACTGATGATGCTGAATCAAACCGAATTGCACTAAAGCAAGCATTGGAGTCGATGGATGTGCCAGTTCAGGGGCTGATTAAAGAGTATCGTACTCCGTTCATTCCGTTCACTGAAGACAATTTTGACGCGCATGAGGCCTTGGGTGCAGACGATTTCTGTATGGCGACTTATGACGATAAAAACGCGGTAAAACTGATTCCTAAGTCTATCTAAAACGCAAAGGTAACGCAGGTCTATGTTGAAGTTTGATAAGAAAAATGGAATGCATCTGTTTTCTTTGTTTCTCATCGTTGGGGCCTGCGTTTTTATGCTTGCGAGCTTTGTTTTTGTTCAACATCAAGCCAGAGAAACCGCTCAGATCTTGATAAATGAAAGCTTGAAAGGAAAGTTCGTTGCCATTGAGAGGTATGTATTTGAGTTTCTAAAATTACATGAGCAGAGGCTTGAGCACGTGACCTCTCACCCCGTTACTAAAGGTGCAGTCTTAGAAGGAGTGAATGATCAGAGTGCGTTTAAAGATCAACTTGAGCTGCTCAAGTCTTCTGGTTCGACCGCTTACGTAAACATCTTTGATTTCTCGGGTGGTAACGTTTATCAGGAGATAACATTGCCTGACGTTGTGCATACCTTCATCACGACCGGTATCGAAAACGAGGCTCTAATGGAAAAGCCTTCGTACTCACTCTACCAACATGCTGGCAGGGATTATCTCCTTGTTAGCTCTCCGATTTTTTACAATGGTTATGCTGAAGGGCTAGGCACTTATGTTACGTCACTGAATGAAAGTGAGTTTTTTGAAAGCTTGGGCACTGACAGTATGCACTGGTTTGGCATTGCCCAAAACAGACTTAATTGGAACATGCAAGCTCCTAACCATTGGACGATGGACAGGTTTCCTATTGCTGGGACTGATTTGTCTTTGTTGTATTCTGTCTCGCCACAACTGGTCATTGATGCAGAATCGAATTTAACGGGCAGCCTGTTTGTAGGCATGGTGATCGCTACTAGTTTGACATTGGTCGTTATGTTCATTTTTGGGCGACGAATTTTAGTCTCACCATTTCGCAAGCTAGCGGAATCTGAACAGCAGCTTTATGAGCAATCTGAGTCGCTAAAAATACGTGAGGCGGAATCGGCCCGTTTAGCTCGAGTGGTGAAACATATGCGCGATGCTGTGGTGTTCACCGATCTCGATTCCAAGGTAACGTGGGTCAATGGGGCATTTGAGAAGCTTACAGGTTATTGTCTGTCAGAAATGATCGGTAAAAAGCCTGGTGATGTGCTTCAGGGCGATGATACCGATAAGCGAACCACACGAAAAATACGACAAATGATAGATCGCAGAGAACCTGGATTCTTCGAGCTACTGAACTACAACAAGGAAGGGCGCTCATACTGGATAGAAATTGCACTGACACCTTTATACTCTACGCACGGGCAGATAGAGGGTTTTATGGCGGTGGAGAGGGATATTACCCAGCGCGTAGAATTGGAAGAATCTTTGAAGATTAAGGCGATTGAAGCAGAAGCGGCAAACATCGCAAAATCCCAATTCTTGGCGGCAATGAGTCATGAGCTGCGAACACCGATGAATGGTATTCTTGGCGTTGGTGACCTCCTCAAAAATACGCCACTCAACCAGGAACAACAGGAGTATGTGGAGACATTTCTCGGCTCAGGAAAACACATGTTAAATGTGCTGAATGACATACTTGATTTCTCTAAAATTGAAGCGGGTAAGCTGGAGCTAGAAAAAGTTGAGTTTCTGCTGAAAGATGTGGTTGCAAGGCTGACTCGACTTTATGCCCCATTGTGTGCAGAGAAACAGCTGGAGTTTAAGTGTGAGTACTCTCAATCTTGCGACCGTGCACTAGTGGCAGATGAGACTCGCATACTACAGATCCTGCAGAACCTGCTAAGTAATGCGCTCAAATTTACATCTGAGGGTAGCATTGTGTTGTCTTTAAATGTGGTAGAACAGAGTCAGGGTATTGAACTTCATCTTGATGTTTCCGATACCGGGATAGGCATTAGCCCAGAGAAACAGTCAGTAATTTTTGACCCATTTTCACAGGCTGAGAGTGATACAACCAGAAGGTTCGGTGGCACTGGCTTAGGTCTATCGATAACGAGAGACTTGGTTCAGGCTATGAATGGCACGCTTAACCTCACCAGTGAGGTGGGTAAAGGGAGCAGGTTTACAATTGTGGTTCCTGTCGGTTTGAAAAAGGTGCTTCAGGGCAATAATAAACAAGAACGACTCTCTCCTTTTGCCGGTACTGGACTGAGGGTGTTAATTGCTGAAGATACTCGAGTGAATGCGCTGGTCCTAGGCAAATTTCTTAAAAATAAAGGCTTTGAGTATGAAGTGGTTGAGAATGGTGAACTTGCGGTTGAGAGAGTTCAACAACAACACTTTGATTGTGTCTTAATGGATAATCATATGCCGGTAATGGATGGCATGAAAGCAACAAAGGCCATTATGTCGCTCAATTTAGCCAATCCCCCCGTGATTATTGGCTGTACAGCGGATGCGTTCGAACAGACGAGAGAAAGGATGATTTCTGAGGGCTGCGCGGACGTCATCACCAAGCCTATCAGCTCTGACAAACTGGATGAAGTGTTTCACGCAACGTTAAAACCTATAGAAGCCAATACGATGCGTGAAGCATGATCACTTCGAGTGATACATCTTCTCGAAATTTCTGGGGTTCCAGCCAATCATATAGCGATCGCCAATTTTGAGCACGGGTAATGAACGTGCTCCAATAGCATCTAGCTCTTTTCTGCCCCGTTGCATTTTTGCATTGGTTAATCTGTACGCGTAACCCTTTTCGTCTAGGTACCGCTGTGCATCTTTGCAGTGAGGGCATTTATCCTTTACATACAGCACAAGTCTTTTCATTGTTAATGTCCTACCTCTTTCTTTGCAGCAGAGTGTAATGAAAAGACAGTGAATGGCAAGTGTGATTCAGGTAGACTTACTCGTCTCCAATTTAGCTGACTGAAACTTATCCTATGAACCCAGCGCTTCGTTACATCCAAGGGTATCCTGAACATATTGTGACGCCTGTGACTCAGATGGTAGAGTCCGGCCGCTTAAAAAATTGGTTTGAACAGCGTTATCCAGACAACCATACCATAAAGAGTGAGAAAGCGCTGTTCGACTATACAATGGCGCTGAAAAACCGCTATATGAAGAAGACGGCGCCTTTGAGCAAAGTCATCTACGATAACAAAATTCACCTTATCAACAATGCTCTGGGGCTGCATACCTATGTGGCTAAGGTTCATGGTGGAAAAATAAAATCAAAGAATGAGATTCGTATTGCTAGTGTGTTTAAGAATGCACCGGAGCCATTGCTTCGTATGCTAGTGGTTCACGAGCTTGCCCATCTTAAAGAAAAAGAACACAACAAGGCCTTCTATCAGCTCTGCTGCTATATGGAGCCTGACTATCATCAACTTGAGTTGGATGCTCGCTTATTTATGATTTATCTCACTACGACCAAGTAGCATACCAAATCAGAATTAATTTTACCTTTGTCGTTTAAAAGTTCGCTTTTCTTTATTTATTATTTAATATTAACAGAAGATTTTAATGAATTTATCTCCCCAATACTCACTAAGCTGAATATAATTAATTTAATTAATTTAATTATTTATTTGTTTTTAAATTGTTATAAATTTAAAATTTTTTGGCCGCTAGGATTTAGTGGTATTTTTATAACTAAATGAAAGGAATAGATGATGAATAGTGTAAAACTAAAACAGAGGCTCTCTAAGCTAACAAAACGGTTAGACCACTCAGTACCTGATCCTGACAAGCATTCCCCAGGCAAACCAAACGGATAAAAGATGTCGGTTTTTTATTTAACTGTTATGCCTATATATACCTATCGGCATATAAGTGATAGGTTTAAGTATGAGTTCATAAATTGAAGGTAACTTTTTATTTTTTAAGAGAACGAACAATAGAGAATATATTATCTAACAAATAGTGGCTTTGATTTTATCCAGTCAGCTCAAACCGATGTTATAACAAATATACTCTAGGTATTGCTGTGATATATTTATTTCTTATAATTGAATCTTGTTTGGTTTTGATGAATAATGTCGTAAGCTTCTATTTTAGTATCGCTATTTTTGAAGGCTCAAATAGTTCATCCGTGATGGCTATATCTATCTTCATTGCGATTGCACCAACGATTTATCTCAGTTTTATTGCTGGTCGAATCGTTGATAGAATAGGGCAGAGCCAAGTGATAAGCTCTTGTAGTTTATTGTTGTTATTTGTTTATTTAATTTTGGCAATGTTGTCTTATGAAGAAAGTTTGACTATCACATTAATATTTTTGTTTATATTTATTAGGGCAGTCATTTCCTCTTTTAATGACATTGCTATAATGGCTTGGATTCCGGAGAAATTAGAGGGTGAAAATTTAAGAATTGCTTATGGATTTCAAGGTTTTTTCAATAAAGGAGCGTTGATAATAGGTCCTGTCTTAGCAGGAATTATTTATAATGATATTGATCCTTCATCAGTTTTGGTTGTTTCCGCTATATTGTCTGCTGCTTCACTTTGGATAGCTTTGATATTAGCGGAATGGAATAAAGGCGATCTTGTTACTAAGAATAAAATAGATATTAGATCTTGCCTTAGCTTTCTAGCTGATAAACCGAAGTTGAAAGCATCACTTTTCTTTTTCTGTGCTTTCAACACTGCAAATGGTATTGCGTCGGCCTTTTTGGTTGCTTATGTTTTAATGGTTTTTGGTTCGTACGAGCAAACACTTTCACTCTATAATTTTTTACTCGCTGTAGGGACATTGGCTGGCACTTTATACTCGATAAAAAAGCTAAGTATTGAACCTTTGTTCTTGATAGGGCTAACGACATTGTTTTGTGCTTTATTAGGCAGGTTTGCGATTAGCTTTACGGCTAGTTTAGTAGCCTTCAGCATATTCGTCGCTGTTCGTTCTGCTTTAATTCCAATAGGTAATATGGCGAACCAGATTCTTTGGGTTGAGCAAACTGAAAAGGACTCAAGAGCAAGCTTATTTGGCTTTCGTCGCTTGATTGGGCAGGGAGTATACCCTGTGTCCATTCTTATGTGTGCAATTCTCATTGAGTATTATGAACTTAGCTCTAATGTGGATTTTTTAAAAGGGATGTTTATCGTTAGCGGGATATTTGAAATGTTGTTAGCAAGTATCTTGATAGTGTACTCACGTAAGATAAACACTCTGTGCAATAAGCACTAGTTGCTTACGTTGTGAAACAACTACAAATTTTGCTCACTTTTTGTATTATGTACCTCTGTTGTGTTAGAGCCATGTGGAATGGTAAGTAACACTCTTTTGTCAATAGAAGTACATTTTATGCCCCCTTCAAGTCACCCCCATAACGCAATTAAACCCTCAGGAAAAGGCACGCTGAACGCTAGCGAGATGAAAGTCGTTACGATCAAAGGGCAGAAAGGTCTGCATAAGCGCAATTTGCACCAAGGGCGATATGATTTCGCAAAACTCACAGCGGCACTGCCAGAGCTTAAAAAGCATATCGTGAAGAACCCCAAGGGCGAGTCGAGCATCAATTTCTCAGATCCAATAGCGGTTAAATTGCTTAATAGGGCGTTGCTTACTCACCATTACGGAGTCACCGAGTGGGACATACCACAAGGTTATTTGTGCCCACCTATTCCTGGGCGTGCAGACTACATTCATCGTCTCGCTGAGATATTAACCAAAGAAAGTAAAAGCCTGAAACATAATCAAGTTCGTGCACTAGACATCGGGCTTGGGGCTAACTGTATTTACCCTATTGTTGGTGTGACTCAGTATGGCTGGCACTATGTAGGCTCTGATGTTGATGTTGTTTCAGTTGATAATTCTAATCACATTGCCCAGTCGAATAAGGTACTGAGTGGGCGCGTTGAAGCTCGATTGCAAAAAGATAGCCGTCATTTCTTTAAAGGCATCATCAAACCAAACGAGTTCTATGACGTAACCACCTGTAATCCGCCTTTTCATAAGTCACTAGAAGAAGCACAGCAAGGCACAGAGAGAAAGATCAAAAACTTATCGGCCAGCAAAAGTAAGCGTGGTCAGCCTTCTGAGCAAATGAAAGTTAAGTCGTCACCTATACTTAACTTTGGTGGTCAAAAAGCAGAGCTCTGGTGCCCTGGTGGCGAAGCCGCGTTTGTAAAAAACATGGCGTTTGAAAGCCGTGATTTTGCGCAGCAAGTCCTGTGGTTCTCTACGTTGATCTCGAAGAAAGAGAATGTACGATGGATGCGAAAAAACCTCGAAAAAGCGGGTGCTAAAGAGGTGAAAGTGGTGGAAATGAGCCAAGGGCAAAAAGTGAGCCGATTTATCGCTTGGACATTTAAAACGGAAGCCGAACGCCAAAAGTGGCTGAAACTTAAGAGCTAATCTTGTCGAAGACTAAATGGAGGGTATATGGAGTTTGAAATTTATATGCCCTGTGAACCTGATTGGCTGTGCGACAGTCTACTTGTATTTTTTGCGCTTCTGTTTGCCTCTGGCCTACTCGGGTTTATTTATATTGTTTACAAAGAATATCTCAAAATTCAGCGCGCTTCACGAGTCCGCCATCGCCATAAGATTCCACTCTCCCAACGAAAAAAACGATAAACTTGTCGAGAAATTTATGGCTTGGGTAAAGCGGAACGTCGACGTTTTTTGAGCTCTAACTCGACCATGAGCCGATGTGATAGAGCCTGAACGCCAAACTGCTGATGAAACTGTGTTAGACGGTTTTGCGCGGATTCATATTTTCCTTGATTTATTTCCAATTTCACTAGATTTAAAATGGCCTGCGGCCGGCTCGGATCATGAGCGATCGCCCGTTCAAAGAAACGAGCGGCAGTCTTTGGTTGGCCTGCTTTCAATGCGCAAAATGCGGCATTCTCATAGCTGTCGGCAACATAATAATAATTGGGTTGCAGTACCGCTCTTTCGAACAGTACGCTCGCTTCCTGATAGCGAGATTGCTTGCACAGAAAACGACCATAATCGTTGAGCAACTGCCCATTATCAGGATGTTGAGAAATCGCTTGTTGAAACCAGTGTTCTGCGAGGGTGAACTCAGAAGCTTGTTCGAGATAATGTGCCATCGCCAATTGAGCACGATAATATTTTGGTGCGTGCTCCAATGCTTGCTGGAAGTTCTCTCTTGCTTTCACTCTATTGCCTCGTTGCAAATAACCAAAGCCTAATGTGACTCGCGCATCGGCCTTATGTTGTGCATCCGAGGTAACCAATGGAGTGTCAATTGTGACACAGGCGGGTAAAAGCATGGTAACGACGAGATAAAAGAAGCGCATAACATAGCTGAAGAAAGTTCCGAGTATCCTGAATGTATAATGAGGTCTATCCGGTCTGGTAAAAATGAACGCCATCATGCGAGTGACTTGGTAACTATGCTAGAAAATAAAGGAGAAGAAGTGTGAGAAAACAGGTCGTTGGTGCAACCGTTTTAAGCTTCCTTGCTGGGCTATCGATAAAGTCGTCCATTGCTTCAGATCTGGATACCACCACTCATTTTGCTCGTAGTGGTGTTGCTTATGTAGCAAAGGGCAACCAAGCCAGTCATTATCGGTTGATCTTCATACATGGTTCACCGGGCAACAAAGAGGGGTATGAAGCGTATCTTAAAGATGCATGGTTGCTGGAAAATGCCGAGCTTATCTCTGTGGATCGTGTCGGGTATGGCCAGTCTCCAAAAGCGCTCGCAGCGGATTTGGATTCGCAGTCAAAGTCGATAGAGTCCTTACTTGCTAAAGACAAAGTTAACATTCTCATTGGCCATTCCCTTGGTGGTCCAATTGCTCTGAACCTTGCACTAATGTTCCCCAATCTTGTACAGGGGATGGTGCTGGTGGCGCCTGCCTTTGATCCCAAACTAGAGGAACCAAAATGGTATAACGAGCTTGCAGATACTTGGTTGGTCAGTGTGTTTTTGTCTGACAACTGGAAAAAGTCGAATGGAGAAATGATGCCGCTGGCTGATGAGCTTTCCAAGTTGAGCAATAAAGACTGGGGCTCATTGGACTCAGTGCCTGTGACTTTGATTCATGGTGATGAAGACAATATTGCCGATCCAAAAAACTCAATATTTGCGATTCAGCGCTTAACAGGGACAGAGAAAACACTCATAGAAGTGCAAGGGGCGGGGCATTTTATTCTGTGGCAAAATACCCCGAAGGTGATTAACGAGATCAAACAACTCATCAGTATCGCTGATTTCAATCGTCCTTAGTAAAGTTTGCTTCACTGAAGTGATCCAGATCGTAAGGCGTTTGCTGGTAAACACAATAGTTGAGCCAGTTTGAGAAAAGTAGGTGGCCATGGCTACGCCAGCTCGCGATAGGTTTGTTATCCGGGTTATTGTTTGGGTAGTAGTTCACCGGAATGACGGGTTCCATACCTTCACCAAGATCCCGAATATACTCGTTATGAAGTGTAAACGCGTCATATTCGGGATGGCCTGTAACGAATACATTTCGCTTGTCTTTTGTTGCGGCCAAATACACACCTGCAACATCTGAGGTGGCGAGTAAATCCAAATCAGTATGCTCGGCTAGATACTCTGGAGAAAAGTCAGCATATCGTGAGTGGGGCGCAAGAAACGTATCATCGAAGCCACGTAGTATCGGGTGATATGGCTGATGAATTTGGTGGTGATAAACTCCGGAGAGTTTTTCTTTACGTGTGCGTTTTGGCAAATCATAAAGCAGTTTTAAACCGGCTTGCGCAGCCCAACAGACATACAGGGTTGAGGTAACATGCTGCTTCGCCCAACTCATGATTGCTTGTAGGTGCTCCCAGTAGATAACATCTTCGAACTGGACTAAGCCCAGCGGAGCACCAGTAATAATCAGTCCATCGAAGTTGCGCCCTTTCACCATCTCAAATTGACGATAGAAGTTATCAAGGTGTTCGGTCGGCGTATTATTGCTTGGTCTGTCATCAATACGCAGTAGCTCAATATCGACTTGAAGTGGACTGTTGGAAAGTAAACGAAGAAACTGAGTCTCGGTTTCTATCTTCTTCGGCATAAGGTTAAGAATCAATACCTTGAGTGGTCTAATTTCCTGAGTCGATGCCCGAGATTCAGGCATTACGAAGATGTTTTCCTGACGTAATACATCACTGGCAGGTAATTGGTCGGGGATCTTGATCGGCACAGCTTTCTCCCTAAGCTTTTTGGACGTCTATACTTCCAAAGTTAACTCAAACGAAATGAGATGTCGATAGCATTTTTATGCTTATTTACGCTAAGATCAGCGCTTCATTATTCGATATAACCATTTTTATGACCTTAAAACTGACCATTGTTCGCGGCTTGCCTGGCTCAGGGAAAAGTACTCTGGCTAAAACCCTAGGTGTGAATCATTACGAAGCGGACATGTATTTTGTTGATGACAACGGTGACTATGAATTCAGACCAGAACATATTGCCAAGGCTCATGATTGGTGTCAGTACATGGCGCGAGACAGTTTGCTCAATGGGCAAAGTGTGGTTGTGTCGAACACGTTTGTTATGAGATGGGAAATCGCGCCTTACTATCAGATGGCACAGCGATACGGTGCCGAGTTTGAAATCATTGAGTGTAAAGATAACTATGGCAATATTCACGGGGTAACATCGGTTACTATTCAACAAATGAAAAAACGGTGGCAAGAATGGCGAAAAGATCAGCCATAGTAGAATTGACGTCTTACGGCATCTATAGTCAGTGGGACTCTAAGGCAAAGCATCTACCGAAGATACAGGAATTTACAACAAAAGTGCCAGCCGATCCGGATATTGAATTTGGTTTGATTGTCAATATCAAAAAAGCCAAAGGGCAAGTTATCGAGTACTGTATTGAACACCCCGGAGTGTTAGGGAAAAGGGCCAAGTGTTGGATCCTTTTACAGGTGATTTGCACATTGGCAGTAACGACTGGGATTTTTATCTCGGTGATACCATCCAACTATTGGATCCGATTCACGGCTTTGACTCCAATATTGGCAAGTGGCGAATGACTATCGAAATGAGCGGCAAGCTCATCGCTGATAAAACGTTTGATATATACAGCCGTGATGAGGGTGAGTTTTGGAAACGGCGAGGGTTTTAAAAATAGCGCCCGTGTGTCGCACTGGCGCATTTTATAACCACGATTGTTTTAGCGTCTCTAATTCTAGAGGCTGAGAAAAATAGTAACCTTGCAGATAGGAAACGTTCATTTCGCCGAGATACTGAACTTAGCGATGTTTTTTAGACTGTCGTTAATTCCCTGATAGGCGAGATAAAGTGAGGCAGGGAATACAATGACAAGCGGTATCAATACATAAGCAAGCAGAGATTTGGTTTCAAAAGTTAAATTGAGCAAAGGTGCTGTTTTATTCATATTGGATATTGCTTGTGATGAGGCTTAATTGGATTCTAGGATATAGAACCGATCATAGATTCTAACCTGCCATTTGCATCAGTTGATCGATTCTATGGCTAACTAAGCAAAATCTGATGTCGGCCAGAGTTTACTATTGCATATGCAGTGAGCGCTGACATGACTTTAACCTTGGTTAACGCCATTTCCGATAGCTAACTAAGGCTAGCCCCCCATAAAACGCACTGGAGACAGAGTAAAATCCATTGGGAGGAAATCTGATCCCAAGTGGCCCCCATTTGATTCAATGCGAGAAACCCCTGAATAGCGGGAGTGCTAGGAAAAAGTTGTGATATCCAGATTATCGGTGTTGGGATACTTTCTAATGGCCAGATAAAGCCTGCACTGAAAATTAAAGGCATAGAGCTTATGAGTACCACCAAGGTGACGAGCTCTCGTCTTGGAACGATTGTACCGAGCCAGATGCCGATGGCGCAGGATGCAAAAAGAAATGGGAACAATAACGCCGCTAGCTGAGTGATATTGGCGAGTTGGTTGACGCCATGCATCGAGAAACTTTCCCCGAAGTAGAACATGCTCAGGAGATAGTAAATACCGATAAGCAGGCTGAATCTAACCAGAAGCAGTGTGATGGGTTGGGTTGCGCTCCAATAACCTGTCCCGTTTTTTTGGCTGCCTGTCACCAAGCCAGAAGCCATCGCCATTGTCTGCTGCAGAATGAGAACAAACACCGCGGGAACAACGTAATCGATATAACCGAGACGCGGATTAAATGTTGGTTTCAGATTGAGTGTGGTTACAGCATATTGCTCACTCGCCAACGCCATAGGGGTGCCGTCCAAGAGCAAACGAGAGACCTTAGTTTGCGCGGCCAGTGTTCCACCAGCCTGGGCCAATCCCTCAACGATGGTGCCGTAAACCAGAAAATAGGAAGCATCGCCGGCAAAGGATAGCGTTGGGCTTTTACCGAGCAATAAGTCTTTATAGAAATGCTCTGGAATGACTAGAAAGCCGCTCACCTCACCGTTGAGAAAGGCTTGGTGAGCTGATTCGATGGTGTAATCTCGTTGAACAACCTTCGCTTGTGGTGTCGCATCCACCATGCGTTCCAGTTTGAAGCTTATCTGGCTTTGATCAAGGTTGACAATGCTGATTTTTTGCTCTCTCGGGGTTTGTTGGCTATACGGGAGCGGGTAGAGGAAAGAATAAAACACAACACCTCCAAATACCGTGAGCATTACAACCGGGTTTGTTAGAAGCGCTTTGAGTTCAGCGTAGAACACTTCTTTGAATGTCATTTGGCCCCCTTTATATTGAGGCTGTGATGGTGGGATAGATGCTTGTTGATCAAAAATACCGATAGTAATGCAGGCAACAGGTACCCTAACATTGGTAACAGATGTAGCGCCGTGGTAACCCCAAGTTGCCCATAGCTGACTTGGCTTACTTGAGCCTCGATGTAATGGCTGATAGGGAGCAAACTTCGCCAGAACTGTGCGATTGGGTTCATGTCAGTGACTGGAAAAGTGATGCCCATAAAAGCAAAACTGGGCGCAGTAAATGCCCCTGCAAAACTCATTGCGCGCGCAGGGTCGAGTGTTAAAAAGAAGAAAAAACTGCCCATGATCATACAGGCTATCACTGTCAGCCCTTGAGCAAACATCAGCACCAGTAAACTGCCATTCATTGGCCAATCAAAACCCAGATAAAACCAGCAAAGAAAAGTGAAACCTTGCGCCATAAATACGGGGAAATAAGGCAGCAATGTGTAAAACCACTGTGTGGTTGGGGCTCTGTTTAACCAATGAGCCAAACCTCTGTCTCTGTGATTGGCGGTCAACACTAATATGGTTGAAACCACGATGATGATTTGCCACAAAGCTGGAACAATGGCAGAAACTAGGAATTGAGCGTAGTTGGTGTTTTTGTTAAACAGAGGTGTAATTTGCGTTTGCACTGGAAGTGCATTGCCTACTGCAGAGCCCAAGGTATGGTTTCCTTTGGCAAGTGCTTTTGATGCATCAATGTGCGCATTGAATGTCGTGTGGGCTTGCAATAACGCTGAGCTGATTAGCTTACCAATCAATATCGTTTGGCTGTTGTAGAATGCACTCACCTTTGGAGGCAGGCCGCGATAGATGTCTTTGTCAAAATTATTCGGAATAATCACGTATGCATACACTTGGCTTGAAACCAATGCATGCTTTGCTTGGGAAATATCAGTAAAGTGATGAGCGACAGACAACGTGGAGGTCGCATCATAGTTGCGACTAAGCTGTCTTGAAAGTTGACTGTGGGATAAATCGACAATGCCAATGGGGAGGTCTCTTGCGATACCTTGAGAGAATATCGCCCAGATTGATACGACCAAAACAAGCGGTATCCATGTCAGACACGAGAGCAGCCATCGGTCTCGTTGCAGTATGCGCCACTGCGTGGCGAATAAATTAGCCATGTTACAACTCAACAACTAAGCTCATACCCATGCGCAGGGTATCCTTGTGCGCCAATGGGCGAGCCTCGACCTCAAATGTGCGCAAGTCGAAGCCTTGTGAGGCATCGGTTGAACGCCAAGTGGCAAAGTCACCCATGACGGCGATATGTGTCACTTCAAATTCCAGTGAATGGCCAAGTGCGGGTAAATAAGCATTGAATCGCTGACCTTTAGTAAAATGACGAAGCTGATCCTCGCGGACATTCAGTACTGCCCAGGAGTCGTTCGTATCAATGACGGTCACGACAGGAAAACCTTGAGGAGCCAGCTCACCACTTTGCAATAGTACTTGTGAGACTTCCCCTTCAAACCAGCTTTCGATTTGTGTGTCTTGTGCATAAGCTTCGACTTCGGCAACGGCGCCTGCTGCCATGCGTGCTTTTCTGCAGCCGCAACCTTGGTTTCGTCGCGAGCGCCTTCATGAGCCATCTGGTACATTTGATAGGCGGCACTTTCGGTGTATTTTGCTGCATCCCATTGGGTTTTGGCTTCATCGCGCTTTTGTTCAGCGACAACGCCATCTTTGTAGAGATTATTAACCCGAAGGTAGGTCTTCTCCATTAATTGAGAGGCGGCTTTGGCTTTCTGCCATTGGTCTTTTGCCGCTTGAATTTGCTGTATTCTTGCGCCTTTTTCTGCTTCTTGAGCGAGTGCGCCTGCGGCCTTCTGACCAGCAATGGCTTGTTCCAGTTTAGCCTCTATTTCTGGGCTATGAAGAGTGAAAATCAACTCGCCTTTTTCTACTTTGTCACCTTTGCGAACCAGCACCTGATCGATACGTCCCGGTACCTTGGAAGAAATACTGTATTGTTGCGATTCAATTTGCCCCTGCAGACGCACTGGCTTTGGTTGATAAGCCTGATAGAAGCGATACCCGATCCAAGACGATATGGCTAAAGCGGCAACAGTCAGGACAATTGGTTTGGCTTTTTTCATCTTGATATCCTAAAGGTTTGAAGTGTTGATAGAGGTTTGCTGATATTGCTGAAATGTGTTCATTTCGCTCGATAAGGCAAGAAGCTTTGATAATGATATTAAGTAGTTAAAGCTTGCAGCTGATTTCTGTGTCTGGACACTGGCTAAGTAAAGCTGAGCATCAACGACGTCCGTCGAGGTAGAAAGGCCTTGAGAAAAAGCTTTCTCTCGTAGTTTGATGTTCTCTTCAGCCAGCTCAATGCTGGAGTTAAGTCCGAGCACTTCTTCCTGAGCTTGCTGCGCTTCTAGATAAGTCTTTTGTACTAGCACGGTTAAATCTTGTTTGGCTTGTGCTTTGAGGTACTGCACTTGAGATACAGCACTATGAGCCGCTTTAACTTGATCCGAGCGACCGGTTGACTCAATGAGTGGAATACTGACACCAACGCCAACCAGCCAATCTGGTTTCATCTGACTAGCGAGTGAGTCGTCTTCATGCAGGCTGTAATCACCATACAGGTAGACCTCAGGGTAATATTTGCCTTTTTCTGCTTTGATCAGACTCCGTGCCTGCTTCTCTTTTGCATCAAGCAACGACAAACCCGGGTAGGTGATGAGAGTTTGGTTAATGAATGCGTCCATTGGGGGAGTGTGTCGTTGATAAACAGATGATCGCGAGGCTCAACCGTTGAAGATTGGCTGAGTATTTGAGTCAGCGCTGTCTGTGCGATATCAAGATTCTTTTGTGCCTTCTTGCGCTCGATGGTCGCTTGATCGAGTGCGGATTCCGCTTGAAGGCGTTCAACTCGAGCAATTTGTCCCTGCTGCTCTAATTTAAGTGCGTTGTCCCTGTGTGTTTTTAAGCCGCTTTCTACCAACTTGCGTGTCTCGACCACTTCTTTCGCTAGCAAGACACTAAAATAGTATTTGCTTAAGTCTTCGTATCGCGCTTGAGTCTCCATCGCGAGTTGGCTTTGCGCTTCCTCTGATTTACCTTGTGCGGCTGATTGTGCTGCAGTAATTCGACCACCAGTAAAAATAGGCCAAATGGCTCTGATAGAAGACGTAAAAATGTCCCGTTGGGTAATCGTAGACGTTGTATTGCCTAGCTCGGTAAACAGTTGACCGAGCCCTGAGAGTAATGAAGGAGGGAGTGAGAGACTACCAACACTGGGTAAGGTGCCATTAGTACTTTCAATCAATTGGTTGCCCGATAGAGTGACATCGGTATCTAAGCGCGTGTAGTTTGCCCCAATCGTCACTGATGGTAGGTTCAGGTTAGCCGTCGCATTTTCTAAGTGTTGATATCGGTCAACATTCGCTCTTTGTGCAGCTAACGAATTATTTTCGTTTTGCAATAGCTGCCAAGCTTCACTAAAACTGATTGCCGCAGAATGGGCTGCAAACGGGAATGAGCTAAGGCAGCCAATTATCAAGGCAATAGGACGCAGCGACATACAATGAACTCTACTTGTAAAAATTAGAGTATAAACTCTAAATGATAGTGTTGGCAAATAGAGGTAACAAAGGAGGCTAAATTGCCTCCTTAGAATGGGTGTTTATTGCTCCGCTTTAACCGGACTAGGTTTTAGTCTTTGAAACAGCTTAACGAGAATAGGGCTAAACAATACCAATACGGCTAACACGGTAAAGGTCATTGAAATAGGTCTTTCCCATAGGAAGCTGAGTTCTCCGTCACTGATCATTAATGCCCGACGTAAGTTCTCTTCCATCAATCCGCCAAGGATAAAACCAAGCAACAGTGGAGCGAGAGGGAAATTAGCTAGCCTCAGTGCAATGGCACCCATCGCAATCAACAACATGATGAAGACATCCATAGTGTTGAATGACACTAGGTAAACACCAGTAATAGAGAAGAACAAAATCATTGGTAATAGCACGGTTCTAGGGACTGCCAACAACTTGGAAATATAAGGAATCAGTGGCAAGTTGAGAATCACTAAAACAATGTTACCAAAGTACATCGAGATGATAACTGACCAGAAGACGTCAGGATGCTCGACAAACAGACGTGGGCCCGGTTGGATACCATAAGCAATCAGTGCGCCTAACATGATCGCTGTTGTGCCTGAACCCGGAATACCCAAGGTTAAAAGCGGTACAAATGAGCCACTTGATGCTGCATTGTTCGCTGACTCTGGAGCAACCAACCCGCGGATGCTGCCTTTACCAAATTGTTCTTTTTTATCTTTAGGTGCTAGGTTACGTTCCATACCATAGCTCAGAAAGGCTGCGATAGTTGCACCAGCGCCTGGCAACACGCCGGTAAAGAAGCCCAATATAGAAGAACGAATCGAAACAGGCGCGACCTCTTTGATTTCCTCTTTGGTGACTTTCATGCTGCCAATGTCACTCATTTTGCTTTGTTCTTCGTTGCGAGTGTCTTTTTCTGGTTTAAGGATGCCCATTAAGGTCTCGCCTAATGCAAAAGTCGCCATAGCTAAAAGCAGGAAGCTGAATCCATCCATTAAGTCTGTCAGTCCAAACGTAAAGCGTTCTACTCCCACGCCTTTATCGATACCTACCGTGGAGAGCATTAAGCCTAGAATGGTCATCATCCAAGCTTTGATTACCTGACCTTTACCAGCAAAAGCGGCAACAGCTGACAAGCCTAATAGCATCAGTGCGAAGTAGTCAGAAGACTGGAAGCTAAGTGACACGCTTGCCAGAGCAGGAGCCGCGACAAGCAGCATAATCGCGGATAGGGTACCACCTGTAAATGACGAGTAGGCAGCCAGAGCAAGTGCTTTACCAGCCTGACCTTTCTGCGCCATTGGGTAGCCATCAAAAGCGGTCACAACGGTAGAAGAACAACCCGGAGCGTTGATCAGAATAGAAGAAGTCGAGCCACCAAATACCGCACCGTAATACACACCTGCCATTAAAATTAGACCTGATGAAGGATCTAAGCCGTACGTAATGGGTATCATCAAAGCGATGGCTGAAATTGGGCCAAGGCCAGGCAACATACCGATGAAAGTACCAACGAAACAACCGACGATCACCATCATGATGTTCATCGGCATCACTGCGGTCGAAAGACCTTGTAAGATTCCATCTAACATTTGCTATTCCTTACTGTTTACGACCACATGGTGAAAATGACGCCCGGTTCTAGATAAATATCCAGTCCTTGGGTGAGCAGCAGATAAAATGCGATGACAAAAGGGAAAGAGGCTCCGAACAGGACTTTTTTCCGCCGTTCACCCAGCAGGTAAAAACCTGCGAGTAGAAATAATCCCGTTGCGAGTACAAACCCAATGTAAGTCAGCCCTAAACCGTAAAACGCCATTAACGCAAGAAAAGCGATCAGCAGTTTCCAGTTAAAATCCACTACTGCGCCGCTTAATTTATCCGCTTGACCTGTCACCAGAAGAATCAGAGATAAACCAATACCGATAAAGGTCAGTAGTGTGGGCAAGGTGCGAGCCGTGAAGGGTTCATATTCGTCACCGGGAAAAAGAGGAATTTGTGATGTTTGGTAGCCATAACAAAGGCATACTAAAAGAAAGATCATAGCGCCGACGCGATCGCGACAAAGCAAATTCTCTTTTGAGAAAAATTGACCTTTGTTGAAAGAATTCGTTGGCAAGTCCGACATATCCAACTCCATTTGCATTCACATTGAAGGAAGAAAAAAAGCCGTACAAGAGGGATTAATGAGCATACATCACTAACCAATAAGCCATTTGCTGCTAGTCAAAGAGGCTTAGCTGTTTATTTCTAAACAGAGGAGATTGTGTCGTTGTCTCAGGTACGGCAAAAAGGTAAGAGGGCAAGTGCAGTTTGCCCTCGACAGGATTACTTAAGGAAACCTAGCTCGCGCATCAGGTCGCCCATTTGCTTTTCTTGGTCTTCAAGGAAAGCGTAAAAATCTTTGTCTGCCTTGTAGTTATCAATCCAGCCATTACGATCTCGAACCACTTGCCACTCGTCGGTGTTATACATTTTCTGAAGTGCGGTGTTCCACTCATCCAGTTTTTCTTGGCTTGTCCCTGGAGCGGCAAAGAATCCACGCCAGTTAGCAAAGACGGTTTCGTTTCCGTATTCAGTCAGAGTTGGAATATTTGGTGCTGCTTCTAGGCGCTTAGGCGCTGTGACCGCGAGGATCTTAACTTGCCCTGATTTTGACATTTCAAGTACTTCGCCGAGACCCGTTGAGAGCAGTTGCGTTTCGCCAGAGAGGAGAGCCGCCATAGCTTTGCCGCCTGCATCATAAGCGATATAGCGCACTTTTCGTGCATCGAAACCGTCGCCCTTGAAGGCTGCTGCTACCACTAGGTGGTCCATACTACCACGAGCGGATCCGCCGGCAATTTTGACCTTGCGAGGGTTAGATTCGAAATCTTTAACCACGTCCTCCCATGTGTTGTACTTGGAATCAACAGAGGTCACGATGGCACCATAATCTGCAATGGTGGCTGCAACAGGCGTTAAGTCACGGAATGACTGAGGGAAAATGCCTGTCAGTGAGCGTACTACGATCGGAGTTGAGTTCACCATTAGCGTATCTTCTTGACGCTTAGCGGTTTCAATTAGGTGAGCAATGGCTTTACCACCACCACCTCCGGATAAGTTTTGGAATGATACGTTATCGACAATATCTGACTTAACGAGGACATCTCCTGTACCACGTGCTGTCATATCCCAGCCACCACCAGCACCTCCGGGGATGAGGAAGTGTATTTTTTCAAGATCAGCTGCAAAAGTGTTGAAAGAAAAAGACGCAGCGATGATTGAAGCTGCCAGTGTTGGCTTGAGTACCTTAAACATGATTCACGTTCCTTATGTTCAGGTGCATCTTCATTGAGATTGCACTTATCGTTATCAGTTTTCCATTAACAAGGTAGGGAAACTCGTCAATAGATGCGATTAAGGTTAATGGAGTGTTAAATAGTTGTCGTTAATACGTAGATAAAAACAATATTGAGCATTGTGACGATTTTGTTCATAAAGTTCACAGTGCAATGTATGCCAACAAGTTTTTGCCTAAAAGCCAGAACGATAAAGTGGATATCAGTCAGTATTTGAGGCCGGAGCAAGTTGCTTAGCCCGTTTAACTTGTTGGGCAATGAGTATTTGATAACAACTCGAAAGGCTCCCCAATTTGGGGGGCTTTTCTGTTTTTATAAACTCTATTAAAGATTGCTCTGAAAAAGGGTGATGTTCCCACATTGTCTGCAGTGAAATGGCGAGTGAAAAGAAATCATTCTGAGGGGAGATTTTGCCAGTGCGTAGATTGGGGTTTAAAGCAGAAAACATAGGAGAGAGAGAAGAGTGTGTTTGGTGTTCGTAGTTGGACCCTATGGGGAGTATGCTCCCCATGTCGACCAATAGGGTTCGGTAGCATGGGGTGACTATCAGATTAGAAGGTTTGATATCACCATGAATGTATCCTGTGCCATGCAAGGCAATGAGAGCTTGTTCAGCGCTACTGGTAATTTCTTTTTTTAGACATAGGTCTAACTGTGAATAATCGATTGACAGAGACTCAAAAAATTCCAGCATCAGCCAGTCCATCCCCATGTCGGATCCATAGTCGAGAAACTTGGGCCAGTAGGGAGAAGAATGATGATGCAGGAATTCAGCTTCGGTTTTGAGCTGTTGTTTTGCCGCTACAGTTTGAGCGAACTTTACAATGGTTGAACCAAACTGAGGATGAGTAGCAAGATAGGTTGTATTACGAAGCAGTGAATACTGGGTGATGCCCAGTACTCTAAAACAAGATTCTATTTTGTGTCCTGCTTCGTTGTTCATGTTCACATTTAGATACTCGAAGGTAGTGAGAATGCTGAGAAGAAGTTCGGTACGAACGGGTTGTTTTGCCCCTGAGTTTTGATACTTAATTGAACCTGACTCTCTCCGTATTTAATGGCGACTTCAGTTTGTTGGGATGTCGTTGAGGCGACTCTTGGCTCAATAAGCTTAAACCAAGCCCAATTACCTTCAAATTTTTCGTTGGCGATGGCGTTCGCTTGGGCCATTATCTGAAACCCTAAGCTATCTTGTTCGATAGATGCTGAATTCCAACTTTGTTTACTCCATAGCCGTGGACCATGCTGGTAAGTAAATAAGGGTTTTTCACCGCGAATGATAAACTCTGTAACGTCAGAACTCATCTCTTTGGCTTTGACTTGGAACTGTAAAGACATGTTCTGCGGATCAGCTAAGAATAAAGCACTGCGGATATCACGTGCCTTCTCGATCATTTGCCATACAGTTGGGTCTAGTGCGAACCCCGTGTTTGGCAACAAACCGTAGAGATAAGGTGAGCGCTCTTCAGTGGAGAAACTCTTTAACTTAGTTTGATAAAACTGATCGATGGTACCGTTGACTTTAAAGAATGCCGCAACGTCTGCGGTACTTGCATCTAAGCTTGCTGTCTTGTTAAACGGATAATAAGCAGCAATGGTCGTTTCATAAGGTTGATAGACTTCTACTTTCCAAGTGCTGTTTAGGTAGGCGTGGGCTAGGCCCATGACCAAATCATTGGCTTGCTGCGTTACCTGAGACAATATTTGACGAGAAATACTAGGTTGTGAAGCCTCTTGCTGAGCAAGTAGAGAAACCGGATTGCTGGTTTTAATTTCAGCAGTCAGGGCTTGATAAGCGACTTTCTGAGGATCTTCTGCGTCGTAGAACTTGCCTAACCAAGTTTCAGCATCGGTAAACTGTCCTAGCAAAGAGTCGATGGGCTTTGTTCCTTGCTCATCAGCGGTTACCTGTTTGTGGTACTGGTTGAATGCAATGGAGATCTGTCGCGCAGACTCTTTCTTATCGATATCTTGCTCAGGAGGTTGTTCTCCCTCCTTAGTCGTCTCTGGCTGAACAAGTTCAACCGACGTGTATTTACTCATCGTATTATAAAGCTGAGCTAACGGGTTGTTTGATGCCGTTGTGAGTACTGATAGCGTTTGTTTAAGCTCATCGGCGTTGGTTAGGCTTTTAACCTCGATGTGTGATGCAAAATCACGCCAGTAGTTAATGTAATCACCTTGGTACATTTGTTTGAGGTCGCGACTGATACGATACATTTCTAATGCACTTGGAGAGGAACCTGCGACACCTTCATACGCTTTAAGTGCATCTTTCAGTACTGGTGAATCAACAGACAAGTCTATGTCGCTAAAGCCTGCTGGCGTGAACAAGTAAGGCACTAGATAGCCGACATAGTCGGGTGAAAAAGACAGCAGTTGACCAAAATTGCTACCGAGCTCTTGACGGACATCAATACGCTTCGAGTATTTTGGAGAATTGACAATATGTTCATAAAGCAGTGTTTCAATACCAGTTTGGTTAATCACTTTCTTCGCTAAACTTTCTAAGTCGAAGTTTGGTTTGATTGGCACTAAATCTTGAGCGAACACATCGTCTAGCAGCACTTTGAGCTGAGCCAATTTAACACTGTCAGCTTCGCCCTGTTCTTCTAAGGTCGTGACAAAGTAGTTCTTGAGCTCGCCAATATTGGTGCGATCTGCATTAAATAAGAGACGATAGTTGTTTAACAGTGACAAAGTCTTAGACTGATCTTCAAGGTTGACGTAGACAAACAAGTCCTTTTCTAGCGTGTTTTCCATCGAAGGAATGAGTACGCGTTGCAACTCACTAAAGTAAGCGTTTTGTACTTCGCTCATGATGCTAGAACTTGGCATGAAGGGTAGGGTGTACCAAGGTTTTGGCTCAAGGTAGAGAGAATAGATTCTATTCAGAGAGTACAGGTTCGGTATGTTATCCGACATGTTTTCTATGTCATAGGGTTGAGCTGCAATCGCTTCCTTGTAACGCTCAACCATGTTATCGGCCCGAGCTTCACGCTGACTTTGATAGTCAAAATCCAGTTTGATCACAAGTAAAACACTGACAAACAGACCTAGCCAAAACAGCGTATAGGCAGTTTGCATAGCGAGAAGTATGTTCTCCTTACGACGGTTTACTCCGACTAGGTCATGCTCATTGATTATGGTATGACTCACCAAGTGCTGCGCAAACAGAGTTTGCTGTACAGGTATCTGTTGGTGTTGTTGGAATTGCTCGTGGCCTAAGGATTGGTTGACAACATTTGCCAATACGTCAAATTGGCTTTGAACTGAACCGCTATGGGTAAAATAGAATCCGCGGAAATTTAGACCATCTTGGAGTTGGTCACCTCGATACAAGCGATTCAGGAACTGCCACAAGCTCTGTTTGAGCAGTCCAAACTGATATGGCGCCGCACAGATGGCATTACGGTAGTCTTGATTGAGCTGGGAAGCCAATGCCGTACTCATATTGGCGATCAACTGACTAATGAGGCTGTCGTACTCTTCATTAAACCAATCACCATCAATCCCACCATGTTTTTGAATTGGTGAGGTTGCCCCAAATACCTCGTTGCGTTTGGTTTCATCAAATGCGGAAAAAAACTGACAGAAGTCGTTTATCTGACCCATCTGAGTGATGATGTTATAAACGGGAAGGTTCAAACCGAATGTGCGATTAAAGCTTTGAATTTCCGACTTTATTTGATCTGCCTTTTGCGTCAACACTTCAGTTGTATTGAGTAGTTGGCGGACATCAGTGGTAAGGATCAGGCCGTTAAGTGCTTGGCGAGGGCGCCATTTATTCAAGCTATTACATAATGTTTTAATATAGGCGGGATTCTGGTCTTCACCAAGACTTACTGAAATCAGAATGGAATGTTCACTTAACCAGAAAAGAATGGGGAACTCTATGTCGTTGCCGAAATCGTCGACTTTGTATGCCTCGTAACCCATTTGAGTGATGATACTTTTATCCTTTCGTGGATCATCACTGAGGAGGAGGTAGATTGGGAGGTCATAACGGCTCATTAAGCGCTTTTTGCGTTTCTGAACATTGAGCATCAACTTAAAATGTTGTGCCAGCAGCTTACAACGTTTGTTTATTAGGGCCCTATCCTGACTTGGTGCTTGTGACTTACTTTTTCGCTTAGAGAGTAACCAGTAGCAAAACCCGCCTAAAATGATCGCGACGAGCAGCGTTGACAAAACACCGACTAAGGTATGCGCAGGGTAGGCGAACTTCCAAGTCAAAACGCCACCTATGACAAAAATAACAACCAAACACAGCAGAGTCCAAAGTATGCTGCTTCGTCTATGGTTCGCGGGTTTAGATGAAGTTGATTCTGCCATTGTTATGGAGCCTCTGATGTTTTCTTAGTGTCTTTTGTTGTTTTTCTGTTCTGCACAACGATGGCTTTGATAGCGTCTTTCTCCAAATACCAAGCCTTTATCTCACGAGCTTGCTGCGCCGACTCACTGTGTACAATGACACGGAAATAGGAGTGAAATTGTTCCACTGAAGGCGTGTATGCTGAAGGCGATAGTGTACTAATAAAAGCGTCAGCATTCTTCTGTGATGAAAATGTTGCTAGCTGTACTAACCACGTCGACTTGCTTGTGATCATCGAAGGAGGCGGTGTTGCGTCCACCATTTCGACTTTGCTTGCTCTTTGAGGTGGGCTGACCAAATCTTCATCATTACTGATAAAAACGATGTCATTGACTTCTCCAGATAAGATGTAACGTTCGCTGAAGTCGGGTAAAAAGCTGAAATCACGGGCCCTTTGGGGCATTGTTTTGTCGTACCAAAAGTCGGTTAAGAATATGCTTAAAGCAATCAAAGTACTAAAAAACAGTGTGGTCAATAAGTAGCGTTTTCTTCGTGTCGGCTTGCGTGCTTTAGGCTGCTTAACCCGTGTGCGACAATGAATGCTGTTGCTTTGACGGTATTGGCTGATAACTTGCTCGAGCTGGTGAATGAAGGCTTTCAATTGCTCGCTACCCGTTTCTCTGTACTGACCTTTGAAGCCAATATTTAGGAAAATGTAGATAACTTCAAGCAAATCAATAAGTTTGTGAGGTTGTCGTGTTGCTTTTTCTGCGACAGTAAAAAACAGCTCACCACCGTTACGCATACCAAACAATTCACTCAGCAAGGTTTTATTCTCCCAACCTCGCTTTTCTCCCCATTCGCTGTAGATAATGAGCTCGTCTAGAACAACCGCGTACAAAAAACAGAGTTTATCGATCACCGCAACGGGATAAGCTAACTCGGCACCTTTGGCCTTAATATTATTGATGTTACTAACAAGCTGATGGCGCAGCGTTGTGACATCTTCGGGTTCGGGCAACGTTGAGACTTTCAGGGTAGTCGCCAGTAATTCGCTACTGATGTTGATCAATTGATTCTCTGCTTTATCGAAATAATTCAGAAATTCATGATGATTTTTACTGGCGTTGACCGACGCCCAGCTCGTGGTACTTTCGTCGCTGTTTTTGTCGGTGAAGTCAGATTTATTTGTGTCCCAAACCAGTGTTTCTTCGTCTAAATAGTCCATTGGCATTATCTCAACGCGTACAACATGACTTCTAATTCACCAATGCGAGTATCAACGTGCAGTGCTATCGCATCACGATTTTCTAACATCTCTAGCCACATTCTGTCTGAAGTGTCGACTTCAAAGTAGGCAACGCCTTGCATTGGTTTCAGCTCGCTCGGGGCAACAGGTAGGGGAGACAATGCGATCCCCGATAAACTGTTTCTAACCAGCTCGACGATACGTGCATTGTTACCCAGTTTTGCAGCGACTGGGAAAAGTTCGTTCAATTCAGCACTACTGATATTAGATTTTACCGCCAGTACAAAACGACGATTAGAGACGCTTGCCGTATCTTTTATCAAGGTCCTTAGAAGGCGACGACGCTCAAACAGGGAAGAATCCCAGTTAAACTCGATTACGGAATCCTGTTGGACTAGCGTTAGCATGTTGCGCAGACTAGAGAACAATGGGTTAAAGCTATCATAGAGCTTTTGATACTGAAGCTGACTGCATGGTTCAGGTATCGCAGGCGTTAAAGCCATGACTTGAGCTTCGAATTTACGTAGTTCCAGATATAAATCATGTGTCTGACATTTGGGGTTGTTAATCGTGAGATCGAACCACGGAAGCCAAGTGTTCAATGTCTGTAACCAAAGGTAGTCTTGCATCATCGACTGCGGGCTTTTTTGCCCTTGGCCGGCATGAATACGTTTAAGCAAATTGGTTGCGCGGTTAGAAGATAGGGCGTGTATTTCTTTCATTCGTTCCATGAGGAGTGTCGACGCGCCGTAGTGAAGACAAGCTGGAATGAAGGCACGGTCAAGGACAACCTCACCAGACTCGTTACTTTCCAGAATCTTAGATATCGGGATAAGAGTAAAGCCCGACGTATCTTCACCGGCAAGCTTTATAGAAATGTTTAATTGTGCAACGTCTATTTCAACGCTGGCATTTTCTGATGTTGAGGTATCAAACACGCTAATCGATTGAGTGACATAACGGCTTTGCTCTGATTCGTCACTCCCATAGTCATTGTTGCCTTGCAGTGAAATGGGTAAAGCGAGAAAAGCGATAGTTTCGATTGTACCTTGAGGGATATCTCGAGCCACTTCTTCTTTTAGCTCAAAATGAGTCCCATCAGGAAAGACACCAGCTGAAGAAGTGATAGAGAGCTTACCTATTTTAAGCAAATCGTGATTGATGGTTAATTCAGTGACACCATAAAAGGGAGCAAATCCGGCTAACGTTTCAATATTTTGGCGAACGTAGTTCTGTACATATCGATCCTGTTGCTGAAAATGTTGTGGGGCAATGAACATACCTTCTTGCCATACTACTTTTTTTGAATGCGTCCACGTACTTTCCCTATCTTATGATTAAAACAATTTCCACCAGGGAGAATCTGGCGTAATAACTTCTAGTTTGGCCTTGTCACTTGAGAGACTAAGTTGTAAATACTCGTCAGAGTTTTTAGGCAACATTGAAACTGACTTTGGCTCACTTTGCTGGTAATCAATAAACTCGACTAATACCGCGAGATATTGTGTTTGATTATTGATATCTAGCGTGATTTTTTGCTCACTACCCGGAATGATAACTGGTAAAACTTGCTTTGATACAAGGTTGGCACTGAGCAACTGGGTATCATTGCTGTACAAATCAATGAAAGGCTGTTGCTTAAACATCTGTGCATCAGTCAGTTGGTATAATCTAACCACTACCGGATTGGACTCATTGGAATCCGAAGGGTTGGTCGATGTATCTGACTTAATTGCTAAAGAGTATTGAGTCACAACAGGCACAGGATCTGATGAACATCCGATCAGAAACAGAGCCAAAACTACACACCACTTAGCCATTAACTTTCCTCTCTTTGTTTTTGCATATTCTCCATAAAGAGAGCTTTGAACTGACGCCTGAAGTCACCGTTGTCTTGTCTGTGCTGGAAATGTTTACGGTATATCTTCCAGTACTTTTTCTCCTTGTTGGTAAACATACCACCAGAGATGTAATCACTAAATTGTCTTTCAAGCTGATTGGGGGCGAACTCATTCAAGAACTGATCTACCGTCTTCTCTAAAGCTTCAAAGAGAGCTTCATGGTGCAGAGACGGATTTCTCAAGTATTTATGGTTCTTTTCAGTCATTGATAGAAGTTTTTCAAGTGATGCTTCGATAGGAGCACCAACTTTCGAATCAACGGGCAGAAACTCAGAGGCTTCGGGACTTTGAGGGACCTTAACATGGATGTCATCAACCTCAACATGGGCTGCAATCACGTCTGCGTCTAAGTCTTCAAAAGGGTCCGCAGCAAAAAGGGTCATCGCTTAGTACGTTGTCTTCAGAAAACGGGCTGCTCTTTTGACTGTTCACTGGGGTTGGTTCCTCTTCTAAAAAGTCGATTTCGTCGTTATCTAGTTGAAGAGAAAATGGCTCTGAAAACAACGTATCGTCTTTCACTTCGTCTTGAGCTTGATTCGAGGTCACGAGTGTCGAGACAAGCATGGTGTAGTTTTCTACCTTTAGAATATCCCCATCGTTGAGCGGGTACTCTTTTCCTTGGACCATGTTTTTGTCATTGAGTACGGCGCTGTTTTGGCCTGTACTTTTCACACAGTATCCGTTGTCTGTGAGACGAATACTGCCATGCACTCTTGAGATGCGTTTGCTTTGGTCGGGTAAAGAGATGTCACAAGATGTTGCCCTTCCAAATTCACCACCTGTTTTTGGTAAGTACACCACGCGAGAGGTGACTACCTCATCAGAGGGTACAGAAATCAAATGAATGCTAATAGTCATTCGTTACCCCTCACACTTTAAAGTCGCTGCATTAAATGCAGATAGGAAACCAGAGTATTTTTTAAGGAATCGATTCGAGAAGTAAACACCCATAGGTTGAGTGTCCATCAATTGTGACTGGAAAAAATCGTCTGGTAGAGAGGCTTCTTTTAGCTCACTCTCAAAGACTTTTTCATCTTCCAGTGCGACATCAATATCCCTTTGTTTTAAAAGCTTTAGTAATACTTTAGCATCTCGAGGCTGTTTGACTACGTTGAATCCGTTGCGCTTTAACCAAAACCACTTGTTGGACCCAAATTTAGCAGAAAATTTAAGGTTAACTTTGGTAAGCTCATCCATTTTAGGCTCTACTCCAGGACCAAAGTACCAACGAAGTTTTTGCTGTGCGATCGGGGCTGATAACGTCGCATACTCATCACGCTCCGCTGTTTGAGTCGCGACAAAAAAGCCGTGTTGAGTACCACTTTGCACTCGCAACTGCGCGTCTGACCAGACTGTCATCGTGATCTGATAGGGTTGCCCCATATGACTGAGAGCGCATTTCACTTTATCCAACGCAATACCTTGCATCTGACCATGTTTATAGTCCTGGTAAGGAGGCCAGTCCTGCGTTGTTAAGTGCAAACGCGCAGGACCAAAAGTCGTTTGTGCTGAAGCATTGGCTATAGTAACTAGGCCAAGAAAAATCGCTAGGCAGAAAGTAAAATACGGCATCATTCTGACCATTCATTTCCTCCAATAAGTTCGGAAATTTTTAAAATTGATACGGGTGGATAATAATTAAGTGTACGAGCAGCACCGACATTAACTATATATGAGTATTGAGTAAGTGGCTCAATAGGGACGTCGCTGGGTATGTATTTTCCACTTAATATTTGTTCCGCTTTGTGACCAGCAAACTGGCCAACGTTGTAATAGCGACTGACAATACCAAACAGTGCGTCGTGCTTTCGTATAGGAGATTCGGTTGCAGAAAACGTTGCAATACCTTGTTGATGTAAATTGTCTACAATGCTTTTACCTTGACTAATGATGTACGAATCGGGGGAAGATAAGCCAGTTGAACACCGTCCTCAATCATGAGATCGACGACTTTTTCAACGGAGCTAGAATCGGGTTTATCGTTCCTCGTTCTTAGCGGATACAAGTATACATCTTTCTTAAATCTTGCCGAAAGCGTTTGTATATTTCTTGCAGTCACTACGGCATTGCTTTCTAAAGGATTAAAGATAATACCTATGGTTTGGATTCCACTCAACTGACTGATGGCGTTCAACTGTACGTCGTGAGGAACGATATGGCTGACGCCTGTAAAGTTTCGCCCATCTTCATCTAAAGCGTTAACAATCTTCGACCCCACAGGGTCTGTTACGATACTAAATACAACGGGGGTATCACTGTTCTCTCTGAATTGGCTAGGGTTATGCTCAGTACCTAAAAGATTGAGGGTGATAGTCGTGCCAAACGTATAGATTAAATCCGGCTTTAAATGCTCAATGTTTTCTAGGTGCTGCTTCAGGACGAATTTGTCACGATTAGCATCCAAGACGGTGTATCTTACGTTCATTTTTCCGGACAGGTAATCGATGAATCCACGCTCGGCATCCGTCACACCGCGCCACAATATCATGACGACATGTTTTTTATCTTCAGCATCTTCCGCTGATGTTACAAACGGGAAAAGAATAACCAAGCATAAAAACAACGCTTTCATTTCAGCACCTCCAGTTGGTTCTTATCTCTGCGAACAAATAAGCTATAACAGCCAAGCAGAACAATAGAACTGATTAGTAGTGCAATGCCAAACAGCACTATCGTGTTTTGAAATCCCAAAACACTTAAAGCCAGTCCTGCAACCAGAGGGCCAGCAATATTGCCAATGCGTTCCGTCAATCGGAAGATACCAATCGTTTTGCCTTTATCTAATCCGGAATCCGATAACAACTCTATGATAAGCGGTACCTGTGGAGAAACGCATATGCCATGCGCTATACCCACTAATATTACTATCATCAGTAATCCAGAAGTTCCCGGTAATAACATAATATTCATCAATGCTGCAGCAGACAAGATACCGCCGGCAAAGATAAAGGCGATCTTGTTATTCCACTTATCGATCAGCATCGCGGCGAGAGGCGAGATGATGATGATTGCCAGCCCATATGTCATCATTACTCGTCCTGAAACGGCGCTGCTCTCTCCCAAAGACTGCAAATATACCGGGCAGATGTAATACAAGAAACCGGTCAAGACTACTTTTGCAGGGATAGCACTAAAAAAAGTGATGAGAGCAAAGTACTTGTTGCTTAAGAGTATTTTAAAGTCACTAAGCTGTACGGGCTTACTTTCGCTATTCGATTCTCCACGGTCAAAGAAGCTTATGACCAGTATCACACCTATGACAGCCATAGTCGCTGCAAGTAGAAATGTCATCGAGTAGCCCAATTTGTCGGCTAAGACGCCACCAATTGCTGCCCCGCAAAGTGAACCGGAGAAAAAAGCAGATAAGAAGGTCGACATACCTTTGGTTCTATTCTGCGTGTTCGTCGTGTCAGTGACGTAGCCCTGAGCGGAGATAAATACGACACCATATCCAACAGCAGTAAGTGCTCTGGCAATGAGCAGCAACTCCAAATTAGGACTTAAGGCTGTCGCAACCAAACCAAATGCTGTAATAAGTCCACCACTGATCAGCGACTTTCTTCTACCGACTTTATCGGACCAGTAACCCGCAAAGGGAAGAGAAATTGCCCAACATAACATAAAGAGTGAAATAGGTAGGCTGGTCACTAAGTCTGCAGGGATCCAGTTTTGATTGCTTGGTAAACTGGCGACAAAGTTTGGGAAAAAGGCGAGGGAGGCCGCTTCAGAGAAAATCAAGATAAACAAAGGGAGCCTGATAAAGCGATAATCCTGAATGTTTCGTTCAGGTAAGTTTTCACGCGCAAAGGCCGCTTTTATCCGCAGGTTAAGCTTTCCAATTAGGGTACCAAATTCGTCATTAGATTGAACCTGTACTAGATAGGGTACTTGTTTGTTTTCGCCCATTGCGATTAGCTGCTTAATTTGTTTCCACGGTTTGATGATCATGAAATGACAGATAAACAGGATGATTTCGATAACGAACAAGCCTGACGCAACGAGGACAGTGATCATGTCCATGATACTGTCTTTGATCATCTGAGGGATGATGTTGGTATCAGCCATCATTTGGAGCTTGATGATTCCAGTGGTATCTATTGGAATAGATAATTCACTGGCCTCGACATAATCTGGGAAAAATTTTGGATATTGATAGATAGCAGCTTTGTTGTTCTCCAAACGAATTGAGAGTAATTCAGGATGATGCTCAATATACGCTGAAAATTCTTCCTCCAATCCGACCAATCGCTCAAGAGGAACCCCCTCGTCAATGATGCGCCCAATCATATGAGATAGCGTATCACCAATTAGGTTAGATTTTTGCTCAAGCTGCTTTTCGTAGACGATCGAGAATTTACTCAAAGACTGGTAGGAACTGGCTAAATTTGAGGCGACGGTTAAGATAATGGCGAGTAGAATGATAAGCAGAGGAAAGTATCGTGCTCGCATTTTATCCCACTTGGACCCAGAGCGCCCTGCAATAATGTAATTCCTTACTGAAAGCATCACTTGCCTATCAGTAAGGTCTTGGTCGTTGATTGCCTTGGTGGCGGCCTGAACTTTTTGAGCAGAAAATCAAGTAGCGAGTTCAGGAAAACGTAGCCTATTACCGCTGCGACTAATACCCATAAAAGGGTATCCATGATTTGTTGAGACAATAATGTCTGTTTGATTTTTTCTAGGTATAGCGGTGAGTAGTAAAGTCTCAACTCGCCTTCTTTTACATTGAATGTATTGACTATGTCCGTAGTCAGTAGTCTGTCGGTGTCAAATTTGGCTACACCAGTAGTAAACAATACTTGATTGGTACGATTGACGACCTGAATTTTGCTGATGCCATCGACAAGGTCTGAGCGCCTTTCAATCAAAGATTGAATGTTTGATATCGAGGAAAGGGGAAGACCTAAGCTCATCGCTTGACGAATATCATTATCCGTTTCGTCGAGCACAACTTGATAGGTGGAATCACTTGTCTGGGTGAGTCGTTTATCGAAATTGAGATAGTTTAATGTTGTATTCAGCCCATTAGAGAACAGCAAGGCGGAGACAATTGCCAAGATGAGTTTGGCTCTTAGTGAGATAAATCGTCTAGGCTTAATCATGTATCCAGTATCCATCTTGCTGTTCGTCTTTCTCACTTACTTAATCGTAAGATCGAATCCTTCCTCACAATTTGCGGTCGTAACGGAAACTTGAGTGATTGGCTGTTGCTGACTCAATCTACTGATACATTCTTCTGCGAGTTTAGGCATCAAAGAGCGGTTAATGATCTGCTCAACGGCGCGTCCACCTGTCGTAGGGTCAGTGTTCTTGCCAACGACGTACTCTACGAAGCCTTCATTCCATGTAAACGAAGCCTGATATTGCTCAGCGAGTTTTTTCTTAATTCGATTGAGAGATATTTCAGTAATTTTAGACAATTCTTCATCGTTTAATGGGTAGTACGGCACAATAGTCGTACGTCCGAGGAATGCAGGTTTAAAGTAGTGTTGAAGATCTGGCCTAATTGATTCGAGAAGCTCTTCATTGCTTAGGCGCTCACTATTGTCCGCACAAACATCACAGATGGCCTGATCTGCTGCGTTGGATGTCATGATGATGATGGTGTTCTTAAAGTCGACAGTTCGGCCTTCACTGTCTTTAATATGGCCTTTGTCGAAAATCTGGTAGAACAGATCATGGACGCCAGGGTGCGCTTTCTCCATTTCATCGAGTAACAAGACTGAATAAGGGTTTCGACGAATAGCTTCCGTCAAAACTCCGCCTTCACCAAAGCCAACATAGCCAGCAGGAGAACCAAGTAACATAGATATTTTATGTTCCTCTTTAAACTCGGTCATGTTGATTACTGTCAGATCGTTGCTACCACCGTATAGTTGCTCTGCAAGCGCCATGGCTGTTTCGGTTTTACCCACACCACTTGGGCCACACATGAGGAACACGCCAATCGGTTTTCGACTGTCGGTAAGGCCTGCACGAGAAATTCGGATCGCTTTGGCTAGTTCTTGTTTTGCTACATCTTGACCGATGACACGCTTATCTAGTTCTTCTTCTAGAGATAAAAGTCGAGCGATTTCATCACTCATCATGTTTCCGACCGGGATACCAGTCCAGTTAGCGATGACCTGAGCGATGGTATTGTCATCAACCATTGCGTTGACCAGCGGCTCTTCACCCTGCAATTCACCCAACTGATCGATAAGTTCATTCAGTTTGTCTTGCTTGGCTTTATCAACACTATTTTCGGTTTGTTCATCGCTGATTTCTTGCTGAAGCTCTTTGATTTGGTCAACGAAATCGACCTCTTTCTTCCAACGAGCTTGGTAATCTGCGAGTTTCTTTTCGTTATCTGCAATTTCGCCAGTGAGTTCGGCAATTTCATCTTCTGCAATGCCAAACAGAGCGTGCTCTTTTTCTAGCGCTGCTTTTTCATTTTGCTGATAACGGATCGTCTGCTCAAGTGCTTCAATAACTTCAGGTTTAGCGCCTTGAGTAAGGGCGATACGAGCACTTGCAGTGTCGAGTAAGCTAATCGCCTTATCAGGCAACTGGCGACTAGGTAGGTAGCGAATAGACAAATGAACTGCGGCATCGATAGCGGATTCAGCGATAAAGGCGCCGTGGTGTTTTTGCAGTGACGCCGCAATACCACGAAGCATTTGTTTCGCGTCTTCTGCATTCGGTTCTTCGATCGACACGACTTGGAAGCGTCGAGTTAATGCCGGATCTTTTTCAAAGTACTTTTTGTACTCTGCCCATGTGGTCGCTGCGATGGTTTTGAACTCACCGCGAGCAAGAGCGGGTTTCAATAAGTTTGCTGCGTCGTTCTGGCCTGCCGCGCCTCCTGCGCCAATTAGGGTATGAGCTTCATCAATGAAAACAATAATCGGCTTTTCGCTATTCTTTACTTCGTTGATCACATCTTTGAGTCGGTTCTCGAATTCACCTTTTACACTCGCACCTGCTTGCAGCAAACCAAGATCCAACGAATGAATTTGTACGCCTTGAAGTGCGCCTGGAACTTCATTGGCCGCAATGCGCAATGCCAAACCTTCTACAACTGCTGTTTTACCAACCCCTGGTTCCCCAACCATGATAGGGTTGTTTTGGCGCTTCCTACAAAGAATGTCTATGGCTTTACGTACTTCTGAATTGCGTCCCGAAATTGGGTCTATGTTTCCATCGAGAGCCTGCTGAGTCAGGTTTGTTGTATACTTGCTGAGTGCATCGTTACCGACAGGTGCTCCGCCTGAGCCATCTGCGGCGGCACTGGTTTTAGAACGTGCAACGGCTGTTTTGTTGATAAGACCTTGTAAAGACTCCAATGATACACTTTGTAAGCTTTCCAACTGCAGAGTGTTCATTCCAAGTACGTTTTGTTGCAGCATGGCTTGAACCAAATGAAGGCTTATAACTTCACCATGGCCATAGTTTACCGAAGCAATCATCCAAGCGTCTTTTACGATTTCGGTGAGTGCTTGGCTAAGCGTTGGCTGACCCTCATTCCCTTTTGGAAAACGAGCAATCTTCGAGGACAGCTCGTTGACCAAATTATCCTGAGATAGGTTTTGTGACTGAATGAGGCTATTTAAGTGTTTGTCTTGCTGTGAAAGCAACTGCAACAGCCAATGTTCTGTCTCAATAGAAGGGACATTTTGATTCATAGCGGCCCCAGCAGAAACTTCAAGTGCTTGTTTCAATTCTGGTGACAACTTGGCGACTAGATTTGTTAGCGTAACTTGCGTCATACCGTTTTCCTTGTATCTCAAAAGGCATCAATACGTCTTTAATACCCAACTCGTTTTGGCTCTGAAGTGCGTTACTTCAGGAGAATACTGACTATTTGTTGTGGTTTCCTTTCCGGCGCTAGGCAATCAACTTCACCCAGTTTCGCCGCGTTGTATTTGTTGCTGGATAGACGAGGTCTATTCAGATACTCCCGCTTTACGTTGAGGTAAACAGAAGTCGGAGTATTGTCTTGCAAATAATGCTGAATCAATTCCTTCATGTGGCTTGCCAGCAGTGGATCCGCTTGGATCGCGATCAACTCATTTTCCGTTTTTGGGGTTATATAAACCATCAAATGACTAAAATGCGTTAAGCAGGTTTTTCCGAGCAAAAAACCTTGTCCAACCCGACTATTGAATTGCTCTTTCCGACCCAATCGAGTCAGAGAGTCAGATGGAAGCTGACGGCGCTCATGAGTTTTAGTCGAGACTTTGATACCGAACGGAAAATAGTCATTAAGCATTTGACTCAGGGTACTAAGGTTTCTCTGACCTTGGTTAAGCAACATGGAGTACTGAAAATACTTTCCATGTTTGTTGTTAAGTGTAGCAATATGGTTGAGTAATGCCGTTTTTGCTGGTTGAAGTTCATTTTGAACAACAAGCCAAGAACCTGTTTCCAGTTGGCTAACAATTTCAAAATAACGCTGATTGAATACATCAAGAAAATCTTTCAGTGCATGATCGTCATTGTGAAGCGCGGATAAAAGTTCCTCGTAAATATAGTTTGGTATGACACCTTTGACACCAGACAATGCCTGCTTGGCTAACCTAAGTTTCAAGCGATTGTTTTTAAATGAAAAATACTGTATTTCGCTCGCGTCGCCGGTAGGCATTGCCTCCGCTTTAAGTTCAAGCTTTACCCGATTCGGGTTTTGATTTATCCAATGATTCAGTAATCGCATCGCCTGAGCGAAATCGTATTGTTGAGGATGTTGGGTTAAATCGCTAATTAATGTCATATGTATCTCTCAACCAACAATCACATTGCTAGTTGGCTCCCATGAATTTTAGGGTAGCGCTTGGCAACACCATCTCTTCCATAGATTCGGATAGACAGCTGGATATAACGGTCAAAGCTACAAAACTGTTGGAAGAAGCGATTGAGAACATCACTAAATACAAGGAACCCACTCTGAGTATCGAGTGTCAACTCTATTTCAGTGCCAGGAGAGAAGACGTTCTTACCCATTATACGTAAAGCTGAAACCTGAGATTTAATTGAGACGCTATGGATTGTCTGAATTTCTTCTGCTGATACTTGCTCACGACTGCATAGTTGAAGCATCTGCTTGAGCTTTTCTGTTGGGTTATCTGAGTGGAGAAGGGACGAAAAGTTACCATTCAGTAAGCCAACAAATTGCCAGTGCAAATTCAGATTCTGTTCTCGCTCAATGGGCGCAGTCGGTGGGTAAATAGCCTTAAAGGAACCTGGCAAATCGATGCTTTCAAGGCATTCCATGTCGCCGCTAATACCACATGCCTGTTTTCCATTGGTACACAGAAGATGTGTTCCATAGAGTTTATTGAACTCAAGGTCGTGATTAGGTCTTAAACTGATGGCAAGTTTAAACTGACCATTAATATCTCGAGAGCTTTGCCAATAATCTGCATTTGGGTTTGACTTATAGCTATCTCTAAACAAAGGAATTAACGGCTTCTCCCCTTGAGGGGTGATCTCGAATACTTCTTTGACTTCAACAACTTCAATATCACTTTCGCTGTGTGCATCTGCGTTGACAGGAATACTTAAGCATCTCTGGTCATAATTCGTCGGCTCGCCCGTTTGTTCAAACAGGTTGACTGCAGGAATGATGTCGAGTTTAAACACTTGATTGTCAAATAAACGCATGAACTCGGTTGGTATCGAATTCATAAATAAGTTGAGCTTGATGTCAGCGCAGTCGAATTGCTTAATGGCTTGCCCAAAATCTTTTAAGCGAAAAAACTGGCGCTTCTCTTTGAAAAAGAAAAACTCGCTGATTAGTTGAAAACCTGAAAACTGATTGCCCTTTTGTGGCAAAAACAAAAAATTGAGATCGCTGATGCGGCTCTTTAGCTTTTCTGCTGGTAAAACAACGTGTTTTTTGCATTCGCTATCAGAGATGGATACCGCCTTAGTTTGACCTAACAGTAATTCAACCAGTGAGTCTGCGTTGTTCTCAAAACCTTGCACAAAGAGATCTAAATCTTGATGACTCAGTTGTGAAAAATAGGTGTCGGGATCGCCTGTTGACAACGAAAGTTGAATAACAGCAGTAGACTGCTCAGTGCCAGCTGGACGATTAAACTTGAATGGTGCGCTGGCTGCTGCTGTATCCGTTAAGGAGAATGGCGCCGTCTTTAAATCATCAACGGTGGTAAACTGGCAAAGTTTTCCCTTAGCTTCTGAGGTAAAGTGCGAACCTTTCGGAATCAGAACAGACTCTGAAACATCTTCCTCATGAGACAACTGTAGGTAGGCGGCACTAGGAATAGTTTGAATGTAACTAGGGTAGAGCACACCGAGTAGACCTTGTACAACTTCAGGGAGTTGCTCGGAAAGCTGCTTTTCTACCGTGGCGTTGAGTAACGCAACGCCGTCGAGCAAACGAGCGAGGCTGGGGTCTTCGATCTGGCCTTGATGAATATTGAGGCGTTCTGCATGCTCTGAGTGTTGCTGACCAAATTGTCCTAGGGCACGCCTTACAAAAGTCAGCTCTTGTTCAAAGTAACGCATCAAAGGATCAGTCATAACTATCCTCCGTCATTACCGTGGTTAAATCGTTGAGTGAAATCTTAGAGTCGAATATCAGTTCTTGCTCTCCTTTGGAGGTTCTTGCTCTAGCGATTATATTGAAAACCAGTGCGTTCTCATTTTCCTTACGTTCAAGTAACTCAACCATTACCTGAGTAAGGCGGGGCTCAAAGTGCTTGATATAACTTTCTAGACGCAATGCTAGTTGGGTCTGATCTAAGCTGGCACTCAAGAGCTGAACATCTTCTATGCCAAAGCGCAAATTAGAACGCTGTAGCTCTGTGAATCGATCATCAATATCGACTAGGGATGATTCAGACTCGAGAAGTTTAGTTAGGTGATATTTGATATCATCAATCTCTTCGCTTTGGCTTGAGCTATTCGGCTCTATAAACGTTTTCCAAAATCCCATTAGGCCGCCTCATCCAGTTCTGTGGTTAAAATGACCTCGCCAGTGAAGTGATCATATTGATATTGGGGGACAATCCTCAATGTACATACAAAGCTACCAGGTTGATTTTCAGATTCTGAAACGCTGATTTTAGCGAAGCTTAATGGGTATTTAGCGAGCGTTTCTTCGTTCGCATAAGTCACATTACTAGCAAACTTTTCAATCCATTGGGTTAAAAACAACTCACATTCAGCCGCAGTGTTAAAACTGCCAAGCATCTCGCGGACCTGAACCTTTAAATAGTGGGCAATGCGACAAGACATCAGACTAGTCTGAATTTGAGTTAAGATTTTCTCGTTGTCAGAAGCGCCGCTTTGCCAGATGGAGTTGTTTCCATTGAAAAAGTATTTGTCGCTGAGTGGACTTTTGGTCAAGGGTATAAATCCATTTTGTGCATAAAACGTCGATATCTGCCCAAAAAGGACCACACTGGTCTGAGGTTCGCGCAAAAATAGGCAGTTATGTTTGTCGATGTTTACAATGGCACCTTGAGATTTGTCATTCCAACGCGATTTGAGAAAACCAAACCAATTTACGCGGTGATATTCGCGCATGATGGTAGCGGCGAACGCAAAGGTCGCGCTGCCCCAAAGCCCGGTGCCGACTTCGTTGTAGATGAAGCCTGCCTTGGTATTGCTATAGCATTGTCTCATTCGTATTGAAGGCATAATAAAACCGACAAACCTTGAGCTTGATTTAGTGCGTAAAGACTGCCAAGCGCCGTAGTCTGGGCCGGTGATGATTTTTTCGATTCTATTGATATCTGAAAGCCAATCAGCTCCGGGATCAACAAAGAATTTCTCATCGGGTGAGAAAAGCATCGGGCAAAGGGTTGATTCGCCGAGTTTACTCAATAGCTCGACGGTAAAAAGGTCGTCATAGTCCGCATCGAAGTCCATATCGATAGAGATTGGATGCGTGTACACAATACAACCAAATGGGCTACCCCCAGCGTATTTAACTCCTTGTTACCTATTTTGTTGAATAGGCTGGAAGCTTTTACATTGTATGCTTGGTTGATGTCGGTTGACACTTCATCCCAATCCATATCAAGAAGCTTGAGCTTGGTACGCTGCTTATTGATTGGCAAGGTTGCAAGGCCTTGTAATCCCAGCCAGCTACTGTGTAGATGTTCAAAATCAGGTTCATGGAGGATTTTGTCAAGTTGCTTTGACAAAGCTCCATCTAAGAAGGAAATAAGACGTGACACGAAGTTAACGAGTGACGGTTTATTAGCTAACGCGTCAGGGTTAATTTCAGACAGTAAAAAGAGCGCGTCTCTAAGAAAGTCGCTTTTTTTATTGTCTAAAGAGGCAAGCTTCTGCTGCCAATCTGCGCTGAAATTCAATGTCATAATGTCCTTAGATTGTAGACAGGAAGAAAGGAAGGCCGGATTGCTCCGGCCTTAAATTGGATTAACCTGGGATCTTAGCAACCATACGTACAGAGGTTGTTAATTCTTCAAGTTGTAGCCATGGACGTAGATGTGCCACAGCTGAGTAGGAGCCTGGACGACCTGGTTGCTCGACTACTTCAATTCGAGACTCACAAAGTGGTGTCTTAGCACGTTGCTCGTTACCAATGGCACCAGCGTTAGTGTATTGGTCGATCCACAACTGAAGTTCACGCTGGATGTCAGGTGCTTCAAGGTTCGAACCCAGTTTGTCACGTCCCATTACTTTCAAGTAGTGCGCGATGCGGCTACTTGCCATGATGTATGGAAGGCGAGCGGAGATAGCAGCGTTAGCGGTCGCATCTGGGTCAGTGAACGTTTTTGGTTTTTGAGTCGTTTGACCACCAATAAACACGCCGTAGTTCGAGTTTTTGTAATGAACTAAAGGCAAGAACCCTAGGTCACTAAGCTCTTTTTCTCGCTCATCTGTGAGGTTTACTTCTGTTGGACACTGTTGAACTAAGTCGCCAGCTTCCGTTTTGTACGTCAGATTAGGTAGGTTTTCAACCTTACCACCGTTATCAAGACCACGGATAGAAGTACACCAGCCAGAAGCAGTATATGCCTGAGTCATTTTGAGACCCAGATCATAGGCTGCATTAGACCACACAAGTTGGTCGTTGTTTTCTGGATTTGGGTTACCATCCATATCTGTCCCAAGCTCTTCATAATCGAATAGCTCAGTTCCAAGGCCTTTAGCACCATATGGTAGGCGAGCGAGCGTTCGTGGCAGAGTCAGCGTCACATAGCGCGCGTCATCACTTTCACGGAATGCATTCCAAGCGGCATAGGCTGGTGAATCAAAACCAGCTGCTACAGGTTTGCCCTCGTCGAACGTGGTGAAGTCATTAAACTCAAACATTTGTGCATTTGCAGCTGCAACAAATGGAGCGTGACATGCTGCTGCAACTTCACCCATATAGCGAAGTAGGGCAACATCTTCGTCTTTAGCGCTAAACTCGTAATCACCAATGAATGTTCCATAAGGCTCACCACCGGCCGTACCGAATTCACCCTGGTATACAGCGTTAAATAGTGGGCTACGGTCGATTGCTGGAGCATCCTCAAACTGGTCTAGAAGCTCTTCTTGGGAAAAGTCGACCATTTTGATCTTTAGATCACGTCCTAGTTCGCTCTCTTTAACCAATTTCTGCAGCCCACGCCAAGAGCCCTCGAGTTTTTGAAGCTCTTTTTGTTGCATGACTTCTGACAGCTGCTTAGAAAGCTTCTTGTCAATTTCAGAAATTGCATTTTCGATTGTTTTAGTAACGTTTTTATCCCACGTCACCGTTCCTGAAAGCGCTTGTTCCGCAAGAACAGAAAACAACTCTTTTGTTGTATCAGCAGGTGTTTGAGTAGTCGCTTCGATTGCTCGGTCTAGAAAACTCAGCGAACCTTCTGCTGCTTCGGTTTGCGTTTGATTTTCAGCTTCTGTACTCATTATTCGCCTCCTTCTTCCTTATTGACACCAAGCTCTTCTGACAGTGCGTTGATAGTATCTGCGCTCTGTAGAACTTCTTTCAGCAGTTTCTCAAGATCACGAGAACGGTCTGCTTTTGAAAGTAGGACTTTGAGTTGGTTACGCGTTTCAACAAGCTTTTTAAGAGGTTCAACTTGCTCGACGATGGCTTCAGGTTCAAAGTCTTTCATTGAATTGAACGTCAAATTTGCTTCAAACTGACTATCATCGTCTGCAAGTACGTTATCGACTTTCAAAGACAACTCTGGTCCGACGCGTTTCATCACGGAGTCAAAGTTGTCTTTGTCAACGTTGTAGAATGTACGATCTTCAACGTCTTCCTTGTCTTGCTTATGACCAGAGTAGTCACCAATCACCCCAACCACAAATGGGAGTTCTTTGGTTTCTACCGCGCCATTAGTTTCCACATCGTAAGTAATACTTACGCGGTTTTTACTTACACGTTTGTGTTGGGAGTTTAGTGCCACAATGGTTCTCCTTGGCTAATTATTTAGCTGTCGATGTCACTTTTGCAGTGGTTGCGTCGAACCCTACTTCTGGGCCTTTCTCGATCTTACCGCCTTCACCCTCGATGTAGTAAGCTTTCGAGATTTCAGTGTAAGTTAGAGAGAACGATTCGTTTGGAAGAGTACCGTCAGAACCAGCCATGTTGTAGCTAGACATACGAGCTGCTTTTAGAGTAACGATTAGGTAAGGATCTGCACCTGAACCTTCACGGTTTGGTTTAGTCATGACAATCTCAACCGTTTTACCTTCGCCGCCTGGAGCGTACAAGAAGGTCGTTAGGTAAGGGGTTGCACCATCACACCCACGAGTAACGTTGATTTCACCTAGCGCAACCATACCTTGGTCAGCGTTGTTTGCGTTACCTACATCAATACCTACACCACGAACTGCGTTCCAAGTTACGGTGTCAATAGCAAAGAAGCCATCTTTACCACCGATCTTTTCTACAGTTGCTGCACCTTTAGGTGTAGTGCCATCAATTCTCATGAAAATAGAAGCCATGTTGATCTCCTTCGCTAATTAGCATTTAGTGTTTTTACCACTCGAAGCTACTAATACCACTTTCAGGTTGAGTAGTGTTCGCTTGAGTTTGAGTAGTTTGTTCGCTCGTTGTGACTGGCTCTGAAGGAGCTGAAGTCTGCGGAGACGGAACATGAGCACCTGTCTGTGATAGCCCAGGTGCGGATGAAACTGTTTGTGTTGAAGTGGCTGGTTTGTTACTTAGATCTGCTTGCGCTAAGTTATCCATGCCAGAAACTTGATTAATATGAGTGATTACACCGGAGTTACCGCCTGTCATCTCATTCAGTAGTTCAGGCAAGCTCATATAGCCCCATCGAATTGCCCTCTCAAGCAAAAATGGAATAGGACTATGAGGTTCTGTTCTTTGAAAAAATTCAGAGATCTTACGCAGCTCGTGGAAAGCTTGATCTCGATGAGTGACTACCGAGCTCACAGACTGAGGTTGACTTGGACTTTGAGCCACAGGCTGCGGGGCAACCAGACCTGAATGTTCGACACCTGTTTGTGGTGTTTCGTTAACAGGAGCGGATTGTGATTCTTGACTAGCGGCTGGTGTCGGTTCATCGACGACAGGCTTGAACTCATCATCTAGCGGCCATCGGGCAAATTTGTCGCCGACCAAAAACTGTATCGCATTGATTAGGTCGGCAATGTTAGCTTTGACAAATTTGAAGCTTACTTGAGCAACCCCTAGCGTTTGACATTCTTTTGCAATCAGTTTTTCTGCAGCATCAAAATTTTGATAGCTCTCTGACAGGCCACTTAGTGTACTTAGCACATCATTAGAGAAAAGGGTTTGTGCTCTATCTTTTAGCTCTGCAATCTTTCCTGCTCTTTCTGCACGTAGGAAATCACCAAAAGAGAGTTCATCAATAAGACTGATCATTTGCAATGGCATGTAAAGTGCTGTCGAATCTTGGCTTTCACCAACAAGCTGAAGAAGCGGTTTTGTTCGAAACTCAACGAGTTCTTTAGCCTGACCTGATTCGTCACTACTTTTTAACTTCTCAATTGGAGGATGAGGGTTTAGTGTTGGCCAAAACGATTCAACAAACCCGACTAGTGCTTTCGTTGAGCTAGCGAGGTTGTCATAAGGTGCTGGAGTAAAAAGCTGGCTAGCAATATACCAACCTAAAAACTCAATATCTTTAGTTTGCGTAGTCAGAGCGTCAAACGTCGATGTACGCAACAAGTCCCAGTTGCTCTGATTCGCTTCGATAAGCGCTTCATCACTTGAAGCGTCTGGGGTTTCAATTAACTGGCGGAATGACGATTGTGCAGTGTTGTAGTGGTTTCTCAACGTACGGTAGGCACTACGATCTAGCTTCAGGTATGTTCCTGACGGTTGTTCTTCAGATATAGGTTTCAATAGTGCTTCAATATCAACCATACAGCGTCCGTTATTAGTAGTTCACAAGAAAGTTTATAAAATGTGTGCTTACTTATTATTAGTTAATAAAACCGTATTTCTCATAGTCTAGGCTTATTTTTGAAAAAGGCTCGTCCAATTTTATTATTTACCTTGAAAAGTGATCCCCTTCTAGAAAATTGGCCGGATGACGTATATTTTTTATCAATACCTTGTTTTTTATATGGTTTGCAAAAACCAAAAGGTGTCTATTTTTTGTACTCTTAAGGCGGTTTGTCGAAATTTATCACCTTTAAGAGGTGTTGTTCTGTAAATGCAATGTTGTGATTTTCTGGCAAAATTAGGTGTTTGCACTGGTCAATGATAGTCACAAAGTTCGAAAAGGCTGCTGTTTTGCAACAAGCAGCTAGAATCGATTCTATCCACCGATTAAAACGGTAGGCATACCTAATACGATACTTCCGCCGTGTGAGGTCGTATCTCCCATTCGTGCTGCAGGCTTGCTGTTTATCATAACGGTAGCACTTCCTTTGATAATGGAATCAGGAGGGCCAACACAAACACATATATCTCCCAGTGTGGCTGCAGGCAGGCTCCCGACCAAAACTGTTGGAGCTCCTGGCCCTGTGATAGGCCCACCAACATGGGGTATTGGTGGAACCGCTGGAGTTTGCATCGGGCAGACATGCATATCTGTCAATCTTGCTGCGGGTAGTGTCATTGAATACCTCCGTTGCCTCCTGAAGCAATGTCGAGAGCAGTTTGAACTGCCTTTTCGTAATATTGCTCGGATTTATCCCATTCTGGTAACGAAGCCGCGTGATTAATGGCACCGCTGACAGCTTTCGCGTAAAGAAAAGGGTCTGGTAATACAACTGGTAGATCTGGCGCAACTATGCTTCCAGAACCGTTCCAAAACACCGCTTGGGTTAGCCATGATGGCCCACAGTTAAGTTCAAGGCGATTCGCCAATAGCTCTGCTCGTCTGCGAAGTTCCTCCGACGGTGACTGAGCCCATTGTTTAACCGTGTCAAGAGACATCTTTTGTGTGTCATTCCAAATATCATTTCTTGATGATACACAGCACAATGCCCACCAGATGCTCTCGCGAACGGGTAGAGCATGAGCCAGAAATTGCACTAGGTCGTTGTACAACTTTGCTTGCTGAAGCTTGCTTATGACTTGGTCGATGGGTAACTCATCGCCAATAATTTGCGTGGCTTCGTCTGACGCTTGAAATCTTGGTAATATTTGAGCACTGCTCTGGTAAGGGATTTTTTTATACATAGATTTAATTAACCTTCACAATAGCGCCTTTGAGTTCACCTAATACACCACCGTCGAATGTGCCTTTAAGCCCAGACTTAAATTCGGCACTGAGAGAACCTTCAGCACTGAGAGTCGTGCTGGCTTTGATTTCAATGCTCAGTCCTTTAATACTGTTTGAACTTGTGGCTTCAAGTGCTGTTGTTGTTCCTGACACTTTATTCGCAGAGGTAGCCTTGCTGGTAACATTCGTTCCCTCTAGGTTTAGCGCACTGCTCGCCTTTACATCAATATTAGTGGCCTCGATAGATATTGAGGATGAGGAAATAGAAATCTTACTTGAGCCAACTTTGAGATCGATGGAGTCATCTGCTTCCAGCGTAATTGATTTCGCTGAGCCGCTCATCGCCTTAGTGACATTCAGCGTATAGTTGTCTTCGGTGGCAATAGTCATGGCTTTGGTTACTGATTGACTGAGTTCACCTTTGACCGTTTCAGTATGGTTGTTTTCGACTTCTTGTGTGATGTCTTTTGCGGCGTGGAGATAAACCAGCTCATTGTCTTTTTTATCGTCAAAGTAGAGCTCGTTTGTTTGGCCTGTCAGTTTCGTCTTAATCCCAGTTTTAGTGGTATTCGCTTCTTTATAGGGCGGTGCGTTTTTACTGTTATACACACTGCCCGTAATGATTGGCTGATCAGGATCGCCGTCAATAAAGGAAACCAGTACTTCCTGACCTACTCGCGGAATAAACTGCGTCCCATAGCCGCTACCTGCCATCATTTGCGCGACACGCACGTAACAACTAGTTTTATCGCCACTGGCTTCAGTATCCCAATGAAATTGAATACGGACTCTGCCTTGATCATCTTGGTTGATTTCACCTGCTGTTGAGCCTGCAACGGTAGCACTCTGCAATCCATTCACTACTTGTTTTGATCGTGGTGTTGGATATGTTGGTGTTGCTTTGGGTATGAGTTTGATTTCTGTAGCACAGCGAACATCATCGGAATAATGCGTTGATGTGCTGACTACGGAAAAATCACCAAGTTGTGATTTGTCGAGGTGGCTTGACAGAGAAAACCAAGTGGCGACCTCGAACATATCATGTTCGGCCTGAGCAATAACAGATTGATAATCCTGCTCTATTTGCTCAATCCGTCTTTTTGCCAAGTTGCTAGATAAGTCGGTCATATCTCCACTTATGCCTAAATCAGGATAGTGGACAGATGCCAGCTTCGTATTATTTGCGATGGTATTGCTGCTGGTTTTTGCTTTGCTGGTGACTAATTTAGACTGTGAGTAGTCGTATGCCGTTAGTTCTACACTAGCACCGTGAAAAGACATCACGGGTGACCAGGTTTTAATCAGAGGCAAGCTTCCTGAAGGAGTTTCTTGCATATCAAATTTTGCTACATCAGCCTTATCGAAAGGTGATTGTGCATCTTGGATGACCATAGTGTGATCACCGGATTCATGTGTGAAATAGTAATGTAGGCCTTCTTCTGCGAGCAAACGTGTTACAAAATCGAAATCCGACTCGTTGTATTGGAGGCAATATTCTCTTTTTGTTGAAGGTAAACTAGAGAGCTTGTATTTACCTTTAAAACCCGCGTTATCGAAGATATCGCTGATGATGTCTTTCGTCGTTTGAGTTTGATAAACACGGAAAGAATGTGTGTGCGTGAGAAGCCAGAACCATGGTCGAAGCGTGAGTCGGTACTGCATGAATTGCAGATTGGCGTCCAGCCCCATTTGTTCGATGCGAGCAATAACTCCATTAAAAGAGCGTTGCAACTTGTTGCTGCCAGACTCATTGGAATATCGGTTTATCGTCAACAGCTGACCAAGTTGGTCTTTAACAATGAAACTAGAGGAGACGAGTACGGCGGTAATCTCAAAAGGAGTGGACAAAGCCTGAGTTACAGTAAACTCGCTAACTGTATGCTCTTGATTCTTATAGTCCTTTGCCGAAATTAAGTTAGCCGACGCTGAATACTTATCAGCCATATAATATCCTTGAAATAATTAGTCTGGTCGAAAAAAGACCTTAAAAATTATACTGATACGCTAGGTATAATTTGTTGGATTTATAAAAAGTAGCAGTAAACTTATCGTAAATAAATCCTACCACTAATTATTCGCGCTGTTTAAGCCCTATAATAACTGAATGTGTGAGCCGCTCTCAGAATCCATCATTCTTTTAACGGCTATCGACAACGAGCAGTTTCGCGCTTCGATAGGAGAAATTCATACTCTCTACCTCATTTGGGCGGCTTACGATCAAATCCACAGATGGCAGTACCACAAAGAAGACTAAAGGCTCTGGGTGAAGGTACATCCAACGTAAGTTTGAGTCCGACTTTTTATACACCTTCATATTCACAGTCAGGACTAGGCTGTCTGGCGAGAGGGTGCTGTTGTTGAAACGCCCCAGTTCATGTACTGCTCCCCAAAGAGAATCGAGTGAGCGCTCGTGAGTACTTTTGAGAAACAGCTCGATCTGGAGCCTATCCTCATTGTCATACAGTGTTGTACTCAGTCTTTGAGTAAAGCGCAATCCATCCTCAAACGGTAGGTAATTCAAATTATTGTCGACAATCTTAGAAGATAGTGGACAAAGCTGAACTGAATCAACTGGCTGTTTGCTGGCATATAGCTCGCAAGTGAACTGTTTGATGATGGTCTCTAGACCTTGATGAAACTGTTCATTTTGAATGTCTTTTAGTGTTACCGCAGAACTATTTAATACTTCGGCAAACACTTTATCTGCAGTGCCGTTGACATTATCGTAGTTGGCAACGTTGACATATTGATTGGACTTAATGGCGGCTTTAAGAACATTGTTTGACTCGATAACCGTAATGTCTTCGTCAGAATAGACGGTATCTCTAAGTGGAGGGTAATAGGGTTCTCGCTTAGGTTCTGAGAACATTGAGCACGCTGTCAGGCTTAAGCCTATAGCAGCAGCGATTGATATCTTACCAATTAGAGTCTGCATTCTTATCATAGATATCCATGGTTACTTCTACAGTACCGATACTAATGACAAGTAAGAGTTAAGTCATTGTTCTTGTGTTGTTCTTGCCGATAGAGCTCACAAACAGCAATGAGAATCGCGTATTTTGTTTCCTTAAATGCAGATATCCATAACGGATTAGCTTATACCTTAGTCTAAATTGTCGACAATTCTCTTGATTGTCGACAATTTGATCGGCTATTTTATCGTTATAACCTAGTAACTGTTGACACATTGAGTTAGACAGATAAGCGAGCAAAGTATGAATGATGAACTCACGACTCGTATGAAAACTAAAACAACAGAGAAAGAAAACACCAAATCAGAAAGTCTGACTGAAATTCTGATTGAAGCCATTGTCGAAGGTGATTTGGAACCCGGAAGTAAGATCTCCGAGCCTGAGTTAGCGAAACGGTTTGAAGTGAGCCGAGGTCCACTGCGAGAAGCCATAATGCGACTTGAGGGGCTAGGGTTGATTGAGCGTATTCCCCATGTCGGGGCAAGAGTGATTACCTTCTCCCCCGAAAAGCTAGTTGAAATTTACGCTGTCAGGGAGGCTTTAGAGGGGATGGCGGCACGCTTGGCGGCACGTTATATCTCTCGAGAAGAGCTGCTGAGTTTGGAGTTATTGCTAGCCAAGCACTCAAAGCACATCGATGAAGTTGCAGGTGCTTCTTACTTTCATCAGGAAGGCGACTTTGACTTTCACTATCGCATTATTCAGGCGAGCCGTAATAGCAAACTTATCGCTCTCTTATGCGATGAGCTGTATCACCTGCTGCGTATGTATCGATACCAATCGCCGCGGGCTCAATCCAGACCCAAAGAAGCGCTGAACGAACATAAATTTATCCTTCAGGCGATTCGTAATCGTGATGAAGAGTTGGCCGAAATGTTGATGAGAAGACATATCTCAGGCAGCAGACGGTTGATAGAGCAACAAATTTTACTTGCTGAAAATGACTAGAAGGAAACTGTCATGAGTTTATCTCCAGGGGCGAAATTCAGATCCGCCGTAGAGCAAAATGATCCTTTGCAGATTGTCGGTACGATTAACCCATACTGCGCCATGATGGCAAAAAACATAGGTCACCAAGCGATTTATTTGTCAGGTGGCGGTATCGCCAATGCATCATACGGCCTCCCTGATTTAGGGATCACGACCCTTAATGACGTCTTGGTTGATGTTGACCGCATTACTAATGCGTGTGATCTGCCTTTACTGGTGGATATCGATACTGGCTTTGGTGGCGCATTTAATATCGGCCGTACGATCAAAGCAATGGAAAAAGCCGGTGCTGCCGCCATTCATATGGAAGATCAGGTGGCCCAAAAACGTTGTGGTCACAGACCAAACAAAGCCATTGTCAGTCAACAAGAAATGGTTGATCGAGTGAAAGCCGCAGTAGATGCGCGCAATGACGAAAGTTTCGTCATTATGGCTCGCACGGATGCGCTCGCAGTTGAAGGAATGGACAGCGCTATTGAACGAGCGATTGCCTGTGTCGAAGCTGGCGCGGACATGATTTTTCCAGAGGCAATGAATAAATTAGAGCAGTATTCACAGTTCTCTGAAGCGCTAAAGCAAGCGACTGGAAAACACGTGCCTATCTTGGCGAATATTACCGAATTTGGCCAAACACCATTGTACGGTGGTGAAGAGTTAGCCAAATCAAATGTGGATATGGTGTTGTATCCATTGAGTGCTTTTAGAGCGATGAATAAAGCCGCAGAAATGGTATACGCCCACCTGTTGAAAGAGGGAAATCAAGAAGCGCTGCTTGATTCGATGCAAACGCGTAAAGAGCTCTATGAGCACCTCAAGTACCACGATTACGAAGACAAATTAGATCAGTTGTTTTCAGAAGGAAAATAGTGAACAGAAACAAACGGAAGCCCAAGAAAAGTATCGGAAAACTTTTAATTCAATAACGTGAAACTTGTCCGAACAGAAAAATGCTCCATTCAGAGGGCTGAGCGGACAGAAAAGGAGTTCAATATGCCAACTAAAGAGATAGGTGGTGCAGGCCTACGAGGTCAAAGCGCCGGTAGCACTGCATTATGCACCGTCGGTAAAACAGGTACCGGTCTGACGTATCGAGGTTACGATATCACCGATCTAGCCAATAATGCGCAGTTTGAAGAAGTAGCTCATCTACTGTTGCGTGGTCACTTACCGACGCAGCAGGAGCTGGATGAATACAAAACGCGCCTGATTGGCTTACGCGGCTTACCTGCTGAGCTGAAGCAAGCTTTGGAACTGGTTCCAGCAAGCGCTCACCCAATGGATGTGATGCGAACAGGTTGCTCGGTTCTTGGCAACCTTGAACAGGAAATGGACTTTTCTGAGCAACATGATGCGACGGAACGAATGCTGGCGCTATTCCCTGCCATCATTTGTTACTGGTACCGATTCAGTCATGATGGCGTTCCGAATTGATACCGACGATCAGTCTCAAGATTGTATTGGTGGCTATTTTCTTAAAATGCTCACGGACAAAGATCCGGAGTGAACTGCATAAGCAGGTCATGCATTGCTCGCTGATTCTCTATGCGGAGCACGAGTTTAATGCCTCGACGTTTGCGGCACGTGTTTGTGCCTCGACGTTGTCGGATATCCATTCTTGTATTACGGCTGCAATTGGCACTCTGCGTGGTCCGCTGCATGGTGGGGCAAACGAAGCTGCGATGGAAATGATCGAAAACTGGCAGACGCCTGATGAGGCAGAAACCAACATCATGCAGATGCTAGCCAATAAAGATAAAATCATGGGCTTTGGTCATGCTATCTATCGTGAAAGTGACCCTCGAAATGCATTAATCAAACGTTGGTCGAAAGCGCTCTCAGATAAAGTGGGCGATACACACCTTTATGCAGTCTCTGAGCGAGTCGAATCGGTGATGAAACGTGAAAAGGGACTGTTCTGTAATGCAGATTTCTTCCACGCTTCGGCGTACCACTTTATGGACATTCCAACCAAGTTGTTTACACCTATCTTCGTCATGAGCCGATTGACTGGCTGGGCTGCACACGTTTATGAGCAGCGTGCCAACAACCGCATTATTCGCCCAAGTGCGGATTACACAGGTCCTGAACATCAGGATTGGGTTCCTATCGAAAAGAGGTAACACCCAGTTACCCATGAGTCTCCTTACCAGCGAGTAAGGAGGCTCGGATACCCGAATATTATCTGATTGGAAGCAATGATATGAGTAGTACAGTGAATTTAAAATATCGTAAGCCGCTTCCGGGATCTGATCTTGATTTTTTCGATGCCCGAGAAGCAGTCAATGATATTACGCCAGGAGCTTATGAGACTCTCCCTTACACATCGCGTGTTCTTGCCGAGCAATTAGTCCGAAGGTGTGAGCCGGAGTCTCTCACGGCCTCTCTTAAACAACTGATTGATCGCAAGCGTGATTTAGATTTTCCTTGGTATCCAGCACGCGTGGTGTGTCACGATATTTTGGGACAAACGGCTTTGGTTGATTTAGCTGGTTTACGTGATGCAATTGCCGATCAAGGAGGAGACCCTGCTAAAGTGAACCCTGTGGTGGAGACCCAACTGATCGTCGACCACTCTCTGGCGGTAGAGCACGCGGGTTTTGAATCCGATGCGTTCGAGAAAAACCGTGCGATCGAAGAGCGTCGCAACGAAGACCGTTTTCACTTTATCGAGTGGTGTAAAACGGCCTTCGAAAACGTCAGCGTTATTCCTGCAGGTAACGGCATTATGCACCAGATTAATCTGGAAAAAATGTCACCTGTAGTGCAAGCCAAACAAGGTATTGCTTATCCGGACACCTGTGTCGGAACTGACAGTCATACCCCGCATGTGGACGCGTTAGGTGTTATTGCTATTGGTGTGGGTGGGCTTGAAGCGGAAACAGTAATGTTAGGTCGACCATCAATGATGCGCCTACCAGATATTGTGGGTGTTAAGCTCACGGGTAAACGCCAACCTGGTATTACGGCAACGGATATCGTTCTGGCAATCACTGAGTTCTTACGCAATGAGCGTGTTGTCTCATCGTACCTTGAGTTCTTCGGCGAGGGTGCCAGTGACCTGACAATTGGTGATCGAGCAACCATCTCAAACATGACGCCTGAATACGGTGCAACAGCAGGCATGTTCTATATTGATGAACAAACGCTCACCTACCTAAAATTGACGGGGCGAGATGACCAACAAGTTGAACTGGTTGAGAACTACGCCAAACAAACGGGCCTTTGGGCTGATGACTTAGATTCAGCGCAATACGAACGAGTGCTTGAGTTTGATTTGTCTGCAGTAACACGCAATATGGCCGGCCCTTCGAATCCACATCGCCGTTTGCCGACGTCAGAGCTAGCTTCACAAGGTATTGCAGGCCAGTGGCAAGAGAGTGAAGGTCAATTGCCCGATGGTGCGGTAATTATTGCAGCGATCACCTCCTGTACTAACACCAGTAACCCAAGAAACGTTGTCGCCGCAGGTTTAGTTGCCAAGAAAGCCAACCAATTGGGCCTTGTACGTAAGCCATGGGTGAAGTCGTCTTTCGCTCCCGGTTCAAAAGTCGCGAAGTTGTATCTTGAAGAAGCAGGTTTGCTTGAAGAGATGGAAAAACTCGGCTTTGGTATCGTCGCGTATGCGTGCACGACATGTAACGGGATGAGTGGTGCGTTAGACCCTGAGATTCAGCAAGAAATCATTGACCGAGATTTGTATTCGACGGCGGTACTTTCTGGTAACCGCAACTTCGACGGGCGTATCCATCCTTATGCGAAACAAGCATTTTTGGCGTCACCGCCGTTGGTTGTTGCTTATGCGTTGGCAGGAACGATTCGCTTCGATATCGAGCGAGATGCGTTGGGTACAGACTTTGAGGGCAAGCCTATTTACCTTAATGACCTTTGGCCAACTGACGAAGAAATTGACGCGGTAGTGGGTAAGTACGTTAGACCTGAGCAGTTTAATCAAGTTTATATTCAAATGTTTAAGCTTGATGACGAACAAAACAACAGTGATCCTTTGTATGACTGGCGCCCGCAAAGTACATACATTCGCAGACCACCTTATTGGGAAGGCGCATTGGCGGGCGAAAGAACACTGTCTTCAATGAGACCGCTAGCCATACTGGGTGACAACATTACCACCGATCATTTGTCTCCCTCTAACGCCATTCTTGCGTCCAGCGCTGCAGGTGAGTATCTAGCGAAAATGGGAGTTCCTGAAGAAGACTTCAACTCCTACGCGACTCACCGTGGAGACCACCTTACCGCGCAGCGTGCGACCTTTGCAAATCCTAAGTTATTTAACGAAATGGTTAGAGACGAAGGCGAGGTTGTTCAAGGTTCTCTGGCTCGTATTGAGCCTGAAGGAAAGGTCACGCGTATGTGGGAAGCGATCGAAACCTATATGAACCGAAAACAACCCCTAATTGTTGTTGCAGGAGCCGATTATGGTCAGGGCTCATCTCGTGACTGGGCGGCAAAAGGCGTTCGCTTGGCAGGCGTTGAAGCTATCGTTGCCGAAGGTTTTGAGCGTATCCACCGAACCAATCTTGTCGGGATGGGCGTACTTCCTTTGCAATTTAAAGAAGGTGTCAACCGTCAGTCATTAATGCTTGATGGTACCGAGCTTTATGATGTGATTGGTGAGATTAAGCCGGGGACTGATCTTGCTTTAGTTGTCACACGCCAAAACGGTGAAAAGCTGGACGTGCCGGTCACGTGCCGACTCGATACCGCCGACGAAGTATTGGTTTACAACGCAGGCGGTGTATTACAACGTTTCGCCCAAGACTTTCTGACTCAGTAAGGAGTGATTATGAATGACATTAGACCGAGTCAGATAAAAGTCGCCGCGACCTATATGCGAGGCGGTACGAGTAAGGGTGTGTTCTTTAATCTTTCTGATTTACCCGAAGAGGCACAAAAACCGGGAAAGGCTCGAGATGCGTTGTTGCTAAGAGTCATTGGTAGCCCAGATCCCTATTCCAAACAAATCGATGGTATGGGAGGGGCAACTTCGAGTACAAGCAAAACCGTCATTGTTTCGCTGAGTAGTCAGCCTGATCACGATGTGGATTACCTATTTGGGCAAGTCTCCATTGATAAGCCTTTTGTTGACTGGAGTGGAAATTGTGGAAACCTATCGGCTGCGGTTGGCCCGTTTGCAATTCATGCTGGGTTAATTCCTGCAGAGCGTATACCGGAAAACGGTGTGGTTGCTGTGAGAGTGTGGCAGGCCAATATCGGAAAAACGATTGTCATCCACGTGCCTATCCGCAATGGACTTGTTCAGGAAACTGGAGACTTTGAGCTAGACGGAGTGACTTTTCCTGCGGCTGAAATTCAAGTCGACTTCATGCAACCTGCTGCGGGCGACGGAAGTATGTTCCCAACGGGCAATTTAGTCGATGATCTCGAGGTGCCTGAGGTTGGAATGTTTAACGCAACCCTAATTAATGCGGGTATTCCAACGATTTTTATTGATGCGGATGCCCTTGGTTACTCTGGTACTGAACTTCAACAAGATATCAATAGTGATGAGGTGGCATTAGCACGATTTGAAAAAATACGAGCTTACGGCGCACTAAAAATGGGGCTTATCGATAAGGTCGAAGAAGCTGAATCTCGCCAACACACCCCTAAGGTGGCTTTTATTAGCAAAGCGAAGAGTTATCAAGCCTCAAGCGGAAAACAGATTGATGAAAATGACGTAGATCTGCTGGTGAGAGCTTTGTCTATGGGCCAGTTACATCATGCAATGATGGGTACAGCTGCAGTCGCTATTGCTTCAGCTTCATGTGTGTCAGGGACACTGGTCAACTTGGCTGCTGGAGGCGGGGAGAAGCATTCAGTGACCTTCGGGCATCCGTCAGGAACGCTAAAAGTAGGCGCGCGGGCTGCTCATTCAAACCAAGGCTGGGTGGTAGAAAAAGCCGCAATGAGCCGAAGCGCTCGTATTTTGATGGAGGGCTTTGTGCGTGTTCCCTCCAATGTCTTTGAAGAATAAAACTCGTCGGTAACAAACCCGATGTAAGTAATGTCAGGACATACTGGAGGAAGCATTATGTCTGCATATCAGAAAGAATACCTTTGGGCACAGGAAAACCCACAGCAGTTTTGGAAAGCGCAAGCTGAGCAATTGGACTGGTTTGAGCAACCTAAGACCATTTTGCAAATGGATGAGAACAGTATTGAGCGTTGGTTCCCTGATGGTGTGCTAAACACATGTTGGCTTGCACTCGATTACCATTGTGAACAAGGAAGAGGGGAGACAACAGCTCTGATCTATGACTCTCCTGTCACCGGTAACAAGCAAAAGTACACATACCAAGAGCTTAGGGACCAGGTCGCTAAGATCGCTGGGATGCTAGCAGAACAAGGGGTTGAAAAAGGTGATCGGGTTGTTATTTACATGCCAATGATTCCAGAAGCTGCAATGGCGATGTTGGCATGTGCACGATTAGGGGCTATTCACTCTGTTGTATTCGGAGGCTTTGCTCCCAATGAGCTTGCAGTACGAATAGAAGACGCTGAGCCAAAAGTTATTATGACAGCGTCTTGTGGTATCGAGATTAATAAAGTGATTCCCTATAAACCTATGGTTGATAAAGCCGTAATGGATAGCCGTTGGAAACCAGAAAAGGTTTTGGTTTTACAACGCTCACAATGTAAAGCAGATTTAAATCAGGCGCGAGACGTAGATTGGATAAAGGCTTGCAACAACGCTTTACCTCATGCGTGCGTACCAGTTCTGGCTACTGACCCTCTCTACATTCTTTACACCTCAGGAACAACCGGAAAACCGAAAGGAGTCGTGCGTGACAACGGAGGCCACGCTGTCGCGATGAAGTACTCAATGAGTGCGATTTATAATGTTCCACAAAATGGTGTTTACTGGGCAGCTTCTGATGTGGGCTGGGTCGTAGGCCACTCTTACATTGTCTATGCGCCGCTGATTCATGGCTGTACAACAGTACTATTTGAAGGCAAGCCAGTACGGACTCCGGATCCGGGCGCATTCTGGCGAGTGTGTGAAGAGTATAAAGTTGATGTGCTTTTCTCTGCGCCAACGGCTTTTCGCGCAATAAAGAAAGAAGACCCCGATGGGAAGCTTATCAAGCAATTCGACCTTTCTAGTTTAAAAGCGCTCTTTATGGCGGGCGAGCGCTTGGATCCGCCAACGCTAGAGTGGGTCGAAACTAAAACACAAAAACCTGTGATTGATCATTGGTGGCAAACGGAGACTGGTTGGCCTATTGCAGGCAATCCGACAGGTCTTGAGCTATTGCCAGTGAAAGCCGGTTCGGCGACGAAACCCATTCCCGGTTATCAGGTAGAGATTCTTGATGAGTTGGGAGAGTCGGTTGCACCGAACAAGCAAGGCTTTGTTGCTCTGAAACGACCGCTGCCACCAGGTTGTTTACCTACAGTCTGGCGTAACCATGACCGCTTCGAATCGGGGTATTTAAGTCAGTTTTCTGGGTATTATGTGTCTGGTGATGGTGGTTATCTTGATGATGAAGGTTACCTATTTATCATGGGGCGTATCGATGATGTGATCAATGTCGCAGGTCATCGACTATCGACCGGCGAAATGGAAGAAATTGTTGGCGGTCACCCTGCTATCGCGGAATGTGCGGTTGTTGGTGTGCATGATGACTTAAAAGGGCAGCTACCATTAGGGTTTGTGGTGCTAAAGGACGGTGTCAAAGTCGATGACTTGCAGCTTGAAGGTGAACTTGTGGGTAAGGTACGAGATGAAATCGGTGCCGTCGCTTGCTTTAAACACGCACTGGTTGTTGAACGTTTACCAAAAACTCGTTCCGGTAAAATCCTACGTAAGACGATTCGACAAATCGCCGACGGCGAAAACTATACCATTCCTTCCACCATTGATGACCCCTCAAGCTTAGAAGAAATTCAGAAAGCGCTCGACTCATAGTTGAGATGGCGTTCCATAATTATTAAATCGCCCCTTTTGAAAGGGGCTTTTTAGTTGATAAATTTTTATGTTCGACTCACACTGTCGCTTTATTTGTGGCGCGAAAATAAAGTATGCAAGAAGTGAAAATTAGAGCAGCCCAACCACATGATTTGGAACAGCTCAATGATCTGATGTTCAGACTACACGATGAGCACCATAACCAATGTTCAGAGCACTTTAAACCTGCTGAGGAAATTGAGCAGGAAAAAAAGTATTGGTCGATATTTAGATGACCCTGAATGTATCGTACTCGTCGCTCATTATAAACAACGGATTGTCGGGTTCATATCAGGTCATTTTTGTGAGCTGACTTCTAGTGTGAGTAGACCTGTGCAAATGGGAAGTATCGATGAACTTTATGTATTGCCTGAGTGTCGTAAGTCAGGTATCGCAAAACAATTATGTGAGTTGATCGAGCAACGCTTTGACGACTGCGGCGTTAAGCAGATATTTGTTGAAGTGTGGCATTTTAACAGCATTGCCTTAGATTTTTATAAAGAATTCGGTTTCGAACATCATATCCATTGGCTCCGTAAGTCAGTGGATTAAATCAAGAAGTAATAAATGGCCATTTTTAAGCAGTTGGAACGAGTGTTTTTGTTTTTTTCACTCTCATTTTTTTCGTCTCTACTATTCGCAGAACAAAAACAACCTGAAATCGAAGGAGCAGCTTGTGTCATTCGTGCGGACGACAAATTAGTGCTCGTTAATGAAATCTTGACGGGTAAGTCATGGCTACCAGCAGGCAATGTCAAACAAGGTGAAAAGCCAGATTTGGCCGCGCAAAGAGAAACTTGGGAAGAAACTGGGCTGGTTGTTTCAATCAATAAAGTGTTAGGCCAGAGAAACAACACTATCTATTACGATTGTATTTCGGATTCGGAGATCCTTGCTTTCCATATTGATGACTCATTTGACGCACACCAGTTACCAATATGGTTTGCACCGCATTATGGCGTTGAAATTGCGTCAGCAATGTTAATCCCGCCTGAGATGATCAATGCGCACGAATATCGATTCCCAGAACAACTTAAACGGATTGCAGGATACTTTGAACAAGCAACCCCTCAATCTGTTCGATATGTCGATAACTTGGTCGAATCTGCACCGACATTACATCAAATGGAATTGGCTTGGTTAAATGAGTTCCGTTTGTTATTAGATAAGTTACCAATCCGTGCTGAAGCTATTGTTGAAGAGCTATTTAAGTTAAGCCTTCAACTCAATCATCCGCTCATGTTGCTGGTTCTCTTTCCTTATCTTTATTGGCGATTTGGGCGAGATTTTAGCTATAAAGTGTTTTTCGCTGTAACCATTACTTCACTGGTTGTTTTACTAGCGAAACAAGGGTTTCAGCTTCCACCGCCACAAGTTTATCTTGCGAGCAGTGCTTTGCCACAATTCTCAGGTTATAGTTTGCCGAGCTTACCATTTGCTGTTTGGATGTGTGTTATTACCCTGCTAATCAATAAAATGAGGGAAAACAGGCCAGATTATCTAGTAGGTGTGGGTGTGAGCTTGATTACTTGGCTGGCTATTTCCAGTTTTTACACGGGTACGCACTTTATTGTCGACATGGTGAGTGGGTTGCTGATTGGCGGTTTGTGTGCATGGCATCTGATTCGGTTAGATAATAAACCTGATGTAGAGGTGATGCCTTTGATACAATCCAAAGCAACGTGGTTGGGGTTGATTGCTGCTGGGCTAGTCATGGTCTTCGTATGGCCGATTCCCGTATTTGGTGTTTGGTTAGGTATTATGATTACGGCATTAGGAGTGATTTACACAACCGACGAACGTGAAAAGAAAATTACATCAGAGCTTCTTGTTCCAATCACCCTATCCATGGTCGCGGTATTTTGGTTGTTCGAATATAGTGAAATATTGGTTTCTAGAAGCAGTGTTTTGTCATTTGGTTTGGATGTAGTTCGTTATCCAGTACTCATGGCTCTGTTTGTGGTCAGCGTTAGGAAATTCGCAAAAGCTGCCTAATGGCAGCTTTTAGCATTAACGTTTCAATATCACTGATTGAGTATGTATTTTTCGATGACTAATGCGACACCGTCATCATCATTGCTGGTGGTAATATGATCAGCGATGGCTTTAGTTTGTTCCATCGCATTTTCCATTGCGACTCCGAGCCCCGCATAGCGAATCATGTGATGATCATTCTCCGCGTCTCCCATGCAAATAACTTGGCCAGCATGAATACCGAGGTAGTCTGCAATCGCTTTAACACCGACGCCTTTATTACTCTCAAGGTTGAGAAACTCTAGGAAGAACGGGGCACTTTGCACAATGGTGAATTCCTGATGGAGTAAATCTGGAATGGCTTTCGCAGCTTGCGTCAGTTTTGATGGTTCACCGACGATCATGGCTTTGATGATAGGGTGGTCATCCTCTAATAATTCGAACGCCATTTGCGTAATCGGTACTTGGTTAATGTCAGATTCCAAGGTAGTAAACTCGTTATTTTCAGGTGTAATTAAGCCGTGCTTAGTACTGAATGCATGACAGTACAATCCTAGCTCTTTAGCAAGCTTCGCCACTTGCTTCGCACGCCGACCATCGATGAAGGCTTGATGAATGACTTTTCCAGAGCCAATTTCTTTAACAGTACTTCCATTGTAAAAAACAACAAACTCATCGTTTCCTTCAATGCCGAGTTCTGTCAGTTTCTCTTGCATGCCTGCGAGTGGACGGCCTGAAGCAAGAACGACTTTTATTCCCTGAGCGCGCGCTTTTTCTATGGCGGTTTTTGTTCTTTCTGAAATGGATTTGTCGCTAGTTAGCAAGGTGCCATCCAAATCCAAAGCAATTAGCTTGTACATATACTTACCTAAAACTTTTTAAAGTTATCACTAAAGAAAGAAGCAGATTAAATGAGTGAATCGCAATGATCAATTTCTGATTTAGTTGACCTTCGAAGTGCAGTCATTTATGGTCTCGTTCCTGCAAAATATTGAAGATGAGTTAGGCTGAGACAAAGTTGTACAAAATAAACGAAATGTTCGAAACCATTCAGGGTGAAGGCGTATTTACCGGCGTTCCTTCAGTGTTTGTTCGCCTACAGATATGTCCGGTAGGATGTGCTTGGTGTGATACTAAACAAACCTGGGATGCGACACCTCAAGACGAACGCCCGTTAGCGGAAGTGCTCGCGAAAACGGAAGACTCACCAACATGGTGTAGTGTGTCTGGAGATGACATTATCGAGCAGTATCGTCAACAAGGCTATCAGGCTAAGCATATTGTGATTACTGGCGGTGAACCATGCATTTACGATTTACGTCCGCTCACAGAAGCATTTGAAGCGATTGGATGTTCTTGTCAAATTGAAACCAGTGGTACATCACCAGTTCTTGCGAGTGAAAATACTTGGGTGACAGTGTCACCAAAAGTGGCAATGAAAGGTAAACTGCCAGTTCTGGACTGTGCTTTACTCCGAGCCAATGAGATTAAACACCCAGTGGCGACCGATAAAGACATTGAACAACTCGATGCTTTGATTGAGCGAGCGGGCGTGCCTGAAAGTACGACCATTGCCCTACAGCCGATCAGCCAGAAACCACGCGCCACTCAGCTATGTATTGATACTTGTATTGCGCGTAACTGGAGACTCTCTATCCAAACACACAAGTATCTAAGTATTGCGTAAGGGAAACGAAATGAAAAAAGCAGTTGTAGTATTTAGTGGTGGTCAAGATTCCACTACATGTCTCGTGCAGGCACTTAAGAATTTTGATGAAGTCCACACGATCACTTTCGATTATGGTCAGCGCCATAAGCTAGAAATTGAAGTGGCTCAAGCCCTTGCAAAAGAGCTCGGTGTTAAAGCGCATAAAGTGATGGATGTGGGCTTGCTGAACGAGCTTGCTATTAGTTCATTGACTCGTGATGACATTCCGGTCTCACATGAGCTGCAGGAAAATGGCTTACCTAACTCTTTCGTCCCTGGCCGAAATATTCTTTTTCTGACCTTAGCGGGCATTTACGCCTATCAAATTGGTGCTCAGACTGTGATTACTGGCGTGTGTGAGACGGACTTCTCAGGTTACCCTGATTGCCGCAATGACTTCGTTAAAGCGATGAACAGTGCGTTGGTTCAAGGTATGGATCGTAATCTAGATATTGTTACGCCGCTGATGTGGCTAAATAAGGCGGAAACTTGGGCTCTGGCTGACCAATACGATGCACTGCAGTTGGTGAGAGAAAAACACTGACGTGTTACAACGGCATCATAGGTGATGGCTGTGGAGATTGCCCCGCGTGTGATTTAAGAAAAGCGGGTTTAAATGATTATATCGACAACCGAGACGCTGTTATGGCCTCGTTAGTCAGTAAGCAAAGTAGTGAAGTGTAGAACCTTTCTAAGATAGCTAGTACAAAAACGCCCTCAAATGAGGGCGTTGTTCTAATCAGGAGTGATTAATCCAGATACATTTTCGCAAGCTCAGATGGCTCAAGCTCTTTGCCTTCTAGCTGTGCATTCCAGTTTGTTCCAACTAGAACGCCATCTTCCGCTAGGGTTAGTAGCCAGTCTTCAACGAAGATATCTAGTGGAATTTCCAAAACCTCAAAATCTGACCACTCTTCCACGTTATGTGCTTGAGCGTCTTCCTTAGAAGACCAGAATGGCATGACTTCGCTGTTTTCAAATTCCGTAGAGTCGCAAGACAGCCAACCTTCTTCATTGCGAAGGCCCCAAACCAAGCTATTTGCTTTGGTTTCAGATACGAATAGCTCTAGGTTAGCTTGAATATCAGCAGTTAATTTGCTCATAGGATTTATCTCATAAGTAGAATCGCGCATAGGTTACCACTGTTGCTATGAAAGCTGAATAAAAATGGGCACATTGAATGCCCATTTAAATCAATAGGAGACCTGTTACTTCGCTTTTTTAGTAAAGATTGTCCACTCTTTCTTTACACTGCCTTGATGGCCGACGACGGTTGCCACGACTTTGCGGTTTTTCGCATGTGTGATTTCGTCATCTCCTATGTCAGAAAGATTAGTATCACCGAAGCCGACAATTCTTATCCTAGTATGGCTGACTCCATTATTGACTAGAGCTCTTTCAACTTCTTCCGCGCGACGTTGTGACAATGCCATGTTATGGTTGTGGCTACCTACTTTACTAGCATAGCCTTGCAGCTCGATCGACGTAGATGGGTAAATTTTTAGAAAATCGGCCATCTCGCGAATTTGAGTTAGGAATGCAGGTTGGATATTACTGGAGTCATTCTCGAACAAAATATGAAGGTTCATTTCTTCTTCTGATTTAACATATGTCCCACATCCATCGTTATCGATATCGGCGCCCAATGGAGTATCAGGGCACAAATCTCGTGCGTTGATAACACCGTCTTTGTCATCATCGAGTAAGTCAGCTACCTGATGTGGTACGGGAGTTTTTCGGTAGTCATAGATGTCATCAGCATGGGTTGCAGCAGACAATAGACAAGCAGCAGCGGTAAGGGTGAAAAGTGATTTTTTCATATTAATACTCAACCGCCTTATTCCAATTCTCAGGGGTGTCGACACGCAATGCTGCTAGCAAACCGCCGGTAGCATTCATGACTCGATACTTTGCATACTGCTCTGCGTACTTAGCATCTAGGTAATCTTTCCTTGCCTCGAAAAGCTCGTTCTCTGTGTTTAAAAGATCAAGCAAAGTTCGTTTGCCAAGTTTGTATTGCTTTTCATAGGCGACAACGGTTTCAGATGCTGAATCAACCTGATCGGCAAGAAACTCTTTTTGTTGCAACGTGAGATCCAGTGCACTCCATGATAGACGTAGTCCCTCTTCAAGGCTGCGGAATGTACGATCACGAAAATCTTTCGCTTTGTTGAGTTGGTAAGCTGCACTCTCAGTTCGATCAGAATCGGAACCACCGTTGTACAAGTTGTAACGCATCCGAAGCATGGCGGAAGACTCGTTGCTATTACCGCGTATTCCCCCAGCATCATCACGCCAAATTTGGTTAGCTTCGATGGACAAGGTTGGGTAGTTTACCCCCTTAGTCTGGTCATACTGAAAACGTGCTGAGTCGACGTCAGATTGAGCGACTTTAATCACCGGGTGATTTTTAAAAGCAAAGTCCAGAGCTTCATCGATAGAAAACGGAATCGCATATTCATCGGCTCTTGGAAAAATCAAAGCTTGAGGTGATTGACCAACAATACGCGTGAATTGGGTATGAATGTCATAAAGGTTGTTTTGAGCAGCGAGTAGGTTACTGTGAGCTTTCGCAAGACGTGCTTCAACTTGAGAGAGATCCGCAGTCGAACCAATACCCGAGTCGACGCGTTTCTTTATATCGCTATAAATTTCTTTATGTACAGCCAGATTACTCTCAGAAAGGGCCAGCACCTCATAGGCTTTGGTTGCGTTGAGATATATGTCGGTAACTTCGAGTGCAATATCTTGTGAGTCTGCGAGCAACTGAAGTCTGACAGATTCAGCGTCGGCTGCTGTTCTATCCATATCATTGAGCGTTGCTGAACCATCCCAGATTAACTGGGTTAGACTCAGCGTAGCTTCTTTTCTGGTCAGTTCATCTTCTGTCCCAGAAGCTAAATCGACCTTTTCATAACCAATACCAGCATCTAAGTCGATGGAAGGCAGGTACGCACCTGATGATGCTTTCGCATCATAAAGCTTACTCATATATTCGTTGTACGAAGCTTTAATGTCAGGGTTGTTTGTTATTGTATAAGCTACTGCTTGTTCTAGTGTTTGACTCTGCGCTGGAAAAGAGAGCATCGTAACAACACTCAACAACTTAATCCTATTCCAATTCACGATGGGGCTCCTTGGGTACCTCTGAACGAGAGATATTACTTAAAGTTAAGGTCTCATTTTTGAGAATTATCAATCTGCGACGTCAATAAAATAACACTGTCCGCTTATGAAGACTAACCTCTATTTAGAAACTGGGGGAATTGATCGTTAGCAAAACGCGGCTTAGAGAGTTTGAATGCCTGCGTCAAAATGCAACATAAAACTGCATTTAGAGGTTAACAGGACATGATGTTGATTCAAAAAATGGTTCCGAAATAGCAATCAATTTAGCTGATGTCGTTAACACAATAAGCAAAAATGGTTTGTTTTGAAAATCGTCGATGTTAATTTGTCCATAGTGTCAACGTGTGTCGTTACGTTACCGGCTATCACTTTGACAAGGGAGACGCTGTAAAGGATTAGGGGTTTATCATGGGATTTGGTGCATATGTGGCAATTGGTAACCTGACTGCCGGAAGGGCTATTGCAATAGATAAGGACGGCAAAGTTCGCGTGTTAGATAGCAACGAAGTCGTTGCACCCGGCGAGTTGGTGATGTCCGTGGGCGAGCCCAGTCAGAATGTCGCCGACGTCAACATTGGCATTATTGATGACAGCTCTGAACTCCAAGATCTAACAAACGAAATCGATGATATCATCGCGGCGCTGGAACAAGGCCAAGACCCAACCCAGTTGGGTGATGAGTTTGCAACTGCTGCAGGCGGTCAGATAGCTTCGAGTCTAACGACGATCGACTCCATCGTTAGAACAGGTGATGAAACTATCGCCCGTACAGAGTTTGTTACTCAAGGTCTCGAAAACCTTGGTATTTCCAGAACTCAGAGCCTCACTCTATTGGAACAGTACCAGTCCTTTCAGCAAGCCCCTACATTTACTGACCAGAACACAAACAGCAGCCCTTTTTCTAACGACATATCTGTAACAACTAATGAAGATACATCGGTAGGTGGGCAGGTGACTGCTAGTGATCCTAATCCCGATGACTCCCTCACTTTTTTGATTTCTTCACCCCCCGCAAATGGCTCTGTGTCAATCAACCCTATATCTGGGATATGGGAGTACACTCCCGAAGAAAATTACGACGGCTCTGACTCGTTTGAGGTGACGGTAGATGACGGTAATGGTGGGACGGATACTGTCGTCGTTAATGTCGATGTCATCCCAATTCCGGCGATATCTGTTTTAGGAGACGCTCAAGTCAACGAAGGTAGTCAAGCTGGCTACATCATAGAATTTGATAAATCGTCAAATCAAACCACAACGTTAAAATTGACTTTGTCCTTGGGCTCAGCTGAAGGAAAGGATTTGGCAGGGATGGGCGTCGAAGTGTTGAGCTCTTCTGACAATTCTAGTCCGTCACAGCGAATTGCTCTAATAGTAGGTGCTGATGGAACGGTAGAAGTGCCAGCGGGTGTCACTTCGCTTGGTGTTACTGTCAATACGAACCAAGACACAACATTTGAAGGTTCGGAAGATTACCAACTTAACGTTTTGCCTCTGTTTGGTCTGGTTGGAGATGGTGCTGGCAGCAGCAGTGTAAGTACCGCGATTTTGGACAATACCAGTAATGAATCAGATGTTCCGCAACTCACTGTCAGCAATGCATCTGTGTTTGAAGGCAACACTGCTGTCTTTGATATTGCGCTGTCAAACAATGTTGACGGTGATGTAACGTACAATTTCTCACTTAATCTCAATGGTGACACTGCTGAAGCCGCTGACTTTGCTGAAAACACAATCAATGTCAGTTTTCAGATAGCGGGTGTTACTCAAACTGCTATTACGAACCAAGATGGCAGTTATTCTATCCCGGGCAACGCGACTAATATACAAGTCTCTGTTGAAACCGCGAATGATGACATCTTCGAAGGATTCGAAAGCTTTACTTTGGATGCTAATGCGAGTGCCACAGTGGGTGGTGAGAGTTTTAATCTCAATGAATTCGGAGTAGGCACGATCAACGATGAATTCGATCGCCCAGACTTAACCGTGACAGGCGCAGGGACTGTCTCCGAAGGTGAGGTGGCAACCTTCAGTATCAATCTTTCTAACCCTGTAGACCATGCCGTCACTCTTGATCTGCGTGCCAAAACCAACGGTAAGGCCAATACCGCCGAAGCGGACGATATCGGTGAGATGCGGGCGTACTATCTTGACGGTGACGATAAAGTCTATCTGGACTTTACTGGTCGCGAGATTTCCGTGCCAGCGGGTGTGCAGGACATCTTTGTTGAAGTGGATACGGTGGATGACAACGGTGCGCCTGTACACGAAGGCAGCGAACGCTTCCAACTTGTGGTGCGCGATGTCGATGGCGTGACCACAGACAACAACGGCAAAGCCAAAGCGGCGGCGTTTATTGATGACAGTGGTAATGGTGCGGACGATGATCGCCCAGAGATCACCAGTATCTCCAGCCCAACGGTCGATGAAGGCGGTACCGCCGTCTTTGATGTGACGCTGAGCAACCCAAGTGAACTGGCCACGCCAGTCACCATGACGCTGGCCAATGGCACGGCTGACAGTGACGACTACACCAGCAATCAAATTACCGTCAACTTTGCTGATGGTACTAGCGCGGTGGTGAACGCGGTTAATGGTGAGTTCAGTTTTAATGTTCCAGCGGGCAACAGTGCTTACACTGTGTCAGTTGAAACCACGGATGACAACAATGCCCCAGTGTATGAAGGCGATGAAACCTTCACCTTAAGCGGCGCGAGCGCTAGTCAAACAGGTACGGTGAGCGGTGAGGCGACCATTCAAGATGGTGGTGAAGGCAGCGATAACGATCGCCCAGACTTAACCGTGACAGGCGCAGGGACTGTCTCCGAAGGTGAGGTGGCAACCTTCAGTATCAACCTTTCTAACCCTGTAGACCATGCCGTCACGCTTGACCTGCGTGCCAAAACCAACGGTAAGGCCAATACCGCCGAAGCGGACGATATCGGTGAGATGCGGGCGTACTATCTTGACGGTGACGATAAAGTCTATCTGGACTTTACTGGTCGCGAGATTTCCGTGCCAGCGGGTGTGCAGGACATCTTTGTTGAAGTGGATACGGTGGACGACAACGGTGCGCCTGTACACGAAGGCAGCGAACGCTTCCAACTTGTGGTGCGCGATGTCGATGGCGTGACCACAGACAACAACGGCAAAGCCAAAGCGGCGGCGTTTATTGATGACAGTGGCAATGGCGTGGACGATGACCGCCCAGAGATCACCAGTATCTCCAGCCCAACGGTCGACGAAGGCGGCACAGCGGTCTTTGATGTGACGCTGAGTAACCCAAGTGAGCTAGCCACGCCAGTCACCATGACGTTAGCCAATGGCACAGCGGAAAGTGACGACTACACCACTAATCAAATCACTGTTAACTTTACTGATGGTACCAGCACGGTGGTTAACGCGGTCAATGGTGAGTTCAGTTTTAATGTTCCAGCGGGCAACAGTTCTTACACTGTGTCGGTTGAGACCACGGATGACAACAACGCACCCGTGTATGAAGGCGATGAAACCTTCACCTTAAGCGGCGCTAGCAGCAGTCAAACAGGTACTGTGAGTGGCGAGGCGACCATTCAAGATGGTGGCGAGGGCAGCGATAACGATCGCCCAGACTTAACCGTGACAGGTGCAGGGACCGTCTCTGAAGGTGAGGTGGCAACCTTCAGTATCAACCTTTCTAACCCTGTAGACCATGCCGTCACGCTTGACCTGCGTGCCAAAACCAACGGCAAGGCCAATACCGCCGAAGCGGACGATATCGGTGAGATGCGCGCGTACTATCTCGACGGTGAGGATAAAGTCTATCTGGACTTTACTGGTCGCGAGATTTCCGTGCCAGCGGGTGTGCAGGACATCTTTGTTGAAGTGGATACGGTGGACGACAACGGTGCGCCTGTACACGAAGGCAGCGAACGCTTCCAACTTGTGGTGCGCGATGTCGATGGCGTGACCACAGACAACAACGGCAAAGCCAAAGCGGCGGCGTTTATTGATGACAGTGGCAATGGCGTGGACGATGACCGTCCCGAAATTACTAGCATCTCCAGCCCCACTGTTGATGAAGGCGGTACAGCCGTCTTTGATGTGACGCTGAGCAACCCAAGTGAGCTAGCCACGCCAGTCACCATGACGCTGGCCAATGGCACAGCGGAAAGTGACGACTACACCAGCAATCAAATCACCGTCAACTTTACTGATGGTACTAGCACGGTGGTGAACGCGGTCAATGGTGAGTTCAGTTTTGATGTTCCAGCGGGCAACAGTGCTTACACTGTGTCAGTTGAAACCACGGATGACAACAATGCCCCAGTGTATGAAGGCGATGAAACCTTCACCTTAAGCGGCGCGAGCGCTAGTCAAACAGGTACGGTGAGCGGTGAGGCGACCATTCAAGATGGTGGTGAAGGCAGCGATAACGATCGCCCAGACTTAACCGTGACAGGCGCAGGGACCGTCTCTGAAGGTGAGGTGGCAACCTTCAGTATCAACCTTTCTAACCCTGTAGACCATGCCGTCACGCTTGACCTGCGTGCCAAAACCAACGGCAAGGCCAATACCGCCGAAGCGGACGATATCGGTGAGATGCGCGCGTACTATCTCGACGGTGAGGATAAAGTCTATCTGGACTTTACTGGTCGCGAGATTTCCGTGCCAGCGGGTGTGCAGGACATCTTTGTTGAAGTGGATACGGTGGACGACAACGGTGCGCCTGTACACGAAGGCAGCGAACGCTTCCAACTTGTGGTGCGCGATGTCGATGGCGTGACCACAGACAACAACGGCAAAGCCAAAGCGGCGGCGTTTATTGATGACAGTGGCAATGGCGTGGACGATGACCGTCCCGAAATTACTAGCATCTCCAGCCCCACTGTTGATGAAGGCGGTACAGCCGTCTTTGATGTGACGCTGAGCAACCCAAGTGAGCTAGCCACGCCAGTCACCATGACGCTGGCCAATGGCACAGCGGAAAGTGACGACTACACCAGCAATCAAATCACCGTCAACTTTACTGATGGTACTAGCACGGTGGTGAACGCGGTCAATGGTGAGTTCAGTTTTGATGTTCCAGCGGGCAACAGTGCTTACACTGTGTCAGTTGAAACCACGGATGACAACAATGCCCCAGTGTATGAAGGCGATGAAACCTTCACCTTAAGCGGCGCGAGCGCTAGTCAAACAGGTACGGTGAGCGGTGAGGCGACCATTCAAGATGGTGGTGAAGGCAGCGATAACGATCGCCCAGACTTAACCGTGACAGGCGCAGGGACTGTCTCCGAAGGTGAGGTGGCAACCTTCAGTATCAACCTTTCTAACCCTGTAGACCATGCCGTCACGCTTGACCTGCGTGCCAAAACCAACGGTAAGGCCAATACCGCCGAAGCGGACGATATCGGTGAGATGCGGGCGTACTATCTTGACGGTGACGATAAAGTCTATCTGGACTTTACTGGTCGCGAGATTTCCGTGCCAGCGGGTGTGCAGGACATCTTTGTTGAAGTGGATACGGTGGACGACAACGGTGCGCCTGTACACGAAGGCAGCGAACGCTTCCAACTTGTGGTGCGCGATGTCGATGGCGTGACCACAGACAACAACGGCAAAGCGAAAGCGGCGGCGTTTATTGATGACAGTGGCAATGGCGTGGACGATGACCGTCCCGAAATTACTAGCATCTCCAGCCCCACTGTTGATGAAGGCGGTACGGCCGTCTTTGATGTGACGCTGAGCAACCCAAGTGAACTGGCCACGCCAGTCACCATGACGCTGGCCAATGGCACAGCGGAAAGTGACGACTACACCAGCAATCAAATCACCGTCAACTTTACTGATGGTACTAGCACGGTGGTGAACGCGGCTAATGGTGAATTCAGTTTTGATGTTCCAGCGGGCAACAGTGCTTACACTGTGTCAGTTGAAACCACGGATGACAACAATGCCCCAGTGTATGAAGGCGATGAAACCTTCACCTTAAGCGGCGCGAGCGCTAGTCAAACAGGTACGGTGAGCGGTGAGGCGACCATTCAAGATGGTGGTGAAGGCAGCGATAACGATCGCCCAGATTTGACTGTGACAGGCGCAGGGACTGTCTCCGAAGGTGAGGTGGCAACCTTCAGTATCAATCTTTCTAACCCTGTAGACCATGCAATCACTCTTGATCTGCGTGCCAAAACCAACGGCAAGGCCAATACCGCCGAAGCGGACGATATCGGTGAGATGCGGGCGTACTATCTTGACGGTGACGATAAAGTCTATCTGGACTTTACTGGTCGCGAGATTTCCGTGCCAGCGGGTGTGCAGGACATCTTTGTTGAAGTCGATACCGTGGATGACAACGCGGCGCCAGTACACGAAGGCAGCGAACGCTTCCAACTTGTGGTGCGCGATGTCGATGGCGTGACCACAGACAACAACGGCAAAGCCAAAGCGGCGGCGTTTATTGATGACAGTGGCAATGGCGTGGACGATGACCGTCCCGAAATTACTAGCATCTCCAGCCCCACTGTTGATGAAGGCGGTACGGCCGTCTTTGATGTGACGCTCAGTAACCCAAGTGAGCTAGCCACCCCTGTCACCATGACGCTGGCTAATGGCACAGCGGAAAGTGACGACTACACCAGCAATCAAATCACCGTCAACTTTACTGATGGTACTAGCACGGTGGTGAACGCGGCTAATGGTGAATTCAGTTTTGATGTTCCAGCGGGCAACAGTGCTTACACTGTGTCAGTTGAAACCACGGATGACAACAATGCCCCAGTGTATGAAGGCGATGAAACCTTCACCTTAAGCGGCGCGAGCGCTAGTCAAACAGGTACGGTGAGCGGTGAGGCGACCATTCAAGATGGTGGTCAAAGCGGCGATGATGATCGCCCCGAAATTACCAGTATCTCCAGCCCAACCGTCGATGAAGGCGGTACGGCTGTCTTTGATGTGACGCTGAGTAACCCAAGTGAACTGGCCACCCCTGTCACCATGACGCTGGCTAATGGCACAGCGGAAAGTGACGACTACACCAGCAATCAAATCACCGTCAACTTTACTGATGGTACTAGCACGGTGGTTAACGCGGTCAATGGTGAGTTCAGTTTTGATGTTCCAGCGGGCAACAGTGCTTACACTGTGTCGGTTGAGACCACGGATGACAACAACGCACCCGTGTATGAAGGCGATGAAACCTTCACCTTAAGCGGCGCAAGCGCTAGTCAAACAGGTACGGTGAGCGGTGAGGCGACCATTCAAGATGGTGGTGAGGGCAATGACGATGATCGCCCTCAAGTTTCCATCTCAGGAGGTGGGGACGTTAATGAAGGTAATACCGCTAACTTCACGGTTCATTTGTCAAACACTGCGACATCGACGGTTTCTTTCGTTCTCACATTAAATGCGGGAGATACTTCACCAGAAGATTTGGCTTCGTACCAATATCAAACTGCGAATGGTACTTGGTTGGATGTGCCTGCGTCGGGAGAAATTTCTGTTCCTGCAGGTTCGAGCGCCGTAAACGTCAAAGTTGTCACTCAACAAGATGATACCTATGAAGGGGATGAGAGCTTTAGCCTGTCCGTCAGTGCGGGAAGCGGAACAGTTAGCGCGTCAACAGACACCACCGCAAGCGCTACGATTTTAGATTTCGAAGATAATCCACCTGAAGCAGAAGATTTTGATGCAACACTCGACGTAAATGGAAATGCAACCATCTTGTTTAACAGTGAGGATGCTGAACAAGATCATATTTCTGATAACGAAGATGACGCAACAAACACACCTGTTGGCGTTGTTATTACAGAGATTCCTGAGTCGGGTCAACTGTATTACGGCGATCAGTTGATCGACGCCGATGATCTTACGACCTTTACTTCAGAAGGCGAAGTGCTGCAGCAAGGAACCATATTCAGTGATCCAAACCTGATTCGTTATGAAAATGATGCTGAATCGACAGGCTTCGTTCTGGGAGTAAAAGAAGCGCCCGATGGTATGGATGGTGGTGCTAGCCAATCTAATTTCTTAAATTGGGGTGAACCTGTTCAAGGCAATGTTGGTCAGAGGGTTCTGACTTTTGACAACGGCGATGCAATCACAATTACTTCTTCAGGTCAGGCATTAACACAGTACTTTGGTCAGCCAAGTGCAGGGCATATTGGATATGGGCTTGCAGTAGGAAATGATGGCGGTCTTCAGCAAGGTGAGACAATTACCTTTGATTTTACCCAGCGTCCATCAACGTCTGTAGAAATAGGGTTAGATGGACTCGGTGGCTGGTTTGAAGATGGCCACGAGTTTGAAACAACAGCGATAGTACAAGCGAAACTTGATGATGGCTCAATCATCGAAGTGCCAGTCTCAAAAGAGACCTCAGGCAATACAGATTTGTTCCATGTTGTGACTATCGATGCTCCAGAAGGTCGACAAATTGAAGAGCTGATAGTTACCACCGAAGGCCCGGGTAACTGGGAGCTGCGTTATCTAGAAACGTCATCAAATGACACCTTCGATTACCGAGCAGTAGATAGTGATGGAAATTACAGCGACGAGCACACGGTGACTCTAGTCGAAGGAAACCAAGCGCCGATTGCAACAGATGACCCTGTTGCGTTTGAGGTCGCACTTGGTACCTTTAACTCTAATTCTTGGACACATGATGGTGTGAGTATTAGCGGTAGCTATCAAGGTCAAGATCAGTCTATTACTCAAAGTGGTGTCAAACGAGGAGTTGCGGGTGACGAGAATGGAGGGCCGGGTGCTCAAATTCAATACAACCGAGAAGATGGTGAATCTGAGCAGTTCAGAGTTGACCTAGATAAGCCTGCGACAGAGTTTAGCTTTGAAGTATCAAATCTATTCAAAAATGAAGGTGGAAGTGGCAACCATGAGCAAGGTAAATGGGTGGCCTATCTCGGTGATAACCCAGTCGCGAGTGGCACTTTCGTCGCCAATGATGGTAGCAACCACGGTTCTTATCATTTTGACGAGCAAGACCTCGGCGGCGTCGCATTTGATAGCGTTGTTTTTGAAGCGACAGATTTTAGCAACATACCTGCCCGTGGCAGTGACTCTTCAGACTATTTCCTAACAGGCTTTAAAGCGTCTGGTGACGGAGCATACGCAGCCAATCAAGGAGAAGTGCTTGAAATTCCTTTGACTGAACTACTGGGTAACGATTTTGATCCGAATGGCGACAATATTCGAATTACCCATGTCTCTGAAGTCAATAACGCCAGCGCTAGGATTGAGAATGGCATAGTTTATATAGATTCTAGACGATGCGTTCGTTGGTGATACTACGTTTGATTACGTTATTACCGATGATAAAGGGGGCTTTGCCGAGGCGACGGTTTCAATTGTAGTGAATCCATTGCCTCAAGAAGTCGCCGTAGAATCTATCTCAATGCTTGAAAATTCAGTGGATGAAGGAGATAGCCTTGTCTACAAAGTGACACTGGAAGAAGGTGTACTGCAAGAAACACAATACAGTGTCACTTTTGGTAAGTCAGATAGCGATAGTGCAGACAATTTGGATGTGGACTTGTCTCAAGTGATATTCACCAACGGGGTAACTTATGACTCCACGACACAGCAAGTGGTTGTTCCTGTCGGTGTTAGCACTTTCTCCGTTCTCATCCCGACCGTAATAGATGGTGTTTATGAAAGCTCCGAAGATTACACACTGATTTTAGGTGAACAGCAGGCCACGGGCACAATTGAGAATGTAGATATACCATTGGTGTCTGTTTCTGAAAATGTGAGCGTCAGTGAAGGCTCAGCTGCAGAGTTCACCGTTTCATTGAGCAAAAACACGGCTGAAGCGGTGACTATCAACCTAGCTTTGACTCATTTAGAGACAGACGCGTCTGATATTTCAAGCATGGTAGTGGAGTATCACGATGGCAACAGCTGGCAAACGCTGGCGATTGCTCCAAATGGTGATGTCATATTCCCAGCAGGAGTGACGCAGACTCGTGTTACCGTTCAGACAACCGATGACGACTCTCAGCCTGTTTACGAGGGAGCTGAGCGATTCGAGCTTGCCGTTAGCGGCGTTGTCGGAGCTCAGGGCTCTGACTCTAGCGTGGCGACTATTGCCGATAATGGAAGCGTTGACCCTGACGGCGAAGGCCCTGAAATCGCCGATGATGATCGTCCGGTTGTTACCTCTGTCAGTGACCAAAATGTTGAAGAAGGCGGTGTTGTCAGTTTCGATGTCGCGTTGTCTGCAGAGAGCACTTCGGATACCCAAGTGGTTTTAGAGCTCAATGAAATGAATGCCACGTCACCAGAAGACTTTAATGGTAGTGTTGTGATGGTGAAATATGGCGACCCTGAGCAATTAGAGCAAGTCACCGTACAAAATGGCGTGTTTGAGTTTGATTTACCAGCCGGTGAAAGTCACTTTACGGTTTCTGTACAAACGAACGACGATCAGGCATCCGACAACAACGAGACGTTCACGTTAGCGGCTAAGACAGAGTATCAATCGAATCAGGTCAGCGGTACAGCCACGATTCAAGATAATGAAAAACCAACCATCGACTTAGATGGCAGCGAATATCAGATTGAATTTGTCAGCGAAAGTGCGGGTTATCACAATGTATTTGGCTACTACGTTTATGATGAATCGTCAGAAACACAGCAGCTTCAAATCTTGATGTCGGACTCGTACGACTCCCGTCAAAATGGGTTTGATCCTGTCCTTGCGAACTTAGGTAGCATGGACAACATCGAGTACTTCCTCATTCCAAATGGTGCCAATGCAATTGAAAATGCACCATCAGGCGCAACGTTTGAAGTGGGTTCAAGTGGTAAGTTGCTTATTAACGGAACTGAGCAATCCAATATTAATGTGTTCTTGAGCCATGACGAAAACTCTCACCTGAGAATATCTGAAAATAGCGATGGCAATACGGTTTTAAGCTTTGACGACCAGAAAAATCACGCCAATGATGACAATGACTACAACGACTTAGTCATCAAAATTTCGAAACAAGACACCAATGTTGATTTTGCTACTTCTTTCACTGAAGGTGATGATGCAATCTCAATTGCGGATGCAAATGTCGACATTTTTGACGACAAAGACGACATTCAGTCAATGCAAGTGACGTTGACGAACAAGCATGCAGGCGATCAACTTACTTGGCCTTCTACGCCCGGATTCACCGTCAGCCAGGCTGTGACATCTAACAGTGTTACCTTGTTGATTACAGCCGATAAAGTTGGTGGTGCATCTTCTTCTGAGTTTGAAACCTTCCTCAAAGGGATTCGATTCGAAAATACCAGTGAAAACCCCGATGAAACGGGTCGTGAGATAGACATCCATGTGACGGATGCTTCGGGTCAACAATCAGAAACGGCGACGACAACGGTAAGCGTTGTTGAAGTGGTTGATCTGACCGTACAACAGGATGCGAGCGGTGATGAAGATAGCCAAATTGCGCTGAACATCTCTATCCCTGCGAACAGCTCTGTGACTGAAATTGTATTGACTGATTTACCAGACGGTTCGATTGTTAAGTCTGGCGAAAATATGATTGCGATCAGCAATGGAGAAGCAACGCTGACTCCACAACAGCTAGCGCAGTTGACCCTAACGCCGCCAAACAACAGTGACGAGAACTTTACGGTTAATGTGGAAGGGTATACTTCTTCGAACGAGCTTATAGAACAACAGAGTATCAATGTTCAGGTTGATGCTGTCACTGACGTGCCTTTAATTACTATTGCTGAGCCAGAAGTGATTTCGTTCCATGATTTCGATTCTATCGACATGGGTAACCGTTCATGGCGCGGTAATGTGAGCGCGAGTGAGCTTACACAATCGGATGGTGCAGAAGGTATTTGGGGAACAGGTAACTCGGGTGAATACAGCGAAGTGGGCAAAGAAACTGTCTATCGAGGTGGTGTTTCAGACAGTTCGAATCAAATCTATGAGATCGAGGGGCGTCATGGCGATGACCAATTGTTCACTCAGTTTACTGCGCAAGCAGACCAGTTTTACACCCTTTCATTTGATGTCGTCGCGCGCAGACTAAATGATTCTCCGTTGACGGTATTCCTTGAAGATGAAAATGGTGATCGTAAAGTGCTGTTTGAGTACACCGATCAGCAAAGCCTCAATTGGCAGACTGAAAGTATCAATTTCCAAGCACCATCGGACGGCGAGTACAAAGTGGTATTTGAATCAGAAACGTCATCAAACAGCTATGGTGCGCTGCTCGATGACATAACGTTAGAGAAAGCAGACAACATTGGTTACGAAGACAGCTTCATCCCGCTTAGCGACATTGTTGTTGGCTTAGAAGATACTGACGGCTCAGAAACCTTGTCTTTGGTACTTAATGGATTACCAGAAGGGTCTGTTATTCGAGATGGCAATGGTCACTCGATCACTGTTTTTGCAACGCCAGATGGAAAGAATAGTGTAGATTTGTCTGCATGGAGCAATGACCTGACGGGACTTGAAGTGAATGTGCCTGAAGAGGGAAGCTACGCGCTCGAATTTGTTGTGACCGCACAAGATAATGCACCTGCGACAGCTGAGTCAGTCAGTAAGGTAATTAATCTAACGGTCCTGCCAGTGCTTGATGCTGAGAGCAAGGAAGTGACACTTGATGAAGATGAAAACTACATCTTAGGTGTCTCTGACTTCGGTATTACTGACCTAGATGCACAGATATCAATTTCTGAATTACCGAGTTCAGGTGTTTTAGAGGTGCAAACTTCTCCGGGAGTCTGGGCACCAGTTTCACAAGGTGATTTGATCTCCGTGAGTCATGTGTCTCAGGGCAATCTCCGCTTTACTCCTGAAAATAATGAGTCAGGATACAACCAGCATACTGGCACCGGAGAAGGTAACCTGAATCAGGATTATGCTCACATTGACTTTGTGGTTGAAAAAGGTGATGCCAAGTCTGAAGCAATGACGCTCACGCTTGATGTTATGCCCGTGGCAGATACTCCAGTTCTTAATATCACCACTCCAGATACTGTGCTTCCAGAACAGCACTTTAATGTGGCGACCTGGACGGGAGTGGTTGTAGGAAACGACAATGGGCAAGGTGTGAATGGCAGCACGTTGATTTCAGCTATTGATTCGCTCGACCCTCAACTTGCTTCTTCAAATACAGCCACTAATGCGCAAGATACTGGCCGTTGGGCGACAGCAGAAGACAATGCAGTACTCGTGACTGGTTTGGTGTACCTTGAAGCTGGAACGAGTTATGACTTTGTAGGGCGTGGTGATGACAGCCTAGCGATCACCATTGGTGGCGTTATGTCCGACCAAGCCTACTGGGGGAACTCAAGTGGGCAAATCCAGGGCAGTGCCTTTACGCCTCAGGTGTCGGGTTATTACCCACTTGCGATTTACCACCACAACCAAAGTGGCCCAGGCAACTTTAATGTCGATGTGTCTATAAATGGCGCAGCTGCGGTTGATCTTACCAACTCTGCTCTATCTGTAGTGACCGACGAAACACAGCTGGATCAATCTGATGTCAGGGCTTCAGAGCTTAAGTCGGTAAATGGTGTAGAAGTCTATGAAGTCTATGGTTACAACGAAGGGCTTCAAGATACTGAAATCCCACTTTCTCAGATTACGAGTGCTGTTACCGATAACGATGGCTCTGAAACGCTGCAGGTCACATTGAGTGGTTTACCACAAGGTGCGACATTGAGTGATGGTGGGGCCCATAGTGTGGTTGTAGATGCATCGGGTGAGGTGGTTGTAACGAATTGGAATTTATCTTCATTATCCGTTTTACCACCAGCAGGCTCTCACGACGATTTTACCATTACAGTTGTGGCCACAGCTTCAGAGGTGAACTCAACCAGCGAGGCATATTCTCAAGCAACGATAGATGTTGTCGTTCATGAAAACAAACCTACAGTGACGCAATCTGATGTTAATGTCGTCGATGAAGACCACAGTGCCATGGGTAATGTGCTGACGGATATAGACGGTAGAGACAGCGACGAAGATAACCTCCTTTCTGTTGAACACTTCTCTATCAATAGTGTCTCTTACTCTGCAGGCAGTAGCGTGACTTTATCGGAAGGCACGTTTGTTATGCATGCCGACGGGGCTTATGAATTTGCGCCAAACGCAAATTGGTCTGGTCAGCTTCCCGTTATCACTTACACGACGAATACGGGTGCCTCAGATACGCTATCCATTCAAGTCGTGCCAGTAGCCGATGCACCTCAGGTCTCAATGACTATAGGTGAAATGGAAGTGGTGAATGTGGCGACAGAGCAAACCGATGACGGCCGCTATGAGACATCGCAAGATAAAACAATCCCAGTCAGTGTTTCTGTTGAACTCACTGATCTTGATAATAGTGAGTCTTTAGGTCCGCAAATTGTGGTCACAGGGATTCCATCAGGAGTCGAAGTGTATGTGAACGATGGCTTAATCGTCTCACAATCTAATGGCTCTTATCTAATCACACTAGATAGCAATGGTGACGCGTCCTTCGATATCAAAGTACCTCACGATTACAGTGGTAGCTTAGAGTTCCCGATTCAGGTTCAAGGGTCTTCCGTCGAAACCGCCAACCAAGAGACAGCGCATAGTACAGCGGAAGAGACACTTTCTTTCCGTAGCTATGTGCTTGAATCAGGCTCACATGGTGATGACACTATTGTTGGCAACGGGGATCATGAGCTCATTGTTGGTGATGTACAGGGTATTCAGATCATTGCGGGTCGGGACTATAACATCGCATTTGTTCTCGATACCTCAGGTAGTATGGGTGGAAGAGTTGGTACGGCGAAAACAGAAATCATCGAGGTTTTCGATCAGTTACTTAGTACTGCTCACTCAGGCGCTAATGCCGGGACAGTCAATATCCTTTTGACTGAGTTTGCTACTAACTCAGGTGTAACGATATCGGTGGACCTAAGCTCCCCAACCGCTCGTGCTGATTTTGTGTCCCAGATCAGTAATATCGAAAACAATGGTAGTGGTCTTACAAACTACGAAACCAGCTTCGACGCAGCTGTTGAATGGTTTGACGACAATACTAACGACCAAGCCGAAAATATTACTTACTTTATTACCGACGGTTATCCTAACACCAGCAATCATCTCAATGTGACTTCTGAGGATTTTGACCAGCTTGTGTTGGATTATGATACATCAACCAAGGATGTTGTGACCTTAGAGAACATTCTGCCTGACAATTATTCTGTGGGAACTGCAGTCTCTTATAAAGGTGAAGAAATTGTCTCCAGTTCAGGTGCTGTTAAATCCCCACTGACAGGCTCTACGCTTGGTAACTTAAGCTACTCAGGTGGATTGAGATACACCGATGGTAGCAATGCATCAGTGCAGGCTCGTCATATGTATCAGGTGTTGGCGTTAATCTCAGCTGTCGAAGCGGTGGGTATTGGCAGTGGAATTAATCAAGCCACATTATCGCAATATGATTCTGATGGTGCCGTTGTCCCTAACATCAACGTAGATAAGCTGGCTGAAACCATCCTTGGTCAGGAAGTGACCTTAGAACAGGGTGAAGACAACATCGAAGGTGGGCACGGCGACGATATTCTATTTGGCGACCTCATTGATTTCGATAACATTGATGGCCAAGGTATTGCCGCACTACAGAAATACGTCGCGTCAGAGACCAGCAGCCCATTAGCTGATGTGTCCGCAGAAGATGTTCACAGCTATGTTCGCCAGAATTACAGTGACTTTGATGTATCCCGTGATGGTGATCAGGACGACACTCTTACTGGTGGAGCAGGAGATGACATCCTGTTCGGGCAAGGGGGCGATGATACTTTGGATGGCGGCGCAGGTAATGACATCCTGTTGGGAGGAGCGGGTGATGATACGCTCATCGGTGGCTTAGGTAGTGATATTCTATCTGGCGGCGATGGCGAAGATGAATTTGTTTGGCATGATGGCGACCTAGATGGTGGTACCGACGTAATTACGGACTTCCATGTGTCAGAAGATAAGATCGATATTTCTGACCTGTTAGGACAAGATGAAACCATGGAAGAGTTACTATCTGATGTCTCTGCCAATGTTGTCGATAGTAATGGCATTGAACTCAGCATTCAGAGGGATAACGGACAAACCACTCAGTCGATTAAGCTGGATAATGTCGTCGACCAACTCAATGGTATTGATACTAGCCATGGCAGTATCACGGGCAACGATTTGACCAGCTTACTGAATGAAATCATCAAATCGCATGATTGAAAAAGGGCCGTAAGGCCCTTTTCTATAAATGAGTTTGTCTGCTTAAATAACTTTACAAGCAAACCCTTTAAGGTAAAAACCTTCCGGGTAAGCGGTATCAGTAGGGTGATCTGCAGCTTGTTCAAAGCGCTCGACAAACTTGACTTGTCTGCCTGCATCGACTGCAGCATCGGCGATGATTTTTTGAAAAGGACTTGGTCCATAAGACCTGAACATGAATATGTTAACAACGTTCCTCCAGGTTTTAGAATCTGCATTGCCAGCATGTTGATGTCTTTGTAGCCGCGACATGCGCCATTGATCTGAGCTTTGCTCTCTGCAAACTTTGGTGGGTCCATGATGACAACATCGAACTTGGTACCCTGATCGCGATATTCACGTAGTAACTTAAACACGTCAGCATTGAGGAACACCGCGCGCTTTTTAGATATATCGAATTCATTAATCTCGGCATTGAATTTCGCTGTGTCCAGTGCTGGCTGAGAGACATCTGCGTTAATCACACGCTTCGCATCACCTTTAAGCGCGTATAAACCGAACCCGCCAGTATAGGAGAAGCAGTTAAGCACTTCTTTGCCTTTGACGTACTTCATCGCTTGTTGGCGGCTGTCGCGTTGATCTAAGTAGAAACCTGTTTTATGTCCGCCAACGATGTCAACGCTGATTTTGACGCCATTCTCTTCAATAACAACAGACTTTGGTGGCTCATCACCGTGTAAAACACCTGTGCGTTCTTCTAAGCCTTCCTTCTTGCGTACCGCTACATCCGAACGTTCGTAAATATTACATTGCGGGAATACTTTTAGGAGAGCATTTATCAGCGATTGCTTCTGGAATTCTGCGCCTGCACTTAGAAGCTGACAAACTAGATAATCTTGATATTTATCGATGGTAATACCGGGCAGACCGTCTGACTCAGCTGCAATCAATCGATAGCCAGTGAGGCCATCACGCTCGATGACATCTTGACGGAGCAATAGTGCGTCTTGGATACGCTTAACAAAGAAGTCTTCGTTTATCTCGGTTTTGTCAAAGCTCCAAACGCGGGCACGAATTTGAGAGTGAGGAGAGTAAGCGCCTTTCGCCAGCCATTTACCGTCATGAGTAAAAATGTCTACTGTTTCACCTAATGAAGGTTCCCCCTCAATTTTGCGAATACCGCGAGAGAAAATCCAAGGATGTCGACGTCTTAAGGATTTATCACGGCCTTTTTCAAGATAAATAGCTGGAGTCATATGTTTAGCCAATTGATTGGTTTTGAAAGGTTGAGTATTCTCAGGGAAGTGGGAATGAAAAGCAAATAAAAGAGCCGCCGATTGGCAGCTCAGTACTTTATGTTATAGGGCTTATGGGTCCACGTTGCCGAGTCATTGGCTGATGGATATTACGCATAGATTCCTCGTACTCACTGACTATGGCTTGACCTGTAAACCCTCAAATAGCCCTAAGGATTTATAAACACTTAGCGGGTTTGGGCAACCCAGCAAGTTTAGTTGCTTGCTTTGCGGGCCCTTGTTTAAATAGCTTAAACAGGTATTTACTGTTGCCTTTTTCTGGACCGTGTGCTTTTTCCATCGCTTTGACCAACATTCTTACCGCCGGAGATGTATTAAATTCTTCGTAGAAATTACGAACGAAATGAACCACTTCCAAATGAGCGTCAGTCAGTTCGATACCTTCTTGTACAGCAAGTATTGGAATCATACCTTCTTCCCACTGAGTATGATCGAGTAGGTAGCCCTGTGCATCGGTCTCGATTGATTTGCCGTTGTATTCAAACATTGTTTTAGGTCTCAAAAACTCAGATAGGGAATAGGGTAGCGCAGCTTAGGTTAGAACAACAATATGTAGGAAAAGAAAAAGCCCGGAAGTTTCACATTCCGGGCTCTATTTAACCAACTTGAGTCTACGAATTAATCGTCATTCATGATGCCTAGAATGCTAAGTAGGCTAGTAAACAGATTCAGAATATTTAGATACATTGAGATGGTCGCACTGACGTAGTTAGTTTCTTCGCCACGTACGATACGGCTTGTATCATATAAAATAAAACCTGAGAAAACCAAAGCTGACATACTGCTGATCGCTAGTTGCCCGATTGTTGAGCCGACAAAGATGTTGATTATTGCCGCCACGATAACAATGATAAGTCCCGCTATCAGGAAGTTGCGCATGAAAGAGAAGTCTTTCTTACTGCTGATTGTGTATGCCGATAGGCCAAGGAACACCATACCAGTTAGGCCGAGTGCTTGTGCAATGATCGAAGGGCCATTAGCAATAGAGGCGTAATAGGTTAGCATTGGACCCAGTGCGCCACCCATCAACGTTGTAAAGACAAACGTCCATACAATACCCATTGAAGAATTAATGCTTCTTGGGATTGCAAAGAAAAGAATACCAATGGCTGCGATTTGCATAACAAGCGCCATCATTGGTGAAATACCAATAGCCATTGTTGCCATTGCAGCGATAGCACTGGTCACTAGTGTCATCGATAGCAAAAAATACGTATTTTTAAGGGTCTTGTTGATTTCAAGTGTACTAGTGCCACTTGAAGAGTGCGTAAACATAGGGCTTTTCATAATCTTCCTCGTGAGGTTTTATGTTTATAACTACATTTATGAGGGTGAACCGTAAAAAAATCAAGCCCTATCAATGTATGCAGTTGGATAAATGATAATAGAAATACAAAGTTGTGTATTATGAAATATGTAACACAATATAACAAATAAAAAGAGGCGAACTGAATCGCCTCTTGGATTATTAACTCATGATTTGTTAATGACTTAAGATTTGTGCTAGGAAGTTTTGTGTTCTATCCGACTGAGGGTTTTCGAAGAAGTCGACAGGGTTGTTCTCTTCGATGATTTCACCGGCATCCATAAAAATCACACGGTCTGCGACTTCTTTCGCGAAGCCCATTTCGTGAGTCACGCAGAGCATAGTCATGCCTTCTTCGGCTAACTCAACCATAACATCGAGCACTTCGCGTACCATTTCTGGGTCAAGTGCTGATGTTGGCTCGTCAAACAGCATCACTTGAGGGCTCATGCATAACGACCGAGCGATAGCCACACGCTGTTGTTGACCACCAGAAAGCTGGCCCGGGTATTTCTCTGCTTGATCAGGGATCTTAACCCGCTCTAAATACTTCATCGCAATGGCTTTGGCTTCTTCTTTGGGCATTTTCTTCACCCAAATCAGTGCCAGTGTGCAGTTTTCCAATACGGTCAGGTGGGGAAATAGGTTGAAGTGTTGGAAACACATACCGACTTCACGACGAACCGCCTCGATATTTTTTAAGTCTTCGGTCAACTCATTACCAGAGACGATAATCTGCCCTTTTTGGTGCTCCTCAAGGCGGTTGATACAGCGAATCATGGTTGATTTTCCTGAGCCTGAAGGACCACAGATAACGATCTTTTCGCCTTTTTTGACATCAAGGTTGATGTTTTTCAGTACGTGAAACTCTCCGTACCACTTGTTCATATCCTTAATTTGGATCATGTAATCTTGTTGTTGCGTCATAATACGTCCTTGAGCTTTCTGGTTATCGTTTGTGACCGGTATGAAGTTTGTTCTCTAGCCAAATCGAATATCTCGACATGCCGAAACAAAATACCCAGAACACTAACGCGACAAATACATAACTTTCAGTGGCAAACCCTAACCATTCAGGGTCAGTGTTAGCCGCTTGGCCAATGCCCAGTACATCAAACATACCAATGATAAGTACTAGACTGGTGTCTTTAAACAGGCCAATGAAGGTGTTCACAATAGATGGAATAGTGATCTTTAACGCCTGAGGAAGAACAATTAAGCCCATCTTTTCCAATAGCTTAACCCTAATGCATCCGCCGCTTCATACTGACCTTTCGGTATCGCCTGAAGACCACCACGGACCACTTCTGCCATGTAAGCTGCACTAAACATAACTACACCGATTAGAGCACGGATAAGTTTATCGGTTTCAGAGCCTTCTGCAAGGAACAATGGCAGCATCACTGATGCCATAAACAAAACAGTGATAAGCGGTACGCCACGCCAAATCTCAATGTATACGGTACAAATACTTCGAATTATTGGCATTTCAGAACGTCTACCCAGCGCCAGTGCGACACCAATAGGTAGCGACACCACGATACCGACCAACGCAATGATTAAAGTAACCAGCAATCCGCCCCACTTGTGCGTTTCTACAACTTCTAGTCCAAACACACCACCGTAAAGTAATGCCGCAATGATGAATGGGTAGATGTTGACGAAAAACAGCCAGATCCAAAGACGTTTTGGTGTCTTCTCATACGCAAGCAATATGGTAAAAATGGCAAGCGTAAAGTAAAACAGTCGAGGGCGCCACAGTTCTTCTTGGGGGTAAAAACCATACATAAACTGTTCCCATCGTACGCTGATAAATACCCAGCAAGCGCCCTCACGAGAACATGCGTCACGAGTCGTACCCACCCAATCGGCTTTGAGTATTGACCAATCAAACACTGTCCACAGAAGCGATATCGCTAAATAAGCCAAGACAATTGTCAGGATGGAGTTTATCGGTCCATTGAATAGGTTTTTGCGTAGCCATCCGACCATACCGACTGTGTTCGCTGGTGGTGGCAGGTCCGGCTGAAATTGATGTACTTTCATGCTATCTCTCCACCAAAGCAACTTTACGGTTATAGATATTCATCAGAGCTGAGGTAATCAAACTCAATGATAGATAAACGGCCATTGTCATCGCAATGATTTCAATTGCCTGACCTGTTTGGTTGAGTGTTGTACCAGCAAATACAGAGACCAAATCCGGGTATCCAATGGCCATCGCAAGCGATGAGTTCTTGGTCAGGTTTAAATATTGACTTGTCAGAGGTGGAATGATGATTCGCAGTGCTTGCGGAACAATAACGAGTTTCAATGTTCTAGATCGGGGTAGGCCAAGTGACATTGCTGCTTCTGTTTGCCCATGGCTAACGGCATTGATACCTGAACGTACAATTTCAGCGATGAACGATGCGGTATAGATACTCAAAGCCAGTAGCAGTGCTGCCAACTCTGGGATGATGCTAACTCCACCTTGAAAGTTGAAACCTTTGAGCTCAGGGTATTCTGCTGAAATAGGTGACCCCATAAGGAAGTAGACCACTGTTGGGAAAACAACAATCAACCCCAACGCAATTCGACCCATTGGCGTTTGTTGGCCTGTCAGACGTTGTTTGTTACGTGCCCAAATACGGATAAAGACAGTGGCAACGAGCCCGATCACGAATGAAGCAACAACAATTGCTGAACCAGCTTCAAAAATTGGTGATGGGAAATACAACCCACGCACATTTAAGAAAATGGCCTCGCCAAGGCTGAGACTTTGCCTTGCTGAAGGTAGCGCTTGTAAGACGGCGAAATACCAAAAGAATATCTGTAGAAGAAGAGGGATATTGCGGAATGTCTCAATGTAAACAGCGGCAAGTCGGCTGACTAACCAGTTTGATGACAGGCGAGCAATACCCATAACAAAGCCAATCACTGTAGCAAGGATAATACCGAGCACAGAAACTAAGGCAGTGTTGAGGAGGCCGATAATAAATGTGTGGCCATAAGAATAAGTTTCATCGTATTCAATCAGCGTTAGGCCAATCCCAAAGCCTGCTTCTTGCGTCAAAAACCCAAAACCCGTGGCGATACCACGTGCTTCCAAGTTAGTCAGTGCATTATTGACTATTGTGTAGAAGAAAAAGACCAGAGCTAGTATCGCAATGATTTGAAATACGACTGATCGAAAGGTGGGATTGTATAAAAGGCTCGCGTTAGAAGTCGTTCCGTTATCCGTCTTCGACGCAACAGTATTAGTCGGTTTCATACAGCTATAACCTCAAATCCATTTTATAAAAAGGGCGGCTTATACCGCCCATTTTGTTGTTATGTTTTGCTTAACGGATTGGTGGAGCGTACATAAAGCCGCCCGCATTCCATAGTGCATTTACACCACGTGAGATTTGTAGTGGAGAACCTTTACCTACAGTGCGCTCGAAACTTTCGCCGTAGTTACCCACTTGTTTAACAACTTGGTAGCCCCAATCGTCGCGGATGCCAAGGCCTTTGCCTTTAGGGCCCTCGACACCCAAAATACGTTTAACGTTTGGATCTTTAGATTTGAGCATCTCGTCAGCATTTGTCGACGAGATGCCATACTCTTCGGCATTCACCATGGCTGAAAGCGTCCATTTAGCGATGTTGAACCACTGATCGTCACCTTGACGCACTACAGGGCCAAGAGGCTCTTTAGAAATGATTTCCGGTAGTACCTCAGCTGAACTTGGATCCTGAAGGTTTAAGCGAAGTGCGTACAGACCTGACTGGTCAGTCGTTAGTACGTCACAACGACCCGCATCGAAACCTTTGGAAGTTTGAGCTGCTGTATCGAATACTACAGGCTTGTATGACATACCATTATTGCGGAAGTAGTCAGCTAGGTTTAGCTCTGTTGTTGTACCAGACTGAACACAAACTGATGCACCATTGAGTTCTTTTGCACTCTTAAGGCCAAGATCCTTCTTAACCATAAAGCCTTGACCATCGTAGTAGTTAACGCCTACGAAGTTCAGACCCAGAGCGGTATCACGGTGTAAAGTCCATGTTGTGTTACGAGATAAAACGTCGATTTCACCAGATTGCAGTGCGGTGAAGCGTTCTTTAGCGGTTAGCGGGACATATTTAACTTTTGATTTATCACCAAGCACGGCCGCAGCAAGTGCCTGACAGTACTCTACGTCAATACCTTCCCATTCGCCTTTTGAGTTGGGGTTAGAGAATCCTGGTAGACCTGTACTTACACCACAAGTTAGGAAACCCTGCTTAGTCACTTTATCCAGAGTGCTATCTGCTGCAAAAGCACTTGTAGACATCAGCGCAGTTGAAGCAGCTACTACTGAAGCAAGAAGTGTGAGTTTGTTCGCCATTTGTATCCTTCCTGTATGATCCATGTTAAACCAGGTAACACCTGATACAACGAATGAAAAAATTGTTGTGTTTCAATAGTTATCGGCTGATTACTCAAATTTGAGTTGTATATAAATCAACCATTTATAAGCGTAGGAAAGGATCAGTAAATTCTCAACTATATAATTTAAAAAGATTAATTAAAGTAATTTACCAATCTGACCTTTAATTAGGATGACCAAATGTTAATCGAATGTAAATAGTGCAAGACATCACAATAATGGTGCAAACGTAGATACTCACCATAATTTACTGTTTACATAATATTTACATTTCGTTCATTTCAGTAGGTTTAAAAGATAATTCTGTAAATAATATTAATTTTGGTTTTAAATTATGCGATTGTCATTGTTGGGTTTATCGATGTGCCCCATCTTTGGTAGTATCTTTCATACAGTTCGTATCATTGCCCAAGGATAGAAATGCAGTATTTTCCTCTGTTTATGAACCTTACCGACAAGCCCGTTCTGGTGGTTGGTGGAGGAGAGGTCGCGTGCCGAAAAGTCGACAGCCTGATTCGCGCAGGTGCAAACGTCACCATAGTGTCACCTCAAATAGAACCTTATTTGCAAAAAATCGTGGAAAGTAACGAGTGTTTGTGGATACAGAATTTTTATTCGGAAGAATTGTTAGAGCGCACATACACTCAAGTGTGGGCTACAACGGACAATCCAGAGCTTAATCATCGCGTTTATCATGATGCTAAAGCGTTGGGTTTACTTGTCAACGTGGTGGATGATCAGCCCTATTGTGACTTTATTACCCCATCAATGATAAATCGGGGGAGAATTCAAATCGCCATTTCCAGTGGTGGGGCATCGCCCGTGCTGGTACGTAACATTCGAGAACAGTTTGAGGCCATTTTGCCACAAAACCTGTCACTACTCGCGGATTTCGGGGCGTCAAAGCGGAGCGATATCAAGCGTCGTTTACCTTCTGTTGACCTCAGACGTAAGTTTTGGGAGTCATTCTTCGATCACCCAGACACTGAACTGGCGACTCAACGTTCACAGCTAGAAGATATTTATTTGAGCATGTTTGGAAATCAGATTGACGATAAAGGCATGGTGACGTGGATAGATTATGGAAATGATGTCGAGCTTCTTCCTCTCAAAGCGTTGCGGATGATGCAGCAAGCAGAGCTCGTGTTATTTGACAAAGGTTGCCCGTTTGAGTTCGTGGATCTCATTAGAAGAGATGCTGAAAGGGAAGAATATCATCGTGACGTGGATTTATCTGAGAGACTGGTTAACGCAAGAAGTGAAAAGTTACGAGTGGTCATATTGGTCGAACCGGATTCATCTCAATATAATTTGCTCAAGAACAATGATACACATATTAGATTAGGTTCTGTTTAGTTATTTTGTTTATATTAAAACAAGCCCGCAAAGTGCGGGCTTGTTGTTAGATAAATCCCAATGGAACACATTAGCTAGTCACGGAAGTTATCATACTGGAATGGCTGGCCTAGGTCAGCTTCGCGAATCATAGCAATAGTTGCTTGTAGATCATCACGTTTTTTACCTGTGACTCTTACCTTTTCACCTTGAATTGACGCTTGCACTTTTAGCTTCGCATCTTTAATTGCCTTCACGACTTTCTTGGCTGTTGGTGTATCAATACCTTGCTTGAAAACTACAATTTGATGCCAGTTCTTACCGGAAGCCTCTTCAGCTTTTGCTTCCATTGCATTGGCGTCGACTCCTCGCTTTGTCAGGTGTGAGCGAAGAATATCGCGCATTTGTTTTAGCTGGAAATCACCTTCAGCATTTAGGCGCACAGATTCATCTTTTTGCATTTCAAATGATGCATCCACGCCGCGGAAGTCGAAGCGAGTAGACAATTCTCGTGACGCATTATCTACGGCATTACGTAGTTCAACCGTATCAATTTCAGATATAATATCAAAAGATGGCATTATTCTTATTCCTCTCGTTTAACCGCGTGATTTAACGGCGGTTGCCAGCATGTCTAGCATGGTTGATGTATCTTCCCAGCTCAAACATGGATCGGTGATTGACTGACCGTATGTAAGATTGCTTATGTCTTTCATTGGCTGATTGCCTTCGATAATGAAGCTTTCTGCCATGATTCCCGCAATCTGATTTTTGCCAGATGTGATCTGCTCGCAAATGTCTTTCGCAACATCAAGTTGTTTGCGATGTTGCTTTTGGCAGTTGGCATGGCTGAAATCGACGACTAGGCGCTGAGGCAAACCAAACTCTTCAAGTTGTTGACAGGCCGCTTCTACAGATCCTGCATCAAAATTGGGACCTTTTTCGCCTCCCCGAAGAATCACGTGCCCGAACGGGTTACCGCTGGTGCGATACACAGTCATACGACCGTTTTTATCTGGTGAGTAGAAGTAATGTGAGGCGTGAGATGCGCGAATTGCATCGATCGCTATCTTAATGTTGCCATTCGTACCGTTCTTAAACCCGACAGGGCATGATAAAGCTGAAGCCATTTCACGGTGAATTTGTGACTCGGTTGTACGTGCCCCAATTGCGCCCCAAGTGATTAAGTCAGCGATATACTGGCCAGTGATCATATCTAGGAACTCGGTCGCCGTAGCTAATCCGAGTTTGTTGATATCTAGAAGAAGTTTACGAGCTTTATTTAGGCCCGTTTCTAATGCATAAGAACCATCTAGGTTAGGGTCAGTGATCAAGCCTTTCCAACCAACAACAGTGCGCGGCTTCTCAAAATAGGTTCTCATGACGACAAACAATTCGTCTTTGTAGTGCTCCTGAACCTCCGCTAGGCGTTTAGCGTAATCAAGTGCGGCTTCAGTGTCATGAACTGAGCAAGGCCCGACAATGACTAACAGGCGATTATCTTGACCTACAAGAATTTTTTCAATTTGGCGGCGAGATTCAGCGATGCGTTTTGCTACGTCTTCCGTAATTGGATGGGCGTGTCCAAGTTCTGCCGGAGTTGGCATTGGACCCAATGGCTGGGTTCTTAATTCATCGGTTTTGAGTGGCATACGAAAGCCTGTTGTTTTTATTGCGAAGCGGTAAAGATAACGGAAACATCATTAGGAATAAACCTCTTATCTTCATTCTTGGCGTGCCCACCTTTAGTGGGTGAGGGATTATGCATTCAAAGTTTATAAAAATGCATTTTAACTTGTTTTACTTTGGTTCTGTCGGTATGTTCAGGAAAGAATCAAACAATAAAATGCACGGAGCAGTAATGAGCATTAATACTTCAGATGAATGGCAATCACGACTCAATTTAGGTGATGCAATACCGGGTGAAGAATCGTCTTCAGAAAGCACACACCTCTTTGTTTCTCTCTCCGATTTAGTCTCAGAAATTATTTTCTACCACCCATGCTATAGAAATGTTGAGTCCATTTTGAGTGACGTTGAACTCAGCTCTATTGACGCGATACTTGGCGAAGTTTCGATGGAAGACCATTTTGTCGCCACGTTAACTGAACGAATTATGCAGTCGGTGAAGCCCAACCATCAATCTGTGCGTGTTGCGTTAAGTGATGCGGATAGTTACGAATTGAGCTCACTTCTCGGTGGGAAAGCTGAAGCACAAGAAGTCAACCCAGCATTAGGTTTGCGCGGTGTATCTCGTTACGCTCAAACTAAGTTTAGTCATGCATTTGCTCTGGAGTGTCAAGTCCTCAAGGCGTTGCAGCAGCAAGGCGTACAAGTTGAGATTGTGGTTCCATTTGTCAGAGCATTGTCTGATGCAGCCAAGATTATTGATTTACTGGCAGAGCAGGGGCTGCCAAGAGGTTTAAACGGGTTGAAGGTTTTGTATACCGTTGATGTCCCGTCTGCTGCGCTGCTCTCAGAGCGATTGTTACATTACTTCGATGGCTTAGTTATTAATCTAGAGAACCTCTCTCAGTTTACGCTTGGTGTCGACAGGCTCAGTGAAGATTTGCAACACCTGTTCGACCCTCAGAGCGAAGCCGTTATCGCTCTAGTGGATATGGCAGTCAAAGCGGCAAATCACAATTCTAAGCCTGTATTGGTCGTCACTAGTGGACTTGCTCGCTACAGTAAAATACGGGAATACATTATTGAGCATGCTTACATCCAAGTTGCTGTGACGTCGTAACCTGAAAATAGGTGACTTCGATATAACTTCAAAAGGTTGATGTTAACAAAATGTTGACATCAACCTTTGTTCGTTATGAACTAGGGATACACAGAGTGACATGTCGGACCAGTTAAATGCTTTCTCCACTTACTAAAGCCAATTTGTACCTTAAACTTTTCGGATTCTTTAAAGTCCCCTTGATTTGGTTGTGTCGGCCAAAAATACTCAAACTCGATTCTGACTCAGTTGAAGTAAAAATACCCCTCAAAAGAAAAACTAAGAACCATCTTGATAGTATGTATTTCGGTGTGCTGGCGGTCGGAGCAGATGTAGCTGGTGGGTTTATGGCGATGAGCAAAGCTCAAGACAGAGGGCATAAAGTATCTCTGGCCTTTAAAGCGGTTGACGGGCAATTCCTCAAACGGCCAGAGGGTGACGTTCACTTTGTTTGCAACGATGGGGCAGTCATTGACAAAATGTTGGATCAAACAATGGAGACCGGAGAGCGAATTAATCAGCCAGTGAGGATTACCGCGGTTTGTCCAAGCTTACATGGTGACGAGCCGATGGCAGAGTTTCAACTTACTCTGTCATTGAAGAAAATGGGTGACTAACGTCATCTATCTCAATTTGCTCAATGGCCACAATTTTGTTTCGATTGAGAACAATTTTCCAACGATAATAATGAGGTGTTCCATCATGGCTATCTTCTTTGGCGATGAGGTTAATCAGATGCCGCTTTTCAACGGATTCTTTGCTGACCTGACCGTTGTTTAGTGTGTAAACTTTATTCGAACCCTTATCCATCAAACGCATAAATGGTCTCATACTGAGCATCATGGACTCTCGAGTTTCTTCGTAACCGCTCATAAATTTGGACGTTGACATCTCGGTTTCAGAACGGTAGTGGAGGATTTGCTCTTCGCGTTGCACAACACGTTTCTTGCGGATGTTCTGGATGCGGTCAGGCAGCTTAAGGATGTTTTTATAGTCTAACCACTCTAACTTTTGGCCCACGGCTTTGTTCGTCGTTGGGTCCAAATAGTATTGGCGCCATTTTGGTCGACCTTTACGAATCCATCGCCACATGACATCGCGAAGATCATCTTTGAATATTTCGCGCAGCGCATACACAAATGACATCAAAATGATGAAAGAGACGGTGATTTCTCCCCAATAGTCCCGTGCGAGAATCGCTGTAATGGTGACAAACACCATGACAAAGCCGGTTGCCGAGCCTTTGACCACTCGTTTCATGTTCTTTCCAAGTGATTGAGTGTTTGCTTTTAACACAACGGGGTGTTCAATCAAGCGGCGCAGCAAGCGCATTTTATTACTGAGACGGGTTACGTCGTCACGAACGCTTTTCGAGTTGTAATTGTTAAGCTTACGGTGTGCCGCTTCTTTCTCAACAATAGCCAAGAGTCGATCTTTGATAGTCTTATAGTCATTGTCTCGTGGCATGTGGGCGATGAGAGATAGAAAACGCTGGCCTGTATACCAAGAAAGATAGTTGTCTATGTTAGCGTAGTAGCGCTTGATGCTTTCCTCGTAAGGAATGCTTCGTCTTAACTTTTTCAAGATATCTAATGCCAACTCGATAACTTCATCCACTTCATCGGTGGTTACAACGTCTGAATTATGTTTATTGAGTTCATTGACGGCTTTATCCAATGCAATCACATACTGATAGGCAAACAAACTCAAACTAACACGATATTGAGTCGAAGACAGGCGTCCACGTTTTGCCAAACGGCTGTGTACGAGTGGCAATAGTGTTTTGTCACTAAAGTAGGCACGTTTCTGTACGATGGACTCGTAATAAATCTCGTTCTCTTTGAGTACATCTGGTGTTAGGCCGAGCTCGCCAGGAATGAAAAAGTAGAGGTCAAGATCTGACTTCTTGGATGAAGCCATAGCGTGGGAAATCTTAAGAGTGATGCCGTCCTGCTTATCAACGGTGAGCAAAGAATACTCCTGAAAAAAATATAATTATCTGGCGAAAGCATAACAGAGTTTCGGTATAATCACCGCAAATTTAGCAAGAGACAGTTGAAATGATTAAAGTTGGTCAAATAAACCACTTAGAAGTAGTAAAAAAGCAGATTTTGGCGTATTTCTCGATGCAGGCGATTACGGCACTAGCCTACTACCCAATAGGCTTGTTCCAGAAGGCACCGAAGTAGGTCAATTTATTGATGCTTTCTTATATTTCGACTCTGATAATCAGCTGGTTGCGACAACTGAAACCCCAATTGCTCAAGTGGGCGAGTGGGGGTTGATGAAGATTCAAGGAATCAACAGTACTGGTGCCTTTGCTGATTGGGGAATAAAAGGCAAAGATCTGTTAATCCCATTTAGTGAGCAGCGTTCGCGCTACTCGGAAGGCCAAACCATTCTAGTGTACGTATACACAGATAAAGCCTCTGGTCGAATTGTTGGTACGACTAAATTTAACAAACTGCTAGACAAGACACCTGCGAATTACCAGCGTAATCAGCAAGTCGATTTAATTATTGCTGAGCGCAGTGACTTAGGCTTTAAGGCGATCGTGGAAGGCCAACACTGGGGTATGATCTTCAAATCCGATGTCTTTGGTAAATTGTTTGTAGGTAAACGACTCAAAGGGTATATCAAGGGTATTCGCGAAGATGGCAAAGTAGACCTTTCTTTGCAGAAAATCGGTGTTGCTAAGATGGATGACTTGAGTCAAAAAGTATTGGATCTTCTTGAAAAGAAGGGAGGCTTCCTACCTTTGAATGACAAATCATCACCGGAAAGTATTTTTGCTGCGTTTCGTACCAGCAAAGGGACATTCAAGAAAACAATCGGTGGCTTATATAAGCAAGGAAAAATTACGATAGAGGAAGATGGTATTCGCATCGTTTCGTAATTGAGGCCAAAAAAAGGCCCGAAGCAGATATTGCTTTGGGCCTAGGGGAATGGCTCTTATAGAGCCTGCGCTAACTGGTTGATATTCTATGCTTTATCATTCACTAAAGTGTAGTACATCGTCATTGTTTCGCTAGGCGGTTCTGGCATTTTCTACTCATATTTTGCGATTTAAAATAGATTTTTATCTCGCACTAGCTCTCTAGGCAGACCATTCTTCACTCGATTTCCGACCCATTTTCCTAATCCAATCACATCGTTACCAAGCTTTACAATCACTTCACCTTTGCCCGATAGATTCTCCGGTCGAACGTCTCTACCCATAAACCATTCGCGGGCATCGTCTGTAGAAAGTGTGACACAGTTCGACTCTTGGCCAGTAGCTAACGCTGTCGCGACCTGATGCTGCCATCGGTAGCCTTTTTTATGAGCTTCAGCAATTTTAATCCCCATTCTTGAGAAACGGAATTCACCAAGCATAGTTTCTAATGCGTTAGGGAAGAGCCAGACATCGTTGTCACGCATCCAAACCTGCGAATTTTCTGGAAGCTCGATATCTAAACTATCACGCAGCTGTTTGCTGATTTCTTGATGAACTTTATTGGATGCCTTTTCAAATGGGAATTTACCTAAGCGCTTTTTCACTTGTGGTGCTTCAGTGGAACCAAGCTTTCTTATTCTGGCTACAAAGAAGCCTTCACAATCATACATTTGAGGGAAAACATGAAGGAAACCTTCTTCAGTTAGCGCTTTCTCTGACTCAGGGAAGAGAGAATCTAGAGGCTCAAACTCTACGAGGTTGCCAAACTGCTCTTTCAAGTGCGCACAAACTTGCTGGTTCTCTTCGATGCTTAATGTACACGTTGAGTAAACCATAACACCGCCTGGCCTTAGTGCGTAAAACGCACTCTCTATCAACTCTTTTTGGGTATCAGCGATGGATAGAACAGATTCTTTGCTCCAGTTCTTCATCGCATCGGCGTCTTTACGCACTGTACCTTCACCTGAACAAGGTGCATCAATTAAAACAGCATCAAACTGTTCAGGCAGCCAGCCTCCAAAAACTCGGCCATCATAGTTGCTCAGCGCAGTGTTGCGCAACCCGCAGCGTTCAATGTTAGCGTGTAAGACCTTGACTCGACTGGATGAGAATTCATTGGCTACTAAGACCCCTAAATTATCCATTTTTGCTGCAATTTGAGTGGTTTTTGAACCTGGTGCGGCTGCCATGTCGAGCACACTAATGAAGTGGTCACTCTGATCGTTAAACAAGGCAGATACCGGCATCATTGAGCTTGCTTCCTGAATGTAGAACAAGCCGGACATATGCTCTGCAGTGTTGCCAAGTGGGGTTTGTGATTCGTCAGCGTCGATCCAGAAACCTTCTTCACACCATGGTATAGGTGACAGTTGCCAGCCTTTTTCTTGAGCTCGCTGAATAAACTCTGAGATAGAAATCTTCAACGTGTTTACGCGAATGCTTTTACGGAGAGGGCGTTGACACGCGGCGACAAAGTCTTCCATATTGAGGCTGTCAGGAAGAATGGCTTCCATTTCTTTCAAAAATTCTGCGGGTAAATAGACGTTCTGATGCAAAGTTCTATCTCAGTTTTTTCAGGGGTCGGAATTATAGCGGATTGAAAAACAAAACGCAGCGAAATCGCTGCGTTTGAAAGCCTAATGTTGTTTATGGTTTCGGAATAGCGGTACGCCAAGTCTTCCAATTCTCCTCTGGTGTTGGATAGAGGAAGAAAGACTGACCAGGCTGCGCTATGGGCTGAAGTTGATTGTTTTCAGGAGTGGCAAAGGTGATTCCGCCTCTCACAATACTGTCGATGGTCCCCGCTTTAATGTTTGCGCCACCTAGACCGATGGAGACATCGACGCCTGAAATGTTCCAGAAAATACTATTTTGCCTTACAAGATAAGCGTATTCGGGCTGGATAGAGATGGTCGAGACAACGCGATCAGCAAACTCTCCGAGTTCCACATTAGTGACGTTACCCACCTCAATTTCTCTATAGAGTACAGGTGTACCTTTAGCGACTGAGCCACGAGATTCGCTTTGCAGGGTGAAGGATACCCCCTGTTTATCTCTCTCTTGTTTATTGAGATGGAAAGTATGCTGAGCTTTGCCTGCACCTGGGACTACGTTAATAGTTTGAGTGAGAAGGTTCTGAAGATTCTTCACGCCATTCAAGCCAACAGTCGCTTGAGCAACCCAGAAGTAGCTGCCCTCGGTGGCTAGCTTGTCTGCATACTCAGGTAGTACTCGAAGTTTAATTTCAACACGCTCGCGCTTAAAATCAGGTATGACAAGGGTGACTTCAGCCACTTGCACGCCGTTATATTTTACCGCGGTTCCTTTAGTAATGTTGTTTTCACCTTCAGCGTTGAGCGTAATGACATGGCCAAACTTTCGCGCTGTTTTGAAATCTTGATAGAGCAGCCACTTGTCATTCTGTTTGTTTTCGACACCCGGTAAAGAATCAAACGCAATACCGCCTTGAATGAGTGACTTTAATGGGGCAGCCTTAACACTGATACCGGCTAGGCTAGCATCCACTTCAACGCCAGAACGGTTCCAAAAGACGGTTTGTTCGGTGACAAGGTGTTTGTATTGATTTTCAATACTTGCGGTAATGACCACGCCACCATCAACAAGACGGAAATCAGAAATGCTACCTACTTGTAAATTACGGTAAAGCAATGGGCTGCCTTTGCTGATAGGGGGAAGCTCGTTCGCAAATAGCGTAATATTTTCTGAGCCAGACATATTGTATTTCGCTAATTCAGCCAATGATTTACTTGGATAGAGTGTGTATTGCTCTCTCGGGTTCTCAACCCCTTCGCTAACAAAACTGACTGAACCTGTCAGTAATTGCTTCGCAGGAGGTACATTGATATTGAGGCCTGATTCGGTTAGCTCCGCAGTGGCGCTCCCCGTCACGAAGAAACGGTTTTGGGATTTAATGGTATTGGCATAGGCTTTGTCCACCAACACATCTAGATGCACTTTTTCACTAACTAGCGAGACTTTGGTGACTTCACCGACTGTAATTCCACGATAAAGAACATTTGCACCAGCACCAAGACCAAATGAATTGTCGGCAACCAGTGTTATGGCCACAGATTTTGCTTGTTGTTTATTGAACTGATCCTTGCGAATTGCGTTAAAGTAACGAGAGCGTTCGCCCTTTCCTGGCACCAGAGTAAGAAAATTTCCCTTCACTAAGTTTGTGAGATTTTCTACACCAGAAAGCGAAACTTTCGCTTCTTCGAGGATAAAATTACTGCCGCTGGTCAGCATGTCTGAGAACGCTGGTTGGATAGCCGCTGAGGCAACAATCTCTTTTCTTCCATTACTAAGCTGCAAGTCGGTGACCTGACCAATTTCAATGCCGCGGTACATGATAGGAGCACCAGTCGGACTGATTTGGTTATCATCTGGCAAGGTGATCTTAATTGGTATACCACGTCCTGCTGTTTTCAGATCTGGGTACAGCTTAAACCTGGTGTTGTCTGCTACCGGCTCACCGCCATCGGGAGAATCGACCGCAATCGAACCTCCAATTAAAGCACTTAAGCTTTCAAGTCTCACATCAACGCCATCGAATCCGATATTGGCTCCTAAACCGCTGACGTTCCAGAAACGGCTCTCATCGGTAATGATTTTGCGGTATTCGTCGTGAATGGAAGCCTGAATTAACACATTTCTACCAGGTTCATCAAGTTGATAGCTGTAGACTTCACCGATGGGAATCTTGCGATAAACGATTTGAGAGCCAACCGATATGCCGCCGAGGTCTTCCGCTCTTAGAGTGATGTTAAGCCCCTCACGCGCCAAAATATCTGAAGGTGAGCGCTCAAGTGCCGTAAATTGAGTTTCGGGTTTGGAGGGATTGTCGCTCGGCTGGATTGCAATATAGTTGCCAGATACTAAAGCGTCTAATCCAGAAATGCCAGACAGGCTGGCGGTAGGTTTGACCATCCAAAAGCGCGTTTCTTTCGACAAAAGTTTAGTGGCTTCAGGGTAAATATCAGCGTCTACGTAGATACTTTCTAAGTCTTGTGAGAGGTTAATATCACGCACGATACCAACCTCTAGGCCTTGATATCGAATCGTAGTACGGCCTGCGACTAAGCCCTGAGCATCAGAGAAGTAGATCTGAATTCGCTGACCAGCGTCGTTAATCGCCTTAACAACTAACCAACCAGCAAGGACCATGGTCAGCAAAGGTAATAGCCACAAAGGAGACACACCTTTATTACGCTTTACGTCCGGCGAGTAAGAGGGCTGATTAGAAGATGAATGAGTCATTTAATGGTTCTTCTCTTTTCTCTGATTATTCTTTGCTGTATCTGGATAATTATCCCACAACAGTCTCGGGTCAACACTCTCTGCTGCCAGCATAGTCAATACAACAACGATTCCAAACGCAACCGCCCCATACCCTGGAGTAAAATCGAGGATCTGGCCGCGATCGACCAAGGTCATCATGATAGAAATAACAAACAAATCCATCATGGACCAACGTCCTATCCATTTAATAACAAAATAGATGATCATTCTCTGGCGATGAAACACTTTGCGCTTAAATTGGATCGCGAGCAATAAGTACGCCAAACCGATGATTTTGGCGACGGGAACGACAATGCTCGCTACAAATATAATGACCGCGATTCCTGGCATACCGTTTTTTACCAGTGAAGCCACGCCGGAAAAAATAGTGTCTTCAAGCCGCTGGCCATTAGTAATCAAAATCGATATCGGGATCAGATTTGCCGGAAAAATGGCAATCGTAGCGGCAACAAGATAAGCCCAAGTCATTTGTACGGAGCGAGGTTTACGGTGATAAATGGGTTTATGACAGCGGACACACTGCGTTCCTTCTGGTTGAGAAAGGTGGCAGTGGTGACAGTGAAGTTGTTTCTCTTTGAACTGATAAGACTGTTCAGTCTCGTAGGCTTCCCAATAACGGCGTACACTCACTCGTGTAACAAGCATGACTGTCGCGATCTGTAACAGGACCAAACCATATAAACCTACGCCCACGTAGATGTCGGAATAGTCCTGTAACTTAAAGCAGGAAATAGCGACGCTGACGAGAAATACATCAATCATCACCCAGTTTTTGAGGTGTTGAATCGTATAGAGAGAATATTTAAGTAATGAAAATTTACGTTGCTTAAGGGCAACGTGAGCAGTTAGGACCGAACCGCTGACTAATAATGGTGCGATAGAGCTACAAAATATGATTAGTATAGATAGGAAAACAAAACCCTCTTCAAATAGTGTGAAAACACCAGAAGGTAAGGTCGCTGGAATCATGACGCCGAATAGACGAATACTAATAAAGTCAAAGAAATGAGAAGGAATGAAAAGTAAAAGGCAAGTAATGGCAATGGCTAGGTTGCCAGATAGAGAAGGTGTGCCTCCACGATACAACTTACTTCCACAACGTGGGCAATAAGCGCTTTTTCCACGTTCAATATGGACGTTATCTATGGGCAATTCACACCCGTGGCATAGTCTAACGTGGGAAGTTTCAGAAAGGTGTGGTGATAATTTTGGAGGGCTCATATTACCCTCCAAATCTTGAGTAATTAGTATGGTTAGGCGTGCGACTGAACGCTTCCATAAAGCGTTTGGTATAAGCCTTCTTGTTTGACCAACTCACCATGAGTGCCTGCCTGTGTTACTTGTCCATCTTCTAAAACGTAGATCAAATCAGCTTGTTTGACGGCAGAGAGGCGATGCGCGACGATTAACGTTGTTCGCCCATTCAAAAACTCTGTCAGCGCTTTATGAAGTGCTGCTTCGGTCGCCGTATCTAACGCAGAAGTTGCTTCATCCAGAATGACAAACTTAGGATCGCTAAGAATCATTCTTGCTATCGCAAGTCGCTGCCTTTGGCCACCTGATAATCGAATGCCGTTTCGACCAATTTGTGTATTTAAACCGTCACTTAATTGGCTTATTACATCTTGCATTTGAGCAATCTCAAGAGCCCGCCACAGTTGCAAATCGTCATAGTCAGAGCCGAGCGTGAGATTATGCCTTAAACTGTCGTTGAATAGTATAGGTTGTTGTAATACAACGGCAATTTTATCTCTGATTATGTCATAACTGATATCATCTGTTGTCTCACCATTGAAACGGATGATACCTGAGTCTGGACGATATACACCTATAAGCAATTGTATGAGTGTCGATTTCCCACCTCCACTTGCACCAACCAATGCAACTTTCTTTCCAGCTGGAATATTCAAGTTTAGATTATTGAGCACTTTACTTTCGTCATTATAAGAAAAATCAATATGTTCGATCTTAACGTCGACTTCTTTATCTGTTGTAAACGGGTTGATTTTACTCTCTGGGCGGTACTCTTCTTCCAAGTTGAGTAGGGCGTTTATGCGGCCCATTGCCGCTTTTGCGCTGTACCAAGAAAATTGAATGCCAAGTAATTCTTGTACCGGCCCCAGCATAAACCATAGGTAGCCAAAGACCGCAAATATTTGACCGATAGTTAAGTCACTAAACAGGACCATTAACATGGCGACGGCACGGAACAGTTCAAACCCAAGCAGAAACAGAAGAAAAGAAACTCGACCTGCGGCTTCGGATTGCCACGCGTATTTATCAGCGTCTACTCGGATCTGATTGGCTTGCTGTTTTAGTTCGCCAAGAAACTCTCGTTCTCGATTGGCTGCACGCAATTGGTAGATACCGTCTAATGTCTCAACAAGACGATTTTGGAATCGTTCAAAAGATTGGTTTTCGTGTTTCTTAAGGTGTTTTACTTTACTGCCGAGTTTTCGAGAGAAATAAATCACAATTGGATTGACCAAAAGGATGAATAAGCCGAGACGCCACTCTAGCCACAGTAGTACACCAGCCGTACCAATTACCGTGAGCAAGCTAATTAGAAATTTACTTAAAGTGGTGCCTATGAACTGGTCAATGGTTTCGACATCGGTAATTAAGTGAGCATTGATTCCACCACTTCCGCGAGTTTCATATTGTCTGATACTGATCCGACCTAATTTGTCTATCATCTTGCTGCGCATCTGATAGGTGATCGTTTTGGATACGAGAGTAAACTGACGCCCTTGAAGGATGTTTAAACCTTGGCTAACGGTTCTCATCAGAATCACAAGTAATAGAGTAAGGAATATGTAGCCGGTTGGTGTTTGCATGGAAACCGGTAACACTTTGTCCATCAGCTCAAGGCCTGTTGCGGGTTTATCAAGTAGCACTTCATCGACCATTAACGGCATTAAAAGAGGGATGGGGACACTGACGAGAGTAGCAACAAACGCGATGATATTGGCGAGGACAAGTTTCGACTTGTGCTTTTTTACTTGAGTTATGAGCCAAGAACGGCTAATAGTGTTGGGATTATCAGACATTATAATGAGAATGCTTACTATTTATGGTTTACGGACGATTGTACGTTGATTCATGATGGAAGTCTCTAATTTTCAAATGGAAGTCAATATGAAAATAGAACATTATCACCGCTTAACCAAGCAAGCTGTTGCACTTTTAGAGTCGGAAAAAGACCTTATTGCCAATTTGTCTAATCTAAGTGCGCTTTTGAATATGGAGCTTGAGGAACTAAATTGGGTGGGTTTCTATCTAATCAAAGAAGAGACGTTGGTATTAGGGCCGTTTCAAGGTAAACCAGCGTGTGTCAGGATTCCTGTTGGTCGTGGTGTGTGTGGTACGGCTGTAGCAACGAACAGTGTCCAGAGGGTTGCTGATGTTCATGAGTTTGAAGGGCACATTGCTTGTGACGCAGCGAGTAACTCTGAGATTGTTATTCCATTTAGTATTAATGGAACCATAGTGGGTGTGCTAGATATTGACAGTCCGAAAGTGGGTCGCTTTAGCGAAATAGATGAAGAAGGTTTGACATTTTTGATGAATGAAGTGGAAAAGCTGCTTAATTCACACGCTATCAGTGCATAATTTCTAGATTGAGTGTGGTTTTTCGCTTGCAGGTCACTATAATACCTGAAATATTTATCTTAATGCTCGCGGACAGACCGCACTAACCAGGACTCCTCATGGAAAACACTGAAAAGTTAAAAAACAGCAAAGAAGTGATTGCATATATTGCTGAATGTTTCCCTAAGTGCTTTACTTTAGAAGGTGAAGCAAAGCCACTTAAAATTGGTATTTTTCAAGATCTTGCGGAACGTCTAAGCGACGATCCAAAGGTGAGTAAAACTCAGCTTCGTGCAGCGTTAAGACAATACACTTCATCATGGCGTTACCTACACGGTGTAAAGCTGGGTGCGACTCGTGTTGACCTAGATGGCAATTCAGCAGGTGAGTTAGAAGAAGAGCACGTTGAACACGCAAAAACAGTGCTGGCTGAAAGCAAGGCTAAAGTTCAAGCTCGTCGTAAAGAGCAAGCTCAAAAAGCTCGTGAAGAAGGTAAAGTGAAAGCAAAACCGGCTAACAAAAAGCCACAAAACCGTCGCCCACAACAAAATAAAGCACAGAAAGCCAGCAAGCCAGTAGAAACGAGAGCTTTGAATGCTGATGAAATGACTATCGGTAATCAAGTAAACGTCAATATGGGTAAAGGAAACATGGCTGCGACTATCGTTGAAATCAATAAGGAAGATGTGCGTGTTCAACTGTCTAATGGCCTACAAATGGTTGTTAAAGCGGAGCACTTACGCGCCTAAAGGAGACACTCCTACGCATGAAATGCCGTTCAAAATTGTCGCTGATTGCTGCTAGCCTCTGGCTAGCAGCTTCGTCAGCAAGCGCTCTTGAAGCGAAAGTTACTCTCGAAGACTTACCTGTCTTAGTTCCCGAATCTCAACATGCAACAGCAAGTAAGCGCGTGACTTCTCGTTTCACTCGCTCTCACTACAAACACTTCACTCTCAACGATCAATTTTCTCAAGCGATATTTCAGCGCTATATCGAGTCGCTTGATTTCAATCGAAACGTATTCACTCAAGCTGATATCGACGCTTTTAATCAGTTGGCAAAGGGGATTGACGATCAATTAAAGTCAGGTGACAACAAAATTGCTTTTGATATCTATAACCTGTCGATGAAGCGTCGTTACGAGAGATTTGTTTATGCCTTATCCTTGCTCGACTCCGAAATGAAGTTTGATGTTGACGAAAGCATTGAACTTGACCGTAGTAAAGTGGCTTGGCCTAAGGATACCGCAGAACTCGATGAGTTATGGAGAAAACGAGTCAAATATGATGCGTTGAACCTTAAGCTAACGGGTAAAGATTGGAATGAAATCAAAGATGTCTTAGGCAAGCGCTATAACAATGCACTCAAGCGTCTGAGTCAAACCCATAACGAAGATGCATTCCAACTTTACATGAATGCGTTTGCCCGTGAAGTTGACCCTCACACTAGCTATCTTTCACCTCGTAATGCAGAACAGTTCCAAACAGAGATGAATCTATCTCTAGAAGGAATTGGTGCCGTATTGCAAATGACCGATGACTATACTGTCATTCGCTCTTTAGTGGCTGGTGGCCCTGCTTCTAAGAGCAAGCAATTGGCTGAAGGCGATCGCATCATTGGTGTTGGTCAGGATGGTGAAGAGATTGTCGATGTTATCGGTTGGAGATTGGATGATGTCGTACAGCTCATCAAAGGGCCTAAAGGGACTAAAGTTAACTTGCAAGTCCTACCAGAAGGTAAGGATGCGAAAGCCGAAGTCATTTCTATTGTTAGAGATAAGATCCGTCTTGAAGACCGAGCTGTTAAATCTGAAGTGATCGAAAAAGATGGCAAGAAGATTGGTGTAATTGAAGTCCCTAGCTTCTATGTCGGCCTGGCAAAAGATACGGATAAGCTTATCACTGAACTGAAAGCTAAAGGTATTGATGGCATTATTGTCGATCTCCGAAATAATGGTGGTGGGGCGCTCACTGAAGCGACCGCGTTATCTGGTCTCTTTATTACCAGTGGGCCAGTCGTTCAAGTTCGTGATAGCTATGGCCGGGTCAATGTAAATAGTGATACTGACGGCAAGAGCAGCTACGACGGTCCGATGACAGTGCTTATTAACCGATACAGTGCGTCTGCTTCAGAAATTTTTGCTGCTGCAATGCAAGACTATGGTCGAGCGGTTATCCTTGGTGAGAATTCATTTGGTAAAGGTACGGTTCAGCAACATCGCTCGTTAAATCACATCTATGATTTATTCGACAAAGAGTTAGGTTACGTTCAGTACACAATTCAAAAGTTTTATCGCATTGATGGTGGAAGTACGCAAAACAAAGGTGTTACGCCTGATATTGCTTTTCCAACACCAATCGAGCCAAGTGAAACTGGTGAGAGTGTAGAAGACAACGCACTGCCTTGGGATAGCATTGATAAGGCAAAATATGAAGTGTTACAGCGTAATGATGAGTTGATAAAGAAACTGGACGCAGAACATCAAGTCAGAATTGCCAAAGACTTAGAATTTCAATTCATTGCCGAAGATATCGCTAGGTACAAAGCTGAAAAAGATGATAACACTTTGTCTCTTAACGAAAAAATCCGCAAAGAGGAAAGTGACAAATCAGATGATGATCGGCTAGCTCGTATTAACCTTAGACAAAAATATCATGGAGAGACTTTGTTTAAATCTCTTGATGACGTGCCGAAAGACTATCAAGCTCCGGATGCTTATTTGGATGAATCGGTCGCTATTATGGTTGATATGATTAAGTAACTGCAAAATAGAAATAAAAAGCGAGCTGGTCAAAGCTCGCTTTTTTTATATCAATAATTAGCGTGATATAGATCAAAAAAATTTCGCTTATTCAGAATTACCCACCTAAGCTTAAAGAAAAGAGTGAGAGGTGCGCTATGAGATGGATTGGATTTCTACTTGCTTGTCTTAGTCTTTCTGTGGTCGCAAGCGAAACCAGAGACAACAGTGATTTAACTCAATTTGATCAGCCCTTCTTGCTAGGAGATTGGTACCTCGTCAACCCTAACCCAGAAAAATCACAAGAAAATTTCTTAGCGATTAAACTGACTTTAGATTCAAATTACAGTTTCAAGATTGATATTCAAAAACGTGACTATTCAGTGGACCACTGGGAAGGGCTTTACGACGCTAATGAAGATACGCTTATCCTCGGTTTGAATACATCTGAGCCGCAAATATACAGCTACAACACCAACCACAATATGCTCAACCTCAATGGTGTCGTTTTCACAAAAGCGTTATCGAATTCACTTGCTGGTATGTGGTCTAGTGCGCAATTGAGTGGCCATGAAATGTTAGCCAGTGAAGTACAGCGTTTGGACCTTATTCTGCAACCAGACTTCGTGTTTATGTTTAGGGTGAGTAACGGAGAGGGTGATGAAGCGGTGCACAAAGGTGTCTACTACACCGAAGGAGAGCATTTGGTGTTGCTTTATGAAAACGGCGAGCACGAAACCAAATACAGTTTAGACAGTGATATTCTCACTTTAGAAATGGAAGAAGGTGCGCTTTACGCCGTGCTAAACCGGGTTCGATGACATGATACAAAGCAAATAGAGATGACTATTTAGACGAACAGTTAAAATGTATTCGTCAACTTGGGTAGAAACGAGGTATTTAAACATAATGCCTCGTTTTTTTAATTGTCTACGGTTAAGCTAGCTCAAAATAAAATGATCAGCGTTTGCAAACAACAACGTATCCAAGAAGTGTCTCGAATAGACACAAGACCAATGTATTATATCTAGTCAGAAGGATTCCGACATGGCTCAAACACCTCAAGCCAAATACCGTAAAGATTATAGCTCACCATCTCATACTATTTCCGACATCGATTTAACTTTCGATCTCCACGATACCGCGACAATCGTAACGGCGGTTTCTCAAGTCAAGCAGTTAAAAGAAGACACAAGGCTTCAACTAGAAGGTGAAAGTCTTAAACTGGTTAGTGTCTCTGTTAACGGTGAGGCTTGGACAAGGTTTGAAGAAAAGGAAGGTGCGCTGGAGATTTCCGCGCTACCTGAAGCGTTCGAACTGAAAATTGTCACTGAAATTAATCCCGAAGAAAACACGGCTTTGGAAGGTTTGTATAAATCGGGTGGCGCTTTTTGTACTCAATGTGAGGCTGAAGGTTTCCGTCGAATTACTTATTACATGGATCGTCCAGATGTATTAGCGAAGTACACAACGAAAGTAATCGCAGACAAAGCGGCTTATCCATTCCTATTGAGCAACGGCAATCGTATTGCAGAAGGAGATTTGGAAGGTGGCCGTCATTGGGTTCAGTGGCAAGACCCACACCCAAAACCGGCTTATCTATTTGCACTTGTTGCTGGCGATTTTGATGTCCTTCGTGATAAGTATGTGACCAAATCCGGGCGTGATGTGACTTTAGAAATCTTTGTCGATAAAGGTAACCTTAATCGTGCTCCTCATGCAATGACGTCTCTTATCAATTCAATGAAGTGGGATGAAGAACGATTTGGTCTAGAGTATGACCTCGATATCTACATGATTGTTGCAGTTGATTTCTTCAATATGGGCGCAATGGAAAACAAAGGTCTTAACATTTTTAACTCAAAATTTGTTTTGGCCAATGAGCAAACGGCAACGGATACTGACTACTTAGGCATAGAAGCGGTAATTGGTCACGAGTACTTTCACAACTGGACAGGCAATCGCGTTACTTGCCGAGACTGGTTTCAGTTGAGTTTGAAAGAGGGACTTACTGTATTCCGCGATCAGGAATTTTCGTCGGATTTAGGTTCACGAGCGGTGAATCGTATTAACAACGTAAGAATTATTCGTGGTCCACAATTCGCAGAAGATGCGAGCCCTATGTCACATCCAATTCGTCCTGAAAAAGTGATAGAAATGAACAACTTCTATACTTTAACGGTATACGAAAAGGGCAGTGAAGTTATCCGAATGATGCATACACTGCTGGGAGAAGAAGGTTTCCAGAAGGGCATGAAGCTCTACTTTGAGCGCCATGACGGTACGGCTGCAACCTGTGAAGACTTTGTTGCGGCTATGGAGGATGCATCAGGTGTTGATCTGAAACAATTCCGCCTATGGTACAGCCAGTCAGGTACACCAACGGTATCCGTCACAAGTAAGTATGATCCAGCGGCACAAACGTATTCGCTGACGGTTTCTCAACGCACTGAACCGACTCATGAGCAACAAGAAAAACAGCCGCTGCATATTCCATTTGATGTCGAGTTTTACGCGGAAAATGGTGATGTCATTGAGTTACAATGTAACGGTGAAAAAGTTGAAAATGTTCTTAACATTACCGAAGCGAAGCAAACCTTCGTATTTGAAAACGTATCTGAACAACCAGTGCCGTCTTTACTTCGTGAGTTCTCTGCTCCAGTCGTTCTCAAGTACGATTATAGCGATGAAGAACTGATTTTCCTGATGGTGCATGCGCGCAACGAATTTGCGCGTTGGGATGCTGGTCAAATGCTGTTAGCAAAATACATTCGTAGCAACGTCGAAGCGGTACAAAACGGCCAAGGTGTTGAACTGTCTCCAGCGCTGATTGATGCCTTCCGAGGTGTATTATTGTCAGACAAGCTTGAACCAGCATTTATTGCTGAGATGATGGCATTGCCAAGCCACAATGAAGTATCCGGTTGGTACAAACAAGTGGATGTGGATGCCGTTGCTAAAGTGCTTAAATCGATCAAAGTGAAGTTGGCTGCCGAGTTGGAAGACGAGTTTGGCGCGCTCTATCATAGCTTGAAGCAGGTTGAATACACGATCGATCACGCAGCGATCGGTAAGCGCTCTTTGCGTAACACTGCATTAGCTTATCTCGCGTATACGGAGCAAGGCAATGAGTTAGCAGAGAAGCAGTATTTCGCTGCGAATAACATGACAGACACCATTGCCGCAATGAGTGCCGCGAATAGTGCGCAACTAGCATGCCGCGAAACACTGATGTCTAATTACAGTGATAAGTGGAAGCATGATGGCCTGGTTATGGACAAGTGGTTTACGTTGCAGGGTACTAACCCAGCAGATAACGTACTCGATGTGATCAAGGACACGATGAGTCATGAAGCATTCAGTTTGAAAAACCCAAATCGAACTCGCAGCCTTGTTGGCTCTTTCTTGAACATGAACCCAGTGCGTTTCCATGCTAAGTCAGGTGAGGGTTACAAGTTCGCAGGTGAGATTCTGCAAGAGCTGAATAGCAGTAACCCGCAAGTTGCTTCGCGTCTGATTGATCCATTGCTTAAGTTCCGCAAATATGATGAAGAGCGCCAAGCGCTAATTAAAGCAGAGCTTGAAGTACTCAAATCGATGGATAACTTAGCTAAAGACCTATTTGAAAAGGTTAACAAAGCTCTGGAAGCGTAATCACTGCACGAAACAGTAGCACTTTACAGTGCTACTGTTTATTTATACAGTTATTTTCTGATCGTGATAAAATCGTTACTTTTTAACCAAACAAAATGAATCATTACTACTTTTCACTCAACATTTCTTATCAAACTTTTCTCGCTCATTACAATGGTGCGGCGAGCAACGTTTTAGTGGTGACAGACAATGGCTTACGTCTACAATTGCCGGCATCAAGGTTTAGACCTTTTCTTAGTCAAATTGGCCTTAAGGGGCGTTTTCGTTTAACAACTGACCAAAATAACAAGTTTCTTAAGTTAGAAGTTCTGTGAGCAACTGATTTTATAGGAGTTTAAATAGTGCCTTAGTCACATTATCGAACATTTCACCTCCTACCACTCCTAAAAGAATTAACTATTTATCAATAAAGCTTTTACAATAAAGCGGCATTACCCGTGTTAAGCACTATGCTTACAACAACCCTCAAAAAATATATACAATTCTAATTGTGGAGTGTGATTATGACCGCGCGTGAAACTCTGATGCCGGTTCTGCTTGAAAAAGTCTATAAACTGATTCAAGACAAACTCGAGCTTGCTCATCAACCTTTAGTCACTCAACTTGCTCAGCATTTATTCAATAACATATCTCAAGACGATCTAGTCGAACGAAACGAATCTGATTTGTATGGTGCTGTCGTCAGCCTTTGGCACCATATCAATGAGAAAAAAGCAGATGATGTGTCGGTCCGAGTTTTTAACCCGACCGTTAGTCGCCAAGGGTGGCAATCCACGCACACTATTGTCGAAATCGTGGTTCCTGATAGTCCTTTCCTCGTTGACTCGGTAAAAATGGCACTGAGCCGTCTAGATTTAGCGTCTCACTTAATGCTTCATGGCCCTACCCAGATTGAACGCAACAAAAAAGGTGAGATTACCAGCATCAATGAAGGTGCAGGTGTACTTCAGTCGCTGTTCCATGTTGAAGTGGACCGCTTGAGCGCAAAAGAGACGATGAGTTCTCTAAAAGAAGAGCTGCTTAAAATACTCACAGATACTGCTTTGGTCGTTCAAGATTGGCTGCTGATGGTTGAAAAACTGGAAGAAGTGACGAATCAAGTTGAAGCACAACAAGGTAAGGTAGCGGTGGAGCGTGATCGTTACGAAGAGACGCTTAAATTTCTTCGTTGGTTAGGTGACCACAATTTCACGTTCATGGGTTACAAAGAATACGATCTCGTCAATGTTGACGGTGATACCGAACTTCGCCCAACAGCGGATAAAGGCCTTGGGCTTTTCGGCAACCGCAATCGTGTCCGCAGCGTGAAGCTTTCTGATTTTCCTGACTCTGCACGTCTGGAAGCGAAAAAACCATTCTTGCTGATCATGACTAAAGGCAATACGCCTTCACGAATTCACCGCCCGGCTTATACCGATTACATCGGTATCAAGAAATTTGATAAAGACGGCAAAGTTGTCGGTGAGCATCGTTTCACTGGCCTTTATACCTCTGCTGTGTATAACCAGAGTGTCGAAAGCATTCCGTTAATTCGTGAAAAAGTAGAACGTATTCTGGCCGCAAGTGGCTATCGTGAAGGTTCGTACTCTTACAAAGCACTGCATAATATTCTTGAAAATTACCCTCGCGATGAACTACTTCAAGCGAAAGAAGAAGAACTCCTTGAAGTGGGCATGGGTGTGGTGCAGATGCAAGACCGCGATATGCTTCGCCTGTTTGTTCGCAAAGATCCGTTTGGTCGTTTCTTCAGCTGTATGGTGTACGTAACGAAAGATCGTTATAACACAGAGCTTCGTCGTCAGACTCAGCGAATCCTAAAACAATACTTCGGTTGTGACAAAGAAGTCGAGTTTACCACTTATTTCTCAGAGAGCCCACTAGCCCGAACTCATTACATTGTTCGTGTTGATAACAACAACATGGACGTAGACGTTAAAACGATTGAGCAAAACTTAATGGAAGCATCTTCAACTTGGGATGATCGCCTGTCTGACGCGATTGTTGCGAACTTCGGTGAAAGTAAAGGTCTGCCTTTATCGAAAGAGTATCTACGTGCATTCCCTCGTTCGTACAAAGAAGATGTCATGCCTGGTTCTGCAGTAGCAGACATTGAACGTCTTGAAGCGCTTAGCGATGACAACAAGCTAGGTATGTTGTTTTATCGTCCACAAGAGCTGGGTTCAGATTCAAAATCAGTTCGTCTCAAACTTTACCATCGAGATGAACCTATTCACCTTTCAGACGTGATGCCAATGTTGGAAAACTTGGGTCTACGAGTTATTGGTGAGTCACCTTATGAAGTTCGTAAAGCGAACGGTCAGGTGTATTGGATCCTCGATTTCTCAATGCTTCATAAGAGCGAAAAGACAGTTGATCTTCGTGAAGCTCGTGATCGTTTCCAACAAGCATTTGCTGCAATTTGGGCTGGTGAACTGGAGAGCGATGGTTTCAACCGCCTAGTACTTGGTGCTTCATTGACGGGTCGTGAAATTTCGATTCTTCGTGCTTACGCGCGTTACATGCGTCAGGTCGGTTTCCCGTTCAGTCAACAATACATTGAAGAAACGCTAAGTCATTATCCTGAACTAGCGAAAGGCTTGGTTGAATTATTTGCTAAGCGTTTTGATCCTAAATTTAAGGGCAGTCAGAAAGGTCAGACTGAACTGACTAATAAGATCACAGAGCAACTTGATCATGTAGAAAGCTTGGATGATGATCGTATCATCCGTCGCTATGTAGAAATGATCAGTGCAACGCTTCGTACTAACTACTATCAGCTAGACGCGAATAAGCAGAATAAGCCTTGGCTATCGTTGAAGATGAAGCCGAGTGACATTCCAGAAATTCCTCAGCCAGTCCCTGCATTTGAGATCTTTGTATATGCACCGGATATCGAAGGTGTTCACCTACGTGGTGGCAAGGTAGCTCGTGGTGGTTTACGTTGGTCAGATCGTCAAGAAGACTTCCGTACCGAAATCTTAGGTCTGGTAAAAGCGCAGCAGGTTAAGAACACGGTTATTGTTCCGGTTGGGGCAAAAGGCGGTTTTGTTTGTAAACGTCAGCACACTCTAAGTGGTCGTGATGAGATCTTTGCTGAAGGTCAACGTTGTTACAAACGCTTTATTCGCGCACTTCTAGACGTATCAGACAACATTATCGAAGGGGAAGTGATTCCGCCGAAGGGCGTTGTTCGTCATGATGAAGATGACCCGTATTTGGTTGTTGCGGCAGATAAAGGTACAGCGACATTCTCTGATTTAGCGAACTCCGTATCTGATGAGTACAACTTCTGGCTAGGTGATGCTTTTGCTTCTGGTGGTTCTAACGGTTACGACCACAAAGCTATGGGTATTACAGCGAAAGGTGGTTGGGAATCAGTAAAACGTCATTTCCGCGAAATGGGTATTAACTGTCAGACTACAGACTTCACTGCTATCGGTGTTGGTGATATGGCTGGTGACGTATTTGGTAACGGTATGTTGCTGTCTAAGCATATTCGTTTGCAGGCTGCGTTTAACCACATGCATATCTTCATTGATCCAAACCCAGATTCAGCGAAGAGCTGGAAAGAGCGTGATCGTTTATTTAAGTTACCTCGTTCAAGCTGGGAAGATTATAACACTAAGCTCATCTCTAAAGGTGGCGGCATCTTCTCTCGTCGAGCGAAGTCGATTGCTTTGACACCAGAAATCCAGAAGATGATCGGCACTAAGAAAGCGTCATTAGCGCCTAACGACCTCATCAAGATGCTGCTTAAGATGGAAGTTGATCTTCTATGGAATGGTGGTATTGGTACCTACGTTAAAGCGTCAAACGAAACGCACACTGATGTTGGTGACCGTGCTAACGATGTTCTGCGTATCGATGGGCGAGACTTGCGTGCAAAAGTTGTCGGTGAAGGTGGGAACTTAGGTATGACTCAGCTGGGTCGTATCGAGTATGCTCTGACTGGCGGTCGCGTAAACACGGACTTTGTTGATAATGTCGGTGGCGTGGATTGTTCGGATAACGAAGTTAACATTAAGATCTTCCTTAATGGCTTGGTGGCCAATGGCGATCTAACCGTTAAGCAGCGTAATAAGATCCTTGAATCCATGGAAGATGAAGTGGGTGAGATTGTTCTTGATGACGCTTACTGCCAATCTGAATCTATCTCTGTGACTGAACAGCAGGGTACGTCGCTCGTCAAAGAGCAGATTCGCTTTATTCACGATTTAGAGAAAGCGGGTCACCTAGACCGTGCACTTGAATACATCCCAGATGATGAAACGCTACTTGAGCGTGAAAAGCTAGGTAAAGCATTGACTCGCCCTGAGCTGTCAGTACTGGTTGCTTACGGCAAAATGGTTCTGAAAGAAGAGCTGGTTCACGATGACATTGCCAACGATGATTACCATGCACAGCAACTAGTCAATTATTTCCCAACTGAGTTACGCCGTAACTATTCGCAGCAAATGGATAACCATCCGCTGCGTGCTGAGATTATTGCAACAGCACTTGCAAATCAGATGGTGAACGAAATGGGTTGTAACTATGTGACTCGTCTACAAGAAGAGACAGGTGCACATGTTGTTGATATAGCAAATGCTTACGCTGCGTCACGTGAAATCTTCGGTTTAGGTGATGTGCTTAAGTCACTGCGCGAACTCGACAATGAAGCGTCAACGGAAGCGCAATACGACATGATGTTCTATGTTCGTCGAACGTTGCGCCGTCTCTCTCGCTGGTTGTTACGCAACCGCACTGGCCGTCAATGTGTGAAAGCACTGATCGAACTTTATCAAGGTGATGTTGAAACGATCAAAGCCAAACTAGACGATATGCTGGTGCCTGCTGAAGTCGAAGAGCACAATGAAATGGCTCAGGCGTGGGTTGAACAGGGTATTAGTCCTGAGGTTGCTAATTATGTTGCGCGTTTGTCTAGCCTATATTCAATACTGGATATATCAACAGTGGCTCGAGAGAAAGGCAAGTCGATAGAACAGAGCGCTAAGCTGTATTTCAACTTAGGCGATCGTCTGTCTCTTCATTGGTTCTTGAAGCAGATCAATGGTCAGGCTGTTGATAACCATTGGCAGGCACTGGCAAGAGCAGCGTTCCGTGAAGATCTTGATTGGCAGCAACGACAGCTAACAGGTCAGGTATTAAGTTGCAGTTGTGCACCGGAAGATCTCGATGTGATGAAAGCTTTGGATGATTGGATCGAAAATAATGAAATTTCGCTCCATCGCTGGGAAAACATCCTTAATGAGTTCAAAGTTGGATCAGTGCATGAATTTGCTAAGTTCTCAGTCGCGTTACGTGAGTTGATGTTACTTAACTTAAACTGTTCAGCTAACGAGTAATTGACACATTTCGTTGAATTATTCGGTAAAACAGTAAATAATACAGCCCCGTTTATACGGGGCTTTTTTCTATCGGAGGCACAATGCTTTACCGTCTAGCCAGAACTGGCTTTTTCCAACTTGATGCCGAAAAGGCACATGATCTCGCAATTCAAAACTTCAAACGTTTTACCGGTACACCTCTCGATCTTCTTTATCGTCAACAACTTCCTAATCGTCCAGTCGAATGTATGGGCCTGACTTTCCGTAACCCTGTTGGTTTAGCAGCGGGTTTGGACAAAAACGGTGAATGTATTGAAGCTTTCGACGCAATGGGCTTTGGCTTTGTTGAAGTCGGGACAGTAACGCCAAGGCCTCAAGCCGGTAACGATAAGCCGCGTCTTTTCCGTTTAGTGGAAGCTGAAGGTATTATCAACCGAATGGGCTTTAACAACTTAGGTGTCGATAATCTGGTTGACAACGTCAAGAAAGCTAACTTCGATTGTGTGCTGGGTATTAATATCGGTAAGAACAAAGATACACCGATTGAAAAGGGTGCCGAAGACTATCTGATCTGTATGGAAAAAGTCTATGAGCACGCAGGTTATATCGCCGTGAACATCTCATCGCCAAATACTCCAGGATTACGCTCACTTCAGTACGGTGAAGCTTTGGATGAACTGCTGTCTGAATTAAAAGTGAAGCAGGCCGAGCTAACTGAGAAGCATAATAAGTATGTACCACTTGCACTTAAGATCGCTCCGGATCTTAGTGATGATGAGATCAGCCAGATCTGCGAGTCTTTACTGAAGAACAACATTGATGGTGTTATCGCGACAAATACAACATTGGATCGCAGTGTTGTTGAAGGAATGAAGCATGCCAATGAAGCAGGTGGGTTGAGTGGCCGTCCGGTTCAATCTCGAAGTACTGAAGTTGTTCGTCGTCTACATGAAGAGTTGGGAGAGCAAATTCCGGTTATCGGGGTAGGTGGCATTGACTCATACGTTGCAGCGAAAGAGAAAATGATGGCAGGCGCGCAACTTGTCCAAGTTTACTCTGGTTTTATCTATCATGGTCCAACTCTTGTAAGAGATATTGTTAAAAACCTATGATGGTGTTAGTGACACTGTCACACCGACATAAAGCTTGAATTTACTCAGTTTTTGAAGAGGGGATGATTTATCATTTCCTCTTTTTTTTTGTTCATTAGCGAATAGAATTTCGGTAAATGTATGGGAAGGTAATTTAGTGTTTTACCTGAATTGACTTTTACACGAGATTGGAATGATGCTTAAACCGAGTGACAAATGGACTTGGTACTATGATGACACAGAGCAGCACCTGATGCTGGATCTGGGTGATGATATGGTATTCAAGACAAATCTTTCCAAAAAGTTGATTGTAGATTGCGCAATCGGTGTTAACGAATTCTCCGTTGATGATGCTTCTGCCTACCAAACATACAAAGAGCAAATTGCTCATCTAGACCTTTCAGAGCCTCGTCAGGCTGAATTAGCCCTCTATTGTGTTGCAGCAAAGCGTTTCCATAAGCCAGTTCAACCCAAGAGCTGGTTCTTTGATTGCCTCTCAGATGGTCTAAATGTGCCTGTAGAAGGTGATTTTGTCCAATTGTCGAACAATTATAGCAATGGTTACTTCTTGGTACTGGAAGTAGGAGATAGTGCCAGCTTATGTGCATCGATTAACTTGGAAGCATTTGTTCTTAATGGCGTCAAATCCCTTCAATTTGGCCAGGCGATTAAAGTCATGCATGATCGCATGTATACCGCCAATCATATTCTCTCTGGTCAGACACAACCTATGGCTCTGGTCAGCTAACAATTCGTTCCTTTGTTTCATTTCCCCGTCGGCCTTCGAGCCGACTTTTTTTGCTTAAAACAACTTTCATTTGAGACTGAAGGTAGGGGATAACGTGAGTTATCCATAATTTTTCGATTTATCTATCAATAAAATATTCCCACTTCTGATACTGCTACGCTCCCGATTTAACCTTTTTATTCCCCAATTAGCCATTTTCTGTAATTTAATTACGCGAAATAGTTTTCTTGGTATAGTCCAGTTTTGGTGTAAATAAGTATTCACTACCAATAAAAGCCTGACTGACTGTACAACGTTGTCTTAGCTTTAAACTTCAGTTTGAAAGTAAATGATCCGCATTAATATGCTGATGTTTTGTTCAATTGAGTGTATTGAGGGAGAGATAAAGGTGGATTGAGCTAACGTAATTGATGTGAGGCAGGTATAATGAAGGGTCATTTATCAAGAATTTAAGAACACTATGCATCAATATCTTGCGGTTACGTCCAACGGTTTGGAAAACTTGTTGGTTGAAGAGTTAACTAAGCTAGGGATCGCTAATGCCAAACCTGTTCAAGCAGGGGTACGCTTTAAAGCATCAAATGAGCAAATTTATCGTTGTTGCTTATGGAGCCGCTTAGCGTCGCGTTTCGTCCGTGTACTATCTGAGTTCACTTGTAACGATGATATGGATCTCTATCTAGCAACGTCTTCAGTGAACTGGGTCAATCAATTCCATAGTTCGAAGATGTTTGTGGTTGATTTCAATGGTACTAACCGTGAAATCCGCAATAGCCAGTACGGCGCAATGAAAGTGAAAGATGCCGTAGTGGATAGTTTCGAGAAAAAGAACCTTCCAAGACCTTCGATCAGTAAAGATCGTGCTGATCTTCGTATCCATGTTCGTTTGCATCGTGATAAAGCGATTCTTGGAGTGGATATGGTGGGAGGCGGCCTACACCAACGCGGTTATCGCCCTGAATCTGGTCGTGCGCCACTTCGCGAAACACTAGCGGCTGCTATTATCCAGCGTAGTGGCTGGAGTGCTGATAAGCCGCTGTTAGACCCTATGTGTGGTTCAGGCACGCTCTTGATTGAAGCGGCCATGATGGCGGCGAACATGGCACCTGGCGTGAACCGTGAGAAGTGGGGTTTTGAGTCATTAGAAGACTTTGAACCTGAGCTTTGGGCTGAGATTAAATCAGAAGCAGCAGTACAGGCGAGGAAGGGCGTCAAAAAAAATTGACACTAAGTTTTTCGGCTTTGATAACGATGCGCGAGTGCTTAAAACCGCAAAAGACAACGCGCGCCGAGCAGGTGTTGACTCTCTGATTGAATTCAACCTTGGTGATGCTGCGCAAGTTAAGCGTCCTCAAGAGTTTGAAGCGGGCGTTATTGTTTCAAACCCTCCATACGGTGAGCGTTTAGGTACTCATCCTGGCTTGATTGCTTTATACACGGCATTTGGTGCTCAGCTGAAATCTGAGTTCGGTGGCTGCCAAGCGTCTATTTTCTCCAGTTCTGATGAGCTTCTAAGCTGTTTGCGCATGCGTGCAGACAAGCAGTTCAAGCTGAATAATGGTGCGTTACCGTGTCACCAAAAGAATTACTCAATTAGTGACCGTCCGGTTGAGAGTAAAGGTGACAATGTCACTGATTCGTTAATTGCCCCTGATTTTTCTAATCGCTTGAAGAAGAACATTGCCAAAATTGGTAAGTGGGCGCGTAAAGAGAAGCTCGATTGCTACCGAATCTATGACGCAGACTTACCAGAATACAATGTCGCGATCGATGTTTACCTCGATCACCTTGTAATCCAAGAATACGCGGCACCAAAGAACATCCCCGAAGAAAAGGCGAAGCGTCGTCTGACAGATATCATTCGCGCGGCCATTCAAGTGACGGGCACAGAAGCGAATAAAGTTGTGCTTAAAGTCCGTGAGAAGCAGAAAGGGCGTTCACAGTACCAAAAGCTGTCTCAAGAGTCAGAAACACTCAATGTGCATGAGTATGGTGTGCAGCTTAAAGTAAACCTGCATGACTACCTAGATACAGGCTTGTTCTTAGACCATAAGATTACTCGTCGTAGACTCGGTGAAATGGCACAAGGTAAAGACTTTTTAAATCTGTTTGCTTACACCGGATCTGGCACAGTGCATGCCGCTTGTGGTGGTGCTAAATCAACCACAACCGTTGATATGTCGAATACCTATCTAGAGTGGGCAAAAGAAAACATGAAGCTGAATGGCCAAGTTGGTCGTCAGCATAGATTCGAGCAAGCGGATTGCCTGCAGTGGCTTGAGCGCTCAACGGCACAATTTGACCTAATCTTTATCGATCCGCCAACGTTCTCCAACTCTAAGCGTATGGAACAAAGCTTTGATGTACAGCGAGATCATATTCAGTTAATGAAGAGCCTTAAGCGTTTGCTTCGCAATGGCGGTACGATTGTATTCTCAAACAATAAGCGTCACTTTAAGATGGATATGGAGGGTTTGGATGAACTTGGCTTAGTTGCAAAGAATATTTCACACCAAACTTTACCAATGGATTTTTCTCGCAATAAACACATTCATAACTGCTGGGTTTTGACTCACAAGGAATAGTAGGTCACACGTGATCACTTTATACAGTACAGAAGGGTGCCATCTATGTGAGATGGCATTTGACCTTACAAAACAGCTCAATATTTCTCATCAGGTCGAGATTGTCGATATTGCTTTCGACGATGAATTGTTTTCTCGTTACGGCGTCACCATTCCGGTGCTCAATTATCAAGGTAACGAGCTTAATTGGCCGTTTGATTTACAACAATTACAGCTTTGGTTAGACGAAAATGGCATTACTTACAATAAATAATGGATTACTGGCCTATGGTGATCATCCTCTTCTAGATAATGCAGATTTCGCATTGCAAGAGAATGAACGCGTTTGTTTGGTTGGTAGAAACGGTGCGGGTAAATCCACGTTAATGAAAGTGCTTGCCGGTGAGGTGGTGCTCGATGATGGAAAGCTAACAGTTACCCAAGATGTTGTCGTTTCACGCCTAGAGCAAGATCCACCAAGAAACCAAGAAGGCACTGTGTTCGATTATGTTGCTGGTGGACTAGCAGAAGTCGGCGAGCAGATTAAGATCTATCAAGATCAGCTCGATCTGATTGCGGTTGACCCATCAGAGCAGAACATCAATAAGCTTGCACGTATTCAAGAGAACCTAGAACACTCTGGTGCGTGGCGATTTGAAGACCGCATCAAGAACGTGCTCGCTGCGCTTAAGCTTGATGGCCACACCAAACTGACGGACCTTTCTGGTGGTTGGCAGCGCAAAGCAGCGCTTGCGAGAGCATTGGTTCGCGATCCAGACGTTTTATTACTTGACGAGCCAACTAACCACCTTGATGTCACAACGATTGAATGGTTAGAGAGCTTCCTCAAAGACTTCCGTGGCTCGATTATCTTTATCTCTCACGACCGTGCGTTCATTAAATCGATGGCGACACGTATTGTCGACCTTGATCGCGGCAAACTGGCTTCTTTCCCAGGTAACTATGACAACTACCTAGTCGATAAAGAAGAGATGCTCAGGGTCGAAGAGATGCAAAATGCAGAATTCGACAAAAAGCTCGCTCAAGAAGAGGTGTGGATTCGTCAAGGTATCAAGGCTCGACGTACACGTAACGAAGGCCGCGTACGTGCGCTTAAAAAGCTACGTGAAGAGCGAAGTGATCGCCGTGAAGTGCAGGGTAAAGCGAATATCCAGATTGATGATGGGTCACGCTCAGGCAAGATCGTGTTTGAAGCAAAGCACATCAACTACGACATTGATGGCAAGTCGATCGTTAAGGATTTCTCTTTCAATATCATGCGTGGTGACCGCATCGCCCTGATTGGACCAAACGGCTGTGGTAAGAGTACGTTGCTTAAGCTGTTACTGGATGAGCTTCAGCCTGAGTCCGGTAAGTTACACTGTGGCACTAAGCTAGAGGTGGCTTATTTTGACCAGTACCGTGAAGTACTAGATCCTGAAAAGTCGGTGATTGATAACCTAGCTGATGGTAAACAAGAAGTCATGGTTGGTGGTCGTCAGCGCCATGCGTTGAGCTATTTACAAGATTTCTTGTTCGCGCCTAAACGTGCTCGTACTCCGGTTAAAGCACTCTCTGGCGGCGAGAAAAACCGTCTTCTGCTTGCAAGAATCTTCCTAAGGCCAAACAACTTGTTGGTGCTAGATGAACCAACCAACGATTTAGATATAGAAACTTTGGAACTTTTAGAAGATTTGCTTGCCAATTATCAGGGTACGCTTTTACTTGTCAGTCATGATCGTCAGTTTGTCGATAACACAGTAACGACAAGCTGGATCTTTGAAGGTGAAGGCGTTATTGAGGAATTTGTTGGTGGTTATCACGATGCGCAGCAACAGCGCATTCAAACTCGGAAGGCTCGCGCGTCTGAAAAACCAACAAAAAGCATTAAACAGGTTGAGGAAACTCCCAAAACAGCGGCAGTAAAGAACAAGCCTAAGAAATTATCTTATAAACTGCAGCGAGAGTTAGAAGCATTGCCAGCCAAACTTGAAGAGTTAGAAGCAGACATTGAAAGCTTACAAGAGCAGGTCAACAGCGCCGATTTCTTTTCAAAATCCGTCGAGCAAACGCAACCCGTATTAGATAAGCTAACTGCTGCAGAGCAGGAGCTTGAAATTGCCTTCGTACGCTGGGAAGAGCTCGAAGCAATGCAACAGGAAAGTTAACAAATAATGAGTAGTAATATGTTTAAACTGTCGTCCATAACATTTGCCGTTGTGGCTTCTTTTGGAGCAAATGCTGCAATATACAATGTTTATGATTACCAACCAGTGGTTGACAGTAACGCTAAAACCTATGGTGTAGCGGTGGAACCTGAAACAACCAATTGTTGGGGAAACGCCTGTGACCAGTCGACATCGAAAATTGCGTATGAAGAAAAGTTGTATTACGAAGGTTTTAACTATCGTGATGAAGCTCCGTTTCGCTACGAGTTTGGTTATGATTTGTTGGAAGAGGGGTATGACGGTTTTACGAGCTACTGTAGTAGTTTTTTAGGTTACAACAGCACATTATGTAATGAATGGGCTACTGATCAGTATACCAATGGCTATGCTCGAGAAAGTTCCGCTGTAAACAACTCCTATGCATATATTGAGAACGCTTCCTCTCGAGTTCAAAGCACCCAAAACAATGTCATTGTTAACAGTTTTGCGACTGGCAATGGAGATGCGGTTGGTACTTATTATGGCGGAAGCTTGAAAAACCGTACCTTCGCTTATTCAGACACATCATTAGATTCGACTGGTTATGATCAGAGCAAAGTATGGGCTAAGTCTGGCGCTCTCTATGTTGGTAGTGTGACTAAGCAGTCCACCAATAATACAAACGACTATTATTCTTATGGAGCGGTTTGGAACGGTAGTACTTTAAATCTTATAAATTGGGTTTCAGATGTAGGCGAAGATGGGCGCAGTATGCCGCAAGGTAGTGCACGTGATCTGGCTGATGTATCGGGTACCACATATGCAGTAGGCTATAACTCTGATTCCGATGAAAAGCCCGTTGCCGCTGTTTTTAATTTGACTAACTTAAGCAGTATACCAACCAGCTTTGTTAGCCGGTTCCAGAATCAAAGCAACTACCTTAGCTCTATTTTGACCTCAGTAAACACCAATGGTATCGCAATAGGCGAAGTGAAGTATGCCACACCTTTAAATGGTGCTTATGCTAACAGTCTGTTTTACATCACAGATCCTGCTAATCCCAATGGCAGTTACAACGAGTTCTCAGGTGACATATTCTTTTCTGGAGCTAGTGGTAAAGCGGGTGCTATCAATAACAATGATGAGGTCGTTGGGGCTGTAGACAATCAAACACACCATGAAAGTGGCGGCGGTAAACCAAGATCTCAAAGGGCATTTATTGCACCGCTAACCTCTAATGCCAAAGCACCTCTTAATAATAGAGCTTGGTATCTCGATGACCTGACAAATGATGGCAGTACGTCATCGACTAACAATCAGTTCCGCATTATCGATGCCACAGATATAAATGATGCTGGTGTTATATCAGGCACTGCTTTGTTTTGTTCTGGTGGGTATGACACTACTGCGATTGATTCAAAATGTAACGGTGGTGTAACTGGTTCAGAAAAGATCGTCGCAGTGAAACTTGTTCCTATTAATGGTGCAACGACGTCTGATATCCAAGCTCGTCCTGTAACTCAAGAAGACAAAGTTGATCGTCAAGGTGGTTCATTGGGCTTCTTTGCTCTGGCTCTGCTTGGCTTGTTAGGGTTCCGCAGAAAATAGGTTAAATTTTAATCTAGGGCACAGGTTCACACTTTTGGATCTGTGCCTTTTTTATACCTTGAGAAAGGGCGTTTTTTGATCGATTCTTAACAGTGGAGTCATAAAAACTCCACACAAAGTTAATAGTAGTACGTTAGAAAAACTTTATGTATGAGGACGACACTATGAAGAGACAAAAGCGTGACCGCTTAGAAAGAGCCCAGTCTCAAGGCTACAAAGCAGGCTTAAATGGCCGCTCAACGGACTCATGTCCTTACCAGCAGATGGATGCTCGATCTTATTGGCTCGGTGGTTGGCGCGATGCCAGGGAAGACAAACACTCTGGTCTCTACAAATAAAAGACTCAATATGACATAAGGAACATACAAGCCCCAACAAATGGGGCTTTTGTTTAATTATTTAACGCACTATAACTAAATATTTTGTTACTAAAAAAAGCGACTCTAGGGAGTCGCTTTCAAAAAGTCTTCAAATTAAAAAGCAGACGTGTCTTGGAACAAGCCAACTTTAAGATCTTTCGCTACGTAGATCTCTTTGCCATCAACAAGTACACGACCGTCAGCTAGGCCCATAACAAGTTTTCGATTTACAACACGCTTCATATGAATCTCATATGTCACTTTCTTAGCTGTAGGTAGAATTTGACCTGTGAACTTCACTTCGCCAACACCAAGAGCACGCCCTTTACCTTTGCCGCCAACCCAGCCAAGGAAGAAGCCAACTAGCTGCCACATTGCATCAAGGCCTAGACAACCTGGCATTACTGGATCTCCAGGGAAGTGGCAATCAAAGAACCATAGATCTGGAGTAATATCGAGTTCTGCTAGAATCAGACCTTTACCGAAATCACCTTCAGTTTCAGACATCTTAGTCACGCGGTCCATCATCAGCATATTTGGCGCTGGTAGCTGAGGATAGCCTGGGCCAAATAGCTCGCCTTGACTTGAGGCAAGTAGGTCTTCGCGGTTATAAGAATCACGTTTGTTTTGCATTATCAATTACTCCAAATTTTGATAGCAGCATGTTAGTGAACACGTGTACGCTAAACAACTCCGATCAGTCTAAATGTGACCAATCTTTGTCCTAAGAGAACCAGTTTTTGATACGTTCCACAAATCCTTGAGGAAGTTCATGTTTTTCAAAGTTTTCAATTCGTTCTGCAATCTTCTGGATCACACTTGTTTCATCATCGCCACGGAAAGGTTTGCCCATGATGATAGGAATTGCTTCATCAACCGTTTCCACTGACCAGATATGAAATTCATCATTTTTGATACTTTCTACTACATCTTTATGAAGAGCCAGGTGTTTTAAATTCGTTTTAGGGAGGATAACGCCTTGTTTGCCCGTTAAGCCTTGATGTTTACAAACACGATAGAAGCCTTCAATTTTTTCATTAAGACCTCCAACTGCTTGAACTCGACCAAATTGATCAACGGCACCAGTCACTGCGATTTGTTGGTTAATTGGATACTCAGATAGAGCACTCACAAAAGAACATAACTCAGCGAGTGTCGCACTGTCACCATCAACTTCACAATAAGACTGTTCGAATACGACTGAGGCCGAATATGGCAGTGGTTCATCCAGTTGCAGAGCGCTTGAAACAAATGCTTGCATGATCATCATACCTTTAGCATGCAAATTACCGCCCAGTTCAGCTTTTCGTTCCACATCGGAAATATCGCCATCACCAAAATGAATGACACATGAAATACGGGCGGGTTCACCATAGGAAAGTGGGTGTCCAGACACATCAATGACGGTTAAACCGTTGACTTGCCCGACACATTCACCTTGTGTTTCAATGATTACCTGCCCATCTAAGATATCTGATAATGCGCGCTCGGGCAGATAAGATTCGCGTTGATACTTTGCGTCTAATGCTTTGTCTAATGCGCCTTCATCAATGATGCGTTCATCAGCATAGAGACAAGCTTCCTGAAAAATAGCTAAGTGCCAGAGCGGTTCAATCGGCATATAGCGCTGATCTTCAGTGTATCTAGCTCCTGCTACCATTAGTCTGTGGATCGCTCCACGAGAGAGAGTCGGTAAGCTGTGTTCTTTCAGAAGAGATGATAAGTAGCCTAAATATAGTTCTAACGATTGTTCACTTAAAGTGATGTCGTGTTCAATCTCAGTGTAAGACGCTAAACCTGTATAGAGTTCACTATCCATATATTCGAGGTCAGCGATTTGGTCTCTGTCGCCAACAACAACGAGTTTAACGTCATAGGTTAGGCTAGGAACACTGCAAGCAATATTACGTGGCGTTGTATTGACTGGAGTAATCTCTTGGCCTAAAAAAACCGATTTGAATACTGGCCAGCTGCTTGGATTAGCGAGTAGCATATTGGCAGAAACAATCAGAAAACCACCATCTGCTTTCGCCAACAATCCAGCTTTTTGAGCGGTAATGTCACCTGATTCGTTGCAAGAATAGCTACCAATCAGTTCGTTTACGCTAATACTTTCTGTAGCAATTACGTGACTGTCAGAAAAGAAAGATAAACTATGCTTAATTTGGGAACGATAGAAAGCGTTATCTGGCGAGTTTATGACGAGAATTCTGGCAAAACCTCTAATAGCTGCGAAAGTTGATAAGGCTTGCTTGAGTCGAGGCTGAACGTCGAGAAACCCCACATTAGGTAGGCGTTCAAATCTCGATATTATATCGTCATAGTTTGTGTATTGTGGAGTGACTGCACGCCAGCTTTCTTGGATCATTTACAGTATTCATGTACTTGAAAAAGGTCAGAAATTATATAGAAAAACGGTTAAGTATGACATAGCGAATTTAATGTGATGATCTCGGTCGATTTTTCTACAATAAAGATTGTAACTATAGTATCACTGAGTTACGCTGTCACCCAAACAAAACGAGAACTGTTTAAAATGAAATATCAACAACTTGAAAATTTAGAATGTGGTTGGAAGTGGACGTATCTCATCAGTAAATGGAGGAATGGAGAGGCGATCACCCGACATGTTGATACGAGTGAAGCAGAGGTCGCGGTTAATGAGTTACGCCATTTAGAGCACGAACCGACAAAAGTACTAGAGTGGATAGAGCATCATATGTCACCTGAGCTGGACAACAAGCTCAAACAAGCTATCCGTGCAAAGCGTAAACGCCATTTCAATGCGGAACAAATTCATACCAAGAAAAAATCAATCGATTTGGATTATCGAGTTTGGGAAAAGCTGTCTACTCGTGCTAACGAATTGGGCTGTACATTGTCTGATGCCATTGAATATTTGCTATCTGAAGCGTCGCGCAGTGAAAAGGCGAGCAAAGCGGTCAATAGTCTTAAAGAAGATTTGAGTAAGTTACTCGACTAAGGAGCCGATATGCTTTATGTGATTTTAGTCGCTATCATTGTTGTATTCTGGCTAGTGTTGGTTGATAGGCCAGCGTTGCATGTTCAGTTTAAGTCAGGACATATCATCAAAGAGAAGGGGCATTTCCCACCTACTTTTCGACATAATGTGCTCGATATTGCAGAGCGTGCCCCCTTTGATGGCGAGCTAAAAGTCTATCAACAACGTGCTGGTTCCAAGTTAGTTTTTTCGAAGAATGTTCCCAAGAAAGTACAACAACGAATAAGAAACATTTTCCCACATCAAGGTTTTCGCTCAAAAGGCAAAAAGAAAGCACGTTGACGTCAACAAGGCTAACAAAGCCCTAGTTTGCGACAAGGCACTTTTTCAAAAATACAGTGGCCTATGTATTATTTCTATTTATTGTTCAATAACAAATAGATCGTCACGTTGTGCTACTATTGTTTTCAGGATCCAGTACCGAGCTTGTCCCTTGTTACTCACTAATAAGAAATACAATCAAGAGGCTAACCAGCTTGCGAGCGACATTGCGGTATCTACGAGAGAACGTTATGCCAAATGGTTGGTAAGCTTAAAGTATGTTCTTGACCAGTCTGATGTAGATTCTGTACTTAGCCGTCAGAGCGAGTTTTGCGACACGGTAATCTTTAACGAAAAAGAACGTGTCATGAAGAATCAGCGTTTGTTACTCAAGTGCGAGAAACTCAAAGTTAAGGAGAGGCGTCAAGCGGCTGAAAAAAGACAAAAGGTACATGAAAGCGTCATTGAAGATATTTCGAGATTAGCTATGAAGAGTATGATAGAACGACTCTCTGAATTGGAAGTTTTGAAACTCTTTGGACGTTTTCCCGATTTTTCCTATTTTTTAAGCACTGCATATTCGCCTTCGGTTAGCTACAGCAAACTTGATGTGTTAGCTGTGAACGATCATCAATTGAAGAATAATCTTTTCGAGCTTTGTAAAAACCCCAAATTTTGTGCTCGTCTTGGCAAAACTATCAGAAGTTTCACTGATACTAAGATGGCAATAGGTCTGTTGGGTATCGACAACAGCCGTATTCTGTTTCCTATTCTCATGGTTAAACCTTTACTTCGTTGGGATGAGCCCTCTACTAAATTGATTGCTCCCAAACTTTGGCAGCATATGATTTTGACTGCCAACGTGACTCGATTACGCTTGGAGGCCGCCGAAGTCAAATCGCCAGAGCAGGGGGTAGCCATCGGGATTTTACGCACAATTAGTCAGTTTGCCATCGTTAACAATTTTCCAATGATGTTCGAGGATGCATTGATTGAGCGAATGCAGTTTTATCGAGATAAAAACCGCCGCGAGGAATATTACGCGTGCACAGAAATTAAGCCAACAATGAGTATTCTTCCTGAAGTCATTATTAGTCTGGAAAAGTCACTCACTCGTAAAGTGGTCGAATTCATAGATTGGTCACCAACCAACGTACATTTAAAGAATGCTCTGTTAGAAGATTTGGAAGAGACACCAATGTTGGATAGAAGCCCTTATGGTGTTGCACTGGCGCAGGCTCAGGCTTACTCAATATATGATGCTCTTGAACGCAGTCACGTATTTGTTGACAAGCATAAGCCTTTTTGGTTTGCAAACGTACAAATGCCACCGGATGCATTAAAAGCAATTCGCAACAGCCATCCTGGGCGCATAGAATTAAGTTCCTGAGCTTTAAGTACGCGTTTTAATGCACTATAACTAAAAATTTTACTGTATATGCACTATATGTAACCCAAAATGAATAGGTGTAGATGATTAACCGGGCAGATTCGTGCAATGGCGCTGGTACGTTACCTCCCGGATGTGGTTTAAGTGATGGGGACCATCTTTGATTTGGGTGCATGAGTAAAGGAAAGGTATGTGTTTGTGTAGGTCTGAAGCTCTCTGCACTAACGCTGAGAGCTTCTTTTTATCAAGACTCGATAACAATATCAGCGTCGTCCGTAGTAAATAAGTTGGCTTTGTTTTGTTTTATTAGTTGTGCAGCGTAGGAAGGAGTAACAGCATGTACATCGCCTTTAGCTTTCAATGTATATGCTTCCCATGCTTGATCACGGTATTTGCCAGTTTGAGTGTATTGAATTAGTACTTTCATCTTGACCTCACTATGTAACGGTTGGTGAACCTAGTATTAACAGTAATGCGATCATTCCAGATATGCACCTGATAAAAATGCAACATAAGATTAACCTCTTCAGTAACGTAATGTGGCACGGGATTCGCAACGGTACATTGTTCGGGTAGGGTATTAGTACTATTTGTCCAACCGATAAAAAACTTTAGCGATTGGCTTCCAAATTATGATGTGTTTCGACAATAACTGGTCATACAAGTGCTAAATTTTAATTTTTGCCGAGTTATTGATGGTATTTAATTTAAGTGATTGAATTTAATGGATGTATAGATTTATTTTAAAAATTTTAATTATGATTAATAACAAATACATAATGATTATTTCTATATAAATAATCACTCTTGCTCATATATGTAGTCAAATATCTATAAAACAATCTTTTTGCTGGACGAGCTTCACAGAGATGTATTGTGATGGCTTTCATAAAAAAATGAATTTGTTACTGTAAGCGGGCCTTGGGAGATAATCCAAGTGCCTTACGTTTGCTGTTTCGGGTAAGCAGGCCGGCTCCTCGTGAGCCGGTTCTTTTTATTTTAGCGGTGGATAATTTGTATCACATCGTAGTACGGCCTTCCTTTCCTATATATTTGTTGGCCAGCGCGTCATGCTGCAAGTGATTCCGGATAGAAACGGGCGCAGGCTTCCAATTGTGCGACAAGTTGATTTTGATTTGTTAGCCGACGATACCATCGTTTGCAAACAGATTTTGTAGCGAAATTTCAAAGTTTAGGTTAGTTCTCATCTTTTTTGGGAACAATGTTCATAAAGCAGTTTTACTTTGGGTGAGCTCACATTGGCAATGAACAGTGCTTTCATTGACTACATCGATATAGCTATGGTGAATGAGTCCGACGGGTATATCCAGAAGACGCCTTACGATCTCTTTCTATGAAAGTTTATTGGCTCAGCGTTGAGCCTTTTTTTTTGTCTAAACGTTACATTGCAATTCTGAATGAATCACGTCGCCAACTCACTTTGGTAGTAAGGTGGACGTTCTGCGGTATACAGCCAACCAGCTCCCAGTTGCTGATAAGAACCATCGTCAGTAAGCGACATATTTTAAATAAGTAACGGGTGATAGTGGTATTGCTTTCTATTTGTTCATACTTGAAGCAGCCCCTGCGCACGGTGAAAGCGGGGTAACACAAGCCGAAGCAGACAGGTAACGCTTCATTACGAATACTCTCGTAGCAAAATAACATGTCTTCACAATTTTAGCCGCGCTCCTAAAGTCTGCGATTGTCGTAAATGATCAGACAATCATGCGATTAGACTCTATGCTTTGTTTAGTCTTGCTTGAAAGGTAAAGTGTCTATGAATCATCTTGTTTGCAAACTGACAGCCTTACTCGTGATGGGTTTATTGTCACTTCAGGTAATGGCGACAACCACTCTCAAATTGGCTTATTCAGATGTTGAATCTTATCCGTTTCAGATGGGAAATGGCACAGATGTCGCTGATCCTCCCGGGATAGCATTGGATGTTATCAATCGTGTCGCAGAACAGTTAGAGCTGGATGTAAAATATGTTCGCCTACCAGGGAAACGGGTTCTACAAGACATAAGCAATGGAGACGTCGATGGTGGGTTTATTTTTTCCTACAATACCCAGCGTGCACAATATGCTCACTATCCTATGAACGGAGACAAGCCCGACGGCAGCAAACGTATTGCTACTATCGGATACTACTTCTATACACTCCAAGATCATATGTTTAATTGGGACGGAGAAAGTTTAGCGGATCTAGACCAAAAGGTTGGTGCGCATTTGGGTTTTTCGATCGTTAGAGAATTAAAGAAAAAGCAACTAAAAGTATTTGAAGTAAAAACAACAGCGCAGTTGTTTAATATGTTGCAGTTAAAGCGCTTGTCGGCAATTGCAGTCCAAGATACGATGGCAAAACAGTTTTTGAGCAAACAGAAGATCAGCGATGTAAAGCAAGTTCAGCCAGCCATCACAACAAAAGATTACTACTTGGTCTTAAGCCATAAATTTGTTGAAACTAATCCGGAACTGGCAAAAAACATATGGCAAGCCATTGAAGAGTTGAGAGAGGATGTCTTTACACAACATCAAGATAAATATCATTGATCAAAGAGTGTGTTTTACTTGTGACATCGCTGGCCAACGTTTTTTTAAAGTCTGTTGAAAGATGGAAAACGAAAATCAGAGAATTTTAACTAGGACCCTAAATGAAGAAACCGTATCTTGGCATCTTGCTAGTAGCCGCAGTATTTCCAACATGGGCTGCGAACAATCCAAACATTGAATTTATCACCCATATCACATGCAAAATGGGAGGTTGCACAATGGTTTGCACTTCCGCGGAAGGAAAAAAAAGACGTCAAAGCCAAAGGGATCAATAGTGCAGACATCCTCACCTACAAGAGCGGTACAGTTCAGTATAATTTAGTTGTCGGTTTTCAGAAAATAGTCGTAACTTCACCAGCGGGTACTGAGTCATGTTCGTTAAACAATATTGATAAGGTTGAGAGTCAGTAAACAGAACGGAGCGTAAACCGCTTAGTTGTTGTTCACTGCAATCATTTAAATACCGTTGCTTCGACCTCGGTTTGGTGGTGTTTGAATAAGTCAGCCACCTTTGCTGAGTATCATTTTGGCCGAAAAACTGACCATGCCAATAACTCAAAAAGATTGGTGCAGTGATTAAACGAGAAAGTCAGGACAAGTAGGGTGGGCATCACCACGGCGATTGTTGGTTTAAACGTACTCAAAGAACAACTGATTTTTGTAGTGAGTGTCGATAAGCTGTTGTATTTCAGAAACAAAGTACTCGTGCTTTTTATAGAATTTATCTCCCATTAACAACGTATGCTGCATGATGTCCTTGACTAACTCTAGCCGTGAACTTGGCAGTAAAAAATGAGGTTTTTGTTGTCTAAGTTTCACTAATAAATCACCGAGCTTTTTAAGCTCAGCCATGATTTTTTTATGCTCTATGCCTTTTTTTTTGCATATTGATCTCCCAAAACCAGATGATTAAATGATCTTCACAAGCTATTGCTTTACTGTCTGGCAAGTTCATAGTGTTCATTTGAGATAAATCCGTTTTTTTAGATGTTGCCAAAATGTTTGCATTTGCTCTGCTCACATTGTGATGGGTCATGCATACTCGAATGTTATAATAGTGAACTTTATCAAAATAATTGAATATCAAAAAGTCATGCTTACATAGATTTACATTGCTGATACTGAGATGGATGACACGGAACAAAGCTCCCAAATTTTACTTTTTGAGCTAAGTTTTAAGTGACAGGTAAAATTTTTAGTCATTCAAAGGAACGGGCCAACATGATTGGGTTTATAAGGAATGTGACTATTCTCAGCTTGCTATTCAGTACTCTCAGCGTATCTGAGTCAAAACAGCTTCGATTTGCAGTGGTTCCCAAAGAAGAGAACAACCCTTTTTTTGAGGCAAGCAAAGAAGGGTGCATGGCCGCAGCGAAAGGTTTGGACCAGGTGGAGTGTGTTTATCGAGGCCCCAAAAATGTTGATGTGCGTAAGCAGGACAAAATCATTTCTGCTCTTTTGGATGAGGGGATAGATGGTATCGCTATTGCCGTTCCTCAATCAGAATATATGCTCCAGCGTAGTATAAAAAAGCACAACAGATGGGGGTTCCCATCATTACGTATGATGCGGATTTTTCACAAGAAGTATTGGAACGTAATCCCACGTTAAGAGCGGCTTATATTGGCACTAACGATTTTGATTTAGGCAAAGCACTGGGTGAGCAGCTTAAATCAATGCTTCCCAATGGGGGGACTCTGATCATTCAAAGTGGCAGACCAGACTCTCCAAATTTAAATCTGAGGATAATGGGGATTCGTTCAGCGTTGTCTGGTCAAGAGTATTTAACACCGCCCGGCGAGCGCTTGAAGGGAGCAAACGGTTGGACTGAATTTAGTGAGCCTCTGTACAATTTCGGCCAATTTGAACGAGCCTTAGCCGATCTCAACAATGTCCTTAACTCATACCAAGAACGTGAAATTAACGCCATCGTGGCAGTAGGGGGATGGAGCCAATACCTGGATAGATACAAAGACGTCGTCACTCCTCACAAGCAGGCCATGATGAACCGAGAAATCATCATCATTACCGCCGATACAGCGCAGGAACAATTGGTCTATCTAAAGGACAATCTCGCCCACGGAAACGTGGGCCAAAACCCTTATGAGATGGGTAAACAAGCTATCTTAACCCTCTATAAACTGGTCAATAATCAATCCGTAGACGCAGTAATGTATACACCGATGACGCATTGTACTTCTGAGAATTATCGCACTTGCACCAATAACTAACAGTGGAATGGGGGCTAACGAACAACAACCAGAGTAACACGAGCTTGTCGGCTGGCTCATGCTATTTTCCTGTCGACTTATTCGCTTTTACGGCCACCAGTCTTTTATTCTCTTTGTTTTTATCCTGTCGTTTATCTAGATACATATCTTTGTCGGCCTTAGACAAGGCAGAGTTAATGGAGATGTAGTCATTTGGACCAGTTTGACACATACCTATACTTAGAGAGATGTCGTTTCTAATGGAGTGTAATTGCTTCCAGAGTCGAGGTACATAAGTGAAATTGGCATCTTTCTCCCCACATCTTGGCATTATGATCGCGAACTCATCACCGCCCATGCGAAAACAAAGATCAACGCTACGAGATATTCCACGAATACTATCGGCTACTGCAATCAGAACACTATCACCGTCTTCATGACCATAGGTATCATTGAATTTTTTGAAATCATCGACATCAATATAAACAACGGTCAGTGGCTCATTTCTCGTTTTGGCTTCTCGAAATACTGGCTCAACCAATTCTTCAAACGCTCGCTTGTTGTAAAGGTTGGTTAGAGGATCAAGGCGTACCATATCCTCTAAGCTTTGAGTACGCCGTGCGACTAAGCTTTCTAGGTCACCAACGTAATCAAAGTACTTATTCTTTTCGAATTCAATCTCATGCATCATGCTTCGGATATAAGTATCAAACACATAGGATACATCAAAGTCCATTAGACGATTGATTATTGTACACAACCTATCGGCATTTTGCTTGTCGTCGATATTTTTGCAAATAGTAAAAAAGACAGTTTCTTTTAGATAGTTCACTGCAGAAAGGTAGAGTTGAGGGTCGACACCGATTCGTTTGTGGACTAAGCCTATCCGTAATCTGTGTTCGACGTAGTCAAGATTTATCTCCTTAGAGAATAGATCCATCACGTATTTTCTTTGGGCCATCATTAATCGTTGCAATGTTCCCGCATCACCAATCAACGACTCAACTTCGGGTATCTGAGTTTGGTGGTAGTAAAAAGTATCAACTAAACCATCTATCTCACGGTTAATCATTGTCTTGAGACTCCTTATTTCTTGAAGGTCAGAGTCCGTCAGTCGAAAAAGAGAAAGGCGTTGTTTCAATGAGGTTTCAGATATTTTTTGTTGCTCAACAAGAGACTTGTCGGTGATTTTCATACTCGATTTCCTAGCCAAATATTACTTTCGTTATCTTTATTCCAAAATTGTAGTAGAAAAGTTTTATAAAAAAGTATGTGGAGGGTTAAAAAAGATTGCTGTTCAAAAGTATGACAGTGGCAATTGGTATGTCACCTAGTACATAGCTAGTATAATAATGACGAGCGCTATAGCTTGAACAACGGACTTAGATGCCCCTGCGCAAGATTACTAGCTACTAGGAACATCGATGTCGGCAGGTGATAAATAGTCTAATCGCGGTTACTAAAGATGCCGCGATTTTATGTTCGAATGTCGTTCAGGCCTTTTTGTCGTTGTTGATCGCGGACTGCTTCAACTAGGCTAGTTTTAGGTTGAGACTTGAGGAGTGCGCTTGATATGCACCATCAAGCGCAAGAATTGAGAATAAATCCAAACAGTGCGTGAGCTTTTATCTCATAATGATTCGATAAGCGTAGCAACCGGGCCCGTTATCGTACTCAACCTGTACCTGTTTACCAGCAGTTTGGGCTGTCAAAGCGATTGAGGTAAAAGATTTGTAACCATCTTCGTTTGCACCATCTGGTACAATTTTGTAGGACTGAATTATATTACCAGTACACTCATCTGCAACTCCCGTAGGAGCAATGATGAATACTGGCCCGTTGTGATCTGCACCAACTTGAGTGTACGCCGACTACATTCTCAAGTCGCCCGGCATCGGCAATCATCGACAGGGAAAAATCTACCCCGCCCGTTAGGTGAGGCTAAGCAAAGAGGCGCAGTACCTCATAGACCAGAGAGGAAATGCGCACTCGCTTAGTCGTGCGGGTTAGTTGAGCGGCGATAATTCACCAAGCGGGCTGCACCCTGAATCGGTCCGAGTGATGGTCATGACGGGTGTGTCATCTGGGCTTATGGAGTAGGTCGCGCCATAGTTACAATTCGTGCCAAATTCGGCTTTGAATCGATACGTTTTGCCCTCAATTTTTAGATCCTGATAATTTCTGCTGTGCCAATCGGGTGTGTAAGGCAAATACACATGCCCGAGGTTAATTTTGCTTGGTGCGCTGCCAATCTTCACTTGTATCGTGTAATCCAGTGAAACGCCATCGGCATACGCAGGGAGCGCTAACACAGACAGTGAAGCCATCAACATAAGTTTTTTCATAATAACCTCGATAAATAGACGTTGGATGCGTTGTGCATCACATCGGATACTAGTTGGCCTGAGCACGATAAAAGGTAATTAAAGGATAATTTATCGAACACGGTTAGGAATAACCTATTAGGTACAACGCCTTGCCTAATAGATTTGACTGGCTGACGTTGTGGCGAAAATCGTCCTAAGGTCAGGGCATCCATTCCACAGAGGGTGTCAGCATGAGACTCAATGCACGCAACATGGCCATCATTGCCGGTGTCTCGGCAGTGACAGCAGGTGCGATTATCTTTGCCGTCAACAACAAAGTGGCCGGCTTAGATAAGTACCTCGGCAAATCCGGTTGGTTCTAAGGGGGCGTTATGTCAGTGAAACCAATCAAACTCAATTCCATGGTCGGAGCCGCTTGGGGGCAGAAAGGCACCTTGCCTATCCCCAACGGCCCGACGTATCACGAACTGGTGCTCGAAACCAACGCCGAAGCGCAGGACATGACGCGGATTTCCATCACGCTCAATGCGGAAGAAATCTACGTGTTAACCGGCGAAGAGCTGGTGATGCTGGAGCGCTATAAACGCCGTGACGCCACCGCGGGCCATTACGTCATTCCCTTCAGTGATGTGGTTGCCCGAACCAAAAACGGGGTGCGTTACACCGGCTTAGTCACCGAGCTCGGCGACAACATCCACCTCGATATCCAGTTCCGCAATAAACGCGCAGACGCCGATAAGCTGACCATTCAGGTGCATGCCTGGGTGAGCAATGCCCAGGCGATGCGGGTGGTCGTGCCGCTGATGAAACGCGAAACCATGCCGGCCAACGCTCAGGGCGTGAACGAGTTCACCAACCTGATTGCCAGCCCGCTGATCAGCATTCGTCGTATGCACTTTATGCACGAGGGCATCACCAAGCTTGAGATTGAGCGCGACTTCGTCAAAGAGTTCGAAGCCAACCGGTTTATCTCGGAAGCGAACGCCAAGCGCAATGAACGCACCCCTCAATCGGGGTACTTCCACTTTGATCCGATTGTGCGTGGCTTCTCGATTGACGAACTGTTCCCGACTCAGCACAGCTCCAACCTCAAGTTCTCGGTGACGACAGAAGACGTCCCAGGCTCCATTCCGATTTTGGTGGAGTCGGTGCGACTCGAGCGACCAGAGAAGCTGAACGGTGGCGCGGCCTAAGGAGCGCCTATGAAAAGCTTTTTTGATGATTTACTGGAATTTGGCGCCGGTGCGCTCGATTCCGTCGGAGAACACGCGGATTGGTTGTTTAATAACACCAACCAATCCTCAAACCCCAATACCACTCAGCAGCCGAATCATCCCAGAATCGATGATGCGGGCAACGTGGTCACTCGGCCAATGGCGAGCCCCCCAAGGTAAGGTCAACCCAATGTTGTGGTATGTCGGCGGTGGGCTTGGCCTGTTGGCGTTGGCTCTTATCGTCGTATTGGCGTTGAAGAAATAGGAGACGCGTATGCCACTGGTATTTTGGGCGCTGGGCGGTTTTGGGGTTGGCAGTGTGTTTGGCTTAAGTGCCGGCAAAGGCCTCAACAAATTGATGCTCCTCGTCGGCATGATCGCCGTGTTGCTGTACCTGTTTAAAGGAGGCCGGTGATGCTGGGTTCGTTAACCTCACTCACGGGCGGTGGAAGCCTGCAAGGCGGGGCGTCAGGCCCGGCGATGTCGGGCACCTCCGGAAACAGCACCCACAACATGGGGTTCACCGGCGGTGGCATCCAGCTCGGAGGCAACCAATCACCCTGGTGGTTGTTGGTGGTGCTAGGGCTGTTCGTCCTGTATGTGGTCCTTAACAAGTCGTCTTGAGCCTGAACAATGGACACGGGTTAAACAACAACTTAAACCCGCCCTGAAAGACTACTTCAACGACGCCGAACGGGCCGTGCAACAGGGCAGTGAACAGGTCTTTCGCCTAGAAGACACCGTGATGCTGCTGCGAGGTGAATCGCTGCCCGATGGCCGCCATGAACTGGTCGTGGTCGCCTTAGTGGGCAAGATGGCCGCCGGCACCTTGGGCGCCATCAACCACGCCAGGGCCAACGGATTTGACTCAATCCGTGCGCATTTCTTTCGACCAGGCGCGGAGCGCTACCTACGAGAAAAGCTCAAGCTGCCGGTACAAGAGATTGAGCGTCGAGGGGATGAACGGGTTTTACGGATAAGGTTTGCAGATATGGGTGGAAGAAGCTCTTCACAAAGCCGTCAAAGCAACGTCACGACCACCACCAATACGAGTGGGAGTGCCGCCGCGGGCCGCGACAACTACGGCGTGATGCTCGCTGGAGTCAATGACTCCGACATCAACCTCACCATGACCGACCACGGTGCAATGAGTATCGCCGGCAATTTAGCCGAAGAAGCGCTCGACTTTGGCCAACAAACCCTCAAGTCGAACGAAACGGTCGTCACCGGCGCGCTGGATAGCGTCAACCACACCGTGGATGAAGCCTTCACGTTTGGCACCTCGGCGATGGATGAGGCCTTCACGTTTGGCAGCTCCACCGTGGATGAGGCCTTCAGCTTTGGCTCGACCGCGCTCGAAGAAAACGCCGAAGTCAGCCAATACGCGATAGATTCGATTAAATCCATGGCCGGCCAACAAACCGAAACCACCAAAGCCGCTCTGGCCATGGCCAGCGACGCCAAATCGCGCGAGCAAACCGGGGGCTTGGAGTCAGATAACGCCTTATTGAAAAACGTCTCACTGATCGTCGGGATTGCCGGCACCATCATCACCGTGGCGTTTTTGGTCACAAGGAAAACCGCATGAAACAACGTCATACCCTTGAACCCAATCAGACCCTGAGCTTCAACGCCGGACAGGCGGGGAAGTTTCTTATTCTGCGCGAATCAACCCACGACTTACTGCTGTGGGGGGATGCGCTGCGTCCGACCGAAATCCAGCGCGGCGATACCATCGACGTTACCGCCTTCAATGAGCTGACGCTCGAAAACCACCACCGCGACGCCGCCACCTTTGAGTACCAAATCAGTGACGTGCCGATCCTCACGCAAGCACAGAAAATCGATGTGTCGAATTCAGTCTTGGTGCACGAGGTGCAACGGCCAGTGAATGTGGTCGAAATCCAACGCCCGGTCAAAACCGACATTCAGAACCCGTTGCTCAACGTCCAGGTCGACAATGACCGCTTAGACGTGAATGTGGTCGACATCCAACGCCCGGTCAAAACCGACATTCAAAACCCGTTGCTCAATGTTCATGTCGATAACGACAGCCTCAACGTCACGTCGAACGACAACTTATACACTTATGCGCCCATCAAAGATGGCGTGCTTGAGCTTAAAGGTAGGAAGCAAATCATCGAAGGCAGCGAAGCACGCAAAGCGCTGATCCTGCAGTTGCCAGATATAAACGTCCACTCAGTGTTGGTGCAAGGCTTTATCATCCTCTACCCCGGAGGCCATCTGACGCTGAACACCAACCAAGACGTCACCGTCCAAAGCCAAGCTTGGGAATACCTTAAGATTGGGGAGATGCGCTGATGAAACTCAACAACCCCGTAGTAACGGGTTTTCAATCGCTAAGCATGGAGATGGAAGAAGCCACCATCACCGATGCCACCGACCGAAAAGTGAAGTTCGTCTTGTCAAAAAACAACGAACTGCTTGAGGTTCAAATCCGTTGGGGCGATAAGGATAACCAAAGACCAAAAGATATAAACCAAGTCGTTTTATGGCATCGATGCTATCAAGCGAACGGGCTCATGGTTCCCGATACTTACCGGGCAATGGTCGTTCCGTTTTCTTCTAATATGAGCAATCGGTGCTACAGCATCGCCATAATGACCCCCGAAAAGGCACGTTTTATCGAATTCAATTGCTCGTACGTCAATATCACGGTGGCCATCATGGGACGTATTCGATTTAAGGGATATCCTAATGATACAAGTCGATAAGCAAGGTCGAATCATCAGTATTAACGCGCCTCAACCGTCGACAGAGCTCATCCGTGTCGACGCGCCGCCTGCGCCTGAGGTGCTGGCACATCCAGAACACTACCGTTGGAGTGGTGAGGCCTTTGTCCTGCTGCCTGATGTCGAGCAACAGCAACGATTAGCCCAGCAGCGTGAACAGGCGAAACGCTATCTGGACGCGACCGATTTTTATCTGACGCGCCAGTTTGAAACCGGGGCCGACGTGCCGCCAGAAGTGCGGACCAAACGGGCTAAGGCCCGAACCTTACTCGTCACCCAATTGCCGGATTTTGACCTATGAGCGTCACCAAGTTGGGCACCCTCGCTGGGTTCCTGACGTTAATCGGAGTGTACCTGATGAACAAAAAAACCATCGATAAAGCCGTCAGCGGCTTTGTGCTGTCGGTCAAAAGCGAAACCAAACTGACGGGCGTCCATCACGACCTCAAAAACGTCGTGCGCCGCGCGCTCGAACTCAGCCCGTTTGATTTTGGCATCACCTCAGGCAAACGCACGGCAGAACAGCAACACGCCTTGTTTAACGACGGCGCCAGCCAGCTCGACGGCTACTCACGCATCAGCCGCCACCAAACCGGCCACGCCATCGACTACGTCGTGTATGACGAACACGGCAAAGTGACCTGGGGCTTCAGTTACTACGAACAAGTCAGCTGGGCCTTCAAACAAGCGGCGAGGGAGCTCGGCGTACCGATTGTCTGGGGCGGCGACTGGACCTCGTTCAAAGACGGCCCGCACATCGAACTCGACCGCCAGGTGTACCCATGATTGGCGCCTTACTCAATCTCGTCACCGGAGGCATCGATGCCTACAAACAACACGGCATCAACAAAGCCAACGCCCTCAAACGCAAAGATGAAATCGACCAGGAACGCCACAACGCCAAAGTCAAACGCCTTCAATCCGGCGATGAAAAGGCGGCCAACCTGGACGAAGTCTCGATCCGAGAGCGCGGCCTGAAAGACGAGTTCATCCTGTTGGTCGTCTTTATTCCGCTCATATTGTCTTTCATTCCAGACTACGCCGGTTACGTCCAAGACGGATTCAAAGCGCTCGAGTTCGTACCGGAATACTACTGGTACATCGTCGGCGCCGTCGTGATTGATACCTTTGGCTTCCGCTCCATGGTGCGCTACTTACTGGAATTCTTTTCATTCAAACTCAGGGGGCAATGATGGGATTAGTCGAAGCCTTGGTCATTTCCCTGGTCACCGGCCTGGTCTCGAGCGCCGCGACCATCGCCGCCCTCAAAACCGACATCAATTGGATTAAGAAAGTCCAACAAGATCAGGAACAACGAATTCGCAAACTGGAGGATAGTCATGGTTAAAAGCAGAAAAGGGCGCAAGGCCAACGGCCAGCTCAAGAAGGGCTACACCATCAAAGGGGGCGAGTCGTCAAAGCCAGCAAAACCAAACGACGCAAAACCCGCCGCCGACGCTAACCAAAACCGCTCAACAGGGCGGTTTTTTTGTGCCCGAAGTGCGTCACCACATTAAAGTGACTCGCCACGCTCGGCATTAAATTATTGGGTGCATCACACAGAAAGTACGTACAGCTTAGCCATCGCTTCATACGGTTTGTAATATGTACATCAAAATAGATAAACAGGGCTCGACTTTGACTAGCTGGATCCTTCAAGACTTCAATATTGGTGATATTTCATGTCAAATCATCGAGTTCACCGTTGAGCATCATGACTATGTCATGGTGTTCAACCTAGTGAATGCTACTCGAACCAAAGACATGATTAATGAAAAAGCCGATGAGCTTGGTATTGAGTACCGAGAACACAGTTATGAGGTCAAATTTGACCTCAAAGTGAACTTTGAGTCGGATAATTTCTTTGACAAGCCTGATATCGCGCTCTCAGTTACCGCGATGCGTGAGCTGGGTTACATCATCAAAGAGCTGCTCGATTTCCACTATCGAAATAGCCATGCCGAAGCTTATCTCTATGTTGCTGAAAGTGACAAACTCAAGCGCTTTTATGATCGGCTTGCCAAGCTCTATAGCGAAGAGTTACACTTTGTAGTAACAAACAACTTAGGTGAGGAGGCTTTAGGTTATGAAATCACAACCCCAAGCTACAAAAGCGAAAGAGGCGAAAGTCGAAGCGATGAAGAAAATCAAAGCGGCCTATAGCCAAGCCAAAAAAGAAGGTAAGGTAAAATCCTACCAAATCTCTCCTAACCCATAAACGTCGTGTAAGCGGCGTTTTTTATGCTGATTCAGTCCTCCACTGGCTTTTTCCATTCAATCGTTGGTAATTTGTATCCTATCTCATAAATATGCCTGCCGTCGCTCTTTACGTTGATAATCCGAGGTTGTTGTTATACGATCTAAACATGCACTTAGTGATACGAATCGGTAATTTCTTATGAAAGATGAAAAGAAGAAAAAAAGTGACTCAAGCGATGATCTTTCGCTCCGTTGCCAGCTCTACAGCAATTGAAACCGGTGAATCAGTCAAGACGATTGAACGTAAGTTAAAAGCCGATAAACGTAAGTACGATTCGCTGTCATTAGCGGTTTAAAATATCACCCACCAGTCGCTCCATGTGCTGATAGTCGCCACAAACTCCGGCCTGAATGGCACGAATATAGAAATCCTTGTGTTGATCCCACAACGAGTAATCTAACAGCCCATAACCTGCCTCTTGACTCAGATAGTCCATCAATAGACGACTGATTCTGCCATTTCCCTCTCTAAATGGGTGGATCAGAATAAATTCAACATGGCTTTGAGCCAGGAATGAAACAAGCTCCTTCTGACTAAACGTCGATATGGCCGAGAATTTTGAACAGTAGTCGTTTTCAAACACTCGGATGGCTCGTTCAATCTGCAGCGGCGCAGCAAACTCAAAATCGCTTTTCCACATTCTGACATTGCGCATCTTACCAGCCCAAGGGTAAACGTTACCGAACCATTGGCGATGCCAGTCCATCACAGTCTGAAAACTGAAAGGAAACGCTGGCTCATCATCTGAGAATACCTTTTCATACAGTTTCACGAGAAGAAAGGCCTCGACGTCGTCCATTTCTGAGACGCTGGTGATTGCCAACTTGTTAAGGAGCACCTGTTCGTTAGAGCCTGGTTGAAATTGAGTTTCAACTGTATCGACGTCATACCTAGACATTAAAAGATCCTAAACCAAAAGCTTTCGAGTTAGTGTAAGGTGGTATTAGATAGCGTTCAAGAAGGGCGTCTCATCGCGTACAATGACAAGGTTTACCATAACCCCAACTCACAGAAGTTACCGGAGGCAATCATGACGAATGCATTTGACAGTATCCAGCAAGGTCTTATGGAAGCCATTGAGTTTGCTGAGGGTGAGACCAAAGGGGCAACCGTCCATAAGTTTTCCTCTGTTGACGTTAAAGCAGTCCGTCATAGCGTGGCCATGACGCAAGCAGAGTTTGCCTCAACGTTTGGGATCAGCTTAGGCACATTACGTCATTGGGAACGTGGTGACAGAGCGCCGAGAGGTCCAGCCTTAGTGTTGCTCAATGTGCTGGCTAAAGATCCTCAAGCCGTGATCCAAGCCCTGGCATAAGCCAATAAGAGGCAACATAGGACAGTCCCCATGCAGCCTTGTTTCTAGCCATATTATGTTGATATCGGTTAGGTGGAACTAGCTAAATGGCTTTGGTTGACAGAGCGACAGCATATAGTTATGTTGATTAAGAGAAATTAGTTTCTATCGCCGAACCGGAAACGGGCGGCAGTCCCTAAAGCCACTTCTTAGTGGCTTTAGTTGTTTCTGGAGGAAAGAAATTGCACCTTTGTTATGTCGATGAAGAATGCGGCGCGACGAGCCATTAAAATTCGAACGCTTTCTTTCTATAAACGTGACCACCAAGCCAGCCATCGAGGGCTGGCTTTTTTATGAGCGAGAGTCGGGGAGTGATGATTGGCTTTCAACGCAGTTTAGACTTCGACTTAGTCGGCACCCAGGGCGCGGGTTTGCGACGGTGGCCGCCACCTGAAAACGGCATCAGATTTTCCTTGGGCGGATAATACTTCGGATATTCGATGTGACCGTGTAACTCAACCAGTTGGCGATGTTCATCACGCCAGTGAGCAAAGGATAACAGCTCTTTGGGACTGAACTCACGACGTTCGGGCGTAATGAGTGTCGCACGTTGTTCTTGGACGCGAAATCCGTCCCAACGTTCATCGAGTGGCAAATAGCCACGTGCTTTAATATTGAGCAGCTTCTCAGCCAGTGGATTCACCGGTGTGTGACCACTGATCCAGCGCTTGACGGTGATGGTTTGAACATGGAAAAAAGCCGCAGCCTGGTGCAGATCCATAAACTGCTGATGCAATAAGTGATGAAAACTGGGTGTGAGCATGTGATCTTCCTTATAAAAATAAAATAATTTTCAGTCCATTTTGATAGGTAATGACGTTTGATAAACGCAGACTGATTGTTTTTGACGATTAAAAATGCGTCATCAACGGACCATATCCGCGTTTAAGCAAACTGAGTAAGGAAGGACACCGAGCGTGCGACAAGACGTAAACGGTTATTTATCGACTAATAAAGCGTGTTTTTGGAACGAATACAGAATGTTATCAAACCCAGAAATGTCTGTTTTCACCAAAAACCAAGCCGTTGATAAACCGAGTAAAACCTCATATTTTAGTGCGCATTATTATGCTTTATGTTCAATTAGTTACATTACTGAATATTAAAACACTATGCGACTGGTAGAGAAGTTTTACAACCATCACAAAAAAGCAAAAATGTACAAATGCTCTACTCAACGCCAATTGTTACACCAATACACCATAAATATGATTCTTGGCCCATTTTGGGATTCAATTACAATAATGAGACAAGAATCACATGAAAAGAAAGGTAAAAGAAGAGTTATTCGCCCACAACTTATATATCAACCAAGTTAGCGACCTGTTGCTATGGCACTTTGACGACCACAAACAAGCCGCTGAGTTTTTCGGTGTGACAGCTCCGACGGTTAAGAACTGGATAAAGAAAGGTAACTGGCCCATGTCTGTTGTCCGGCTTTTACTCATCATGCACAGGGGTTATCTACCTGTATCTAAACCATGGCGCGGATTTAAGGTTAGGGGTGAAAAACTCATTACACCAGGTGGGAGAGAACTGACAGCGTATGATTTGATGGAGCTAGACATTCGAGTGAGCTTGAAGACTACATCAAACGTGATTCAGTTCAGACGAAAAAAAAAAGAAGAGGTATAGGATTAAAAAACCTCCAGGTGTTAGACGTTCGAAACAAAAAAGGCCAAGTCATGTGACTTGGCCTTTTCACTTTTTTTTTATTCGTTTGCCTAACCTCATAAATAGACAGTTCAGTCATGACATAAACATACAGTAAAAACACAACTGGTCCCGCGACTAGGTGCCACCATTCGTCACCTATAAAAATCGAATCTATGTTGGATAGTGAAATGAACTTGAACACTTTTAGCCAACTAATGATCAACTCAATCACTAATAGGACAAAACTAAGCCTCAGCGTATAATTAGCAAATCGAACAGGTATGAATTCGTTAAATACTGCAAAGACAATAAGGATGGGTACCACTATTAGAAATATTTCGAGGAACATAGCCATAGACGTTTCTCTTAAGTTGTATTTTATTTTACTTAAGTCTAGCAGTACTCATTACTTATGGCGCAATTAAATCAAACAATTACATTATTATCACTGCAAGCTATTAATTGCTATCGACCTATGTTGAAAGGTGTTTGATAGCGACAAACGCTTAGTAATGATCAAGCAGATTATCTAAATTGGGCAGTGGATTGGTACGAGGCGCTGGCACATTTGACAGTTTATCTCTTCCTTTAGTCCTGGCATACGCATACCAGGACGTCAGTAGAAGAGCAGGGACCACGACCAGATACAGCCGTTTGTTTTTTTTCACAGTCTGTCTTCCAGGCGGGAAATCCGCTTTTCCATTTTCTCCATCGTCAGGCGTAGCCATTTAATGTCTGTGCGTATCATCGCGCCCAGTCCTATGCCTGAACTTATCGAGCTAACCGCAAACACCAAAAGGGTTTGATATTCACCCACTGACACCTCCAAAACGCTGCTCTAGCCAGTGTTCAAACGCAACACGTACCATGCGGCGAAAGCCAAACGTATCGATGTAGATCATGCCAAGCGCATACCAATAATATTCGGGTATGTTCTCGAGCGCATCAAAGCCGAGTTCCACAATAGGAGCCCAGCCAGGGACAAATGACACGCCCAGCGGTAGAGTAGTGAGAAGCAACAAATATTCATCCTTCCAACCTCGTTGCTTGATGCTGAGTTCGTCCAGCCTAGCCGCGGAATCATCGCCTTTCTCCAGACGTTTGATTTTGGCATTTACTTGGGCTTGCTCAAGCTGGTCCGCGCGGTCCTGAGCTTTGAGTTTGGCTTCGTGCTTGCGCTCAAAATAACTTAAACCTTTGCTGACCAATGATGTGATCAATCCAATCATAACCATCCTTTCTTTTTCAGACACTTAATGGTGTAGGCAGCCAGAACGCTGCCTACAATGGTTAACGCGACGGTTTTCGCCTCCTTTGGGCTAATCATCCGTAGACGGCCCGGTTAAGTTCGACGTGTGGGCCGTCTTTAAAGGACGTCCAGTCACCGCCCCAGACAATGCTGACACCCAGCTCACGCGCGGCTTGTTTGAAAGCCCAGCTCACTTGCTCGTAATAGCTAAAGCCCCAGGTCACTTTGCCGTTTTCGTCGTAGACCACAAAGTCGACGGCGTGTCCTGTTTGGTGACGACTGATCTTTGAATACCCGTCTAACTGACTCGCTCCTTTTTTAAAGAGCGCGTTTTGCTGCTCCGCGGTGCGAAGGCCACAGGTGATCCCAAAATCAAAGGGGGAGAGCTCAATTGCGCGTTTAACTACGGCTTTCAAGTCACGGTGAATGCCCACCATACGCGCTTGGCTGCGCGTCGATAGGCTCCATTTTGAGACCGCTTCGGTCACGGTTTTTGTGTTCATAATGATCAAGGCTCCGATTACGCAGACGCTTGCGGCAATGACGGTTTTTGCGGCCATACCACATCATCCAGGTTGTTGTAAGTTTGGGTAATATCGCGCAGTGCCTGACGATATTGACGATAAGGGGTAATATCGACATTGTTGTCCAATGCCACGTTGACTAAGTAATCCGCTTCAATCAGCAAAGGCACTCTCACATCGCGAAGCTGATTTAAAGCGCACTCGGGGTGTAGATCTTGTGACTCGATTTGCATCATTTAACCTCACACAAAGAAAACAGTTGGTTTGGGTGGGCAATATCACCGGTGCTAACGACAGGTAATGCTAGGAGCAAAGAACCTGTTACTGAGGCCGCCACCACAACAGGGTGGACATAACTTCCGAACCCATTGAATTGTTGTAACTGCTTGGTCAATACCCATTGATTCGCAATGACACCTTTACCCAAGCGAGTTTGCTGAAGCTCGCCAGATTCCAGTTTGATCAGGGCGCAAGAGGATTGGATACCTTGTCCTGGGACTATGTAGCCGTTGCAAGATGCCGGAAAGAACAGCCACTTATCTGCGACGTTCCCGATGTCCCATCGAACACGAAAGATATTAAAGGATTTGACGTAGTGGCCCTGACTCGCAATTGAAAAGTCGCTAAATATCTTTTTAAGGTCTGTTTCTATATCAGTGATTAGTGCCATGGCCAAAGCCCCACGCCTAGAAGGATCTCGGTCTATGGTCGCGAGGTGTTCAAAGCTGACACCATTGCGTACAGTAAACTTATCAGGCAATGTTCCGCTAGAAACCTTCATTTCCTGATTCAATGTCAATGGTATTCGGGGGATTTTGCCTTGAATATCATTCACGGCATTCGCCACAGCGCTGGCTTGACTGGCAAGTGCAGCCTTTGCGTCCTGGTCAAACTTCGCCAGCGCGCCGCCTTTAATCAGATCGAGTAACTGACGGCTTTGCGTGACAATGTCACCTAAAGCGGCGTAATGGTCCGTCATAACAACTCCTTATTCAGTAGTGGTTTAAGAGCATCATCAGACTTAAGCTGTTGTGTCTGACACGAAACCAGCGCCGCACTTATCGCGGCCTGGTTGCTGTACACACCTCGCATCATTAAGAGGGCATCGACTTGCTCCGGTTGCAGGTTCTTAAGGTGCTCGGTAAGTGGATCGAGAGATTGCGACCGCCTTGGAATAAATCCGCTAATTGTGCACCTCCAAAACGGCCAGCTTTAACGGACCGCTGCCATTGTTAAACGCCCATAACTCACCACCGCCAGATAAGGTCATCCCGCCCGGGGACTGTCTGTCTCCCAGGATAGAGAGGCCATTCACCGCCGACACTGCTTGCGCGCCTAGCATGGCTTCACATTCGTTCATACTGATGTTTTGAATGATGATTTCCTTGCGACTCGCGGAAGCCTGGCAGAGACGCTTTCGCTCCCCAGGCGTGATATCGATGTGGGTTGGAGTGGTAAAGCTTTGTGCGCTCACTTCGCGGGTATCGACAACAGAGCGCACCTCTGTGACGGCCATAGCGTCCGCCACTTTGAGGTTTACAGGGGGCGTGGTCTCGATATCACGGTCGGTGAGCTGATATTCAACATTGATCGGCGTAGTTCGCGGGTTGCTGATATCGAGTTCATGAACGCCGTTGATATCGAGTTTATCTCCCGCATCCAGGCGCGTGCGTTCGCTGTTGTCGCTTTGAACAAAGAAATAATCCTGTGCTTCTCGAACAATCAACCAGCGGTAGCGCGTCACGCTAATACGTTTCACTTCTCCAGATTGTAAAATCATCGGCTACTCCTATACGCCATAACACATAGACCAACGGCCGTGACAGCCAACGCACCATAGACAATTTTCGTCATCTCCGGGGCGTTCCCAGTCTGTTCGTGTGCTTTGGCTCGGTCGGCCATCGACATGGCCGTGCGGGCGTTTTCATTCGACTGCGCCGCCATGCTTTTCACGGCATCAATCGCACCTTTCGATGTGGTCTCCATCTTATCGAGCGATTCTTTTGTGATACCCAGTGCCCCCTTGAGCGACTCTTCGCCAAAGTTGAGCGCCTTGGTGACGCTGTCACCGCCCATCTTCAACGCTTTGTCTACCGCATTCTCATTAGACTTGAGCGCATCCCGCCCAAAATCTAACGAGGCTTTCGCCGTCTCACTGGCCGCTTTTACCGCGCCGTGGTCAGTGGCGGTGACGTTAATTGTGGAACCATTCACACCACTGACTAACACGCCCAAGTTGTCACCGCTGACCGCGTTTGTGCCGTTAACGTTGGTGTTTTGAGTCGTGTTACTGCTGCTGCTACTGCCGCCTTTACCCATGAGACCCTCCCAAATCCAATAGGTAGCGGCGCTCGGTCTGGCTGAGTTGCTTGTCTAGCTCAAAGCCAAAACCCGAGAGAATGCGCCCCATACCTAAGCGGTATGTGTGATAGGTAATCGACGGATAACCCATCGCCACACATCGCTCAATGATTAACGGGGCGGCTTGGTGTAGCCCTTTACCCGTCATCGCGTTGATGTGGTAAGCCCCATCAACCACACGGCCAACAAAGCGCAGCAACACGCCTTTCGCCTTGATGAGGTAGAGACCTGCATCCCCTGATTTCACACGCTCCACCATTGCCAGCCATTCCGCCTTGGCACAGTCTGAGCCATTGAATGCGGGTTTAAGCTGATCCAAGTGGTAGCCAATATCTGGACGAGTAGGTCTTAGAAAACTTATGGTCAGTTGCTTTTCCATACCAAGAGACCTCCTACGACCGTCAGGGCTACCCAAGGGAGCCAGGACGACGCACCGCCGCCCCCAAAGTGAATAGAACCATTGCGAATGCCGCCGAACGAATTGCGCGCGGTCGCACTGGATGGGCCAGCATGACCACCACTGGCATTGATTGGCATCGAGCCGCTGTTAGTCAGTCCGCCAGTAATTCCCGGTATCATTTCGCCTCCTTAACCACGTGGTAGACCAGATAAGTCCCTCCGGCCAACGCGCTGAGTTTTAAGAGTTTGGTCGCCGCTGAGCCCGACCAAAAACCAGCACCGAAACCGACGCCGCCCGCGAGTAGAGGAAATAAGACAGCTAATGGCATGAATCCCCCTTAGTTCGCTTTCGCCAACACAATCAGGCCCGTGACCAAGACCGCCACACCAAGACCGCCCGCCGTGTATATCGCCCAGGTCGGGATACCACTGGATGCGGTCGCCATCGATGCGCTGGTTTTGATGTTGCCGTGGTTATCGGCTTCCTGAGCACCTTGCTTTTGCGTGGTTGCATTGACGGTTTGGGTTGGGGTCGTCGCGTGAGTGATCAGGTTATCAAACCCTTCACCCACAGAATCGAGCATCCCGCTACCAAAGTTCGTCAGATCATCTAAAAATGACATAGCGCCTCCTGTTACTCGCCGCCAATCAGATCAGGACGCACCACTTTGACAGACTCGACAATGATCGGAATCGATCCACACGGCGCGGTTGTTTTCACCGTGAATTTGAGCTCATTGTCGTGCGCGGTCGACATCAATTCATCTAGGTAATAACCGCGCATGATTGGATCGAAATGAAAATAGCCCGACTGCCAGAAACGGCGATTGCGTAGGGCGCGCATTTTGTCGACAACGGCCGTCGAGTCGTATTCACGGATGTAGTCACGGAACATTTCCAATGAAGTGATCTTGTCGCTGACAAAGTGCATACGACGCACGAACAGCAGCTCACTAGATACCAGGTCTAAGAACTCGTTTTCCGTCGACGTGGCTTGCATGGTTTGCTTTTTGATTTGCGGTACGACAATGCGAGCCGCTTGCGCTGGCGACACGGACGCAAAGCCTTTCAGTTGCACATCCGGTGAGCCGTCAGGGGCAGGGGCAATTTCCACCTCAAGCAAAATGTTATCCGTCTTTTCTGTCACCAGTGCCGTGTAACGCATGCCATTTTTGGTCTTGGCCGTAATGTCCGCCAGTGGAATGCTGTAAAAGCCTTGTGTCGAATTCAGACCTTTGTACGCTTCGAGCATCTTCATCAGTTGACCGTCCAGAACGACAATTTCATCGCCGTTTAAGGTGATGGTCACACGAGTGATTTGCTCCGGGAGTAGGTTAGTTTCAAGAAAGATTTCTTCGTACACCGGACCTGTCGGAATGACCAAAGAGGCTTTTTCGCCATAGCCAGCACCCGTGAACGAATTCAGTTTCATTACAGAAATCATGCGCTTCTCCCTTAGTCGCCAATCACATCTTCAACGGAATCGACGTTGTTTGACGCCCAAACGACGACCGCGGCACTGGCTATGGACACGCCGACTAGGATAAGAAGATTTTTTGCGTTCAATTTAATCATGTTGAGTTGTACTCCAAATAAAAACCGCCCTTAGTGGACGGCTTTATTGGTAACGCGATATGTGCCTTCAATACCTAATGTGGATATGCCTTAGATATGCCTTAAGCGTGATGGATTTCACAAACTACCAGCGTATTTTGCCCCGTTGGACCTCGATCCCGACCTGGCAGAAGTATTCAAAACGCTGCAACTTTCCCTGTTCTAAGGCACATATTCCGGTTAGGTCTTCTAGATAGCGGCGGCTTTTGGGGGTCTTAGTCAACATCACGTAACCATATTCACAGTTATCTATGATGGTTTTAGGCACTTCCTGGCCGCGTTGGAACAAATTAATAGTGTGGATGTTGTAAGAGCGCCCCAGGCGCAGCAGTTTACCGTGATAACCTGTCGCTTTGCCTGAGCCTGTGGAATTCTCCGCCACCTCCTCACAGATGACTTTTAGCGGCTTTTTATGTTTGCCGTCACCGCAGCCCCAGACCACGCGGCAGAACAAATCAAAGTCTTTCGCGCAAGACTCATTCGGACGGTAGGCAATCTTAAAGCCCTGACGAGTCTCACGACCAGCGAGCAGGGCACTGGCAAAGGCTTTTAAGTGGGTATAAACACGGATTTTACGGCCCTTGAGCATTCCGTCGTATTCGCGTTTGGGATCGTAAATTGCCACCTGGTCTGTGGCCGCAATCAATAGTTTTTTCGCCAGGGAAGATTTACCAGAGCCCGACATGCCGACCACATAGGCGTGATGGTTATCGAGCTTGTTATTATTGTTGATGGGTTCCAAAGATGCCTCCAATAAAAAACCGTCCAACGTTGGACGGTCTTATTGGTACTGGCTTATATGCCTTAGATACCTAATATTAAGTGTCTCAGATATACCTTAACTGTGACTAGGGTCACTACGCCGCGTTTTGTTCCGCTTCACGCTGTCTCTCGAGCGCGGCTTGTCGGTCGGCCTTTTTCAGCGAACGGTGCTGCATGAACAAGGAAAAGCTCACGGTCGCCAGCGCTAAACCTAGACCAATTTCTTCTTTGTATTTTACTGCCCAGGGTGGGGGCGTTACGTTGTACTTATGAATGACAGGCACCGCGGACGTTGCAAGCACGTTAGCGTTTTCCTCACCAATCTCTAGGCGTTCGTCGACCGTCTCCTTTAAAACCGCCTCAATCCCACCTAGCGCCATGAGTACGCCTTCTTTGGTGGCTTCATCGGCCAAGGCTTGAAGTTCGGCTTGCTTTTGCTTCTCGTCTTCTTCCTGGCTTTGCTTTGCCAGGGCCGCGTCTGGATCAAAATCGCTCTCTAGCTCATTCAGAAATTGGTTTTTATCTTCTGCAGAACGCGTTTCGATTTCTAGTTGTTCTTCAATAACTTGTTCTTGTTTGGTTGGATTTTTCTGGCTCATTAGTGATTTTTCCTTATGCGAATCTGACGTTTGAAATGAATTTACCTAGGCCGTAGCCCAGGAACGCGCCAATACTGGCAAACACCCAGCCGCCACCGGAATCCTTATCTGAGGCGTTTTTTTTGTCTTCCTGAGGCGTATCGGATGCGTTTGGCGTCGGTACATTTGAGGGTTCGGGTTGCACTTCTGCCGCGGTTTGTTGCTCGGATGTACCTTCCGGTTGCAATTCATGTACCTGATTAAGCGCTTCCAAAGGCATATATTGGCTGAGGTAGTGTTGAGTGTTGGTATTGGCGCGCTGCTCGGTGCATTCACACGCATTGCAGCGGCCTTTAAGGTACTTGCTACGCTGCGACACTTCCATCGGTTCATTGCAGCCTGGAGCCGTGCAGGTGACGTATCCTAAAATCATTGTTTCTCTCCCTTGAGTTCCTGTCTGAGTTCGTCGATTTGCGCCTGTAGATTCTCCAGGGCTGAGACTTTGCGATCGAAGATGAGCCGAGCGGCGTTAAAGTTTTGAATGACGTATTCCTTCACAACGCCAACCAACTTGAACGCAGACACGCTGGCCCAATCGGGGGACTCGTCCTCGAGCTTTTGACTGGTTTGCTTGATGTCGTTAATGATGCGGGTGAATCGCTCTCTTAGGCTCATAGCGGTACCTTTGACACATACATGATCGAAAGCTCAGGAAGACTATTAGGTATGAAAAAGCCGAGACAGATTAAGCCTGACAGGGAAAGGGTGACGATTTGCGATTTAGTATCTTGATGTGGCATAGAGCTCGTTACCTTAACTGACGTTAACTGGAACAAGCCGGGAGAGTTTACGAATCCGCTAAGGATTATACATATCTTATACCCATAAGGCACTTGTTTTATATAAAAAGGGGCCACAATGCGGCCAGTTCCTTCAAAACAAGTATCCACTTTAGTTACATATTTTTCATTGGCAATGGTTAGATGTAAGATAAAAGCAACTAATTGCATTACCAATGCATAAATCAATAACGGAAAATAGCAGATGAGCAATAAGAGAATGGACTTTTCTAGCGAAGAGAATTTCAAGTCGTTTATGACTCAGTATGAGGCGGTTGAGGACCTAGATGAGATGGAAGAGAAGTTTCCTGACGGTACTAGGATCGCTGACTACTCCATAAGGGATGTTACTGTCATTGAACTAAAAACTCTCAAAGAAGACCCTACACAGAGGATGGCAAACTTTTTCCATGAGGTTATGAAACGTCCCGATTTTCCGGCCATCTATGGAAAGCTGAATTTTCGCCGCGTAGTCAGTCTACTGCCTGATGGTGATATTGTTATTCAAAAATTTGAACAAAAAGCATTTCGTCAAATTGAAACCATCTTGCGAAGTGCTAACAAGCAGATCATATCAACGATTGATACTTTGAAAATGGATAGTAGAACTACTGGAACGCTAATCATCATTAATGAATTTGCTGAATTTTTTGAACCTAATGTTTTAGTAGGTTACATAGCAGATATGTTATGTGCCCAAAATCCACAAAACGAACTAAGGTTTGCAAATATTCACAACGTTATCTTGATCCAAGATACCCATAAATTGAAAGACTCGAACCAAGCTGGCATAGCTATACCAATTTATCACGTCGTTAATGATAAGGTTGCAGCAACAGAAATCACTGATATTGCAGATCAAGCTCTTGGCAACCTTATTGAAAGTTATTCTTACTTTAATAAGTGTAAATACAAGGTATGCAACAACACCGATGAGTCGCTTTATATTGAGAAATTTAAACAGCCTAAAACCACAGAGCCGTTAAGAGGTCAAGAATGGATTGAAGAAGAGTATCGTAAGAATCGATACATGAAAGACTTTACAGATGAGGAGTTAATAGAGTTCGGTTCAATGGTGATGTCAGTATGTTTAGCTATCGTGTTGAAAGAGAGACCATTAGTTACGGACAAACACCATAAAATGATGGTTTTTCGAACCAAGATAGAACTTTTTGAAGAGAGCAGGTTGAGACCTTTTGATTTGGGTAGACTTGATGTGGATCCTAGAAGGTATACGCCGTAATTGTGTTTAAAGCAAACAATCTTGTATTCGCAACTACAACGCTTTTCTGCAAGCTACACGTTCAACCTTTCTAAAACAAGCAGATATCATAAAGGTATGGCTTTGGTCTTTACGAGTCGCTCTAAACCATGACGACGTATTATTTACCTCAAGTAAACCCACCCCTAAAATCTCCACCGTCGCCTTGCCAGAATCGTCGCGCAGCGACATAAACGGCCCATACACTAAACGCCTTTGAGAAAGTCAGTCGATTGTATTGGCGTGGTTCAGCGCTGAAAGGCTCCAGGTCGCTTGCGACCAAGTAGAGCCGCTTCACTCTCAACTGCCTTTAGGCAGTATCCTTTAAGATCTTTACTATCTCTAACCGAAGGCGTTCTAGTCGAAGACTAGGGAATGTACATAAATGGAGGGAATATATAGAGTAAAGCCATAGAGTAAAGTATGGAGTACTTCACGGGTTAAAAACTGCACACTTCTGATTTTAATGATAAAAATGAGGGCAAAAGGATCGTAATCTGGACAAGCTGATGTGTTACCGCGGCAAAAATAGCCGTGATAACCACGCTCTATGGCTCAGCCTGAGCCCAAAGAAACGCAGAAAGCCCCAACTAAGGGGCATACAGACAAAACGGCACTATATAGGGATAGGAGGCGGGTTAGAATCCAAGCCTGTTGCAATGATTGGCTTTGTATTAGTCGAGGCTTTACGTTCCAATGCCTCTTTGCGTCGACGACGTAGGAGTGTAATCGGGGTTAGGATGTACTTAATTGGCATCTTCCAGTCAGTCGATTGTTTTTTAAGTCGGCTTTTCGCCTTTTGCTGGGCGTCTTGAAACTTGTTCAAAATGCCTAAATCTTCAAAGTATTTCAGCTCGACACGCTTAACCGACGCGAGCCCGCGCCATTTCTGGAGATTGTCCTTGCCTGTGTAGCTTTCGCGCGGCTGTTTTGAGGATAGCCAGCCGCGTTTTTGCACCCATTTGAAACACTGCTTAATGCGCCAATCTGGTAGGCCTGTGAGCTGTTCGAAATGTTTCCAAGTATGCAGTAAAAACCCTTGCTGAGTACGTATACCCACTTTACGCGAAACTAAGCACATTTCATTGACGACCGCGGCCATAAACAGACACGCGTCTTTGACCATACTTTCTTGTGTTGCTCGCCCGTTTTCTGTCAGGAACGCCACGTTAGAACCCGGGTACACCGCGGTGCGGTACATGATTTTACGGTGGTACTGACAGAAGCCACGGTGAGCACGAGTCTTACGGCTTTGGGCTTGTTCCGGGGTCTCTTGTGGGTCAGAGTGACCGAGTAGGGGATCGAGTAGTTTGGTTAACGGGCAGTTAACCACCTCTTGATAAGAGGTTTCGCAGCTGTGGCAAATACCGCCCGGGATATCTGCCATTTCGTCACAACCGGACGTAGCACAAATGTAGTCCAGTTTGCTTGGGTGCTGCTCGTATGACATGGATTAAGCAGCCTTAGTTTCAGCTTCTAGTATATCAAGGCCCATATTAGCCTCAAGGAAGTACTGATTGATATTTTCCACGGGTTCCCACGAATAGACAGCTATGATCAAGTTATCACTAAATGAAGGCCTTTCAAGCTTCATTTGATTGGTGCCGATAGTGCTAGTGTCATACCAGTACAAAGTCGCAGAATCGCCGTGAACATCAAATGATATCTTGTGTGGTAACGTCGCGTTTAATTGAATAACACGTAACAGCATTTGTTGGCATTGCTGAGTAAATACATCCCATTTCTCTTGGGTGTGCTCAGTAGAAGAGTGTACGTATTCGGATGTTCCAGGTGTGAGAGATTGACGTGTAACTGACATAAATTTGATCCTTTTTTGTTTTATCTGGTCAATACTTAGTGGCTTTTACGAATCCTTTATCAGATAGCCCCCGTAGCGCTTCGAATCACTTAGGGGGCTTTAAAAGGATCGTAAAGTCTCCCGACTTGACATGTTCATAGCATCGTCGGCCTTCACAAAAACCACTTCAACTTGAACGAAACAGATTAAAGATCATTTACATATTGCTGTAAACGGTCCGCTTACACCGTTCTTTGTCATATACTCCAGTTTGGAGGTGAGAAACATGATAACTACCTTAGACTTATTGGAACGCTTATGTATTGAAAAACAAGTACATAGCACACGAGAAGTCGCAAAATATCTTGGTATTAGCCATATGACCGTACAAAGCTGGAGAAATGGACGCTCTATGAGTGATGATCTGGCGTGTGAAGTGGCAGTAATTTTGGGATTAGACCCGGATCTAACATTGTTAGCTATCATTGCTGAACGCTCCAAAAATGAGCGTGTTGTAGAGGCAATTGAACGGGTTACGAATCAGAAAAAATCCGCATAGTTTTTATGAGGCAAAAGTAAAGGTAACTGGTTGAATTAGTTAAATAAGTTGCCTTTATTTTTTCCTTACCTCAGTGCGCATTATGTATATTATGTTAAATTGACAGTTACAAATAGAAAGCACTCTTGCTCAAGTGCTTTCTTCGACTCTCTATTGGCTTAGTCATTAAACATAATGCTATTTACCATAAAATACCTAATAAACATTTCGTTTAATCAGAGATTAACCTAACTTTTATTAGGTTTTGACCTTGGTTAAGCTTTGTCCAAAGGCCCATACTTATGTCAAAAGAGCCAAGCAATTGCTACTGACCGCACTAAGGTATATAAAGTCTTGGATTGGTTGCGCCCCAAACGGTGTAGAGTTCTGGGAAAATCAACTCAGCATGTGTCTCCATTTCCGCTACCGTTATGTTCGCATTAGATTGATGACCAAACAGTGTGACCTCTTGTCCGGTAAGTACGCCTTTGATATCAGTCACATCAATCATAGTGGTGTTCATGGATGTTTTTCCAACCACTGGAGCACGTTGCCCATTGACGATGACATGCGCTCTATTCCCCATTTTTCTGGGGTAACCATCTGAGTATCCAACCGGTAGATTGGCCAATACACTGTCACGTTTTGTGACGTAACTGCTGTCGTAGCCTACGGTAGAGTTTGCCGGCACCTTGTGTAAGGAAGCTACACGAGTCTTAAAACTCACGATTGAAGGATATTCGGGATTGGTCGGAAGATCGCCATACAAAACGCCGCCGGGCCTGACCATATCTAGCTGTGCCTCAGGCACGTTCAACGCTGTGTAAGAGTTGGACACATGAAGCAGAACATCGTCTCTTTTTAAGTTGGCATTTTCAATTAACCACGCAGAGCTTTGGTTGAAGTTCGCGAGTTTCCTTCTAACCTCATCAGCATCATAGTTTGGAAAATGCGTCATGATCCCGACAATATCGACACCTTGGTCATTCGCAATAGCCAATGCCTCTTGCTTGCCCTTTGCGGTGTTCATGTCAATCCCGTTTCGAGACATGCCTCCATCGTTCAGGGCTAAATGAACTTTGACCGTTTTGTCTGCATTTAACGCTTTGATCTGCTTAACTTGTTCTATGCTTCCGATCAATTCTTCAACATCAAGATCCATTGCTTGCTTTATTTCTTCAATATCTGCTGAACGAACACGAATCAACTGGCCTTCAAAACCACTATCACGAACCGTCCTCGCTTCAGCGTTGCTCGCGATGGCAATACAAGGCACATTGAACTCAAGCATCGTCGGCATTAAACCGCGTATACCATTCCCGTAAGCATCCGCCTTCATTACGACACACAGCTTGGTTTCGCGACTGAGGTTTGAACGGAACTGCGTCATATTTTGTTTTAACTGGCCCAAACTTATTTCCAGCCAAGCGTTTGATTGCTGCACTTGATTGATTGCTGGCGGCACATCAGGCAGTGCTAAAGGAGCAGCGATGGAAATCGCTGGACTTAATACTGATGCGACGGCCATTGAAATCAGTGTTGTGCGAAAAACCATAAAACCTCCCTCTTCCACACGGCATTGGTCTAGGTCACTAGTCCAGTTTAAATTTACCCATTGCTTGCTGGAGCGAAGCAGACAAACGGCTGAGTTCCTGACACCCCTGAGCGGTACTCTCGGAACCCGCTGATACGGATTGCGCCGACATGTTAATACTCTCGATATTCGAGCTGAGCTCCTCCGCTACACTGTCCTGTTGGTTACAGGCACTGGCGATTTGGGTGCCCATATCGGCAATTTCTGTGATGAAGCTAAGAATCGTCGTCATGAGCGCTTGAGACTGATTTCCTTGCTCAACACACGTTTCGATTTGCTTGCGAGAACGGTCTGTCGTTTCTTTCGCTTGGCTCGCGATAGCCTGAAGTTTTTCTATAATGGCAGTGATTTCACTTGTGGAGTCCTGTGTCCGCCCAGCAAGCGTACGCACTTCATCCGCAACAACAGCAAACCCTCTTCCGGACTCCCCTGCTCGAGCGGCCTCAATAGCCGCGTTAAGTGCGAGTAAATTGGTTTGGTCCGCAATATCGCGAATCACATCAACGATCGTATTGACTTGATTCGACTGCTGTTCAAGTTCTGCGACGTTTTCTCCGGCTTCGCTCATGATTTTAGCGACATTTTCAATAGAGCCCACCATGACTTGGGTGTTGCGAGCCCCTTCTTGTACTTTGCCATTGGCATCGTTGGCCTTTTCAGCAGAGACTTCCGTGGTGTGTGCAACATCGGCGACGGATGACTTCATCTCACTCATTGCTGTGGCAACATGGGTAACCTGCGATTGTTGGTCCTGCATTTCTTGCGCGGATTTGTTGGAGGTGTGTGTCATTTCGTCGACAGCACGCCCGAGTTCACGAACAACAGTGACGCTCTGATTGATTAAATCTTTGAGATTATGTTGCATTCTGGTTGAGGCGTCAGCTAATTCACCTAACTCGTCGTTACCAATGGCTGAACGATCGAGTGTTCTGGACAAGTCCCCTTCCGCAATGGCATTGGCTTGTTTGACAACCACCACCAAAGGCCCGCATATCAGTCGCGTCAAAAAGACAGTCATGAGAATCATCACAGCGATGATCAACGCATTGATGATCATAGCGGAACGGCTTAACCCATCAACTGACGATAGAATAGCTTCACGGTTGTTGTTCATTGCGCCTTTGAGGATGTCGACCAAACTGTTTATATCTGCTTCGATGCCTTCAAACTCACCGAGTGAGTTGGCCAAAACGGGATATGCCGTGTCCTTGTCCATATCCAACATAGCCTCATTGAACGAGTCCATTGTTGCTAAATATCCTTGCCATTTTTTGTCGAGGCGATCAAACGTTTGTTGTTCTTCGCCAGGCCAGACGGTCTTGCCGTAAGCGTTTAGCCCTTCATTAATCTTCTGACGAATGTTCTCATTCTTGGATATCGTCGATTGAATTTTTGCCGCATCATTCATTGCGAAAGCGGCGAACTGCGCTCGTCGCCATAGAGACATTTGATCTCGAATTGAGTCGACTTTCTCGACCGCAGGCATCGTATCATCGGTGTAGTTAAGGAGCTCGGCTTTGATGTTTCTCAGCTCACTTAACATCAAAAAGCCAAACCCTAAATTCATGACGGCAATCACGACAAACGCCAAAGCGATTTTTTTTGCCGATAGAAAGGTTCTTCACATGCATACCTTGGGTACCTTAAATTGCGTTAAGAGTGCCTAGTGTTTTACATCCCACTGTCGTCTGGGAAGCGAGGCTCGCCCCCTCTGAACAGCATCAGTATTTCAGGAACGCTAATATTCTAATACTCAATAAAGATAGGCTAGGATGATATGAATGGCGAGAGTCATGATGAAAATCTTGCGGCAATAGATAATTACGCAACTCTTAAGTGACAGTGTCACAAATGTAGAAGTGGGAGTAAAGCTACATTATTTCAGCACCTTTTTGATGCTTCACTGTGTAAATTACACAACCAGTTACATCTCTTTTTTTTGCCACAATTCATAGTTTTCGAGATTCCTAAATACATTTTATAAATCCATTCTACTTTTCAATGTATGCAATAAATTACCTATCAATGGATACTATGGAAAGACGTACTTTTTAAAGGGTTTAGCAGGAGTCACTCTTGTATCAGGAGAGCTATTTGCTTCACCAGAGGTAAACCATTCACTCTTCCCAGAATCGATAATGCGAGCTGATTTCAAGGCGTCTTCGGGCAATCTCAACCTGCTCTACGGCCAGTTGCCCGATGACATTATGGGCCATGTGTTCTTTGCAGAGGGCATTCCACTTGAACAAGATCATCTTAGCCCGAGTGGTCGTGGTGCGCTGACCCGCTTGGACTTTTCCTCAGGCCAAGTCTCATTTATGCGCAAAATGATCGATACCCCTTCAGCTATCATGCAACAGCATATTCGCTACTGGCCTGATAGATTTAAGTTACTTGGTGGTATGGCGTATTACAGCCCTTCTATGGGGTTTGTTAATTATTGTAATACGGCACCCAATTATCTCGGTGATAACCGTTTTGCATTAAGTTACGAGGGCGGCGTTCCTTATGAGTTTGATGCGATGACATTAGATCTTATTACACCCATAGGTCATTACCATGAATGGCGAAGCAGTTTGCCACCATGGATGGACGCCCTGACCCCAGACAAATGGCTTTTTCCTCAGGTACGTACCACTGGCCATCCATACTTTGATCTCGAATCCGATGAGTGTTTTACCATTAACTATGGCGGCAATATTTCAAATACTGGGACTAAGAACGGGTTCATCCGACTTCTGAAGTGGGATAAGAAAAGCACTCTTCAGGGGTGGGAGATCATTGGACGAGACGGGCGGCCTGCGTTTATCGCTGCGACAGCACATTCACTTGGTGTCACTCGCCATCACATCCTAATCTTTGAAACAGCAGCACAAGTAGAACCGTTGCGAATGATTGGTATTCGTTCTGTCTACGCTCAACAACACCGAACACCAGTGTGGGTGATCCGCAAGAAAGACCTAGTTTCAAATCGTGACATTGTTATAGCAGATTACATTGAGCTGAACTTCGATACCTCGGATGTGATGTGTAATTACGATGATAATGAAAACGAAATTACACTGTATGGTCAGTACCTTGGAGCAATGGATAAATCTGAGCCGCAATATAGCAGAGATAGATTGCTTTTTGGAGGAAGAGTCCGTGATTCGCTCGCAGGTTATCCTGCCGCACCAGTGGATGTCGGTGGTCTAGTCAGAGCTCGAATTCAGGTACAATCCGATTCAGTGCGAGAAATTACGGGAGATTTCCGCTTAATACGAGATGACCAGCTTTTCTGGGATATGAATGACCCTGCCTATCGAGGGCATTTCCAATTTCCAGAGCAATTTGACCATATTTACTGGGCGGCTGTGGGTTACCGCAAAGACCATGTTGTTGAGCGTGTTTCTAACGCGTATGCGCAATACCCTAACCGCCTATTTACCAATGACTCTCTGCCTCAGGAAGACCAACCTTCCGCACTCGTCCATATGGATTGCCAACAGATGGCAGTCACGGATGCCTATCAGTTTCCAACTGACTGTGTAATGCGCACTCCTCAGTTTATGTCTAGACCCGGTAGTCACGCTCAAGATGATGGCTACCTCTTTACCGCAGTCGTTCGTAAGGAACCAACCAACACAATGGGTAATGGTAAAGAAATCTGGATTTTTGATGCGAAAAACCTCACTCAAGGTCCTCTGGCGATTTTAGGTCATCCGCAACTCAATTTTGCAACAACCAATCATGCGCTTTGGGTTCCAGATATAGGCCCAAGACCTCTGGATGGATACAAAGCTAACGTTGGCGACTTCTTCCGCAGTCGAGTTTCTCAGCATAGGCGTGCCGTTCGAGACGTTATCGAACAACAAATATTGCCACGATTTGGCTGATAGAAAATTTCCATTTCGAGCTGATAAAGCTCAATGTCACGATGCTTTTAAATAAGGAATATTTAATGAGAATAACAACTCTCGCGCTCGGCGCTACCTTGATATCGGCTGCATTAGGAACAGCCTTTGCGCTTCAAACAAGCGAACCCGAACGCGAAATCTCGAATTATCAGGGAACGTATACTTGCCACCCTGAAGCGGTTTACGATCCACAATCCATTGAAGGTGTCCAAGCTGTCATCAAAGATGCCTTGATACGCGACAAGAAGGTAATGACGGGCAATCGCAAGTTTGCCAGCCAAATTGATGCAGCTTGCGCGGGTGATGACCAAGTTCAGCTAACGCTAAAAAACATGAATAAGATCGTTCATTTTGACGCAGCGAATAAACGCGTCACGGTTGAAGCAGGAATGAGATTTAACGACTTAAACGACTTCCTCCGAGAACAAGGTTACGCGATTAACATGGTGACTGAGCTGGCCATATTTACGGTCGGCGGTATGCTTGGCAGCGGTACTCATGGCTCAACACTGGACAAGCCCAGCAACATGCTAGCCGACTATGTGACTGAGCTAAAAGTCGTCGATGGTCAGGGAGACGTTCGAGTATTGAACGGTGATTTGCTCAATGCTGCTCGCGTAAATCTGGGTGTACTAGGTGTCGTCGTAGAGGTCACTTTAGCGATTGAAGAAGCCTTTAAAGTCAAAGCAGAAGTGACAGGGTATCGTGACGATTCTGGTCTAGAAGATGTGATCCTAGACATTGCACGTAACAACTACTCAGCCAATATTGCTTGGTTCCCGGGCCTAGGCCGTTACACTACAACGCTTTACAACCCTGTTCCATTGGAAACGCAAGGAGAAGCGTACAACGCTCAGGCGGATGTGTCTGATGCCGAAGAGTTCTTTTTCGGCTTGTTGTTTAATGCTGCTCACGAATTCCCAGGGACTGGGCTACAGTGCTTAGCCGCTGTAGCACGCTACAATGCAAGAGCAAAATCCTACTTTCGTGACAGTAATACCGGCAAGAAAGTAAGTGAACCTATTGGTTATTCAGATCAAATGCAGTACTTCAAATGTAAAGACCCCAACAAATGTATTTGGGACAGGCTGCCTATCGCACTTCAGGAAGTAGCGATTGATATTGAACGTTTGCCTGATTGGATTCGTGATGTACGCGACATTGTCGCGGCTCATCCAAGAACTTGCTTCCCTCTTAACGGCATTTACTTCCGCTTTGGTAAAGCGTCAGACAGCTATATTGGCATGAGTGCTGGTCGTGAAACCGCATTTGTTGGGATCGAGTACACATTACGCCAAGAAGGTAAAAAGGAGCCGAAGAATTACTTCGTGAATTTGGAGATAGAGCAGCTGTCACTGCGTAAGTACGACGCACGGCCACACTGGGGTAAAAACTCGGTTGCCATTTTTGAGGACATGCCTTCTCGATTCCCGATGTGGTCAGAATTCTTGCAAGCAAAAGCAGAGTTGGATCCTTACAACGTGTTTACCAATCCTTTCTGGGAACGCGTGAGCGGCGACATTCCTATGGAAGACTATTTAACACCGGGGTGTAATGTTCGTGGCGAGTGTTACTGCCAAACCGATGAACACTGCCAGTCTGGAACCCAGTGTCAGGACGGACTTCACTTCACCGACGCCCGCATATGTCGCTAATGCAGCCTGTCGGCCATAGGGTTAGCGCCCTATGGCTGATGGAGCTTCACTGTTTCATCAGCATTTATTGAAAGGAAGCCAGACGATGAATCTCAGATCGATTTTACTTATCTTTGTATCGATGTTTACTCTTTCTACAACTATTTCTGCCACTACCTTAGATGATATTCGACCACACCTGCCAAGCTCAGATAAAACCTGGGCAGAACAGTGGTTCTATAACGTCGCGGTACCGGATGTCGGTTATTTCAAGATCAGTCTCCAGAGCTATATCGCACCAGATTTTAATCAACCAACGCCCAAAGCCTATGTGCATCTTGCTTTTACCCCACTCAACGGCCAAACCGTAAAATACGATATTTTTCGCGACGAACTCATCCTGACAGGTTTTGATGACGCAGCGCTTTTTCACTATGAAATTCCAGGGATAGTTGTCGCCAATCAAGACTCGCTTGAAGTCACCTACGATGACTTTCATTTTTCAATGCGTTGGGATGGAGAGCATGCTCATTATTGGCGAGGATTAAACCCCGGACAGACCCCCTTTGGGATAATTCCTGAATTGCCCGGTGTCGGAGGCAAATGGTTTCTCTACACGGTAGGAACGCCGGTTCAGTATAGCTTCTCAGATGGCAATGTCTCTTTATTCGGCACTGGTTATACTCAGGTTGATAAAGGCTGGTATGACAAAGAATCGAGTGCAGGCATGGTCTACAGCATGGGGTTGTCCGACGATCTCTACTACATGTTCACAGGAGCAAAGATCGGTAATTCCAATATAGAGCTTTGGGCTGGACGCTACATTTCAGACAACTATGATCTGATTTTCTACCCAGCACTTGGGAATCTGTCAGTCAAGCGTGAATATGATTCTTGTGCCGGCTACCTAAAAGTTGAAATGAACAAAATTAAATACAAAATGGTCATGGAAGCCAAATCTGATTTGGCAGATTTCTATCCTCTTGAGTTCCCATCCGTTATTATTTTTGGAGGGGAACAAAAATATATGAAGTCTATGAAAGCCGATGTAACTTTCTCTCTATATGAGTTTGGACAGCTGGAGGAATCTATACATATGCCCCAAGCACTGTTAGAGTTTAGTGGTCCTTTCTACTGCGATGATGTGACAGACAAATAACCATCGTTTCGTCACTTGGCTGGACTTCGCTCAGCCAAGTTTCGCGCGTCTTGATAAGCTACCTTCTCGTTTCCCCACGTGTCCAGTTCAGGTTCAGGACATAATCTGATGCGAACTGAGTGCCTTCAAAACCCATATTGACATTAAATGAACATGACTAAATTAGACTCTATTAAATTAGCTCAATTGAATATTAAACTTTAACTGAATAGCATATAAAATTTATTAGTTCTAAAAACACACTATTGAATCAGATAAAGAAGGTAAAAGTAGTCTAAATATTTAAAGTTTCCTATAAGAAACCTATGTGATCTATGTTTTGATTTTTGATAAAAATTTAAAACTAATCATGAATTTTAATTAGAGTAATTACTTTAATGTTGCTATTGGTAATATCATTTTCGAGACGGGTTGGTGATAAAATTAAGCTTAAGATTCACTGTACAGTCAATCTTTACTTTAAATTAGTAAGGCTCCTCATTTATGTGATTTAAAAGTAATTAAAATCATGTAGTTATACTGTTGTTTTTGAATTTTATGTTGTTAATTTTCTGTTTATATCGAACTAAATATAATGACAAAAAGAACATTTAGATCACTAATGAGACAATGTTTGTATTATTTTTGATCAGCGATAGGGTGAGTATGTACTGGGTTTGGATTGGATCAATATCACACTTTGTGTTGGTGTGTTCATATAAGAATTCAAACAAATCGTCTAAAAAATCTCTTCTCAGAAATATATTTATCATGGTAATACATAGAGCACGGGGATTGATTTGGGATATAGCTTGATTCCAAGTGGTATTTATTCTCGCTCAAGGATGACATCAAAATATCATGGAAAGTTAACTGACGTTTGAATTGTTATTAAGTAATAACTCTTTACGAGGATCTTTGTATGCACAATAACAAAACGCAAGTGTTAGGGACACTTGCCCTACTCTCTTCTTTGTTTACCGCACATGCATTGGCTGATATTCAGATACTTGGAAGTGAAAGTGAAATTTCGCAGTCAATCACTCAGCACTATCAACAGTCAACTGAGTTGTACAACGGAAATTTAGCCAATAATGATGCACTTTATATTAATGTAGCAACCGCTTCAGATGATGATATCGCGCTGGCTAAATCCCATGTTGTTAAAGGAGATACGGTTGTTATCGATCTCAGACAAGTCTCAGGGCATGACGCTAAGATTGACCTTAGCCAATCGCTGACAGGGCTTGGTAGTGATGCGCCTGTTGTCGTTACGGGTATATATCAAGGCGATAACATCATCAACTCCATCGTTGCAGATGTTCGCGATGAGAATGGTGATCCTGTGAATAATCCAACGGCTGAGTTGGATAGTATTACCCAGTCTTTAGTTCATGCACTTGATCGTCTTGGCTTCGGAGGTGAATAATATGCAAACTTCTAAGATTTTCACTCTTTCTTTGCTTGCTGCTTCTGTCAATGCGTTTGCTGACGACTATGTCCCTGTTGTTGAAAAAGTCTACTACATCACTAGTTCAAAGCTAACGTGTAACCTTTATACAAGTAAAGACTTCGACACAAAACGAGATTGGTGTAATGCTGGTGCCTCTGTTGATATTCGAGTCAACGTGTCACAGATGCGTTCTGTTCAGTCTTCAACTTCACAGGGTTTTACACCTGACGCTAAGATCGTACGTTTTACAGTGGAGGCGGACAAGGCGGGGACGGGTTTCCATCTCGTCGATGATCTTCAGCAAGATCATAGCTGGTTCCAAAGTTGGGCGAATCGCCGTACCTACATTGGGCCATTTGCGAGCAGCTATGAGCTGTGGGTAAAGCCAGTGTCAGGTTACGTTCCTAAGAAAGTCAGCGACTTTCCTCATAACGAAAATAAAAACTACCAGCATCGTGATACACATGGCTACTCGATCGGTATTAATGGTTCAGCTGGCGCAGAAGTAGGCAAAGATGGCCCTAAAGTCAGTGCAGAAGTGAGTGGTTCATTCAGTTATAAGAATGAAAAAACACTGGTGTTTGATACCAAGGACTACCGTGTCAACAACCGTTCTTCATTAAGTGATTTTGAAATCGCCTTTGAGCGTGAGTTTGATGAATGCCAAGAACTCCGCCGTGAAGAGCTTGGCTGCTACTTTACGTCAGCACACTGGGGAAGCGGCTGGGTTTTCGATAAATCGAAATTCAACCCAATTTCTTATGCTAACTTCAAGCCCAACTATGACGTTATTTATGAAGCGCCTGTTTCTCAGAACGGAACAACGGATTTTGAAATTGGCGCAAAGTTTGTTGCTAAAGCACGTTATGGTGATGTTATCCCATCAGCACTGTTCTCCGTCTATGGTCCAGGGGGTTGGTCGACAACTGGATGGTCAATTCCACGAACGGTTCGTATAGATTGGAGCCACCCACTATTCGAAGCCGAAGCACATGTGACCTTGCAGTCGTTAAGCAACAATGACCTATGTCTGGACGTCTATGGCACCAATGGTGATAAGAAAGCAGAGGGCGGTCAAGTGGATGGCTGGAGCTGTCATGGAAGTTGGAATCAGACTTGGGGTCTAGATAGCAATGAGCGCTACCGCAGCCGTGTTGCACCAGATCGCTGTTTGACGGTTTCCGAAGATAAGAATCTGACCGTTGAGTCATGCAGCTCTAATCTTGCTCAAAAATGGTTCTGGGAAAATGACAAGTTGATCAGTCGCTACGTCGATGGCACCAACAAGCGTTATGTGCTTAACATTCTGGATGGTCGTAACGTTGGCGTGACGCTTGAAGATCAAGCGACACACGCTAGATGGAAACCGACTCTCCAGCAAATCAAACTTTAAGTTTGTAATGAACCAAAAATGGAAGGCTTTGCCTTCCATTTGTTAGTCTCTTTAGTTCGCTTGGTAAAGAAGTTATCTCCGTCTACAACGCATCACTATTCATTGGTTGACGCATTCCAGCATCATGATTAACTTATCTATAAATCGGCTGAACTTCCCATATCCTTAGCATCAAGCCGCTCGAGTGATCGTATCACTCGTGTAGAAAAGCACGCCATCCTGGCTGACTAACAGTTCACCCGCGGCAATGGATTGATTGTTGAATACAAGCTTACTCGTGGTTTCGCAGGACAGTGGCGCTTCGATGGTTTGCCCCTCCATTAATTGCAACAAATCGGGCAAATTTACTTCGAGTGAAGCAATCCGGACATAACTGACCGCTTCAGAGAATGAGTACGGAGCGAAGACATGCTCTACAGACCAGGTTTGTCCTCCCTCAAACTGGACTATTGCCAGTGGTTTGTCCCACCACAAAATCGCTTTACCCTCATCCGGATTCAGGCCTTCTCTTAGCCACACTCCATTACCTTGAGTGATTGACTCAATATCGGTTGTGTAGCCCGCTACTAAAGGCACATCCACCTTGATACTTTGTCCTGAAAAACGTGTCCAATTGGTCGTCAGGCGCTTTAGCCATGTGGCGTTAAAACCCACCAATACAAACTCATAACCCTGACATTGAACCACGGGATAAATGCCATCGAGTAAGCAACATTCTGCACTTTGAGTGTTAATATCTTTGATAAAAGGAATACTCACGGCTGAAAACATGGCAGCAACCAATGTGGGTAGCAAATCGTCAGCAATCATGCTTAAAGATTCAATCGCGGTTATCTCAGTCACACCATGGTTCCAGTCCGAATGGCTGCACCAAATGCCGCTCTTTGAATCACTTCGATATGACCAAAACAGACCTTCTCCACCCACTTTCTGTAGTGACATACGACAATATTGATTCTCTAAGCCAGCGCCAATCACCTTGCTCATTTCAATTAGATCAGTCATAACGATTTACCTCTATGGTCATTTGGATCGTGGATTCACTCAGACGATGTTTTATTTTCGGCATGATACGAGTCAGGGCGTCTCGTTGTTTTTGATTCTTCGGTTTCAAGTTGATCAAAACGTCTTGTGCCATCCATTGGGCGGTGATCACCAATCCCGACATTGGGCCGTTGAGCAATTTGAATATGAGGCTATTTTGACCTCTGTATATTTCAGCGTTTCCCCATGTTGCCACATGATTCACTGACGATAGTTCATTTAAGATTGAAGACGGAATTCGCCCACAAACCTCCGGCTTATCGTTAGGTAAATCAACGTTCTGCCGTTTGTGGAATAAGGTCATAAATCGCTGCTTAAGTTCAGGATCTGCCTCATGACGACCTGCAACACTTTCGACACGCCATGTAGGACGTTCAATCTGCGCAATTCTGTTACTCATCCAGTACCTCTTTGAGCTTTTCCTGGCCTCGTATCAACCGTGTTTTCTGATTCCATAGTTCCAATTTTTCCCGTTCCAGTTGCTCTATTCGTTTATGCCAGTCATCGACGGATTCCGCTTTAGAACGCTCGTCCATATACTGATTCTGCTTCTCTCCCAAGAGTTGCTTCAGTTGGCGACGATCCATGACATCTTCAGTTTGTAGCGGATTGGCTAATGCTTCCCTTGAAACAAGCCACTCCTGATACGATTTTTGTTTTTCACACTGGCATTCATCTTGCTGCGCTTTGAGTTGGTTCCACTGAGCTTGCAACCGTTCTTCTTTTCGCTTGCGTATATGAAGCAGTTGTTCAATAAGGTCAATGTCCTGACTGGATAATTTCACTCACCTATCCTCCGTTTAGCTGATGTAACTGCTGAAGTGTATCTCTGAGTGATGAAGGCTCGTTCGCACCCTGACAAAGGAAGTGCTCGATTGAGTCAAATTTAGCAACGGCTTCGTCAGTGGCCGGATCCTGACCCTGCTGATACTCGCCGACCCGGATCAGTAATTGCACTTCCTGATAGAGAGCGAGTAAATGTCTTAAGTGCTTGGCGTCATTCTTGTGCTGGCAGGTAACAATCTGCTCCATAACACGGCTTACACTAGCATTGACATCAATGGCTGGATAATGTCCTGCACCAGCCAGCTTACGTGATAACACAATGTGACCATCCAGAATTGAACGAACTTCGTCGGCAATGGGCTCATTCATATTGTCTCCTTCGACCAGCACAGTGTAGATAGCGGTAATATTCCCGACAGGTGCAGGTCCTGCTCGTTCAAGTAGAGCAGCAAGCTGGACAAACACACTAGGCGGAAAACCGTTAGCCACGGGTGGTTCACCCGCGGCAAGACCGATTTCTCGGCCCGCCCGCGCAAAACGAGTTAACGAGTCAACCATAAGCAGGACATTCTTACCTTGGTCGCGAAAATACTCTGCGACTGTCGTTGCTGTTACTGCTGCCTTCATTCGTTCCAAAGGCGGCTTATCTGACGTCGCGACGATCAGCACTGTTTTTCTTTTTGCGGCAGGTGGAAGACAATACTCGATAAACTCTCGAACTTCTCTCCCTCGCTCCCCGACCAAAGCCAGCACGATGACATCCGCTTCACAGTGACCTGCCAACATACCAAGCAAGGTACTTTTTCCTCCACCCGCAGCGGCAAAAATGCCAACCCGTTGGCCTATACCCAACGTAAGTGTTGCATCAATCGCACGGACACCTGTCGGCATCACCTTGCTGATCAACTTGCGCTTTAATGGATCAGGGGCTTCGCCGTGATTGTCTCGCCATTTTCCAACCCAAGCACTGTCATCCAAGGGATGACCCAATCCATCCAAGACACGTCCAAGTAATTCATCACCGACCATTACTCTGTGTCCATGTCCCATGGGCTCGACCTGCATGTCAGTGCCAATACCGGTTGTTGAGCGAAATGGCGATAACCACGCCTCTTCTCCATTGATTGCCACCACTTCTGCCTTAAGGTCGTGACCAATCATACAAAGCTCGCCTTGCCTAGCCCCGGGTAAGGTGGCACGAATTAATGTCGACGTGACTTCCAAAATTTTTCCGAATCGGCGATATGTTGGCGCCAAAGGCAGTTCGGGGAACAGTTGTTGATTCAGCGCTTCGATTAAATCTGTTTTATCCGGCAATCGCATTTGGCACCTCCGCTAATGTATCAACTTGTGCGATGACTTTAATGCTTGCGTCATCGCCTATCTCCTGAAAAAGACAAGACGGGTGTCATCGGCATAGTTGGCTCAACAATTTTTCTCAGATAACGCCTTACGTCTAATGAGGTCAACAACACACATGGCATGCGGCTAGGCAATTTGTCTTTGATCATTGTAATGATGTGTTGTTCTTCTTCTGGATCTAACGCGCTGTATGCGCCAACCGCCGACTGGCGAATGGATTCGCGGATTTGATTTTCGATACTGTCACCAATGATCAACATTGGGATCCAGCCTTCTGCTGCCGTGAATTTCCGGCGGATGTGTCTGCGTAAAGCCACACGAACATACTCTGTCAGCATAATCGTGTCCTTTTCTTTTGAAGCCCATTCTACGAGCGTTTCGAAGATGGTTCTCAAGTCCCGAATAGAGATATTTTCTTCCACTAAACGCTGGAGAATTTCAGTGACTTTGCTGACAGGAAGCAAGCGTTGCAGCTCTTTTACTAGCTCCGCATAGCGCATTTCCATGGAGTCCATAAGATAACGTGTTTCCTGAACCCCCAAAAATTCCTTGGCGTAATGTTGGGCAACCATTTCGACTAAATGAATGGATATATCATTGCCCTGATAATAGTCATGTCCACTGAGTTGAATTGTGTCCAATGCTTCAAGTGGGTACCAATACAAAATTTGCTGATTAAACGCTAGTTTGGTTTGTTTGCTTTCTAAACCCTCAATATCTGTCAGGGTCAATATCTGTTGCTGTGTGATGTTGAGTTTTATCACGGGCTCTTGGTACAACAGTAATTCGAACTCATCGCGACGCTCATTGCGCAATACCTGCACCTGAATTTCTGGAAGAGGTAGGCCAAGTTTTTCGAACAGTTTCCATCTGAGCGTTTGTAAAGATTTGCTTAGGTTCTCTTCCATCAGCTCTTGGCCAATCGCCAACATAAGCGGTACTGCTCCAGGTGTCATTTCCTGATCTCCATTGGCTTCGACATTTTCACTGGCAACAAAACCCTGATGATCGTCTGAATGTTTCTCTTTTCGAGTTATCCAGAAAGACGCCCCCAATACGGCTAAACCAAGCGGTCCAAATACGAACCAAGGAAAGCCGGGAATGACCGCAAACACAAACATTACCGCCGCTGCCATCTGAAGCGATGAAGGCTGACGTGAAACTTGTTGAACCAACTCATTGGCGAGGTTGTTTTTAGTCTCTCCTGGAACACGAGTCACGATCAAACCGGCGGTAATAGAAATAAGTAACGAAGGTATTTGAGCAATAAGTCCATCACCGACGGATAAAATAGCGTATGTGTTCAATGCTTCTGAAGCCGACATATTGTGCTGAAGTACACCGACAGCAATACCCCCGAAGATATTGGTTAAGATCACGATAACGCTTGCGATCGCGTCACCTTTTACGAATTTCATCGCGCCATCCATTGCGCCGTATAGCTGGCTCTCTTTTTGAACTACTGAACGCTGGCGCTTAGCTTCTTTAGCATCAATGATTCCAGCACGCATATCACCGTCAATACTCATCTGCTTGCCAGGCATACCATCAAGCGAGAAACGGGCGCTAACCTCTGCAACGCGCTCCGAACCTTTAGTAATGACGATAAACTGAACAATAGTGATAATAGCGAAAACAATGATACCAACAGCTAAATTGCCGCCGACGACGAAGTCGCCAAAGGTATAGACGATTTCCCCAGCGTCATGCTGAAGTAAAATCAGACGACTGGTACTTATGGTGAGTGCGAGACGATATAAGGTGGTGATTAATAGCATCGAGGGAAATGCGGAAAACTCCAATGGATCACGAATATAGATAGCGATCATAAGTAGGATAATCGACATGCCGAGATTCACAGCGATCAGCACGTCCACCAAGGTGGTCGGTAAAGGCAGAATCATCATAAATACGGCGATTACCAGCATAGCGCTGAGTATGATGTCTTGTCTTCCGGCTACTTTGGCTAACCAACGTGTTGCGATTGACATAACGACTCTCCTCCACCTAACTGTGTTAGAAACTGACGTTGCTTCTGACACAAACGAAACCACTGATGTGCGTCAAACTGTTTAGGGCATAACGCGCTAATAAACAGTTGCTGACCAATAGGAAAAATACGTTGAGGTAATCCGCTGAAACGTTCAGGTTGATTTCGCTTGAGTGCATTGTCCAGATTGTGGCTCGAACATGCTAATAACCATGAAGTCAGCATAAGTCGATTACCCTGTACTTCGAGTCTTAACCCAAAAGGCTGTTGGTGTATTTCTATGATGTCCGAAACCCGAATTGCTGGCAGCCTGAGCAATGCAATCAGTTGTTCAATGTTTCTCGTGATTTGCAGATCCATAACCATCCCATCTATTACCTATGGCTCTATCATGCGGGGATTATGCTGCGTGGGGTATCAGGTCTACACCTGAAATAAGCCCCGGATTCAACCGGGGCGTTATGTGTGTTAAGCGGCCTGTTTGACTAACGCTTGTTCTACTTGTTGGTAACAGTTTTCCCAGTCAATACTGCCGTTCTCATCCTTTAATAATGACTCAGGGACATAAGACTTAGCCGTTTCGATCAGTTTTGCTTTGCTCAGTGTATTCTGTTCGATCACCTGCTGTTCGCGTTCAGAAGCGATACTCGCGATTTGATAGCGAAATGACGTTTCTTGCTGATCCTCTGGTAGATGATTCAGTTGAATCAATTGTCCCGCATCGTTGAGCGAGTCACCAAGTAAATCCCCCAAACGCTGATCGTCTTTGGTTTTATTTGCAAGCCGTTGCAACGCTTCATCGATACGTTGTTGAGTCATGTTTTCTTTTGCTCTGTTATGCGCGTCATTCATGCCAAGAAAATTCGTTGAAGCAATCAAGTTTAGCGCGGTTCTGGCAAGAAGAGCCCCCAGCGGTGTCACGCCGGCGCCAGCAATCGCCGCAATAGCGATGGCAATCCCTCCTGTTCCTACGATGGCAATCATACTAAGTGCTGCTATTGCCGCGGCACCAATAGAAACGGCGGCCGTTGTTGCAACGGTAAAGCTCTTCGCTTTCCAGTTCATTTCTTGCCATGTATTTTTTGCATCTTGCCACATTCGGCTCATCGCTCCCGCTTTGTTGGTTTCGAAGCAATCTCTGGACAAGGTGCCGATGTCTTGAAGCGCCTGACGTTGCATTGCATAAGACGCGATAGCTTTTGCGCGATCATTAAAACTGCCTTGTTTATGGATACCCGCCATCAAAGCGTTGACCATTATTTCCGTTGACCGATTTCGGTTTACAACGTTGGCCATTTTGCGTTCCGACCAAGTTTGGACCAGGCCACCTATCATGCTTGCCATCGGCTTCATGAGTGGGGCCCCTGGAACGAGCGCCGCGACAAGTTGACTGGCTCCAGTTGCGACAACGCCACTTCCGGAGGCCCCCTTCACGGCACCTGCAATGTATGGCGCACATTGCGCCAAATGAATTAACGCGATCATTTCTGCTGTCATAGACATAGATTCGTGACTAGGTAAGAACTCGCGTCTTCCTTGCAGAATATCTTTCACTTGATTTTCGACACTGCCTGTTTTCCACACTGTGGAGGCCATAGCCGCGAGATCGTTGCCGAACCAACCACTGTTCGAACTGATTATTTGATAGGCGTGTGTCAGGTTACCCGCTAGCGCTTGTGATTCCACAGGATGTGCCATGGCCCAGTTATGCAATTGCCCGAGTGTGTTCATCACACCCTGATAGTTCGAGCTAACTTCACCAGAAGACAAGGTAGCATAAAGCTTTTTGGTAAGCCTCGGTATAGCTTTGTATACCGACTTTCGCCATTTGACGTTCCAGAATTAGAGTACTTAAATCTGGACGATAATCGCCAGACCAATGGCCAGCTAGATTCTGTTTTACCCAGGCCGACCAGGATTCTAAACTGTTGCCGCTGACACCAGGGTAACCTTTTTCCTTTGTCACTTCGCGATCAAAGCGAGTCAGTTCCAACATGGACTTTTCGTATTCGTCATCAAGCAGTTCGATGTCTTGCACTAAAGACGCCATACTCAACTCAAGGCGCTTCAACGTTTCCACTTCTTTTTCTGACGATATATGAGGTTGATTTCTCCAGTTTTTACCATGTAGATCAACCACATACTTTTCTTGCTTATTCAACTCAAGTTGTAGTTCTTCACGCTCCAGTATGAGTGCTCGTACCTGGTCATTGTTGGCTCTCAAAGGCGATAAGAAAGACAAAAATCCCTGCAGGTTAAGCCGTTTGGTGTTGGCATCGACAGTTCGATCTAACATGGTATCTAGGCGTGCTAGCTTATTGCCCAGCAACACTTTCGTATCTTGCGCCATTTGTACAGTCCCACACTGTTCTGCGAGGTTAGTCAGTCTTGTGAGTTGTCGCTCGGCCTCTGATCGCATAATGATTAATTGTTTGGTTACACCGTCACTAATTGTTTCCTGTGCTAAAGCATCTAACGAGGCTACATAGGCTTTTGCCGCACTGACTTTTTCATCGAGATAATCGGCGTATAACGTTAAGTTCTGCGTTATATTGTCAGCCAGTTGCTTGCTTTCAATATCCGCGTAAATATTAACGCCAGCTCGATTATTTCGTTCATGAGTGACACTGTTCTCTCTGTCTAGCCAAGAGAGACGATGTTGCGCTTGAATAACGTCTTCAGCTAACTTGCGTGTTTTGTCGCTGATATGGATTTGGTCGAGCTCATTTCTGATCTGGTCTGTAAGATCTAGGTCATCGTAATCGGTCAGTTCATCGGGCAGTAGGTTGTCACCTTTTACAACCAACCAAACGTTGCCTGTCAACGCAGCTAGAGTGGCAGAGAACTGATCTTCTACCGTTGAATCCGACTCAAAAAACTGCTGCATTTCTTTTGCAAACACAGCAGCACTGTGGCGAAGCTGATTGATTTTACTTGGGATGTCCAGGCGGGCTTCGATACCTTTTTGTTCTTCCATCAATTCAGTACGGCTTTGCTTAAGTGCTTGTTTAATTAGATTGATGGCGCCAAGTTGCGCCTTTTGTTCCTTTTTAGGAAATGGCATAAACACATCATCTGCCAATGAGGGCACTTTTTCGGCCAACACTTCCGACAATACTCTTAAGTTAACTGTCGACATATCGGAAGCATATTGAACAAGTTTGTCTGATAGACGATTAGCTAAGGTTTCACTATCTAAACTTGGCGAGTTGTTAATGAGTTCAAAGCTTAACCTTGCTAACTCTGGAGTAAGCGTCGATTTAAGTGCAGGTGAACAAGTCTCATAAAAGGTCGAAAATGCTTTGTAATCTTCTGACTCTGACTGCCAAGCTTGGCGGTAAAGATTTGCCAATGATTTTATTGCATCAAGCCTATCATTTTCTTTAAACATTACTCGCTTTAACTGCTTAACATCGTTCTGTTGATCATTAGCGAGCTGATCAATAGCCGATTCAACGTTTGCTAAATTCTCCTTTAATTTGTCGACTTTTGCTGAGAAAGTCTCAATACTCACGGTCACGGTTTCAGACGGAAGTGGTTTCTGGAAAATCTGAGCGAGCTTATGCGCTTCATCATCAAGCGTACTTGTCTTGATGGCCTGATTATAGGCAGAGACTTCTTTTTGAAGGCGTTGCATAGTGGCCGTTTCGCTGTAAAAGAAACTACTCATGTAAGAGAGAGAGCTTGGCGAAGGCAATGGCGCTGGGCACAAATAACCAGTGATAGACTTTGCCGCTTGTTCCAATTTCGACATCGGTGTGCTTGTCGGTAACCTTGAGTCTTCCACTGCTTTGCTGTCTGCTTGAATCTGTCTATTATCTCTCTGAACCAATTGGGGTTCTTTTTTTCTCAACACTCACCGAACCCTGCGTCAACTGTTTGACCAAGCGCGATGTTAGAGGTGTTTGGCCACTAAAATCCATCTTGTTTGCTACCTTTCCAGCAAACTCATCACCGTATTCGTGCGCAAGCGCACTCAGGAACACGCCCAGTGTTTTGAGATTTCCCTCGGTTTGCTTTTGGACAAACTCCTGAACTGCACTCAGATCACTGAGTAAAGGAATCTGGGTTAGCCATTGCATCACCTTTTCAGCAAAGCTGAACTGAGATTTGACGATAACCGGATCGCCAGAAGCATTATCACTCAATACTAGCTGGCTATTGTCGACATTGGCTGTAAATTGGTTTAATTCAATCGGCATAGCAAACGCCTCCTAAGGATGTGACATGTTTATTGAGTGGATGGCCTTGATGAAATTCGCTATGCAATTGGTCATATTGATTAACCACTTCTGTCAGTTGTTCGAAGATCTCATCACCGCTTTGAGGAGATTGAATAACAACCTGATACAGTAGCGCACGACTGCTCTCCTCATAGAAGATATGGCCACCATCAAGCTTGTTTAACTCATGGTTAAGCTTTAATGCTTGTTTAAAGGTCTCCCCTTCATTTTCTGGTTCAACTTTGGTCAACATGCATCTCAGCACCCAATCGTCATTTTTCGGTGCAATCGACACCATAAGCTGCTCATCCCAAAGCAAAAGACATTGATTTGACTGGTCAAAGACCAGCGGTAGTCCTAATTTTTCGCCAAGACGAGCTAGCAATAGTTCATGACTCATCGTTGTTCTCCCCTTTAACGGATTGATCATTCATTCCACTGATCTAAAAGTTCAAGCATGGCTTCCTGAACATGCTCTTTTTGTTCGGGATCTCGGTAACAAGTTTCCGACATGACTGCCATCAGCTCTTTCCACCGCCGTAAAAAAATTACTCGACGCTCATCCACCAGCGCTAATCGGCCGATGATCAATGACAAGGCGTCGGGATAAATCCAAGATTGCTCTAGCAGCTCTATCGTGGCAGACATCACCGATTGCGGCTCCAACGCCATGGCCTTAGCCAGCGACACGCAGTGGTCTTCAAACGTGAGAAAAAGTAGTAATCGTTTAAGATCATTAATGGTTGCCACCACTTTGGTCATATCATCCGTTCTCTGTCCTTCATCAAGGGGCTCTGCCATCGAGCGAATTAGAATTCGAATATATTGTCGGCGATTTTCATGGCGCTCCAAGAGTTCAAACCAATGAGCTAAGCCCTTCTCACCACGTTTAGCATGCTGATACAGTTGGCGCACCGCACGTAAGCCGTTCTTATCAACATTCATTCCTTGTGCCGCAGCGATAATTTCTAGCTCTATTTCTTCCTCAGAGAGCAAGGTCATAAGACGTTTCTTAATCTGCTTTTTTATTTCGGGATCTAGACCTTTGAAACCAAGCAGTGAGGTCAAAACCAGTGCCATTTTCCCTTTGTCTAAACCCGATTTTTCCAGCGCAGTGAAAATCTGAGAAGCGTCTTTCATTTGTGATAGTTGCTCTGAGATCCGATTTATGGATTGGCGTGCTAGCTTATCCATTTGTTGAAGCAGCTTCTCGATTCCATTCATCATTGGATCTTGTGCTTTTGATGCGAGGTTCATACGCTTCATCATGCTACTAAGTCCAAGGCTTAACCCCTCCATGGTTTCCTCCATAGCTTCCGCCCTAACTTCGGCTAGTGCCGCGCTTGCCAAAGTCGCAGTAGACTCATTGGCTGGTGCCGCCGAGGCCGTATTTTGCGGAAATGCATGAAATTCAGTATTGGTGTTTCCTTCAACTCTCATTGCAAAACCCTCTCTCAAGCGGTTGACTGTTGATCTGAAGCCTTTGAAAACGAATCAAGCAGTATCTGTAATTGCTGATCCAGATCGATTCGAATTACCAGACAGTCAGACGTGAGCTCAGCTTGTGCTTGGTTAAGTTCGGCTTTAATCTGCACATTCAACTGCTCACCAAATTCTTTTTTTAATCTCGAATAGTGTGCTTGTGGTACAAACAGGGGTCAGGTTCTCTTTATCTACCTGATAAGCAATCTGGTCGCTTATCCTCTTAACCAAGAACTGACAAATGTCTTGCTCTGTGGACCACTGCTCAAGCACTTTGCGAACTTGCTGACGGATCCGTCCTGTAAGGTTTTCTATTAAACTCCGTTCAAGTTCGCCTTGGTCTACAAGCCACCTAACGGACTCACTCACCGCTTTTTGCTGCGCTTGCTCTCGCCATGCGGATTCCAATTGTTCCGATTTTTCACGAGCTGTCTGAAGTATGTGCTCTGCTTGTTGACGAGCTTCATCTCTTTTCGAACGTGCATGGCGAACGATGGCGGCAATGCGCTGACGCGCTTTCAATTCACAATCTTTTCTGCGAATGGCATTATCTACTTGCTGCTTTGACACCGTATTGCCACACTTATCTAGCTCACAATGTGTTACTGATATAGTGAATGGCTTCATAGAAAACGCTCCAATCTAAATATCCAGCTTTCGATCTTCTCAGTATCTTCCTGAGTCAGTGTTATCGGGGTATCGAGCACTGGTAAGCTCAGGCGAAGTAGCAACCAAAAAGGTTGATCCTTCCAAATGGAGTAAATAGCGCTGGTGCTAAAACGCTCTGCCTGTTCCAGTACATTGCTCGCAGACCATGCTGGTGGCTCAGAGCCTGCTGGCCATAGTGCGATTAACTGTTCAATTTGAGGTTGAGTAAATGTCTGCAATAGGACTCGTCGATAAGTGCTATCCCACAAGTAATCTGGGCAGTTTTGCGACAATAGCCCGGCAGCTGTCGCCAATAGAGAAATTCTTGGTAATACAGGCAGCCACTTTTTCATTTCCTCTGAGCACTCTTCTAACCAAATTGATTGGCACTCAAGGCGGCTTAGGATGGCACTATCCAGACGCTGGCGCACCAAGGAGTTGCGCTCTGGAATGGATTGCCAAGACTCTAAATTCAGCTTTGACCACCATTGCGCATGCAATCTTGAGCTGACTTGCCTCAGTGTTTTGTTTAGTGCTAGCGTCTCATTAGACATGATCAGCCCTCTTTCCTTCGGCTAAGCCCCAACCCAGCAACCCCAGCAACCCCAGCAATCAGTACACTGCCTAACCCAACGGTCACTGGGGTTTTGTTTGCTACCACCCAGTTCTGAACATCATCCCAGTCTGAGCTCGATTCTACGACTGGCTGATAACGAAAATCTGCGGGCTGTAAGAATAGGCTGATGTTTTCGTATTGCAGATCAGGGACTGCATTTTTGATCAGATTTCGGATCTGAGACTCTGAATTACCCAAGTTCGCCTCCGGAGAATACTTGATGTACACCGCCGCCGATTTGTCGCTCATTACCGTGCGCCCTGTAGAGGCATTTTTGTCGCTTTGAGCAATTGAGACCCGTGCACTAATGACACCATCCATACTGGACAACGTTCTCTCCAATTGCTGCTCTTTTAAATAGCTCATTTTGGCCTCTTCCTGAGCGGGAGAAGAGACAAGTTGACCTGAAGGAAATAGCTGCTCAATACCGACATATTCGGCCTTCGGGTAACCATTTTGTCTTAACAATTCGACCGCATTAATAAATTGATCTTTCTCTATCTTAAGCGTTACCTTGCCCGTTTTTACGTCAGTTTCTGAACTTGCATCAATATGATTGAGCATGAGCAAGGCCACCATTTGGTTGGCTTCAGACTGCGGCAGGTTCTGGTAGAGTTCGACTTTACAACCTGTCAACAGCAAAGCCATCACTAAGGCTAGCCATTTGAACTTTTTCATTGCATTGTCACCAGTTTATTAATCGATTGAGATAGGCTCCCGGCTGTTTTCGCTGCCAGATCGACTTCCACTAGCGCTCTTGTCACCATGGTTTGGCTCTGAATGGCCTGATCGGGTGAAATTCCCATTGGCGCATTGGAGTTAGGCATTGGGCCGACAATATCATTGAGCTTGGATGTATCCTGCGTACTCTGTTGCATCAATTGACTGAACTTATCAACCATGGCTTTATCCGGATTGATCGTCTCTGTCTGTGTCTCCAGAGCAGAGTATGTTGCCTTAGCTATTGCACTCAGTTCCATGTGAACCTCCGGTTATCAATGAACAAATTTTGTGCGTGTCTGCACTTTCAGCCGTTGAGGAGTACAAAAAGCGCAGTCCCTCAGCTTGGGGGGTATCTAACCCATTTAGAGAACGAATCGCCTGAGCTCGTTTGTCCAGAGCAAAGTAGATCAAGCTGGCACAAATACATCTATCTTCTTCATCTTCAATCAGCGAAGAGAATGCATTGAGTATGCTAAGCGCATGCTTTTCGAGTCCGTGGTTTGCGGCCGCCAACGCAGCTTCAACAAGCAGCTGTTTGTCTGAACTTTTCATATCTTCGCTATGATCCCCTGCACCATATCTTTCACGGCTTTGATCAAAGCACTCTCATACCCTAGAAAATTAGAGTATTGCTGAACCGAAAATTGAGCTTGTAGCATTTGATCAGGGTTATTCGGGTCCGCTTGTGCCATTTTTGTTTTAATGTCTTGAGCAGATTGCGCTGACATTTGGGACAATTGATTGATAATTGCATTAAGATCCATGATGACCTCCTATCTTTTACCGGCGCGTAAATCTGATGGGCTGCATTGATAACGCTTTTTGAATGCACCGATAAAATGAGAATGACTGCTAAAACCCGCATCAAAAGCGACGTCAGCTATTTTTCGATTTGTTTCTAGAATCACCTGTTTCGCATAGCTCAAGCGTTGTTCGGTCAGCCACGCTTTGGTTGATTGACCATAATATTTGTAGAAAGCCGTGTTGAGCTTTGTCACTTCCATACCAAGTTGCTCAGCGTAGCGAGATACTGACCATTGCTCATAAAGATGCTTGTTTACGAAATCAAATACTTTGTCATTTGGGTCGGCGTATTGGTTAAGCAACTCTGAGAAATATGGCTTGTTCATCTCAAGGCAGTAGGTAAAAACAAAGCGCAGCATGACTTCTTTGTTGACTTTATGAAGTTGCTGAATAACGTTAACAAGCTCATCAAAGACTGGGACAGTTTCTATTTCACCGTTGATTGTTCGTAGTCCAGTATGATTATGTGTTATCAGCTCAGTCAGTAATGGATAAACCTGACAAATCTCACCAGGATAGAAAAACACACTCATCCAATCACTGCGACTTGCCGCGTGTATTTCAGCTTCTTCTCCGATCATAACGAGCTGATTTCCCGCCACCTCTGTTCGTTTTCCTTGATAATCGATATGACCTGGCTTAAAGAACAAGACCACCTGTAATGCTTTCATATCAACGACCTTCTTTTCTTGTTGTTGGGTTTAGTTTGCTTGGTTCAAGCTCAGGTAGGTATCAGGTGAACACCTGAACTCATGGTTGTCAGGACATAGGGGTTTACCCTAGCTATCGCTTTGGGCAGCGCGTTCCTTACATTGACTAAACTGGTCAACGGATAAGGAATATTGATCACTGCCTAAAAATCACCCTTACAAATAGATTTGTTAGTTACAAGGTTCTACAATTTGTTAATACCCTATTTTTCATAGATATAACTGCACAGGTGCCGTCGCATGTTTAATAAAAAAGTCATCAGTACACAACATCAATACGATCACCTGAAAGAAGTTACGCTACAACCAGGTGATGTGATTATTGCTAAAATGTTTCCTGGACACGCTTCAAAACCAACAGAAGTTTTGATTCCTATGATGCAAGATTCTTTCATTCATAAGAAATCTTTAGACGAGAAAGCAGGGATGCAGTTACAAGGCTCAGGAACGTCTGAACACGCTGCTTTAGCGATATCGAAAGATGAAATTGCTGAAGCGAGCGGAGAAGGCGTCGTAAGGTCTATGGCCCTAACCAGTAAACGAAAGAATGGCTGGGTGGTATTTAGATGTTCCGACAAGGTGTTAGCCAACGGCGCGAGCAAGATAGCCGCCGCTTTGTGTAAACACAATGTGAATACTAGAGACAAAGACTTCTTGTATAAAAACAATATCACCGGCGGGAAATATGACAAAATTGGCTCTATCTCATCACTTTTAAAGAAAAGAAACTTTAACTCTGGGACCAATCAGTACATCCAAGACATTCTAGATTTCGTTTATGGGATAAGTAAACGGGCTCCCAACATGTTCTGTTCAGAATTAAGTGCATCGGTGTATGAGTGCGCATCCGTCGCCCAATACGGCAAAACCTGTTTTGGCTCCGATCCAAGAGCCGTTACCCCTAAATACTTAGAGCACCTAGTTAATACAAGTAGCCTGTTTAATTTGGTTGGTAAAGTTCCGCCAAGTCCGCTGTTTTCTCACACTCATATGGCGGCAATGAAATATCAATCCGCGCTCAAATTTAGACAGAGCAAGGCGTCAAAAACACTATTGGTTTGTATGTTGGATCTGATCAAGATCGGAACGTTTGGTGAATTACTGTATTTCTATGAGGAGTGTTTTGGATTCAGAGTTAATCCCGCTTACAGAGACAGCATTGAGCCATTTATTATCTCAGGCAACTTACGAGCAAAAAGAAGCGGTAGACTCTACCATATTGTTTTCAAAGAGATAGGCACTATGAGTTACTTTCGTCGGTGACACAAAAACGTGCCTCAATTCAATTGAGCTCTATTCTACCATGCCAGCTTTCACCTAAGATCTTACCTGCGGCCAAGCTGGTCATTTTTAGCTTATTTCTTCTGATAGCAAAATCGATAATACCAATAAAAACAATAACAATTAATAACTCAAAGCTCACTAATATCTATGTAAGCCTTTGATTTTTAAAGCAATATTTGCACTCTGTCATTTCTTTCCTAACCTTAGAGCATACAACATGCAGGAGATCCTTTATGAAGGAAATAGCAAGGTTAGGAATGGTTTTATTGGTGATAAGTAGTGCGAATGCATCTGAACCCAAAGACGCCTCCGATGTCACCAAAGAAGTGAATAATCAAGTTAAACAAGAGCTGCCTTTTAACGACAAGCGTGATTTCAAAGATGCTCAAAGGGGCTTTGTTGCGAAGCAAGAAGTCGTCACAATCACGAATGAAAATGGTGATATTGTTTGGGATCTGGAGGCCTATAAAGATTACATTAGTTTAGATAAACCCTCGCCCGATACCGTCAATCCAAGTTTATGGCGTAATGCTCAGCTAAATATGATCAACGGCTTGTTTGAAGTGACGGAAGGCATTTATCAAGTTCGTGGTTATGATTTGTCAAACATCACCTTCATTAAAGGTGAGACAGGCTGGATAGTCTTTGATCCACTCATCTCACAAGAGACAGCCAAGGCAGCACTCAATTTTATTAACCAAGAACTGGGAGAAAGACCCGTCACAGGTGTCTTCTACAGCCATAGTCATATCGATCACTTCGGAGGCGTACGAGGCGTGGTGGATGAAAAAGACGTCATTTCAGGTAAGGTGCCTATTGTCGCTTCATACGGTTTTACTGAACATGCCGTCTCAGAAAATGTGATCGCTGGTAACGCTATGGGTAGGCGTGCAGTCTATATGTATGGTGCACTTCTACCAAGAAATGAAAAAGGTGGCGTCAATGGTGGTTTGGGCCAGACGACCTCAACGGGTATTGCGACAATGATTAAACCAACGGACATCATAAAAGAAACGGGAGAGAAACGGACGATTGATGGTGTTCAAATGGTTTTTCAGTACACGCCCGGCTCAGAAGCTCCTACTGAAATGAATATCTGGTTCCCGGATAAAAAAGCGCTTTGGATGGCAGAAAACACGACCAACACGATGCACAACATTCTTACTCTGCGAGGTGCTCAAGTACGGGACGCCCTCAAGTGGTCGAGCTACCTGCAGGAAACGATTGATTTGTGGGGAGATGAAGTGGAAGTTAAATTCCAAAGTCATCACTGGCCCATGTGGGGGCAAAAAGATATTGTCGAGTACTTTAAAACACAAAGAGACATGTATAAGTACACACACGATCAAACAGTACGCCTGATGAATCAAGGTTATATTGGTTCAGAAATTTCTGAGATGATCGAATTTCCGGATGAAATTGGTAATACTTGGAGTTCAAGAGGCTATTACGGCACCTTACGTCACAATAGCAGAGCTGTGTATCAGCGCTATATGGGCTGGTACAACGGCAATCCATCCGATCTAAATAACCTGCCCCCTGCTGATGCTGCAGAGAAATATGTTGAATACATGGGGGCGAACAACAAGCGATCAAAAAGCACAAGCAGACTTTGACAAAGGCCATTATCGCTGGGTTGCCGAGGTACTTAAACATGTTGTATTCGCCAATCCAGAAAGTAAAAAGGGTAAAGAGCTGCTCGCAGATACCTATGAACAGATGGGTTATCAGGCAGAATCAGGTCCTTGGCGCTCAGTTTATCTACAAGGTGCGTACGAGTTAAGGAATGGCACTCCAAGTACTGGCGGGACGAATGTTGCTTCTCCAGATATCATCAAAAACATGCCGCCAGAGATGTTGTTTGACTATTTAGCCGTGCGTATTTTGCCTGAAAAAGCGGCAGGTAAAACGTTATCGATGAATATCAATTTCACCGATCTCGACGAGCAATACGCACTCTATGTCGAAAACTCCGTGTTAAATCACACCAAGAAACTCGCTAAAAACCCTGGGGTCTCTCTGGCGCTAGCCAAGACGACACTCGATGATGTTCAACTAGGAAAACTGACGTTAGAACAAGCGATTGCCGATGGTTCAATCCAAATTGAGGGCGACCCACAGCAGCTTAAGGACTTTGTTACCATGCTGGATAGCTTTAATTTTTGGTTTAATATAGTAACCCCATAGGAATCTCTTATGAAGAAGCGTATTGTCTCTTTTATTGCTTCTGGGGCTATCGGATTAGCAAGCTCACTCAGTTGGGCTTGCTCTTATGATGGATTGTTTACTAACCCATTTAGCGAGAGCTACCCAGGGGCACTGGATGTCTCGATTGCCACTCAGCTAGCCATCCGGTCTCAAAACATGCCATCGCTTGAGAAAATAGAGGGCTCTGCTGGCCTGCAAAGAACCCGATGGTGGCTAAACGTATTGATCAAAGTGAATGATGATTGGCCCCAGAATACCTATGTTTACGTTGTCGATCGTCGATTGTGGTCGCGTATCAGCCAGGCCGGAACTTCCATTGATATACACGTCCCTCCTCCACCCCATGAAGCCGATGTCTGGCAGCTGTCAGAGGCGGCTCTGCATAGTTTGGTCTCAAAGGCACTGACCCTAGATCAAGCAATAAACCTTGGCGTGTTAAGTAGGAGTGAGACATAAGACGACAACAAAGAGTGGCGTGACGACTGAGCGTTAAATCGCCACGAACATCTGCATTAGTCAATGCTTTGTCTCGACCCTCAGTACCCTTTAAAGTCGAACAACATACTCCAAAAGCGTTGCCTTGCTTCTGATGAAGTATTTCTGTATGTCACGTATTGAGCATGAACGTTTTTCGCCGCCGATGGGGAAAGTTTAATCCCCCAAAGTGGGTCAAACTGATTGGGCACGATGGAATAGCGGACGTCAACCACACTCAGTTTGTCATTGGGATCTATGGCTAGATAACCGTCTGAAAAGCGGCGAAAGCGTTCAAGGTCTTTAGCCTGTTGTGAATGCGTATCAAGCCAGGGAAGATCTCTCTCGAGATCTATTCTGGCAATCGATTCACCGGCATAAACTTGGGTTGTTCGACCTAACCTTACTGCATCTACATGGTAGTGATTATCCGTTTCATAAAGCACTTTCCACACCAGTAAATTGGCAAAACTCGGCTTAACCATTAATCGGCTTGGGACGTGGTTTCGTACTTGAGCCAATTGCCACCCCTCATGATAAGCTCTTTCCTTTTGTATTATTCCTAGGGATAAGTAGGATAGCCCCCAAAGCAAAGCAACTCTTGCTCCCCATGGTGTCCTCTTTCGTAGCGTAACGGCAATACCTATCAAAAGCGGTAAAGTAAAAACCGGGTCCACGACAGACACTATGTTCCATGCATATCGCTCATGACTGGCAGGCCAAAGCAATTGCGTGCCATAAGAGGTACAGGCATCCAGCAAGGCATGGGTCGCGAAGCCCAGTGAACAATACAACCAAGTTTTACCAAAGTTGAGCCCAAACCGTCGAGAAAACAACCAATGCAAGACCAAACTGCAAACCAAGCTACCTAGTGGTATGAATAGAAGAGAATGGGTAAATTGTCGGTGGTACTCCAGAAACAACAATGGGTCGTGAGAAGAGCGAATGAACACGTCTAGATCTGGTGACATGCCAGCGAACATACCTAAGCCTCCGGCAACAAGACTGTGTTTTTTATCGCTGACTGATTGGGGTAAAGCCGCCCCTATTAGCCCTTGCGTTAACGGGTCCATCCTTTTTCTCTCCCACACGTTGCATCATAAAACCTTCGAGCCTGTTTGACTTCACATTGATTCACGCTTAATCAACACTTGGTTCACTCGGCTTATACTGTTCCTTGGTGGCTAACTTCACTTGTTGATCAATGAAGTTAAAAAAGTTGTCTTGGTTAATAAACGGGTTACTGGCGCTTCCTTCCCTCATTCTATCTCGGTTAGAGAACAGGTTGTTTTTATGAGGATGATTAGACAAGTTTACCGTTACCATAGGGCTACTCTTTGCTATTTGTTTCACTCTTTTCATGCTCGTGAAATATTGCCTTACGAGCTCAGGGTTTTGGGAAATTAATGCCATGCCCACCGACAACAAAAGCCCGATACGCTTTTCCGTCATCTTCCACTAAAAAGTCAATCGATAAGTCGCCTTCCGTGTGCCCCGGTGTGATGTAAAACTTAAACTTTGTATTGCCTAGTAAAACTTCGGATTCATCTTCAGCAAATTTGAACACTCTCGGTGGAAGGAACTTATTCTCACCTTGACTTTTTTGTGACTGTTTTTTTGTGAGTTCTAACCCTTTTTTTGTCATGATCACCTTAGCATTGTAGGTGGACTGAAGAAATTCTGCCCCACCGACGTGATCAGAATGCCCATGCGTAACAATAATGTGACTCACCGTTTTGTCGCCTAATCCCAATTTCCGTAGGTTCTCTGGAATCCATTTGCTATATGGAAAGTCTAGAGTGTCGATAATCACCAGACCAGATGATGTTTCTATCGCATAAGAAGACACCCATTTATCTCCGATGTAATAGACGTTGTCGAACATCTTAAATGGCTCAACATAGCCATTTTCAACACTCATCTTAGGACTATCCGTGTGTGAAAATGTTGATGCCGACAAAAACAAAGTGATAAGACATAGAGTTAAACGCATTCCTTTCTCCATCATGCAAATAAGTACCAAACGTTCCCTCGCCTCAACCTTTTGAAAAATATCAATAAGACTTAGGGCGCATAAGACTATCACATTTTATGAAATCATATGTCTATTTACACATATCAGGTGGTCTGCGATTTGGTGGGCGAAGAAAGAGAATGCGTCGGTGCTTGGTGAATTAAGAAAAGCGCTTTTTGAGGTGACTCACCGCTTACTCTATTTGAAAATGGGCCTGTTAGTGTCGACAGGCCCCGAGCCAATTTATTATTAATTTGTGTTCGAAGGCGACATGTTTAAACAGGCACCAATCGGCCGTATCTTAGAATATGATGCTAGTTAACCGTACGAAATCTAGTCTTTTAAACAATGACAGGCGATAGCTTTTTACATCCTCACCCGCACCACCTGAGTTCATAAACGCTTCTAATTTCAGCTTGAGATCGTTCAGTATTTGATCTTTCTTGGCAAGCTCTTCCCTCAACATCGCTTCCCGGAGTTTAGCGGCGTTTTGGGCAGCGAGAAGAATCGCTTGAGATTGTTCCTGCTGTTTCGCTTTCTCGCTCGCTAGATGAAGCTGTTCATCTTTGCCTTGGATTTCATGGGTAAGTTCGTTTCGTTCTTGCTTAGCTGAACTGAGTTCATCAGACAAACCGGACACTTTTTAGACAACCCTGACAATTTGGTCGACATGTCTGCTGTTCTCATCGACATAGCGCCGGACATGACTTCGTCTGTAAGTTGAGATTTTAGTTTCTGTTTATGCGCTCTGAGCTCATTGTCTGCTTTCTCTTGTGCTTTTTGTTGTTGTCCAAGCTAAATCCGAGAGCTTTGTCTCCGGCTGCACCAACCCCCAGTTTTGCAAGTTTGGTTGTGGATATCACACTGCTAGCGGCTCCAAGGGCTGATGGTACTGAGACAGTCCCTGCATATAGAGTCCCTATCGTAAGCCCTAATCTAAGTAGCGCAGAGCTTGCTTTCGCCCAATACTGCGCTCGATCATCACTCATCCCCATCTTTTCAAGCAATTTATAAGTAAGATTTGAAATGGTATCCGCCCCCATTTTAAGCCCTTCACCTCCATGCGCTTTACTGTACCAATTGGCGGCAGCACAACCAGCATCAGAAACCGCCAATGCGAACGCGACACCGGCTGCTGCAACAAGTGGAACCCCTAGACCGCCACTAAAAACCGTCGCCGCGATAGCAAGCCCTAAACCAATTCCCGCTATTGCAACATTGAACAGCTCTTTAAAAAAGGTGCTTTTTGCGACGTCCACCCCTGCTTTTTGCGCCTGATCATAAAGACGGGTTGAGTTTTCGATTAACTGTTTTGATTCTGTTGTTGAGGTTTTGTGCGTACTTAAATAGTGACTCTGCTCTGGTGTAACTGCAAGATCCAAATGGTTGACCGTATTCATCTGGTCTTTGAGTGGCACCTGTGAAATATCGAACGTTCTTGCTTCGAGTTTCGATGTCGATTTCGGCATCGCCAAATCTAAATAGCTGAGGTTTGCCAGCCCTTGGGAAGAAATTTCTGTTGGCATGTGAGCTCTCCTACTGCGAGTTAATGAGTGATGTCATCAAGTAACGATTGTGCGATTGCACGAATCTCTGGTTGTTCAGGGGGAATGTAACTTTGTTCAATACTGGTTTGTAATGCATCAATAGCTTCAGGTTGTTTTTTCAGTGACAAATAACACTGGCCTATTCTGAAGGTAACGCCAGCGTCACAGGCATTCATCAAAGTGGCATACCCATAAAACGTCAATGCATGTTCAAATTGATCTAGGGCGTGAAGAGTGGAGGCCATACCGAACATGTATTCACGACGCCAAGGATTATTCATTACCAGATAGGTAAAATGTGTCAGAGCTCCGGACATATCTTGTTCTTGATATCGCTCCAGAGCATTCTGATAGACCTGTTCTAATTCTGATTGTTTTACACCATTGAGCTGCGCCAGAGTTTTATGACCGCTGACGACATCCTGAATGGATTCTGCGACTTGATTAATGTCGACTGGCAGGAAATTTGTGTTTGTCATAAGATATTCCATCATCTGCAGAGCACCGAAGAACGGTGCTCTGCACTAGGTTTATGTAAAGAAGAGATCAGTTATGGACAGCGGACGCAATGCGACCGTGGAGTTCGACTAACTCTTTGACCAGTGAACGCATCTGCTCTGATATTTGACGTGCTTTATCACTGAGTTCGTTGACATTCTTGGCATAGTTCTGAGCGTTCAACGCTTTGAATTCACCATCCATTTTTTCCATTTCAGCGTCCTTGGTGATAGACGCTGATACCATGGATCCTGCGCCATCGACGCCTTTGCCCAATGCTTGACCGAGATGAGTGGCTCCTTCACCAAACTTACTCGTTGCACCAACGCCCACCATACCAATTGCACCTGACAGAATTTGTAACCCACCAGACCATGCAGCAGATTCAAACGCACTTTTGATTGCATCACGTTTAGTGTCCATCGACGCTTTTTGCACATCCCAGCCTAACAGTTGTTGTTTTTGGTTGTATTCCTGGAGCACATTGCGCAGCTTCTTGAAAATCTCAGCCAGTTTTATAATCAGCTCATTGAGCTGTGAGATAGCATCCATCGCTTCACTACCAGATACATCTTGATCGTAGCCAGTGTGACTCGACGCGTTTACCGGAGCATTATTTGATACTTGTACTTCACTCATAATTTCCCCTTAGCTACACTGCTGATGTCGCAATGCGTGCTTGTAACATACCCGTTTCATTGATGACTTTGCTTGCACCGTCTAAGGTGTCGCCTTGTTTGTCCACCAAATTTTTGATGGTTTTGGATTGCTGCTCTTTGGCCTTGTCGTACCAGTCGTAGCAGAATTCCATTAGATTTTGTTTCAGAATCAACTCTTCAATTTGTTTTTGAAGTTTCGCTTTCTCTTCGGTCACGATACCGCTGGTTATGGCTTTGCCAGAGCCTGCTGAAGCGCGAAGTAGATCAAGTGAGGTGTAGGTACATGCTTTGATAACGGTTTTGATCACTTCATTACGCACCATAGTCGTGACTTGTTTGGTGATCTCCTGAGCAGTGATCTGAGCCCCTTTCTCGATGGCAGCAGTCGCTGCTTTCTCTACCGATTTAGTCACGATTTGCTGGATCGCTTCTTCACTGAACGCTTTGCCCAAAGACTTAGCAATTTGACCGCCGCGCTCTGCAACTTGCTCTACGCCCTTACTTACGCCGCTCATTAATTGTTTGCTGACCTGTTCAGCCACTTGCTCAGAGACTTGTTTACCGACTTGCTGCGCGATGTTGGTTACTTCTTGTGTAGAGCCTTTACTTATGCTTTCGACTAGTTTCGGTGCCGCCTCTTTCATTGCCGTTTCAGTACCTTTTGCAATCGAGCGTGTGGCTGAAATGGCTCGACCTGCCTGGAAGATATCTAAGGCCATGCCGACAATTTCTGCACCTAGCTGAACTTTTCCCGCCACATCGATAACCTGTTGGCACTTCTCTTTATCCGCCCCGCAAAGAATCGCCGTTTCTGCAGCGGCTTTGACCATGCCAGCAATGCCTGCTGTGAGGTAAGCGGCACCACTGGCCATATCTAATGCCCCGCCAGCCACATCTCCAACGGCTATCCGCGCAGCGCCTTCAATCAACTTGAATACGCCGACAACAGCTTCCACCGCACCAACAATCCAGTCGAAGATCGCACCGAAAATGCCGCCTTTATGGGCTTTCTCAGATTGTTCTATTCGCTTAGCGAGTTGCTCCTGAAACTCTTTGACTTGCTGATCACGCAGTACGGCTTGCGTATCCGTCATCAGTCTACTGGCTTTAGCAGCGGCATTTGCTGTGTCGCCAAAGGTTTTAAGTCCTAGGTTAGCAGCCATGAGAACCATATCGTTCATGGAAGCTTTTTCTAGTTGACTAACTGTGACGTTGTCACCCTTGTGAAAAGCCGATAGTACACGTTGTAATGCCTGACTCGCTACGTCTGAGCTAACCACTCGCGTTTTTGTTTCATGGTCGATGACATCAACAAGGCCACCCGGCGTTCCAGATGAAGGTAAACGCGCCTTGGTTTCCTTACTTTTATCAAGATGCTCAGTTTCCGATGTGCCTGTTACTGGCATTTGGGTATTGAAGCTAACACTAGTCATGGTGAACCTCCTGAGTAAATTGAGCTAAAGCTTTGTTGGCTTTCTCTGCGATCTCATCCCACACTCCGTCAGGATGACAGTCGCATACACGCAACGACGCTTGGTAAGATTTAATCGCGTATTCATTATTGCCTAAGGCTAGGTAGTTGTTACCTGCAAAGTAAGGAGCACGGGGGTCTTCTACTTTGACAATACCTGCACGACCAAAACAGAAAATCGCCTCTTCATATTGTTTGAGTTGCTGACAACATGTTCCTAGCGCAAAAAAGTAATCAAAGTTCCACTGGTCAATTTTCATCAACAAGTAAAAGATCCGTTTCGCACCTTGGTAATCGCCATAGTTCATAAGCTGAGTGCCATATTGGTACAGAAGGTCGAGATCTTTCTGTTCTACGTCTGCCAGCATTTTGAGTGAGCCACCCTGCTGCAAGAATGCCTGCAAGGTTTCAAAATCTTTTTCTACCATAACGACCTCCTATCTAATGTTTTGTGCAATGGACTTGTTCATTTCTGCTAGCATGGTTTGCATGCTGTTCAGCAGACTCACGGTCACGTTGTAGGTTTGCATGATTTTTTGCAGCTGAAGCTGTGACTGAGAAACAAAGTCAGATGCCCGGTTAGATACGGTATCAAGTGCAGCTTTGACCGCTTTTAGTTTGCCCTGATCAAGACCACCTGAGGCTTGTAGGGTATCGGCGATGTGCTGCATGTGGTCCTTGTTAATACGCTGGCCAGACATGTAGCCCACTTCAGGCAGACTCCAGATATAATCACATGCACGCTTTCCATCAACCTTAATACCGTGTTGATCCATGTAAGACACAACATCCTGCCAACTGTATGACTGCATACCCTCTGGGCCACTAGCGTCAATTTTTGCTTTGAGCTTGTCGAGATACTTAGCTGATGGATCATTGGTTTTGAGATACTCGCTAATAGACATGCCATCAACCGAGAAACCATTGTCCTGCATATACTTGACGACTTCAGGTGGTAGTTGACCCGTTGCCTTGTCACCCTCTTTGGCCACTCTGGCAATCACTTCGTCAACACGGTTGGCCATGTCTTGAGCGGTGCGAGATACATCCGCTTTGGCTTGCATCTGCCCGTACTTAGCATCGGCTAATTCAGACAAAAGATTCATGAATAAATACAATACCGCTACGCCACCCGACAATACGCTATCGCCTTTAATCGCATTTTCTATTTCAACTTTGTCATTTTCTTTAGACAAAGGAGCGCTCACGCCGTTATCAATTTGAAGCATAACAACTCCTTTTTAATAATTTATTGAACAGGTTTACATTAAAAATAATTAACGGATATTCTGGGCAATCGATTTATTCATTTCAGCCAACATGGTTTGCATGCTATTTAAAAGACTGACGGTCACGTTATAGGTCTGCATTAATTTTTGTAATTGAAGTTGGGATTGTGAAACAAAATCCGACGCTCGATTCGATACGGTTTCTAGCGACGCTTTGACCGCTTTTAGTTTGCCCTGATCGAGATTATTACCATTTTCTTGGAGGTATTTATCGATCGATTTTCCATCGACAGTAAAACCGTTGTCTCTCATGTAGGTGACGACGTCTGAAGGCAGTTGGCGGGTTGCTTTGTCTCCATCTTTATCTTTAGCGGCTTCCGCTACCTTTTCGTCGACACGGTTTGCCATATCCTGAGCAGTGCGTGACACTTCAGATTTTTTCTGCATCTGAGAATATTTTGCATCGGCCATTTCAGACAGTAAGTTCATGAACATATAAAGAACCGCAATACCACCAGAAAGTACGGAGTCACCTCGTGATGCTATGGTATTTTTAATATCTTCACTTTGTTGAGAATTGATGATGCTAGTACCTTGAGTACCTGATGTATCATTAAGATTAACAGCCATAATATTTTCCTCGTATGAATAGGTTTACTACTACAAGCTGGGTTCTAAATTGGAAAGTCACCATTTAGCATCTCAGTTTGTAATTCCATATTACCGCTGGTATTTTCTTTTTATTTCAAATATCCAAAATTCATTCCTAACGGTGGTTGGACCAGTTTTTTAAATGTTAAAGCAAGAATAGAAAAAATATGTCACTTTATAAAGGTGCGACATTCACGAAACCGATTGTCGTCCACCACATAAAAACATCCATCAGTGTTTATAACGTATCTGAGTATAAAAAACCGGTATAACAATTTCGCTATACCGGTAAAGGACCATAATGGTCATTGACGAATAAAATAAGACTTTTGAGATCTACATGTATTTTTTGAGCACTCGTTTCTTTGGTTTAGGTGCCTCAGACTTTTGATCATCAGTGTCCCCAAGGGTTTTGAATCCATCTTCTAACCGTTTGAAGTTGTCTTCTAACTGAGTCACTTTCGACATAATAGCTTGCTGGGAGTGGTTAAACCCTTCGGGGAATGCCTGATTTAGCTTTTCTAGCTTCCTACGTGCTTCGGGATCATGCGCCGATTTTTCTACCAAAACCTGAATTTCGCTCTGCAATTGTTCAAATTCTTTCATCTGTTCTGCAAGCATACTACGACGGCTGTTTAGATCATCCATTACGGATTTAATGTCGTTGAATGTATCCATAGTTTTCTCCGGTTTTCAAAATAATACGTAAAGTAGGTGATTGTATTTGTTTACTGGTAACGCTTTGCCAAAATACTGATCACATCCTGAGCGGCGTCAATCGCCTGATAAAGACTCTCTGTGGCAGGGCTGTTTCCCTTGCTCAATTCATGGCGTGCATTTTTCAACTGCACAATGAAGTCGTCCTTTGTCTTTGGTTCTCGCCTTAGTGTCGATTCAAGTTGAGTAATTCGCGCCATAACGCCTCCTATAAAATGAAAGGTATATGAATAAGTTCACCATCTCGGCTAAGATCCAACCCTTTCAGGTCGATATGGCTTACCACATAACCACTATCAAGTTTGCTGTTTAATATCAGCCGAGTGCCATTGCTTAACTCGACAAAAGGGTGGCTACTGTTTCCACCAAAACTGACAATTTGCCCTGAAAGATAACGAGATAAATTGTCTCTCACCGGAATATTCTCAAATCGAATGTCGATGTTCTGGCCGGTGTGCGCCATTAACTGGGTACCTACCTGACGTATCTGAGAACGCACTTTGTTTTGAAAGTGCCCTGTTACCATGATGCTGTCCTGACGACGTTCAACCATCAGACCGTCAAGCAAACCTTTTTCACGTAGAGCCTCAATGAATTTTTGAACATAGCCACCAATATCATTGGCCACTTGCCAGTGTTTAAGACCCTGAACTTGTTCCAATTCACGAGTTACTTTGTCCCACTTCTCACCTGATTGGATTGCACCAGAAATTCTAACGACCCCCATTCTTCTTGATGGCATAACGTTGATGTTCTGATATCCATTTGCACTCAGCACCGATTCCACGTTGCCAATCAGAGTGTCAGTGCAAACGGCCTTATTTGTAAAGCGAATGGAGTGCTGTTTTAATCCCTCTTTTAACTTAGCCATCGCTGTTGAGTTGCCGCAATAGCCGGTCATTGTCACGACACCATCCACTCCCCAATTGGCATTGACCTGATGCAATGCAGGTACACTGAGCTGATTTTGCAACCATAGCTGCGGATCGAAGACAGGTGTTGCTTTTTCGGGCAACATCAAAGTCAGAGCCATCAGAGCGGCAGTGAATAATGTCAGTGCCAGTAGTACGACTTTTGTTGTCCGGCTATGTTTGGTTTGGGCATGTCTAGGGAGCTTTTGCCATTCCAATGCTTGATCAGCTTGACCAAGTACCAGACCCACACCACAGATTTCGATTGGCACCCCCATTGGTAACGCCTCTTGGGTATTTATAAGGCTCCCGTTTGCCCACACTTGGACTGTGTCTGTTACAAACACACTCTTGTCTTCAACCCTAATGTTTAATCGTTCACGTTCAGCGAGTGGCACCATAATGTCGCCGCTAGGCCCCATTGAGAGCTCACCCTGAGGTAGTTTTAACTCTCTACCTTGCATTGGGCCTGTCAGCCATAAAAGCTTGGTACTGTTTTCCATAGCTACTCCCATTTATTGATTGACAGGTTCTGCCTTAATCAAGAACAGACGCATAACACTTTGCTTACTATGGTCTGTACTACGGAAAAGTCCCCCTAATAGCGGGATATCACCCAACAACGGAATTTTATTTTCTACGGTATGGTTTTTCTCCTGAACGAAGCCACCAAGCAACAGACTCTCACCCGTTTTCAGTGTCGCTTGGGTAGCAATCTCTGAGTTCTCCACTTGAGGTAATGGATCTTTACTGCTGACGGGCTTGGATTGTTGGCCATCTTGAATATTGAGTGACAGCATCACTTTCTTATAGTTGTTCTCAGTGACCAGTCTTGGTGTCACTCTCAAAAGAGAACCTGTTGTTACAGACTCCAATTTCGCGACTTTTTCCCCTTCAATCTTGGTGTAAAAGGTGACGTTTTTATCTAACACAGCCTGGACATTGTTGAGCGTCACGACCGAAGGTCTCGAAAGAACTTTTGCTTTCGAATTCTGCTCTAGTGCATTGAGCCGAACCATAAAGTTTCCAGTATTACCAATCACAGTCGAGAAATTGTCACTACTTAAGCTGCCCTGATTAAAAGTAATGCTACCACCACCGATTTTAGCCGCTGCTGACCAGTCGATACCTAATTGGTTAAAATCTGATGTATCGACATCGATAATGGTTACCGAGACTTCAATCATGGTCGGGGTAATATCGAGTTGCTTGATCAGAGAGGCGTACATTGCCATGTCCATTTTATTGGTACGAATGATCACAGCGTTCTGACGGGAATCGGCAGAAAAGCTGGTTGTGGTCTGGTTGCTTTCATCAGGCCCTTGATCTTGCTCTATTTGTTTAAGTACAGAGACAACGCCTGGTACGGTGACATCTTGGCTTCGATAGCTATAAACCGTATCTGTAGCTGATGCATATTTAAGCGGAAAGATCTTGACGGACTTCTGGGATTGAGCGTGCTGTTTCGAATCGTTGTCCAACTGCTGGACAAACTTACTTACCGTACTTACGCACGCTGGTACGCCGTTTACCTGTACTGCATGAAGCCCTGAAATTGGAGTCACTTCACATGCAACTTTATCCAGGAATCCAGCTTTGGCGATGTAACGCGTCGCCTCCTGATTGGACAAAGAGGACAGTGAAATTACTTCGTTGGTCACTTCTCTTGCTTTGTTTACATGCAACAAATCGCCGTCATAGTACCAGACTAAGCCGTATTGTTGAGCTAGCATCTTCAGTATCTGCTTTGGTGTCTGACCCTCAATTTGACCACTGAAAGTGTCTTTTACCTGATCGCTCACTTCCATAGGAATACCATAGTTTTTACCCACATCTTCAATGACAGATTTTAACGGTGTCCCTCGGCTATATAATACAAACGGCTCACCATGCCACTGGACAGCAGATATTGGTGCAGCATGGGCAAAGTTGATCGTAAATAGAAGTAACCAGCACAGTAATTTCTTCATAGTTTTCTCCTCCAAATACGAGGCTTGCTAAGAGGCGTGGGTTTTAACATTTCTTGCTCAAGATACCTGCCTAGAGCCAGTTGCATCTTGAAAGAAGACACCAACTCTTGGTCGTCGAGGTCACTAGGGTAGTAACGCCACAGTACCCACTCCTGGTTGTTGTGATCTAAACTACATTCCCAACCCTCTTCACAAGCGGCGAGTACCAGAGAAGCTTGTATCGACCAAACACGATTGTTTGGCGGCTCTATCTGTATTCCTATCGTCACGTAATGCTCTGATTTCAACCAGCGGATTCGTCTACTCGCACATTGACCCTGCCATTGGCTATCATCTTGTAGGTTATCCGTCACTAGATAGCCCATTGCAATTAAACGTTCGATCATTGGAAACCTCTTTCTCCGATTTCGCATTCAGTATGTATCGTGAGGTGATGGTGCGGTATCAGGTGAACACCTTAGTCTCTGCTAGGCGGAAAAGTTTTATTATCTATATCAGGGAAAGATGGATCTTACGTGATGCTTCACGCTAAGGTAGAAAGAACGAATCTCAGAAGTGATTGCGTTAAAAATCAATGACTACAGGAGTAGACATGAAAACTCGTTGGAATTCTTCATTGGTCACCAAGCTCACCATAGCCTTTATTTCGGTGTTTATGGGCTTGTGGGTACTCATTCAGATCAATGCATTCGACAACACCTACAACAGTACATTAAATCAAACACTAAAGAGCTATAACCAGATTAGTGAGATTCGAGCGCAGATGAATCGCAGCCTTTTTGCTCAAGCCATGGACGATACTCAACAATTCGAGCAACGCCTTCAACGGTTTCAGGCCATGAAAGTGGACCCAAATGTGGAGTTAGTTGCTCATCAGTTCAATATTGGCTACACCTCACCGCACATAGAGCGGAAACAACTTTGGGCGCTTCAAACGTTTGGCATCGCAGGCCAACAACGCTACGTTGATAGCTTTATTATTGAACCAGGACGACAAGTGTCCATTTATGCCGCGTCTGAGGTCGAACGCTCCCATCTCGATCAGCGAGTCGATGAAATTGTCGAATTATCGCAACTTCCAACTGAAGATGGTTTTCGCTGGAGCGAGCCCAAATATGATGCCGCTAGAGATAGCATCTACCTGCTGCTTAGCTACACATTAAACCCAGAGGATGATAGAGCACGTCAAGTCGGATTTGCTATTGATATCAAGGACGTCGTTACTGTATCCAACGTTTATTCCAAAGGCGATCAGAATTTATTTCTCACACCTAAAGGGGTGATTCCATTTCATGGACAGGACAAACCCAATTCACAAACTCAAGCCCAACTCAATAGCCAAATCATTCACTCAGGAGGGATTGAAAATGTAGAAGAGTTGTTTGAAGTGGCTGATTATTACGTCGTAAGCAAATTCATAGATGGACCTGATTGGCTCCAGATTTCAATGGTCCCTAAGTTGAGAATTGAACGAATAGCTTACACCCCATTTTATAGCGAGCTAAAGTGGTCGTTAATCTCTTTTGCTGTGATGATCTTGGTGATGCTTTGGATCCTATGGAAATCACTGGCAGAGACGATTCGCAACTTTGTAGGCATCATTAAAAGTGACCGTCAGCCGACTTTCGCTCGTCGTTTGCCCGAATCACGAAAAAGATGAACTGGGTGATATTGCTCGCGCCTATAACATGTTGCTCGACACCATTAAGTCAAGCTATGACGAACTAGAATCGAAAGTAGAGCAACGTACGGTTGAGCTCGCTCATGCCAAACAACTTGCTGAAAAAGCGACGGCGCGTAAAAGCGAACACCTCACCAATATTAGCCACGAGTTGCGTACACCTCTCAATGGCATTACAGGCTCACTTGAGTTGTTGCGCAATACTCAGATGAATGAACAACAAGCCGATTTAAGAAACACTGCGTATACCTGTGCTAAGTCTTTGCTTAGCATCATTAACAACCTACTCGATTTTTCAAGAATTGAAGCCGATCAGATAGAGTTAAATCTAGCCAACAATCCACTACTTAAGGTGGTTGATGAAGCCATGCTGACCATTCAATCAAACGTCGTCAACAAGCCTATTGAATTAAAAACTCTGGTCGCAGACAATGTGCCAGAAAGCTGCACATTTGATCCTATTCGTGTCAGACAGGTACTGGTCAACTTACTGGGCAACGCAGCTAAGTTCACTGAGCGAGGTCACATCTTTCTCTATATCGAAGTCAGAGACGACACTCTTTGTTTCACGGTCGAAGATACAGGGCCAGGTATTGCCGCCCACAAACTGGATGAAGTGTTTGAACCCTTCAGACAATCTTCTTCACATCAGGTTGGGACTGGCCTCGGATTACCAATTTCCCGGAAGCTCGCGACCATTATGGGGGGGAATCTAACCTTAAAAAGTGAACATGGTACAGGTTCAACCTTTATTTTCTCTTTGCCTATGACGGAGCCCGGAATGCGATTACGCCTTAAACAAGGCGTCATTGATGCACCAGAAAATTTACACACACAAATTTCACTTTGGGGTGGTGAGTGTGTCGACAACCACTCTGATTCACTTCAAAACGAAGAACTGAATTACTTGCCTTGGCGACTTTGGAAGCGTTTGTACGAAATTCAGCATGGGATTTCAACCGAGAAAACCCTAGTTCCCGCGAAGGAAATGTTACCGTGGAAATTGAAGATACTCCTAGTGGATGACGTGGAAACCAATCGCGATATCATCACCAAGATGTTGACTGAGCTTGGTCAAGAAGTGATTTGCGTAGAGAGCGGTGAGTTCGCCTTACAATCTGGCGAACGCCATATCTTCGATTTAGTATTGATGGATATACGAATGCCTGGTTTAGATGGTTATCAAGCAACGCAACTTTGGCGTGAAAGCGAGTCTATCCTTGATACAGAATGTCCTATTATGGCGTTAACGGCCAACGCCAACCATTCTGAGCACGATAAGTCTATGCACCTGATGAACGGTTATCTCACCAAACCGGTTTCATTAAAGGAGCTTGCAAAAGCGCTTGATATTGCGGCAGAAATTCAGATAGATCGCGACATGCAGCCCGATATCAATATCGATTCAAATGCCCCTATTATGGATTTCACTGAAGAGGAATTTACTCAACGTCTCGCCAATCATTTCCAAGATATGGCGCAGGCAGCCAAAGAAAGTTTAGCCGACCACAATTGGCAGGAACTGAGAGATATATTACACAATGTTAAGGGAAGTGCAGGTCTCGCTGGTATAAATCTTGTGTCTGAAGCGGCAGCAGAGTTAGAGAAGCAATTAGAGCTAACCAACCATATTGACGCCAAAGAACTCGAGCCTCTGCTCCAAGCCTTGAGAAACTATCAAACGCAGTCTTAATTAACCGAGTCACGGAGAACGGCGAACCTGTTGGACACAGCATTCGCCGTTTGAATACAGCGGTTAAATTAAATGCCCATTCTATGAGCCCATTTCATCAAATCGGCCACATTGTGAGCATCGAGCTTGCGCATGATGTTCATTCGGTGTGTTTCTACTGTTTTCAGACCAATCAGTAGTACTTCAGCAATGTCACGATTACGTTTGCCTTCGAAGATCAATTTAAGCACCTGTTTCTCACGTGGTGTTAAAACAGGAATATCCCCTTCTTCGACACCGCTCAATGCTTCAATATGTTTAGCATCGAGAGCAGGATCAAGAAAACTCTTGCCTCGAGTAACACTCTTGATCGCCGCAAGTAAGGTGCTTTTCGACCCATTTTTCAACACATAGCCATTTGAGCCTGCATCTAACGCCTCTCTTGCCTTTCGCTCTTCTTCCGAAGCTGTAAGAACAATAATCATCATGTCTGGCCAGCGCTTGCGTAACTGCCTAATCGCCTCAACACCGGACATGCCCGGAAGATTTAGGTCCATGAAGACCATATCTGGCTTCAGCTTGAGACATTCCTCATATACCCCTAACCCATCTGTAACAAAGCCGACCAGCTCTAGATTTGGGTACGGAGAAAGGCAGCTTTTTAAACCATCGAATATTAGGTCGTGATCATCCACAACCAAGATTTTTAAATGTGAATACTCGCCAAATGTCATCGTCATTCTCCACGTCAGAAACCGATGCGTATAAGGTTCAATATAACCAAACTGCTACGAATTTATTGTTGTTATTGTTATTCAATCTATCATTCGACGTGAAGTTATCAAGGTTGTTTGTCATTTAAGTGACATAGGTTCTCATAACTCGGGGGCTTTTTTAGTCCTCGCCATCATCATAAGACACATTCATTACAACTCGCAGCAACTCTGCTACGGGTTCGAATAGTGATTCAGGAATCACTTGTCCCGACTCAACTTGATGGTACAAAGCACGAGCAAGGGGAATATTTTCAATCAGAGGAATACTATTTTTTTCTGCCATTTCAACTACATGAAGCGCCATATGCTCTTGAGCCTTGTCTAATACCAAAGGCAATGGTGTTTCATCAGGCTGATAATACAAGCATACTGCGATGTGGGTGGGATTGCGGACAATTACTGTCGATTTCTTCACGTTGGACGCCAAGGAGCCATTTGCAGTCTCTCTTTGCAATTCGCGACGTTTCTGTTTGACCTCGGGGTTACCTTCGGTTTCTTTGTATTCCTGTTTGGTATCTTCTTTCGACATTTTTAGCTGTTTCATAGTCTGGAAATGAACAAATGCGTAGTCACCCGCAGAAAAAACAAGGTAGCAGACAAGAAACGCTCCCCATAGCCATTTAATCAAGGTAAAGATTATCTCGACACCACAATCCACGCCACATGTCGGTAGATATTGAAACATGTTAACGTGCTGATGCAGGAGATAATAGAAAACCAAGCTGAGAACTAGTATCTTGAGCATGTTTTTGCCCAGTTCAAACAAGCTTTTCATTGAAAAGATATTCTTGGCATTATTGATGACATTGACTTTGTTGAAACTCGGCTTGAGGCTTTCTGATGCCCAAACGGGACCTGTTTGAACCATACAGCTAAAAGCGACAGTAATAATCAGAATAAAGACTAATCCAGCAATAAAACGAATTAAAATGTAAACAAACGCGGCAATGACGGTTTCTGCCGCCACTTTAAGCGGTAAATTGATGGAAGTAATGGCGATATCTATCATTTTCCATATCGCTTCCATCATGTTGTGCCCTTCAACAATAAAATAACCAAGAATCACGGCCATCTGAAAACCAGTGACAATCTCGTTGCTTTTAACAACCTGACCTTTTTTACGAGCATCACGGAGTCGTTTGGGAGTGGGCTTTTCCGTTTTCTCTGCCATGGCTACCCCTTGAGTAGTTGAAACAGTGTTGAAATATTGCTTTCAAATTGATTGATTTGATTGAGGTAATGAGTCAGCGCAAAATGCATACTCACCAAAAGCAAAAAAACCACCAAGATGCTTTTTATTGGCATGGAAAGAAAAAACACATTGAGTTGCTCAACAGAGCGGTTGACCAAACCAAGCGCCACATCAACCATGATCATGACCACCATCGCAGGCAGTGCGAAACTCAAGCACATATCTGACATCATTTGCCACTGTTGGCTGATAAAGGCCAATAAATCGTGATTAAATGACAAAGCGGAGTCAGGTGGTAAAAGGGTATAAGATTGGTATAGCGCTGTGAGTAAAGCATTGAACCCACCCGAAACCAGAAACAGTACGCTCAGAATTTGGGTGAAGAACATGCCGAACACTGAAGACTGAAGCCCCATTAGAGGATTGAGTACCGTTGACATCGATGCCCCACGCATTGTGTCAATAACAAAACCGGCCATATCAATCGCCCAGAATGGAATAGCGGCACAGAAGCCAACAATCAACCCGATGAGAAGTTCTTCCCCATATATTAATGTAAGTTCTGTCAGAGGCTTGGCCGCAAAATCGACAGGATGCGCTTGCATCATTGGAATAATGGGTAACGCAAACATCAGTACAAGCGTATTGCGAATCAAGCCACTTCCCATCGCCCCACCTTTGAAAAGTGGTAGCATTATCATCATCCCCAGTGGTCTCATCATACAGAGTGCTAACATCGGAATGTATTGCATCAGGGTCGCCATTTAGCCCCCTACATGTCCGATTTGATCGAAAGCCAATCCAGCGTAGTTGAGTAAAGTGCTCCCCATCCAGTGATAGCTCACAGCAAGTGTGATGCACACCGCAACCAACTTAATTAGAAATTGCAAAGACTGGTCTTGTATCTGAGTCAACGCTTGAAACAGACTGACCAAAATACCTACCGCAGAAGCAACGACAACCACAGGCAAAGAAAGGATCAGCACCAACCAAAGCAATTCTGAAGTAAAATGTATGATGACCGCTTCATTCATGAGAAAGACCCCATCAACTGACCAATCAGTTTGTCCCAACCGCCCATTAGGATAAAAATTAGTAGTTTGAATGGCAGGGCTATCGTCATTGGTGACACCATCATCATACCCATTGCCAATAGAATGTTGGACACGATCAAGTCGATGGCAACAAATGGAAGATAAAGCAAGAAGCCGATTTTGAACGCTTCGATCAATTGACTCATGGCAAAAGCAGGTACCATAACAAGCAGTGAATCTTTGGATAATTCGCTCTGGTATTGCTCAGGCCATATTTTATGCCCAATCTCAGAGAAAAACTGAATCTGGGTATCACTGGTATTGTGGCTGAGAAATTGATGATAAGGCGCAATAATTTGATCACTGATCTGGACAAAAACATCGGGAGATGCCCAATCAACGGGATGTGCGGCTAAGTTATCTTTAATAGCTAAACCGACAGGGGCCATCGTAAACATGGTGAGGATGAGAGCCAAACCATAAATGGCCATATTGGGCGGAATCTGCTGAATACCCAGAGCATTTCGTAACATTGACAACACAATGGAAAGCTTTAAAAAAGACGTCCCCATAACAGCAAACAACGGCAGTAAAGACATAAAAAATAATACTGCGATCAGTTGAATTGGATTGTCCAGTAAGGCCATAAGCGACTCCCAAGTTTGGTGACATGTAGAGTTTGCGCTAAATCGCCACTGGGTCATATCAGGTCAGGACCTGATATGACGAAAACAAACATTATTCACGGTTGAAAAAGCAAGAAAGGCGCTCCAAAACGGTAACGGTTGATATGTTTAGTCGAATGCTTCATCTAAGGTTATACGCCTGTTTTCTGCCTTATAGACGAAACTTAACACCAATAATATTAGACTCTTTCAGATCTTGAAGTGTCAGTTCGAAGTCGTCATTAGAAGAAAGCTCAACTTGCCAATTTTCCCCTTTAGATTCGATTTTTAACTGTGGATTTTCGCTAATTAACTGCCAATTTCCCGACGGTCTCTCGACCACAAGTTTTGAGCCTTGCAAAGACGCACTGATAGAACTATTTTTAACATTAAAAGTACAACTTGGTTTCAACTCACATTCGACATTTCCATGCTCATTATGTGTCATTGTTCGCCAAATAAACGCTGCAATTAAAAGGGTTAACATGATGATTATTTGAGCAAAACGGGCGCGTGTGAGTTTTTCGGCTGCCATTCTGTAGGGTTCTCCGTGTAACAAACTTCAAAGTTTTAAAATAAAAGGTCAAAACCTGACCGACTGTAAGGTTACTACCCTGTCATTGAATTGTTAAATGCAGTATAGTTGGCGGCTGAAAATGCCACTTTTTTACTAAAATCGGCAAGAAAGTTTAACCGACTGTTTCGGCATCATTTTCTTTATGGTTTGGGTGGCATTACGACATGTGTCGTGTTGGAAGTAAAGTGTAGTTAATTAGAAATTGGAAGCATGCAAATGAGCCAAGAAAAGCAGCTTGAACAAAACTACAACTATACGGTCGTCCGTCAGTTCACCCTAGTAACCATTCTATGGGGTATTGTCGGTATGGGCGTTGGTGTTTTGATTGCCGCTCAATTAGTTTGGCCACAGCTAAACTTTGATACGCCGTGGTTGACGTACAGTCGTTTACGTCCCCTGCATACTAATGCGGTTATTTTTGCGTTTGGTACAAGTGCTCTGTTCGCAACGTCTTACTACGTTGTGCAGCGTACCTGTCAAACTCGTTTATTTGGTGGCCCTCTTGTTGCCTTCACCTTTTGGGGATGGCAAGCAGTCATTTTAGCCGCAGCAATTACTCTGCCTCTGGGGATGACCTCAGGTAAAGAATACGCTGAACTGGAATGGCCGATCGATATTGCTATCGCAGTGGTTTGGGTATCTTATGCCGTCGTGTTCTTTGGGACTTTGGTCAAGCGTAATACCTCTCACATCTATGTGGCAAACTGGTTCTTCGGAGCCTTCATCATCACAGTGGCAGTTCTTCATATTGTCAACAGCATGGCCATCCCTGTATCAATGAGCAAATCCTACTCGATTTACTCTGGTGCCGTGGACGCTATGGTTCAATGGTGGTACGGACATAACGCAGTAGGTTTCCTACTCACTGCGGGGTTCCTAGGTATGATGTACTACTTTGTTCCTAAGCAAGCTGAACGCCCTGTTTATTCTTACCGTCTATCTATTGTTCACTTCTGGGCGCTGATCTCACTATACATTTGGGCAGGCCCCCACCACCTCCACTATACTGCGCTTCCTGATTGGACACAGTCTGTTGGTATGGTGATGTCTTTGGTTCTGTTTGCACCTTCTTGGGGGGTATGATTAACGGTATCATGACGCTATCTGGTGCTTGGCATAAGCTTCGTTATGACCCTATTCTACGCTTCCTAATCGTATCTCTATCTTTCTATGGTATGTCTACGTTTGAAGGTCCAATGATGTCGATTAAGACAGTAAATGCACTGTCTCATTACACTGACTGGACTATCGGCCACGTACACTCTGGTGCACTTGGTTGGGTTGCGATGGTTTCTATCGGTTCTGTCTACCACCTAGTCCCTCGTCTGTTTGGTCAAGAGCGTATGTACTCTGTGAGCATGATCAACGCGCACTTCTGGTTGGCGACAATCGGTACAGTTCTCTACATCGTTGCAATGTGGATCTCTGGTGTAATGCAAGGTCTGATGTGGCGCGCAGTCAACTCCGACGGTACGCTAACTTACAGCTTCGTTGAGTCGGTACAGGCTTCTTACCCATTCTACTTCGTGCGTTTCCTAGGTGGAGCAATCTTCCTAACGGGTATGTTCTTAATGGCATACAACACGTACAAGACTGTATCAGCGCCTAAAGATAGCTTAAAAGCTATCCCACAGCCGGCATAAGGAGCTTAAAAGAATGAGTTCTAATTCTAACAATCGCCACGAAATTGTTGAGCGCAATGTCGGTTTGCTTGCGATTCTTATTGTTTTTGCAATTAGCTTGGGGGCTCTTGTAGAGATCACTCCACTTATTTTCCAAAAACAAACCACAGAGCCTGTTGACAATCTGCGTCCGTACACTGCTCTTGAGTTGGAAGGTCGTGACATTTACACCCGTGAAGGTTGTAACGTTTGTCACAGCCAAACGGTTCGCCCTTTCCGCTCTGAAACTGAGCGTTACGGTCACTACTCTGTCGCTGGTGAAAGTGTTTGGGAGCACCCATTCCTATGGGGTTCTAAGCGTACAGGTCCTGACCTAGCACGCGTCGGCGGTCGTTACTCTGACGAGTGGCATCGCGTTCACCTAATGGACCCGCGTGAGCTTGTTCCTGAGTCAAACATGCCCGGCTTCCCATGGCTGGCGGATAATGTTCTTGATGGTAAGAACACTCAGAAGAAGTTAACCATCTTCCGCGATCAGTTTGGCGTTCCATACACTGATGAGCAAATCGCAAACGCGTCTAAAGATGTAGAAGGTAAAACTGAGATGGATGCCATCATCGCTTACCTTCAGTCTCTTGGTCACGCAATGAAGTAATAAAGGGGTGAAATTATGGATATCGGTACTATTCATGGTATTTGGACCATAGTGCTTTTCGTGTGCTTTATAGGTGTAGTTTGGTGGGCTTACGGTAAGAACCGTAAAGCTCGCTTCGATGAAGCTGCGAACCTTGTTTTTGCCGATGAAGAGCAAACGCCCTCAAAAGAACAAGGAGTGACTAAGCAATGACTACATTTTGGAGTCTTTGGATAATCATCATTACGGTCGGTACACTGGTCGGCTGTGCTGCGCTACTTTTTTGGTGCCTTAAAGATAAAATGGGCGTTGAAGAAGGTGCAGATATGGGTCACGAATACGATGGTATTCGCGAGCTAAACAATCCATTGCCTAAATGGTGGACGTATCTGTTTGTAAGTACATTCGTATTTGCGGCCATTTACTTCACACTTTATCCGGGCTTGGGCAGTTTCAAAGGCATACTAGGTTGGCAGAGTTCAGATCAACTGGTAACAACGCTTGAGGAATCAAAAGCTTCCATCGCGAGAGCTCAAGAAAACAAACAGCTTGTGCAATACGCAAAAGAGCTAGCTGATGCAGACACTTACTTCGGTGAGGCCTTCAATCGTCTGGCTTATGTGGAAGGTTCTTCTCAACTGCGCCCTATCCCAGAGATTGCTGCTGATCAAGAGGCAATTAAAGTAGGACAACGTTTGTTTCTACAAAACTGCTCGCAGTGTCACGGTTCAGATGCTCGTGGCCAGAAAGGTTTCCCTAATCTGACTGATGATGCATGGTTGTATGGCGGAGAACCTGAAGCCATTGTTACGACCCTAATGCATGGCCGTGTTGGTCAGATGCCAGCATGGAAAGACGCACTAGGCGAACAAGGTGTTAAAGAAGTAGTCAGCTATACGCTGAGCCTTTCTGGACGTTCTGTGAATGCACGAGAAGCCGAAGCTGGTAAAGCTCGCTTCGTTGTGTGTGCTGCGTGTCATGGTACTGATGGTAAGGGTAACCCTGCTGTTGGTGCACCAGATCTAACCGATAAAGACTGGTTGTTTGGCGGTTCACGCGCTGATGTAACAGAAACAGTAATGAATGGCCGTTCTGGTGTTATGCCAGCATGGAAAGACATTCTGGGCGAAGAGAAAGTCCAACTGGTTGCATCTTATGTGTGGAGCCTAAGCAACTCGGATAATAAGTAACATTTCAATACCAGCCCCTTTTGAAGGGGCTGTCTTTCCTTTACAGTTAAAGCCCTAATTTATTTTTTATTGAGAACTTTTGTATGGAAAAGCCTTGGTATAAGCAGTTTTGGCCGTGGTTTATACTCTCCTTGACGGTCGGAGTGTCTATATTAACTCTGGTTCGAGTCGCAATACTTACCAACCACTCAATTCACTTAGTGACTGAGGACTATTACAAAAAAGGTAAAGGTATTAACGTCGACATCTCTAGAGTCAAAGTAACAAGAGAGTTAGGCCTTGAGGCCACAGTTCGTTCAGAAGGCGACACTGTGCTGATTGAGTTTGATAAAGGCCAGCTAAAGCATTACCCTGCGATCACCGCTATGTTTGCTCACCGTACCCTACCTGACCATGATTTCACGAAGCTCGTTACATCAGACGCTAGTGGTCAATACCGAATTAAGCTTGATAGTGAACTTCAAGGTCCATGGTTTCTTGAGCTAACCCCACACGACGAAAAATGGCTAATCCAAGGCCGTGTAGAATTCCCAACATCGTCAGCAGTCCAACTAACCAATTAAGAAGCGTCTATGTGCAAATCGTGTTATCACTGTGGTGAAGATGTACCAGCCAACACGGATTTCACAGTCGAGATTTTGGGCAAACCACGTGATATGTGCTGCCCAGGCTGTGAGACAGTAGCTCAGACTATCGTCGATAGCGGACTGGTTTCCTACTACCAATATCGAACAGCCCCTGCAGAAAAAGCCGATTTAGTGCCTGAACAACTTCAGGCACTGATTCATTATGACAACGAAGAAGTTCAATCTGAGTTTGTAAGAAACGCCGAAAACAAAGCCGAAGTTACTTTGTCACTAGAGGGTGTATCATGTGCCGCGTGTGCATGGTTGATAGAGAAACAAGTTTCCACTCGCACTGGTGTTCTTTCTATCCGAGTCAACACCACGACCAATCGAGCAATCCTAGCATGGGACAAGACTCAAACTAAACTCAGCGAACTGCTCTCTAGCATTCATCAGCTCGGTTACAAAGCGGCACCTTTTGAAGCAGACAAACAAGAAGCCGCTTATCATGAGTCCATGAAGCAATACCTTTATCGACTGGGTATTGCTGGCTTGGCAACCATGCAAGTGATGATGCTGGCTGTCGCACTTTATCTTGAAGTATTTGGTGACTTGGAGCCTGAATTTAAAAGCTACTTTCGTTGGGTGAGTTTAATCTTCGCAACGCCAGTGATGCTTTACTCTGCCCTTCCATTCTACCTCAACGCATGGCGAAGTATTCGCAGTCGAACACTAGGCATGGATGTGCCCGTCTCGTTAGCGATGATCTTCGCGTACTTTGCCAGTTTGGTAGCAACCGTCACCGAGCAAGGTGAAGTCTTCTTTGAATCCATCTCTATGTTTGCGTTCTTCCTCCTCGTAGGTCGATTTCTTGAAATGCGTGCTCGACGCAAAGCGGCAGCGGCAAGCGGTAACTTACTCAAACTTATCCCTGCCATTGCAACTAAGCTAGATGGCGATCAGGTTCCTGTTAAAACGCTTAAACTCGGTGACCAAATACGCGTCCTTCCTGGTGAGCATGTTCCTGCAGACGGGAAGATCATCAAAGGGCGAGTCCATATTGATGAGTCCATGTTAACTGGCGAGTCAGTGCCAGTGGTCAAGAATGTCGATGACTACGTCTATGCGGGGACATTAAATGGTGAAGAGTCATTCGAGCTTGAGGTGACCTCAACCAAAGCAGATTCGATGATTTCCAACATCGTCCGCTTACAGGATGAAGCGCAATTGTCGAAGCCGAAGATCGCTCAAATAGCCGATATTGTCGCCCGTTACTTTGTGGCGATTATTTTAGTAATTGCAGCAGGTACGTGGTTGTTCTGGCATCAGACCAAGCCGGATGACGCATTTTGGATCATGCTTTCAGTCTTGGTGGCTACCTGCCCTTGTGCGTTATCTCTCGCGACGCCAACAGCGCTGACTTGTGCTACCTCTCGAATGGGTAATCTAGGTATTCTTTTACGTAAAGGACACGTATTTGAAACACTCTGTAAGATTAACCACCTTATCGTCGACAAAACAGGCACGCTGACGCACGGCGACATAGTGATAAGCGAAGTAAACACCTTCTCTGATACATCAAAAGAAGAAGCTCTAGCGATCGCAGCCTCACTTGAATGGCACGCAAACCACCCAATCGCTAGGGCTTTTAAGTCATATCACAGCTTGGAAGTTCAAGTGAATGATGTGGAAAACATTATCGGTTCTGGCATTCAAGGCGTTTACCAAGACAAACATGTAAAAATTGGCAGTGCAAGCTTCATTCTCGGTGATCAGGCACAAGCGGAACCTAACTCTGTGTATCTGTCCTTAGATGGCCAACATGTGGCTACCTTCACTTATCAAGATCCAATTCGAGCGGAATCGAAAACATTTATTGAGCGCTTTAAAAAGGCGGGCATCAAAGTCACGTTGCTCACTGGAGACTCCCAGTCTAACGCTGACTTCGTAGCCAAAGAAATCGGAATCGAGACAGTGGTTGCAGGCGCAAAACCTCAAGACAAACTGGAGTATCTGCAAAACGTCGATGACAGCGATGTGACCATGATGATTGGAGATGGTATCAATGATGCCCCTACCCTTGCGGGAGCCCACCTTTCTGTCGCGATGGGAGGTGGTGCTGATGTGGCTAAAGCGTCCGCAGATATGGTTCTGCTCGGCGATCAATTGGACCGTATTCTTGAAGCTCGTAAACTCGCTCTGCAAACACGTAAGATTATCCGCGAAAACCTCGCTTGGTCACTTGGCTACAACATTTTGATCTTGCCATTGGCAGTAGCAGGGTTTGTCGCTCCTTATTTTGCAGTTGTTGGTATGTCTGCGAGCTCAATTATTGTAGTATCTAACTCTCTACGCTTGCTCAAAGAACAAGGTAAATAAGATGGAAAGCCTTTATATCCTTATCCCAATTGCTATCGTTTTGGTTTGTGTCGCCATTGCAATCTTCCTCTGGGCGGTAAAAAGTGATCAGTTTGAGGATTTGGAGCGACAGGGTCACAATATTTTGTTCGACGAAGACGAGAAAAACGAGAGCAAGAACAAATGACGCCAGACTGGTTAGGTGCCTTGCTGATTGGTGTCATCGGCGCAGGGCACTGTATGGGAATGTGTGGAGGCATTGCCTCCATGCTTACCATGGGGCAAGCCAACAGCTCGAAGTTAGTCCCTGTCTTCTACAACCTGGGTAGACTAATAAGCTATTCCATCATAGGCGCTATTGTTGGTGGCGCCATCTCTTCCATCGCTGAAGTCAGCACAATGAATAATGCCTTAACTTGGTTAAGGTTAGCTGCCGCAGTGTTTATGATTCTATTGGCTTTTTATATTGGTCGATGGTGGCAAGGGCTACTTTATGTTGAGAAGATAGGCCAGAAACTGTGGAAGTTCATCTCGCCAGCAGGTAAATCCTTACTGCCATTAAAGTCCCCGCTCCATGCTCTTCCTTTTGGCTTTATCTGGGGTTGGTTACCATGTGGGTTAGTCTATTCCACATTGACTTGGTCTGCGGTGTCGGGGAGCGCGTTAAATGGCGCTCTAATCATGTTAGCATTTGGCGCTGGTACTCTACCTGCTATGCTGCTCATGGGCTTTGGCGCTACCTATTTACACAAGCTGCAACAATCGTCAATATTTCGTAACTGCGGGGCGTTATTGATCTTATCTTACGGGATCTACACGGCTTACGGTGCGGTAACTATATTATCACTAACATGATATACCCCTGTTTATCTGCGGCTTTTTTAGCTACCCTTTCGTATTAATGAGTGCTAAAATATTGATGTATATCAAATCGTGAAAGGTTGTTATGATTTCTGAAAAGCCTGCAACAAAACGCGTCCAATCCGGCGGATGCGCTATTCACTGTCAAGACTGTAGTATCAGCCAACTGTGTATTCCGTTTACACTGAATGAGTCTGAACTTGACCAATTAGATCAGATTATTGAACGCAAAAAGCCAATCCAAAAAGGACAAGAGCTTTTTAAAGCGGGCGATGATCTTAAGTCTTTATACGCGATTCGTTCTGGCACAATCAAAAGCTACACCATCACAGAACAAGGTGACGAGCAAATTACCGCTTTCCACTTAGCTGGTGATTTGGTTGGTTTTGACGCCATTACAGGCGACCTGCATCCAAGTTTTGCACAAGCACTTGAAACATCAATGGTTTGTGAAATCCCCTACGAAACCTTAGATGACCTTTCAGGTAAAATGCCCAAACTTCGCCAGCAAATCATGCGTTTGATGAGTAACGAAATTAAAGGCGACCAAGAAATGATCCTTTTGCTATCTAAGAAGAATGCAGAAGAACGCTTGGCAGCATTTCTATACAACTTGTCGACGCGATTCTCTCAACGTGGTTTCAGCCCTCGTGAGTTCCGTTTGACTATGACGCGTGGCGATATCGGTAACTATTTGGGTCTAACGGTTGAGACAATTTCCCGTTTGCTAGGTCGTTTCCAGAAATCAGAAATTCTCAGTGTTAAGGGCAAGTACATCACGATTCTTGATCATGATACCCTTATGGAGTTGGCTGGCGTTTCAACAGAATCTTAATAACTTCAATGACGTAGCTTAAAACTGAGCTGCGTCATACTTTTCTCACCTTCATTACTGTTTTTCTAAAAATCTTCATCTAGCTAGGCTACATTAATCATATAACTCACCCACTCCTAAGGAGTTACTATGAGTATCTACAACAAAATACTAGTTGTTGCTGACATTAATAAAGATGAACAACCCGCTTTAGCCCGTGCCATGCAGCTTGCTGCGAAAAGCCGTTCTCGTAGCCATGTGACGTTCTTCTTATCCATCTACGACTTTTCTTATGACATGACCTCAATGCTGTCTATCGATGAGCGTGACGCAATGCGACGTGGCGTTATTGGTCAACGTGAGCAATGGATGCAAAACGTGGCTAAACCCTACACTAATGCAGACATTGATTTTGAAGTAAAAGTCGTGTGGCACAATCGCCCCTATGAAGCTATCGTCGCTGAGACATTCGCAGGTAGCCATGACATCGTAATCAAAGGTACGCGTAAGCACGATGTTCTAGAATCCGTGATTTTCACGCCAACGGATTGGCATTTACTGCGTAAATGCCCTTGCCCTGTGTTACTGGTGAAAAATGCAGATTGGCCTGAAGATGCCAGTATTCTCGCCTCTGTCCACGTAGGCTCTGAAAATGACACTCACTTAGGCTTAAATGACAGCATGGTCGAACAGCTTAAGAGCCTCACCGAGCGCTTAGGCGCCAAGCCGTATCTAGTTAACGCCTACCCTGTGACGCCTGCTAACATCACAATCGAACTGCCAGAGTTCGATCCAACAACCTACAGCGATGCGGTACGTGGCCACCACCTAACTGCAATGAAAGCGCTGCGCCAAAAGCATGGTTACGACGAGCAGCAAACCATTGTTGAACAAGGTTTGCCTGAAGATGTCATTCCTGAATCTGCTGAAAAGCTTAATGCCGCAATGGTTATCGTCGGAACAACCGGCCGAACAGGTTTATCTGCCGTGTTTATCGGTAATACTGCAGAGCATGTCATTGATAAGATCAACTGTGACGTTCTGGCGCTGAAACCTAAAGGCTATATTAGCCCGCTAGACCCTAAAACAGCAGTTTAAAATTAAAATGTCAAATCCCCTCAAGACTACTTGAGGGGATTTTTTATAGCGTTCTATTATTAGAACTGGCATCTAATTCATTTATCCGTATCATACCCACTTCATTTTGGTTTCATGATTGATTAAGACTGCAAGCGAATGACTGAGCAAACTCAAGAGCTAACAAAAGCTCAACAATACAATTTCAACAAGTTACAAAAGCGTATTCGTCGGAATACAGGCCAAGCGATTCAAGACTTCAATATGATTGAAGAAGGTGATCGCATTATGGTGTGTTTATCAGGCGGTAAAGACAGCTTTACTATGCTTGATATTCTGATGAGTTTGCAAAAAAGCGCGCCGATTAACTTCTCGCTAATTGCAGTAAATCTAGATCAAAAACAGCCGGGCTTTCCGGGACACATTCTCCCTGAATATTTAGAGTCTTTGGGTGTTGAGTACAAAATTGTAGAGGAAGACACTTACTCGATTGTTCAGGACAAGATTCCTGAAGGTAAGACAACTTGTTCTCTATGTTCTCGCCTACGTCGCGGCATTCTATACCGTACCGCGAACGAACTAGGTGCAACTAAGATTGCTCTAGGTCACCACCGTGATGATATTTTAGAAACTCTGTTCCTAAACATGTTCCACGGCGGAAAGATGAAAGGCATGCCACCTAAGCTAGTATCAGATAACGGTGAACATGTGGTTATTCGCCCACTGGCTTACTGTCGTGAGAAGGACATCATTAAATTCTCTGACATGCGTGGTTACCCTATCATTCCATGTAACCTTTGTGGCTCTCAGCCAAACTTGCAACGTCAAAATATCAAACATATGCTGAACGACTGGGACAAGCGCTTCCCTGGCCGTATTGAAAGCATGTTCCGAGCAATGCAAAATGTTGTGCCTAGTCATTTAGCGGACCATGAGCTTTTCGATTTTAAATCGATCGACAAAGACTCAGGTGTTATTAACGGTGGCGACATCGGTTTCGACAAAGAAGAAATGCCAAAGCAGCCTATTGTTGATGAAGATAGGTTTCAGGAATTTGATCCTAGCTTACAACTTGATGTCACCAACATCTAAATGCATTTAGAATTAAAAAAGGGTCGCAGCAGCGACCCTTTTTGTATAAACACCCAGCGGATCAGTTAGCTTTGGATAGATAAGGCAAAACACGCGCTGTTTCTTGAGGTAATGTCATAGTACCGCCTTCACCAATTTCCGATAAAGCGATCTGTACTTTACCATTCACGATCGGCTTACTAGAGCCATTAGAGAACTCCACTCTTGAATTCAGTTTGTTAGCGAACTCAAGCGTCACTCCATCTACATCTGGGGTAAACCAGCTGGAAAACATCCCACCTAAGTCTTCAAGCATAGCCTGCATCTGCGGCATCAACTTTTCTACGTCTGCGTAGGCAATCTCACCGTTAAATGGTTCTTTCGTCATCACAACCATTGAGAAGTCACATCGTTGATCCATTGGCGTTTGCACAAAAACAAGTGGGTTAGCTGATTTAAGATTGTTGTCCAGTGGAACGAGCAATTCATGGTATGGCGAAGATTTCAGCTCTTCATAGTGTTCTTCTTTTTCCATCCATGCCTTTTCAATAACACAGTTTTGTTTTGTATCGGCATTAAGGAAGAAGAAACCGACTTTGACATCTTCATGCCCTTCTTTCACATTCTGCTTCATATGAGTGAAGAGCTTTGAATAGGTAAACATGTATTCTTGAGCAGAGACAGGTAACGCCGCAGCAGAAGTCACTGCGGCAGTTAAAAGAGCTAACGATAATTTTTTCATTGAGTGTAATACTTATTTTTTAGTAAGGGTGTCTTCCCAGAACGCCTGATTGTGCCTGATCATCGTTTGTAAGTCCTTGACGTATGCCTCACCTCGCTCAGAGTATTTCAACAACCCATTGGTCAAGGCAATCGCTGCATTGATGTCTGTCAGGCTCTCTCCCCTCAGGTGGCGTTGATAGCGAATTTCTCGCAATTCTTCGTAAGCTCGATTTCGGTTCACGTTCATAAAGTAGCCCTTTATCGATTGCTGTACCGAACTGAATTTTTCCACCTCATGTGTCATGCCCTCTCCGCGTTGTAGCGGAACGAGGCCACAACCGGAGCTATAGCACCATTGGCCGAAATAATTGTTCGCTTGAGTGGCAAATCGCGATGTTCCCCAAGCGGACTCATTGGCACCCTGCACTAGGACTAACGCTTCTGGAATGACATCGATACGATGAAACATTTGATCAAGCCACTGCTGGCTAATCCCATTAGAATCCAACTCGACGTTGTAAAGCTTTCCTAATCGCTTCGCATAACTTTCGTCATCATTGGAAAGCCGATCTGCTTGGAAGTTAACTTGTATCTTGTCCAATCGACTTCGTTCGTTAAGAATACGTTGATTTTCAAATGCGATACCTGGGCGCAGATAGTCGAAAAAGGCTTGTTTTTTTGCTGATACATTGGTGATGGCTGAAAAGTCAGGGGCTTGACCTACAGAATGACCATCAAACGATATAGATTGTTCTGTCGTCTGGGCCTGCTTTCTGCGTTCACGTTCCTGAGCTTCATTTTTCTCATAGCTATAAAAGCTGCAGCTGGCGATTAAGCCAGCTGCAGCGATAGCAAGGAATTCACTTTTACGCATTGAACACTTGTGAATCGTCGTCATTGTCATCCTCATCTTTCGGCCTGCCCGTTGCGACAACCTTGAGTTTGATACCGAACATATTGCGATAGATAATACCCTTCACATGGAAGAAGAACGGTAAAACAAAGATTAAACCTAGACCATAGAACATGGCTCCTGCCACAAACATTAACATAACCAATGAATAGATCCCTGCCAAAACAAAAATCTTTTTATTCACCGCACGTAAAGACAGTAATAAAGATTGCATTGGTGGGATCTGCTTCTCACATATGAGAAGGATAGAATTGCTAAATGCAAGAGACAAATACATAGACAGAAATGGCAGGATCATGCCTGCAATTCCTTGAAGCAATAAGCTAAACAAGGTCGCTAAAATAACAGGCACCGTATATTGGAGCCCTTTACCAATATGACGAGGCTTTGTTGATAAGCCAGCAACATGACTCATTGCCATTAAGCTGATACCCGCATAAATAGGTGCACTCACTACTTCATAACTGAAGTTTGCAATAAATATCGCCTGGATGATTCTTGGATCAATACCTTCAGGGTTTGTCACTGCATCAAGAATGATTGAAGGGTCACCCAGTTGAAGTTTTACCGCAACATAGAAAATCGCGAGTTGAACAAAAATCAAAATGATAATAGCGGGAGAAAACGACAAGAAATTTTTGATCGTATGACCCCACGCCTCTCTGAAAACTTCCCCAGCTTTTAATTCGTAGTTACCAGAAAGCGCACGTTCGACACTTCCACCTAAATTGAAATCTTTTTCAATATCATTATTCATTATTGAATCCGGTGCTTAATGAATCTTTCACTAAGCTAACTTGTTGATTAAGAGTTATGTTTCGATATTCCGCCATTATACTGAATCCTTTCCAAGTCCAAAATCGATTCACGCTCATCGGCTTGCTTTATTGCCTACATGGTTGATAATTGACCATTCAACGCGCAAGTAAGGCCAAAATCTGACTTCGATTTTCTATGTTTGATGCATTAAATTTGTCTAAAAACAGTATGGTAAGGAATGTTTACTTTTACCTGCAAAATTTTTTGTGTTTCAAGGTAAGAAAATGCTTTGATTTCACACTTTTGGTGATTATGATGCGCGCCTCTAAATTGTGTAATTACAGGTCATTTTCTGTTGGCCGGAGTGGGAGAAAAACAGACGTTGAACGCTAAACAAAAAGCAGGACAACCAGTTATCCGTTTAACTGGCATCAGCAAAAGTTTCGATGGTAAAGAAATTATCGGAAATCTTAACCTCGATGTGAACCACGGAGAATTCCTAACGATTTTAGGTCCGTCTGGTTGTGGTAAAACCACGGTATTAAGAATGATTGCTGGTTTTGAGGCCGCTGACAATGGCGACATCATTCTTGATAACCAGAATGTTACTCAAGTCCCTGCTGAACAGAGGCACGTCAACACTGTATTTCAAAGTTACGCATTGTTTCCCCACATGACCGTTTTTGACAACGTTGCATTTGGCTTGCGTATGCAAAAAGTGCCCGCGGATGACATCGAACCACGTGTTTTGGAAGCATTGAAAATGGTGCGTCTTGAGAAAATGGCTCAGCGTAAACCACACCAGCTTTCAGGAGGCCAGCAACAGCGTATCGCTATTGCGCGTGCTGTCGTCAATAAACCTAAGGTGTTACTGCTTGACGAATCTCTGTCTGCGCTAGATTACAAGCTTCGTAAACAGATGCAAATTGAGCTTAAACAGCTTCAGCGCCAGCTTGGTATTACCTTTATCTTCGTCACACACGACCAGGAAGAAGCATTGTCCATGTCAGATCGTATTATTGTTATGCGTGATGGCGTTATTGAGCAAGATGGCTCTCCACGTGAGATTTATGAAGAGCCTAAGAACTTGTTCGTTGCCCGCTTCATTGGTGAAATTAACGTATTCGATGCCACCATGATTGAACGCATGGATGACAAACGCATTCGCGCCGAGATCGAAGGTGTGGAGTCGATTGTTTACTACGATAAAGAAGCGCTAACCGGTGACAAGCTACAAGTTCTGCTGCGCCCAGAAGATCTTCGCCTAGAAGAAATCAAAGAATCCGAGCAAAAAGGGATTGTTGGCCACGTCACAGAACGTACTTATAAAGGTATGACTCTCGATTCTGTGATTGAATTGGAATCAGGCATGCGAGTCATGGTCAGCGAGTTCTTTAACGAAGATGATCCTGATGTGGACCATTCATTGGGCCAGAAAGTGGCGATTACTTGGGTTGAAAGCTGGGAGGTCGTTCTCAATGATAAGCAAGAAGCTTAATCTGCAGAACGCCATCATCACACTGGTCGTCGGTTGGCTAGCGCTGTTTGTGCTTGTGCCCAACCTAATGATTATTGGTACCAGTTTTCTGACTCGTGATGAAGCGAATCTAATTGAACTCACTTTCACGTTCGACAACTACATTCGTCTGATGGATCCGCTCTATGCGAAGGTGCTTTGGCATTCTTTCTATATGGCAATCATTGCAACTCTCTTGTGTTTGGTGATTGGTTATCCTTTTGCCTATATCGTTGCGAAGATGCCTGAGAAATGGCGCCCTATCATGCTGTTTTTGGTCATAGTGCCTTTTTGGACCAACTCACTGATCCGAACCTATGGTCTTAAGATTGTGCTTGGGACACAAGGTGTGTTGAACAAATCACTCATGGCAATGGAAATCATCGATAAGCCTATTCGTTTGATGTACACAGAGACGGCGGTGATGATCGGCCTAGTCTATATCCTATTGCCATTTATGATTTTGCCGCTCTACTCTGCTATTGAGAAGCTCGATAATACCTACATTGAAGCGGCGAAGGATCTTGGAGCAAACAAGTTTCAGACCATCACCAAAGTCATTCTGCCGCTCACCATGCCAGGTATCATCGGCGGATGTTTACTAGTGCTTCTTCCTGCGTTAGGCATGTTCTACATTGCGGATCTACTCGGTGGGGCGAAAAACCTGCTTATTGGTAACGTGATTAAAAGTCAGGTGCTCAATGCCCGAGACTGGCCGTTTGGTGCTGCGACAAGTATCGCGCTCACTCTTGCCATGGCGATCATGCTCTATGCCTACTATCGAGCAGGTAAGTTATTGAACAAGAAAGTGGAGCTAGACTGATGGGACGTACAGTTAGATTTAGCTTTATGGCGTTGGTGTATGCGTTCTTGTATCTACCCATCATTGTATTAATCGTTAACTCGTTTAATGCCAATAAATTCGGCATGAAATGGGGAGGCTTTACCACCAAGTGGTACGAAACATTAGTGAACAATGACAGCTTAATGCAAGCCGCTTGGCACTCACTGAATGTCGCTATTTTTTCAGCGACAGCAGCAACTGTGATCGGTAGCCTAACGGCCGTTGCCCTATTCCGTTATACGTTTAAAGGAAAAGGTGCCGTCAATGGCATGTTATTCGTTGTGATGATGTCACCAGACATTGTTATGGCGATCTCTCTGCTCGCGCTGTTCTTGGTATTGGGTGCGCAACTGGGCTTTTTCACCCTGTTGATTGCACATATCACCTTCTGTTTACCTTTTGTTGTGGTTACGGTTTATAGCCGCTTAAATGGCTTTGATGTGAAAATGCTTGAAGCCGCCAAAGACCTTGGTGCTAGCGAATGGGTTATTCTCAAACAAATCATTCTGCCACTGGCGAAACCTGCCGTGGCCGCTGGTTGGTTGCTAAGTTTTACGCTTTCTCTGGACGATGTCATCATCAGCTCGTTCGTGACCGGGCCAACCTATGAGATATTGCCACTCAAGATCTACTCAATGGTTAAAGTGGGGATCTCTCCTGAGGTGAATGCGCTGGCCACAGTCATGCTGATTGTTTCACTCATCTTAGTCGTGATTTCTCAGTTACTGGCGAGAGAAAAAGTGAAATAGATTTGAATCTTCTTTCATGAAACAGAATGGCTTGATGCCATTCTGTTTTTCTATCGACCGCCGCTTATGCTCACGCGATGACTCAAGAGCATTCGGCAACGTTTGGTTTGGAGCTAACGTCAATGAAAAAATGGGCTACTTTTTTAGCTGGTAGTGCATGCGCGCTTTCACTGTTCTCTGGTTCAGTGCTCGCTGATGAAAACAAAGAATTGGTATTTATGAACTGGGGGCCATACATCAATAGCAGCCTTCTGGAACAATTTACCAAGGAAACCGGTATTAAGGTTATCTACTCGACTTATGAGTCAAATGAAACCTTGTATGCCAAGCTAAAGACACACAATCAAGGTTACGATTTGGTTGTACCTTCGACGTATTTCGTCGCCAAAATGCGCGATGAAGGTATGCTGCAAAAAATCGATAAATCTAAGCTAAGCAACTTCAATAATCTGGATAAAAACTATCTAGATAAACCTTATGACCCTAACAATGACTACTCTATCCCTCACGTTGTTGCGATTACTGGTCTAGCGGTCAACGCCGATATGTATGACCCGAACGATTTTCAGAGTTGGGCAGATTTATGGAATCCGGAGCTTGAAGGTCAGGTCATGATGATGGATGACACACGTGAAGTGTTCCATATTGCGCTACGCAAATTGGGTTATTCGGGCAATTCAACTGATGCGAAACAAATTGACGAAGCTTACACTGAGCTGCAAAAATTAATGCCTAACGTATTGGTGTTTAACTCTGATAATCCAGGGGCGCCTTATATGTCAGGTGAAGTCGGCGTAGGCATGCTGTGGAATGGCAGTGCGGCGGCAGCTCAAAGTGAAGGCATGAACCTTAAACTGGTATTCCCCAAAGAGGGAGGCATTGGTTGGGTGGATAACTTTGCAATTTCATCGGGTGCAGTAAACGTAGACGCAGCACATAAGATGATCGACTTCCTCCTAAGACCTGAAATAGCGGAGCAAATCTCTCGTGACACTGGGTACTTAACCGCCGTTGAAGCATCAAACGCAAAGTTTAAAGATGTTGCTCCACTCTTCCCTTCTCAAGAAGATCTAGACCGTGTCGAGTGGCAAGATGCCGTTGGTGATCTGACGGTGAAATATGAAGATTACTTCATGAAGCTGAAAGCGGGTCAATAAACATTCATTTTCTGCGAAATAGGCAGCATTCGCTGCCTATTTTCGTTATTGGCTGATATAATTCTTCCCCGTATGGTTTGTCGTCACGATAAACGTCCTTACTCACGGCTTTATCTCCAAACATCGTCAGGGCTGACGGTTAAATGATTCAGCAAAAACAAAACGGAAAAAGAATGAAAAGTAAATTCTATGCAAGCGCACTTTGCGCAGCGACTCTGATCGCTTCGCCTGCAATGGCTGCTGATCAAGAACTCTACTTCTACAACTGGTCTGAATACATTCCAAATGAAGTTCTTGAAGACTTTACAAAAGAAACTGGAATCAAGGTTATTTACTCTACCTACGAGTCAAATGAAAGCATGTACGCCAAGCTTAAGACTCAAGGATCGGGTTACGATTTAGTAGTACCGTCTACTTACTTCGTTTCTAAGATGCGTAAAGAAGGCATGTTGCAAGAAATCGACAAGAAAAAACTGTCGCACTTCGCTGATCTTGATGCCAACTTTCTGAACAAGCCTTTCGACCCGAACAACAATTATTCTATCCCTTATATCTGGGGTGCGACTGGTATTGGTATTAACTCCGACATGCTGGACAAGTCTTCCATCACCAAATGGGATGACTTCTGGGACAGCAAATGGGAAGGCCAGTTGATGCTAATGGATGACTCACGTGAAGTTTTCCATATCGCATTGACTAAACTGGGTTACTCACCCAATACAACCAACCCAGACGAAATTAAAGCAGCCTACGAAGAACTGAAGAAGCTGATGCCAAATGTATTGGTGTTCAACTCAGACTTCCCTGCAAACCCTTACTTAGCGGGTGAAGTATCTCTAGGCATGCTTTGGAACGGCTCTGCTTACATGGCACGTCAGGAAGGTGCATCGATCGACATTATCTGGCCAGAAAAAGGCACCGTCTTCTGGATGGATAGCTTAGCGATTCCTGCACAAGCAAAGAATGTAGATGCCGCTCATAAAATGATAGATTTCCTGCTGCGTCCAGAAAATGCAGCGAAAATCGCCCTCGAAATAGGCTACCCAACTCCTGTTGCGACAGCACATAAGCTGTTACCTAAAGAATTTGCAAATGATCCAAGCATCTTCCCGCCTCAAGAAGTGATGGACAGTGGAACCTGGCAAGACGAGGTTGGTGAAGCTAGCGTTCTTTACGACGAGTACTTCCAGAAGCTAAAAGTAGACAACTAAAACGTAAACTTGTTTTCAGTTATATACTTAATAAAGCGGCTCTGGCCGCTTTATTTGTTTTCTCACCGACCGAGGACGCTATGATTGTAAAGTACAAAAGATTCCTATCTGGCTTCTGCGTGCTGTCTGGGCTTGCGATACTGGTTACAACGATCAGCTATCAAACGAACCCTGAATCTTATAGCGATCTTCTATTTGAAGCGAATACGCTATTCGTTCTGCTTTTCATCTACTTTGTTTCGCGCGAATTATACCATAGCAACACCTTTATCAAACTGGGGCTGATACTCCTTATTGTCAATCAAGGCTACGATATCATCACGGAAATCCCTACTTTTGACCAATGGGCAGACAACAATGAATTCACTCATATCTTGATAGAAGATGGTGGAGTCCAGATTGCGTACCTGCTGATTGCTTTTGGTGTGACACAACTATTCCGCCAAATGAGAGAGCATGCGTATACCGATGATTTAACCGGGCTTTTTAACCGAAAGAAACTGTTCTCAATCGCTCGCAAGCAATTCGATTTAATCTACATCGATTTGGATGGATTGAAGCAAATTAATGACACCCATGGGCACGCCAGCGGTGATTTAACTATCATCCGTTTCGCACAAGCGGTCAATGCATCGGTAAATCCAACAGATCAAGCATTTCGCATCGGCGGGGATGAATTTGTGATTGTGGTCGGCCCGGGAGAAGGTGAAGCCTTTATCGATAGAATCAAACAAGATCTGATAGCAGAGCAAATCTTATTTAGCTATGGTATTGAGTCCTCTACCCCTGAAACCTTAAAAGAGAACCTGATAAAAACGGACAAAGCGATGTACGAAATGAAACACTCTCAGCGTAAAACTATTCAGAACGACTGAGTTACGCATGCCGAGCGTCCGGCCGTTGCAGCGAGAGTATTTCCTCAACCAATTTAGGTACTTCAAGACTGGCTTTACCATAGCGTTTCTCTTCAAATTCACTTTCAACCGCACTTGGCTCCAGGTTGATTTCAAGTGTATGCGCACCATGCATCTTGGCATCATGTACAAATCCTGCGGCAGGATAGACAACCCCTGAAGTACCAATTGAGATAAACAAATCGGCCTTTTCTAACGATTCGTAGATTTCACCCATTCGTAGAGGCATTTCTCCAAACCAAACGATGTGAGGCCGCATCTGGGAAGGGATCTGACAACAGTGGCATAGATCACCGGTTTTAATGTCTCCTTTCGCTTCGACTACCTGATTGGATTCGCTACATCGCGCTTTCAGTAGCTCTCCATGCATATGAATCACATTCACACTTCCACCACGCTCATGAAGGTTATCAATATTCTGGGTAATGATGGTGACTGTACCGTCGAGTTCTTTTTCAAGACGCCCCAAAGCTAAATGTGCGGGATTAGGATCGATCCCCTTTTCCTGAAGTTTCAACCGGCGCTGATTGTAAAAGCTCTGTACAAGGTCTGGATTACGATCAAACCCTTCAGGAGTAGCTACATCTTCAATGCGGTGATTTTCCCATAATCCGTCCTGAGCTCTAAAAGTCTGAATCCCTGACTCAGCCGAGATACCCGCGCCGGTAAGTATAACGATATTTCGATACGGAAATTTCATACGACATTCCTTTCTCTTATCTTTGTTGCTAGCTTAGCACTTAGCGCTTAGCATCAGAAGCGGTTGGAATTAGACCATGGTCGCACGCTTTCAAGTTCTACTGTATTTATGTGAAGTGAAACAGCAAAGCGAACCGAGAGCCAATTTGAACTGTGTTATTTGGTTTTCAATCGCCCTGAATACATCGTCTTTGATGCAAAAGGTGATATGAAATAACATTTATAGCCAGCTAACTTGAAAAACACCTCTTCAATGCTATTAGTTTTATATTCGCATTAACAATATTGTCATAATGTACATAATTCAAGCGAATATTTAACGTCATCAGGCTAAACGGAGGTGTCCATGAACGGCTCACCCAAATCAGAGCGATTTGCTTTTTCTTTTTCCATACGAGCTAAGTTAATCCTCATCAATTTGACTTTGCTGGTTAGCGTCGGCTTGTACGCCTACTATGAACAAGTCAGCTTTAATAGCTTCGAGTCCTTAGAACAGGCCGCCATGGATAATTTACAAAGCTCTGTTGACCTGCTTATGTTACGCCGTCACGAAAAAGACTTTATTGCGCGTAAAGAGATGAAATACCCGCAACATTTCGACGCAACGTTTGAAGAGCTATCCGCACGTTTAACGGCTCTCAACAGAATTTTAAAATCGCACAATCTTGATATGGAAGAGCGTACTTCCACTATTGTGTCGACTCTCAATCAATATCAAGTTCAGTTCCACCAATTGGTAAACCAAGTGAACACAATTGAGGGGATGAATGTCACATCCAATTTAATTACACAATTGGAGCGCTCAAGAAAAGCATTGAAAGTCGCCACAGCTGAAAAAGACAGTTTTGTTCTTGAAGTTGAACTGCTTGAGCTAATGGAAGCCGATTATCAATATCTCGCGAGCACCAATAAAGAAACCAGTGTGACCTTTCTAGCCGCGCTTGACAAATTCTCTGCCAGTGAGCATGTACCTCAGGGGCTTGAGCCTGTGTTTACTGAATACCGCCACAGTGCAGAAAGCATAGTCGAAGCCTACGAAGTACTAGGGTTGACCTCTAGAGAAGGGCTGCGCGGCGCACTAAGAGCTAACGTGCATACTACAGAGAAAGCCATCAATGGACTTCAAACGGAGATCAGCCAAGTCATTTCTCAAAAATCCTCGCAGATAAAAACTCAACTTTTCTTAATCGGAAGTGCGATAGTTGTTTTACTCTCTAGTATGTTGCTTCTAATAGGAAGAAGCATCCTAAGCCGCATTCAAGCCATCAATCTTCTTATGGAAAACATTGCCAGCGGGGATGGTGATCTTACGGTGCGTATGAATGCCAAAGGTGATGATGAATTAGCCCAGCTTGCCAACTCTTTTGATCGATTTATTTCTCAACTGCACGGCCATGTAAAAGAGTTGGCCGGTGTGATGTCTGTATTGAGTGAAAGTTCATGCAGTTCGGAACATGCCGCAGTAAAAAGCATGAACAACGCGGAGCAGCAAAAGGTACAGTCAGAGTCAGTGGCAACAGCCGTCAACCAATTAGTCATGACCAGCAATGAAATAACCGCCAATATTGAATCCGCAGCACAGAATGCAGAAAGTATGAAACATCAAGCTGATGGCGCGCTCAAAGTTACCCACTCTACTAGCGACAGTATTGAGGCTCTATCAACGAATATTGAAGATTCTCAAACCTTAATTGAAAATCTAGATGAACAAAGCAAAGAAATTCATCAGGTGATCGCAACGATTCAAGGGATTGCAGAACAAACCAACCTCCTTGCGTTGAATGCGGCAATAGAAGCCGCTCGCGCGGGTGAAAATGGCCGTGGCTTTGCAGTTGTTGCCGATGAAGTCAGACAACTTTCGCTAATGACAAATAATTCCACCCACCAAATAGAAACGACGATTCAGGGCCTGACATCTGGTATACAACAGACAGTGACGAAAATGTCTTCAAGTTTAGAACAAGCACGTCACACCAAGACCAGCACTAAGGAAGTGGTCAGCGCAATTGACGCTATGACACTGCGGATCAGCGAAATGTCCGACATGAATACACAAATCGCGACGGCTTCAGAAGAACAGTCCATGGTATCAGCGGAAATCGATCGCAACATTACCGAGATTGCACATTTGGCAGGTGATACCCACCAAGTAGTAGCGGGTTCTGTTCGTTGCAGCGAACAAGTCTCTGGTGTTAGCCATAAGCTGGAGCAAATTGTCGCTAACTTTAAGTACTAGTTGATTGTTCTCTATGGTCGCATCACTAGCGAATAAATGTGATACGACCTTTTGATATATACGGTGAGTGAACGACAAAAACCCTTGGGTTCAATTGGCTAGGAAGCGAATGTCGCATCGGTGCTGCACTACGCTCAGTTGCTCTGGTTCCAAAAATTCGGTTTGATCCTGCAAGGTATTGGACGTTTAATCTTAGCTACCTGTCAACCTGCGCAATATCTTGAGCTAATTGCGAAGCGAGCTCTTGGTCCAGCTTAGTTGTGGTTATCCGCAGCCCCATCGCTTTGCCGTCAATATCAAATTGGCCGCCTGGTCTCACCAGCCAACCACGTTTTGATAGCTCATACGCGCGCGCTTGAGGGTCACCATTGACGGGAACCCATAAGTTAACACCTTCAACAGGACCAGCAATTGATATTCCATGAACTTCAAGCGCTTCAATCAACCATTGGTTCCTTTGTCTACAGTCTTCACTCATCAATTGTAGCCGTTGCCCAACACTTTTTGACGTTAGTGCGCAGATAACGAGCGATTGAAGGATACGGCTGACCCAGTTCATGCCTACAGTCAATCGACTGTGAAGACGTTCTGTTGTCACTGGGTCAGCAGCGACAAAAGCAAGCCTTAGATCTGGGCCTAACCCTTTTGATACTGAGCGAAACACAGCCCAAAATACACCGTTGTCCGGCACCAAACTGTAATAGGGTTGCTGAGCAAGTAAGGCATAGTGATCATCAATTAACACCAGCACATTCGGAAACCGTTGTAGCACTCGGCGAATAGCTGCAGCTCTTTCTTCACTATAACAACACCCGGTAGGGTTATGGGCTCTCGGAGTAAACAATACGGCCCTAGCCCCTTTTTTTTAGCTTGGATTCAAGCTCATCGACGATCATGCCATGAGCGTCGATTTTAACACCTACTGGACGCATTCCAGCCAACTTGATAGCAGTCGAAGAACCCAGATAGCAGGGGTCTTCGACAACCACTTGATCACCGGGTAATAAATGGGCTGACATCAAGCGTTCCAATGAATCGACCGCCCCACTGGTGATCGATAAACCCATGTTGTCCGGGCACACGTCTATGAACCACTCTCGACCAAACGTCTCAATATCAGGCAAAATAGGCGCTTCACCATAGACAAACTGTCTCAGTTGCGCTTTTCCGGCTAATTGTTCAAGGTTGGGGAACCATTCCTTAAGGAGATTGCCGTCAGCAAGATCCATTAACTTCGTTTCTGTTATCCCGTCTTGCTGCTGTTGTGATTGCCTCGCTTTAACGCGCGTACCTAAACGGCCTTTAGTCTCTGCTAACCCTGATTTTACCAAGCGTTGATAGACACCAGCGACGGTATTTCTATTGACGCCGACATCTGCTGCAAGCTCCCTTACTGGAGGCAGCGAATCTCCCTCTTTTAACTCTCCTGACGCAATCAAAGACCGAACAGACTCAAATAATTCCTGCCCGGTTTGCCCATTTATCTTGACTTTCATGTTTGTCCTATGACAATGTTTATATTGAACTATGACAATTAGTTTTTATGGCTATGACTAAGATAACACTTGTGAGTGTTTATTTCATTATTGACGTCAAGTCCACCACCAATCAATTATCCAAAGGAATAAACTAATGATTTTTCAAGGAATAAGTGCCTTCCCTATTACCCCTATCTCAAACGAACAAGTCGATACCGAGGCGTACTATAAGATTCTTGGCCGCTTAGTTGACGCCAAGGTAGATTCTATATGTGCACTCGGATCGACTGGCTTATATCCATACTTAAACGCAAAAGAAAAACATGCGGCGATCTCAACAGCAGTCGAAATGGCAGGAAGTACTCCTGTCTTAGCGGGTATTGGAGCGCTGAGATTAAGAGATGTGCTCGCGAATGCTCAACAAGCAGAACAACTTGGTGTCAAAGGGCTTTTTGCTCGCGCCGCTTTCCTATCAACGTCTCTTTGATGAGGAAGTCTATGAGCTGTATCGGTGTGTGTCTGACAATGTTTCTGTGCCGATTTGTGTCTATGACAACCCTAGCGCGACTCACTTTACCTTTAGCGATCAGCTCCATGCCGAGATCGCCAAGCTTAAAATGGTGCAGTCAATAAAGTTCCCCGGAGCTCAGTTTAAAAACCAGGGGCAAGATAGAGTTCAGACCCTAAAAGAACTCGTACCTGAGAAGGTAACTATTGGTGTCAGTGGTGACGCTTTTGCTTCTATGGGCATACAAAGCGGATGTGATGTGTGGTATTCAGTCCTCGCTGGTCTGTTCCCTCGTACAGCTAAACACCTATTTGAGCAAGCAAAACAGAGTGACCCAGAACAAGCGAAACAACTGTCTTTGAAATATGAAAAGTTGTGGCAATTGTTCTCAGATAATCTTGGTGGTATGCGTGTAATGGTAAGTGCTGCTGAGCTTCTGGGCTATGCCGAATCTCCATGTTTACCTGCGCCTCTCACTGGATTAGACAGCGAATCCAAGCTCCAGCTGAAAAACCTTATCTCAGAACTAGACCTAGCTTAATGATGACCTTGGGAAATAGATATGGACAATGTTAGTACCTCGAATCGGAGTCATCAGGAGCATAGACGTTTATTGCTGTTGTACTTTAGTCTTGCTTGCTTTGCGAGAACAGCAACAGGTGCTGCCATTGTCGGCATATTGATCCTCTCATCTGAAAAAGGGATACCTAGCCATCAGATGGGGATACTTGCCGCTTGTCTGAGCGCCCCACATTTACTTGGCCCCATATGGGGACGTTGGTTGGATATTGCGACCGACTCGAGAAGACTGATCATCGTAGCCGCTTTTATCTATAGTGCTTTCATGGCCATAACGACATTCTGGTTCCAACATTTAACATTGCCTGTTCTGATATTATTTCTTATTGCTTGTGGCAGTTCTGCACCCTATTTGATGGGCGGGATCAGTGGGCTGCTGAACACTTTACTCAGTGCCAGCGATTCGATGAGAAGAAAAGCGCATGCTTGGGATGTCTGCAGCTACGCTGTAGGAGGAACTTTGGGTCCTATGCTAGTTGCAGGATTGACGGAAATCAGTGATACACAGTCAGCGATGATAACAATTGCTTTTTTTCCATTAATCAGTGCCCTGTTAATACTGAAGCTACCAAAGAGTGAACCGAATAACCTTAGCCCTGCTGCTGTGCCAAGCGTTGCTATGGTCGCACGGCAAATAATCACCAATGGGCCGCTAACTCGTACCATGTACCTAACCGTAGCGACCTCATTTTCACTTGCTGCACTGCCGGTCTGCGCAATTTCTCTCGTTGAAGATTGGGGACAAGATCAAAACAGCTCCGCTACCCTCATTTCTCTGTTCGGCATCGGCAATTTACTAGGCTCTGTTTGTTTAATTCGCTTTCCCATTCTCAAAGAACCACAACAACTTATGACGCTATCAGCCTTAGGAGTATCAGGTGGGCTATTTCTCGCTTCATTAGCTACTGTCTATGAGTTCGGTCTTAGCGCTTACTTCATATGCGGTGTCGCCAATGCACTTTTCTTTGCTGCAAGCCTGACAGCTAGGGTTGACTATTCACCGAGGGAAAGTTCTTCTCAAGTGTTCATGTGGATTGCAGCTCTAAAAATTGCGGCTGTTTCCGTCGGTAGTACTTTTTGCGGGCTTTATGGCTGATGAATCTCCTTATCGGTCAATATTGGCCAGCTTTTTTCATCTCATTGGGTTCGCGATTATGAGTGACATTCATAGGCGATTTATAAAACTTAAGCAGTAACTCATGTTACTTAGCAACGACAGTAGCGGATAAACACTCACCCTATCCTATTGAATTTATTAAAAATAATAGATTATCAAGTATAAATAAGATTAAATTAATAACCCCCTAAAAATTTATATATCAAATTACTCATCCAGAAATCAGCGGCTGTCGCAATTCAGCCCTGATACAAGAATATTTAAGAGATGACGTAATGGAAAACAAAAAAAAAGAAGTGGCTAACGCATCAAAAACTGGCTTGTTTAGCCTCTTGCTGTTGCTCAACTTGTTTTTAGTTGGTTGCCAAGGTGACGAGCATGAAGAGTCGAAGTCCGAACAAACTCAAGGATCAGCAACACTCAGATTACAACCTGCTCTGATCAATACCCCAGACAATCAGGGGTTTATCGACTTGAATACCTATATTTCTAGCGACTCAGCACTCTCTTATACTCTCGATGTAGTCGCTTTATCCGATTTATCACAAGTTTGCACTGTCAATAGTACCAACGACCATGGCTTCTATTTCGTTAAACAGCAAGATGTGTGCATTTATAAATACACAGTGACAGCCCAGAGTGGCAATGGCGAGATCATTCAAAAGCAAAATCAAGCTCGAGTACTGACCAGTACGTTAGAGGTGGTAGATTTGGCTCCTCTTAGTCGTGAGCTTGTCCGAGGCCAAAAAATAGAGGTAACCCTGCCCATGGAATCAGGGTTCACGTTGGACAGCATTGTCTCGGTACAAGGCGATATTCAAGCCACAACCCTGAACAATAGCAAAATCAACATTGATGCCTCTGCTGTCAATCAATCAGGTCTCGCCGTTATTGATTATAAGGTTAGAGCTACAGAAACTAGCGCTCTCTCGAATCAATTCAACCAAACCGTTAATACACCCGCAATTAGATTGGGACAAATCTATGTCACCGTACAAGATCCCGGCTATGTCAGTGTTAATGCAGGGAGCGGACACTTACCTAATGATGGCAAGAGGAAAGAGTATTTCTTAGATGAAGAGATCACTGTTGACGTCTCTTCGTTTGTGCAAGCTGGGACCTTTGATTATCAATTGTTTGAAGTGAAAAGCTCAACCGCCAATGTTGAGGTTGTGTCCGGAGAAAACCAAAACAAATCCTTCCGTTTTTCCGCATCAAGGCCAGGTCGTCACCATGTCTTTTACATGGTTTACGACAATACCACCTCAGGAGAGAGTGCTGGGGGATATTCAGGGAATATGCTGACTTTTGATGTCGCAATGCCCAGAGATTGGGAAAAGATCGTTTTGGACAATCATAGGATATACACCGCACCAGAAACATACGCTGAAGCGGAAGGCTATAACTTTTCGCTTTTTGGTCTATCCATCGGTAAATATTATGACACTTCGGTAGAAAAGGACATGCTCACCATGTCACTTCAAGATGCCTCCAAATACTGTGATTTTTTTGGTAGGGCACCTCGTCTAATCCACTTGCAAGAATTATTAAAAGGCAACTTAAATTTAGTAGAAAAAGCTGGTTGGCCAACCGACAAACCATACATTTATCTAGATATTAAAGACTTTAATTATTATGCGTTAGATATGAAAACAGGTCTAAAAACGGATGAAGTGAATGAAGTCTACTCCTCATGCGCACAAACCTTGCTGTTTGATTACGTAGGGTCAAGCGATGCGGTCGCCGATGGCAAAGATCAAGTGGTGTTGACCTTCAAAGTGGAGGAAACATATCCATTTGGACAAGAAAGACTGGCCAAGGGGGTACCTTTAACGGCCAGAGTAAAAAATGGCAACGCTCAATTTTATGGTGGGGAACTCGGCAAAACCAAGTATTCCAATCACAAGGGCGAGCTCTCTTTCTACTTCACCAGTCAGACGCCCGGTGAAAGTACCATCTCATTCGTTAATAGCAACCTAGGCGGGTGGCCGAAAGATATCGTGATCCGTTTCTCAGCACCTTAAAAAGAACAGTTTCGTTCGATGTGATGAAACATCAACTAGGGAGGAAAGTACACACCACACTGTCAACAAGCCAATGTTCATTAAGTCAACAACAAATATTCACTTTACAAGGAATGATTCATGAAAACTCAATTCAATAAGTCTTTAACGACAGTCAGTGCTATGGGAGTACTGTTGTCAATGTTTATCGCACCGAGTGCGACGGCTAATATTGCCGCCACATATCTGCAGTGGTCAGCCACCATTCCAAAAGCTTCTATAGACAGCACTTACGAGATCAAAAGTGCTGACGGTTACCCTGCTCTCACCAGCGGTTCACTTATGCTCAAATCACTGGGCAACGGGAGCTATGAAGTGGAAGGTTCCACAGAGCTTGCATTTAATGTGGTTAATAAAACCAACCAAGATGTCTCCAGCAGTTTTGATATCAAACTGGCGTTTATGCAGACGATCTTGGCAGGTGTGATGATTGGGGGCGCAGGCCCAGACATGAAACTGGTTCGCGTTTCCGATGGTGCAGAAATCACCTCTACCCCCGTAACGCACACCAGTGACTTGGTGCGAATGAGAATTGAGCCCGGCGCGAACAATACGTTTAGCGCTTCATCAGGCGAGTTGTTCAGCGTTCGTACCTATGTTGAAGTCAGCAATATAGTGTGAACCATGAAAGCCGTCATTTTTATGTTTACCGCTGCTTTGAGCACAGGTGTTCTATCTGCACCAACAATGGTTCAGTTTTCCCCCTATGTTAATGTGTTTAAAACCACGCTAAGCAGCGAGTTATCGCTTGTTATTCGACACAAAAATGTGCACTTGAAATACGATTTTCAGAATGAGACCTTCGAGTCTTTACGCACACTGATCACCATTACCGCACCACTTACTTCAAGCTATGACTTGTATCAGTTGGAGTTGTCTGTGTCGGATAATCATTGTTACAACCAAGCGGTGGATAAAAAGATAAATGTGACGGCGTCACTTGATGACGTACCTATTCCCCTTGGTTCGTCATCAAGGTTTTCCTTCAACACCACTAACAATCAAGAGAAGTGGCGCCCCCATAAACTGACATTAGCGTTTTCTAAAATTGCAAGAACCGACGTTGAATGGGAATGCCGAGGTTTTATTGGATTCACAGCGGAGTTAGTCGTATGAAGTCCAATCCGTTGGCCATAATACTCTTTTGCTGGTCGCTAATGGGGGCACCCTTTTGTATCGCTAACGAAGTTTACCCCTCAGGTTTTAGCGACTTTTTTATCGAGCGCAAAAAAAATGTAGCGGTCTCACTAGGGGATATTCGTCAAGCTCAAACCATTTCAGCTCTGGCAAGCTACGAGCAGATCAGAGTAGAGAAGGACGACGAAGGATATCGACAACTGCGTCAATTTCTAACCCGATATGACGTGAAAAGCCGCATTGTAGACGATATCTTGACCGACTTGACACAAGGTGTCGGAATTGACTCCGAGTGTCAAGGTCGCCTTGCGACTTGTACACTAGAAATGGCAGATCATGCCAAGTACGTATTTGATTATGACACATCGGTACTGCGAATCGTTCTTCCTATCGGCGCTTTGGATCGCACCATCTCTGAGCACGATTTTGCATCACCCTTTAGTGAAAATTATGGCCTCATTCACTGGATGAATCTTTACGCCAGTAGTGATTTCGAGGATCACCAATATGTGACACTTTCGAACTCACTGATTGGCGGTTTACCTCTGGGTTACATCAACATCGACACGCAATACAGCGAACAATACGATTTTGAACTCTATCAGGCGCTGTATACCGCGGAACTGGAAGGAAACCATCGACTTCAGGTGGGTAAAAACCGGTACAGTGTCAATTTTAACGCGACCGACTATTTAAGTAACCACGCTGAGTTAAGTGGGTTGTCAGTCTATCTAGCTTCCAGCCGAAATTTGTATAAAAGCAGCGTCAGTGACTATCAGCGTATCGACTTTTTTGCCCCGCAAGCTGGGCAACTTGAGGTTTATCGAGGCGAGCAATTGCTGTTTAACAAAATCATCAACCAAGGCGCACAGCACATCAGTTACGCCGAACTCCCGAAAGGTACCTATCAACTAACGCTCACCCTTAAGGTCTCTGGCAATGAGATCTTGAAAGAAACAAGACAGGTTGTAAATAACAATACCTATTTCATTAACCCAGGAGAGTGGGACTATGCTGTAGGGCTAGGACGCTGGGATGAGGAGTCAACCCTGTCAAACCGTGACTACTATCGGGCTCTTATGACCTACCGCTTGGACGATAGGTGGTTTTTGAGTAGTGGTCTGACAGGCACTTCAAGCGAGCAATATTATCAGGCTGGTGCACAATACTACTGGGGAGACCAAGGTACACTCGATTATGCTTTAGGCGCTTTTTCACAGGGTGGTAATTTCCAGTATGGGCGTTTCTCTCTCTCGCCGCTGTTTATTGACTACCAGCAATTGGATTTGCCATCTGGTGCAAGCGAATTGAGCCAAGCCTTGTACGGTTCTTACTCATACCGTGACATTGGGCTTGGCGTGTCTGGCGCATTCTTGGGGGGCAATGGTTACCTTCGAATTGGTTGGTATGAAAGTGAAAGGGAAGCCAGTCGCGTCAGTGTCGACACTCAGCAACAGTTGATCTATGGCGGTTGGTCACGCTCTGCATTTGGTGGTGTCTTTGATATTTCTGCGCAGTATTCGGCACAACCCGGCTTTGACGATAACTATTCCATTATGATCTCTTGGTCGATGCCTTTGGACGATCGTTACTCGGTATCTTCGACCATACAAGTCAACGACGACGGGGATATTCAAAACCAAAACCAACTCCGATTATCTCAAAGTGGCGACAATTGGTCGAGTTACGGAGCATTTGGGGTCACTAACAATGACACTGATCAAATGAGTATTGATCTCACCGGCTCTGCATCAGGCAAGAGTCGCTGGGCAAAAGGAAGCAGCTACTTTTACCTCAATGACAAAGGAGACAAAACCCTGTCCTTAGGGATGTCGGGGACTCAGGCATGGGGCCAACAAGGGGTAATGTTTTCGCCTGAAAAAGGCCAAGCCTTTCTGCACGTGGCTAAATCGGTCACAGAGGTTGAGACTGAACCCATGCCTCTTAAGTCATACATCAGCTATTCAGATCGCTTAGCTAAGCGCTTTTCGTTGGTTGACCAACAGGTAATTCCATTAACCGATTACCAGACAATACAACTCAAAGTGGATGACTCTGGATTCCCCATAGTGTTGGATGAAAGCGAGTTTGAGACATTCGTTTATCCAGGTTCGGTGCTCTACTTTTCTCCTAGCGTTACCTACTTGGACAGCTCACTACTGATTCTCGACAACTTAGAAGGCAAAGCGATATTGGATGCCCAATGTCTAGGTAGTGGTTGCATCAATATTGAGCCCGTAGCCAGTGATGGTGTATTTCGGGTAAGCCACCTAAAAGGCCAGCCTTTCAACGTAGTTTCTAAACAGGGACTCTGTGTATTCGACAAGGCGCCAAACGATCATGCAGCGAAAGGGTATTGCTTGCCGGGGTTAGAATGGCTTGGTAAGAAGGAAACCGTCACCCCCAAAACACGCTGGACAACTTAACCCTCCTTAATAGCCGCATTGGAGAATGGCTGTTCGTCGGCAAGTTCTCTAGACAACAAGGGCTGGCGTTACTCAATCGGTTAAAACATCAACCTGATGTATTTGAGTACAAGATGGTTGGAGCATCGCTCTATCTATACGTTAAAAACCCTCAACAGCTAAGCCAAGCTCAAAAAGAGACCTTAGCAGAATACCCGCTCTTTGTTCTAGACAAAGAGTATTCATTGGATCTGAGCACATTGAACTCAGGGTTACCATATCAAGAAAAAGAGAAAAGAGATGAAAATAGTTAAGCATCTATGGCTCATCTGCAGTGTCATGTTGAGTTTTCAGGCATTCAGTATGCAAATCAATTCTATGTTTTTGGTTGCTGAAAAAGACGGTAGTGGGATCTATACCATCAAGAATACTAGTGAATATCGCATATTCGTGAATACGTCGATTTCCGCTCTAGACATCATTGATGGAGAGATTAAGTACACTTCTTACACCCGAGATAACCTCAGTGACTGGCGCATTAACTTAAGACCTACGCGGGCGATCATTGATCCAGGATTTGAAAAAGATTTTCGCGTCACTCGGCAGTGTCAAGAACCTTGTCAATCGACTCAAGATGAAGTGTTTAAGATCTCTTTTACTCCCGCGCCCTATTTTGAAGACAATGAGCAACAGACAAAAAATATTCAGATGGTGATAGGATTTGGCTCCATCTACCTTATTCCTGGCAAACCCGACGGGGTTGACTTTGGCGTCAAATATGATGGAAGACGCCTTGAGATGAACAACAGACACAGCACCTTTGTCAACACAACCGTCTCCGCTTGCCCAACCAAGGAGATCACACCAGCGTGCTCACAGAAATTCCAAGTTCTCGCGGGCCGAAAAATTGGAGTCAATCTGGCTGATTTTCTGGCCAATAAACCGCTGGAGATTACGGTCACCACCGTCAACGGCAAACATACTAATACCTATTCACTATCACCAGGAGAGACGATTCAATGAGCAAGTTAGCCGGATTATTGCTCATGCTACTTGTGAGCCTGCCCATCGCGGCACAAGTGCAAGTCAAGGGGCGTCTCAAAGGGGATCAATTCCAATGGTTCAGTGCCGTCGAGGTGACACAACACGGTGGTAGTTTGAAACCCGGCCATGCTAACCTCGCGCCAGCGATCGCCTCAACACTAGAGTGGAAACCCGGCTCTATAACGCAAGCCCCGAAGACCTTGCAACTGACGAGCACAAGCAATAGTGCAATAATACCAATATCTGTTGTCGGGATTGAGTATCAGGTCACTACACAAGCTCCGACACGACAAGATCAGATCACAGGCTCGTGCAGTAAAGATTGGTTCGATGGTCAAGTGATCCGGTTATGGGGAGAGAACTGTCATGCATCAACAGTATTCAAAATGAGTCAAAGCATAAACCCATTTTCATCGGTTCGACCCTTGTTTACCCTTGATGTGGAAAGCATAAAAAGTGCATTGGCTGGTAAACCCAGCGGTGAGTATAAAGGGTTATTGACCTACCACTACAATTTTCAATGGCTTAACCGCTCTGATGTTTGGGTTTTAACCAATGATACTCAAAACGTTATGTTCGTAGTTGACCATCAGGCACCAGAGATCAATAAAATAACGGTGTCCAATCACGATCAACTGCAAACCCGCTACGATATAGTAAATGGATCACCAAACCTTTCAGGAGAAACTCGTTATCAAGTGCTGGTAGAAGGACAGATATTGACAAACTTGCAGTTAAAACTACAGACGCGAGGGCGCCAATATCAACTCGAGGGGCCAAATAACAGCGCCATTCCTTACTCCATCGCCTGCCCTGAATGCAAGGTAACTGAATTAGTCAAAGATGGTCAACTGCTTCAATCCGAAACGCGTATCGCAGGTAGCCAAGCAACCACACAGATCCCTTTCACTATCCGAGTGTTCTTTGATAATACCGACTTGAAGAAATTAGAACGAGGACGATACAGCGATGTCTTTTCGTTGTTAGTTTCTCCTGAGCTTTAATAATCAAGCTCTGACAGCAATGTAACCTTAATATGGTGCACTTCCCTAGTAGTTGCTGTAGAGGGGATTAAAACGAAATTTGGTACTGATATTGTGTTGGATAATAACGATAGCAATTACCTAGATACACTGGCCCTGTTGCCAGAAATGGACAACAATTTTCGGACATGACTTTAAGTGGTTGAACTGTTTCGATTATTCCTGTACTTGGTTGCCATTATTGATTGGTATATATCTTGTCGGTTATTTAACAATATAGATACGAGTTTTTGTATTGAAGCTCTTGAGCAGGCACTTAAGCTGATATCTTCAACTCAGATCAAGGCAGCCATTTTAACTGCACAGGGTTCACACAAAAACGCACTGCCTATGGCGTATGGAGCAACACGGATGGAAGAGGTCGCTGGATCGATAACGTTTTTATCGAACGATGCTGGAGAAGTGTGAAATATGAGGAGGTTTAATTGAAAGCATACACGACACATCGTGAAGCTGAGTTTTAAATCGGCAGCTACATAGTGTTTTATAATGAAGAGCTTAAACATCAAGGGCTCAACGACATAACTCCTGATGAAGCCGACTTCGGCAGAAAGATACGCAGCGTGAGTTGGTTCAGCCGCTTTAAGACATTAGCTTATGTGTCCATCCATTGGGGTCCACTTCTCTAGCCAGACCCCAGCAAAAATTTTTAGCATGTATAATAATTACACCAAATGCTTTTGCACATGGCGTATTCTAAATTTTAAAAAGTCATATATATCGCCTATTTTGCCATGATTTTGTATGGCCCCACCTGTCGCGATAAGAGACATTTCATTAAGAACTCTTTCAATCCTTTTGTAGTTAAATAACTTTATTCTACTTCTTAAGAAATCACGAGCACAATCATCATTAATACAAGCGTAATTGGAGTAAAACGACTTGGCATTCCTTTTCCCTAACGTTGTATTAGCACCAGCTCCTGTGATTCCTCTTATTTTGTGACCAGCCCTCAGTAGCAAACCGTTTGCTTTGCCTGGGGAAAAACGCAACGAGTTAGCCATTATTTTCAAACTTGAGATGTCACCTGAGTTTATATATTCAATGATATTATTCAATGGAAAGCTTGATTCAAAATGATTTTTTTTCTCTTCCCATTTAGACACAATATAGTCATGATCTATTTTACCAAAAACTGTTCTTCCATTTATGGTGCAAAGTCCAATATTTTTGATATGTAGATCATCCTCTACAAGTAAATAGGATAAAAGCACTATGGATAAAAGCCCCATTTCCTTAGGATACTCACATGAGTTAAGTATTTTTTTTACTTCTTTAAAATTAGGTAAAGCTTCTGAGCAAATTCCTATAATATTGTTGTCACCGTCAACCATACATAACGATTTTGATGCTCTATAGCCAATAATTTCTCGCCAAATCTCAGAGTACAGAACTTCCGCTAGTGCATTGGAACGTTCATGCTCAGAAATTTTTTTCCCAAAATAGAGTTTATGAGAGAGGTTATGCTTATACATCACGACAGCATGCGCTGAAGCACTAGCCGTTCCAGATGGCGTTAAATGCTCAACGGGTATAGTAAAGCTATTATCGCGGTTATCACTTGGCAGAAGAACCTTGTTGAGAGATTCAAGCTTATTGTTATATGAACTCTTATATGCATTGCTAACATGGCTCCGTAACGAAGATGAGCTTGATTCTTTACCGCCTCCACTTAGAAGTTTCCGATCATTACGGCAAGAACCGACTCTACTTAATTTATTAGCCAACTTTATTAAATCTGCATCGTTAATGGATTTCTTTATATATGAATCAATGAGTTTCGATAGTTCTTCAATTTCATCGCAAGCTAATATATAGGAACTTAAAATTGTAGCCCTTGATATTTTCTTTTTCCTTGAAATGACAGCCTTTCTTTTCTTGATTGTCATCATATAGTAATTAATAGATTTAATTAGATTTTGTTTGGTATAATTAAGTTTGGCTGACATAAATAACCCTTAAAAATAAACCATTTAAGTACGAAAATTAGCACTAGCCCCTTCAATAGTGACAATCAAATCAATATAGTCCAATGTGGCTTTTTTTCAAGTCGATAGTTCTTTATGTCTAGGCATCCGATACTGATGGTTGAAGAACGACTATCTCGTCAATAATTGAATCTAGATCTCATTTTTATTTTTAAGGCATTGTATCCATTGAACCGAGTTTGGCTCTTTGTTTATACACCCATTTATGTTCCAAGTAACAAGGACTATCACCTTTTCTGGATCCCCCACTCCTCAATCATCAAAGCAAGTTCTGTTCATCCATCTATACAGCGTACGACAAAGCATCATTTTGGCATTAAGTACACGAGTTATTACACTTTCATCAGAGCACGATTTTGCTCTATACAACGGTGATGTATCGAGAATAACTCACCGTATTAGGCTTAAGGCTCACTGGCATTGAGTGCTAGTGGACATCACTTGCAGTGCTGCAATGATTAAGAGAGAAAGTTTACGAGCAGTCGTTCTTCCATGGACTCGCTGTCAGCTCGTAAGTTCACCATGATGGTGCTTGCAAGTATAACAGTTGGCTGGAGAACATTATGAAAACACAACTTGGTACCTTGTTGTTACTGTTTAGTGCGCAAGGGTTCTCACACTCTATTCTACCTGCGATTGACACAGGAAACCTTAACCTCTCCACATTGAAAAAACACAATATTCCGACCTTAATGACAGATCAAGGCTTCGTTTACAGGCCTATAAAGCAACCTTTTTCCATCTCTGATTACTTCGAGAAGAGCTCAAAATGGCTAGTGCTAGAAGAGGAGCTCAATCATTGGAGCGGGGCAATGGGGGTAGATCCTCGAGTGATATTGGTAACGCTGGCAGCATCTCATGATATGCCACTCGCTGACATACTATCTGAGTCCGAGTTAGAACATGTTAGGAGCGAAATTAAACATGTTGCAAACCGTCTCTCTCAACTTTTCTATCACGCAAAGCAACAACCAGAAGCACTAGATAGTGCAGCGACCTTTGCCATTGTGTCATCACTCAAGGATATCCAACAATGGTCTCATTGGCAGACATTGTATTCACAGCGATTTGGAGCCCCGAAGGCAGAGGAAGAAACAAGCTTTGCTTCTCCTCCAGAAATGCAGTGGCCATGGAGGGCTGGATACAACTGGATACCCAATGGCCCACATTCACATACAGGCTCAGGCTATCCGCTCTCGTCAGTTGACCTTTCATATGACTGGCCACGATGGGGAGAACCAACTTATAGTGTCACCGCTGCGCATGAAGGCTACGTTTCCGTGTTTTCTCGTTGCCAACTGAGGGTAACGGCACCAAATGGATGGGCAACAAACTATTACCACATGGACGGGATACAGGTTCAAGATGGGGCTTGGGTGTCCAAAAACCAAAAAATCGGAACCTACGCTAATCAGCGAAACATTGCTTTATGTCAAGGGGGTTCTTCAACAGGGCCACACCTGCACTTTTCGTTGTTGTATAACGGACGTTTTGAGTCACTACAAAATGTTGCATTTGGGCCATACACAATAGACGTAGGCCGCTACAGCTACGATAGCCATTGCAACTACACGTGGATGCTAGATGCGAGAACCAATTCAAAACAATGCTTTTGGTATCGGGTAGATAATCCTTAATATTATACAGCTATCTCTCGATTTCTTTTCGGGAGATAGCTCTAGGTTCATTGAGGCAATAGAGATGTTCAGCTTGCGAGATAATCTTCAAAGAAGTCAATCAGACAACGTACTGTTGGCGACAAATGCTTTCGGGAAGAATACAAGGCATACACCATCATCTGTTGTGGTTTCCATTCTGGAAGTATTTGAACTAGTTTACCACTCGATAAATATTCATCTGCCAAATATCTTGGCTGAACCGCTAAGCCGGCACCACTTAATGCCGCGTGCAATAATACCGTCGCCTCATTCGCTGTCAGCTTACAATGCACCTCTACCGCTTTGTGTTCATCACCTTTAGTCAAGTGCCACACATGCCGCTGGAAATTTTTGTACCCTAAGCACTGAAATCGCGATAAGTCTTCCGGTTTACTCACCTGAACGTTTGCAACATAACTCGGAGAGGCAACAATCACAGAGTCACATACCGCTATCGGCTTACCAATTAAAGAGGGATCTGGGTTAGAAGCAATTCTGACCGCCAAATCGATTTGACTGTCTGCCATGTCTGTCACTGAATCTTGGAGATCGATATCAATACTGACCTTGGGATGTAACTGCATAAACGCAGTAACCGCAGGTATGAGCTGCGAAAAGCCAAACGACATACTGGTCGCCACTCTTACCGTTCCTGTTAGTTCGTCACCAGTATCCGTTGTCGCTGTGAGCTTATCGGCCTGCTCCAACCATTGCTCGACCTGCTTGAGACAAGACTCCCCTGCCGTGGTAAGAGACACTTTGCGGGTCGTCCTATGCAGCAGTCGCACACTCAGCCAATCTTCCATGGCTTCGACATATCGAGTGACCATTGGCCTCGACATATCAAGCCTATCGGCTGTGGCAGTAAAACTGCCCGACTGTGCGACATCGACAAATACTTTAGCAGCGGTAAGTCTATCCATCTATATGTTCGATTTAAGAAACAATGTTGTTAACTTTGAGGTATTTTTCCGGTCAGGTCAATTTCCTATCATCCTCTTGTTCCAACACACAGCCCAGTTAATGGAGAGAATGATGAAAAGACTTACCCTACTTGCTACTTCGATGCTGATCGCGACGAATACTTTGGCAACTGAACAATCAAACCTCACTTTTGATGTTTACAACGCTGACCAAAACAGTTTCCACGTTAATTCAACACTCATTATCGGCGAGAATGAGGTTATGGTTATCGACACTGGATTCACTAAAGCAGATGCACTTCGTATTGCAGCAAAAGTGCTGGATACAGGTAAAACACTGAAAACCATCTTTGTTAGTCAGGCAGATCCTGATTACTATTTTGGTGCAGAAGTACTGCATAGCTTGTTCCCAGAAGCGCAAATCATTACAACGCCTGCTGTAAGAAAAGTTATCGAGGAAAAACTGCCGACCAAGCTTAAGGTATGGGCACCGCGCATGGGCGATAACGCTCCAGTAACACCCTATATTCCAACAGCATACACCGCTTCCAGTTTAACCATTGACGGCCATACCATTGAAATTCATGGTACTGATGGTGATATTGCCCACCGACCTTATCTTTGGATTCCTTCGCAAAAAGCCGTGCTGGGTAACGTTTCAATATATGGCACGAATCTCCATTTGTGGATGGCAGATGCTCAAAGCGATGAAAGCCAAGCGCTTTGGTCCAAACAATTGAAAGAGATTCAGTCACTGAAACCAGAAGTCGTTGTCCCAGGGCATATGATCTCCGGTACAAAACTTGACGCGAGTTCTATTCAATATTCTCAGCAATATCTGCAGGATTTTAAGCAGGCGAAGAGAACAACCAAAAACAGTGAGCAACTGATTGAGAGAATGAGCACTAAATATGGTGAAGCAGCGTTGCCTGTTGCCCTGAGTATTGGAGCGAAAGTCCATAAGGGAGAAATGGAGTGGTAAGAAAGAATGTGTGGTTGGTGCTTCAGCACCGCCACATCAACGGAGATAATTGAAACTCAGCCATATTTCAACCTCTCTCGTACTCTATCGATATGATTACGCTTTAGCGAGCAGACGCCGTTTTCAATGTCTTAACTAGTAAATCATGTAAATAGTCTACAGCTCTGGAGCCTTTGGACGCTTTACTACGATAAACTGCGACTTCCATTGGTTCCAATGGGCCCAATCCATGTTCCAGCCCCAATACCTCGAGGTGCTCTGGCACACTACACTGAGTAAACACCGCTACGGCCAGCCCACTCTCAACCGCTGCAATCTGTCCAGCGACACTTGAACTGTTGTAAACCACTTTATAAGGCCTGCCATGTTGAGCCAACGAGTTGATAGCGCTGCGCCTGGCTAGACTTGAGCTTTCATAAACGGCAATAGGCAAAGTCTCTCTGCGCCAAATTTCAAATTGTGGTGCCCCAACCCAAACCATCGGCTCCTGAAAAAGCAGAGTTCCTCTACTGGCGTTATCTCTTGAAACTAACGTCAAGTCTAGGTCATTGCTCTCAACTCTTGGGATCAGCGAAGTGGACTGCTCACAATCGAGTTCGATTTCAACGCCCGCAAAGCGAGAAGCAAAGTTTCTTAATATCGGTGTTAAATACTCTGCGGCATAGTCTTCGGGTACTCCTAATTTCACCTGACCGACTAACTCATTACCATGAAACGCAGCCTGTGCTTCTGAGTGCAAATCCAGTATACGCCTAGCATAGCCCAATAAAACCTGACCTTCTTCAGTGAGATCTATGTTACGGCTGCCCCTGACGATTAGCCTCCTGCCTGTTGCATTTTCCAATTTTTTCAAATGCATGCTAACAGCCGATTGTGAACGGTGGACACTTGCCGTGGCATTCGATAAAGAGCCTGCGTCTACGATGGCTACAAAACTCTTTAACCAGTCAATTTGCAGATCTTGATTATTCATTATTCGATTTTCGAATGGGTAGTTTCTGAATTATGCGCTTTTCGATTCCATCATTCCAGTTTACTGTTTGATTCACTTTGCATCACTCATAAAAATGGCTAACTCTATGCTCGAAAAAGAATTAAAACTAGAGTATCAATCAGTACAACAAGGCTTTGTCAGCTTACTGCCGATCTCAATATTCGTTGTGGTCTTTGGCACTGCATTTGGGCTTGCGGCCGTTCAGGTCGGGCTGAGCGAATCGTCTGCTTTGTGGATGAGCACGCTGGTTTTTGCTGGCGCATCTCAGTTTGGCGCGTTAGATCTGTGGGGAACGCATGTCCCTATTTTTCCTTTAGCTATCACGATATTTGCCATCAATGCCCGTCACCTTCTTATCGGCGCCACACTGTATCCTCATATTAAAACCATGAAGGCTTTACCACGTTACGGCGTGATGTTACTGGCTTCAGATGCCAACTGGGCGATGTCGATGAAGGCGTTTGCCAGCAACGAGCACTCAAAAGGGCTAGGCATTTTGTTTGGAGGCGGTCTAGCAATATGGATATTCTGGATTATCGGCACTTGGGTCGGTGTTTATTTTGGTAACGCGATTCAAAACCCATCCGCTTATGGCATTGATATGGTGATGGGGTGTTTTCTGCTCACCATGGTGCTCGAAGGTACCAAAGAGAAGGGAACTTACATTATCTGGACGTCTGCTGCCTTCTCTTCTATCGCCGCGTATTTGTATTTGCCAGAGAACGCTCACGTGATTGTTGGTGCCTTAACCGGTGGCATTGCTGGTGTGCTTGTAGGAGAAAAGAAAAATGAACATTGAGACAACGGATCTTGGCACATTGGCGATCATAACGGTAATGACTATCGTCACCATTATTACTCGCTGGGGTGGCATCTATGTGATGTCTTACATTCCCATCAGCCAGCGCGTTCAGCAGTTTATCGCCGCTATGTCAGGCTCAGTGCTAGTCGCGATTATAGCGCCACTGTTTATTACCGGAGACATGGGCGCTAAGGTCTCCTTGCTAGTGACGGCTATTGGCACATTGGCCTTTAAACGACCTCTTACATCCATCACTCTTGGTATCTTGCTGGCAGCTTTGACTAGATCTTTTTAACGGGAATGGGTAGAGAAAGAGCCTTATTTAAGGCTCTTTTAAATTCGAGTTAAGTTGTCGCGGTTTTCAGGTTTCTAAACCACTTTTTAATCGGTTGAGCAATCCAGTATCGTGAAATGAAAAGCCCTATCTGAAACAGAATATACTCACGCCGGCAGTAAAGCATACAGACATAATCAAACTTCTCAGTTGGGCCTTCAAACAAAATATTGGGATAAATGTACTTTTGCCTTTCAGCGACTTTAGGATTACGGGCACCTGACATGAAATAACGCTTCTTCATACGGTACGCATCCCAGCTGGCATATATAAAGACAAAACCGCGCTCAAAATCAGAAAGCTCTCGCTCAACCCAAAGTCCCCCACCTTCAACAATATTGTCCGTGGCATATTGAAGGGAATGCTTTTCCATGTGTTTCGGTAAATCTGCGACATAAACCAAAGGATGGTCGCAGTTGACCGTATACCCTGCACACATCTGCCCTTTTGAGTCGTAAAACGCTCTGACACACGTTCGGCTCTTAAGTTGATCTATATTGCTCGTATTGCCTGATATGGATTGGTAGTGCTTGGCAAACTCCAGAAAGTCACTATCTCTGGAAAGGCGTTTGCTCGATAAGATCATGCTTTACTGTCCTCTGAAAATTTGTAGTAGGCCGCCATCTGATAACGGCCCGGAGAAACAATGTCATCCGGATCAAACGCTGCTTTAATACGACTGCGCAGTTCTAATGCGTCTGGCTCCAGCTCTGACTCACTATTGAATGGCATTTCATCAACGGCACGTCGATAACACGGCCACTGGTAGCGTCGATATAAAGCGCGCAATTTACGTACTAACTCTGTCGCTCTGCTCACTTCATCTGGATTACCGGAGTCGTAGTAAATACTGATAATAGCCTGGCACATGTAAGCATTGACTGCGGTTAGCGTGACACCAAATTCAAACCCTGCTTTGTCAAAAGCTTGTTGTGACAAACGCATACATTTTTCAACCTCTTCGCCAACCATCGGCAACGTTGGTGCAACCCAAAAAAACCGGCCCCATCTTCCACAGGATTCATTTTTGTCGGAATGTTACTACGATAGCGCCAATAGCAACCCTTGAGTGCCAAGTCTTTAGGGTTCCCCTCTAGCATATCCATCATCTCAGTAAACTCATTGAGACTATTCTGCAAGCGCTGGTACACGGGCAAGCGTCCAAGCAAGCGACTGGCACTGATTGCTATTTGGTTGATTTGTTTCAGCTTTGCCAAGCTAACTACATTGACTTTAGCAATGGGTTTAAGTAGTGCTTTTACCCGCGCGGCTTTTGCTTTTGCTACTGCCGTGGTGCCTGGTATAACAAAAGCACCCGACCAAGAAGATAAATTGTATTGATTACACAGCGATTCAATATCTTCTTGGTTCGCACCATCATTCGTGCTCCATTTGGTAAAATCGAATCGTTCCATCATAGTGAGCATTCGGTAGGTGTTACCTAAGTGAGGCAAACCATCAATGCTGCCTTCTGATTTCAGGCGGCGCATGATATCGATATACGCAGGTAAGTCACTTGCGCTTTTCAGGCGCACTAAACAACGCAAGCTCGCTTCTGGCCTTAGCATCAGTTCGAACTTCATTTTGCTGATCACGGCAATATTGTTCTGAGTGAACAACTCGTGAAGATTGGCAGCAAGGCCAGCTCGACCACAATATCGCGCGCTCTGGTTTAGCTTCATCACCTTGCCATTGGCTAAGATTAATTCGCTGATCATGAAGTGCTGGCTTCGGTTGCCAACAGGGCCGTGACCAAACCCTCTCTCCAATATATTCCCCATCAGGCTGGTATCTGGCCCTGCTCCCGTGCAATCCAGCATCCATGGCGTATGTTTAAGATATGCGGACACTTGGCCTTGTGTTGCCCCCGGCTCGACCTCAATCACTCCAAGCTCTTCATCAAAGCTCAGTATTCGATTCATTCCACTAAGATCAAGCAAAGTACAACCATCACTGGCAGGCGTTTTGTAACCATAGCCCCAGTTGTTGCCTTTACCAACGGGATAAACAGGCCGTTTTTTTAAGTACGCCTGTTCAATAACTTGCTGCAACTCCATGCCATTTTGAGGCTGAAGAATTTGCGGGACGATGCGCGAATGATGGCCAAGGCCACTGCGCAATTCGATTGGCTGATGCAAATCAACCTGTTCCACAACAGATGACACGTGTAGCTCCTTTACTGGTGAATAATACGGCTATCAAGGCGTTACTTGATAGCTTTGTCTGCTGTTTCAATTAGGGGCAGGATTATCTCAGCAGCTCAAATATCAAACAATACACATATCTGCGGGGTGAATGCATTCAGCAAAAACAAGTAGATAACAACATTAACATTGACCAAGTAAATACATAAAAACACGAAAGTACAGACAATTTATGAAATGGGAATTCATGAGGGGGAAAAGAATGTGCTCATATATTCAATGAGCACATTGAGGCTATCGGTGATGCTGGTACAACTCATCCAATGCGACAGATAATCCGTCTTCTTTAACAATACGTATATGTTCACGAGCCAAATCACGTGCATTGGTGACGCCACATGAGTGAGCGATCAGGCCAATACCGTAGTGGATGTATTTGTTGTAATTCGATACACGCTCCATTTTGTCTTCTACGTTCAACCCTTGCTGGAGACGAACGTCATGAGTGGTGATACCTGTCGGACACGTGTCTTTATTGCATTGCAAGGCTTGAATACAACCCAGTGCCAGCATGTGGCCCCGTGCAGAAACAACAAAGTCGGCACCTAGTGCTATTGCCCACGCCACCTTCGAAGGCGTGATGAGCTTGCCAGAAGCCACCACTTTAATTCTCGGAATTAGACCACGCTCATTAAGTAAATTGACTACTAGAGGAAGGCTTTCTTTCAACGGCAGCCCGACGTAATCCATCAACGGTTGAGGCGCGGCTCCGGTGCCGCCGTCGGCGCTATCAATTGTAATGAAATCGGGCGCACTGTCATGGCCTCTCTGATCAATTTCATCAAGAAGCTCGTTGAACCATACTAGTGAGCCAATGACACTCTTAAAGCCAACGGGCTTCCCCGTCACTTCTCGAATACGATGGATCATATCCAGTAAATCGCCCACATTACGGATATCTTTATGCCCATTCGGGCTGATAGAGTCGTGCCCCTGAGGGATACCGCGAATTTGAGCAATTTCAGCAGTAACTTTGCGCCCTGGCAGCATGCCGCCTTTGCCTGGTTTCGCTCCCTGGCTGATTTTTATCTCAAACATTCTGACGTTTTCATGTGCGGCCAGCTCTCGCAGTTTGTCATCAGAAAGATGGCCTTCTTCGTCTCGAACACCGTACTTAGCTGTCCCGATTTGGAACACAATGTCGCAGTCGCCTTCCAGGTGATACGAGCTTAACCCGCCCTCGCCCGTATTCATCCAGCATCCGGCGATCTTTGCGCCTTTAGACAAGGCTCGAACTGCGGGTTTTGATAAGGCACCGAAACTCATTCCAGAAATATTGAAGATCGATGACGTGGTATAAGGCGTTCGACAACCTTTACCGATAGTGACCGCGGCTGGGGATACCGCGTCTTCCTCCAAAGTGGGAAACGCACAATTCATAAACATGATGGTGCCCGTAGCATCCAGATTACGAGTCGAACCGAACGCTATCGTGCGATCAACATTTTTCGCTGCTTTGTATACCCAGCTCCGCTCTGCACGATTGAAAGGCATCTCCTCTCTATCCATCGCAAAGAAATATTGCCTGAAGAACTCTCCCTGTTTCTCAAACAGGTAGCGAAAGCGTCCGATGACAGGATAATTATGTCGAATGGCATGCTTGTGTTGGCGTTTGTCTGCAACGTACATGTACAGAACACTGATAACACCAAAACCAATCGCGATAATGAAAAGCCCTGAAAATAGATCGATCCCTATGACAAAAAAATTCACCCATTTTATGCTCCATTAGTCTTTGTATTTTCTATTTGTATAGACCGTCTTCATCAATATAGTTGACGATCTGGAGCCATTTTAATTTTTTCAATCAATAAGAACGTATTGCATCGTCAACAAGCTTTCAAACAACAAACTGACCATTGTATAAACGCCCTCGTCCAACCCCTTAACCCACATCAAACTTTCTACCTAATTGACGTCCCCTTTACAATTAAAATGTAAGCTCAGTTAACGTATTGTTTTTACGAGCTAAGTCCATCGCAGTGTTTTATATGTCGTCAATGTTTATCAGCCTTAACAAGGTCACCGCCGACTCTAAACTGAAACGAATACGTCATATGTCAAACGAGCAATGGTCACTAGATGATCGTATCAAACCAGATGTTTACCATCTTCAGATACTCACCTATTAAAGGATTACTATGAAACTAACAGGAAAAAAAAGCGTTCATTACCGGAGCAACATCAGGCATCGGCTTAGCTATTGCGCGTCGTTTCTTTGATGAAGGCGCGACAATTGCTATTAACGGACGAAATGCGGAAAAGCTGGAAACCATTAATAGGGAGTACTTTGCGAACAAAGCCCTCGAAGTCGTCGCAGACATTTCCAAAGTGGAAGAGATCGCATCAGCGTGCACATTGCTTGAAAGAGAATTTTCTCAACTGGATATAGTAGTCGTTAACGCAGGAGCCTATCAACTCAAGCCTTTTACTGAAACCACGGAACAAGACTTCGACAACATGTTTGCACTCAACGTTAAAGGCGCTTTCTTTACTATGCAATATTCAGCACCGTTATTGAGAGAAGGTGCATCGGTTATTTCAATTTCTTCTGTTGGCGCGCTCCATGCCAATTGGAATCAAGCGCCTTACAACGCTTCAAAAGCCGCTATCTCATCATTGACCAAAAGTTTCGCATGTGGACTTGCTCATAAAAAGATCCGTGCCAATACCATTTCGCCAGGTGTCACTGAAACTGAAATTTGGGACAAAGTTGATTACCGAGAGCAGGTTAACCAAGTTGCCAAAGACGGAATTCCTCTCGGAAGAAAAGGCTCCGTCGAAGAAGTCGCAAGCGCTGCGCTTTTTCTCGCCAGTGATGACTCTGCTTTTATGACAACCAGCGATCTGATGATGGACGGAGGCGTCACCTACATCAATGATCCAAAAGATTGGGGTCATAAGCAGTAAGCCAGTGACTCGACTTAAAAGGAGCCGTTGATGAGGCTCCTTTTCAATTTTGAAATCATAATTTAGTTTTTTTCCATTTTTGAAAATTAAACTTTACCCCCATTATTTCATCGCTCAATTCAATACTATCGCGATTAAATACACGCCTACACCCAAGCCAGTTCATGTCTAGGAGAATACTATGTCTAAAGCGATCTTAATCATCGATTTAATCAACGATATTGTTCATCCCGAGGGAAAGATACCAAGCTGTGCGCAACACGCGAGCCAAATGAATGTGATTGCTAATACCAATCATGCATTGAACATTGCTCGGGAAAACAACTGGTTAGTAGTTCACATTAAGGTAGGCTTTGATGTGAACTATGCAGCGCTGCCCAAGTCTTCTCCAGTTTTCGGTAAAGCGGAACAGTATCAAGCATTACAACTAGGCAGTTTTGGTACCGAATTTCACCGCGATGTCGACTTTCGAGAAAATGAATTGATCGTCGTAAAACCAAGGATTAGTGCATTTTACAACACATCATTAGAGGCCACTCTGCGCGCCAACCAAGTTACACAGCTTTATCTTACAGGTGTAAGTACTGAATGGGCGATTCAGTCCACAGCCAGAGAGGGTCATGACCGTGACTATAAAATCACTATCTTGGAAGACTGTTGTGCCGCCTCTTCACATCAGGCTCACCTAGCTTCCTTGACGATGCTTAGCCGCATAGCGACGCTAGCAAAAGTCGACGACTTAAGCCGCGAAGAAAAGTAATGACTTGTTCAAACTGCACAAAAAGGGAGCCAATTGAAGCTCCCCCTTTATTATCTGAAATGGATTAAACAGACTCGGAAAGCCTGAGTGACAAAACCTCATCAAAAAACTGATCGCCTAGTTCGCGTTTTATCCCCAATAAATCGCTATTGATTCTCGAATCGTATGTGGCAAACATGCTCATTAGTTTTTTACACATATTTGCCAAACGGAGATCTTCTGTCAACGTCGCAATCAAACCATCCTCAGCGTAATCTTCTGGGCAATTGACGTGCATGTCATCCAAGACTCCAAAATGAGTGCGTTTGACTCCTAGTTCCTTCATCAACTGTGTACAAGAGGATTCACCGCGATATTTAAGCGTTTTCAAACAAGGTGACAAGGTAACAACAAACACCGCATCCGATGAAGGTTCGCCATAAACCTTCCTGAACGCTTCATAAGCATTACGCTCTGCGTGCTTCCAATTTTGTCCATCTCTTGTGCTTGTCGCAAACACTTTGTTGTCACCATCGACTAAACAGCTTGCAACAATACCCACATCCCTTTCGTACCATCTGTCAATCAGGTAACCTATTGTTTCTAATAATAACCTATCCAGATTTTCAGCCAGCATTGTTTATACTCTTACCGTTGTTTTAATTATGTGACTGTATCAGAACGAACTTAGCATTAGGGCATAAATCAGCATCATTATGTGACATCTGTTACATATAAATGGCAACTTGCTTTCAAGCACCTGTTTTTATGCAAATAATTGCGCTACTGAAAGATAGATAGGTTTAGGTTTTAGAAACATGGAACAAGCTCGAGACTCTCGAATTGACTTAGCGCTTTATGACCTGATCGAACAGAAAAAAAATAGAGATGGCAAATTTACAAGACAAGACCTCGCTAATGCTATTGGCGTTAATCCCTCAATATTAACTCGGATTGCTCACGCCGACCCAATGAAAAGGCAAACTAACCCCCAGCTACACACGCTGCAGAAGATTGTCGAATTTTTTCAACTCGATGGGTTTGATATTACTTTAAATGACCTCATTCAGCAGGAAACGCAAAGGGTTGTCTTCTCCGAAAACACTCATCGCCAGCTCCCTACTAACGAAATAACGATACCACTCTTTAAGCTTTATAGTGACCTGAACAGGATTGGCAAAATTACCACTGATGTTGAGGTGAATGACAGCGTATTGGTCGGTTTCAAATCCGATGAATTCATTCCTCCTTTCTTTAAAAAGGGGACGGTTTTCGTCGCTAACAGAGAATCTCTGCCTGAAGTCGATAATCTTGTTGTAGTAAAGTCAGGGTCATCTGGTTGCTTCCAGTTAAGAAAAGTTGCCCAAGATGAAGCCAATATGAAAATCTATCTTATCGATGTACGAAACCCTCATCTCAAATACGAATTCTCAGTGGCATCTTTTATCGGAGTAGTTCATCAAGTCAACGCAAAAATCTAATAAGTACATCTGCATGTCAATACTCACAAATTTTCTATCCTCTATCGATGGAAAAATTAATAGCTATCTTGGTTTGAGTAAACCAATTTATGTCCCACTGTATACTGAAATTATCGATGATGAAGTATTTCTATACAGTAGAATAAAAAACAAAAGGCATATTATCAAAGAAAATATTAAGGACGTCATTATAGAAGAAAACTATTCCTTGGAAGACCAAAGAAAAATCATTTCTGCTGTAAGTAATCTTATGTTTGCAGGCTTACATTGTAAAAAACACGACGACGTAGTAAAAATGGAATATCACAATGAGTGACACTTTAAATATTAATAGAAGCATTATTAACAAACCAATTGTTTCAAATTATCTCTGGTTTCTTGTAATGAGTTACTCGATTGTCATCATCCTTTCGAATTGGTTCGCAGGGCGATTGATCAGTCTGTCAGGTGATTTCTCTACCGGTGCTGGTGCGCTGATCTTCCCACTCGCCTTTCTTTTGTCAGATATCATTACCGAGGTTTACGGTTACAAATGGGCTAGGGTTGCAGTTTGGTGTGGTTTTCTCTTTAACACTATCTTTTTAGTATTGGGACAGATCGTTATCCTTCTGCCCAGTCCGGACTATGCGATACAAAGCAATGAAATGTTTGACTCTGTTTTGCAAACCAGTGGAAGAATTGTCATTGCATCAATACTAGCTTACCTCATAGCCGAACCCGTTAACTCTTATATCATGGCTAAGACAAAAGTCTGGTTCAATGGTAAATATATGGGTGTTCGCTTTATTTTATCTACTACTGTTGCGTCGTTTATCGATAGTAACATTATGGGAACTGTCGCATTTTATGGAAAAATGCCTCTTTACGAACTATTTATCTTTAATGTCACACTTTGTTTTGTCAAAGTATTCATTGAGCTAATCATAACACCTTTATCCACTTCATTTACTAGAAGGCTTAAAGATATTGAAGGCTCAGACATTTATGATATTGATACAAACTTTAATATTTTTAGTTTTGACACCAAATATTCAGAAAAGTCGAACAAATTTAAAAAATAATGATAACGGTCACCTGATATAGTAAGGAGATTCACAGTAGTTAAAAATTTGAGACTGATAATTGTCCTCATACCGACAACATAACTAAAGCATCCATGCAATTATGATCAATCGATAGGCTCCTCCGGCTACTGCCTACTCTGTTGATCTGACGCTTACTTACCGAGAGGAAGTTATGATGAATGACATTGACGAGCTAAAACGCTGGGTTGAGATTGTTCAAAGGTCAGCAATCCCCGCTCAAGGCGAAGAGTTAACCGCTGATGAGCGAGCTGCCTTGGCGCAAAGCTGCCGAGTGCTAGCGCAAACCGCTCAGCTCATCGCTGAGAAAATAGCCGCTTAACCAGAGAATAGTTTTGTCGCGCTAAGACTAGGCAATAAAAAAGCTCCACAGTCTGTTTTGGAGCTTTTTGCTTTTATGCATCCAGAAATTGACGACATCATAGATGATATGACGGCCAATTTTGGCTATGAATACCTTATAGCCCCACATCAATGAGGCTTTGATTCATCTCCAAGCGTTAACCATCAATGCCTTTCGACTTTAGGAATTCCGAGTAAGTACCACGAAAATCGTTAATCTTGCCATCTTTGATTTCCAAAATTCGCGTTGCCAAAGAATCAACAAACACTCGATCATGCGAAACGAAAAACAAGGTACCCTTGTATTGCTCAAGCGCTGAGTTCAACGACTCAATGGATTCCATATCCATGTGGTTAGTTGGTTCATCCATTAACAGCATATTGGGTTTATGCATCATAATTTTTCCAAGAAGCATTCGGCCCTGTTCGCCACCAGACAGCACCTGAACAGACTTTTTGATGTCGTCTTGAGAGAACAGCATGCGCCCTAGGAAACTACGAACAACCTGCTCGTCTTCACCTTCTTGCCGCCACTGTCCCATCCAATCCATCAGATTCATATCTTCGGCAAAATCTTCTGCATGATCCTGAGCGTAATAACCGATGTTGGAGTTTTCAGACCATTTGAACTCACCACAACGTGGTTGAAGAGCACCCACTAGTGTATTGAGAAGCGTCGTTTTACCTACGCCGTTCTCACCGATAATTGCAACACGCTCACCAACTTCGAAAATTGCGTTGAAATCTGAAAATAGATCGTCTTCAAAACCTTGCGAGAGGTTTTCTACAATTAGAGCATTCCGGAATAGCTCTTTTGATTGCTCGAAACGAATAAACGGGTTTTGGCGGCTTGATGCTTTCACTTCTTCTAACTGAATCTTGTCGATCTGCTTAGCACGAGAAGTCGCCTGTTTGGCTTTAGAGGCATTTGCAGAGAAGCGTGCAACGAAAGTTTGTAGCTCAGCAATTTGCGCTTTCTTCTTCGCATTGTCAGACAACAGACGCTCACGCACCTGAGAGGCAGCGGTCATGTACTCGTCATAGTTACCTGGATAAACACGCAATTCACCGTAGTCTAGGTCAGCCATATGAGTACATACTGAGTTTAAGAAGTGACGGTCGTGCGAGATGATAATCATGGTGCAGTTACGCTGGTTCAGCGTTTCTTCCAACCAACGGATAGTATCCATATCCAAGTTGTTGGTGGGTTCGTCAAGAAGCATAATATGCGGGTCTGCAAACAGCACCTGCGCAAGAAGCACACGCAGTTTCCAGCCTGGTGCCACTTCGCTCATCAAACCGTAGTGCTGTTCTTCTGGAATACCAACGGCCAAAAGAAGTTCACCTGCTTTGGCGTCGGCCATGTAACCGTCCATCTCAGCAAATTCAACTTCAAGCTCAGCAACTTTGATTCCGTCTTCTTCGCTCATCTCTGGTAGAGAATAGATACGGTCACGCTCTTGCTTTACCTTCCACAGTTCTTTGTAGCCCATGATAACGGTATCGATAACCGTAAACTCTTCATAAGCGAACTGATCCTGATTCAGCTTAGCAACACGCTCGTTTGGATCGTAACTCACGTTACCTCCAGTCGGGTCTAACTCACCGCTCAGAATCTTCATGAAAGTCGACTTACCACAACCGTTAGCACCAATCAGGCCGTAACGATTTCCTTCGCCAAATTTCACTGAAATATTTTCGAACAGTGGTTTCGCACCAAATTGCTGCGTGATGTTATTTGTACTTATGATGAGAGTATCCCCCTACAATTTCTCTATATATTTCATTGAGATAGAGAAATTATTATTGAAACAGATAAGAATTTGCGCAAAGTATAGCAGTTTGGAACTGTGAACTACATCAATTGTTCAAATCCATTTCCTTTTCAAGACACTTTTTGCCACCGTTGATGGTGTTTCAAAAATACAAGCGCCCTTTCGAGAGCGCTTTCGTATGTCGTTTAAATTGCTTGCCAGCTGCTGAGCTCGACACAGCGTCCGCGATACAAGACTTCACTTTCTGGATCACGATTTTTAGTCACCAATAACTCAGAACTGTTTTTCAGTGCCTGCCATTCTGTAGGCGACATATAACGAATATCATTCACGTTCTGCAAACTATCGATCAGTTGAAGCTCACCACTCTCGGAGTCTCTCATCCACACCATAGCCCTATCCATCGGAACGTCATCCATACTTAGATTACGCTGCATACGTAGACTCGATTGGCCGGGTTTGTCGCCCTGATATGCCACCAGCGCAAAGTGGTTTCTCTGGGTCTCTGAAGACATCATGGCTAAATAACTCACCGGACGAACCTGAGCAATTTCAATGGGTAAAGAGGGTTGTAATAAAATCGGTCGCAGCCCAATACCCGCTAACAGTGAAAGCGCCATACCTGTCGGTAGCCACCACCAACGTATACGCCTTGCACCTCGACGAGAATGAAATGTTCGGCCAGATATATTTTTCCACACTCTTTTTGGTGGACGTTTTAAGTCATGTTCAGAAGATTCAAACTCTGTGCAAGGATTCAGACCAGATAAATGCTGTTGCCACAGCTCTACATACTCCCACCACGTCGTGTCTGCTTTCATCAGGGCCTCCAACCTGCGTCTTACCCGCGGCGTTTGCGTACCTAACACATATTCACTGGCTAGCCTATCTCTTAGTTCAGAGTTCTGGTAACGGCGGGTCGTTAATCGGTCAGACATCGTTTCAGCTCCTGTAGCCCACGGCGAATCCAAGACTTTACTGTGCCAAGTGGCGTTTTAATGTGTTGGACGATCTCCTGATGGCTCATCCCGTGTTTATAGGCCAGTACTATCGCATTCCTTTTCTCTTCGCTGAGAGATTGTAAACAACGTTCAAGTCCAGTTTCTGCAGTCGATAAGACTTGCCGTTCAGCTTGCTCCAATGATTTTTCCAGTGGCTCTTCTCTCCGCCTGTTGCGTTTCCTGACTTCATCAATAGCAAGGTTCCTCATACTTTGACACAGCCAAGCCCATGGATAATCTAGTGGGTATCGGTTGTCGCTATACCAGAGTTTAACGAAGCCTTCCTGAAGCAATTCCGCCGCGACTTGTTCGTCTTTAACGACACTACAAATCAGGCTGAAAAGCTTTGTGCTGGTTAACTGATAGAGCGCTTCGAAAGCCTCCCGGTCTCGAAGCGCTACTTTGGCAAGCAGTAAACCTATTTGATGTTTATCTGTACTCACACTTTCCTCATTGGGTAACAAGATGCCAAACGTTTTTCACACCATCGCCACTGGTGTCACCCGGATTCTGGTCCTTAAACCAACGATAAAGCGGTTTACCCTCAAATGTCCATTGATATGAGTTATCACTTCGCTGCGTAACCCCGAATCCTCCGGTCAACTTAAGGCTTTCGATACCTTTTTCGGTCAGCTCGGAATCCACGTAGGCGGGCGGCCATTTCACTTCACAATCCCCATAACAAACAGATTGATTGGTCCTGTCTTTATCGAAGGTATAGAGTGTTTGATTGCCACCATCGACCAAGAAACGACGTGTGCCATCATTAAACAACTTAATGGTCACATCATCGGCACGAGCAAGTGGCCATACCCCTTTCACGCCAGCGCCAGTGATATCACCCGGCTGGTTATCATTAGCCCACCGATACAATGGTTTTCCCTCTAAAGCCCATTGTTTGGCGCCATCTGCACGAACTATCTGGCTAAAACCTGTTTGCCCTGCAAACTGCATACTATTGCGCCCTTCAGCCAACAGTGGTGGCCATAACGCCTCGCAATCTCCTTTACATACCGATTCCCCGATTGGGTCCTTAGCAAAAGTGTAAAGAGATTTACCTGTGTCATCCACGTATACCTCGCCGAAGCCAGTATCGACTGTCGGTACGGACGCCATGGCGTAACTGGTTGGAATGAACATTAGTGTTGTAACGAATAGTGCTTTCATTTTGGTTGTCCTTATTATCGAGTCCAGCCTTCACGGGAAAAAAAAATCACTCCCTTCACTGCTGTTAACAAAATTGATGAAGTCTTGGGTTTTCGAGTCAGCCCCTTTCGCTTTAGCCAACGTGAGATCACGATAGATACGTCGCTCAGGCTCAATTTCAACGTAGTCAACCTTATCGCTGTGATTCAGTGGCCAATGAATCCATGTAATCCAAGCGTCTGCATTTTGCTGTTGAAACGCTTTAAAACTCGCGCCACTGCCTTTGGCATAAGCAATAATCTTGCTACGAAAATTTTTCACATCAGCGAGCGACCCTGTTCTACCGACAACATCTTCCCAGACCCCCGTGCCAGAGGTGTTGTACACACCTAACCCCTCAGTGACGACAATCCGAGCAGGCTTGTCTAGCAAATCTTTAATCCCAGTAATATTTTTGGGATTTCCTTTTGGAACAGCAATAACGGCACGTCGAAGATACACAGGCTCAACATCTTGGTGAGTAATGAATGGATAGGTTTCAACAAAGGCACTCATCGACTGTTCGGAGGAACCAAAAATTAAATCTGCATTCTTTTGTGCATCCAGAGTCCACTTTGACTCAGGGCCAGCAATCACATTGACCTGTACACCACTTTTCTTAGTGTACGCCTCCGCCGCTTGGCGTAATGCAGTGTCCGGGCCACCTGGCCCATAAACATGGATCACACCATCTTGAGGTTGATGAATGATGCTTGGGTCAAGTTTGGGCGAAGCTAATGCTGATGTTGTTGCGATCAGCATAGCCAAGCTGGTCAAAGTCAAGTGACGCTTCATGTCTTCTCCTTAAATAAATGACAGTTTCAGACAAGAGACGCACAGAGGTGCAATTTGGATGCAGCAAAAAACAAAATATTTTCAAAGCCTGATAATGAAGCAAGCTGTTTCGATACATTTTACAACACGGTTTATCAACATGTTGCCTATGGCAATAGGCCCTACTTAGAATCAGCTAAAATTAAGCGAGCTCAAGTTATTGTTACGCGACACATGGTAGGCTTTACAGACACACTAGCGGATGAATATGTTTCTGTACTTTCTTGCAATGAGACGCAGCGCGTTGCGAGCGCTAGGAGCCAGATAATCTATCCATCATTTACACGTTATAAAAGATACAAGGCAAGAGAACACTTATGCTTCTTCCAACGCAAACAAGTTGGGTAATATTAGCTGGCGGTCAGGCCAGACGTATGGGCGGAAAAGACAAAGGCCTTATTGCACTCGACAATAAGCCTCTGATTCAACATGTCTATGAACGACTGTCCGCACAAGTTTCTGACATCATGATCAACGCAAACCGCAATCAGGATACCTATTCGGCGTATGGTGTCGTCGTTGGCGATAAAATCAAAGATTTCCCCGGTCCTATGGGCGGTATTCATGCTGGACTAGCTTCGGCAGCTCAAGACTGGGTTGGGTTTGTTCCCTGCGACAGCCCACAAATCAGCATGGACTTAGTCGCTCGTTTTTGCTCTGCCGTAAAAGAAGATTCTGACATTTTGGTCGCCCATGATGGTCACTACCAGCAGCCCGTCTTCACGCTCTACCATAAACGTGTCTTTGCAAAACTGACCGCGTTTCTTGCGCGTGGCGATAGAAAAATCAGCCTTCTTTATAAAGAATGCAACACACACTATGTGGACTTTAGCGATGCGACGGATTGTTTCGTTAACCTAAACACCCCTGAAGAACTGGCACAATTTGGAACCATACATTCATGAAACACTCGCTCCCTATCCCAATTCTGGGGTTTGCTGCATATTCTGGAACGGGTAAAACCACGCTGTTGGAAGCGTTGTTGCCAAGATTAACTCAGGCAGGATTACGCATTGGTATGCTAAAGCACGCACACCACAATTTTGATGTAGATAAAGAAGGTAAAGACAGCTTCCGGTTACGTAAAGCTGGCGCGTCTCAGATGCTCGTTTCGTCTCGTCATCGGCACGCTTTAATGACGGAAACACCCGAAGCTGAATCTGAATTTGATTACCTACTCAGCCGCTTCGATGCGGATAAGTTAGACGTCATCTTGGTTGAAGGGTGCAAGAACATCGCTTTTCCAAAAATCGAGCTGCACAGAGAAGAAGTGGGCAAACCTTGGCTGCACCCTAACGACAGTAACATCATCGCTATCGTTGCTGACATGCATGTTGAAGATGTGTCCCTGCCTCAGATGAATATTAACGATCTTGATGCTATCGCACGTTTTGTTTGCGACTACGTCAAGCCCAATAAATTAGAGCAAGCCACCAAAACTTCAGGTTGTTGCGATACGTTGTCTCCTGCATTTCTTTCCGTTAGCGAAGGGCAAGACAAAATCCTCTCTGCAGTTCAATCCCTGAAAGACGTGGAAACATGCGCTATTGAGCATAGCTACGGACGCGTGTTGTTCGGTCAAGGCAAAAGACTAGAGTCACCTCAAATGGGGATGTTCGCCTCTTTGGGTGTTGCAGAGTGTCCTGTTTTTCGCCGCCTGAAGGTCGCGGTGTTCTCTATAGGTGATGAAGTGCAGACGCTGGATACCAAGCAAGCTCCGAATTCTATTTATGACTCCAACCGCTTTACCCTACTTGGCCTGTTAGAAAAATTGGGCTGTGAGATCCTTGATCTTGGTATTCTCGAAAACAATCAACAGAGCATAACAGAAGCCCTGCAAGCCACCTCGGTTCAAGCAGATGCCATTATCACGTCAGGTGGTGTTTCTGTCGGTGATGCCGACTTCATCAAACTCGCTTTAGATAAATTGGGCAGTATTGAATTTTGGCGCATCAATATAAGGCCAAGTCGACCGCTTACCTTTGGTCAGGTAAACAATAAACCCTTCTTCGGCTTACCGAGTCATCCCTTAGCTGTGATGGTGTCGTTCATCAACTTTATTGAGCCAGCACTACGTAAAATGCAAGGAGAGCAAGGTTGGCAACCATTGAAATTCAAAGCTGTCGCACTTGAAGACCTACATTCTTGCCAAGGCCGTACCGAATTCAGCCTTGGCGTTTATGACATCGATCCACAAGGTCAATTGATCGTCAGAAGCACAGGGAAACAAGGATCTGACATTTTGCGCTCAATGAGTGAGGCCAATTGTTTAATTGAAGTTTCGCCAGCGATCGATACAGTAAAAGTCGGAGAAAGCGTGACAATCATTCCTCTTCAAGGCAGAATCTAGCGCAATCAAAGGCCAGCTCAGTCGGCCTCATTTATCTTAAGAGAAATACATATGGCTCGCACAATCCTGTATACCTATAAGGGTGAAGACAAAACGCTGACTTTTTCGTATCAGCAACATCGTAATATTCATGAAGCAGTGGCTGAAGCAGAAGGTATCGATATTTCCGAGTTCCTTAAGATGGAACAGCAGATTGAAGCGGTGTCAGATACTAAGGCAATGCGCAATTACCGCGACAACCACTTTAGAAAGTTAGGATTTGAAAAAATCACTCTCAAGCAAAAAGAAAACCGTGGTGTCGGTAAAAAGAACAACTAGTTGTAAACAGGAGCCTAGCGCTCCTGTTTTGCTTTAATTGATTTGTAATTTTTGAACCATCTGGATAAGTTCCCAACTCTCTCCATCAAACTCTCGAACACCATGCTCTCTCTTCACTTCAACAAAACCTAGTGAGTGATAACAGCGAATAGCAGAATGATTGTGGCTAAATACGCACAATGTAATTTCGCTATACCCTTGGTTTCTAGCTTCTCCAATCAACGCTCGCAACATGGTTTTCGCTACGCCCTGCCCTCTAAATTGCGGAGCAACGAAGACCCGGCAGATTCGAGCAACATCATTCGAATGACGATACAGCTCGACGAAGCCAGCCACTTGGCCCTGATGAGCGTACAGAAATGGCTTGACCTCAGCTTGTGAGCAATGGGCGTCGATGCTTTCAACCGTTAATGGATACTGATACGCAGGCCCACCCCACAGATAGTTAAGCTCAGCGGAATCGATCCAGTCGATTAGTTGCTTATAGTGTTGTTGTTGAAAGGCGAGCAAAGTCATTGTGATTACCATAAAAAAGAGCCTGCCTAAGCAAGCTCTCAAATTTATGCAATCAAATCAAGATTATTTGATGTTGAGGAAGGCAGCCCCACGCACACCACCAGAATCGCCATGTTTTGCTTTGATAATCTTCGGACACTTAGCAACAGATAGCAGATACTTAGGCACACGCTTTGGCATCTCTTCGTAAATGAGTTCGAAATTAGACAACCCACCACCTAGTGCAACAACATGTGGGTCATTAGCGGTGAAGATATTAGCAAAGCAAATTGCCAAGAGCTCCATAAAGCGCTCAACATGCTCTGCTGCTTTAGTTTCGCCTTCCTTATATGCATTGATGATATCTATTGCTTGCTTCGCTTCGCCGTAATAGTGCTCGTATATTAACTCGAAACCACGGCCCGATAAGTAGCTGTCCAAGCAGCCTTTTTACCACAGCCACAACCTAGTAGTGGCGCGTTATCTCCTAGGTGGAACCAAGCATCAATCGGTAAACGCATATGTCCAAGCTCACCCGCCACGTGGTTACGACCGGAAAATACTTTGCCGTCGTAAATCAATCCACCACCAAAGCCAGTGCCAAGAATCAGCCCCATCACTGAAGGCTCATCTTTAAGCGCTTCATCCCACGCTTCAGAAAGAGCAAAGCAGTTGGCATCGTTCTCAATTTTAACGCTACGGCCTATTTTGGCTTCAAGATCGGCGCGAAGTGGCTTACCTTTGGCCGCAGGCACATTGACCGTGAGAACGGTAGCATCATCGGCATCTTCCATTCCAGGTAGACCTAGACCGATCTTTCCTTCGCAACCAAACTGTTTGTCATACTTATTCACCAGTTCAGCAATCGTGCTCACTAATAAAGAATAGTCTTCCGTTGGCGTTGGTACGCGCTCTGTGGCAACACGCTCTAATTGTTCATTAAACGCACCAAATTCAATCTTAGTGCCTCCAACGTCAAAGCCGTAGTACATCGTATCTCTCCCAGAAACAAATATAAAAAAGTCAAAATCGGTTCATTATCCACATTGGTACGCCTACAATCCGTGACGTGGAACGAATTTAACCACTACCTAGACTTAACTGTGCAGACTATCGCCAACAAACCGATTATTTTCAGACTTAATTCTCGTTTTTCACCTTCTGAAGATAATGTTGCAGCAGTGGTCGGTCGAAATTTGGCTTAATTCTGGTCTTACTTAACAGGTAGCTTTCTTTAAATACGTCAAACCACAGTTTAAGCGTTTGCCCCGTCTGTTCTTCACCTAACTGTTCAAGTACCAATGTGGCGACTTCCGCCGTAGCTAGGTGTTGTTCATTGTCGGAACGTCTCATGACGTACTGAGAAATGGATTGTGGCGACACTGACAAAACAGGAAGCGCATTCAGATATGGTGACTTTCGAAAAATGCGCCTAGCTTCCCTCCAGCTCCCATCTAGAAAGATGAGTAATGGTTTTTTACCACCACACTGCTGACGAGGATGTTCTCCAAGCAAGCGAGACTTATCTTCAACGTACTCATCAGGAAACACCACGATGGGCTGATAATCTTCATGATTGAGCAACGACAGCATCGCCTGATCCGGCTCTGTGCGACTCCATTGATAGACATAACCTTCTTTTACCGTATCAAGGATAAGCCGCCCAGTGTTGCTTGGCTTGAAGACTTCGTTTTCAGACACGAGCAGCATCACCGCCACTGAGCTGGAGACATCTGGCTGATATGCACAGATACAAAAGTGTTCAGCGACCTGACAGTACTGACAACGCTGAACTTTACAGCCCCTTGCATTGAACGGTTTAGTCGAGCGCTTTAGGCGATGTTGATAAAGACGGTGAAAAGCGTGGATTCTCATGTCTGTTGATGGATAATGATAAAGGGTGCAGAGTTTACCTTGAGACAAATCCGTTGCAAGTGCCATGTGGGAGAAAAACGTCGTATGCAGAATCCAGATCTTATTCGCTTAAGCTTTTTTCTGTCAGTGCTCATACTGTGTGGATTGTGGGAATGGTTAACTCCACGCAAGAAGCTGACTCAGAATAAACTTTATCGCTGGTTGAACAACCTTGGCTTAGTCGCGTTTAACTCGGTCTTTCTCGGCATCTTTATGCCAGTACTCGCCTTTGAGGCAGCAAACGTTGCGCTCAAACAGCAATGGGGCTTACTCAATCACCTCGATTTCCCCTTATTCGCGCAAGTCATCATGTGTGTCATCTTTCTCGATCTGGCGATTTACCTCCAACATCTAGTCTTTCATAAAGTCTCTTGGCTATGGCGATTGCACAGAATGCATCATGCGGATCAGGATATCGATGTCACGACAGGCAGCCGCTTCCATCCCTTTGAGATCGTGTTATCAATGTGGATTAAAATTGGACTTGTGGTCGCACTGGGTGTTTCTCCTCTCGCAATCATCGTGTTTGAAATCATTCTCAATGCAAGTGCGATGTTTAATCACAGTAACGCCAAGTTGCCATTCAAGGTGGATGATTTTCTACGCAAAGTCATTGTCACACCAGACATGCATCGCGTGCACCACTCAGTAATACCGCGAGAAACCCATTCTAACTTTGGTTTTTTTCTCTCTATCTGGGATCGCTGGTTCGGTACTTACATCGATCAACCTGAGCGTGGACACAATGAGGTAAAGATTGGCATTCCACTTTTCCAGACGCCAAACGAACAAAGGCTGGATAAGATGTTAACCCAGCCCTTTCGAGAGAAATAAGTTACTGATTCAATGACTATTGTGGCAAGTCGTACTTATGAAGCATAGCTTGTTGATGACCTGCAATTTCTGCAACTTGTTCTGAATTTTCAACCATTGACTCAAGTTGAAGTTTGGTTTGCTCTCCTTGATCCGATACATGAGCGATGGACTGGCTTACATCCGCTGTTGCCCTCTCCTGTTCTTCTGTCGCTACAGTAATTTGCTCCACTCGAAGACGTATCTGATTAACCGCTTTCTCAATGTTTTCAAAGGTACTTTTTACTTGTTCACTGGATTCAAGAGCGAACGTCATTTCCCCACGGCTAGCTGAAACTGCACTGCGCGATTTCTCGGCAGCAGCAACCAATTCACTCATGCGGTCGCGGATGTTTGACGTCTGTTGCGATGTATCGCTGGCCAGTTTACGTACTTCATCAGCAACCACGGCAAACCCTCTTCCTTGCTCTCCTGCTCGTGCAGCTTCAATAGCAGCATTGAGCGCCAATAAATTGGTATTCTCTGCAATGCCGGAAATCATATCGACCATTTCACGAATCTGTTTCACTCGATTGTCCAACTCAACCATGGAGTGTTCATTCATGTTAAGTGTGTCTTCTAACGATTGAAGCCTGGCTTGATTCTGCTCGATAACTTTCACCCCATTTCCAGAATACTCTGCCGCTTGTTGGGATTCAGTGTATGATTCATTGGTCACGGTCGCGATTTCTTTTATCGACGCTTCAAGTTGCGTGACCGTCTCAACCATGTTTGTGAGGGATTCATTCTGACGTGCCAAGCTCAGATTGGATTGCTCTGCTGCATCATGACTAATTTCCGCTGTTTGATATAACGTCTCGCAGTTTCTCGTCACCGTCGAGATAGAACCACGGGTTGACTCGATAACCTGATTGAGTTTACGCGCCACTTCTTTCATTTCAAATGGTCCGAGCAACGTAACCGTGTTGGTAAAGTCATGCTCAGTTAGCCTATTAAGACTACCAGTGATGTTTGTTAAACCTCGATTAATCCAAGTTTTTAGAGAAAACCAAGAGACAACAATAATCGCGACCAACACCAGACTACTAATAATCAGTAGCGTATTGATAGAATATATTGTGTTACTCACGACACGTTTACTCTCATCAATTAGCGCTTCTGCTGTCTGGGAAATATTGTTAAGCAATTGAATGGTATCATTGGCCAAAATCGCCGCTTGGGAAAGCTGTACGCTCTGATTTTGTGCCAGCTCTAATTTTTTCAAAATTTGCTTGAGCACCCCTGACTCAGAAAACCCATCTTGGACCATATCGTATGGGGCAATTAAACTCGCAAATTCTTTAACCTCAGGGTGCCATTCTGAAAAGTCATCGAACGCTAAATTGATCCCAGCAATACGATTACGCATTTCCTTGTACTCTTGCATGGCTTTATCTTGATCCGTTTGCATCATCAAAACTAGAAATGTGCTCTCCATAGAGCTAGCGCTGGCAATAAATCGATTCGCAGCATCTGAAGATTCTGGGTTATCAACGGCAAGAAAGGAACTGATTCGATTCATTTCAGGCCCGATCGAGCTCAAGCCATAACGAAATTCTGTCATTTGTGAATCTATACTGCCCTGCATTGTCAGCAGCGACTGCTGGGTTGAAAGTATTCTATTGGTTAAATCCGATAACGCTTCAATATTCCCTCTAAGTGCAAGTTCTTGCTGTTGCGATATGGCCTGATTGAATTGCGAAGAAATCACAAAAACCTGTTCGACTAACATCAACGTTTCATCCGCACTGTTAACGGTTTGTTGCTTGATTCTATTCAGGCTCTCAATATCACTAACTTGAGAGCCGTAGCCGAGTTGTTTAACTTGTTCCAGAATGGCTTGTGTGAGCTTTGCATTGGTCATTGCAAGAGGAAGGGCTTGATCTGAAAGCGTATCAAATTGAGCACCAACTCTCTCAATTCCTTTAATACTGGTGACAGATAAACCAATGACCAGTATGGTTATCGTTAAGAATACTGCACTGATCGTTTGAATGAGCGAGAGTGAGAAACGCGTCTTTTGCTTGGACATAATTTTGAACCAACATCATACAAAAGTTTAATCAGCGTGCGATTTTATTTAGAAAATATTACAGATAAATGTCACCAAGGGGTTAAATAGACACCATGAATAGAGTTACGCCGCAATTTTCAATCGCTTTGTTCGTTCTCCTCTTAGCTGGATGCTCCAGTTCCCCTTCCTCAACAGACTTCAATACCTTAGATAGTGCTAAGCATATCTCATCGTATGAAAAAGGTGTGCAACAAGGGCTTCTTGAGGTCTATAGGGATTGGAAGGGCGTCCCCTATCGTCTAGGGGGCAACAATTACAACGGTATTGATTGTTCTGCTTTCGTTCAAGTAGCTTACAGAGAAGTACTGAACATTGATTTACCCCGCACCACCTTGGCACAGGTAAGTATCGGAAACGAGATGAGTTATGAGCAAGTTCAAGTGGGAGATCTAGCCTTTTTCAAAACATCAAGAAAGGTTCGTCATGTGGGCGTGTATATAGGTAACAAGCAATTTATACATGCTTCAACATCACAAGGTGTGATAATTTCCAGGCTGGACAATCCTTATTGGGCTTCTAAATTCTGGCATTTCAGACGGGTTGCCACGCCGCCTGTGGTGAATTGAAATCAGTCGTATTTAGCGACTGCGGAATCAAATAGATTTTTAACCAGTGCGATGTACTCATCAAGGAATGTAATCTGATCATTAGTTGCGGGTTTAGCCCAAACACCCGCTAACACTTCCCCTAAATCTTCTACTACTGAGTCGGCTTCCTTCAACAATTGGAAGCGAACACTAGAGTGCAGTTCTGGATTCTGCTCAAAAATGGCCATGATGTTACTCGCTACCATATCGGTAACAACATCTTCGACACTTTCAGCACCTGTGTCCCCATCGTCAGATGAAAAGACATCAAGATTAAAAGCCAGATGCTCAATGAGTGCTAGGTAGCCATCGGTTTCAACAACCACTGTCGTTCTCCATTAATTATTCTATTTTCGAGTCACTATCTAATACTAAGCCATATCAATGAGTTTTCACAACTCAAGTCGACTCGATGCTCATTAAAATTCAAAAGTTGTTTATACCTTAGTTGAAGAGTTTGGTTTAATTTCCAACTGATTGCTTTGAACTAGGATCAACTTTTATCAGTACTAAACTATTTTACTAGTTTACAGGTTCTCGTTGGACATGACAAAGCTCACAAATTAACAAGCTCAATCCTGTCTCCTGCTAAATGATTGAATTTTTGTAGTCTGATTCAGAAATACCTCATTTCTTATTCTACAATGTCAGTACTCAGCGGCAAAAACGGATCTGGATATGTGGCACGCCATAGCCGAGCAATTGTCTGAAGCATTAATGTTCTCGTTCGATATTGTCGAGAAAAATCGCTTAACTGGCGGTGACATCAGTGATTGCTACATGATAAGCGATGGAGAGCAACGCTATTTTGTGAAAGTCAATCTACGAGGCTTTTACTCTCAATTTGAAATAGAAGCAGAAAACATCCGAATCTTACGAGAAAGCTCTACCATTTTCGTCCCAGAACATATTCATACCGGCAAGAGTAAAGAACACGCCTTCCTGATTCTGAATTACCTCCCAACCAAACCACTCGACGACAGCCGTGACAGTTATAAATTTGGCCAGCAGCTTGCAATGCTCCATCAGTGGGGGAGCAGAAAGAATATGGGTTTGACCAAGATAACTTTATTGGTTCAACTATCCAGCCCAACAAATGGGGACGCAAGTGGGGACGTTTTTTTGCCGAGCAACGCATTGGATGGCAACTTCAGCTAATGAAAGAAAAAGGGATCACACTTGTCGATATCAATGACTTTAGTCATTTAGTGAAGGACAGATTAGGTAACCACAACCCTCGCCCATCTTTACTGCACGGAGACCTCTGGCATGGTAACGTGGCCAAGTCCGTGTTTGGCCCTATTTGCTACGATCCAGCCTGTTATTGGGGAGATAGAGAGTGCGACATTGCCATGACCGAACTTTTCGGTGGTTTTCAACCAGAGTTCTATCAAGGCTATGAGAGCATTTTTCCCTTAGACTTGGCTTATAGCGAACGTAAAGACATCTATAACCTTTATCACCTACTCAATCACTACAATCAGTTTGGTGGGCATTATTTAGACCAATGCGAGCGCTTAATTAACAAAATACTTACCTACTAAATTAGCATGTTAAACAATGGGTCAAGTGCAAATCACCAGCAAATCATCAATCCACATACAAGCACCTAGCTCGGTGTTTTATTAGCCATCTCAAACTTTTCACTTAATTTACGCCTATAACTAACTTAGCGACTTAAGCTTAAATTGTCGAAGCTAACAGTAGCAGTTTGAACACACTCAAAGCAGGACTTTGGAATGTACCTAAATGACGCTCAGGTATGCAAGGCTTTGGCATTGATCTCATCAAAGGCGTAAGGAAGAGAGCTATGCGAAAATACACAGAGAAAAGAGTGACCTGCCCCCATTGTGGTCACGCCATTGGTATCACGTTAGATGCAACCAATGGTAGCCAGAATTTTTACGACGACTGCCCTGCTTGTTGCAACGCTATTCATCTGAGTATGATGGTTAACGAGCAATTGGACGAAATCGAACTCTCAATTGATGCCGACGATGAACAAATTTTTTAGAAAGCGCCACAAGGCGCTTTTCTGTTTATTAATGCTCACGTTGATCTTTGGCCGCTAGCACACGTTCAACTGAATTGACTATAGCCTGAGTCTGGGGATCGATTTCAACGTTTACCTTGTCACCTTGCTTACGCTGACCAAACAATGTTCTTTGTAAAGTTTCCGGGATCAAATGAACGGAGAAGCGATTTCCTTCAACGTCACCAATCGTGAGCGAACAACCATCTAGACCAATAAAGCCTTTCACCAATACGTACCTCATCATGTCCTCAGGTAACTCAAGCCACACCGTCCTGTTGTTCGGTGTGTCGATTACTTCAACGATTTCACTCACCATGGAAATATGGCCAGACATAGTATGACCGCCAATCTCGTCACCAAATTTGGCAGCGCGCTCAATGTTAACCGAATGACCAACCTCCAACTCACCCAGATTGGTTAGCTTCAAAGTAGACTGTATCAGATCGAATGATACGAGTTCTCCATCGATTTTTGTTACGGTCAGACAACAACCGTTGTGCGCCACTGAAGCCCCTATAGATAACCCATGGCCCATTGATGAATTCAATCGAATGACATGAGTTTGAAACGACTCTTTCTTCTCAATAGCGATGACTTCCGCCATTCCCTGAACAATTCCAGTAAACATTGCAAATTCCAACAGTTTTTCGTGGAGGTTAGTGTGACATTTAATTATCATTTAGCACAACACCACCATGTATAAATTATCGATAACAATGGTGTTCACCCCTTTGATTTTCGTGTCGATTCCATTATTTGATTCTGCAGAAGTCAAAGCATCTTTGCTTTCATTGGAGTTTTTACGTGCATCGTTATAAACAAGAAGCGAATAAGCTGATCAAATTGGCTACGCCAGTGCTGATTGCTTCCGTCGCGCAGACAGGCATGAGCTTCGTCGATACCGTCATGGCAGGTGGAGTCAGTGCGACCGATATGGCTGCAGTTTCCATTGCATCAAGTATCTGGCTTCCTTCAATACTATTTGGTGTTGGCCTACTCATGGCCTTGGTCCCAGTAGTCGCTCAACTCAATGGCTCAGGCCGACAGGTTAAGATTCCATTTGAGATCCAACAAGGTGCCGCAATGGCATTGCTCATCTCTATACCCATTGTTGGCGTGCTTTTTCAGACTCAAAATATAATGGGTTTGATGAATGTAGAGCAATTAATGGCTGAAAAAACCAACGGATACATGCATGCTGTAATATACGCTGTGCCCGCCTTTTTGCTTTTCCAAACCTTGCGCAGCTTTACTGATGGTATGTCACTCACCAAGCCCGCAATGGTCATTGGCTTCATTGGGCTACTGTTCAATATCCCGCTGAACTGGATTTTTGTTTACGGTAAATTTGGTGCTCCTGCACTGGGCGGCGTGGGTTGTGGTGTCGCAACAGCCATCGTGTATTGGCTCATGTTGTTTATGTTGCTGTTTTATGTCGTGACATCCAAACGTGTTGCCCATATCAACCTGTTCGGCCAATTCCACAAGCCTCAACTAAAACCCCTTGTTCGTTTATTCAAGCTAGGTTTTCCAGTTGCAGCCGCGTTATTCTTTGAAGTGACCCTATTTGCTGTCGTTGCACTCTTGGTTGCGCCACTTGGATCGCTGATCGTCGCAGCGCACCAGGTTGCGATTAACTTTTCATCGTTAGTCTTTATGCTGCCGATGAGCATTGGTGCAGCGACCAGCATTCGTGTTGGCCACAGCCTTGGAGAGAACAATGTAGAAGGTGCGGCAATCGCCTCTCGCGTAGGTGTCATTGTCGCGGTGTTACTCGCCTTATCAACGGCACTATTGACGGTTATGCTCAGAGAGCAAGTAGCATTACTTTACACTGACAATCGTGCCGTTATAGAGATTGCTTTGCAGTTGCTGCTATTTGCTGCCATCTATCAAGTCACAGATGCGGTACAAGTCGTCGCGGCCGGTGCCTTGAGGGGATACAAAGACATGGCTGCAATATTCAACCGTACTTTTGTCGCCTATTGGATTCTAGGCCTCCCGATTGGCTACATTTTAGGAATGACGGATTGGATTGTTGAACCTATGGGTGCTCATGGCTTCTGGATAGGTTTCATTATCGGTCTTTCATCAGCGGCAATAATGCTTGGTCTAAGACTGCGTTGGATGCACAGACAGCCTGATGATATCCAATTAGAATTTTCCTCAAAATAACCAAAAAGGTCAGCTATGCTGACCTTTTTTGCATTTATTTCGTAAACTAATAACAACCCTTGACTGTTTCACTATTTATCACTCCTATGCGTATCTTTGTTGTTTTAGCATCACTGTGTTTCCTTTCTGCTTGTGATTTTATCAAGAGTCCGATGGACGCCAGTTTAGACACTTATTTAAGCCGCATCGCCAATGTCCAAGATAGACCAGCATTGACAATGCCGGATAACGTCAATGTGTTCCTGCCGACGAAAAGAGAGCTGCATATTACCATCCCCAGCATTAGCATAGGTCTTCTCGACAGTTATGAGCTTAGAAAATGCGGTTTATTCAATCTTGTTGCAGAAAAAAATTCAGTATTAGGCAAAGTTCAGGACCAGTTTCGAAATTTCGATTACCAAGTCCAAGTGAGTTACGGTATCGAGCGTTGCTTAATGAGCCCTAACATTTCCTCTGCGCTTAAAACACAATTAGCTTCAATCCAACAACAGAAGCTCAAACAATTACCAGCGCATTTTACCAACCTAGTGTTTTCAAGTGATGCGATGCGCCACCAACTGGAAGCGACGGAATGGTTATCTGTTGAGCAAGGTAGAGGCAGCACTCCGGTCATTCAAGCATTCAATCATATCGATTCTGGATTTTCAGGCAGTGAAACGCTGGATTACACAAGCACTTTAAAAGCACTTACGCCCTATCAGGAAGTACTAGAAAAAAATGCCGTTTTAGGCCCACTTAGCTATTCAATGCTAAATGCCGCAAATAAGCTAAACGTCATAACTCAACAACTGAAAGGTCATGATGAGACCATCCTATGCGGTCAAGGAAGAAATACGACTAAATTTCGCTACCTCAGAAACGTGTTTAATGAGTTTTTCATTGGCGAAATACAGCCATACCTCGCCAAAGTCGATAGCATTTACAATGAACTCAACCCTTTAATAGACTTTGTCGATAAAAGCCACGAAAACTATCAATACCCGATCAAACAATACCACCAAGCTTTCAGAGCAGCGACAAAAGAACATATCGAGTATTGGCAAAACTTGTTCAAACGTTGCGGAGCCTCTCCTACTCGCTAATATACTCCGGCCTTTCTCTCATATAACGCGCGAATTTAGGCACACCGTTTTGTGTGTAGCCATTGTATCTAAATGTGATGATTGAACCGAGTTTAGGCGGGTTTCGGCGCTGTTCATCAGTAAAGCCTGTACCTATATAAAATTCTATACCCGAATCCAACTGGACAAGTAGCGCTCCCATCTGACCGCTGTACTTTCCTTTACCGACTTTGTAACCAACCACCAAGCCTTCTGCATCTTGGTGCTTCTTCATCTTCAGTAGATCACTACTACGACCAGCCTGATAACGACTGGTGATCTTCCTTAACATCAACCCTTCGCCTTTTTTCTCGCTGACATTGTCTGGGATCATGAAACAGTTCCTGTTCAGAGCGAATCGGCGAATGCTCAATAAACTTAATATGTGGTGCGGCTATGTCTTCCACCAAATCACGAAGATTGTCATACCGCTTTCGATAGTCACCGATGGCTTGTGGCATATCAAACAGCATGAAATCAATCTGCTTCCAAGATGACTCAACGAGTTCTTTATCTAAAACTGTTTGTTGGACAATATGGAACTTTCCTCTCCCCGCCCATAACTCCCCTTCAACGGCATAACTCGGTAGAGGTTTAATGAACCAATCAGGCGCATGTATGACTTTACCAGTGCGTGTCGTTAATTGACCGCCATTCCAAATAGCACGGATACCATCGAGCTTTTCACTTTTCCAGTAATCCTCAATATTCATGTCGCTATTATAAGGGTTGGCCTGTACCAAAGGCATGGCACTCAATGATTGACTGTCTGACCAAGCAGTAAAAGATGTAGCGACCACAATAGCAATAGCGATACTGGTTAACTTAATTTGCATCCCCGAACTCCAGCTGTTTCCTAGCGAAGTGATTTTCAGCCCTCTTGGCTTAAGTTCAATCAATAGCCAGTGACAATTCGAGTAACCTCAAACGTTTCTTACTCCTAGAGATGTATCAGTTACAGTGAACCTCAACTACTTTTTAGTTATAGGCATGATTCTCAGTCTGAGAAAAGTCGTTTCTCAAATTGAGAAATATAGGGAGTAAAAACATAAGGTCATGATTTTTATTCAGTTTTTCTTGGCACGTAAAGTGCCTTATCTAAGGAAACTATCTGAGGAGATATCGTCATGGAACTACGTAAAATTGAACTAACTAATGAAATCCTTACCCTTCAAATTGATGGCAACTTAGATGCTGACGGCAGTCGACACGCTCAAAAACATATTGATGAAATTATCGCTGACCAACACGGAGAAGTCGAAATCGATTTCCGCAATGTCCGCTTTCTGGATTCGTCAGGTGTTGGCGCCCTAGTGTACCTCTACAAACGCTTAGTAGAACGAGAGCGTCTAATGCGCATCGAGAATGTCACTGGTCAACCACTGGAGATAATCAACCTACTACGTATCAACAAAGCAATCCCTGTGAACTCTCGCACTCACTAAAACAATAAACGAGATTTCACTTACTAACAAAGGAAGTTGGCATGGTAAATTACATCAAACACATAGCCCTGATAGTGCCTATAGTTAGCGTAATTGGCTGTAGCAGTTACCCCGAAGAGGGACGCGGGGGACTTGCAGAACAGTACATTCAGTCTAGCTTCACCCCTGTCATGCCCGACGAACCGTTAGGCCCTGAACACGGACTGCGCTTCGATTGGCAATTGGCAAAACTCCATCTTGATGCACTCATCCGTGAAGGTGCTCGCTGGTGCTTCCCAGCAGCTGTCGTTCAGGCACTTGAAAAACAGAGCCGAATCGCCAGAGAGCTTGAAGGGGGATTGTTGTTGGATGCAGCCAACGACATCGTCATCCAACGCAAACGTCTAGACGAACTCGAGAGACAACTTGATTATGTAACGTCACAAGCTAAGTGTGTCCCGCCACATGATGAATTTTCTTTCCAACAACAATTGGCAGTCATTGACAAGCTCTACAACCTGCTGAATGTAGATAACCAATTTGCATTCAACTCAACAGAAGTGAACCCAAAATACATGGGGAACCTTGCCCAAGCAGCCAACATTTTGCGAGAGCATAAGTCACTAAACCTTACCGTTACTGGCCATGCAGACTCGGTCGGAGATGAGCTTCAGAACCAAAAGTTAGCAATGGGTAGAGCAAAACAAGTGAAACGCTACCTAACTATTTTTGGTTTGGAACCAAGAAGGATCGAGGCTAAATCTCTTGGCGAATCTTTACCTCTTTTTGAAGGGGAATCCGACGGAGTTCGACTCACCAATCGAAGGGTCAGCATTGAAGTTGTGGAAACCAACGAGCTAGCAGAGAACAAGCTAAATGGAGGTTATTATCATGTGGATTAAACTCATATTAATTACCCTAGCCTGCTTATTTTCTGTTTCTGCTAACGCTGAGTTAGAACGCGTTCAAATCGGCGACATGATTCAGGTTAATCTGCCGGGCGAAGAAACGTTAAACAAGGGCTTCCAAGTCGATAAACGCGGTAGAATCAACTTACCTGAAGTTGGCGCTCTGTACGTGGCAGGATACACAGAAAACCAACTTCAACAGTCAGTACTAAACGCCCTTAGTAAAGTATATCGAGATCTGTCTACTGCATCGGTTTACATTTCAGAACAGCAAGTGCTTATCTCTATTCAGGGATACGTAAACTCTCCCGGTGAATACACTTTATCAAAAAGTGCTGATGTTCAAATGGCTATCCATGCCGCTGGTGGTTTACGCTCGGGTGCACAGTTAAACAACTTGCTTCTTAAGCGTGGAAAGGAAAAATTTCCTTTCAATTACAAAAGCTTTTTGGACACAGGCGATGAGACTCTGCTGCCTAAGCTTAAATCTTTGGACACCATATTTGTCCCAGCTTCACCTCTGGTGGGCAACATTGAGCAGCAATTTGATGCCAGTAAGCTAGCCAATTCTGGTGATAGCGGAGACAACAGAACCGCGATTAAGGTATTCGGTGAAGTCAACGCACCGGGTTCCTTCACCTTCAAAAATACGGCAGATTTAGTCGATATTCTCATGCGTGCTGGTGGCGTAACCCGATACGCTTCCGTTGAGCAGATCCGTGTCATCAGCAATAACAAGCCTCAAATTTTTAACCTGAAAGAGTATCTCGACAGTGGTGACACGTCACTTCTTCCTGTCCTTCAACCGGGTACTACTATTTTCGTCCCTAAACAGGAAGAAGAAATCCGTGCGGGTTCAAACGTTATCTACATCATGGGTGAAGTAAAGAGCCCAGGCGCTTACGAAGGTAAAAAAGGCGCTTCGTTTATGGATATTCTGGCCAACGCGGGCGGCCCAACCCGTTACGCAGAATCCCGTCAAATTCGCCTCATCAAGGCGAACGGGCAAGTCATCAAGTTTGATTTAACGGCTTACACAGAAGGTTTAACCACCAAAGCGCCACCTCAAATCAACCCAGGTGACGCGATATTTGTGCCTGAAAAAAACCGACATGAACGAGAAATCGTGGTTAAAGATCTCACCAGATCGCGCTGTCAATGTCATCGGTGAAGTCGTTCGGCCAGGACGTATAGAGTGGTCTGATGAAATGGACATGATGCACCTTCTGGCACATGTAGGTGGGCCAACTCTGCGGGCCGACACATCAAAAATAGAGGTGGTGACACCCAACGGCAAAATGGAGACATTCAACCTAGATGAGTTTATCATCAACGGAGCACCGATGTCGGAACTGCCTACTATCAGCGCCGGCACCATCATTCGCATCCACGATTTACCACAAGATCCTTCTGACAACAAATCACAATGGGTACGCCAAAGCTCTGATGCCTCCATATATGTCTTCGGTCAAGTCAACGCTCCGGGTCGCTATCGTTTTACAAAAGACATGCATTTTCTAGATATTCTATCTGCAGCCGATGGCCCAACCAAAGATGCCGACATTCATAACATCAAAATCACTCACAGAGACAAAACCTACTCAAAGGTCAGCAAACTTAATCTGTCCCTTTATTTCGAAACTGGAGATGAGAGCCTACTACCCAAAGTGACTATGGGTGACACAATCTACATCCCAGAGAAAGACAAAATTTGGCTGGATACCAGTAAAGAGTCAACAGTTCGCGTGCTTGGCGCAGTGAACAGCCCTGGGCGCTATGTGTTTGATGACAACATGACCATTCTTGACATTCTTGCAGAAGCTGGAGGGCCGTCGGAACGAGCCTATTTAGAAAAAATTTCAATCGTCAATATGTCCTGTTGCCAAGGTCAAGCTCGCACTTTTGACCTCGTAGACTTCAGCAAAACAGCCAACATTTACCAACTTCCCGTGCTACGTGCAGGTGACACAATTTACATTCCAGACCGTAGCGAGAGCATCCTTGAAAGAGCGCGAGTAGGCCTTGAAGACATCCTACGATTGACAACCACCATTGTATTGATAGGAGCGTTGTAATGATTATTCCTGCTACATTGACCGAGGTAGAGCAGATCTACCTCGCGGCTGAGTTGGCCGAGGCACGTTCTGTGTGTCTCACGGGTTGCAACTCAGGTGACGGCGTCACGTCCATTGCTTCTGCGTTGGCTGAGCGCTACTTACTCGGCGGACATAAAACCCTCCTGGTGGATCTGAACTTGTTTCATCCAGCGTTTGAGCCCGCACTCGACGTTACCGCTCAAGGCGATGATATAGGTGTGTTGCTGGAACACAAATCTTCCCACCAGCTTTTCACAGGTTTACCCGTACCGGAGCAAACGTCGACTCTCCTCGCTTACAAAGATCCGAGTGTGTTGAGTGGCTCCGTTGATAAATGGCTACAGCACTACGATAGAGTCATTTGTGACACCTCACCTTTACTTCATGTAAACCGTGGAAACATTCCCGCTCAGGTCGTTGCAAGTGCGTGTGACCAAACCGTATTGGTCGTCATGGGTGGGAAAACATCGACTGGTCAAATTCAGAAATCGCAACAACTGCTCCAAAGCCCAAAGATCTCACTGTTAGGTTCCATTTTGAACTTAAAGAACCAAGCGACATTGGGGCAGGAAATGGCGAGAGAAGTCCGAAGATTAAGGTTTATCCCCCAATCATGGAGAGAAAAGTGGGCACAAAAACTGGTTACTAACGAGTTTCTCGCACACTCTGGCTAAGGATTGATTATGAAAAACTTTTCTTACTTTGCTCTATTAACATTCCTTTGTGTGCCCTTGCATGCTGAGCCCATTACTTTCGGTGTTGTTCCCCAGCACTCTGCGAGCAAGCTTGCTAAACAATGGGCGCCCATCATCGAATACCTCTCCGAGACAACAGGAAAAAAGATTCTATTTAGCACAGCATCGGACATTCCAACGTTCGAAAAACGTTTGAAAAATGGTGAGTATGATATCGCTTATATGAACCCCTACCATTACACCGTATTCAGCGAAACGACAGGGTATAGCGCGATTGCAAAAGCCAAAGACAAACAACTCAAAGGCATCATTGTTGTCCGCACAGACAGCGATATTTCCCAACCTGAACACCTGAATAATGCTCAACTGGCCTTCCCCTCACCGGCAGCTTTTGCAGCGACTGTATTGACTCAAGCTTATCTACAACAGAACAACATAACGTTTGAACCATCTTACGTATCATCTCATGATTCAGTTTACTTGGCTGTTGCCAAAGGCTTCTTCCCTGCGGGGGAGGAATATTAAGAACCTACATGGCGTTACCCGAGGAAACTCGGCAAAAACTGACTCCAATTTGGACCACCAAAGGCTATACCCCTCATGCCATCGCCGTTCATCCCAATCTCAATAACAAGGTAAAAGACAAACTTCAGCAAGCGCTTATGGAATTTGGCGCATCCCCGGAACGGTTAGCACATCTAGAGACACTTAAACTCAAAGGTTTTGTACCCGCACAAGATAGCGATTGGAACGACGTTAGAGCGCTCAACATTAGATTATTAGATTAGTCACGGGAGTACCCGCTATGTCATTTAGAATGAAAACCATACTTGGGATCGCCTTTATTGAGATCGTTATGCTCGTAGTACTCACGGTCAGTGCGATGAGCTTTCTCTCCAACTCTAATGAAAAACAACTCATCCAACGAGCAAGTTCGACTGCTTCCATGTTTGCCCATGCAGCAAAGGATGCAATGATCGCCACCGACCTTGCGACCTTGGATGACTTGGTAAAAGAGTTTATGACCATAGAGGACATCGCGTATATAAGGGTGATGCGTGATGATAAAGAGCTCTCATGTGACGGTGATAAAGCCCTGCTACAAAGAATGATGTCCGTTGATTACACTCTAGATTCCGTCAATGATGGCATCTTCGACACTCAGGTTCAGGTTATAAACGGAGGGACAAGCTACGGCACGATAGACATTGGTTTTGAAATTTCCGCAATCAACTCCATGTTGACCAGCGCTCAAAAGGCAATAATAGGCATTGCCTCTATCGAAGTCGTATTGGTCGCCATCTTCTCGTTCTTCCTGGGGACCTATCTGACCAGAAGCTTAGTGAAACTCATTGAGGCAGCCAATACGGTCAGTGAACAAGGGCCAGGATTCCGACTTAACGATCAATCAAAAGACGAGCTAGGGGACGTCGCACGAGCCTTTGACGATATGTCTGTAAAACTCGAAAGAAGCTATCATGATCTTAAAAACGCTCGATTCGAAGCCGAACAGGCAAACGTCTCGAAAAGCCGTTTCTTAGCGTCGATGTCACATGAAATCCGCACACCGATGAACGGCGTTTTAGGCATTTTGAACATTCTTGAAGAGTCTCGACTCACTCGAGAGCAAAAGAAACTGGTCAACACAGCCACAGAGTCAGGTCAGTTTCTCCTCAGTATCATCAATGACATTTTGGATTTCACAAGAATGGAGTCCAACACACTGCGGTTAGAGCACAAGCCATTCAATTTTCGTCAATGCGTCGAAAATGTTGTTGAAACCTTTCAACCCTCTGCAAAAATTCGTTCTCTTGATTTGAACTGTATTCTTGATGGCTCTGTGCCCGCGAATGTTCAAGGCGATGAAAACCGCGTTAAACAAATCCTTCACAACTTGATTGGCAACGCACTGAAGTTTACCAAGGAAGGTAGCGTTACAATTCAAGTCAGCACTGAGATCGTCGAAGGGAATCAAGTCAAGATCGTGTGCAAAGTCATTGATACAGGCGTTGGAATAAACCGTAGCGCAATGGATTATCTATTTGACGAATTCACTATGGTCGATCAAACCTATTCAAGGAGCCAAGAAGGCTCAGGATTGGGTCTCGCGATATGCAAGCGTCTGTGTGAGCTCATGGACGGGAGCATTGAGGCCGAGAGCACACCATTAATGGGCAGCACTTTCTCCTTTTCAATCAAACTTGAACTCGCAGACCAGCTTATTTGTTCCACTCACCACAATCAAAGGCACAACGAATTACAGGTATCAGATGTCAGTATTCTAGTGGCAGAAGACAACAAAGCGAATCAATTGGTGATAAGCGAAATGTTTAAGCGCATGGGTCTCTCGATGGACATCGCTGAAAATGGCCTGCGCGCTTTAGAGATGGTCGAACAGTACCATTACGACCTTATTTTTATGGATATATCGATGCCAGAAATGGACGGCATGGAAACCTGCAGAACCATACGCTCAATGGATGACGAAAAAGTTCGTCACATACCCATCATTGCATTGACAGCCCATTCTCTATCTGGAGACAAAGAGCAGTTCCTCAATGCAGGGATGGACGACTATTTGTCAAAACCGATTCGTTTGTCACAACTAATTGAAAAAATTAATCTATTCTTAAGTGATGGTGCGAACAACTCTGATGAAAAATCTGATAATTTAGAGCAGGAATCGCAAATTCTCGAACAAACCGTTAGCAATCATCCTATGAATCAGGACACACAAGTGGATTTAGAACTCGTCGACGAACAAGTTTTAGAGCAAATGATAGAAGACACCAGTGCTGATGTTCTCCCAATGCTGATCGATCATTACATACAGGAGTCTAACGCACGCTTGGTTAAGATATATCAAGCAATGGAAGAGCGAGATAAAGAAACCCTCGAGTTTGAAAGCCATACATTGGGCAGTTCTTCTCTGGCACTGGGGAATCGAGTATTGTCTAATCTTGCACGAAAGATTGAGTGCATGTGTTTAGAGAATCATGAACAACAAGCATTTGAACTCTCTGAAGAACTCAAAGAGCTGGCTGAAAAATCACTGACGGCTCTTGAATACAGAAAAACGCTGGGCTTCATCGAACCAGCTGGCTAGATACAACAAGGTAACGTCACATGAGAGCAAAAGTACTACTTATTGAAGACTCCACTTCTCTGGCAGTCCTTTACAAACAGTACGTTAAAGATGAAGCGTTTGACCTGTTTCATGTTGAAACGGGTCGTGATGCTAAAGCATTCATAGAACGAAACGTACCCCAGCTTGTGATTTTGGACCTCAAGCTTCCGGACATGAATGGCGAAGATATCTTGGACTGGATCAACGAGCACCAAGTGCCGACCTCTGTCGTCGTTGCAACCGCACACGGCTCAGTAGATATCGCGGTAAGCTTGCTCCAGAAGGGGGCGAAAGACTTTCTCGAAAAGCCAATTCAGGCTGACCGACTCAAAACGTCGATAAACCTTCACTTACAACAAGCCAAACTCGAGCACCTAGTCGAAGATATCGAAGCGAAATTCGATAGAAATCGTTTCCATGGATTCATTGGTTCCTGCCTGCCCATGCAGGGGGTTTACAAAATCATCGACTCTGTTGCTCCAACATCAGCGAGCGTCTTTATCATAGGAGAAAGCGGTACCGGTAAAGAAGTGTGCGCGGAAGCGATCCACAAAGAAAGTAAACGAAACGATAAGCCTTTTATTGCCATCAATTGTGGTGCCATCCCTAAAGATCTGATGGAAAGCGAAATTTTTGGCCATGTCAAAGGGGCATTCACAGGTGCGACTACCGACAGAAAGGGAGCGGCATCGTTAGCGCATGGTGGCACACTTTTTCTTGATGAACTATGCGAGATGGAACTCGAAATGCAGAAAAAACTGCTGCGATTCTTGCAAACGGGTACTTTTACTCCACTTGGTGGTTCAAAAGAAATGAAGGTCGACGTGCGTATCATTTGTGCGACCAACCGTGACCCACTGTTAGAAGTCGAAGAAGGACGATTCCGCGAAGACTTGTACTACCGTGTTCATGTCGTGCCGATTGAGATGCCACCATTAAGAGAGCGTGGAACTGATGTCGCCACGCTTGCAACGCATTTCCTTAAGTTGTTCGCCAAAGAAGATGGTAAGAAGTTTAATGGTATCAACCGCGATGCAGAGTCTTTGCTTAAGCACTATTCCTGGCCAGGTAATGTGAGACAACTGCAGAACGTCATTCGTAACATCGTCGTTCTCAATGACGAAACAAAGCTCTCTGTGGCTCATCTACCTGAACAGATATCCAAGAGTAATAAAACCACTAAGCCCAAAGTGCAAGCCTCAAACAGCTACAAAACCCCTGCGCCAACTGAACCAGTTACAGCGATAGACACGCCTATACCTGTTTCCAATGCACAGCCTGAAAATCTCGACACACAAAGTGCCACGCCAGTAACGATACGCCCGATGTGGCAGATCGAAAGAGAAACCATTCAGCAGGCAATTGATTTTTGCGATGGTAACGTCCTCAATGCCGCGGTGTTACTCGAGTTAAGTCCATCAACTGTATATCGTAAAAAGCAAGCATGGGAAGCAGAAGAAGATGAGCAGCAATACGCCGATTAACGTATGGCTTGTCATTGATAGTCTAACGTTTGGAGGGATCGAAACCTATGTGCTTGAGCTTGCTAAGGGGCTCAAGCAACACGAAGTGAACGTCGAGGTACTCCTAGTAAAACGTTATCATCGACATTCTGCCCTTGTCGAAAAGTTGGATAAAGAAGCCATTCCCTTCCGTTACTTATCTGACCTATCTTTTCTGCCTTTGCTCGCTCTTATCCAAAAAATCAGGCGATCGCCACCGACGCTTATTCATGCGCATGGGTATAAAGCGAGCTTACTGTCTAAATGTGCACGTGTTTTTACAGGCGTGAAACAAGTCACCACTTACCACGCAGGTGAAACACCTACAGGTAAAGTATGGTTCTATGATTTTGTCGACCGATACACCGCTTTTGTTTCTACACTATCACTTGCCGTGAGTGAGAAAGTAAGTCACAAAATTCCCACAACTACCCTTATGGTCAACAATTTCATGGACGATTCAAAATCCAGTCTCAGCAACGGAGAACAAATCGCTTTTGTCGGTCGATTGAGTCATGAAAAAGGACCAGATAGGTTCCTTCAGTGTGCGAAAAGTCACCCAGAGTTATCCTTTCATATCTACGGCTCTGGCCCTTTAGAATCAGAAATATCCCAATTAGCGCCACAAAATGTTCAACTGCACGGCCATCAAGATGATATGGACGTCGTATGGGAACAAATACATGTGCTCATTATTTGTTCTCGATTTGAAGGCTTACCCATGGCAGCTCTTGAAGCTATGTCAAGAGGGTGTATTGTCATAGCGTTAGACGTTGGCGACCTACCAAAGCTTATTATCAACGGAAAAAATGGTTTTTTAGTCGAGAAAACCGAGCAAATCACTCATGTACTACACGATTTAGAGCAGCTAACCAACGAAGAAAAACTGAAAATGTCCGAACAAGCCATTTACACTGTTCGAAACCGATACTCCTCCTCTGCCATCATTCCTACATTGCTAAAACTCTATAAGGAATCTGGTCGTCAATCTGCTTCTCATATTGAGAAAAGTCCCTTTTAAAAATAGTACTCTTTATTTTTCTCGCTTATTCATATAGTTAGATTACCTTAGATCTTGGCATCTCAATTGCGTTATCCCTTATTAAAATGGCATAGGGGAAGAGCAATGAAGAAAAAAAATACTGTTTGTTCACTACGGTAATGACTGGATTCGTGGCAGTGAACAATGCCTCATTGACCTTATGGAACAATGTTCCAACCTAGGGTTTGCGGTACACCTTTGGACCAATAATTCTTCATTACACCATTACGCTTTACGCAATAGCATCGCATCCGAAACCGACACATTCCCTATTCTACTCGGGTGGCTTGCCCCCAGATTCGACTTTCTTGGTTGGGGCTACTTAGTTCGTAAAGCCTGCAAAATCCTTACAAGAGAACGTATCGACATCGTTCATGTCAATAGCGGGGCCCCTTGTCAATGGATGGTCCTAGCGGCTCGAATCAAACAAGTACCTATGGTGACCCAGCTCCACAGCCCCTACCCGGCGAGAGATCGAATGACATTAGGGTTGCACTTGTCACCACATATCATCTCAGTGAGTGCGTATGTCGCCAGTCAACTCAAATCAGAAGGGTACCCAAATGCACATTTGTCAGTGGTTCACAATGGACTGCACGTTGACAAGCTTGGCCAACAACCGATGATTGAAACAAAAAAAAGTGCTGGGGATCAGTGACAATGATTTCTTGTACGCGACCGTTGGTTCTCTCATTCATCGTAAAGGCATCGACCGGATTCTTGTCGCTTTGAAACATCTGAACTTCGAATATCCTAACACCCATCTTGTAGTGATTGGAGACGGCCCATTAAGAAACGAACTTGAGAAGCACGCCAAACATTTATACCTAGAAAACAGAGTGCATTTTGTCGGTGAACAACGCAATGTTGTGGGTTGGTTGAAAGGTTGTGATGCCTTCGTCAGTGGAGCGAGAAGTGAAGCTTTTGGACTTGTTATTGCCGAAGCAGCTATTGCTCAAATTCCTGTTGTCGCACCTTTTGAAGGTGGTATCCCAGAGTTTGTTCAACACGGCAAGACTGGAATTCTCTACCCAAACAGCGGGGTGGGTCCGTTGAGTAAGGCCATGCGAGTATTAGTGGACAACCCTGACTTTGGACAACAGCTCGCCAGTCATGCCAGTCAACACATTGCAACCAAATTTAATGTTTCGCTCTCAAGCCGTCGCATCATCGGTGTTTACAAGAAAATTATGCTATCCCACCAACCCTCATTCTCTTTCTGGCGCACATTTATCCCGCTAAAAACCTATTTGGCCAAGCGCATTGCGATGGGAGGTCAGCATGGCTAATTCAAACGTGACTAAAACACTTGTCTTCGACCCAATAACATTCAAGGGCGGTTCAAAAATTGCCACTGTAGAGGCGTTAAGTTTGTGCAGAGCAGATATCAACCAATTCGTTATCGTCACAGCAGATGCCGATTACTGGAATAGCACGAAACTTGTAGCATCGCACTCAGTTGATATCGTTGCATTACCGCTGATAAAACCTTTGGCTAAGCAGCATTATGGGCTCTTATATTGGCTAAACCAGTGTTATATTGCCCTTTGCCTTCTCTTTATCTTAGTCAAGTATAAGGGCATTGAAAGAGCCATCGGTGCATCTGGCCCTGGTATGGACATGGCACTTTACATTGTAAAGTGTTTAAAAAACATTGAAATAGTTCAATTTATCCATGGCCATATTGGCAATTCAAGATCTATTGGCTATTGCTTAACCGTAGCTGACAACGTGTTTTACTTACCGTCCTGCAGACCGAGTATTTCTTCAGCGCTGAGCACTTACTTGGAAAATAAAACGTCCATAAAAGACTCTGGTTCTGTTGTGGAAATGTACCTGATGTCCCCCAAATACCATACCTTCGTTAACGGTCTACCCGTAGACAGATGGCCAACACGCTGCCAAATAGATTTTCCCGTCTGCTTTTGGGCAGCATCTCTGCTCAAATGGAAAGGACTGGATTTGTTTGTTGAGGCACTTAAACACGCTGCAACCATAAAGCCAATCGCATCTAACATCTGCTACATCAGACCCGTTGATACTGCGATTCCGACAAGTACCGCACCGGTTGTGCTCAAACACACCAACTGGTACCAAGATCCTCAAGAGCTTGATACGATTCGAAGCCAATCCAACATTTTTGTTTCCACCAGCCATCAAGAGCCGTTTGGTTTGTCCATTCTAGAAGCGTTGGCTGCAGGAATGTGCGTGGTAATTCCTCAAGATGGTTCGTACTGGGACGAACAGTTGACACACAATCTCAACTGTATCAAGTATGTAGCTGGTGACGCTGCTTCGTTATCTGACGCCCTGATATATGCCGTAAAAAATCGCGACATTTTCAAACGCTGTATAGAGAATGGATTAAAGATAGCCCAAGAGTACAGAGCCGAACAACACTACTTCGACTTCGTCAAGATCATCGATCCTAATCCCTATCTCAAACTATCTCGTGACCCTAACCCTCAGAGCCACTAAGGAAGTTGTTATGCGACATAAAATTTTGCAGTGGTTGAAACAAGACAAGGTCACCAGCATCATGCTTTATGCTGTAAGCCTACTTATGATGAAAGGCGCATCACTCTTCATGCTGCCCCTGATGACCAGTTACTTAACACCATCGCAATTTGGCCACCTTGAACTACTGTCTATTACTACGGTTTTTTTTAGTCTGATGGTTGGTTTAGCAATGCACGAAAATCTGTATCGATTCATCGGTACCGAAAAGAATGAAGCACTTCGTTTCTCTAGAGCGCGCGAATTGTACTCAAGCTCTCTGTTCACATCCTTTGTAATAGTCGGGTTATTGGCAGCTGGTTATTTGGCAATATCCCCAACGGCTTGGACCATCAATACCGAACAAATGGTGCTGCTTGCGGTAGTGATAACCATCGAGGCTCCCCTCGCAATTTGCTTAGCGTGGTTAAGACTAAACAACAAAGCCGTCACCTTTTTTAAGATAAGCTGTGTCACTTTGTTGATCCAAGTCTCACTGGTCATTTTGATACTCACCAGCAAGCCAGATGTCACCTTACTCTTTAGTGTTGGCGTTCTATGTGCCTTAATTCAGATAACGTACCTCCATTGTCACAACAAGTTTTCTTTTAAGCTGCCAACCCTGACCCAGTACAAAGGCTATATCCGATACTCGTTGCCATTGATGCTATCAGCAGCGGTCGCATTTGGGCTTTCTGGTGCCGAACGATGGATCATCGCTGAAGCACACTCTTTGGAGAGCTTAGGTATCTATGCGGTTGCTGCTAAGTTTTCCCTTGCTTTAGGGATACTGATTCAGCCATTCCACATGTGGTGGATGCCAAAGCGCTTTGAAGTCCTAGAGACTCATGGCAAAGAAACCGCCGCCAAAAACACCCAACTTGGTATCATCGGTTTGTGCATGTTGAGTGTCATTGTTATGTGGGTCAGTCAATGTTTTATCGTTCTCACTGTGCCAACGAGTTATCAATCAGCGGGTCAACTTGTTGTTCTGTGTATTGTGATTATGTTGCTCAAAGAAATGGTAGAAATGCTCAATATCGGTATCTTGTATGCTAAGCAGACAAGTAAACTTTTTGCCATCAACGCAGCTGCGACAACAGTAGCACTGATCATCGCTTGGCTGAGTAGAGAGGCGGGTGTTGCCGCTATCTTACTCAGTTTGTGTATGGGCCAGCTTATTCGCCTTGCTCTCATCTACCGCCTAAGCCAGTCACTGTGCCATGTTCCCTATCGACATGGCGCATTGTTAAGTTTTGTTCTAATTAGTGCTCTATTCACGATCAGCGGGTGGTTCAATCATTCTTTGGAAACAGCAGGACTCATGCTTGTGCTTCAACCTGTAGCGCTTATCGCACTACTCCACAAGCTAAAATTCATTGCTTTGACTGCAAACGTTGCACAAAAGGTTCGTCGCCACAATCAGTTGGAGCGACCGTTATGATACAAGCAGATAAGCTCTTTCCAGCCGTTATCACCTCAGGGGTGTGTCTATTTGTCGCACTTATCTGGAAGCTCATCCCTCACCCTGCCTTAGCCATTGTGCTCTGCATGATGCCTCTTGGAATACTGTTCGTTCTCAACCAGACTTTTTGGTTGGTCAGTTTGTTCGTCCTATTTTCATTTTTCAGAATTCACGAAGCCATTCCAGCCCTTTACTCACTCAAGATCCCTTTACTACTTTCAGTTGGCGCATTGAGTGCTCTGTTGTGGCACAGCTTAATCAGCAAAAGTCTTCAGATGTTCTGGCATCAGAGCTTAACTTGGTTTGCAGTGTTTTGGCTATTGGTCCTCGTCGGTGCAATCTTGTCCTCCAACCCCGGATTGGCCATTACCTACTTCAAATCAATCTATTGGAAAATTATCGTCATGACTCTGGCCATCGCATGGCTCGTGAATAGCGTTCTAAATGTCAAACGCATCAGTATCCTCATTGTGTTAGCAGGAAGCCTAATCGCCCTTGTTGCGCTATCGAATTCGATCAACGGTATAGGCCTAGTCGAAGGAACACGTGTCACCATTGGTCGCCAGCTTGGCTCAGTTTTAGGTGACCCAAATGACTTGTCACTAGTACTTATGTTTCCCCTAGCCTTTGCCATCAGTTTAATGACCACAAAAAATCTTGGCAGCGTTCGAATTCTCGGTTTAGTCGCGACGATCTTGGCATTGAGTGCTGTTATCGCCACCCAAAGCCGAGGTGGATTGCTCGGTTCAATCGCGGTATTTGGAATATTCGGCTTACGTATTATACGTTCCAAGTTTCTGCTCGCTTTGATTGGAACTGTCGGCTTACTTATTCTGTTTGCAGCTGCGGGGATTTCGGACAGACAATCAGGCGGTGCTGCTGAAGAAGGCATTGATGCTTCCGCCATGGGCAGACTCTATGCTTGGGAAGCCGCTTTCGGTATGGCTGTCGCCAACCCGTTAACAGGCGTTGGACTGAACAACTTTTACGCCAATTACTTTTTCTATAGCCCTCATTGGGACGGACTAAATCATGCCGTGCATTCTACCTGGTTTGGTGTACTTGCAGAAACAGGCTTCCTTGGCCTGATTGTATTTATTGGGTGTATCTATTCACTGGTAAAGACAAGCAAACAAACGCTATCACTTTTAGATGCTGTGCCAGATAAATACTCCCCTTACCTTCATGCGACGGCAGCAGCCGTATATGCTGGCATCATGGGAACCATAGTATCAGGCACATTCCTCACTCAAGGCTTTACCTGGCCAATTTACATCCTTGCCGCTCTATGTATCGCCCTGAATCGTATTGTTCAAAACCATTCTCAAAATGAGAATACGCCAAAAACTGAATAAATTAATATCTAAGCTTCTGTTTTACAATAAGTTAATTTTTGGCACGTTCCGTGTAACACCTCCAAGGTAAACATTCAAAGTTGGAGGCCGTTATGCTGGCGACACACATTAACGAAGTCAAAATTTGGCTCAAAGAGAATCCAAACCCCATTTATCGCAAATTGTTTGTCATTTTGAAAAACATTCGCGCCTGCGATCTCCCAACCCCAACTCTCTTCAACAAGACTATCCGTTTTCTATACACAGGCGCTCAATCCCTTTTTGCCAATGTGATGCGAGTATTAATTCATACTCCTGCCTTTAAAGGGCGTCTGACTCAATTTGGCAAGCGACTTTATCTGTTTGGTGGTGTACCACTCGTCACTGGCCCCCTGAAGATTTATTTAGGTAACGATTGTAGGATTTCAGGCCACAGCACCTTTAGCGGCCGCACTCAATCATTAGAGACAGAACTTATCATCGGCAGTAACGTCGATATCGGTTGGCAAACCACCATTGCGGTGGGTCGGCGCATCGTCATCGGCGATAATGTGAGAATGGCCGGAAGAGCGTTTCTTTTTGGGTACTCAGGCCATTCGCTACACGCCGAAAAAAAGGGCATTGGGTGCAGGCGACAGCGAAAAGGACGTGGGCAACATCACTTTACATAGAGATGTTTGGCTAGGTACAAATGTCACTGTTTGCCCAAACGTTACAATCGGCCAAGGTACCATTGTGGCGGCTGGTAGTGTCGTAACGAAAAGCCTTCCTCCCTTCGTTGTTGCTGCTGGCAACCCCGCCAAAGTGGTGCGTAAACTCTCGCGTAAGGAGATGGCATAATGCGTGACTTAATCGTATTTGGCGAAGACTTCGGGGCTTGCCTTCAAGTACACAGCATATTGTTTCTCGACTCGCCACTGATCGGAAAGTGCTGTGGGTTAACTCAATCGGCCTGCGTCAGCCTAAGTTTAATAAAAAAGACTTAGTTCGTGCTTTCACAAAGCTCCTCGGCCAAGGCAAGCAAGGCTACTCGTCTAGCAACGAGCGACTAAGTACTAATATTACGGTCGTGAACTTAAAAACCATCCCTGCTCCAAAATCTTCGTGGGCAAGGGAAATAGCAAAGTCCATGCTACTCACTCAACTCAAACCTATTATCGAAAAGCTGAGGCTAACCAAACCAATCTTGTGGACTTCTCTTCCGACTGCAGCAGATTTATGTGGCAACCTAGATGAAGCTGCAGTTGTGTATTATTGTGGCGATGATTTCAACTCTCTTGCTGGTGTTGATCATGAGACAGTGAGTAGTCATGAGAGAAAACTGGCTGAGAAAGCGCATCTTATCTTGGGTGCAAGCAAGGAAATCTGCAAAAAGTTCGACGCGACAAAGACCGCTTACATCCCTCATGGCGTAGACTACGAATTGTTTAACACCTCAATAAGCCGTGCCCGAGACCTCCCCTTAGATGGCAAGCCTATCGCTGGTTTTTACGGCAGTATATCCCAATGGCTGGACTATACATTGATCGCTCAAGTCTGTTTGGATAACCCACACTGGAACTTCGTTTTTATCGGACCGTTGGAGCTAAACCACAATCCTCTGCCGAATTTCCCAAATGTATTTTATTTAGGCCCAAAACCACACTGTGAGTTACCTAGCTATAGCCAACACTGGGATGCTAGCATGCTGCCTTTCTTGTTCAATGATCAGATTCAAGCTTGTAGTCCATTAAAATTGATGGAGTATCTTGCAACTGGAACACCGGTTGTCACGACACCGTTTCCAGCGCTTGAACCTTATCGTTCACACGTCAGAATTGCCAACAACGCAACGGAATTTAGTCAATCACTCAATAAGGTTCTCAGTCAAGGTAATACTGATACCGAGATTGTTCGTCGCGACAGCTGGGATGCTCGAAGTCAAGTTGTTAACCAGCTTCTGGAGTCACTATGAATGAACTGAAACTGCGCTTTATCATTATACTTAATGCCGCTTGGAGACAAAGGTACGTGATTGTTTTACCGATGTTGCTCATGCCTTTTGCTGGGTATTTCGTCGGTAAAATGGCGCCAGAGAAATACGTATCTCACACCAGTATGCTGATTCAGGAAACGGCAAAAATGAATCCTTTTCTGGAGGATATCGCGGTTTCCACCATGCTAAAAGAGCGTTTAGCCGCCCTGAGTACCTTACTCAAAAGTAGGCACATTTTAAAATCCGTCGCCAAAGAGCGCGGGATGATTAACGACTCAATGTCCCCTTTTCAAGTCGATCAAGTCATCGCCGAACTTGCAGCGAGTTTAACGGTAACCCAGCCAGGCAAAGACTTTCTTAAAATTCAACTATCGTCTAAACAACCTCTAGGTATGAAAGAGCTATTAGAATCGGTCAGCGAACACTTTATAGAGCAAATGTTGGCTCCAGAACGCTCATCTATCAAAGATTCAAGCGAGTTTCTTACCATGCATATTGATAAGCGAAGGGAGGAGCTCGATTTAGCAGAAACAGCACTTGCTGATTTTAAGAACAGAAATGCTTCCGCAACACCTGAAATGCAGGGCCAAAGTCTGGCAAGACTAGCCAGCCTCAAGCAAAACCTAGCCGAGAAAGAGGCAGAACTTTCTGGCGTCGAGCGTAGTCTGGGCTCGCTCGATCAACAACTCTCTAAAACCAACCCTGTGGTTGGCAAAATTGAAGACCAAATCATTGAGATTCGCAGTGAACTGACTTTGCTAAGGGCAAAATACACGGATAGCCACAGCGCTGTACTCGGTAAACAGAGGGAGCTTCGCCGACTCGAGAACGAACGTTCAGAACTGCTCAAAGTTGAGCAACCAAACATCAGTAGCGAACAACTATGGGATATTGCAAGTAGCAATACTTTGTCTGACATTGGTGATATTCAGCCTTTACTCGTTACCCAGCTACATAGTCTTCAGTTAGTGCGAGGTAGATTTGAATCCTTGAGTGAAGAAACCAAAAGCTTACGCAAAATGATTGAAGAGCTTGAGCAGCAAGCCAATTACTTCGGCGATAAAGCAAAAGATATGTTCCAGTTGCAAAGAGATGTTCAAATCAAGAGACAACTCTATGATGAGCTGGTTCAAAGGTATGAAATGGCTCAGCTTACTGGCTCACTGGGCATCTTTGAGCAAAACAAGCGAGTCAAGATCATTGATTTACCTTATACACCAAGCTCACCTGCCAACCTTCCCATCATCATATTTATCATCGCTGGGTTCGTCGCTGGTATTGGCCTTGGCTGCGGTATCGCGACAATTATTGAGCTTTTTGACACCTCCGTTCGAAGCGCGAGTGAGTTGCAGTCGCTAACAGGCAAGCAAGTGATCACAGCAATTCCCAAAATAAAACCATTTCAATCATAACGAATCTCAAATTAAAACACCTCACACATAAAAACTTAACACGCTGTTATATAAGAACATTTTTTTGGCACAGGTTATGCAGATTCTAATTTAAACCATCGCACACCAAGGAAATCGCATGATCAGTCAACCGAAAACAACCATTCATGTTGTTCAGCATTTGGCACCAGGCGGATTAGAAACATTGGCTATCAACATGCTCAAGTTCGCTCAATCAGACGAAGACGTTTTCCTGATAAGTCTCGAAGGAAATCGCAGAGAAACATTGGCAAACTGGCCCAGCTTAAAGCAAGTTGAAGATAAACTTATCTTTCTAACTAAGAGGCCTGGTTTTGATTTCGAGGCGATATCTAAACTGCGTAAACTTTTCAAACAGATGAAACCGAGAGTCGTTCACACTCACCACATTGGACCTCTAATTTATGGAGCGACTGCAGCTAAACTTGCAGGTGTTCAGCACATAGTCCACACAGAACACGACGCTTGGCATCTTAACAACCCAAAACATCTTATTTTGCAGAGACTTGCCTTAAAACTATCCCGACCCAATCTGGTAGCAGATGCAGGGCTAGTTAAAGAGCAATTAGATGAGAAGCTTAACTATGCCAATATCACTTTAATAAAAAACGGCATAGACTGTGAAAGATTCAAGCCGGGATCTCAGGCACAGGCACGCTGTGAGCTTGGACTACCTGCGCATGGAAAAATCATAGGTTCCGCTGGGCGCCTCGAAAAAGTAAAAGGCCATGATATTCTTCTCAAGGCACTCCCTCTCATTAATAGCAATGTGACTCTCGCTATTGCTGGCATAGGAAGCCAAAAAGACGCATTAACACGACTGGCTGAAGACTTATCTATATCTCATCAAGTGCAATTTCTCGATTTGGTGGACGACATGCCAACCTTTTATCGGGCTCTCGATGTGTTTTGTATGCCATCAAGATGTGAGGGTTTCCCCCTCGCACCACTGGAAGCACAAGCGTGTGGCGTTCCTACCGTCGCGACAAACGTTGGTGGTACCAATGAAACGTTATGCCCTATAACAAGTCAGCTTGCCCGAGCAGAAAATAGTAGTGAGCTTGCTTTGAAGCTATCCCAAATGCTGCTTGAGTCCCCTCAATCCTCACCACGCCAGTTTGTTGTCAACAATAATGACATTCGGAAAATGGTGGATGCCTATAGAGCAATAACACAGGAGGAATACGCATGATTGATCTGACTATTGGAATTTTCTTCACAATATGTGCAGGGCTCATTGTCTATCACCATGTCGGCTACCCGCTTGTGCTTGCTTGGTACTCTAAACGTCACCCTGTGGAAGAAGTAAAACAAATTGAACGAGGCTACAAGAGCGCTCGTTCAGATAGACAATGTGCTGACATTACTATTCTTGTTCCTGCATATAACGAGGAACAGTGGATCGCAGACAAAATCCGCAACTTAGCTTGTCTGGATTACCCAAAAGAGCACTACAACGTCATTATCGCTTGCGATGGGTGCACAGATAATACTGCTCAAGTGGCTCAGGACACGATTCAAGAAGCCTTTTGCTGTGATACACATTTCGAAATTCGAGTCTTCGAACAGAACCGCGGCAAGGTCGCACTAGTGAATGAACAGATGTTAACAATATCAAGTGACATTACTGCATTGAGCGATGTGTCAGCTCTGATTTCTGTCGATGCCCTGCTGGTCGCCAACCAGCACTTCAAAGATAAAACTGTTGGTGCTGTAAACGGACATTACCAGTTACTCTCTAATGGCAGTGAAGGTGAAAGCAAATACTGGCAATACCAAAGCAGAATGAAACTGCATGAGGCGAGTTTAGGTAGCACACTTGGCGCTCATGGTGCTTTCTATTTGTTCAGAACTCACTTGTTTGAACCGCTCAAGCAAAACGTTATCAACGACGATTTCATTATTCCGATGGAGATTATTCGTAAAGGATACCGAGTCGATTACGACAAGGACATGATTGCATTAGAGCTTGAAGCAACCAATACCGACAACGATTTTAAACGTCGACTCAGAATTTCTGCTGGCAACATGCAACAAGCACTGCATTTGGCGGAATTGTTTTTGCCACGATACAAAGGCGTCGCTTTTGCCTTCTTTTCAGGCAAAGGTTTAAGGCTGATAACACCGTACCTCATGATTGTGTGTCTGGTGCTTTCTGCCGTACTTATTCACCACCCAATATTTTTCATCGGAACCATTGCACAACTCGCTGTTTACTCAATTGCGATTATGGGGCATGTGTTCCCACACATATTTAGCCATAAATACTGTCAGTTAATCGCATACATAGTAGCAGGACACTTTGCCAACCTAATTGGTGGCTTACGCTATTTGTTCGGTTTCGAAGCCACTCGTTGGACAAGAATTCAATGATAAGGAGCATCTTATGAGCAACGTATCTTCTTTATATTCAATCTGGTTAGCAAAACGTATCTTCGATTTTCTATGCGCTGTAATCGGGCTTTTGATGCTGTCACCTATCTTGCCCGCAATTGCCTTAGCCATAAAAATCGACTCCAAAGGACCCATTTTCTATAAGCAGCTGCGTGTGGGTAAATCAACACCAGAACAAATGATGTTCTTTGAAATCATTAAGTTTCGTACCATGTATGTCGATGCAGAAACGCGTACAGGTGCAGTCTGGGCGACACAGAACGATCCAAGAATTACTCCAGTCGGTCGTTTCCTGAGAAAGACACGCCTAGATGAGATCCCGCAGTTGTTTAATGTCATCCGCGGCGATATGTCATTAATTGGCCCACGCCCTGAACGCCCTAGCTTTTATAACAAGCTAGAAACGGCCATCCCTTACTTTGCTGACCGTACCTATGGAGTAATGCCAGGCATTACTGGGTTGGCGCAAGTTAATCAAGGTTATGACACCTGTATCGATGACGTTCGCAGAAAAGTCGGTTTTGACCATAGTTATGCCTTATCACTGCGTTCGCTAAAATCTTGGATTCTGATGGATATCAGCATCATTACCAAAACACTCATCGTCATGGTTGACGGACGGGGACGATAAATTAACCACTCACAGGAGAGCTTTCCCGCTCTCCTTTTCTCTTTCTGGTATAAAAAATCGCCAATTCGATTAGTTGTGAAGCAAACAGTTTAAAAACCAATAATTTGCTCTTGCACGACTCAAAAAGTCTCGGTAATATCCATCTCGTTCTTAAGGAATGGGTCCGTAGCTCAGTTGGTTAGAGTACTACCTTGACATGGTAGGGGTCGGCGATTCGAGTTCGCCCGGACCCACCACTCCCTGCTTAAATGCAATAAGAACAAAAATTTGGGTCCGTAGCTCAGTTGGTTAGAGTACTACCTTGACATGGTAGGGGTCGGCGATTCGAGTTCGCCCGGACCCACCAAATTTTATAACAAAGCCCGCTTATAGCGGGCTTTGTTGTTTTTGGAGATAGCGTATTAGATTGAGTTAATCTAATGCGCTTCTTCTAGCCTTTTTTCATTGTCGAGTAATGTAAACTCACGGCTAGAACGCTCAACCGTGTTCTGATATCCATCATAAGAACACTCTCCAATATCGTTTCTCGGACATATGGAAACATGATTCTTATCGATCATCTCTATTCCACAGTTCGGGCAATATCTATCCATGGCAACCTCCTGACGTTGTCTGCCTTGTACATACAGGTTCATAACCCTGCATTAGTCACTCTAGCTATTTTCAGATTCGAAACCAGCGATACCGCTCTCGGTTTTACAGCTTTTTATACTCTATTACAGTATCTGCTGTACTCATCATCATGTTTGCATAACAAACATGATTTAAAGCACAAGCTAACTTTCGATTGCAAATTCAGGCTTGGCTTGTAACGTTCTTGCAATATAGGCAATGATCAAGAGATTAACGATCAGTACTGCCACTCCAACTATCCCCGGGTGATAAATCAGACCATAGACTTCAAATGGCACGTAGATGACGCAACCGATCAATGCTAACCATTCCGTCCAACGAAGCCCTTTCCATAAGCCATAAGCCTCAACCCATCGAATAGTCGTGTATGCCAATGCACCCAGCATAAACCATTGAACATTGCCTTGCGGAAACCGCCCCATCGCTTCTATAAACACACCCGGTAAATGATGGGCAGGGTTTAAATGAGCATGCAATACCAGAGATTCAGCCCACTGCTGCAAATCTTTCCCGGCTAAAAGATGTAACCCCAATGCAACCACTAAAGACAATAGCCCTTTCAGCGCTTCGAGAATCGCAATCAGTTTTAACCCAGGCTTCACTTGTATTTGCATCTATCTCAACGTCCTCTCTTCATCCGCTCTCATACATTACCCAACAAAAAGTAACACGTTGATAAATTGCTTCATGAAGATTGTGTCAATTTTTCAATTTGACCGAACATGCTGGATCACGCATAGAAGAAGAGAAATGGCCTAATACGAATTAGGCCATTCGATTTACTACCTTTAATAAGGATTGGACGCTTCGACACTCTGCTGGGTAAATGGTGGGAATCCAGCGGGTCGCCATTGATTAATGTGAGTCAAAAATGAGCTGTCTTTCACTTTGATTGACGCTTTTCCATAGTCAAAACTATTAAGTTTATTGCGCATGGCTTCATTAGAAAGACCATCGCCGGCAAGTTCGTACCAAGAAGTAATTGTTGGGGTAACAAACCGTCCATAATGATTTTCTGCAATCTCGTTGTCTTTAGCGAAACGAATACAGTGCGTCAGAATACCATCTTTGTGGTAAACCACTTTAAGATGCTGGGCCTCCATTGGTAATTGCTCTCTTGGCCGAGTGTCCATATCGCCATGACAACTCACTGAGCCATACGCTACAGCGCCATCCATTGTCCAGACGATCACCGACTCCCAATCATGGCGATGGCCACCTAACCCAATCCCCGGAATTGCCTGATCTTTTTCATAATAGGTATCATAGGCATGAGCGCAATACTCCTGCCCATCATTTCCTTTCATGCACGCGTAACGGTGAAGAGTATTTGAGATATCGAGAAAACCGGCATCTCTGCAATTTCCATTGAGTGCACCAGATGGTTTCAGCCCTGGGTTCATTTCTCCATAACGACTGATACCCGCTGCGGGATAGCAGCCATCTCCATCCCAATCAAAAATAGGAACCTGACTCGATATATCCATTAAACTGGGCAGTGCTTCATCTAATCGCGGTAACTCCGCTGCATTAAGAGAAGTAGCAGCAATGAATAAAGCGATTGTTATGGTTTTTTTCATATAAGCCTCTGGAGCAACGTCGTGTAAAGTGGTGTTTTTGCAACCAGAACAAACATAGGCATGATAAGAGTTAATCGCCAGAGCTCTCTCTCAATTCTTTAATTCTTCATATTTGTGCAACAACTTCTAGTTCATAAGGTGGATTGTTATCTGTCAGCAGATCCATAAACAAAAAGGCCGTAACACGCAATGTTACGGCCTTTATCGTCAGTATGACGCTTTACGCCTCTTCAACGACTTTCTCTGTTTCGATGTTCGCATATAGTGAGTCCACTATCTCTTTAGAACGAACAGCAAGTACTGAAAGCAAAGTATCGCTCAGACCATGCGATGACTCGCAACAACCTTGAAGGAAAACATTCACTTTACATGATTCCTGCATAGGTAGACGATAATGGCGCTCAACCTGCTTGTCCGACATTAGTGGTTCTAGCTTGTTCAACATTTGATTGAACTGGTCATAACGATAGCCAGTGGCAAGGACAACCGCATCGTAATCGTGCCACTTTTGCTCGCTATGAATGCGATCATTAAAACGGAGTGCAATCTTACCTTCTTTCTGCCCGATTTCTTGAATATCATGACAGCGTAGATGTTGGTGCTTGCCCTCGCCAGTTACGCGCTGAAGATATAGACGCTCATAAATCGCGCTAAGCTCTTCTGTATCGACAACTGAATAGTTTGTGCCATTGAAACGAGAAAGGATGGTTTTACGCTCTTCATCCGTGCTCTTGTATACGTGATCGGTAAACTCAGGGTCAAAAATCTCGTTTACGAATGCACTGTCATCCGCTGGATGTAGGGCAAAGTTACGGTTGACTAAGTGTACTTCACCTTCTTCATAACGGTTTGTCAGATCAACGAAAATCTCGGCAGCACTTTGACCAGCACCCACAACCGCAATCTTAGGTGTCTCTGTACCCGCATTAAACTGTTCACGCCACACCTTATATTTCGAGGAATGGATCACCTTCTCGTCGTTCAAGCCATTAAACAGCTCAGGGAGTTTCGGCATCCCGCCCATACCAATCAATAGGTTTTTCGCCACTCTTACGGTTCGTTTACCGCTAATATCCGTTGAGACAACGCGAACTTTAGTAATTTCGCCATCGACTTCAATCGGTTCGATATCGACAACGCGTTGACCGTAGGTCACGACTGAATCAAACTGGTTTGCAACCCAAGTCAGATAGTCATTAAATTCCACACGTGAAGGATGAAGAGAACCCAAGTTGATAAATGAACTCAAGCGGTCGTGTGAATGTAGGTAGTTTACAAACGTATAAGGGCTGGTTGGATTGCGTAACGTCACCAGATCCTTAAGGCAAGAAATCTGCATTCGAGTGCCATCTAGCAACATACCACCATGCCATTCGAAATGAGATTTTTGCTCTAAGAAGCAATAGCTTAATTTTTGGTTCTGCGCCGTTTCTTCCAACGCAATCGCAATTGACAGGTTAGCAGGGCCAAAACCCACGCCAAGCACATCATATTCCTTAATCTGGTCTGTCATTTTCTGTAACCTCATGTTTTTCCATTGAGCTCTTTGGCTCTCTATCCCCGAGATACCCTAAAACTGGGTTGCGATACTAAAAGCAATCGGCAAAGAAGGTATCTCTCAACTGACACATTAGAGCCGCCCTCTTATGAGGGAAGTCGAATTCTTTTAATTTGGCGAAGCCGAATTTCTGTAGATAGCCAATCATCTTAGCGTTATCTGCTCTCGGCTCGCTGACGATTTTCTCTGTCCGTGGATCGGACAGATAAAGGAAGTGGCATACTGAAGGAAGCCAAGCCGCTACCTTATGGTTGCCACGGTGATGCTCTTCACCAACGAGCATGTGGATACCGCGATCGTAATCGCCTGCTGCATAATATGGCGCGATGCGATCTTCTTTTGTCCAGTAGGCTTCAATGTAGGCAAAGGGTTCGTTATTAAGGCATACAATCAATAGCTGGTTTTTATCATTGACCAACTGCTCTTCCAAATACGCTTTATGCTCTTCTAAAGTGCCTGTCTGCTCCCAAAACGCAGCCACACGTTGACTGTTTTGCCATTTTGAAAACAGCTCAGCATGTTGCTCTACATCAAGACCAATAAGAGACAATGTTTGCTCTAGCTCAGGAATGTAACGGCTGTACAACTCGCCTTTTTGCGGTCTTGGACGAAGAGGATGATAGCCATTAGAAGCAAGTATCTGCTTATGTGGAATCGCGCGGCGCTGCTGTTTTAGCCAAAGCTCTGGCAACTGCATTAACGCTTCTCGCCAAACCAAGCGAATACCTTCACGGGTGACATGAGTGATGTCGTTTAATGATGGGAAAACAAATTCACCAAGGTCAATACAACGAATATCCGTACGGTGCTCAAGCAAAACAACAAAAGCTTGAACCACTTCCATATCGTTGTTCTCACTGCTGGTCACGCGCCAATAACCGCCACTTTCCTTGCTCAGTGTTAACGGACCACTTGGCATTTCAACGCAACATGTATCCCCTTGCTGCTGAACACTCTGCCCAAAGGGCAGAGTGTTGAGGGTATAACGGTTACCAGTCATAGCTCAGGCTCGCGATAATATTGCGGCGGTCACCGTAGAAGCAATTGCTGCTAGTACAGGTGGCGATATATTCCTTGTCAAAGATGTTTTTTGCTGCAACTTGGAACTTATAGTCATCAAATCGGTAACTCACTGTTGCATCGTACAGTGTGTATGAAGGTACGGTATTCTGGCCATTATTGCTCGAATAAGTATCACCGGTATAACGCAGGCCGCCACCAACACTTAGTCCATCAAGAGCACCACCAAAAAACTGATATTTTGCCCACGCAGAAGCCAATTTGTCTGCGACTTGCTGTGGTTGCTTGCCAATGAGTGCAGCATTCTTGTCGTCTTTGATTTCAGAATCAACATACGACAAGTTCCCTATTAGGGTTAAAGCTTGAGTGACGTTCGCAACAGCTTCTAATTCCAAACCGCGATTACGGATTTCGCCAACTTGTTTGATGTCAGTACCATCAACTTGCACAACATCCTTCTTAGTGGCTTCATAAACAGCAACATTGAAGTAACCATCAAAGCTACGAGGTTGGTATTTAACACCGGCTTCGTACGCTTCACCACGTTCAGGTTTTGCTGGTTGGTTATTTACAGTCTGAAGCTTAGGCTCAAATGACTGCGCATAACTAACGTATGGTGTAAAGCCATTAGACATTACATAAGCAATACCCGCATTTGCTGTCCATTCTTCGTAATCCGCTTTATACGTCGCCATTGTTGATTGGTTGGTTTGCTCGTTAGAAGTATCATCATAGCGAGCACCTATCTGAACGACCCAATCTTGGTAACGAATTTGATCTTGAACATAAAGGCCAAACTGACTGTTATCGGTTACAGTCGTTTGCATATCCGCTTCACTTAGTTGACCCAAGGTCCCTGAGTTAGAATCGAGTAAAACAACATTGTTACTGTAACTAGGATTGAAAACGTTAAACGATGGATCAGCTCTCGGGCCTACAAGCGGAATGGTGACGCTACCGTTGCCGTCTGCAACCAAAGGATCACTAGCGTAGTCTTTACTGTCAATTTCGATCGCTTGGTAATCGATTCCAGCAAGCAAAGTATGACTCACTTCACCAGTGTTAAAATTGAATAGCAAACGGTTGTCTATGTTAAATGCATCAGAGTGACCTTGCTCTGTCGTCACCCCTCTCAAGATGGTCTGTCTTGAACTTGTTGGGTCCAGCAAAGCTCCTAGAGCACTATCTGCCGCGTAACCCGCAAAATATATATGACGCAGATCGATGTCCAGGCGACTATAACGGGCAGACTGAGCAAAACTTATTGCGTCACTAAACTGGTGTTCAAACTCGTAGCCAAAAGAAAGTTGTTCACGTTCAAACTTTTCCCAGTCTGGATTACCCACGGCTAGATTGTCACTTATCTGACCATTAGGATTGCTGGTCAATGTGCCTTCAATAGGCAAAAACTGCAGATAAGGGTTGGAATCGTCTTTCTGATAACTGGTCAAAAAGGTAATACTGTTACTATCGTTGATATTCCACGCTAATGATGGTGCAACTAGAATACGCTCTGCATCTACATTGTCGACTTTAGTACCATTCTTACGCCCCATAGCGACTAAACGGAAAGCAAAATCTTCATTTAGTTCACGGTTAACGTCCAAGCTAATCTGAGTTCTGTCATATGAGCCATACTCAACGGCCACTTGACCAGAACCACCATCAAACTGAGGGCGTTTACTTACTGTGTTGATAACGCCACCCGGTGGGTTTTGTCCATACAAAACCGAGGCTGGACCACGAAGAATTTCTACACGCTCCAAACCAAATGGATCAATCTGCCAGCTATAAAAACCTGCTGAATATAGGCGCGTACCATCTTGGTAAAGACCGTTATTCGCTTGCTGAAATCCACGTATAACAAACCAATCTTGCTTGTTGTCATCGCCGTAGAAATTGGTCTGAATGCCAGGGGTATATTGAAGCGCGTCTGAGATGCTGATTGACGCGCGATCATCCATTTGTTCGCGAGTAACGACCGAAACCGCTCGTGGCGTTTCATGGATGGCTAAATCTGTTTTGGTGGCTGTACGACTTTTTTGTCCTAAATAACTGAAATCTGGGCCAACGGCGCTATCGTGCTCCTGACCGACTACCACTACTGTTTCGTCTTCCGCTGCGTTAACTACGCCAGCAGACAGAGCGAACGCTACTGCCAAACAAGCTGGGCTCAGCATAAACTGCCGATTCATGTCTTTCTCCTTAACTTTCGGTTTTACCGAATATTATATTAATAATTATGATAACCATTATCATTAGCATTACGAACACGAGAGAATCTTAACGACTTTTATAGAAAAATGGAATCTATAAATTAGTCGTTATGGTTCTATAATGTATTAATTATTAATAAATGCCGTAATTTCTCGATCAGTACGCTGTCTTGCACTATCCCTAAATGATCCGTATCTAGCACTTCACTGCTTAACTGAGCGTTAACTTTGGAAAACTCCGAACTCAACAGTTTGTATCGGCCTTGAGGTTGTCCAGCCCAATATGCGGTTGGCTGGGTATTAATTTTAGGTAACTGATACTCGTGACACAGCGATCTCATGTGCTGCTCTACCGCCCAGCTGTACAGCATTTGCTGTGCACTTTCAGACAGATAGTGATCAAAGTTTTGTGACGCCAACCAAGATGAAAATACGCTTGGCCAATTGTCAGGAGTTGATTGGTCAAATCCTGCAAGACAGGTTTGCTTCTGCCCTTCCGATAACTTACCCAAGAGCAATTCTAAGTGCTCGATCAGCTTGGCTTTTGCTGTCGGTGATTGCCATTGATCTTCTGCGATTTCAGTACCTGGAACATAGCAGTCCAACAGCCCGAGGAAAGCAACACTTTCACCTGCCGCCTCGAGACGCGCTGCAACTTCTTGACAGAGCGCGCCGCCGAGCGACCAGCCAATCAATGTATAAGGCCCAGATGGCTGTATTTGACGAATAGTCGCACAATAAGTATCAGCCATTGCGCTAAACGAAGTGTCAAAGCGATTTGGATAAACGAAGCTCTGAGACTGAACACCATAAACGGTGCGTTTGCCCGCCAATGCTTGAGCTAATTTTTGATAACCAACTGTTCGACCTGTCACTGGGTGAATGCAGAATACAGGTGCAATCCCTTCAACATTAGCATTAAGCTTCTCGATCAGTCTGAGGTTAGCTTTGGCTGCTATCGCCTCGCCTTTTTGAGATTCGGGTGCCGAATGTATCGCTTCAAGCCTCTCTTTCCATGCATTGGCTTTGGTCTCGATATCTGATTGCGAATAATGACTGGTTGCATATTCAAAATCAGCGCTCAATACGCCATCGACAACTTGGGCATTGACGACCAAAGGCGTCAACATGGCGTTGTCATCGGCTTGATCACGCGAGTTTGACGACACTGGTTGACACCAATGAGCAAAACTATTGCCTTGATACTGCCCTAGGTAATTGAAGGTTAGTTGCGCAGTTTGTTCTTCAGGCTCAGCGTCTAAGTAGCGCAGTCCATAGCCAATACCCGAGTCTTGGCTCAATAGTGCCATACGCTTAGCGATATCGTCTCGAGAATCTGAGGCATTCAAAGTCATCGGATAGAGGCTCGTCATCCAGCCCACCATACGGCTGAGATCTAACCCTTCAAAGACAGAGTCGTCACGACCATGACTTTCTAGATACACGCTTTGACCATCTTCGTTGCTTCCCATAATTGCTGTCAAAGCAGAGACAAGTTCAACGGTGATATTTTTAGAACTCAATAAAGCCGACGTCACCTCTCGGCTTAGCTCAACCTTTTGCGAGCGCTTGTTGCCATAGATTGCTTTAGCCTGTGTATTTTCTGCGTGGAAAGCTTGTTCATCCCAAACGGCTCTCCTCGCGTTGCCTTGTTCTGTTAATGACCATTTGTTGAGGCTATCCACTGCCATATCCAAAGAGGTATAAACAGGCGGTAGCTCAACTGTTTTCGTTGAATTTTCGTCACTAGAAAGCGTTTGCTGATAAGCACGCCATAAGTCATCCATCAGGACTCGCCACGAAACGCCATCTACAGCCAGATGATGAATGACAATCATCAAGCGAGATTTCTGCCCCTCAATTCGAGCGTAGCCTGCCTGAATCAGTCGGCCTGCTTCGATATCAAGGCTTGTTTGCAACTCATGAGCAAACACTTCGAAAGCTTCTAAGCTATTTAGCTGAGTCTTCCATAGAAGATCATGGAAAACATGTTCAACGTATTGCTGCTGCCATTTACCTTCAGTTTGAGAAAACGACAATCTCAACGCGGGATGGTGCTCAATTAACACTTTGAGCGCAATATCCAGTGCCTGAATATCCATATCCTGCTTCAACTCAACGCACACGTGCTGGTTCCAGTGATTTGGCTGAGCAAAGTTTTGCGCCATGAAATGAGCCTGAATTGGCATCAGACCAAATGGTTGTTTTGGTAACTCTCTTTGCTCTTGCTCAACTGCTGCTTCAAGTACTTGTGCTAACTCGCTCAATACTGGCGCTTGGAATACTTGTTTTGGAGATACGTTGAGACCTGCCAGTTTTAATTTACTCACCAGCTGGAGGCTTAATATAGAATCCCCACCTAACGCAAAGAAGCTATCTTCTCGGCTGACAGAATTAATACCCAGTAGCTCTTGCCAAATCTCCGCAAGGAGAGTTTCTTTCTCACCCTCCGGTGGCAAACCTTGCGACAGCTCAGATTTGAATTCTGGTTCCGGCAGCGCTTTTCTATCTACCTTACCTGCTGGAGTTAACGGCAATTCATCTAGCACCACAAGATGCGCTGGCACCATATACTCAGGCAGGTGCTCAGCGAGCTCAGATAATATCGAAACGCTATCAGCCTTGTTTGCATCAGCGCCATGCAGATACCCCACAAGGTGGGTCATAGAACCGTGACGATGCGCCGCAACCACACAAGTCTCGACACCGGATATTTGCTGAAGCCTTGATTCGATCTCACCCAGCTCGATTCTGAATCCACGGATTTTTATCTGTTGATCAACACGGCCAAAATACTCCATGACACCATCTTCTCGCCAACGAACTAAATCACCAGTGCGATACATACGCTCGCCATTATTGGTAAATGGATCTGGCATAAATCGTTCTGAGGTCATATCCGGCTTACCCAGATACCCACGTGCGAGGCCGACTTCTTCACCAATGTACAACTCCCCGACTGCGCCTTCGGCAACTTGGTTAAGCAAACCATCTAACACATAAAGTCTACGAGCCCCAACAGGCTGACCGATAGGTGCATAGGCACTGGTCAGCTTATCGTGTGGGTAAGCACGCCATATCATTGGTGTCACCACGGTTTCCGTCGGCCCATAGCCGTTGATAATACGTGGTGGGTTTACAACAGATTGCAGGCGATCATAGGTTTCACGAGTAAAGGCTTCACCACCCAAAGTCCAAGAACGTACATTCAACTTAGGCTGAGTCGTCTCAATCCAGTCCAATAAAGGCCCGACATAACTTGGAGGGAAACAGGCTATCGTAATCCCTTCCTGCTTGAGCACTTCACAGGTCTTCTCCGCACTCCACAGTTGCTGATCGCGAATCACCAAGCGAGAACCAAACGCCAAAGGCACTGTCCAGCGTTCTACCGCCCCATCAAAACTGATTGACGCAAAGTGGAGTTCAACGTCATCTTGTGTCATCCCATACTGAGCTCCAATCGTCTGGACATGCATACTCAGGCCATCGTGGGCAATCGCGACACCTTTAGGTTTACCCGTCGACCCTGATGTGTAGATGATGTAAGCCAACTGCTCTGGCAAGAGTTTTACTTTTGGCTTGGCTTTTGAAAGCCCTTGCCAATCTAGCGCATCCATATAAAGCGGTGAAACTGAAGCCGCCTGATCCGAATGTGAGAGGACGTGTGAATCAATCTCTTCCCAACGTGAGCGCAATGATTGATCACTGATTACTAGACTCGCAGCAGAATCCTCGATCATGTAAGCCAGTCGGTCAGTCGGATAATCAGGATCAAGCGGTAGAAACGCCCCACCTGCCTTCATGATGGCGATCATCGCTATGATCATATCGTTGCCGCGCTCAAAAAGAACACCCACAGCGTGATCGCGAACGACACCCTGCTCTATCAACTGGTTCGCCAACTGGTTCGATTTTTCTTCCAGGTGTTTGAACGTAACACTTTGCTGGCCGTGTTTTAGTGCAATGGCTGACGGTTGCTCAATACCCTGAAGGTCGAACAACTCAGTGACGGGTTGATATCGCCACTCACCTTCTGGCTGCGATAGTTGCGATAATCTGGCGAGTTGAGCCTCATTCAGTGAGTTAAGCGCAGCCAATGGTGTATTCAGGTTTTCTTCTGCTTGTGAGACCAACAGGTTAAGAGTGCGAGTAAGCGAAGCCATCATCTCGGGGTCGATACGATCTTTTGCGTAAGTCAGCGTTACCTGAGTACCGCTCGAAGATTCCAACACATCCAAAGCGACATCAAACAATGCGAAGTTGCCTTTAAGCGCCAGCGGCTTTGCCGCCACACCCGGGGCAAACTCGACCGACTCGGTTTGATTGACCTGATGATTAAACAACACTTGAAAGTAAGGCGTTTCGCCAACCAACCTCTCCGCCAACAATGAAGAAACCACACGATCAAACGGCAATAGCTGATGTTGCTGAATCTCCAGCACTTTGCTGTGAGATTTAGTCATGATTTGACCAAAGCTCTGATCAGGTTTTACGTCTTGCGCAACCACATTAGTGTTTACGAAAAAGCCAATAACGTCAGACACTTCGGGTCGGGCGCGATTAGCCATTGGCATACCAATGTTGATATCGTTACGTCCTGTCAACTTGAACAGCGCTGCCTGCCAAATGGCTAGCCAAAAGCTCGAAGTGGTGACGTTATTTTGCCTTGCAAGGCGTGCAATGCGTTCAGAAACATTACCGTCAAATTTTAGGCTTACCTGCTGTGCTTCTCGACGCTGATTAGGTGCAATATCGCCCGTCCACTCAAACAGTTTTTGCGGCTGCTTCTCACCCAGCTCTTGCTGCCAGAATTGAAGATCCTCGTCCCCTTTGCCCGCTTTTAGTAGTGCGTCCTGCCAGACGGAAAAGTCACTGTACTGGATACTCAATGACTCTAGAGACTCACCCTGATAGGCGGTGACCAAGTCCCGCATAAACAATCCAATAGACCAGCCGTCAGACACAATATGGTGCATCACGATGATCACATGGGTTTTGCCTTCAGATGCACGAATACACGCCATTCGCACTGGCATCTCATGAAGCAAATCAAACGGCTTAGCGATAAATTCCGCTGTCCATTCGCCCAGCTGACTTTCCGTTAAGTGCCTAGCATCTTTATGCTCAACGTGAGCAATACAGTGCTGGTCAACATGTTGTCTCGGCTCACCTTGGTCCGAAACAACAAAGCGTGTTCTCAAAGCGTGGTGCTTGCTCATGACTTCAGCAAGCGCCAGTTCCATTTTGTCGGTAGAGAGATCACCAGTGAGCTCAAAACCACCACTGATATGGTAAGCACTATTACCAGCATCAAGCTGGTAGATGTCCCAAAGTCGTTTCTGCGCCGGAGAAAGAGGCGCATCACGCACCTCTTCTGCTGAGACAATCGGTAGCTTTTCAAAGCTCATTCCTTTGGCGTCAAGCAGAGCGATAAATTTTGCCTGCTCTTGCTCGCCAAGGTTTAGAAAACGTTTTGCTAATGCAAATTTGTCTATTTTTGGTTTTTGTTGTGCTTTTGAATTTGATTCTTGGGTCATAACAATTCCAACTCGTCCATTAGTGCTGCCATGGCGTCGATTTCATCCTGTTCTTGTTCATTGTTTGCCTGATACTGAGACTGAAGTGCATCCGTTAACGCCTGTAGCGTCCCAGCGGCAAAGAAGTCTTTTAATGAAATCGCTAAGTCGAGGTCTTTTTGCGCTTGAGCGACGATACGTGTAGCCAACAGAGAATGGCCTCCAAGCGCAAAGAAGTTATCGTCTAAGCCGACTTTTTCTGAGCCAAGGACTTGCTGCCATGTATTGGCAAACCAAATTTCCAATTCACTCTCTGGGGCGCGATATTCCACCTGACTCCACTCTGGAGAAGGCAGCGCTTTGCGGTCACGCTTGCCATTGGGTGAAAGAGGCATGTCATCCAGTGCAACGTAGATTGCAGGAACCATGTAGTCTGGAAGATGATCATTCAAGTGCGCTTTAACAGCGGTTTCTTTTTCTGAATTCCACTCACCACACACCACGTAGGCAACAAGCTGCGTGCCTGTTTGATGCTCATAAGCTATGACTGCAGACTCATCGACGTCATCATGTTGATTGAGAATATTTTCAATTTCTTCCAGCTCAATACGAAGTCCACGAATTTTTACCTGATGATCCAATCGGCCCAGATATTCAAGCCTGCCATCTGGCATGCGAACCACCTGGTCACCCGTACGATACATACGAGAACCAATGTTTCCATCTTGCTTTCCTGATGCAGTAGTGGCAAACGGATTTGGCACAAAGCGATCGGCTGTCAAGTCCGGTCTGGATAGGTACTCACGCGCGAGACCATCACCAGCAAGGTATAGCTCACCTGGGACACCGACTGGGACTGGATTCCAACAATCATCCAATACATGAAGTTGAGTGTTGCTAATCGCATGACCAATCGGGATGCGCTTACCGACAGGCAATTCACATTGCCAGTAAGTTACATCGATAGCCGCTTCAGTCGGGCCATAGAGATTATGCAGCTGGCAATCTGGCGCGCCCGTCAACACTTTTTCAGTCAACTCAGCAGGTAAAGCTTCACCGCTACAAATAATACGGCGCAGGCTGCTGCACTCTCTAATATCCGTCTCACTTTCAAAAGCATGAAGCATTGAAGGAACGAAATGGATCGTCGTTACGCCCTGCTCTCGAATGGTGTTATGCAATAGCTCAGGTTGTCGGTGGTGATCTGGCTCAGCAATCGCTAGTCTTGCACCGTACATAAGCGGCCAGAAGAACTCCCATACAGAGACATCAAAGCTAAAAGGTGTTTTCTGGAGAACACAATCACTGGCATCTAACTGATACTCGTTTTGCATCCAAGCCAAGCGGTTGTGCAGTGCCGACTGGGTATTTACCACGCCTTTTGGTAACCCTGTAGAACCGGAAGTAAAGATGACATACAGTGACTGTTCAGCCTGCCAATTTACCACTGGAGCCACACTGCTCTGCTCGTTGATTTGCTTTAAGATCTCAGCCTGATTTAACGCCACATACTGGCATTGAGGGTTTTCCGGCCAATGTGGCAAGGTCTCACTATCGGTCAGCAAGATGGATACGTCCGCAGACTCAAGAATGTAATTCAAACGTTCTGCTGGATAACTTGGGTCTAATGGCACATAAGCACCACCGGCACGAGTAATCGCGTGTAAGCCAATCACTAGTTCAAACGAGCGTGGTAAACCAAGGCCGACTCTGGTTTCTTCACCCACACCTTGTTGGCGTAGCCACTGAGCCAACTGATTCACTTTGCTGTCGAATTCAGCGTAAGTCATTGACTGCTGACCCATGGACAAAGCAATCGCCTCAGGTGTGCGCTTTGCTTGAGCTTCAACAGCGACTGGTGGAGGAAGCATTTCACCCCAAAATTTCTTCGTCCCGTTGAATGCTTCAATTTGTGCGAACTCGTCAGAATCAACCAACTTGAGTTCAGACAGCATCGCGTTAGGATTCAATGCAACTTGTTCAAGCAGCTTGAGCCAGTGACCAAGTAACGTTTCGACAAACGTTTGATCGAATACTGGTGCTGCATAGTTAACAAAACCACTCCATTCGCCGTCATCATAGGCCTGAACATCTAAGCTCAACTCTAACTGAGCCGCGACCACGCCCGGATCAAACGCTTGTGCTTGTAATCCTCCCCATTCAGCGAGAATTGAGCGCTCAATACGTTGGAAGTTGAAACTCGTCTGATACAACGGATGGTGCTGCAAATTACCCGTCACACCAAGTGACTCTACCAATACTTCAAATGGCACATCCTGATGGGTCAACGCCTGCTCGGTAAAACGCTTTATCTCATGGAGCAGATTGTCATAACTCATTGCCGCGTCGAGCTGCGCAGGGATCACCAAATTGTTGATGAAGCAACCTTGCATCTGCTGAGTATCTGGCTGTGTTCTGCCTGCGACAGGGATACCAACTCGAATTTCATCACGCCCAGAATACTTGTGTAGCAACAAGTGCCACAGGCTTAACATAACGCTAAACGGAGTAGTTGCGCTTTGTGCAGCAAGAGTCTCAATCGCGTTGACCTGCTGCTTGGTCAGAGTAAAATGATGGCGCTGACCGGTAGTTTCGAGCTGGTCTCTCGCGACATCGCTATGGAGAACAAGCGGCTCAATATCTTTCGCTAACGCCGCTTTCCACCATGACAGTGATTCTTTGGCATTATCTGACTTTAACCACTCTTGCTGCCAGCTAGCGTAATCGGCGTAATCCAGCGCGACAGTCTCTACGCTTGACTCAAAGTGTCCAGAATGACTGTACGACGAATAAACAGCCGACAGCTCTCGCATTAGGTTTTGAATCGAAATGCCATCAGAGACGATGTGATGGACAACCAGAAGTAACTCAAATTCCTGTTCTGAATGCTTGATTAAGTATGCTCTCAATAATGAAGGCGATGACAAATCAAAGGTTTCACCGATCCAGTTGAGGCGCTGAGCCTCTAGGTCGGAGAACTCATCAGCTGAGTATTCTTCTAATGCGAATTGACTTACATCGTCATCAGAATGGATAGACTGCATCAGCTCACCATCTACTTGCACGAAGCTGGTACGCAGAGCTTCATGGCGGCCTATCACAGTGCGCAACGAATGCTCTAACCACTCTCTATTCACTTCGCCTTTTAACTTAAGGCCAAGTGGCATGTGATACGCAGAGCTTTCAGGCATCAGCTGTTGAACAAACCATAAACGCTTCTGCGAAGCACTCACTGGCATGGTTTCCATGCGAGGCACTGGTTTGATAGTAACTGCGGGTTCTTTGAGTGATGTACACTGAGTTGCCATCACATCTAGTCTTGAAGAATCAAAAACACTCTGAAGTAAAAGACGAATCTGATGTTTTTGCTGCAAACGTCCAACGAGCTGTGTTGCGAGCAATGACTGACCACCCAGAGCGAAGAAATCATCATTACGACTCACCTTCTCTAGGCCAAACAAGGCTTGCCATTCTTGTGCAAGAAGCAGCTCAATCTCACCTTCTGGCGCTTGATAGGCTTTGTGCTGAACATGATGAGCAGGCTGCGGCAGTTTTTTCTTGTCGACTTTACTTGCTGGCGTCAACGGCATCGACTCCATAACCACAAGCTGTGAAGGCACCATATAGTCAGGCAGTGCTTTCGCCATTTGAGCGAGAATATCATCGCCGTTTATTAGGTCAGCCTGACCTTCTACGTAGCCGACCAAGTACTTTCCAGCTGAACCTTCAAAGGCGGTCACAGCACTCAGTTTACTGCCACTGATACTCTGTAATCGTGACTCGATTTCACCTAATTCGACACGGAAGCCGCGAATTTTTATTTGGTCATCTGCCCGACCCAGATACTCCATCACGCCATCTTCGCGCCAGCGCACTAAGTCGCCAGTGCGATACATTCGCTCTCCATTGTTTGCGAATGGGTCTGGAACGAAACGTTCGGCCGTTAAGTCTGGACGATCAAGATAACCGCGAGCTAAGCCAACTTCTTCACCAATGTACAATTCGCCACTAACACCAGATGGAACCGGACGAAGGTCGCTGTCCAATACATAGAGACTACGTGCACCGACAGCAGTACCGATAGGCGCATAAGCACTTTCTAGCGACGTTTCAGGATAAGCCTGCCAGATCATTGGCGTCACGACAGTTTCCGTTGGGCCGTATCCATTGATAATACGCTTCGGATTCAGTACCTGCTGAAGCTTGAAATAGGTCTCTCGTGTAAAGGCTTCACCGCCCAGAGTCCAAGAACGTACGGCTAATGTTGGCTGTTCAACCTCAATCCATTCAAGCAGTGGTCCAACATAGCTTGGCGGGAAGCAGGCGATGGTCACGGCTTCACGCTCAAGCACTTCACATGTTTCTTGTGCACTCCAAAGCTGCTGGTCTCGAATCACCAGTTTTGAGCCGAAGGCTAGAGGGACAGTCCATCTCTCAACGGCACCATCAAAACTGATTGAAGCAAAGTGCAGCTCGACGTCTTGTGGTGTCATACCATATCGTTGGCCAATAGTTTGAACGTGCATACTCAGACCTGAATGAGAAACACACACACCTTTAGGTTTGCCCGTAGAGCCCGAGGTATAGATCACATACGCCAGCTGCTCTTCTAAAATTTCAGGACGATTTAAAAGAGGTTGCTGAAGGTCGATTTCAGAATACGCAATGATGTTATCTCGCGGGCAAATCTCACTTGCCAGCTGTTGCGAACTGTCGTCTGAAATTAACCACTGCGCATCACTATCTTCAACCATGTAGGCCAGTCGGTCTTGAGGGTATGAAGGATCTAAAGGTAGGAATGCAGCTCCGGCTTTCAAGACACCGATCATTGCCACCAGCATGTCTGCGCCACGGGCAAACATCACACCAACTCGCTGGTCTCGTTGAATGCCGCGCGCAATTAGCTCAGCGGCTACGCCATCACTGAAGTTATCCAGCTGCTGGTATGTCAAAGCAAGCCTTTCCGAGCCATTAGTTGATAAGGCCATACTCCCAAGAGGATTCGCCACAAGCGCTTCGCTATCTGGTTGAGCAAGCACCTGCTCTTTTAGCAATTCAGTGAAGGGGTTGTAAGCCCAAGGTTCAGACGCTTTTACATGACCAGACAAACGAGACTGTTGTTCGGCGTCCAATACACCAATATCACTCAGGTTTTGCGTCAGCTTATCGACAAGCTGATCAAGATAATGAGACGTCGTAGCTGACAGCGCATCAATATCTGACTGTGAGAATTTCGCTGAATCGTACGCAAAAACAATACGTAAAGATTCACCTGGCAATACTGCCAGCGTTAATGGGTAATGCGTAAACTCATAACTGTCAGGCTCGCCAATTTTAAGGCCAGTTTCACTAAACAGGCTCTCATCCAATGGGTAGTTTTCAAACACCACCAACGAATCAAACAGATTCTCACCAGCCAGTGGAGATTGCGCTTGTACCTCTGACAAAGAGACATGGCTGAATTCACGCTGCGCGCTCGCCTGCTCTTGTATATCGGCAAGCCATTGATTGGTTCTCGCCTGCCAGTCCACCATCGATGTAACAGGCAAGGTATTAATGAAAAGCCCAACCATGGCTTCACTATTTGCCAGTGATGATGGTCGACCTGCAACCGTATTGCCGAAAACAGGCTGAGACTGACCCGTGTAACGTTGAAGCGTCAGTAGCCACGCGCCCTGAATAAGAGTGTTTAGCGTGATGCCAGATGACTTCAACTGAGACTGCCAACCACTTAGTACCTCAGCACTGAAGTCCACGTTGTGGCGCACATGCCCTAGTTTATCTGTGTTCGAACCGTATTGTTCAACCAAGATTGTTGGCGCTTCAACACCATTCAGATAACCACGCCAGTACTCTTGAGCACTTTCTGGTTCTTGCTGTACAACCCATTCCAAATAATCAGCAAAATCATGACTGACGACAGGCAGGCTCATGTTTTGATAGTGGGCAAACAGTTCGCTGAGCAAAACACCGGTACTCCAACCATCCATCAAAATGTGGTGGATGGTGAAGATACAAGCGATCTCATTGTCACCCGTTGTCACTAGATCGACTCGCCACAAAGGTTTTAGCTGCTGTGCGCTCGCATCCTGTTCCAGTTCGAACCCTTGTTCAATGAGTGAACGTTTATAGGACTCCAGTTCAAAGCCTACTTCCTCTCGCCCATCAAAGACTCTGCTCGTGATAGGAAGGTCATCCCATATATACAGGTGCGCCTGACCTTCTACTTGATGCAGCGTACTGCGTAGAATCGAATGACGCTTCATCAAGGCTTTCCAACCCTCTTCTAATTGAGCAGCATCAGCTCCCGATATAGGCAAGGTAATTTGGTTGACGTAGGTACTTGTGTCTTGCGATAGCTGAGCGTGGAAATACAAACCTTGCTGTAGCGTAGACAACGGTAGAATTTGATTCGGAAGTTGATGAGTACTACCACTTACATGGCTTAGCGTCACGAGACTCAGATTAGTGTTTGGGGCATCAGCTTGTGTCAAAACGGCGGAGTTAGACGTGCAATGTTCCGTCACTGCTTTGATTGCCGACTCTAAGTGATGAACATACGCATCACACTCAGATTCCGACAAAGCAGAAAGTGAAAACTCCAAATCGACGTCAAAGCCATCATCAGTTTCGCTGATATTCAGTACAATTGCGGCATCAGCTTTAGCGTCTTCTGGTCGCCATAGGCCAAACTCACCCAGTTCAACCCCTCTCACGTCAGCCTGAGCAGCTCGTCCTAGAAAGTTAAATAGCACATCAACATTGTCTTGATACTGCCATTGCTGCTGAACAACACCCGCTGAATAACTCAAACCGCCATCGGTGATTGCATGAGAGCCATCTTTTACACTCGCTAACAGTTCACTAATGCCGTCACTTAACACAATTTTTTGTGGGAACAGCGCAGTATGCCAGTTCACACTGCGTGAAAGATCCAATCCAAACGACTCACTGAATCGACCATGGCTTTCACGATGAACAATGATCTCGCTTGCTGAGGTTATTTCCTTGACTGAAAGCGCAGACAATGCCATCAACGTCTGTTCCTTGCTCATTCTGGCGAAGGCCTGAGTCGAGGCAAGTAGTGGCTCGGCGAGCTCTTTAGTTAAATGGTAACTGTGCTTATGAATTCCATTGCTTTCGCTTTCCTTATCAGTTCTTTCAGGAAAAGCAGGTTCTGCTCGCTGAGCAATCCAAAACTCGGACTGTTTATGGCCTATATGAAGATTCTCTAGTGCTTCATACCAATCAGCTTGATGGTGCGTTTTAGAAGCAAAGGCATAAGACTCAACACCCATTTCTTGCTGGTACCTCCCCAGCAAATCTTGAATAAGCACAGGCCAAGAAAGCGCATCAATGACAAGGTGGTGAACGGCAACCTGCATTTCACCTGTCTCAACGTTTAAACCGACCGACAATTGCTTACCAACAGCCGGATTAATCGCACGCTGAACAGCATCGATGTCTATCTGCTCTGCATAAAGGTGGAATGCAAAATCTGCGCTCGTCACATATTCAGCTAGATACTGTGCTTCGTCAGATGCTGTTGTATTAGGAGCCTCGAAACAAAGGCGCAAACTATCGTGATGCTGCACCACTTGCTTGAGTGCTCGAACAATCGCGTCTGCATTGACCGGAGCTGGCAAGTTGAGTTTTGCGTACTGGTTACACAGTTCTAGATGACCATTCTTATCTAAATAGTTCTCAATGAATCGCTTCTGCATTGGCAGCAAGGATACTTTTGCCACTCAGCTGACCTTGTTCAGCTGGTTTGATTTGGCTATCGAGAACACATAACGCCATCTCAGCGAGTACTGGATGGTCAAACACTTGCTTTGGTGTCAGCATCAAACCTCGTTGACGTAGCTTACCTACCATTTGCAAAGCGGTAATTGAATCTCCGCCAAGTGCAAAGAAATGGCTGTCAGAACCAATAGATTCTAGTTTAAGGAGCTCACACCATATTTCAGCCAGCTGATGTTCGATGTCCCCTTCCAGCGGTGCACCCGCTTTCTGTTCTTCATCCCAATCCGGTACGGCAAGTTGCTTGCGATCCACCTTGCCCGCAGGGGTCAGAGGAAGTGTCTGGCTAACAATGATGCGTGACGGGACCATATAATCTGGCAACTGGGAGGCTAACTCAATACGCCATTGCGATTCAGAACTTTGCTCTGTTTCACTCAATTGAACATAACCGACTAGGCGCTTTCCTGTCGGCGACTCGTGTGCGACAACGGCACAAAACTCAGCATTAGCAAGCGTCTGTAGGCGAGATTCAATCTCTCCAAGCTCAATACGGAAACCACGAATTTTTACTTGTTGATCGGCACGGCCAAGGTATTCAACCACACCATCTTGTCTAAATCGAACCAAATCACCAGTGCGATACATACGCTCGCCGTTAGCGGCAAATGGATCCGGAATAAAACGTTCAGCGGTCAAATCAGGTCGTTTCAAATAACCGCGCGCAAGGCCAGATTCCATGCCAATGTACAGCTCTCCAACCGACCCAAATGGTACCTGCTTAAGGTTCCCATCCAGCACATACAACTTACGGTCACCAACAGGCTGACCAATCGGCGCGTACGAGCTTTCCAGTTTATCTTCTGGATAAGCACGCCAGATCATCGGAGTAACGACCGTTTCTGTCGGGCCGTAACCATTGACGATACGAGGTGGATTGACCACCCGTTGAATTCGTTCAAACGTTTCTCGGGTAAATGCCTCACCCCCCAGTGTCAATGAGCGCAAAGATAAGTCTGGCTGAGTTTGTTCAACCCAATCTAGCCAAGGGCCTGCATAACTTGGCGGGAAACAAGCGATGGTGACTTTCTCGTCTACCAATACTTGAGTGGTTTTTTCTGGTGTCCACAACTGTTGGTCACGAATGATAAGTGTTGAGCCAAACGCCAGTGGCACAGTCCAACGTTCCACTGCACCATCAAAGCTGATAGAGGCAAAATGCAGCTCTGTGTCTTCAGGCGTCATGCCATACTGCTCACCAATCGTCTGGACGTGCATTGTCAGTCCGCGATGACTGACTGCCACGCCTTTAGGCTTACCTGTTGAGCCAGAGGTGTAAATCAAATACGCCAACTGGTCTAAGTGGATATCTGGATATGAAAACTCAGCAAGCTCAGATACTGGAGCCTCAGTTGCTAACAAAGATTCAATAGCAATACACTCTTGAGCACTTTCGGAGCAGATGAAAAGATCTTTCGCCTTACCCATCAAGTGCTGTTGAGTCAGTAACTGCTGAGCTTCGCTGTCTTCAAGCATAAAGCTAATGCGCTCAGCAGGATAATCCGGATCAAGTGGCAGGAATGCGCAGCCTGCTTTCATGATGCCCAGCATGGCGACCAGCATATCGGTGCCACGCTCCATCATCACACCGACAACACCTTCTGATTGAACCTTTCTTTGACGTAATGAGTGTGCGACTACATTCGATTGAGCCTCTAATTCAGCGTAAGTCAGCGTTTTATCGCCATGTTTTAAGGCAAGTTTTTCAGGACGCCGTTTTGCTTGCTCAGCCACCAGCGCCATAAAGGTCACTGAATCCCATATTTGTTGTACTGCTGAGTGTGTTTCCAAGGCCACTGTATCTGAGGTAGAAAGCACGTTCGTCTGTGCTAAAGACTGCTGAGGAGATTGGCAGATCTGGTTCAGAACGCTCTTGTATGTACTTAAAATGCTGTCAATTTGAGCTTGAGTGAACTTCTCTTTCGCATAGACAAGTCGCAGCGATAGTTGCTCACCCGTTACTGCATCCAACACCAATTCAAACGGTGTTTCAGCGAGAGGGAATTCAGTGAATGAACCCTGAATCTCTCTGGAAGTTACGACCAGCTTGTCACCATGACTGCGGTAGTTGAATGCGACAGTCGGTAGTGGAAGTTGCCCTGCTAATTTCTCTAGAGGTAAATGCTCGAACTTCATTGACTCTGTCAGGTTTGTTCGGACATTCTCAACCAATTTAGCAAGCGTATTTTCAGGAGCAACCTGCAAACCTAAAACAGCATTATTGACATAGAAACCAATGTTTCTGCGGTTTTTCGAGTTTCGGTTTAGGGCAGGTACAGTGATCGAAGGATGAGCATGATTAGAGTAGCTAGATAAAGTCAGTAATAGCGCCGTAGAAAGCACTTCAAAGCGTGTTACACCAAAAGATTTCGCAACTTCAGACACGCGCTCCGTTTCTTCCAGAGTCAATGACTCTTCAATATGTGTAGCCGTATAAGCACTGGCGTCGATCTGATTGGAAGCTGGCAATGTGCAAGGTTCATCGCTGATTAGATTCAATGCTTGCCATTGCAGCATCGCCTCCTCATGCTCTTCACTTCCTTGCATTGAAGCGAATTCGACGAAGCTTTGGCCTCGCAATTTGCTCTTTGGCTTGCCAGCGAGGCGATCAACCAGCGCGCGAACAAAAAGCTGTAAAGACCAGGCATCCGTTGTAATGTGGTGAGCGGCTACTCCCATTACAAATTCTTGGTCACTCACTTGATATAGGCACAACCTATTCAAAGATTCGCCGACCATGATGTAAGGCTCTCGAACCCGCTTTTCAGCATCTTTTAACACGAATGCTTCAGGGTCAGAACATTTCTGTGCGTCAACAAATTCCAATTTGGGGCCAGAATCAGAGACTCGTTGAAGAGGCACACCATCATGTTCTTTGAGTCTTAAACGAAGAACATCTTGTTGCTCTACCAGCGCCTCGAATGCCTCAAATATGGCTTCTTTACTGATACCTTCGCCAGACAAACGTAACAAGCCACCCGTATTGTAGGCAATACTTTCTGGCATGATCTGCTGGAACAACCATAGACGTTGCTGAGAATGAGAAAGTGGGCTCCAACCACCATTGGCGGGAGTCATCGTGATATCATCCACTGACATACATATACCTAAAAACTGTTAAATGTCAGGTACCTAAACAACAGGTACCAAAATCAAGCAAAAGCGAGTGTTCTTACTCGGCTAACGCTTCTCGCAGACTTTTCGGACGCATGTCACGCCACACCTCATTAATGTGGGCAAGGCAAGTTTCTTTGTTGCCAGTAACACCAACGGCTTTCCATCCATTTGGAATTGGATGATAAGTAGGCCAAATGCTGTACTGTTCTTGTGGGTTGATAACGACGGTAAATTCTGTGTTTGGGCTGTCAATACTCATAATATCCTCAACTAGATCGTTGTTCTTATTGTTTTGATTTTCTGGATTGTTGTTTGGTTAAGCGACGACACTTTCTACTGCTTGTTGAGCTTGTGATTTATCCGCAGTATCCAGTTCCGTCAGTTGCCCACTGTCCATTTTGAAAATGCGATCTGCCGCATCGAAGTAACGGTCATCGTGGGTAATAGCGATTACAGTCACGCCACGCTCCTTAAGCAGAGGCAGTAACTGTTGGTAAAAGACTTTTCTGAAGCGAGGGTCCTGATCTGCCGCCCATTCGTCGAGAAGCATGCAGCCTCGCTGCTCAGCAACGGCCATCAGTAACGCAAGACGCTTACGCTGTCCTTGTGAATAACGAACATCCGACAAGCGACCATTCTCTTGAGTCACTTTGTGGCTCATTTCCAGACGATCCATCCACTCTTTGATATCGGCCTCTGCAACATCTTGGCCTTGTCCATTGGTGATCTGGTGGAACAAATAGAAGTCACTGAATACGGTAGAAAATTGCTGGCGATAATGAGGCCAGTTGAGCTCAGTCATAGGTTGACCGTTCAAGAGAACATTACCTGTATGCGGCCGATAAAGACCTGTCAGCAAGCGAGCAAACGTTGATTTTCCACTTCCATTACCACCAATGATGAAGATCATCTCACCTTTCGAAGCTTTAAAATTGATTGGGCCAACTTTAAACGGACGGTCATCGCCATCAGCACGGTATTCATAAGTCACTTGCTGGAGATCGATAGCTTCAAATAGTTCTGGCTGCTCGTTAGCCTCAACAAGGTTTTCATTGTCACTTAGGTCGAGTGATTCAAGTTTACGCATAGAAATATTGGCGCTAATAAGACCCGGCAACGCACCGACCGCAGCCATAAGCGGCATGCGCATAAACAAGATGACCAGAGCAAAGGTAGAAGCAACGTCAAAACCAGCCCAGCCTAAACCCAGCGCCAGATAAAAGTTGAGACCAATCAGTGCCAGTACAATCGTGTTAGCCATGTTGGCAGCAAAACCGTTGTAGATGTCTGCTCTTGTGACTTCGTCTCGATAACCCGCGGCATTTGGACCAAACTCATCCTCGAAATAACGACGAGCGCGACTAGGGTTCAGTGATAGCTCTTTACGACCATCAATTAATGCCTGATAGTCGTGATAAAGCTTGTCTTCCAACTCACGAACCTGACGGACGTGGAAAGTGATACGAGTCACCAACCCATAGCCGATAACACCAGTCACCCCTAACATCAGCAGGCTTACTCCAAATAATGGTAGTGAGAGAAACGCGAGATAAGACAATGCCACTACGGTAAGTACTAAGCCGTAAATCATTTCCGGCAAGGTAACGAAGGCAATAGTAATGTTACGAATGTCGGTGTTTAGTGAGGCTAGCACCCCGGCACTACCAACATCTTCGATTTGTTCAATATCTGTGTTGATCAGTTGCTTAACTAATTGACAGCGCTTGGAATAGACAAATTGGTGGCCCAACTTGTGCAGTGACACCTGCGCAACAGTCGCTGTGATCAATAGCAGCACCAGCAATCCAGCAAATTGCCAAATGGCACTATGAACACTGGTTGTCTGGCTCAACAGTTCATATTGAATAAAAGCAATCACGCCAATACTGAGAAAGGCACTAGCCACGCTCAGCAAAATAACCAAAGCGAGTGCTTTATGTTGTTTATGGGCCAACTGAAAAAGTAATTTCATCTCAAATCCATGTGTTAATTATTATTGTGATTATCATTATCAACAAATTTTAAAGCAGTATTAAGGAAAGCTGAGCATTACCTCCCTCATTACTAAAATTTAGAGCCTGCGAAGCCCCCACATCAGGTACATGCCGCCAATCAAAGACGCCACCAAACCGGCTGGAATTTCTTGTGGATACAACATTTGTCGTCCAAGCCAATCAGCCAGAAGCATTAATCCCATACCAACAAGCGCTGAACAAAACAGATGTTCTCTAGCTCGGCTAAAACCAAAAAAACGAGCGAGATGCGGTGCCATCAAACCGATAAAACTCAATGGGCCAACAACGAGAGTGGCACTAACTGTCAGTAATGCCACCAGCAGCAATAGCAAACCTCTCGCCTGCCCTACTTTGACTCCAAGTGCGCGAGAGCTGGCCTCTCCCAAAGGCAAAATGTCTAGCCAGCGAGACGTTAAGAAACTGAAACCAACAAGCACGAAAGTCGCAACGGCTAAAGGAAGTAAGGTCGCCACTGTAACATAGTACGTTGAGCCAGAAAGCCAAGCTAGGACTTGGTAGCTCCTTGGGTCACCGCCCGCCAACACGAAGCTTTGTACCGCGCTCATCAGAGCAGTAATAGCGACACCGGTCAGCAGCACACGTTCTGGTTGGAAACCAGACTTGCGGTTCAAAAGAACAATAACAGACAGCGACGCCATCGCGCCCACTAGTCCACCTAAATACAAGCCAACGAGACTAACACCAATGCCAGAGAACATAGCAATGATCAAACCCAAAGCGGTACCAGAGCTGATGCCTATCACTTCAGGGCTCGCCATCGGGTTACCACTTAAACGCTGGATCGCCAGTACCTGCGGTAGCCAACATCACACCAGCTAAGGCGGCGGCAACAAGTCGGGGCCAACGCCACTCGAGTAAATCCCATTCGCCAGAGAACACTAGCCACTGCCAACCGGAGCTTTGAATGGAAGTGGTACTAAAGATAAATAGAGCCGCTGGAATAACGAGTGCAGCCAGTGCAATGGCATGACGATTGAGGCTCTTCACCCGCTCACTGTGACGCGTCATGACCGTTTGCGTCTCGGTTTGACTACGCATCGACAACCTTGGCAGCAACCACAATAAAAGAGGAGCACCTAATGCAGCAGTTGCGGCACCAGTTGGCACAATCATAGCGGCAATACCTGGCAGCTGCTGGATAAGCAGATCCGTAAGCGTTAATAGTAAACCACCTAACAGCATGGAGACGATTAACTTAGGCACAAGACGATGTACACCGGTTGCGCGAGCAATTGCTGGAGCAGCGAGGCCTACAAAGCCGATCACCCCGACTTTAGCAACCACCCATGATGTCAGTAAGACTGCGAGACCAAGACATATGACGCGCAGCTTCGCCAAAGACACGCCAAGACTTTTCGCGCCTTCTTCAGATAATTCCAACAAGGTTAACGGCTTAACAAATAGGAATGAAATACCAATCGCTAACCCGAGTCTTGGGGCGAGATAAGCAATATCAGACCATCCTGTCTGAACGAGAGAACCCGCCCCCAAATCATTAAGCCTGCCAGCTTATCCTGATTCATCATCAACAGGACAGTGCTGACAGCGCCGAAGTAGAGGTTAATGACTAGGCCCGAAACCACCACAACTGTCGGTGAAAGTGCACGACGCCATGACAGTGCAAATACCAGTACCATTGTTCCCACGCCACCAAGCAAAGCAATCAGTGATTTAGAAAACGTCAGTAACCAAGGGGCATACAAGGTTGCCATCATCAGGGCAAAACTGGCACCACTTGCCACACCCAAAGTGGATGGTGACGCCAAAGGGTTACGCAATACTTGCTGCATTAGTACACCAGCAGCAGCCAAAGCCGCACCCGCAATCAGGGTCGTAAAAAATCTAGGCCACCAAGTTAGGTGTAATCTAACCGATTCTGGCGACATCCAGTCCGCTTGGAAGAGGCTAGCTATCCCCGCGGAGAAATTGCCCGAAGCATTCAATTGGAAGCCTGCTATTGTCAGCATGAATACCGAGAGTATCGCAACAAGACTTAGAGATAAGATTCTCATCGGGTGACCTCCTCATTCAGTGCAGAGCTGACCAAATTAGCGAAACGCATCGCTGAAGGTAATCCACCAAAACTCCATGTTGGTTTTACGGTGATTACGGGACGACCCGTTTGCTCAATCAAATATTGCCAATACTGGTCTTGAGCTAAATGTTCAGTTACACCGGCAGGAAGAGGTTCTATGACGACAAATTGGGCATCGATACCCTGTAACTTATCAACGCCTGTGAGGGCAAAGCCCCATGCATTAGTAGCTTTGTCCCAAGCATTTTGAATGCCCAACTGATTCAATGCCACTTTATAGATGCTGTTCTCACCAAATACTCGAACATGCTTGGTATCCATGAACTGCACTAAAAGCACTGGAGGCAGATTGTCTGGCAGCGTTGCCTTGAGGTAATCCAATTGAGCTTCACTATTAGCGATAAGCTGTTCAGCTTGCTTATCAGCGTTAACCTCTTTTGCCATACGACGTGTAAAATCCGTTACGGCATCCCAGTTAACTTCACCCACTTTATACAAACCAAGAATTTTTACCGGCGCAATACGAGATAACTGATTCTCAAGCGAAGCGAAACGGGGAGACAGGAATATGGTATCGAGATTAAGCTCAGATAATCTTTCTAGGTTGGGCTGAGTACGCAGGCCAACATCCACGGTCTCATCTGGTATTTTCGGACTTCTCACCCAGTCGTTGTAATCAGATTGCTGGGCCGACGCAACTGGGTTAACTCCGAGAGCGATCATGGTTTCAGTCTGAGACCAGTCAATGGACATCACTCGCAACTTGTCTTGTGAGGGACTTGAGCCAGCCATTGCCGGCATTACGACAGTCAGTGCAGTAACACCTGCGATTATCGTTCGTTTAATGTTTAGCATGGCATGGCAACCGGATAGCCAGCAGCGTGATCGGTGATCTGCATTTCGATGCCATAAATATCGTTTAACTGCTGTTCGTTGAACACCTCAGATACCGGACCTTGCGCTATCATTTCCCCGCTGTGAAGGGCCACGATATGGTCGCAGAAACGAGCAGCCATATTGATATCGTGTATCACGATAAGAACGCCTAATTCGAGTTCAGTGGCCAATTTCTTTATTAGCTCAAGCATTTCTACTTGATGAGCAATATCTAGCGCTGACAAGGGTTCATCCAAAAGCAGATATTGAGTTCTTTGGGCCAAGAGCATAGCCAACCACACTCGCTGACGTTCTCCCCCTGACAAAGTATCCACTAAGCGATCTGCATACTTTTCGGTATCCGTCATCTGCATCGCTTGTTGAATGAATGCTTTATCTTGCGAACCCAAACGCCCAAGTAAGCCGTGCCATGGGTAGCGACCAAAACTCACTAGGTCTTTTCCTGATAGGCTATCCGTAGCAGGCAAATGTTGAGGAAGGTATGCAATTTTCTGGGCGAATTTCTTATCAGACCACTTCGAAACTGATTTTCCTTGCAGCAAAACATCACCACTGGTGGACTGTTGCTGCTGTGCAAGAAGCTTAAGTAGCGTTGATTTACCTGAACCGTTGTGACCAACAAGAGCGTAAATCTTGCCTGGTTCAAAATTCATATCAAAATCTGACAACAAATCTCTGCCGCCAACGCTAAATGCTAGTTTTCTAGCTTCGAGCATATCCTTTCCCTTAAACTCTCTTTTTACATAGGGTTAATCAATAAAAAACGACTGATTAACAAGACGGAAGTTATATAACAGTAAATAGACAAATGCAAACCATTTTCATTTGCAATTATATCCACAGTTGGTAAGGTATTCGGCCGATATATAAGGTCGGATATTGGTTTAAGAGCTGCAGATTTAAGAAATGAACACGCTGATTGAAAAGACTAAAAGTAAACCAAGCTGGCTTCAAAGGCTCTCAAACATACCCTTTACGGTTAATCAAATGGAGCTGATTGTCTTCATCGTAGCCTATGACAAGTCACTCTTCCCTAAGTCAGGTTACCCAGTTGAGACGCTGCCCTACTCCATCCAGAAGGCGAATGTTTCACGACAAGCTGAGTTTGTCGCAGGCCGCGTGGCCACCCAAAATGCTCTCACTCGTCTTGGGGAGTCACATAAAATAGGCATAAACTTAGACCGTTCTCCTGATTTTCCAGATCATCTTCACGGCTCAATTTCCCACTGTGAAAACTACGCGGTTGCAGTGGTAGAGAGGAAAGAAAAGCTGGCGGATCATCATATTGGCGTCGATATCCAACGTCTCCTTTCAAGTCAAGAAGTGCAAGATACCCACTCATTTATTGCACGAGAACAAGAGATAAACTTGCTCATTCAAACGGGCCTGAGTCGCAATGAAGCGGTCACTTTATTGTTTTCAGCGAAAGAAGCACTCTACAAGGCGATCTACCCTCAAGTTGAGGAGATCCTTGAGTTCGATGTTGTTCGATTAGTGAAAAGTGGTGAGCACTGTTTAATGTTCGAATCGAACCAGTATTTGATTTCGAAGGGAGTTTCTAGGACTTTGGAAAGTCGTTATACATGGTTTCAACAGTGTGTGATTTGTCTATCTAAAGTAGCGGCATAAATACGGCAGTGCTAACCACTGCCGTATTCGCTGAACCTAGTGACTTATCTGATAAGTCCGAGCCACATTTTCTGCAACGTTGGCTAGATTACTTGCCGCTTCATGAAACGCCTCTTGCAGTGACATTGGTCTAGGTAAACAGGCATAAACAGCATCAATACCATGCTCGTAGACCGCTTGAAAATGACTTCCGGTACATCCTGCAATGGCGATAACGGGAAGATTAAATTGCTTAGCGAGTTTCGCTACCCCCACGGGAGTTTTTCCATGAACCGTTTGGTCGTCAATTTTGCCTTCACCAGTGATCACTAAGTTTGCGCCAATCAATTTCGATTCTAGCTTAACCGTATCTAAAACAATCTCTATGCCGGGTTTTAAAACCGCATTTGCGTAGCCAAGCAAAGCCGCGCCCATTCCACCAGCGGCACCAGCACCAGCGGCAGTAAGCACATCAACACCAACATTTTTTTCTGTTACTTGGCCAAAAATCTCTAAAGATTGATCCAGCAAGGTCACATCTTGCTCAGTTGCCCCTTTTTGTGGCCCAAAGACAGCGGATGCACCTAGAGCACCGCAAAGAGGGTTGTCTACATCACATGCGACGACGACTTCACATTGGTGTAGTCGCGGCTCCAGCTTGGAAGTATCAACCCTTGCTAGGTTCGCTAGGCTTGCACCGCCAACAGGCACAAACTCTTCACCTGTTTTATCTATAAAGGTAACGCCTAATGCAGCAAGCATTCCTGCACCAGCATCATTAGTCGCACTGCCACCCAATCCGACAATTAGTCTACTAATACCTTGACTTAACGCATGCTTAATCAGTTCACCGGTACCAAAGCTAGATGTAATTTTAGGGTCTCGCTTTTCTGCAGGAACAAGGTGTAAGCCACTTGCCTCTGCAATTTCGATTACCGCGGTTTTGCCGTCACCCAGCACACCATAACAAGCTTGCACTGTTTCACCCAATGGTCCTGTTATCTCAGTGAACACTTTTTGTCCTGATGTAGCGTCTATTAAAGATTGAACCGTTCCTTCACCGCCATCTGCCACTGGCACTTGTAAAAACTCAGCATCAGGCCATACTCTTTCCAATCCCATCTGTATTGATTGAGCCACTTCTACTGCGGTCAAACTTTCTTTAAATGAGTCTGGTGCAATAACAATCTTCATACTGGCTTAATCCTTTCTACTACCGACGACAGAAATTATGTAACAAAGCCAGCGCTGAGTCATTGTGCAAATGCACAACAAAATAAATTAATTTAAACTTATTTATGGTTAAAATGCACAATTCAATTAAGTTTACCAAGTTGAATGGCCAGATACAGCTGCGCCATATGAGAGAAATCTGTTGTTTCAAATCCTGTGATTTCAGTGATCTTGTCTAAACGGTATTTCAGAGTATTTCGATGGATAAACAATTTAGATGCCGTACCATTTGCGCTGCCATTAGCATCAAAGTAGGCCTCCAAGGTCGCGGTAAGCTGGCCTGATTTATCATGTTCGGCCAACATCTCCGTCATTTGTGACAGTTGTTTTCCCTGCCAGGTTCCATGCAATGGCGCCAACAAAACAGGCAATTGATAGTCATCGAGAAGGTACACTGTGTCCTTAGGACGCGCCGCTTTCCCTATTTTCATTACCTGAAGCGCGGACTGGTAAGCAGTTTGCCATTCCTCAAGACTGTGAGCAAATTTACCCGTTGATACCTTTAAATTTCGACATGGTGTTTGCTCTAACCAGTGAAACCACTCATTCACGCTATCCGAGCTCAAAGGCTGTTCTGTTGGAACAAAGATGATTAAATGGCGTGCTGACAAATCTGCACAAAGGTGATGACCCGGCTTTTGATAAAGACGTTCTATGAGTGTTACTGTAGAACTGTCTTGAGTAGGCATTTCGACAAGGAGCAGATCCCATGAGCTACTCGGATTCACCGAGATTTGTTCAGCCCCATCTCGCATTTCGCAAGGAGAAAGGCGCCCTGCAAGACAGGCTAATATGAACTCATCTCTATATCGTCTATCACGTTGAACTTTCTCCAACAAGTCCGCTTGGTCGATGATAAGTTCAGCCGTCATTGCTACAAGTTCAGCCATACCACGAACCTGATTGGGTTCCCCAGTGATACCAACCACACCGAGAATAGTATTTTTATGTTTGAGCAGAAGGTTAACACCGGGTCTAACGCCAGAGAGGAGTTTGCAATCTTCAGTGGTCACTTCGACTGAAGCTTTTCTGCTTAATGCCAACAATGCCCCATCATGTGTCTGACCAATACGCGAGCTTTCTCCACTTGCGACCACAAGACCTGCATTGTTCATCACATTAATGTTGTAGCCAATAATCGGCATTGTGCGATCAACAATTCGTTGAGCGAGTTGAGCATCTAGCATGATCTTCCCTGAACTCTCTTATATTTGTATTTGAGAGAGTCTGACAGATCTATAACTTTGCTCCTACAAGATTTTTATTGTTTTGCAAAAAGTGACAAACGCCCCCCTATCGGCGATTGTACTGGTTTGCGTTCCTACCAAGACGAAGATTCATCAGTTTTGATTGCCTGCTTTACGACATAATCTTGGTGTTTAAAGACCTCAACAAAGCTAAATACATATAAATTAACCATATTTTAATAACAATAACGCCCTCAAAAATTAGTATATCGACATTGATTTTTAAATAGGTAAAGAAATTGAAAACTCTTATATGCCGTTCAACTCAGTCATTTTTGGATATGTGTGATAATAAACTCGTTGCAGGTGCAAATGTACACTGCACGTTTAAATTGTTAAAAGATGATGCAGCATGGATGCAAGACTATTTAATTGAAAAAGGAGGAAAGACGCTTTCTGTAACATCATTTCTTCAAGACGTTTAAATAGTTAAAATAGTTAAAATATGTATGATTTTTAAGGGGCTTCACTTCTTCCCCCATTTCCGAAGCCCTATTTTTAATCAGTTTGTCGTAAATAAGTCAGAAATACTAAAAATTTGTTCTACATATCCTTACAAAGCCCATCTAAGTATTTCGCTATTATTGTGTATTAGATCACTAAACCAGTAAATAATTATTATAATTTAGATATAATTTACTACTCATTTATCAATATAATAATTAAAAACTATAATTATAAATTAGATAAATACATGTTACTTAAAAAGGAAATAATATGACAAAACAATATATAGACAGTTTTCGTATTCCTATTGGTAACTGCATTCTCTGTCGAAACGATACAGGTGCAGAAATAGTGTTTGATACAAAAAAATCCTTTTCTATCACTCTTCCAGAGAGTAGCGTATTAAAGAAACTGATAACTGAAAAAGATAGCGTCGTAAGCAAAGATGACTTAATTTCTGAAGCATGGGGAAGACCAGATATTATTGGTCCCAATTCTCTACCCGTTGCCATCACAAACTTAAGAAAAGTTCTGGAGATGGACAACATAAAAATCGTCAATGTTCCAAGAAAAGGTTATCGGTTAGACTTATCTGAACATGAATCGACATTGGAACCTATTGAAAAAGAAAGTAAGATTATTAACCTTGGAATCTTAGAGAGCAACCTTATTTCAGGGTCTATATCAAAGGTCAAACTGTATCTATGCTTTATATCCTCTATGGTTACTCTTTATAGCGTTTTCTATATCGTTTTCTCATGGGTGAACCTTGATTGCTATACAGACAGTCAAAGCACTGTATGTACTATCGAGGGTGAGGAATTCAATCCTCAAATAATAAACAACAAATCAGGTCACTATTTTTACTCGTCACATTCTGGCCTTATGGAGGTAGAGCAAGGTGGTTAAAAAGCTCGTATCTATCTCTTTCATCGCTCTTGGTGCACTGTTACTCGTTATTTCATACGCTTTCTTGAACGGCTCGACCTGCCAATATTCAATCAGTCTGCATGTTCCAGACGATGAAAGAGACGTATTTATGACCTGCTACCGAGGCAAGGTCGTCGCTCTACAAACCAAGCAAGACCAGCAAGGTAACTTCTTATCCAAATGGAAAGTGGAAGCGAGACACTTGAGAATTGGTGAGCAAACTATCTATTTCGTTTACTCGAGGACAAAACTCATTGATGATCAACAAGAGGATTCCAATGACCACTTCAATCAAATATCCTCCGGTTATCGTTTTTTATTCTACCGCTTGATACGCCAAGGTAATGATATTTATATATTTCAGTCTTTTCCACGCTTCTACATTCACAAAGGGCAGATAGAAGGAAAACTGGATATTTGGGAGTAGCTTTCGCTTGTTAAGCAGGGTGGCTGATTACCCTGCTTCTCCAGAAAAAGCGACCATCAAGTGTTCGAGAAACAATGTGAGGCGTTTAGGTTGATAATTGCGGTCACGATATACAGCATAAAGTTCAGAGTCATTCGCAGACGAGATGGGTTTAAAGTCGACGCGAAAATCTGGTAACAGTACGCGCAATCTCCCCGCACTAACATCAGCTTCAATATCTAATCTCGATTTTAGCGCAATACCCGCGCCTTCCCTAGCCCAGCAACGTATCACCTCACCATCATCCGAGCAACGAAAGCTCGATATTTGCTGGGACAAACTCGAATTGGACTCTCTATGCTGAAAGTACCACAGCTTCATTTCCTGTTCGTTGCGCAGTAAAGATAAACATTGGTGTAACTGAAGTTGTTTAGGGTCACTCAGCAAACCGAAACGGTTAATATAAGCAGGAGAAGCGACTAAGACACGCTCACTCACGGCCAGTTTTCTCGCAATCATGCCACTATCTGGAGGAGAACCATAACGAATCTGGACATCAACGTTGCTTTCCGACAAGCTAGATAAATTATCATGTAACAATAGATGAGGTACAACTTTGGGATATAGGCGCTGAAAGGTATCGATAGCGGGCATCACAAACTGCTTTCCAATATCTTTGGGGGCTGAAATTCGGATTAGTCCTTCCACCTGAACCGTGGTGTTTTGCAATTTTGCTTCCGCTTCACGAACACTTTCTAATATCTGCAAGCAAGAGTCATAATAGCTGTGACCAGAATCTGTTAAAGCAACATGGCGAGTGCTACGGTTGATAAGCTTTACGCCATGTCTCTCTTCAAGGGCTTGAAGCCTTGCTGTTACACTTGCCGGCGACAATCCCATCTCCCTGCCTGCACTTGCCAACCCTTGATGTTTGACGATCAGAGTGAACAATTCCATATCCGCGAATTTATCCATTATCTTCTCTTTATCACTATTCAGTACGGCTGAATTATGATTTCAATCTTCACTCAATTATCAACAATTTTCAAATACATAAAATGAACTTATTGACTTCATTACGGAGATACATTTATTACGAATTAAAGAATGCCATTGCAAGTATCGTCGGTTTTAGCCTGATTATCGGCAACCATCTTGGCGGGCGCTGATCAGATAAGGACTTAGCAAAGGCATCACTATTTTGGTCTGTTGCCATGGTTCTATCACTTATCGTTGTTGGTCTGGTATCAGAGAATCAATGGCTGTTCGTTGTTGCAAGTTTCATTTTCGGCATCGCTTCTTTCGCCAATATTCCAGCAATGCAACTGCAAATATCTCTGCTTTTAACTTGGCTAACGCATTTCGAGGGTTTATTGGAGGAACTATTTTGGACAGCCAACTGGGAGCCAGTATGATCCCTTACGCAGACATTATCGCCCTCATTGTTAACATGTTAATCATTAAGGCCACAAATAAGCGTGACATGCTCATCCAGTAACATAAAAAATAAAAAAGCCGACTCGTTGTCGGCTTTTCTCGTTTTATACTGGCTCGAACTCTGCGTTAAAGTGCCTCAAAACAGGAGGCTCATAGGTAAACTTCAGACCGGTCATACTCGGCGCTCTCTCTTTCACTTCTTTGAAGGCATCAATCACATAATCGAGATGTGCTTGAGTATATGTCGCCCTCGGTACAGCAAGCCGCAGTAGTTCCGTTGGACAAGGTAATTGCTCTCCAGTTTCTGGGTCTCTACCCAGCAGTAGCGAACCAATTTCAGCACCACGTATTCCTGCGATCTTGAATAGCTCACACGCTAAAACATGTCCGGGGAATTGATCCGACGGAATATGAGGTAGGATCTTACTCGCATTAATAAAAGCAGCATGTCCCCCAGCTTGTTGGCACTCAATCCCCAGACTTTCCAGTCCATCAACCAAATAACGAATTTGCTGTAATCGAGACGCCAGCCATTCTTCACGCATACCGTCATAGAGACCCACAGCCAAGCGCTCCATTGCTCCGCCTTCAAGACCGCCATATGTCGGAAATCCTTCTTGTAGGACGCATAACGTCCGACATTCTTGGAAAACATCGGACAGCCTATCGTCTTTAAAGCCCAACAAACCGCCCATTGGAACCATAGCGTCTTTCTTTGCCGACATTGACAAGATGTCCGCGTATTGAAACGATTCACGCGTGATCTCCTCGATTGTCCAATCTTTGAATTTTGGTTCACGCTGTTTTACAAAGTAGGCATTCTCTGCGAACCTTGCACAGTCAATCACAACAGGTATGTCATAACTTTTTGCAATCTCATACACGGCTTTTAGGTTTGCGACAGAGACGGGCTGCCCGCCCGCGGAGTTACAGGTAATAGTGCTCACAATGTAGGGCACATTTTTGGCACCAATTTCCTCTATAGAAAAAACGAGTTTTTCAATATCAAAGTTGCCTTTAAAATCCGCTTCTACCGATGTATCAAACGCTTGTTCCGTCGGAACATTGACCACTCTACAGCCATGTCGTTGGGTATGACCTTGAGTGGTATCGAAGAAATAGTTTGAGATCGCAGCCATATGCTGCCGCTCTAAACCTTTATCTCGCTCACGTTTGTTTATTAATGCAGGCACATAAAGCTGCTCAGAGCCCCGTCCTTGGTGAGTTGGAATTGTATGTCGATATCCAAAAATATCCGCTACTGCTTCCTTTAACACAAAATAGCTTCGGCTTCCGCTGTATGCTTCATCACCTTTCAGTGTTGCTGCCTGCATGTTTTGGGTGACAGAGCCAGTCCCACTATCAGTGAGGAGATCAATAAATACGTAGTCGCTATCCAGTAAAAAGGGGTTGTAGCCAACTCTTTTTAATGCTTCTTCTCGTTCGTGGCGCGTTGTTTTACGTACAGGCTCTACCACTCGGATTCGATAGGGTTCAGGCATGTAATCCATACGTTGGTCAATGCTCTTTACAAACTGCGCTTTACAAGATTCTAATCGATTTGGCATAAGATTTACCTTCTGTTTATGTTTTAGTTATTGAAGCGACTAAGTTGCATATAGCCGCTAATACCAAACATAGGGTCGGAAGCTAAATCAGAAGAGTAAGTTATATGTAAATAATTCTTAAATCATTGAAATTTCGATGCCTGACTGAAACTAATATCAGTTATTAGTGAGCCCGATATTCACTTGGCCTTGTACGCTATTTCTCTAATCAGCACACTAACCTACCAAGACGTTCCTGAATTGCTACTTGGGTTTCTTCAAGCCATGCATAGCGTTTAGTATATAAGCGTCGCTTAGCTTTCTTCAGTGTGCTTGGATCCTTACGGGCAGGGCACAAAGGTAGCTGATACAAGTACTTTGAGACCTCTACTCCACCATATTCTGCCCATAATTCAGAATAGTTGTACGTGATACTGGAACGCTTAGAGCCTATATATCTCAATGCTTGATATACATGGCCTTTATTTGTAATGCCGTACACCGATTCAACACCCCATTCCCGTGCTAGTATCAAAAGCACTTCAAGCATAAGCGCTTTTGGACGCAACCCATACATTCCTTTCGTCAAGTCCTTAATAATTTCACTACGATAGGTAATGTGGTCTCCAGGACCTTGCAAGGCTCCGATATGAATCTCACGTTTTGGTGAAGACGAAATATTAAAGGCTAGAGTGAATAGGTCATGTTTGTTTTCATCGACCAATTTTAACGCCAAAGAGCCCTCCCTTTCGGGACCCGCACACAGCATTAATCTGCAATTATTTACCTCCATCAAACACCACCCCTCTTCAGAATAAAAGTCGAGGAATGCACTTCCATACATTAGGTGCAGCGTCTGAAAATGCTCATAGATTTTTGCCGCCCTTTGATTAGGGCGCCACTTTAGACAAACAAATGGCTTTAAAGGCTTTTCAAACATCCTCGGGTTGGTCTCTTTGATCGGACGAAATTCAGGCTGTTCAAACAACTGCTGCATTTGTTTAAGCACATTGGGTTTAAACATTGACCACAAACAAAAACGACCGTTATAACGAAGTTTTTTTAACCCACGAATTTCTGGGTACACACTCTCAGCAACGCCAGGGAGGGATTTAAGGAAATGGAAATAGTTTACAGACATAAATTCACTAATACTGAGAAGCATCGATTAAAAACAGAGTAGGTCAGCCTGACATTCCGTCAGGCCTTTATAGATACTCACTAAGATCAGAAACGATATGCCACAGTAGCACCGACAGCCCACTGGTTGGCGCTATCTACAATTGGAGAATCCGCAATGTTGTCGCCAAGGCGAGTGTAAGCCGTGGTTTGTGTCAGCTCCCAACTGTCATTAATCGGTAGGATAAGCTTGTAACCTAAGTTGTAAGAAACATCACCGCTTCCTTCATATGCCTTGCGAGATTGGGTCGCTTCTTTGTTTTTCACACCAAAGTAGTAGTCGACATAATCTTTGCTTTGATAAGTCAAACCAGCAAATGGGACTAAGTCCATACTACCGACAGTCATTGGCAAAAAGTAAGTCACACCAGCTAAGTAGCCATCATAAGTATTAGTAACATCATGCTGAGCATAAGTAGAAATTGTGCCTTGAGATAAGTGGAAGTCAGCGTTGATACCAAGGTCAAGACTCGCTTTTCGCTTATCCATACCTTTCAGGAAGTCTGAAGTGTCATGATCATACATCAACCCAGAGGTGCCCAAATAGCCGCTCATGTTGAACATATCACCAGTATTGCCAAGGAATCGGTAGTTGAGTCCTTGCAGGCTAGCATTGAAATCTTCACCTTGGTAACCAAAGTTTCCAAGAATTGTCGCATTATGCTTCTGATCCTTGTACAGATCGCTCACTCCAGCGCCGCCAAGTTCAGCAATCCAGCTATTTTCTTTGGTATAGATGTTGCCGTTTCGAATATATGTATCACCAGCAGCTTGGGCTGCCGTTGCCGCGACTATAGTTGAGACTAGAATCGTTAGCTTTTTCATTGTTTTGTCCTTGTGTTAACTTGTTATGAACACTGTACAAAACGATTCTCGCTGACAATATCTTTACTTTGTCACTCCTTTGTCACGGTTTGTCAGGCCCCTCTGACAAACGTGGAATTTGTAGAGTAAATTTAGCGCCACCGAGTAAACTAGCCCCAACTTTTGCGCGCCCGCCGTGTCGTTCAACGATCAGTTTGACGATCGCTAGCCCTAATCCATAGCCAGTATTAGCTTTACTTCTTGATGGATCTGCGCTGTAGAAGGGGTCAAAAATATAGTTCCAGTGGTCCGTTGGAATTCCTGGGCCATCATCTTCAACGGTAAGTAGGATGGTTTCATTCTCCAGCTTCGCAGAGAGCTGGACTTTCTGATCCGCATAACGTAACGCATTCGAAAGTAGGTTATTAACCGCCCGCTTTAGCAGAGAGGCGTCTGCCTCTAGAAACAAGTTGTCTTCAATCTCTAACGACACCACATTTACTTTGGCATCAGGCACTTTATTAGTCAGGCCGAGCATAAACGGACGGAGTTCAATAGCTTCAATATGCAGCACTGAATCTGGACGCTCTACCTTAGCAAAGTAGAGAAGTTCATCGACCATTTGTTCCATCTCTTCCGTATCTTCGATAATACTGGCTATTTTATCATGCTGCTGTTGAGTTAGACTCTCATCTTGGAGCATTTCAGCCTGCCACTGAATGCGGAAAACAGGCGTTCGTAAGTCATGGGCGATAGAGTTTGTTAACGAGCGGTTGCTGGTTATAAGGTCGGATATCTTATCTGCCATGTAATTGAAACTGTCATTGAGGGAACCGACACGATGCCTGCTACCCGTCGGCGCTCTTGAGTTAAAATCACCTTTCGCGAATTTCATGGTAACTTCTTCAAGAATACGGACCCGCCTGCTTAAGAACCAAATAAGTCCTGAGCTGTAAATAAAGAACCCACCGAGAATAAAACCCCAGAGAATATCATCATCAAACTCTATGGCTTTACGCAGCGCCGATTTCACATCAGGTTGGACGCGATAAATAATATCGGGAGATGACAACATGAACCAGAAATCGCGCTCATCGTCATAAAATGTGAATGGATGAACACGGTCATTAGTGAAATAGTTCTTTACTTCCTGTGGTACGTCAGAGCTTGGAAAAGCCGTCAACGTTTTCGCCGTATTGGCAATAAACTCGTTCAAAACTATCAAAGCACTCTCTTTGCCCTGATGGTCAGAGATTGTCATTAAGACATCCCTAAATGCAGCACCTTCTAAGTCTTCTAGAACATAGTCATAGTCTGTATTAAGTTGATAAATAATGATTTCATACGCTACCAGACTCAGCGTGAACAACACCAACAAACCAAAAAATGCCTCAATGTAGATTCGGCGCATACATCATCCTCAAAGATTTTCACCAACTATCTGGTACAAACAAATACCCTTTCCCTCTAACAGTGATGATGCGTTTGGGTGTCGCTGAGTTGTCACCCAGTTTTTTTCTGAGACTGACCACTTTGTTGTCTATGGTACGGTCCAAACCATCGTATTCGATACCTCTCAACGTCTGGGTTAGAAAGTCACGAGACAACACTTCATCTGGGGCACTAGCCAGTATCCAAAGCAAATCAAAGTCGCTGTCAGACATGCTGACCTGAGTTCCGTCAAGAACACAGATTTTACGTGCCTGATTGAGACTGAGCTGACCGTATGTCAGTGTACTCAATGGTTTTGAATCAATTTCAGTAGATGTTTCACTAAGAGAGTTTCGTCTTAACAGCATTCTCATACGTGCGAGTAATACACGTGGTTTTATCGGTTTGCTGACGAAATCGTCGGCACCAATTTCAAGTGCCGCAACATGGTCAAAATCATCATCACTTGCCGTCAGCATTAGGACTTTACCGGAATACTTGGCTCGAATCTGTCTACAAATTGTCAGGCCATCCATTCCGGGCAACATCAGATCAAGTAACAACAGATCAGGCTGATGTTGGACAACTGCCTCAACGGCGCTACTACCGTCTTCGAACGTTGTCACTTCAAAATCTTGTTTAACGAAGTATTCTTCTAGCATTGAGCGAAGCTTTATGTCGTCTTCAACAATAAATAAGGATTGCAAAGAGCTCATCGACTAGTTAACCCGAGTTATGAGTTTAAGATGGAGTAATTTTAGCCTATAGCTATATAGATTACCCCAACAAAAGTGAGCTCAACGAATTTATTTTGAACATAGTTCAATTGTGAGACGGGTGCTACCTGCCATAAGTTGGCAACCAGCCAAAAAAGGAAATGATTTGAATAGAAATGATCAGCACGCCAAACAGGAAAACACAAATCAACACCCAGTCCCCCCGGAAACTCGGTATGTATTCGGTTTTTCACTCAACATCGAGGTTCTTAATCTCACTTTTTTGACGAGTATCGCTGGAATAATACACGCCCAAACAGCGGCGGCGGCCGCGGCATACCCGATTGCGACTAAGAAACCAAATGGAAAAACTAACGAGAAAATCAGTGGAGGAAGAAATGTGACTGCCCAAGTTTTGGTTCGCCCCTTGTTGCTATCTTCAAACTGAAAAACGTCTGCCAAAAAATCAAAGACACCTAGCCCGACGCCGATAAAGCTCGATAAAATAGCAGCCGCTGAGAATGCACTAATAACCTGATGCAGAGCTTCAGTAGACAGTGACGTCTTTAAGTGTTGAAGTAAAACGTTGATGTCCCCGCCTTGAGCAATAATCTCAGGAAAATTGGCTCTGGAGAGATTGCCGTAAACGCTAATAAGCCAAATCAAGTAAATACAAAGCGCGATAAAGGTTCCACCCACAATCGCTTTCTGAGCTTTATGCTCTTCCATATAGTAATCTCGCATGCTCGATACCGTATGATGGTATCCAAATGAAGCCAACGCGATAGGTAATAAAGCAAAAACATATTGACCTTGAGCGAATTGTGCCTGGCTAACTAAAGTATGACCATCAATATTTTTGACGAGACCAGTAATAGAAAACACGAAACTGCACACCATAAACAACATAAGTATGACAGAAACTCGGTCAACCATTTTCGTCGAGTGCCAAACAAGGACAGAGAACAAGGCGACAAACAATATGGAAGCCAAGTTTGGTTCGATTCCCGTATAATCATGTATAATCAAACCAGATGAAGTAATATACGCGTAAAGCAGAATGCCTCCAACAAAGTAAATCATCACATTATTGAAAACACTAATGCGCTTACCTAATAAATCTTTGGTTACCGAAGAAAAAGACGCTCTGTAAGGATAATCTTTGAGTACTTCCAAAAGTAAACAGCCACTTGCAGACATAATCAGCATCGTTAGGCTCAGCACAATAAAAGACCACACAGTCCATGCACCAGCACCCGCAGCTGGTAAGCCTAACATCCCAGCTCCTACACAAACACACGCAATGATACAGGCTCCCCGAATACCGATGGCTTCTTTTTACTTTGAGTATTACTTTCAACACAATCCATAATTTTACCTTCCTGTATTTGTCCAGATGTCCTAAGTTTTATTCTGGTCGTCTTGAAAAATAAAAACGCCAGAGGTGTAACTCTAGCGTCAGGACCTGTGTTAAAAAAAATAATTACTTGTTAATTAATTATTAAATTAATAATTGATCGGTTCGGTAGTTTGACCCAAAATTCAAGCTATCCTGAAAGAGGCTGATGCCATTCGTTTTCAATCAAAAGAATGTTGGCAGCTCATTTAAACAATTAAGCTATTGTTAATTAAATAAAACATTCCTCCAGCTTGGGTTGAAAAGTACGTTACTTGAAATACCTCATGTGATTAATAACTCATTTGAGAGTGATATAGGCGTATGATTAAAAAGGACAAACTTTTTATCAACAGGGAAATAAAATTTGTCAACCTCCTACCATGGCTAGACAGTATCGTAGCGCCTACCTTGATAACAAAATGTTCCGCAGCCGTCCTGCCTGATCTTAGATGCGAAATAGACTCTCGAGCTAGCAGCATACACACTTAATTGTACGCAGACAGACACAACGATTTACAAAAGATATTTCTTGATTTCTTTAGCAGAATATTCAGTGCAACAATAGATTGAAAAATGTAGAAACTTGAGACATTTCGTCGATGTCATTCCCATGATTTTGAAAATTTCTGATCTTTGAATTCAGCCGCTAAGCCACTGACTTGCTGCATTCTCAGGACTTCATCATTATCCATTCCAAGCTCTTTACAAATTCGTTCGTTACTCCATTCAAGTTGGCGTAGCGTAATCACCAAACTAGAGGTAAGCTCAACCTGATGGACCCCTCTAGCAATGTTGTGCCTTACTGACGTCGACATACTGTTTTCTATGGATTTATGAAAAACAACACACGGTATATAACCTGGGATAGGTTGAAGTTCAGGATGAGATTTCAGTAGTTCAAAACGGTGAAAACCATCGATCAAAATATAGCTCTCAGCTTGCCCTAACTGGTTAACGATGATTGGCATCGTTAACCCATCTATTACAATCGATTGTTTTAGAAGTTTGCCTTCTGGTCGGGCCATTTTATTGGGGTTATAACTATTGGACTCGATAAGATTGACAGGCAATAGTCGAACATTACAAACAGGAGGAAGCGCTGGAATGGTTTTAAACAGACAAGATGTCATACTATTGTATAACTCAACCCAGGTTTCGATATTATCGAGTTGTTGATTTAAACGGCTAACCTGCTTGAACAAGGAGTTAGTTTCAGGGGTCATGTTAGTCTGCCTCCCTAAATTGTATCGCGTGCATTCATATTGCGATGTGTCGTATCAATAGTTCGATTGTAACCAAAAGACAACCCTCGGCACCAATAGTCATTTTTTATCAACACTTTACATATCCTCCTCCAACTCGGAACTTGTTTTTTTGATTCAAGTTTACTGTCTGCTAAATCAGGAATACATCGAATCCCTTTTTTCGGACCGTGTTTTCGCCACCACCACAAAAACTTGAATATTCTCTCACGATAGTGCTTCTCCAAGTGGGGAGGCATTGTTTTCAGTAGGTACTTACTGTAAGTACGGTAGGTAAACCCCTCTGGTAGCTCAAAACGATAGTAGCCGAGAATCCTACCCTGTTCTTTGGTATAACGAGCTCCAAAGTTACAGCCTTCAACTCTTGAAAGTAACTTGAGCCAAGTTTCTGGCTCAAGCTTTTGATATAACCACAGGCCCTTTCTTTGTTCATCGCCAAAAGGCTGGCATAGTCGCTGTTGAGAAAGTGGAACGCCGGCTTTTTGCATTGAATCGTAAATATGGTTGTAGTCCCAGCCAAAACGCCCGTTGGCCACCCAAACATCCGACACTTTCCAATCGTAAATAGGGTAAGCCATGAAGACATCTTGCTGCATTTTTGTTGTCCATAAATGATTTTGGTAATTCCCTTTTTTGCGATTCTTTACGGTACTATAGCGATTGAGTGACTCATCGGCTCTGAGGCCTATCAGTACTGCGATTTGCTCTGACTTACATCGCTGATACCAGTGGGCAAACTCAAATACAAAATCTTCAAACTCCATACCAGAATAGAAAAATGACCACGCTTGCCCGTCACTCACGACGCCCTCTGAATCGGGAAGTTCTCTTATCCAACGTTGTTTGCTTTCAGGATCCCAACATAACCATTTAGGTTGAAACTGAGAAACCGAATTACGCAAACTGATCGGCAAACAAACCCAATATGGATGAATTTTCTTAGTGTCAATTAGGCGTTTGATATACCGTTCCGTTTCCATATACTGAGCTTCAAAATCAACTATTAAAACGTCAATGGGCAGACGCCCTCTTCGCTCCCCTTCTTCGATAACTAAGTTAAGCAATACACCAGAGTCTTTTCCTCCAGAAAAAGAAACATAGAAATGATTAAAGTTATCAAAAATATAAGAAACTCTTTTTTTCGCGGATTCAAATACATTCTCATCAAGCCATTTTTTTTTGCTTCCTGCACTGCAATTAGTCATATCTTCTATTCCAGTAATAATAAATAAGAGTGGCATTAATCGCTTAGCAAAAAGAGTAGAGAAAAAACCCTTTGCCATTTTATAAACCTAACAAGAACAATAATCATAAATTACGAATTAATCATTATTTAATCGATCAAATATTATTTGTAAGAATAAATAATAGTTAATAAGTTATCTATGGCTGTATGCGAATGTAACTTACTTTGATGGGGTGACGGCAATAGCTCACTTTTCGTCGTTTGTCGTCGCTTCCTTTCCAGACTTTGGCTAGTTTGGAGAATTAGATGTGATTAGCTGTATGCTTTTGGGGTGACTCTTTGCACCCCATTTTTTATGGTTCTGAAACACAGGTTGCGTAAACACGCTGCTCGGGTAGCAAGATGAACTTCTGTCCTGTCTGAGCATCGACACTAATGAAATGAAGCCCACCCTTAGATTTCGGCTGAATATATGCCATATCAGACGAATAAAAATTGTACACTGGCCAACCATACGTTGAACCGATAGACATGGAGATCAATTCGGTCAGTTCTTCAACTTTGGGCTTTCGCCAGTTGCTTCTTCCATTAAAGTTTATCTCTGCTAAATCCGCACAATAGCGAGCATGCTGCCCAGATTCATCCAGCTTGATAGCGTGGCCAGAGTCCTTTGCATTCTGGTCACCTCCGTCATTTCTCATCAGGGCAAATTGATTGGAACCTAAATCTCTTACGCCATCGATCGTAAAACCCACGTGCGTATAGCCTGAGTTATAATACATTGTGTTATCAGACGAATACCACATGTAGCGCATCACGCTCATCCTAGGTGGTTTGGTAAACCATTTTCCATATGCTTGCCCAGAACTGCCCATGACAATGCGTAAGCATTCTTGTGTATCATTGATCTTATCGGTATTACCTACTGCTCCACACATTTCCAACTTTCTTGGCATATCAAACAAAATCACTGGACTGAACAATCCATCGTACTCAGCTTGAGCACTAAATTTGTCCTTGGCCCCAGCAATCAACCGACCTTCAGAGTTGATCGTATAGCAAGGCTCTCCATTGCAGTCTTGTGAGACGACATTACATAACACTCTATGGTGACATCTTGCAGCTTAAGATCTCCATCCTGAAGGTATACCTCTATTTGAAAAGGCCTCCCTGACAACTCTTGATTAAACCTTTGAAGATGAGGAGCAGAGTTGAGTGGTAATGATGTTCGAGTAAATTGATAATAAAGTGTTGGTGCATTCACACCGTCGGGGATGCGACCCACAGGGCCACTATCAACGATGTTTATAGTATCGACACCCTTATAGTCAGATCTTCGATCATCAACTTCGTTTTTTGCTAGTTCCCAGGTATCACCACAGCCTGATAGGCCAACCACGATGCTTAGTAAAAACACTAACAGTATCAACTGATGCACTTGAAAAAAATTATTTATAATATTATTAAAAATCATATTTAATTATCATCTACGATCCTAGTAACAGAATATTTTTCCAATAAAATGGGATAAGTAGGGATTAAGGACAATCATCACTATAAGAAGTTTAAAAATAGACCTAATTTATTTAAACTTCACATTAATAAAAAACAATCAAAAATTTATAATTTATTTTAAAATACTTTAAATTATTAGAACTTTTAGTGTTAACAGTTAATTAAATACAATGATAATAGTTTTTCGTTGCAAAATGGTCATCGAAATTCAGAAGAGAACCATGCTTAAACAAAGCACAATCAATTGCAGAGTTGTCTGTTGCATAATCAATCAACCTCACTTTGCGATCATGTAAACATAACATTATTTTTTAACAGCAGCTTGGACCCAAGACCTTTAGGAATACCTCCATTCGATTTACAAAGTCACTATTGCCTTCACGCATAAAACTGACTTTCAAGAACAGGCGACTTTATTACACAGATAGGCAAATAAAACTAATAATTTCATTAGTTTAGGATTCCTCACTCTTTAATCTTTATCATTGCTATTCAAAGCCAATCAACTCTGAGACAAAGAAAGTTGATGCAACACAAATCAGAGCTTCGCTTTTCACTGCCTCAATATCAGGTAAACACCTGATATTTTTTTTGCGTCCTATTTCTATACTTCCGTCGAAATTCCCTATTGATTAGTAACAATAATAATCTGGCGAAATTCATCAACCTTAAATTATTTGGCAAATTTATTGCCATATCAGAGTACGGAAAAATTCATGAAACAGTTAACTTTGATGCTTATTCCACTCGCTTTTGCCCCAAGTGTTATGGCAGCCGACGATGCGAATAATGTCACGCTAGAAGGATCTTTTGGCGTCTTAAATGGCTCATCAACGGAACTGGTTTACAGCAGCAGTACAGGTAGAAAGCTAAGTCAGCTTGACTGGGAGATTCATAATGTCCCGATCATCAAGTTAGGGGCCGCTTGGGACGTCAATGACAAGTGGACGCTAACAGGTAGCTTCTGGTCTGTATTGACCGACGATGGCGATGCTCATATGGAAGATCGCGATTGGCTCAATGCTAATCAGTCGTCACCAACAGACATTTCTATAAGTCCAGATACTAAGCTACGAGATGCTCATGAGATAGACATCAATGCAATCTACTGGTTACTTAGCCAAAACAACTATAAGGTCGGTGCTCTAGCAGGCTACCAATATAATCTTTTTCAATGGGATGGTATCGGTGGCACGTATTCCTACAACAATGGGGCGAATGTTGGTTCGTTCCCTAACGTAGTGGGCATAGACTACAAACAAGAATTCAGCGTGCTATATCTAGGATTAACGGGAGAATATACGCTAGATAAATCAGACTTCGGAGTACAACTCAAATGGAGTCCATGGGTAGATGCGAGAGATGTCGATCACCACAATATGCGTAATCTGACCTTCTACGAGCAAAGTGATTTTAATTCAGACTTTCTATCGTTATCACTCAATTACGGCTACAAGTTTACGCCAAGCATGAAGCTATATGCCGAATATGTTTATACCAAATATTCTGAAGCGAAGGCGGATACCACCATTGTTAACAATAGTACTGGCGTATCTAGTTTCGTAGCCAACGGGGCCGGTCTGGATAACCAAAACTCAACCATTTCGGTTGGTCTAAAATACACATTTTAATCATAAAGAGACGACGAACGGTGCACGAGATCGCACCGTTCTTATTTATTTTTCCCAATAACCCTCATCGGAATACTACCCTATGAAACACGCTATAAAATTGTCTCTGGCAACATTGATTATTGGCTGGAGTATCAAGGCTTTGGCGGCAACTATTGTCTATTGGGACAATCCAGACTCTTTTGCACGTTTGATGTCGTCAGAGAACAAAACAGACTTTACTCGCCTTTCGGTTTACTACCAACCGCAAGAAAACAAAATGTTTTGCGGTGTCGCATCGGCCGCGATGGTACTTAATGCACTGCGTGTTGATAGGACACCAGAGCAAATTCCATTTGACTCAAGTCAGTTCTCAACGTTGGAATCCGGCTACCTGCCAAATGGCGGTGGCAATGTCGAACATTCAGATAAATCCTATGTCAGCTGGTCTCCCCTATTTCACCGTTATACTCAAAACACCGTGTTAATCCACTCACCGAAATCCAGAATTGAAATTCTAGGCAAGCCCGCGAAAGGCAGCCAGTTTAACGACTATGGGTTGCAGCTTTCTCAATTTGTCGATCTGGTTAAATCCAATGGAGCTAAAGTTGTCAGCTACGAGCTACAAAACATTGACGATATCGACACAATTAAGACCAATATGGTCACGGCACTGAATCAGCCAGAACATTATCTGGTGGTAAACTACGCTCGAAAAGGCGTCGAGCAAAAAGGAGGGGGCATTACGCGCCAGTGGCTGCTTATGATGGAGGTTCGGATTCATTTCTCATTTTAGATCCTAACAACGCAGACTATCTATGGCATTGGGTTGATGCCACCAGCATGATCAAAGCGATGAATACAATTGATGTCGACAGATACCGCGGCTACGCCATTATCTCGGACTAGTAAAAAGGCCAGCAAACCGTTTGGTTTGCTAGCTTTTCAACACTTCCCTGACACGATTAGCGAAGTATTCGTTGTTTAAGAGTTTTCCAACGAATACCAAGTAACACAAGGGCTATCAGAATATAGATTGTTGGTTCAGTGACCTCAGACTTTACCGACCAGTAGAAATGTATCGGTGCAAGCAGCAAGGCTAAATAAACCCAATTATGTAGCTTTTGCCATTTTGCTCCCAGTCTACGCTGCATCGCTTTGGTCGATGTTACAGACAGCGACAACAATATCAGCCACACAGCTCCACCTACGGTGAGGTAAGGACGCTTTGTGAGCTCCGAAGCCAGCAAACTCCAGTCCAAACCCAGATCCAGCGTCGCATAGGCGACTAAATGTAATACCGCCCAGAAAAAGCTATATAGCCCAACCAATCGTCTGACTCTGACTAACGCCCCTTGCTTGGTCCATTTCGCTAATGGCGAGACCAATAAAGAAGCAATCAACGTATTGAGCGCACTGATACCCGTGTAGTGGATGATTCCCTGTACCGGGTCTCCACCTAAATCACCCCCGAGAGCCTTGATCACCAACAGCAGCAAGAAACTCAAAGACACACTATGGATAACTACCTTCAGCCATGTAATCACCTTCGGAGACAACCGCATCAATAGAACTTCCTTAAGTCCATATTCTTGTAGAGATGTGCGACTTCTTCTTCATAGCCATTGAACATCAATGTAGGCTGTCTGCGGCTGCTAAATAAGTTACCTTCGCCAATAAAACGTTCGCTAGCCTGACTCCATCGCGGATGATCGACCTGTGGGTTCACGTTGGCATAAAAACCGTATTCATGGGGTGCGAGTCTATTCCAAGTGGTTGGTGGCTCTTGATCGGTCAAACGAATACGCACAATAGATTTAATACTCTTGAAGCCATATTTCCATGGCACAACTAAGCGCAAAGGTGCGCCATTTTGGGAGCTAAGGTTTTGCCATACAAACCTACTGAGATAAGCGTTAACGGGTTCATCGCTTCATCTAGTCTCAGGCCTTCAACATAGGGGTAATCGATACTACCGCCCCAAGAGTTTTGTCCGGGGAACTGCTCAGGGTCGTAAAGGGTTTCAAAAGCAACGTATTTCGCTTCACTCTTCGGATTGGCCATTTTGATGATGTCAGACAACGGAAAGCCAATCCAAGGTATATTCATTGACCATGCTTCTACGCACCTTAGGCGATAGATGCGCTCTTCGAGTGTGAACTTGTTGAAGATGTCTTCATAGTTCAACGTTATCGGATTACCGACTAACCCATCCACTTTGACACTCCAAGGGTCGGAAACAAAGCTACCTGATTTCTCCGCAGGATCAGACTTCCCTGTTCCAAACTCATAAAAGTTATTGTACTTCAGTACTTTGTCTTGAGGTGTTAATGAAAGATCAGTTTGGTATTTATCGGGCTTTGAGGCAGATAAATCAATACGGCGGTCTTGAACAGGCTCCTCTTTTGATGAGAACAGATCCAAAACACCCGCCTGAGAGTTCGCCGCCAACGGCACACCGACGACAGCAATACCTAGTTTTTTTAAAATGTCTCGTCGCTCTTTATACACCGACTCTGGTGTTGCCTCGTTTTCAGATACCGCCCAGCGATGTTTTTTCTTTATCCACATAGTCTTCCCCTGATACGACTTACTCACTGAGCAAGAAACAAATCGATTGTTCAATGATTTAACCAGACCGTACTAACGTCAGATCTCTTTCATCAAACGGCAGATAATCTTGTTAAGGTGAAGTGTGGTACAAAGTCTGTTACTATGCGCGCCCCCTTTGAATACTGGGCGACAACGATGAACCGTAAGAAGAAAATTAACCAGATCCTAAAAGCGAAGCAGAAAAAGCAAAACGCTAAGCTACATAAAAGCAACAAGCCTCGCTACATTTCTAAGGCGGAAAGAGCAAAGCTTGAAGCTGAAGAAAAAGAACAGCAAACCGCTGCACAAGCAGAAAATGAAGAAAGCGCAAACTCAGGTTCGTCTGAGCAATAACTCCTCTTCAATCGGAATGAACTTATCGCACACGTCGATTAGCGACTGTGCGCTAAGGCCCGGTACACCATACACATCCACTTTGGTTCCAAACCTTTCTTGGACACGTTTGACTAGTACGTCAAAGTCGCCATCTCCAGATAACAGAATGACTCGGTCAACCTTGCTGGCAGCTTCATACACATCCAAAGCAATACCCACATCCCAATCCCCTTTGGCACTGCCATCTTGCCGTTGAATAAATGGCTTCAGTTTAACGTTAAAGCCAATACCACGAAGGATATGATGAAACTGTCTTTGTTTGGGATCATGTGAAGCAATCGCATACGCGTGAGCTTCAGTGACGTCTCGACCTTCCGTCGCAACGTACCAAAACTCATTGTAGTCGAAGTTTGCGCGGTACTTTTCTCGTGTTGTGTAGTAGATGTTCTGGACATCAACGAAAATGGCGACTTTTTCCATCAGGAATCCTGTTTAATCAATGACGCAAGCATAGTAACAGTTATTTTCATGCAGCAGTTGGGTTTCTCATGATTCAGACACGAAAATAACAGATAAGATAGAGATGAAACGGATGCTCGGTGCTTTAAAGAAGACACAAGCTTACGTGGCGAAACCTCCTCCTTGTCAATAAAGTGTTTTACGCCATGTTGTCAACAGCAGAGAAGCTCTGGAGCGTTACGTGAAATAGTTCAACAGTTGCGAGCCTTCGACTTCTTATCTTCCATCCAGTAACTACAAAGAAGTCATTAAAATCAGGTCAAATCTGCCCAATAGTCTTATCAATGATACAAACTTAAGCCATCTTAAGTCTCAAAGTAGTATTTATCGATATTTTGTCGCATTTTTGTTTTTCAAAATACGAAATGAAAGCCATCCAAAACAGTGACCCCGGTTCACTATTTGATAATTTTACGATTAATTCGAGACTAGTTAAAATATGATATAAATTGACTAATTTATATACATTACATTAACTTGCGCACATAACACTTGTACATTTTTAATACGCCGTATCATTTATAGTCTTTAAAGTGTGATCTTTATTCAGTCTTACGCTTGATTCCCGATACGAAAAGCATACTATTGTCTGATATTCGTACTTAGGCATATTCCTACAAAGGCTACTCAAGATGGAGCTTGACATATTTAACCCTTCCAGACAATTACGTCGAGCAGTCTTGTTCTGGCTAAGTATGCTTCTTGCCCTAATGTCGTTGATTATTGCCACACTTAATGTGTTTTTTGGCGTTTATCATCTCTTAGCAATCACTCAGAGCCTTTTTTGTAGCTTTTCTCTCTATATCGCTTTGAACAGCTACCGAAGCTCTGCTTCTCTTTTGCTTTCAAACTGCTACGTCTATAGCATCATCAGTTTGGTTTGTTTTACCACACGTGTGTATCCGATAGAGAATGGAGTGTTCCTCTGGAGCTTCCTTTATCCCGTTCTTTTTTACCTTATTCTTGGTAAACGCTACGGATTTATCGCAACACTAATAGGCTTCATTAGCCAGCTACTGATCGTGGTTGACAAATCGCTCAATGATGGCTTTTTGGGCTATTTTGATCTCATCATTAATTTTACCTTCGCCTACCTGAGTGTATGGTTAGCCAGCCACATTCTCGAAGTTAAGCGGAAAACATCAGAAGCTTCACTGGGTCAACTTGCGTCACGTGATGCGCTCACTAGTGTTTATAATCGCCATGCCCTTATTCATAATTTTGAACGCTACCGACAGGAAAGCGAAACCTTACCCTTGTCACTTCTGGTTTTGGACTTGGATTACTTTAAACAGGTCAATGATGAATTCGGTCACGATGTTGGCGATAAGGTGCTGAGGCAGACAGCCGCCTTAATTGATGGGTTGAGTGATGAGCACTTAGTGTATCGTATTGGTGGTGAAGAGTTTTGCATAGCCTTACACAACACCAATATCCAACATGCTATGATTAAGGCTGAACAAATCCGTATGGCAATTGAACGCTATCAATTCAACAGCAAAGAACAACCTATCTATCTCACGGCAAGTATTGGGATTTATCAATGTGATCTTTACAACAACCTAGATAGCGTACTAAAAGAAGCAGACAAAGAGCTGTATAAAGCGAAGAAGAATGGACGCAATCAAGTCATGGTTTGCAATGAAAAAGAACAAACCATCATTACCTGCTCTTGATGGCTATTGCTTACCAGTGGTCACTCGTCCACGCCATCTTCATCGAACACAACATTGTAATTTTCTGTATAAGTACACTGAGGTTGACGGCTGCAGGTAAAAAAGCGCCGACCTTTGAATTCTCCTTGAGAAGCCGTCTTTATCACCATTGGGCTTCCGCACCGTTTGCAGAAACGAATCTCTTTTTTCAGGCTCTATGAGATCAATATGAGAAGCTAGAAGACGCCTTAGTTTACCCACCTGATAGCTGTGTTTCACTGAGGTACCAATCAGAGGAATACCTGACGACTTACACACGTGCATCAATAGTTTCTGCCGCTCTATCTTACCTTTATCTAACGCTCTTCCGTTATCGAGTTCGATGGCGACACGCACTTGTAATGTTCGTGGATCGCAGACCACATAGTCAAAATAACTTTTAGCAATCCGATTGTTAGCAATAAACCATTGTTTTTTGTCGGTGGCGAGCGGTGCAACGATATTCGTCATGTTCACTTTTGACATCACCACTCCGTGTTGACCAACAGCAGTTATCAAAGCGTTATAAAACGCCGATTCCTGCATATTCATTAACGGGCCTTTTTTTTTTATAACTACTGTCTTTGAGCTCATCTTGTTTTAGATAACGCTTTTGTACAAACACAAAAAACAAAACCAACAAAACAACGATGATAAAAACACTTTCCATTTCGCTTTAACTACTCCCACCACAGAAGAACCGCATGAAACTCTTAGAGAATTTATACGCTAACTTGGTCAATCTGTCAGTTTTTATATGGAAACAGGCTGCTATTTGTGAGATCCACCCTCAGGTAAACGTAGATTTATCACTACTCGCTGGTCTGGCTGAATTTGTTCATATGTCGCCTGCCAGTATTTTTTCAGCAATCGGTCCATCAATCCACTCTGTTTGGCCTGCAGTAACGCTTTCTCAATAATGGGCTGATAGTGTGCCGCTTGTTCAGATAGATAGAAATAAAAGTCCTTTTCGTAAGTTAGAAGTAAACGCTGTTCTATCGCTAAATGAGGATTTTGAGAGGACTCACCGAGTATTTCGGTCATGCCTCTGGGGAAGTAATTGACCTTACCTTTGGGTGAAAGTTTTGAGTATAAAGAACGCCATTCTCCATCTTGCAAGAACACGGGGAGCTGATTGGCGTTCCATACATCAACGTCAAACCACTGGATCCCCAAACCTGCGACCAACCTCGACCTTTGCAAATCATTGAGGTTATTAATTTTATTGAACTCACTTTGTAGCTGTGGAGGTATAAGCAATACCCTTTTACCAATCATGCCATCAGTTAGTGGTACTTTGACGGGTACATATTCATTGTTCCTATCTTCAGTAGCCAACAGCCAAGTTAGGGACAACTGATTACTCGCCACCATTTTTATCGATCGTTTTTGGGGAATATGTTCTTGTGGCACTCTAATTGTGACACCGTAACCAGAATCAGACAAGGAGCGATAAAGAAGTTCATGATAGTACGTATGTCCACCATCCATCTGCGATGGTAATATTAACACCACTTCCTGCTTAGCAAATACGCTCTGACATAGCATAAACAGAATAAAACCGATTAAACGCATCTCTACCCTTCCTGAAAGTACGATCGCCATTGACAATCAACGATAATTATCGACGATCTCTTGATACTTTGAGACGCCAGCTTCGTTAAGCGAGTTTTTCATTTCATGAATACCACGCTGCAGCTTCTCAACCAGTTGATCATCCACTGCCAAATTAAAAGCATAGTAGAGTTCCCCTTCTCGGAGTACAAATATGACCTCAAAATCGCCGGTGTCGTAGCCAATTTGCTTTATCCACCAATTGGCAACATTTTCTTCGTATGCCCATAGGTCAATGCGATCTTTGGCCAACTGCTTAGCCAAGGTTTCAGCCATTGAGGTTTCCTGCATCGCGCCTCTTGGCACCCCCAGTTCTAACATTAACTGCTCACCCACATCGTCACGAATAACACCAATTCGGTATTGAGCAAAATCCTTACTGTTTTTAATATTAATCTTACGCGACTTTTTGGCCAGCACGACAATCCGTGTTGAACTCAAAGGCCCAACCCATTTGAACAGATGTTCACGAAGCTTCGTTCTAGTAGTAGAGAAAAGTACTGTATCAGGCTCAATCAATGCGGTTCGATAGGCTCGTGCCCAAGGACTGACCTCAATATCTTGTTTGTTGATTTCTATCCCTTGAGATCGTGCAGCAGCGGCCAGCAAGTCTACAGAAATGCCTTTTTTTTTCACCATCTTGAGTAAAGTTATACGGGGGTACTCTTCGGTCAAAAACTGAAGGTCATTGAGCTCTATCGCTCCGATCGGAAATGACAAAAACAAGAGCGATAAAGACAGGCTGATTAACGATTTCATAGCCGCCTCTAACAGTAAAAATATTATATCTATCAATAAAACTGTAGAGGTGGATACAAAATACGTCTAGGTAATTGGGGGAGAATTATTTGAACCCAAGTGGTCGTTACGATCGTTTGTAACAGCGCTCGGGTCTACCGACCGTACCGTAGTTTAGATCTGCTTGCAATTCGCCAGAGCTGATAAGGTATTCTAGATAACGTCTAGCGGTTGTGCGGCTCGCACCGATACGCTCTCCAGCTTCATCCGCTGTTATACTTTCAGCACCAGAAAACAACGCACGTATTTTGTCTAACGTGACACTGTCGATACCTTTAGGCAACCTTTGAACCCTAGATTCTTCAGTAGATGGACTCTGTAACATCTTGTCCACCAAGTTTTGATCAAGATCCGAGGCACTCGTGAACTGATGCTTTTGTATTACGTATTTCTTCAATGCAGCTTCCAGACGCGGAAATACAACGGGTTTCAGTAAATAATCGACAACACCACCACGCATCGCCTGCTGCAATGTATCTACATCACGAGCAGCGGTAATCAGAATAACGTCGCAGCTTTGGTTCCGAGAACGCAATGCCTGTAAAAGCTCCAAACCGGTTCCATCAGGAAGATACACATCAAGCAATAGGAGATCGGGATTCAATACATCAAGCTGTATCTCGGCTTCGACTTTCGTAGTCGCAATCCCGATCACCTCATAGCCTTCCATCTGTTCCAGATAACGCTGATGCAATTGAGCAATGCTGAGATCATCTTCAATAATCATTACTCGTGTTACGGATGTCATACCTGTTCTTCCTTTGGTAAATACACTGTCGTTCTAGCTCCATGCTGTTCGTTATTCGTGATGTCCAATAGGCCGTGGTAGCGCAGTGCTAATTCATTGACCAAGTAAAGTCCCACTCCTCGATTTGCCTGCCCTTTTGTCGACACACCTCGTTCAACTAGGTGCTCAACAGAGAACTCGCCCGGTAAACCACAACCTTGATCCATGACTTCAAGAATGATTTCATTCCCATAATCACCTATGGAAACTTCAATATTCCTTCGCGCTGGGGCAAACATCGTATCCAAGGTCATAGCACTGCGCGTAGCATCAAAAGCGTTATCAATTAAATTGCCCAAAATAGTCACAAGATCTTCTGCATTAATACGCTCTGGCAAAGGTTCAAGCCGGGAACCTTGTTCTACTATAAGCTCAAGTCCCAGTTCGCGTGCACGTTCGGTTTTACCCAGCAGCATACCGGCGATCAATGGTTCTTTGACGGTTTCACGTAGGAACTCAATCAAAGATTGATAATGTGCGGTTTCTTGACCAATAAGATGCTGAACTGCATCCAACTCTCCCATTTGAACCATACCGCTAATGGTATTCAGCTTATTTCGATGTTCATGAGTCTGAGAGCGAAGCATTTCAGCATATTCTTTGGTTTTCGCTAACTGCTCAGAGAGCTCATTCAATTCATCTCGCAGTCGAAAACTGGATACCGCGCCAACAACCTTACCGTCTACAACAATTGGTCTTCGGTTAGCAATTAACTTCTGCTTGTTGAGGTAAAGGTATATGTCATGATCAATGTGGGCTGTAGTGAGAACAGTATCAAGGTCGCTCTCAGGCAATACCTCTTTTAGCGGCTTATTCAAGCAATGCGATTTTTCCAATCCTAAGATAAGGCACGCACTCTTGTTGATAGAGCGAAGCTTGCCCGATTGATCGATCGTCAAGATTCCTTCTTTAAGCGTTTCCATTGTCACGTCTAACTCAACATACAACCGACCTATTTCTTCAGGTTCAAAGCCAAGAATCGCTTTTTGAAAGCGACGCGACGCATAGCTTGATACAATAGCATTCGCGGCAACCACTAGTAATGCCATCAAAAGCAGAAAGACCAAAAAAGGCTCTACTCTATCCTGAAGACGGTCAATGAGATAACCGACTGATACAACGCCTATGATATTGCCATCTGAATCAAAAACAGCCGATTTTCCCCGAACGGAGTAGCCCAACGAACCTTGGGCAAAAGAAATATAGTTTTCACCTTCAATCAGAGCACGATCGTTATCGCCACCTTTCATTGGTTTACCAATGCGATCGTCGACAGGGTGGACAATACGAATACCGTCTTTATCACCAATCACAATAAAGGCAGCACCTATTAACTCGGTAAGACTTCGATAACGAAGCTGATACTCCGAACCACCACCTTCTTGGATCATTTGGGCAACAAAAGGAGAATTTGCTAGAAATGAGGCGACACCAAGGGCCTGCTTGCCCATTTTTTCTTCTTGCTCTTGCTTAACATAGAAGAAACCAGCGGCAACAAGCAATAGCAACTCCATCAAGCCAGAAAGCGTCATGATAATCAACATTCGCTTACGAAAGCTGATACTACTCCATTGCATAAACTCTCCCATTTTGCTTAGCGAGACTAACATCCAATTAACATTTATACGAGTTAATGGGCGATATTTTGTGAGACCAACAATCCAAATCATCGCTAACCGCTGTGAACTAACTCCCGACAATTCACTCAGTTTGCCAGTTTGCAACATACTTGACATAAAACCGGTAAAATAGTTGATTTTGATCACTAAATTATTAGAACGTTTTTTGTACTACCCACTCATTTAGGTTGTATAATTATTGAGCACTAGAATTGTAGAAACGGTTAAAGCGGGCAGCAAGCACTAATAAAAATGCCATAAACAGCTGTCTATGCTCCAATGTCAGAGGGAAAGACGATGAAACGGGATATGTTTGGCATCTGCCTGTCACAATCTATGCTGTCACATAATCTGTCCAGCACCTTTACTCATGTAAGGGCTTATGAGAAATCCGATTTAGATAATGACGTCAAGGTAATGCATGCCTTTCCGCAATTGTCAGGGCAAGAGTTGCTAACGACGATTAGATCTTCCAAGCGACTGCTTTGGAGAGCGGAATATGTCTGCTTAAATCAGAAGTAAGCAACAACAAGGGAAGCGCATTGCTTCCCTTTTTAACAATTACCCTGTCTTCTGTTGAGCGGCAGTTCTAAGTTGAGACAAGTATTTAATCCAACTCTTTGCTTGGCTTGAAGGTTCGATGTTGTTCGCTCTCTTCGCTTGCACCAGCGCTTTCTCAAGCAGATTCAATTTGTACAAAGCCCGTGTTTTGGCCAGCGCCACATCTGCGTCACGGCCTTTGACTTTATCTAACACCGCCAAAGAATCTTTATAGTAGCCTTGCTGAACCATGAGCTGAGCGACACTCCAATTATACTTAGCGTCTTTTTTAGCCGCTAACTTCCAGATAGACAAAGATTTGTCCCACTCTTTTGCCAACTGCCAATACGTTGCCTGTTCTGACAGCAACTGAACATCCGTTTGCGCGTCATCCAGTTCACTTATTTCAATCGCCGCCCTTTCTGGGATACCACGCTTGGCATACATCTGGGCCAGCATACGTCTGTCACTCTGGCTCAACGGTAACCCATTAACCTTTGCAAGCGCCAAGGTATCAAGCGCCTCTTTGTCCTTGCCGACTTTCATTTGCAAACCAACCAGTTGGCGCCACCAGCTCAGTTTCTCCGGCTGGATACTGATAAGTAACTCAAGGGTCGGAATCGCTGCGCTCCAGCGTTTCAGCTCAAGCTGTGCTCCCAGCTTGAGTGATAGCGGTTGAAGAATCTCTTTTTTCTCGACCTTTAGGTACTTATCGACCGCAGGTACTACTTTATCCCATTGCTCTAGTTGATAGTGCGACTGTGCAATTCGCAGCCACAGATCCTGAGCTTTTTGGGTTTCAGGAACCGACTTAACTAACGGGTAATAGTGCTTAATCGCCTTAGCAAACTGCTGGTCATTAAGGTACAGGTCAGCCAGCATACGTTGGCTGATCCACGCCTGTTCATCACGCAACAGACCACTTTCAACCGCATATTCCATTTTAGAAATGGCTTGCTTGGTATTGCCGTCTTGCCAATAGAATACCGCCAACATACGAGCGATGAACGCCTTGTCGTAGGCGCGCGAAGTGTCGATTTCTTTAAGTAAGGTAATTGCCTCTTTCAGCTGTTCTCCCTGAGCCAGTTCGTTGGCTTTCTGAACACGAACCGCCGTGTATTGAGTCAGCTCCTGAGCCAAGGCGCTTGGCGAAGCCAGAAGCAAAGCAATAAGGACTAATCGTTTCATCATTTGGCTAACTTAAACTCCAGTCTTACAGTTTGGTTTTCCTGAGGTACAGCAACTCCATCCACTACTCTAGGCTGATACTTCCACTTCTGCAGCGCCTGTATCGCATTCCGTTCAAACATGCGTTTCGGATTGGCTTCGACAATATTGATATCTCTCGGCTTACCCGTTGGATCGATAGTGAATTTCAGGATCACATAACCTTCGGCTTTACGCTTTAGGGCTTTGGCTGGATAACGAGGCTCGACCCGATATAAAGGCATGACTTGTTGATTGACACCAAAGTCACCAAATGTTGGAGCGCTGATCGCCAAACCTTCGATGCTGGTATTCAGGCCAAGCGACGGCTGTGAAATCGGTGAAATCTGCGACAATTCGGTATTGGCTTGAGAAGTTGGCATCTGCTCTGGCACTTCTAGAGCTTTCGGCTGCTCTGGCACCGTTCGCTGGCGACGTTGAACATCTTGTTCATTTTCCACCATCACCATATTAAAGCTCAGCGATTCACTTGGCTCAGGGGCTCTGCGATGACCGCTGTCCACCATCCAGGCCATAAAGCTGAAAATGGCTAACGCACATGCGGCAGCCAGTGGCGTTGCCATTAACAAACGTCCCACTACTTCTTCTCCGCTGCCAACGCTATGTTCTTAACACCAGCACCTTTTGCCGCATCCATTACTTTCACTACAGTACCGCTGTAGGCATGTTCATCTGCCTGAATGACCAAAGAAGCGTCAGGTTTATCCAGCAACAAATGCTCTAGTGTCGCTTGTACACGTTCAATATCAACGTTGCGCTTATCAATATAAATGTCGTTTGCGGAAGTCACTGCGACAAAAATGCCTGCATCTTTCTTACTCACCACATTAGACGCCTGAGGGCGATTCACTTCAACACCAGATTCACGAACGAACGAGCTGGTAACGATGAAAAAGATCAACATGATAAAAACGATATCGAGCATGGACGTCAGGTCAATCTGAGCTTCATCTTGTTTATGGTGACGTCGACCGAGTCTCATCGCTGACTCCTTAAAGATTTTTCTAGTTTAATTTCTCTTAACTGGCAGGCTTTCATTAATCGCGCATGGAAAAACATGCCTGTTAACGCGGCGACCATACCAGCCATTGTTGGTAATGTGGCTAGCGAGATACCAGAAGCCATCAATTTAGGGTTGCTGCTGCCTTGGTTAGCCATGACATCAAAAACGGAGATCATTCCCGTCACTGTGCCCAGTAACCCCAACATTGGGCAAATAGCAACCAGAACCTTAATGATATTCAGGTTTTGATACAGCTGGCTGTGTGCTTGTGACAACCATCCTTCGCGGATAGAGCGAGCATACCAAGACGTTTGATCGCCCCGTTCACGCCAAGCATCGACCCAATTTGCTCTGTGCTTTGGAAATTCGACCAACAGATAGATGATGCGCTCTAGAATCAATAGCCAACAAAACGCCACCACGCCAGACAGCAACCACAGCACCTGACCACCCTGCTGCATAAAGTTTTGCAACGAAAGTAGCCAGTCACTGCCAGCTATTGCTTCAGGTAACAATGCGAAGATTGCATCCATTAGGCAACATTCCCTAGCGCTTCCTGAGATGGCTTGAGATCTTTCTCAGCTTGTTCAGCGACTAGAGAGATTCCCTGCTTCTCAAGGATGTTGCGAATCGTTTCGGCTTGCGAGCTCAGAATGTTGTGAGCCAGCAGAAGAGGCATCGCCGCGACAAGACCAAGTACGGTGGTCACAAGTGCCATCGAAATACCACCTGCCATGACTTTAGGATCACCATTGCCAAACTGAGTAATGACCTGGAAAGTCTCGATCATACCCGTAACTGTGCCCAAAAGACCAAGCATTGGTGCCAGAGCAGCCAGCAGCTTGAGCATGGACAAACCTTTTTCCAACGTTGCTTGCTCATCAACTACAGCTTCAAGCAAACGTAATTCAAGCGCTTCAACACTGAGGTTTTTCTCTTTGCCATAAACGGATAACACACGGCCAAGTGGGTTGTCACCCGGATTTTGAGGTGACTTCAGTTGAGCACGAATCTTCTGGCGTGCGATAGACAAACTTACGCCACGTACTACGGCGATGATCAGACCAATCGCAAGCAGGCCAACAATGATCTTACCTACCACACCACCTGCTTGTAGCCTGTCCATCAGGCTTGGGCTGTGCGCTAGTTGTTCAAGCATCACGCCACGAGAAGGATCAAGAACAATATTTTCAACCTGGCCACCTACCAAAGGAGAAAGGGATGAAATGGTTGGTGCTTGCTCTGGTTGCTTAATGTAAGCCTGAGCTTCGCCTTTTGTGGCATTCCAGTTTAAGTAGCCTTGCGCGCCAACTAAGCCAATCGAACCAAGCCGAAGGGCTGATTCGCTTTGAGCCACCCCTTCACCGTTAACAAAACGGACTTCGGTTGATGCCACTTCACCACTGGCTTTGATCTGCTCTTCCAACGCTTTCCAAAGGCCTTTAAGTTGATACATAGAAGGCAGTTTTGTCGCTGCGACAATCTCTTTAACCACACCAGCATGAGTTTGTGCATCAGCTGAGGTCACTGAATACTGCAGTTCAGACTCCAATTCTTTGGCGTTTTGACGCACAACGCCAAACACTTCACCTAGACTTCCTGTCTCTAAGCGGAGTTTTTCTTCTAGCCGAGCTAAGGTATTTTCGTTGTCACTGAACTTTGCCGCGAGTTTGTCATTCTTCATTTGCAGATCGTCACGCTGCTTGATCAGCTGCGCTTTGAGCGCTTTAAGTTCTTTTTCAGTCTGTTTAAAACCGGACTCGCGAGCCATGTTATGTTGCGCTTGCTGTTGGTTTTCAGCCTGAGCTTTGTTGACCAGTTCAGAAGAGGCTTGAACGTTGAATGACAGGCCAGCAAGAGCGATAAGGGAAGCAATTAACGTACGTTTCATATTATTTTGCCTCCGCGACGTTGAGAGAAACTGGGAGAGTAATCAAACTTGGCGCCGCTTGCTTCGCTGCGATGTTAAACGCTTTGTCTAACTCTGATTTCATCGAGCTATCCGCACTCTGCCACTGCTTATCAGACTGGTTCCATGACCAAAATTTCGTGCCGTTCAAGCTGCGAGCCACCAGTGAAACGCGACCAAGATGCAGGATGTCGACTTCACGCGAGCCTTCATCTACCGCAATCTGATCTTGATACAGACCAAGTTTGGTGCCGTAATCAAGCTCTATCTGATACGCCTCTAGAATACGGCGATACTTTTCCGCATCGCTCACATCAGCGCGAGTCATCATTTTTTCCAATTTTGCGACACGCTCCTGGCGCTGCTCTTTTTTGATCGGCATATCATCAGCAATCGACGTTTTGAGACCCGCGATCATCTGATACATCAGTGGAACGACACCCTGACGAGTGTTTTTTACCTCATCAATCTGATTTTCGAGATTGCGCGCTTCCTGCTCTTGGCTTTTGACTAATGCCGTCAGGTGAGAACGATAAACCTCAAGGTTTTTGACCTCTTCCTGAAGTTGTTCAATTTCAGCTTGCAGGCTAAGTGTATTTTCAGCACTGACATCAATACGTTTCTGACTCGCCGCGGATGAGGAATTGGTTTTACTTTGAATGGATAGAGCGCTATCAAGGCTCGAGGCCGTTGCACTGAAGCCTGCTGTCGCAACCATCAACGCCAAACTGGTTTTAAATAAATTCATAACGTGTAATTTTCAATGATGTCAATCTGATTATTGAGAAGCAATCTCATTTTCACTCGCAAGACATAGTAACGCGATTACATAAAATTTCAATCAACCATATGCTCAATATGCATTTAAGGGAAAAAGCATGTCTTTCCCCTGAGGTAGCAAAGTTGATTAACCGTATTGTGTTTTAGTATTTAATTTGTAGAGTCGCCATATGGCTTCGGCCTTCAACAACCATGCGCTCGTCAGTCTGAGTGGTTTGTGCGCTGACTGAAGGTGCAGCTAATACAGCACCCATGACAGTACTAACTGACTCTTAGTAAACATATTCATCTCCAAATTAAATGACGACCCAAAAAGCCGTTCAACCAATTATTTCGCCGAGAATATAAGTGTTAACAAATCTCATTTGCATTGAATTTACATTCTTTGCATTGGTAAATTTATCGATACAAAAATATTAAGTTCACTGGTGATTGTATGCCTCTAGCGGTGTGGGGATAGGTTGACCTGCAAGTCTAAAAGGTGAGCGAATGTTATGGGCGTGATTAATTTTATTTTGAGAACAGTAACGCCTGTCACCACGACGGCAGCACTCTCATACTTAGTTAGGCCATGTCGTGTATATGTGGGTATCAATACGGAAAACACATATTCCCATAATAAAACACAACCATTAACGCCCTATTTTTATTGGGAAATAGAGCTGAATGCTCAGGCCATAGGGCGAACGATTCTGCGCCCTGACCTCGCCTTTCATTAACGTCATGGCTTCTTTGACAATTGCCAACCCTAAACCATAGCCCCCCGACTGCTTGTCGCGTGCCGACTCTATTCGAGTAAATGGGCTGAAGATATCCTCTAGCGCCGTTTCCGGAATACCTGGCCCATCATCCGCGACGTCAAACACTAAATACTGATTGCCGTGTTCGGACGTTAATCCAATCGACACCTCGATGAGGGCATCCAACCCTGCATATTTCATTGAGTTTGATATCAGGTTACTAAGACAGCGCAAAATTAAACGCTCGTCAGCATGTAACATAGGAAGAGATGGCGCTACATTGAGAACCAGTGTTTGATCCTCTCCTAACTGAAGTCGGCTTTGGTTTACTTGCGTATTGGCAATACTTTCTGGGCATACTGGCTGAACGTCTGTGACGTAACGAGAATTCTCTAATCGACTGAACTCTAAGATCTCACCCACCAGCTTGTCCATTTCATCCACTTCTTTTTCAAGTCGATCAACCAAAGCTTGCTCTTCTTCACCGGCTTTTTTGCGCAATAAATGTAACGCTAAGTTTTGTCTGGCGAGCGGGGTCCTCAGCTCATGAGACACATCTCGAATCAGCCTTCGCTGCTTCTCAGCCAGTGAGTGAATCTCCTGAGTCATACCATCAAAATCATGGGCGAGCTGGTTAAACTCTGTAATATTGGAGTTCAACTCACTGACAACATTGACGCGAAAATTGCCCTGAGAAAGCTTATTACTTGCTTCACGTAACCGGTCTAGAGGCCGCTGTAACTTGCGTGCCAATATCTGAGAAAAAAAGAATCAACATGATAATGGCGATGATAATTTTGCTCACTGTCAGATAAACAATAAAACGGTGGGCCGGATGGACTTCACTAGGTAGCTGAATTGCCAAGGTATTTCTTTCTATTAGCGGGATGCCTATCAGGGGTTTGCTGACTTGTTCATTGAGTGGCCCGTCAAGCTCACGCAAGAAACGCAGCTTGAACTCAAAATGTGGATGCATCTGACGATGAGAAAGCGGCTTATGCTCTTCATTCAAAACGAACAGATAAAAAGGCTGCGCATTTGCCCAGTCAGCTAAGTCGTCCATGTCCCCTTCTTCGATCAATACATTAGCCTCTTCAGCTAACGTTAACATCTGCGCTTTCAGTGCTGGCGGCACTTTTAGTACCGCTTTCATTAACGCTTGCTCCGCGACAGCTTGAAGAAGCAATATTGAAATGATAACAGCAGACATGTAACTGAATAACTGAAAGACCAGCGCATCCTTACGCGTTGCTATCGCTTCTGGGCATCGAACAGGAAACACGGCTAGCCTCTGACAGAGTCGACAAAGCTGTAACCTTTGCCACGCACTGTTTTGATGTGTTGTTTCGATAAGCCCGCTTCAACCAACTTGCGCCGAACATTGCTGATATGCATATCCAGATTTCGGTCAAAGGGACTAAGTTCTTTTTTCAGTACTTCAATCTGAAGCTCTGCTTTGGAAACCACCACGCCATCATTACGCATAAGGTAGTTGAGTAAATCGGATTCTGTGCCTGTCAGTGGCACGCCGGACAGGTGTTCAGCAAAGCCTACACTGCTCTGACAGCCTGATTGGCGCTGCTTTTCCAATCCAACTCGGCGGAAAATCGCTTTAATACGAGTCAACAACTCTGGCACTTTAAAAGGTTTCGCAATGTACTGGTCTGCACCCGCCTGATAACCGTCAAGCATCGACGCTTCATCATTCAGTGCCGTTAACATCAATATCGGCGTAGCAAATCGTTGGCAGATACGCTTCGCGACCTGCATACCATTGAGTTTAGGTAACATCACGTCAAGAAGGACAAGATCAACGGGCTTTTTCTCAATGTATTGCAGCGCACTCTCGCCACAATGAACGCTCTCAACTTGATAACCTTCTGCAGAGAGTACGTCCACTAGCAGTGCACACAGTTCAATATCATCATCAACGACTAGAATTCGGGACATCTTGTTAAATTGCAAATGAAAAGATTTCGCATTCTAATCTGCATTATTATCAGTGACAATACCGTTCTGTATCCACTCCCATTGTTGTGCTATTTCTTGTTCAAATAGACTGTCATTCAGCGTTTATCCTTCACTCCAAATGCCCACAAGGCGCCAAGTAAACCTCGTAACTTTACTTTGGTTGCTCGCCAATGGGTAGCTGGAGTACGCGGCGCGACTCTGAGTAAGTGGTCATAAGCACTTTGGTCAAACTGGACCTCACCTCCATGAGCCAGTAACAAAGTTTTAGGCGCCATTTCGTGAACACGATGGAGGGAGTGGCGGTACTTATTCGGATGAAAAATAGGAAAAGGGGCGATCAGTCGTTTCTTCACTTCCACCATTAAGTCGGCAACATAAAGGATATCTTGCTGCTCATGATGAAGAGATAAATCTCGATCAGTATGACCTGGGGTCTCTAACACTTTCCAATCTTCAAAGCAGGGAATGGCTTGCCCATCCGTGAGCTTAATATCAGGGTGCAGATTTCGTGAATACCATAATTTTCGCTTAGGACGCTTCATTCTCCCCGCGACCCAGCGAGCCAAGGCCAGATCCGTCAAGTGCATTAAGATACCATCCCAACCACCGTACCATTGCTTGTCTTTCTCAGCTGATACAATTTTGCAGCCCGTCAGCTCTCTCAGCTTATGAGCAGCTCCAGCGTGATCTGGGTGCATGTGGGTCACCACCACCACCTTGAGGGAGTGAAAAGGCTTACCAAGTGTTTCAGTGATGTAGCGCTCTAAATATGGAACATCTGCCCTACTCGCCCCGTCCAGTAGCATAAGCTTATCCGGATACTCGGCTAAGTACATTTTCTGAATATAACCATCAATGGTATGAAGCTTCATTCGAACTGCCAATTTAACAATGTATTTACATTTTTCAATTTAGCAATACGCCAATAAATGAACAGCGCAAACATTTCACGATGTGACATCGGACCAGTAGCTGAGATATAAGAATTAGCGTTTGAGTCTCAAGAGACGCCCATCTGTGCGGTAGAAAATCAGAGCGAGCAAAATCAAACTACACCCTAGCAGTTTGTTGGCCGAGAGCTGTTCGCCATACCAAAGAATACTGAGTATAACGGTCCATATCGGTTCTAGTAGCATGATAAGGGCAGCATTTCCTGGATTGCTGTGTTTCTGGCCAAGAGTCTGCATCACGTATCGCAAGCTGGTTGCAAGAACAGCACTGGCAGCAAACCATCCCCAAATGCTGGCATCCACACTAATCGGCACGGTCTCAAACACAGCAGAAGCTGTTAAACCAATCCCGCCAGTAACAAACAGTTGAATACAAGTCAGTGTCAGTACCGGTAAGTTTTGTGCTAGGCGGCTATTCACATTGAAATGCAAAGCAAGTAAACAGGCATTGGCTAAGAACCAGAGTTGCCCAGCTGAACTGTTCCACTCTCCCTGCAAAGAAAGAAATGCAAGGCCAGATACCGCAATTGGCATTGCAATCCAGAAAGCACGCTTTGGTCGCTCCTTGTACAGAGCCCACGCAACAATAGGAACAATAATCATGGATAAGCTAACAATAAACGCTCCTTCACCAAGGGTCTCACTGACTGCGATAGCGTGTACCCAAGCAAGAAGCGCAAGCGCCAGTATACAACCGCCACCCATTGCTTGAGCAAGCTGTTTTAGGCTGAGTTGTTTAAGTGATTTGAAACAGAAAGGAAGCAAACATATTGAAGCAACCACAAAGCGTAAACCGACAAAGCCAAATGGTGGTAAACCTTGAATCGTTTGTTTGGAAAAAATCCACCCTAAACCGGCCAATGCGGTAGTGGCTACGAGGATCCAAGCGGCTTTGTTTTCTGAGTTCAATACAAATTCTCTTTAATTATTATTCTGTTAATTGTCGAATGTCCGATAGTCGCAGATTTGTTCAAGAATTACCAAGAAAAGTCTGATCCTATTTTCGTACCCAATGTTACATATGCAGAGAATATGGTGGCCCTCGATGAAAAGAACCCGACACCAAAATCATAGGCTACTCAACATGTGCATTTCTTTACTTGCCACGTTACTAGACGTTATTCAGGTGCCTCGAAAACCACTGTATAACACTGTATGAGAAAAGTGTTTTAGATCACATTTTCTCATGCTTTTATCTCATCACATCACTAGGCTCGAGACAATATTTTAGCTTTAAAAACAGATACTTATAAAACGCACTCAGATACCCCACAAAATAAACGTACAAAAATACAACAAATATTGCTTGATCAACTGACATAATAAAACTACTGTATAGACATACAGCATGTATGTAAGGACAGTAATTATGTTTCAGGTACACACTCCAAATCGCTCAGTTTCTAAATTCAATGTATTGGCTCAACCAACTCGACCAATGAACATTGCAGACTCGACGCTCAGCCGTTTAGCCGGGTTGTCTAACCAGAAGCAATGGATATTGTTCACCGCGGAATGTCCTCGTCCAGATTACGAGCAGTTCTCTTCATACAATGTCAGCTGTAAAAAGATCATCCAGATGAAATCCTCGCAAACACAGACCGAGTTTGAAATCGTAGTGAAAGCAATTAAATCCGGTAATGCCAGCGCTGTTGTCGCATCAGATAATATTGAACTCGTAGAACAATCATTACTTCGTGATCTCGCGTGCCAATACCATTGCGAAGTCTTTTTTGTTGAAAACCAATTCAAGCAACTCCACTAGTTTCATTTGCACTGTTTTACGCCTCTCAGGTTGAGAGGCTTTTTTTTGCTCATTTCTATCCCCTCACTACCACTCTAGAGCAAACGTTTGCTTTTTCTCTGGAAGGTTAATTTAGTTCTGGTATGATTCTCTGCAAATCGATTGCCTCTCACGGGCAACCTTCCATTTTTGACAAAGATAGGAATGTCTAAATGAGTCTCGCTGATCAAGTTCTTGCTGTTAATGATGATCTTCCCATTCGCACCAACAAACCCGTTCATAGTGGCAAAGTACGCTCTGTATATTGGCTAACAGAGGAAGACAGCCAACGCCTGATTAAGGAAAAAGGCTATGATGTTGCAGAAGATGCACCGCTTGCCATTATGGTCATCAGTGACCGCATCTCTGCATTCGACTGTATCTGGCACGGACAAGGTGGATTAAAGGGCGTTCCCGGTAAAGGTGCTGCACTCAATGCAATTTCCAATCATTGGTTTAAACTCTTCAAACAGCATGGCTTGGCGGACAGTCACATATTGGATATTCCTCATCCTTTGGTGTGGATCGTGCAGAAAGCGAAACCAATAATGATTGAAGCGATTTGCCGTCAGTACATTACAGGTTCCATGTGGCGCTCATATGAGAAAGGCGAACGAGAGTTCTGCGGTATCGAGTTACCGGAGGGACTAGAAAAAGATAAAGCACTTCCAGAACTGCTAATGACACCTTCAACAAAAGGCATTTTAAAAGGTATTCCGGGCGTACCTGAGGCGGATGACGTCAACATTACTCGCCAAAACATTGTTGATAATTTCGCAGCATTCAACTTCTCCAAAGCAGAAGATATCAGTCAATATGAAAAGCTACTGCGCGAAGGTTTTGTAGTCATTAGCAACGCATTGGCAGAAATCGAGCAAATCTTTGTCGATACTAAATTCGAATTTGGCTACGTAAAAGATGCTGCGGGCAAAGAAAAACTTATCTATATGGATGAAGTCGGTACACCTGACTCATCGCGAATTTGGGACGAAATCGAATACGATGCGGGCAACATCGTAGAAAACTCGAAAGAAGGATTCCGCCAGTTCTTACTTAACCACTTCCCTGACCCTGATATTCTGCTCAACAAAGAGCGCATGCCTGAGCGTGAAGCTTTAGCTCGCAATAATGAGCTTCCGCTCGAATCATTGATGGACATATCACAAACTTATACAAGTATCGCAGAGAAGATCACCGGACGACCAATCAAACTGAGTGCCAATCCGAAACAAGAAATTATCAATGTGCTAAGCCAAGAATACGGTTTGGTTGACTAGAAAATAACGCCCAAGTCATCACTTGGGCGTCTTTCTCTAACTTACTATCCCTTAAAACCTTCTACGGTCACCTTTTCAATGTAAACCTGAGCCAAACGCCCTACAAAGCAACGGCCCGGATTATCCCCTAGGATCCATTCTTCTGGCGTAAACAATTCAAACAACCCAAAGCTTGCCAATGCTGGAATGGCTAACTTTAAATCTTGCTCTACTTCGCCACGCTCCCCTTGGTTGTATATGACTATATTGTGCAGCATCGCCCCAACGGTTCCAGTTGGAATCTTAGTGCCATTTTTCAATGTTACTATCGGCAGTACCTGACCTTCAGCAACTATTTTGTGGTTAACCGCCGAAAGCTGCAGTGCTAGAGATGTATTGTTATCCATTTCTCAATCCTCTGTTGATTACTGTTACCTAAGGTTTCCAAGTCATCACGCTTGCAACCTCAAACACAGGGATAGAATAACGACTAACGAACAGGCATAATTTATTCAAATAGACATAATATTTACTTATTACGCCATATGAATTGCATTGAGTTATTGAAAATTCATCACCCAGCGGCATCTGAAACCGAATGGCACCAGCATGAATATGCGCAGCTTTACTGGGTGAGTAAGGGTATATTTACGATTGAAACAAGTGATCAGCAATGGACGATAACTCCCGCATGCCTTGGCTGGATTCCTCCCCATTTACAACACAGATCTGATGTTGTATCTGACATAGAAGCGGTCATGATCTACGTACCTTTAACTTGGCTCAATGCCTTTCCGCAACAAGCGAAAGTCATTAAATCCAACCCCCTTATTCAAGCTCTCATTGAGCGAATGACCCATTTCGATTTCTCAGCAATGACAGAGCCTCAACAGCGACAATTTCAAGTTCTGCTGGATGAGGTTCACCTTGCTCCTGCAAGTAATCTCTATTTACCTCTCCCCAAGGAAGCAAAAATGCGCCAAATCGCCGATAGTCTATTAGAAACACCAGATGACGCTCGCTCGCAAACCGAATTGGCGCATGATTTTGGTACCAGCACACGAACTTTGAGTCGACTGTTCAAGAAAGAAACCGGGATAGCTTTTTGGCTTCTGGCGGCAACAAGCCAGACTCATCAGCTCATTGCCTTTGTTGGAGAAAGGCTTAAGCATCACTTGCGTCGCACTGTCCTGCGGCTATAGTAATACCAGCACTTTTATCACTGTTTTTAAAGCGCGGTTTGGCGTCACTCCAAGTGTGTATTTCGGTTCACGGTAATGGCGTTTCAGTATCTGCCACAACTCGTAATAGAGGCCAGTTCTCCACCCAGCGCTTACTTTTCACCCTTTGATGAAACAATACTTCTGAGCGCTTAGGATTATGCGTCACTTTCAAGGCAAACAAACTATCAAAACCAAATGATGAAAGGCACTGGTACTTACCGCCGGCAAGCAGTCTAATTGCCACCGCGGTTTCTTTTTCCGGCCAGAAGCTCATCGCATCAATCAAATCCGTATACGCTCGATCACCATTGCGCTCATGCATCATGGCTTGGTTTCTAACCTGCCAGTTCGCGTGCGGCATCAACTCTTGAAGCTTCCATTCGTAATCCTTGTATCGTTCTGGATCGGATTCATCCAAATCAAAATAGATGACATCAAGATCATTGAGTGGTGTTGGGCTTTCTTTGTGGTGTAGCTCATCCCACACTAGGTTTCTGACAAATCCTGCAGCTAAGAAAGCATGGGGGATCTCAGATTCAGCAACACACGCTAAAGCGCGCATCCGAAAACTGTCTTTTTCAAGCCATTGGATTATCTTGTCGCTGTAGTTTTCCATTTTATCCTTCGGAATTTTTCATTGTGCCTAATCCTAACATGACGTGATTAAACGGTTCCTAGATAAATCGACAACTTACGACTGATAGAATGTTTGATCAGGCTCGTATCTAATTTGAGCCATCAAAGGTATAACAGGCCCATCTTTCTTTTGTGGCCTTTTCAATGGATTACGTTGCCCTTTCCCGAATCAGCTTAAAGCACCTGACGGTATTACATGTACTGTTAAGTACACACAGTGTCAGTGGCAGCGCTCACGTTTTATGTGTTACCCCATCAAGTGTCAGTAAAACACTCAGCCAGCTTAGAGAACAACTTAAGGATGAACTCTTCTATCGGGAAGGAACGTCACTGGTACCCACACCTTTTGCGTTATCTGTTGCCAAAGACGTACACAAGATCCTTGCTTGTATGAACGGAATACTCCACCAAGGGGAGTTTGAGCCTAAGAATTTTTCCGGAACGGTATCACTTTCGATGCGCGAGAGCACCTTCGAGCTTTTTTCTGGGAGAATCACCAAGATTGGTCGTCAACTAACATCAGCCAACATCCAGATTTTCGCTAAGGAACAACTCAGCTTTAATGCTCTGCTACGTGGACAAGTTGATTTTATGATTTTGCCTCACGATATCAGTCAACCGCCGACACGCAGTCGTGACCTAGTCTGGGAGCAGATTCAGGAGGATGAAATGGTCTGCTTGATGAGGCCAACGCACCCTCTGGCTAACCAATCGATTAACACTGAGCAGTACCTTGCTTACCAGCACATCGGTATTTTAGATAAGGACCTGTCCGCCCCCTACTTTGAGCAGAAACTCACACAACAGTATACATCGAGAAACATCGCCATCTCCGTCGCTGATTTTGGCTCGGCGGCGGTTATCTGTCACCAAACTGATTTGTTACTGACTTGCTCAAAAATGTGGGCAGAGAGATCGCTGCAGGCAGAAGCTTTGATCCAAAAGCCTCTGCCGTTTTCCTATGGAAAAGTGGCTTACAGCTTGGTCTGGAACCAAGCGAGTTTGAATGACCCAGCTCTGAAATGGTTGCACTCCCAGCTGATTAAACCAGTTTAAACATAAACACTGGGTAGCTGAATATACTGGTGAATCAGTGGACGTAGAGCATCACGAAACTGCAACATTTGCGATTCTGTACATTTCGGCCACTCTAGCGCTTCCCCCATTACTCCATGATGCTGAAATGCATTAAGCCGCACAATAACGTTGTCAGGCAGCGTATTAATAAGACGTGCGACTTCTGTGACTTCTTTGTCCAGATCACTTCTGTTCGGGATATGCAGTAAACGAAGCTCATGCAATTTTTGCTTGTCTGCCAAATAACGTATTGACTGAACTACCTTGTGATTATCACGTCCCACCAACCATTGATGTGTCTCTTCCTGCCAAGATTTAAGGTCGATCATTACACCGTCGAGATAAGGCAGCACCCTATCCCAACCTGACTCACCTAGGTAACCATTACTGTCAATGAAACAGGTAAGATGGCAAAGCGCCTTGTTTTCTTTGATGTATTTGAATAACTCAACAATAAAAGGCAACTGCATTGTCGCTTCACCACCAGATATCGTGACACCGCTGAGAAACCACTTTTGCTCATTTATCATCTCGATGATTTCTGATACCGAGTAGTGACGCACTTTAGGGCTGGACCGATAGGTGCACACATCGATGCACTGGTCGCAATGCGTACATTGGTTCTCGTCCCACACGACTTTCTTGTTGGTGTCGAACGACAGAGCATTTTCCGGGCACCCTGCAACACAATCCCCACAGTGATTACAATAATTAATCGTATGGGGGTTATGGCAGTTGATGCAGTTAAAATTGCATCCCTGTAGGAAGAGGACCAGTCTATTACCTGGCCCATCCACACACGAGAACTTGAGAATACGGCTAACGATGGCATGCCTTTCGCTCATATGCTTACCCTATTTGTAAACAGGCTGACTTTCCATACTCACAACTCGCGGAGCTCTATCCAAAATCCCTGTATTATTGGCTGCTTCAGCGCCAAGGAAAGTCGTATTTTTGCGCGAACCTTGCTCCGAGAACTTATCGATATCTGACAGCTTGATCATATAGCCCGTTACTCGCACCAAGTCATTGGAAGCCACATTAGCCGTGAACTCTCTAAATCCCGAATTCAGTGCCCCTTTACACAGATCGAACATCGCTTCTGGGTTTGACTTCACCGTTTCATCTATTGTCAAAATATCACTAATACCAGAGGTGTAATACTGGTGGTGCTTGGCAGTCGCTTGTACATAAGCCACGGGGTCAGGCTCTGTGCCATAGGGAATGCGAACTCCCGGAGTTACGCCTTGATCAAGGCTGATCCCCCTTGAGCATGTAGAAGCGCTTTACCTTCAAGGCCGTATTTCACCTCTGAGCCTTGCACGATTTCAGCCAGTCTTTCAGAAATTAGATGGCCTAGCTCGTTCGCTTCTAGGTCATGTCCATAGCAACCCTTTTCTCCGGATTTCTCCATAAGAAGATTAACCGCTTCAGCCATACCGTAAATACCAAACATTGGCGCAAAGCGTTCTTCGTCAATCAAACCTTCTTTGGTCAAGAAACCTTTAAAGAAATTCGACTTCTCATGCAAATGAGAACTTCGTGAGTTCATCAACTCGACCAATAATTCACTGTAATAAGGCAACAGTTGATTGAGGAAGTCTTCCGTGTCTGATGCTAGGTTCGCCAACAGCTTGAGATTCAATCTGACTAGGGTGTTCGACCCGCCAGCCAAAGGCAGGGAGTTGTAGCAACTCACAATACCAAAGCGCTTTTCACCGTAGCTACTCGCGTGCATTGGATAATTAGCAATATGAGGTTTACTGCACTCACAAATGTTACTTGTTGCCTGACGTAACAAATCATCCGGTGTCACGTTAGGGTCATACATAAAGGTAAGATTTGGTGCGATTTGCTTGAGCTCAGCATCTATTTTTAGGATCGTTCGACAAATGATGTTATCTGAGGGGCCAATATTAACGTGCATAAAAGCATCAGGCAGTGTTCGGTCTAACATGATCCAGAATCGCTTGAGCTTGTCATAAATCGCCTGTTCACTGAATTCACCTACATAAGGAAGCAATACATCATCAAGCTGCCCAAGATAAACCGGTATATTCGTCACTGACGGTACATGATGATATATGATTGTCAGCAGGTTAATCGCTTCATCAAAATCACTCGCTGGCTCTAGCTCGAGATACTCAGACCCTTGTTGAAGAAACTTAGCATAGTCAGGCAAGACATAGCGTGGTTTAAATGGAGCATGGCCTTCAAACATATCGCATAAAATACCCTCTTCCATTGCAAGACGAACAGGCTCTGAAACTGGCATATAAGGGAGACTAGCTTCTGCTTCCAAGGCTAAAAACTGATTCTTCTGTTTAGGATTTAATTTGGCATCAGTGACAATTTGTTGTACACGATGTTGGAAAGAGTTGAGAGCGTCAGACATTGTATATTCCTTATTGTTTTTAAGGATTTTAGATGCACATTCTCTTTGTCGACAATTGAAATATATTTAAACCCTCTTTTCCAATTTGGAAAATCATGGCAAATAAAAAGGCTCGGTAGTAAACCGAGCCTTTTCTATTTTAATCGGATACTTACAACTTGAATCGACCAATTTCCTGTTCAAGTTTATGAGACAAATCTGAAAGCTGAGCGGCTTGAGCTGCAGCGTCATGAGCTTCGTCAGCAAGTTCGTTTGATACATCACGAATGCCGACCGTGTTACGAGTGATCTCCGAAGTCACTGATGCTTGCTCTTCTGCAGCAGAAGCAATTTGTGTCGCCATATCACTAATTTGTTCAACCGCCGATTGAATCTGAGTTAAGCTCACTGCAGCTGAATCTGCGTCTGTTACACTAGTATCTGTAAGTTGACGACTGTCATCCATAATACCAACTGCTTTGCCAGTGGTACTTTGCAGCGTTTCGATCATTTGCTGAATTTCTTGAGTTGAAGCGTGCGTACGTTGGCTTAAAACTCGAACTTCATCGGCAACAACCGCAAAACCACGGCCTTGCTCTCCAGCACGTGCAGCTTCGATTGCTGCGTTCAGTGCTAGTAGGTTCGTTTGCTCAGCGATCCCCTGAATAGTAGATAGAATGGTGCTGATGCTATTACCATGAGCTTCAAGTTCCAGAATAACATCAGTGGCAACTTGTACTTCCTGCGCTAGGTTCTGAATAGAAGACTGAGTCTGTACGACTTGCTTACTACCGTGGACACACGCCGTCACAGCTTCGGTTGAATTTTGTGCAGTATTGTCTGCATTACCTGCAATCTCTTGTGTTGCCGCTGCCATTTCATTGATAGCTGTCGCCACCATGTTAATTTCATCTTGTTGGAGACGAATTCTGGCGCTTCGCTCTTCCGCATGCTCTGCCGTCAGCTTAGCTTGCTCAGACAGTGATGCCGATACATGACTCAACTTGGAGACCATGGCGTGCATATTACCTACAAAGGTGTTGAAGTTAGTTGCCAGTTGGCCAACTTCGTCGTCACTACGAGGCTCAAGGCGTTGGGTAAGGTCACCTTCCCCGGAAGCGATCTCTTCAAGAGCACGAGATACGCGTCCAAGATCGCGGAACAGGAAGCTTACTAACCAAGAAACCACAGCAATAACCATTATTGTGATTATCGTTGCCGTTAGCAGCAGGTTCTTAAGCAAAGCGGTATGGGCCGCTTCTTCGGTTTGGCGATCCATCTCAATCGCGAAAATCCACTGTGTACCCGGAACCTTCTTAAAGAAATAGAATTTCTCCTGACCATTACGCTCTATCACTTCCATTGTCCCAGAGTTCGCCGCTTGCTCAATGGCGCTCATGGTTAACTTTTTAGACAGTGTAGTCACGGGGTCAAGAGATAGATCTTTGTTCGGATGCGCGAGGAATGTACCGTTTTGAGTATCAATCAACATTGCATAGGCATTTTCACCTGCATCCAAATTGATAACGTCATCGATAAGTTGGTCGATCAATACATCTGCACCTACTACGCCTACCAATTGGCCATTACGGCGAACAGGTTCTGCAATAGTAACTAACAGTGCGTTGGTGATAGCATCTTTGTACGCTGTGGTAATGATCTGACGACCTGCCGCATTGGCATCTTTATACCAAGGACGAACACGTGGATCGTAATCCGCTCGGTTACGCTCAGGATGAGAGCGGTACATCCCTCCTTCTGGAGTACCTAGAAAAATATCATCAAAGCCACCCGCTTTGCGGGCCTGCTGAAGAAAAGGAACAACGTCTTGTTCTTGGCTGTAATCGTTAAATGCTTTCGCAATATCTTCACGGATAGTAATCCAGTCCGATATACCCTCTGATGCTGTGGTAGCTAGACTTTCTGCTCTGGCATTTACGCCATTGCGAGTTTGTTGGAAGAGTTGGTCGGCAGAAAGCCAAGTCAGCGCACTCGCCATGAGTACAACGGCTAATAAACTAGAGCCGATGAGTTTTTGTTTTAGTGACAATTTCATGATCATTAATATTGGTTGTGGAACAGACAGAAGCTGCGAATTTTATAGGCAAATCTGCGTTCGTGCACGTAATATTATTGAAAATTTATTTAACCGTAACTATTTGTAATAACGCTATTTTTTTTGGCGTCATAGCCTTGTCAGAAACAATTCTATCATTAGTGAGTGAAGTGAAATTATAGATCAATAACTTATCGGCTGATGACGATGCGTTGACTGGCTAAACCACAAAAACAAGCGGAAAAATGCCAGTTGAGAATGCCTTTTTTATGTCCCTAAATCGGCAGCACTGCCTCCTTTTTCTGTCCTTTATTGGCCATTACCTTAAGAGACTAGACAACGTAGGCCAATTAGGGATACAAAAAAGCCGGGTTAAAACCCGGCTTTTGAATGGCGTCGAAGACTATTCTTGTTCGCCTGCGTCAGTATCAGAGTCTGGCGTAGATTCTGGAGAGACTTCAGAAGCTTCACCTTCCTGAGCTTCTACTTCTTCGCCTTCAGGCAAATCAGTTTCTTCCACTTCATCAATACGCTGCAAGCCTACAACGTTTTCGTCTTCAGCTGTGCGGATAAGAGTAACGCCTTGCGTGTTACGACCAACTTGGCTAACTTCAGCGACGCGTGTACGGACCAGAGTGCCAGCGTCAGTGATCATCATCATCTCATCGCCTTCTTCTACCTGAACCGCGCCAACAACGCTACCGTTACGCTCAGACACCTTAATAGACACAACGCCCTGAGTTGCACGACCTTTGGTTGGATACTCGGCCAACTCTGTGCGCTTACCGTAACCATTTTGCGTTACTGTCAGAATGTCACCATCGTTAGAAGGCACAATCAGTGAAACAACCTGATCATCGTCAGCCAGCTTCATACCACGTACGCCTGCCGCAGTACGTCCCATCGCACGAACTTTATCTTCGCTAAAGCGAACCACTTTACCAGCTTGAGAGAACAACATGATGTCGCTACCACCATCGGTGATATCAACGCCAATCAATGAGTCATCTTCACGTAGGTTAACCGCAATCAGACCATTAGAACGTACGTTGGCAAACTGATCGAGAGAAGTCTTCTTAACCGTTCCATCCCCCGTTGCCATAAAGATGAACTTCTCTGGGCTGAATTCAGAAACAGGTAGAATTGCCGTAATACGCTCGTTCTCTTCTAACGGAAGAATGTTGACAATTGGCTTACCACGTGCGGTGCGGCTAGCTTGCGGTAGTTGGTATACCTTCAAGCGATATGTTTTACCACGGGTAGAGAAACATAGGATGTTATCATGAGTATTAGCAACAAGCAGACGCTCGATGTAATCCTCTTCTTTCATCTTGGTTGCACTCTTACCTTTACCACCACGTCGCTGTGCTTCGTAGTCGCTGAGTAACTGGTACTTAACGTAACCTTCGTGCGAAAGCGTCACAACAACGTCTTCACGAGCAATAAGCTCTTCCATGTCGATATCATGGATTGCTGCGGTGATTTCTGTGCGACGTGCATCGCCGAAACCATCACGAACCGCTTCAAGCTCTTCGCGGATCACTTCCATCAAGCGCTCAGTACTTGCAAGGATGTGCATTAACTCGGCGATTTCTTCGAGAAGCTGCTTGTACTCGTCAAGAATCTTCTCGTGCTCTAGGCCCGTTAGTTTCTGTAGACGAAGATCTAGGATCGCTTGTGCTTGCTGCTCAGTCAGGAAGTACTGACCATCACGGATGCCAAACTGAGGCTCGAGCCACTCTGGGCGAGCTGCGTCTGTACCTGCACGCTCAAGCATTGCGGCAACATTCCCCAGCTCCCAACCACGAGCCATTAGCCCTTCTTTGGCTTCAGCTGGCGTTGGAGCGCGGCGGATCAGTTCAATGATTTCATCAATATTTGCAAGTGCAAGTGCCAGACCTTCAAGGATATGCGCACGGTCACGAGCTTTGCGCAATTCGTAGATAGTACGACGAGTCACCACTTCACGGCGGTGGTCAACGAAGCACTTCAGCATATCTTTCAGGTTAAACAGTTGTGGCTGACCATTGTTCAGCGCAACCATGTTGATACCGAAAGTTGTTTGCAGCTGAGTTTGAGCGTAAAGGTTATTGAGAACCACTTCGCCTACTGCATCACGCTTACATTCAATAACAATGCGCATACCGTCTTTATCTGACTCGTCGCGCAGTGCACTGATGCCTTCTACTTTCTTATCTTTAACTAACTCGGCAATTTTCTCGATTAAGCGAGCTTTGTTCACCTGATACGGGATTTCAGTGACAATGATGGTCTCTTTACCATTCTTGTCCGCTTCGATCTCCGCTTTTGAGCGCATGTAGATCTTACCGCGACCTGTTTTGTACGCGTCTACAATGCCTTTACGACCGCTGATAAGCGCCGCCGTCGGGAAATCAGGACCAGGAATATAATCCATTAGCTCATCAATAGTGATCGCTTCATTATTGATATAAGCCAGACAGCCATCAATTACCTCAGTCAAGTTGTGCGGAGGAATGTTGGTTGCCATACCTACTGCGATACCAGAAGCACCGTTCACCAGTAAGTTAGGAATTTTTGTCGGGAGAACGGCCGGGATTTGCTCCGTACCATCATAGTTAGGTACGTAATCAACCGTTTCTTTGTCTAGGTCAGCCAGAAGTTCATGGGCGATTTTCGCCATGCGAACTTCGGTATAACGCATTGCCGCCGCTGAGTCACCATCGATGGAACCAAAGTTACCTTGGCCATCAACAAGCATGTAACGGAGTGAGAACGGCTGAGCCATACGTACGATCGTGTCGTACACAGCGCTATCACCGTGAGGGTGATATTTACCGATTACGTCGCCAACTACACGGGCAGATTTTTTGTATGGTTTATTCCAGTCATTACCTAGTACATTCATCGCGAACAAAACGCGGCGGTGTACAGGCTTTAGGCCATCACGCACATCTGGAAGAGCACGACCAACGATAACGGACATCGCATAGTCAAGGTATGAACCTCGAAGCTCATCTTCAATGTTTACGGGCGTGATCTCTTTAGCTAGATCGCTCATAGAGCCAATATCCCTCTATTTATAGATCGTATGTACAATACGTTTAAGGTGCAAAAATATAACACACAAATCGACAGTTCGGCATTACTTTCCCTCTCCTTTTATCAGGTTGTGAGCTTGGTTGTGAATCAAATGCTGAGAAATTGCACACTCTGAATTTATCCCGCTGATTTGTGGCTATATTTTCACCACGCCTTGAGAAAAGTGATCCCTCCTATGGAGAGTTGGGAGTTAAGGGTTATAATGCTCACCTGTTTCAAGGAAGTCGTTAAGCAAATAGAGTAGTTATGACCCAGTCACAAAATGTCGATCCAAACGAAATCAAAAAATTTGAAGAAATGGCCTCACGCTGGTGGGATTTGGAGGGTGAATTCAAGCCTCTGCATCAAATTAACCCACTACGGCTCAATTACGTATTGGATAACGCGAATGGCTTGTTTGGTAAAACCGTCCTCGACGTTGGTTGTGGTGGTGGTATTCTTGCTGAAAGTATGGCGAAAGAAGGCGCAACAGTGACTGGCCTTGACATGGGTAAGGAACCGCTCGAGGTCGCTCGATTACACGCACTAGAAACCGGCACACAGCTGACTTATATTCAGAGTACAATTGAAGACCATGCTCGTGACAATGCAGAAATGTATGATGTTGTAACCTGTATGGAAATGCTCGAACACGTTCCCGACCCTCAATCTGTCATTAGTGCTTGCGCTGCATTGGTCAAGCCCGGTGGTCATGTGTTTTTCTCCACACTAAACCGTAACTTTAAATCTTATCTGTTTGCCATTGTAGGTGCGGAAAAGTTGCTGCGTATTGTTCCAGAAGGCACACATGATCATGAAAAGTTTATTCGCCCAGCAGAACTCATTAAGATGATTGACCATACCGAACTGACAGAAATGGGGATCACAGGTTTGCGTTACAACCCATTAACAGATAGCTATAAGCTCGGCAATCAAGTGGATATTAACTATATTGTTCATACGCAAAAGCATTAATAAAAACTTACAGCATACGAAAATAAACCCTTAAAAAAGCGGTGGCTTATTGCCCCGCTTTTTTCGTTGTTTTTCCTCTGTTTTCGTTGCTCTGATTCCAAAATATACAACCAACAAATCACGCTCAGAATTGTTGAAAGATCAAGGAATTTTTTTTTGTTTGTGGTTACTTCTAAACCGATCCTAAAACGGTAATTTTATACAATCAATTAGGCCCTAACACCATCGGTTAGTATTCACTTACTGAAGTTTTTAATTTTGTTAGTTATCCACAAGTCATCCAAGATCTCCAACTTGAAAAGCCCCCAGATAGCACTATCTTGTAAGTCGCACAGCAATGCACCCCTATATGTTGTGTTTAGACTACAATATATAGATAGACTTTGATCACAAAGCCGGTACATTTTTTACAAGAATTACACGAAAACACGGCTTTTATCAGTTTTGTTAGGGAAATTAAGCAGAATGAACCAACAACTAACCGTTACTAAACGTGACGGCCGCAAAGAAAGTATTGATCTGGAGAAGATCCATAGAGTGATTACCTGGGCTGCAGAAGGCCTAGATAATGTTTCTGTTTCTCAGGTAGAACTGCGCGCTCACATTCAGTTCTATGATGGAATCACGACTACTGATATCCATGAAACTATTATCAAGTCAGCGGCCGATTTGATCTCAGAAGAAACACCAGATTACCAATACCTAGCTGCTCGACTAGCCGTATTCCACCTGCGCAAAAAAGCGTATGGACAATACGAGCCACCAACGCTGTATGACCATGTTTCACGCCTTATTGATATGGGCAAATATGATCAGCACATTTTGGAAGACTATACAAAAGCTGAACTAGATGAGCTGGATGCTTACCTAGATCACAAGCGTGACCTAGACTTCTCCTATGCAGCCGTTAAGCAGTTGGAAGGTAAGTATTTCGTTCAGAACCGTGTATCTGGTGAAATCTACGAAAGTGCTCAATTCCTGTATATCCTTGTAGCGGCGTGTCTGTTTGCTAAGTATCCAAAAGAAACACGTCTTGACTATATCAAGCGTTTCTACGATGCGACTTCGACATTCAAGATTTCGCTACCAACCCCGATAATGTCCGGTGTCCGTACGCCAACGCGCCAGTTCAGTTCATGCGTTCTGATTGAGTGTGGGGATAGCCTAGATTCCATCAACGCCACAGCAAGTTCTATCGTTCGCTACGTTTCTCAACGAGCTGGTATTGGTATTAACGCGGGCCGTATCCGTGCACTGGGTTCAGAAATACGCAATGGTGAAGCATTCCACACTGGCTGTATTCCTTTCTACAAGTACTTCCAAACTGCTGTAAAATGCTGTTCGCAAGGTGGTGTTCGTGGTGGCGCTGCAACCGTATTTTATCCTCTATGGCATGGTGAATCTCAAGCATTGATGGTGCTTAAAAACAACCGCGGTGTCGAAGAAAACCGTGTTCGCCATATGGACTATGGCGTTCAGCTAAACCGCCTGATGTATCAACGTTTGGTTGAAGGCGGCAACATTACGCTGTTCTCTCCATCAGACGTACCGGGCCTATACGACGCGTTCTTTGAAAACCAAGATGAGTTCGAACGTCTGTATGTTAAGTACGAAAACGATCCATCAATCAAGAAAGAATCCGTCAAAGCTATCGAGATGTTCTCTATCTTGATGCAGGAGCGTGCTTCTACAGGTCGTATCTATATTCAGAACGTTGACCACTGTAATACTCACAGCCCATTTGACTCTGAAGTCGCACCTGTTCGTCAGTCTAACTTATGTTTGGAGGTTGCTCTTCCAACGAAACCTCTGACAAACGTAGAAGACGACTCAGGTGAGATCGCACTATGTACGCTTTCAGCATTCAACTTAGGTGCTATCAAGTCTCTTGATGACTTTGAAGAGCTCTCTGATCTGGTCGTTCGCGCGCTTGATGCTCTGCTGGATTACCAAGATTACCCTCTACCCGCAGCTTACAAGTCAACGATGAACCGTCGTACCTTGGGTGTGGGCGTCATTAACTACGCATACTACCTAGCTAAGAATGGTGTAAAATACTCAGACGGCAGCGCTAACGGCCTCACACACCGTACTTTCGAAGCCATTCAGTACCACCTACTGAAAGCCTCTGTCGCGCTTGCAAAAGAGCAAGGTAAATGTCCTTTATTCAATGAGACTAACTATGCGAAAGGCCTTCTTCCAATCGATACGTACAAGAAAGACGTTGACTTGGTTTGTGATGAACCCCTTCATTACGACTGGGACGGTCTTCGTGAAGAGATCATGACTCACGGCCTGCGTAACTCAACGCTAACGGCGCTAATGCCTTCAGAAACATCTTCACAGATCTCAAATGCGACAAACGGTATCGAGCCTCCACGTGGCTATGTATCAGTAAAAGCTTCAAAAGACGGCATCTTGAAGCAGGTTGTTCCTGAGTTTACTGAATACAAAGATAACTACGAGCTGCTATGGAACATCGGTTCTAATGACGGTTACCTGCATCTGGTTGGTATCATGCAGAAGTTTGTCGATCAGGCAATTTCAGCCAACACTAACTATGACCCAAGCCGTTTCGACAGTGGCAAGGTGCCAATGAAGAAACTGCTCCAAGATCTGCTAACAGCGTACAAATATGGTGTAAAGACACTTTACTATCATAACACTCGTGATGGTGCGAGCGATGACCAGAAAGACGCTGTACAACCACAAGACGATGATTGCGCAGGCGGTGGTTGTAAGATCTAATCACTAGTTCACTATTGAACTAGCAAGGCTTAACAGATTATTTGCCCCTCGATTGAGGGGCTTAAAAGGAATTGAGGCATTATGGCTTACAGTACTTTTAACCGAAACAAAAATGACCAACTGAAAGAACCAATGTTCTTAGGTCAGTCAGTCAACGTCGCTCGTTACGACCAGCAAAAATTCGAGATCTTTGAAAAACTGATCGAGAAACAACTGTCTTTCTTCTGGCGTCCAGAAGAAGTTGACGTATCAAGTGATCGCATCGACTTCAACAAACTACCAGAACATGAAAAACATATTTTCATTTCTAACTTGAAGTACCAAACATTGCTAGACTCCATCCAGGGTCGTAGCCCAAACGTTGCTCTACTTCCTTTGGTATCGCTACCAGAGGTAGAGACGTGGATTGAAACGTGGTCGTTTTCCGAAACAATTCACTCGCGTTCGTACACCCATATCATCCGTAACATCGTGAATGACCCTGGTTTGGTGTTTGATGACATCGTAGAAAACGAGCACATTTTGAAACGTGCTGAAGACATTTCACACTACTACGATGATCTGATTCAAATGACGAATGACTATCATCGCTACGGTGAAGGGACACAGACAATCAATGGTAAAGAAGTGAAGGTGTCACTTCACGACCTCAAGAAAAAGCTTTACGTGTGTCTGATGTCTGTAAACGCCCTAGAAGCGATTCGTTTCTATGTCAGTTTCGCGTGTTCATTTGCCTTTGCAGAGCGTGAACTTATGGAAGGCAACGCGAAAATCATTAAGCTCATAGCTCGTGATGAAGCGCTGCATCTAACAGGTACACAGCACATGATTAATCTGCTGCGTAATGGTCAGGACGATTTTTCCTTCATGCAAATTGCTGAAGAGTGCAAACAGGAATGTTTTGATTTATTCAAAGCCGCAGCTGAACAAGAGAAAGAATGGGCAGAATACCTGTTCAAAGATGGCTCTATGATCGGTCTCAACAAAGACATTCTTTGTCAGTATGTTGAATACATCACTAACATCCGTATGCAGGCAGTCGGCCTTGATGCAGCGTATCCAGAAGCAACGTCTAACCCTATTCCATGGATCAACGCTTGGTTATCTTCAGATAACGTACAAGTTGCACCACAAGAAGCGGAAATATCATCTTACCTAGTCGGTCAGATCGATAGTGACGTACGTGCAGATGACTTTAAGGATTTCGAACTGTAATGCCCAACATAAAAATCAATGGAACCACTGCGATTCAGTCTAACCCTTCCAATACCATTCTGGAAACAATGGAAAAAGCAGGGATTGAGCCTGAATACAATTGCCGAGATGGGCACTGCGGCGCTTGTCGTTGCAAGCTGGTCAAAGGTGAGGTGGAATACGTTGGTTTTGCGATGGCGTATACTCAGAGTGGCGAAATTTTACCCTGTATCAGTAAAGCTAAGTCAGACATCGAAATCGAAGACGTCCATTACACTCTAAAAGAAAAAAGCGCATAACTATGCACTCAACATAAAGCCCGGCTCGCTATGCCGGGTTTTATTTTACTATTTAGGCACGAATCTGAATACCGGATAAGAACTCATCGGCAGTCAACATTGACACTGCTTTGTCGGCAATCTCTCGTCCGTCGTCATCAAACAAAGACAAGCGATAGCCTAATGAATTTTCTTGATTTTTTTCTTCCGGAGCATGGAGCCACATAGAAATAACGTCTTGGTTATCATCGCTAAGTGCTTCTCCTAAAACCACTTTCTGACTCGCCACTTGATACCAAACCATTATTTTTGAATGATGGAACATGCTAACCTCCCTGAGCAAAATCTGCGACGAACTATCATTTTAAGCACAATTAAAACAAATGCACGTGGCAAATCAGAGGCAAAGTTGGCATCTATTTAAAATCATCCATTTAAGCTATAGATGATTTTCTTCTAAGAAATATTTATGGAAGCATGCATATAATAAGAAGCATATTCATTCACTTATTACTGCATGCTGCTCGGTACAGATTTGACAGTTATTCAAGGCTATTCTAGTCCTGAATAACACTTTGAGGGACGTACATCTCTTTATCGCGAGTCAACGAACTGTAATTCGGAAACATGGTTTTTCCTGATAAATAGCGTCTCAGCATATCCGCAGCAACTGTGGTAACAATGGTCGTTTGGTCTGCTCTAGAAAAACTGCGATTAAATGTTAACGTTTGACCCCACTCCCCCTCTCTTGCTGAAATCGCTACAGAGAAGGTTCTTTCCGTGACTTTACCAGTAGCGATCGCTATATCTGTTGCGCATTTGTCTTTCGTCGCTGCTGCAAGAGCGAAGGCAGCAGCAAGATCATCATTATCGCTCTTACCCACGTCTACTTTATTGCCCAATACCCAGCCATGCCCACAATAGTCTGCAGCGGCTTCATTGGAGTGGAGCCACAATGACAGGTTACCATGTGTGGATTGCTCTGCTGTAGAAATTGACAGCTTCTTATCTAGAATCAGATGACCAACATTGTCTTGCATCGTTTCGTCAACACTAACAACATTCGCTTCGATCAGGTTGTAGACCAATTGGAGCAACTTGATACGATTATCCAAATCATCTCTAGGGCCGAACAATTTGACCTCAATAAAAGGCAGGTAAGAGCGATAACCTAAGAAATAGCCTTCGGGAAGATGAACTTTATCTAACTTGTCTGACAGTGCAGACTCGGATGTGCCAAAAGTATGGAGTTTACTGCATTCGTAACCCACAACGTCGCTATGACGCTGTTGCAAATGTGGCAAAATCTGTGACTCTACCATCAGCTTGAATTCACTTGGGACACCTGGGGTGAAGTAAAAGTCACAGTCGTTAAAAGTCAACAGAAAACCACACGCGGTACCGATAGGGTTATCCAAAACCAACGACCCATGGGGCAACATAGCTTGCTTTCGATTGCTCTCTGGCATCGCAATACCGCGAGCACTGAAGAACTGCTCCAGTTTTTCCAGCCATTCCGGATATAACTCTAGTTCCGTATCTGACGCTTGTGCGGCAGCTTCAGCACTCAGATCATCAGAAGTTGGCCCCAAGCCACCGTTGACAATCACGACGTCACAGTTAAAGCTCAACATCATCAACTCTTCTACTAAAGCGGACTGACTATCACCTACGGTCGAGCGCTTAGAGAGAGAAAAACCTTGCTTAAAGAACTTCTCTGACAACCAAGCCGCGTTGGTATCAACGATATCGCCGTGAAGCACTTCCTCACCGGTACTTAACATCGCTATCTTCAACATAATTATTTTCCTTTTTAGGAAGCCTCTGGTCCTGAATCACAAACAAAGCCCTTAAAACTGACCATTTCATTGTTTGAGTGTTATTTAGAAGTCACGTCTCTTAATTAGGACATTTTCCGGTTTCCATTCCTCTGGCTTTGGTGGATAATTGTGAGCCTGATCATTATAAGATATAGACTGTGGAGTTTATCAGTGTACATAAAACACATCACCGCTTTGATGTTGTCGGCTTCTGCTTGCGCCAATGCCAATACCTACGACGCTCCCAACTATATTGACTCTTCACTCAATCTAGATAACAGCGAAAACTACAGCCTTTTCAGTCACTCTTATTCATATAAGACTAGCAATAGTTATGCCTTAGGTTTAACTGAAAACGATTTAAAATTGGAAGAGCCTGAACTCCCTAAATATCTCACCGTGCAAAGTAAGAAAGACTGGGATTACCTTAAGGGTCAAACTTACACGATTTTAGGTCTTAGTGTTGCGACGGTGGGCTTAATGACACTGCTGCCAGAATCGATTACAAAGTGGGATGAAGAAGATCGTGATTTGAGCGGTTTAGGAACGAAGTGGAAAGATAATGTCACATCCGGCCCAGTATGGGACCGAGACGACCATTTTCTAAACTATGTTATGCACCCGTACTTCGGTGGCGTTTATTATACCGCAGCCCGTCATTCTGGATTCAACGAGTTTGAGTCTTTTCTTTATTCTGCCACACTATCTACCTTCTTCTGGGAATATGGTGTAGAAGCTTTTGCAGAAGTGCCTTCGTGGCAGGACCTCTTCATTACCCCCTTCTTTGGTGCAATAGTGGGTGAAATGATGTTTGAAGCAGAACAAGACATTGTCTCTACAGGTGGCGAAGTGTGGGGTTCTCAAACTATGGGCGATGTTACGTTGTTTTTACTCAACCCTGTTGGTCATATTCACGGTTGGGTTAGCGATGCTTGGGGTGGTAGTGCTGAGTTCCAGTACAACAGCAAACCTTGGTTTGGCAATCAAGATGCCGCTCAATTTGCCATGGATGCGGGCGCCAGCTACGATAGCGTATTTTATGGCGTCGAGATGAAAATCAGTTTTTAATCTGACACTTGAACAAAGAAAGCGGCAGCGAATTGCCGCTTTTTTTGTGTCTGCCCTACCATAATGGTCAAGACAATCCGCCATCAAGTCAAAAACTTGACCTGAATCAAGCCTAACTTCCGCCCTGCTCCTAAACTAAATTTAGTCCTATATAAAGAATTGCTTGCATTCAGGAGGCCCGTTATGAATAGTACTTTTATCGTCAATTTCGTCGGTAAAGCAACACCTGCCACAATCAAGCAGCTGGCGGCTATCACTCACGAAAATGGAGGAAAGTGGCTGATCAGTAAAGTAAACTTTATCGAAGACCAAGTCGCGGCAGTCATCAAAGTTGAATTGCCAGAGGAAAAAGCGGAGTGCGTTAAAAAAGCGTTTAGCAGCCATGACGATCTACTGGTCCAGTTTATCGATTCAGATAGCCACACACACAATGCAGATGCTATTTATCAACTTCGGTTAGACTCCAATGACCGCGCAGGCATTGTTAATGAGATCACCCATGTTCTAGACAATCAAGGCATCAATATTTTGGACATGGACTGCCAACGTGTGTTTGTTGCTGGTGGTGGTGGCGTAAGTTCCAGCTTATTTACAGCAAACATCGCTTTGAAACTGCCAACTCAGGTCCAGATAGATGACGTCGCAAAAGAGCTGGAAGCTTTAAGCGAAGACACTCGGGTCATGGTCGAAGCATAAAACAAGAGCAGCTTCATTGGCTGCTCTACTCGGTAGGTTACTGAACACTCCACTGTGAAAGCGAGCGTTTGAAGTCAGCATAATCAAACTCATTGAGCTTTTGAATTTCACCACTCGAACGTTCACAGTATACGGAAGGCATCCTTAATCCATTAAACCAGTTAAGCTTCACCATGGTATAGCCCGCACTATCTAAGATATGGAGGCGCTGACCAATTTCCAGTGGTTTATCAAAGCGAGTCTCACAGAACTGATCACCAGCCAAACATGAACAAGAGCCAATCACATACTCATGTTCACCTTTATCCGTCGCCTCTAGAATGGAAGCGGGTTCATTGTAAATTAGCGTATCCAAACGATGCGCTTCCGTTGCAGAATCTACAATCGCTGTTTTTTTAACATTCTCAACGATATCCACCACAGTCACGACCAAGTCTGTCGTCTGGGTAATGATCGCTTCACCCGGCTCAAGGTACATTTGAACACCGTGCTTCTCAGAGAAAGATTTAAGCGCTAAGCCAAGTTTTTCGATGTCGTATCCCGGCCAGGTGAAGAACACACCTCCGCCCATACTGACCCAGTCAAGCTTATCCAAGTAGTGGCCAAACTGCTCAGAAATAGAGCCCAGCAGACCGATAAACGCGTCGACGTCTTTGTTCTCACAATTCATGTGGAACATCACACCGTCAATATCCTCAAAGACTTCTGGATCAATATGGTCCGCTTGCACACCAAGGCGAGAAAACTGACGTGCTGGATTGGCTAAATCTTGCCCAGCATAGCTCACACCAGGGTTAAGGCGTAAACCAAGCGAAGCCTTTCCTTCTACAATGTGTCGATACGCAGCCAATTGATTTTGTGAGTTAAAAATCATTTTGTCGCAAATATCAGCCACATCACGTACATCATCCTCACTGTATCCGACACTGTATGCGTGAGTTTCACCACCGAAAGTTTCATGCCCCAACTTAACCTCGAATGGGCCAGAACTCGTTGTGCCATCTAAGTAAGGCTTGATGATGTCGAAAACACCCCATGTAGAAAAACACTTCAACGCCAATACCAGCTTCACACCCGAGATTTCCTTGAGTTGCTTGGCTTTTTCTAGATTTTCGACCAACTTATCTTCATTGATCATAAAATATGGTGTTTTCAGTTCGTTTTTTTGCATTTTGTATTCTTACCTAATTAATACCGTAAAAATCGAACAAAGCCGACACTGGTGCATCGGCTTAGATGTAGTAATGATAGCCAGTGTCATTCCTGATAGCGACGAAGGAGTGTAGTCAGGAATCTCTAAAACCAACAAGAGATTCCGTATCACGCTCGTTCCTCACTGTACGGAATGACAAATATATTTACTTCAGCTCGTGAATGACTGGCAGACCTTGACCCGCTTCAAGCTCTTGAACATGCCAATCAAGACCAATGCTTGGCATAGTTTCAAGGAATGGGTCTGGGTTGAGCTGTTCCATATTAAACACACCTTTATCCGCCCATTCACCACGGAAGAACTGAAGTGCAGCGGTGATCGCTGGTACACCTGTGGTGTAAGAAATTGCTTGGTGCTCTACATCTTCGTACGCGACTTCGTGATCGGCGTTGTTGTAGATAAATACACTACGCTGCTTGCCGTCTTTCGTTCCCTGAACCCAAGTACCGATACAAGTTTTACCTGTATAGCCCGGTGCAAGAGAAGTTGGGTCTGGAAGCAGTGCCTTCAGGACGTGTAGAGGTTGAACAACCGTACCATCATGCAGTGTGAGTGGATCAGGGCTAAGCAGACCGATGTCACGCATGCAGTTGAAGTAGTTTAGGTATTTGTCACCAAAACCCATCCAGAACTCGATACGTTTAGCGGGAATGAATTCTTGCATAGAACGAACTTCATCGTGCGCCATAGAGTACACTTTGTGCTTACCCACTAACGGGAATTCAAACTCAAGCATACGCGAGTGACACGGGACTTGTTTCCACTCTTCATTTTCCCAGTAGAAAGAATCACCTTGGATTTCTAGCATGTTGGTTTCTGGGTCGAAGTTGGTCGCGAACTTCTTACCATGATCGCCAGCATTCACATCCATTACGTCAATCGTGTCGATTTCATCAAACAGGTGCTTCACTGCGTAGGCTGCAAATACCGACACCACGCCAGGATCGAAACCAGCACCCAAAATGCCCGTGATGCCCGCTTCGGCGAACTTCTCACGGTAGCCCCACTGCCAATCGTAAGCTTGAGGAACTTGCTGGCCTTCAGAGCACAGGTCAACAGCAACAGACGTATCTAAGTAGTTCACTTTGGCTTGGTAACAGGCTTCCATGATCGTCATGTTAACCCAAGGAGGACCAGCGTTAATGACAAGGTCAGGCTGAACTTCTTTAATAAGAGCGACTAATGCATCAACGTCATCCGCATCAACAGGCCGCGCTTCCAGTTTCTTCGATGGATCTTTCAGGTTGTTTTTCTTCTGAATAGATTCAATGATTTTTTCACATTTACTCACGGTACGTGATGCAATCGTAATGTCACCCAGAACGTCGTTGTTTTGCGCAGCTTTATGTGCAACTACCCAGCCAACACCGCCTGCACCAATCTGTAGAATTGCCATAGTTTTCCGTTACCTTAATTACGCCAGCTCAGCGGCTAGCTTATTGATTTTAATTAGTAAAGATTCAAAATCAGCCATCGTCAGGCAAGGATTAAGAATCGTAAATTTCAAAGCGGTTTTACCATCAACAATGGTTTCACCTAATACCGCAACGCCACGAGTTAACGCTTCCAGTCTTACAACTTTATTCAGCTCATCCAGATCCGCGACTTGAGCATGTGCAACACGGAATAGCACAGTCGACAACGATGGCTCAGCCAACAATTCTAGGTTGTCGTCGCTACGAACGAGATCCGCGACTTGCTGAGTTTGTTCGAGAAGATGGTCATACATGGCGCCCAATGTATCTGGGCCAACATTCTGCATCGTCATAAAAACTTTCAATGCATCGAATCGCTTCGTCGTCGCAATCGATTTATCCACTAGGTTGGGCAACTCATCATGCTCACGGTTGAGGTAATCCGCATGATGCAGCAGATACTTAAAGTTGTGTTTGTCTTTGAGTAACAAAGCTCCACAACTGATGGTTTGATAGAACAACTTATGGAAGTCGACACTGACTGAATCTGCGCGTTCGATACCCGCTAGACGCTCTTTGTGGCGGCTTAAAATCAGTGCTCCACCGTAAGCACCATCAACATGCATCCACATCTGGTGTTTTTGCGCCGCGTCGGCAATCACATTCAAATCATCAATAGCGCCATGATCAGTGGTGCCTGCCGTTCCAACGATGGCAAATGGAATCAATCCTTGAGATTTCGCCGTACTAATCACTTCATCAAGCTGAGCAACATCCATCGTGCCGTTACTATGAGCGTCAACAGTTATCACCGCTTTCTCGCCCAGTCCCATCCAGGAGGCTGATTTCTGCACCGTGAAATGAGACTTTTTCGAGCAGATGATACGCAGTTTTTCGGCGTAATCCGGCAATCCAAATTTCTGAATAGAGTGCCCTGACAGCTTGTCTGCAATCCAGTCGCGAGCCAACATTAAGCCCATTTGATTACTTTGAGTGCCACCACTGGTAAATATGCCGTCAGCGTGTGTGCCAAGCTCGTATTTCTCACACAGCCAATCCACCACTTTCTGCTCAACATAAGTCGCAGAAGAGGCTTGGTCCCAGGAGTCCATTGACTGGTTTAAAGAAGCAATCATCGCTTCTGCTGCCACTGCCGACATTAATGGCGGAGTATGAAGATGCGCGATACAGTCAGGATGCTGAGTGAAAATAGCGTTCTTTGCCACTAAATCAGCGGTATCAGTGATCACATCCGTCAGGCTGGCATTTTTGTTGTTTAGATCAACCGCGTTAATAGCTTGTTCTAACTGCTTTGGTTCAAGACCTGAATAAGGCGCATCCACTTGTTCAAAGACGTGTTTCATTGCCGCAGTTGTATGGTTCATAACTTTGCTGAACTCATCACTGCCAGATTCACCGGTATGAATAAAATGCTGCTTCCATTGCTGATTAGCGTCTTGTGGCTCAACATGATTTCCACCCGCAACCAGAATCGCTTCTTCCAATACACGAAGCGCAAAATCGATCTGCTCAAAGGTGATGATCAGTGGTGGTAGGAATCGAATCACCGAACCATCACGTCCACCTTTCTCGACCATCAAGCCACGTTCAAGTGCCGCTCTCTGAATTGCTAAGGTCAATTCACCATCAGCGACTGGCTCGCCAAACTTATTACGCTCTGTTCCGGGTTTACGGATTTCCACGCCAAGCATTAAGCCCTTACCACGGACTTCAGCAATACAGTTGACACGTTTCTGAATCGATTCAAGCCCTAAACGCAAGTACTGGCCGGCAACATTCGCGTGCTCGACAAGATTATCTCGCTCGATGATTTCCAGAGCTTTTGCTCCAGAGACCATCGCCAGTTGATTACCACGGAAAGTGCCCGTGTGTTCACCCGGTAACCAAGTATCATGTTTCTTATTGATGACGAGGAGCGACATTGGCATACCGCCACCAATCGCTTTGGATAGGCAAAGAATGTCTGGCACAATACCTGCTTCTTCAAACGCAAAGTTGTAACCTGATTTACCCACACCACACTGAATCTCATCAAAAATCAGCAAGATACCGTGCTCATCGCAGATACGACGTAGCTCTTTCAACCAAAACGCAGGAGCAGGTACAGCACCGCCCTCGCCCTGAATAGGTTCAACAACCATAGCGGCTGGTTTCATGATGCCAGCTTCATCGTCATTGAGTAGACGTTCAATATAGCGAATACCCGCTCTTGCACCTTCATCTCCACCCAAACCAAACGGGCAGCGTAGGTTGTATGGGAAAGGCATAAAATGTACGTCCGACATTAGGCCTGTGCGACGTGCTTTCGTCCCTAGATTGCCCATCATGCCCATCGTGCCATTTGTCATGCCATGATAAGCACCACGGAAAGCAAACATGGTATTACGACCTGTGGTTTGCTTCGCCAGTTTGATTGCGGCTTCCACAGCATCCGCACCTGAAGGGCCACAGAACTGGAGTACACAGTTATCACTCAGTTCTTGAGGAAGAAAGTTCTTCACCGAGCGAATGAAATTGGTTTTTGCTTCTGTTGCGATATCCAGTGTCTGATAAGGCAGCCCTGAGTCAAGCTGGTCTTTGAGTGCTTGATTGATTTCAGGATGGTTATAGCCCAGAGCCAAGGTGCCAGCACCAGCAAGACAATCTAAAAATATTTGACCGCGAGTGTCTTCAACCAGTGCGCCATAAGCTTGTTTGATCGCAATCGGAAGACGACGAGGATAAGAACGTACGGCAGATTCATGCTCGGCCTGATCTTGTAACACCAGATCAGGTGTCAGATCATAAACGCCCTCTAAAACAGGAATCTGAGTGGAAAATGGTGTTGCGATAGCAGTGTTATTCACAGAGTTATCGACTTCAAAGGCTATGCTCATGATTTAATCCCTTTGAAATGTAAGTCTCCTGCCAAATCTGCAATGCAAACAGCAGGTACAGTTATCCCTTTCGTGTTAGCAACTTAAGAAGCAGGTGCACGAAATCGTTCCATCATTTCGATGGACTACATGTTCAATTGATAAATCAAGGTTCAGTAATGCTGCTGTTTTGTAAAACAGGGCATTTAGGAAGAACTAAGCTGATTAGTGGTTGTTTGTTATGTGAGTTCAATGTTGGGTTTCCCATAAACATGTCGCTACCGCGACAACAGTATCCCGTCTATCGACAAAAGGACTTGCCGATACCTACCCTACGCAGTGTTCACTCAGCCTGAATGCTCACAACGCGTATCCCCCAGAATGTCTTTTTGCGACTCACCTCCGAGATTGCGCGCGAAGTTATCACAAAATGAAAACGGTTCGCAACATTTTTTGAATCTGAGCACGTCAAATCCCAACGTGAGTATAATTCCTCCTAATTATCATCGTTATCATTAATACGGGCGGCAGGTTTTTCATACCCTGCAGCTGGAGATAGTATCTCGATTTTGGATGGGTCCAAACCCTGTTCAATCGCATTAATAAGAGGTTTAAGTTGATCATTAATTGCGATAGGAACCGTTGTACCATCATCTTCAACTTGCAATGCTTCGACATCCGTGTAAACCGTAGACCCACTTCCCATAATAACGATAACTTCTCCGGGGTTAGGTATCTCTCCAGGTAATAGTTCACGGACCTGTCCATTAATATCAATAACCACAGTGGTGTTTGCCAAAGCGATTAAAGCGAGTGCACTTAATCCCATAGCTCAGCTTCTCACACAATTTAATTATTGTTTAAAATATTAGTACCATTACGTAGTGATGACCATATGATAGCAATCACCCATCCTCCTTCAGCCATGGCTCAAACTTCTCACTTCACCCTATAGTACTAAATTAACGTTAATTTCTCGTTATTTAGCATTCCTGTACTACGATTTTAATAATGCATCCAAATTGTATGAATGCGTTTTAATAAGGAGAACGATGTGTCTACCACTAAATTTGTATCAGTCGTTGCTCTATTGGTCTTTTACTCTAGTTATGCTGTTGGACAAACCCTTGAGCAAGCCGTCGCTCTAACGCTAGCGAACAACCCTGAAATTAAGAGCTCATTTAACGAATATAAAAGCGCCATAAAACAAGCTGATGCTTCTGGCGGCGCTTACCTACCATCTATAGATTTAGATGCCGGGATTGGCTATGAAGGCATTGATCCTGCCGACTCGACCGGCCAAGCGGAAACAGACTTAACACGTAAGGAAGCAACCTTGAGTCTGACTCAGTTACTGTGGGATGGGAATGCCACCATCAATGACATCAACAGAACAGCAGCGGAGGCTGAATCAATCAGGCTTCAATTGCTCTCTGATGCATCTGATATTGCCTTAAGAGTCACTGACATTTATTTGGAATCCATTAAAGCTACTGAGGTGTTAAAGTTATCTGAAAACAACTTAGCCGTTCACAAAGATATTTACACAGATATAAAAAAGCGCGCCGAATCTGGAATTGGTTCTACCGCAGATGTATCACAAGTGGAAGCACGGCTTGCCAAAGCACATAGCAACCTGCTTGCCGCACAGAACAACCTCTTTGACACTCACACTCAGTTTCGACGCATTGTAGGACAACAACCGCTTGGTTTGATTTACCCAAGAGCAGACGAATCAAAGCTGCCTTTATCATTAGATGAGGCGATTAAACTGGCCTTTGAACGACACCCAGTAATACAAGTATCAAAAGCAGATGTCGATTCCGCACGCTACCAATATAAACAATCCAAAGGTAACTACTACCCTACGTTGTCGGTTGAAGCGAGTCAGACTTGGCGTGACGATGCAGGAGGCGATCTAGGCAACAGCAACGAATCTCTTGCCATGCTAAGGCTAAGATACAACTTGTTTAACGGTGGTTCTGACAGTGCTTTATCCGAAAGAGCGGCATACCAGCTCAATAAAGCCAAAGACCTTCGAGATAACTCCTATCGACAAGTCGAAGAGGGCTTACGTTTATCTTGGAGCGCACTTGATTTAACCTTGCAACAAAAGAACTTTCTCGCCGATCATGTTGACTCTGCTTCTGCAACTGTCATCGCGTATGAAAAGCAGTATCGCATCGGACAAAGAACATTACTCGATCTTCTCAACACAGAGAATGAGCTTTTCGAAGCTCGCAAGGATTATTTGGACGCCCATTATTCGGAACAATACGCCAAATATAGGGTAATGAACGCAACTGGAATCCTGCTTAACGCCTTGCTTGTCGATGTACCTAAAGAATGGACCAAGGAAGTGGAGTACTGATTATGACGCGTACGCTGTTTTTTTCATTGTCACTTTTAAGCGCCTCTGTCGCCTGTTCACTTCAAGCCTATGAAGACCAATACGACTACATACAAGCACCCAAAGCCCTCCAGATCTCAGATTTAACGGATGATGATCGGGACGGTGTCGTTAACGCACGTGATTTGTGTCCAGAGACACCGTTAGGCGCACAGATCGATAATGACGGTTGTGGTTTGGAGGTCACGGAAAAGGAAGAGAGGCAAATGAGGATTCTATTTGCCAATGACTCCTATGACGTCAGCCCTGTCTTTTTAGACCAAATCCGTGCAATGGCGGATTTTTTGGATAAGTACCGCTCCGCTTCGATAGAAATACAAGGCTATGCTAGCAAAACCGGAAGCCCTAACTACAATTTAGCACTATCAAAGAAACGTGCGTTCGCCGTAGAGCAGCAGCTACTTGCCTATGGTACCGCTCCTGAAAGAGTGACTATCATAGGCTATGGAGCAACACATTTGGAATCAGATGGTGAAGGCGAAACCGACCATGCGCTTAATCGAAGAGTGACAGCAACCGTCGTTGGCTTAACCGAAACCGTCGTTGAAGAGTGGACCATATTTTCAGCGATAGATCGATAGCCCGCGAATAGAAAAAGCCCCGATGTTTTCACATCGGGGCTTTACTTTGCTTGGTTGAGAGCTAGTGGTTTGTTTCGGTTGCTGGCTTATCTGCCAGCACTGTCTTTTTTGGTAAAGAAATGTGCAGTAGCACGTATCCTATAATCGCAGCGGTCGTCGAGCCCATCAGGATGCCCAGTCTCGCATAGGTATCAAACTCAGCGTTAACCGGACCAAAGGCCAGCGAAGAGATGAAAATCGACATGGTGAAGCCGATACCACACAACACCGATACTGCGAAAATATGTCTGAATGTAATGCCTTCTGGCAATTTGGCTACACCTGACTTAACAGCAACCCAGCTAAAGCTGAAGATACCCAGAGGCTTACCGACCAACAACCCTAATGCAATACCCAGTGGGAGCATCGAAGTCAGTCCTTCCATCGAGATTCCCTCAAGAGAGATACCTGCGTTGGCAAACGCAAACACTGGAAGAATACCAAAAGCAACGTACGGGTGCAGTGCATGTTCCATGTGTTTGAGCGGAGAGCCCTCACCTTTGTTTCCTTTAAGAGGAATCGCAAAACCTATCACTACACCAGCTAGTGTTGCGTGCACTCCCGATTTCAGCACCGCGAACCAGAGTATCGCACCTACTATCATATAGGGGAGCAATTTGGTGACCTTCCTCGAGTTGAGAATGAACAAGGCTGCGGTCATGGCAAATCCGACGGCTAATGCGGAAGTCGACAGGTCTCCTGTATAGAACAGAGCGATAATGACAACAACACCTAAGTCATCAATGATTGCCAGCGCAAGTAGGAATACCTTCAGGCTGACAGGGACACGCTTTCCTAGCAAGGCCATGATACCCAGAGCGAATGCGATGTCTGTCGCAGCAGGAATCGCCCAGCCTTGAATTGCCTCAGAGTTGCTGTAGTTGAATGCAACATAAACCAATGCCGGAGCTAACATACCACCAACAGCAGCAATAGCAGGGAAAATAGCAGTTTCGCGGGATTTAAGCGCGCCCTCTAGAAGTTCACGTTTTACTTCTAAACCGATGAGAAGGAAGAATACAGCCATTAGGCCATCATTAATCCAGTGAGATACAGACATGCCAAACACATAAGAATGCAATAGTGCCTGATAAGATTCGTTCAGTGGCGTGTTAGCAATGGTCATTGCGATTGCAGCAGCGATGACTAAGAGAATCCCTCCTGCTGACTCCATTTTGAAGAAATCGCGAAAAATATCACTCATGATATCGTCCTTTTATTTTTTATGTTAATAAACGATTAACAAAGAATAGAGTTGAGTTTATATATATCGATTCTTCAGGAAAAATCGCTTGTTTGGATGTTTAACTTCGGAATTTTCGATATAAACACTTCAACGCAACGTTTATTCCATACGTAAAAGTATAGGTAAAATCAAAAAATTACCAACACAAACAAAAACGCAGCTTTTCAGACAATGAAAAACTGCGCTAAGAGTCACTAAATGGCTTACTTTAAATTAGTATCCTGTCAACTGCATAAACCCTTTTGCCTCATGACTGCCCGTAGTTTGAACGGGTCCTTCCCAGTAAGGAATGATGAAAGGTAACCAAAGTTCTTGGTTAAGTACCTGGGTAGTCAAATCAATTTTATACTCCGGAATCTTGATATCCCACTGCAAAGGTAGTTGCTTTCCATTATTAAGTACCGTGGTGTCATGGGGTTCAATGGTAATATCTTCGGCGGATAAGTTGACCACTGTGCCATTCTTACGGGATAAGACACCAAAAAGGTATGGTGAACGATGGGCATGGCGATAGCGACTAATTGATAAGCTAGTTTCCTGATCAAGATGAACAACAAACCAATCCCAACCTTTTTGCTCCTCTGCCATTAAGCCACTACCCCATTCCTTACTCATCCACGCCTCTCCCTCAACTGGAATCAGCTTGTGTGTACCTAATCGGAGAGCGCCTTTGACCTTAACAAACGGAGTGGTTAAGTTATACGAAGCAATAGGCATAAGATCATGTTTTTCAACGTACCCTTTGTCACCAGGTAAGACGTACGGCCCGTAAGCAAAGGCTTTCAATTGAACATCAAAGCTATCTGTCGTCGCGCTCAACTGCCCAGGAAAGGGGCTATCCCCTATTGAGCGCCAAAGCCAGTTATCCATCCAAATACGAAACGGTCGATTCGTCATACCAGCCTGACCGATCCCTCCCCTCGCGAGCCGCTGTTCTTTCCAGATCTTATCTTTATTCGAGACCACCACGTGAGAGATGTATAGTTGAGGGCTTTGCCAACCTAAACCTTCTCTGTCATCCATTGCAACTCGAAAATAGCTCCATTGGATGCCGTATAGCTTGCCATTCTCGTCTCTGACGTTAGCAAAAAAAATGCCACCATTCGTGCTGGTACTCATTGTGAAAGCGAAAGTCTTGAGGAACTTTAACAGGAATACTAGGTAAAACAGGTTCAAAAACTTGTGTTGTACCCGACTGGATGACCGTATTCGCTAAGTCTTTGCTGGTGACTTCAGACGTCAAGTTGAATCGGTAACACATCGTCCAAGCAATCACACCTGCTGCTGTAAGCAGCAAAAAACACCGAATAATGACTGATTTTCTCATTTACAATGCGTCCCTGAGTGACTTCATGGGCGTATTTCGAATCATACGAAGTACCGGTAGTGCACCTGCCATCATTAACGACCCCATCGCCATCAAAAACGTATTAAGATACGCATCTGGAATTATTTGTAGTTCAAGTGTCCAGCCGAAAGATTGTCTTATCACGATATCCACGACTAAATTAGCCAAAGCGAGCCCGAGTGGCAGTGCAATCAATATCGATACAGCACCAAAGACAAACAGCTGCAAGCCACCCATGACAACAAGTTCTTTACCTGACATGCCTAGACATCGCAGCAAAGAAACATGACGCTGACGCGATACCTCACCGGCAACCGTCGCAAAGAAAATACCGAATACAGCGATAATCAATGTAATGTTACCTAAGGTGTCGGCAATAGAGAAGGTTCGATCAAACACTCGCATCGCTTGTTTGTGGATATGACTGTTGTCGAAAACACGCTCCGAACTCAAACGGAAAACAGACTCCATGCGCCGTTTGAGGCCAACGGAATTAACGCCATCTTTTAGTACAGCACCTAAAGCGACGCTACCGCCTCCTGCAAAGGCATACAACCAGTTTCGATGTGACAGCAAAACTTGGTTATACGGGTTACCGTAATCGTAGTAAACCCCCACCACTTGCCAGTTTTGCCCTAGCTTGCCAGACAAATCTATGTAATCGCCGGGGCGAATGCCAAGTTTGAGCGCCATAGACTCACTGATCATCACACCTTTCGAATGATGAAGATGATACCAGTAGTCAGGGATCCCTAGCTTGACAGTGAGCGCATTCAACTCACCTTCTGAAGCACCAGTGCTGACCACCTGAAGCACCCCTTTATTCGAGTTGACTTCTTTTTCCCAGCGCCACCAAACAGAATTAACTTCAGGTTGTTTGGCCAACCAACCACTCATACGAGCCGCAGCACTATTATTGGGGTAGATGTATAGATCGGCAGCTAAACGTTGGCTCAGCCACTTATCAGTCGTATCACGGAAACTGCCCACCATGGTTTCAACACCAATATTAGCCGCCATGGCCAACATGAAAGCCATGGTCGCCACACCACGATAACTCATACTGGCAGCAGCATCAGCAAAGAACCAACGGAGCTTTACCCATTTGAGTGAATAAGAAAGACCATCGAAAACTTTCCAAATCAGGTAAGGCGTAAACAAGGCAACGCTTAACAACATTAAGCCTATGATTGCAAAACCAGATTCCTGAGTCTGAGGTGCTTGGTAAATCGCAATCGCGGCGACACACAACGCACACGCTATCAATGCCTGAATGAAAAACTCGGTACCAGCGAAGCGAACTAATGATAAACGAGCAGTTAATCGGATGGGCTGAGCTCTTAACAAACGTACCAACGGCCAAGCACAAGCAATGAAAGCACCAAGTATCGTCATGTAAAGGCTATAGACACTCGACTTCCAACTCCATGAGATCAACAGACCTACATTGGCATCATACAAATCGCCCAGACTAGCGGAGACCGCTGGAATAAGCTGGTTAGCAAGCAAAATACCAAGCAGATTACCGCAAACCCAACTCACCAAAATAAGTACCAAAAGCTCCAAACACAGGGCTTTGCCTAACTGCCACCCAGAGACGCCTGTCTGGCGCATTGCCCCCACCAAAGGCTGCCTTTGAGTTAGAGATAAAGACATCGCTTGGTAGAAAATAAAGAGACCCACCAAGAATGCCAGCATCCCCATCGCACTAAGGTTCATATGAAAAGCTTGCGTCAGAGACTCGAGTTCTGCACGCGTGTTGCGAACCATACTCATGCCATTCGGCAGATACTCTTTTAAACGGGCCAACTTCTCAGCAGGCATCTCCCCACACGCAATAACCGAGATACCGGAGCTCCTTTCCAGCATGCGCAGTAAAGAAATATCCGCAATGATTCGAGTACCGTTTAACCTATCTTGTGTATCAACAATAATCGGGCCTAATTTACTGCCATCGCTCAGATGGATGAAATCGTTATCTTGCCACTTCATGTGGGCCGCAAGATCTGAACTCACCAAGATAGGATACGGACTGTTCATTAGCTGTAGCGCAGAGAAATCTTTTAGGACCGTTGTCGGACGGAACTGGAGCATGGCCACTGTGTCCACACCAACTAAAGAGAGATCCGTACCATTCGCCATGCGTACTCGAAGGCTTTCAAATGGTGCACACTGGTTGAATCCATCACGGCGAAGCTGGACATAAAAACCCTGAGGGATCTTGTTGGTTACATGTTTAGGACGAATACGGTAAGGGAGGGGGTTTGAGAAAAGTTTTTCACCGTTTTCGTAACTTTTTCTGGCGTGATCATTGATAGAAGTGACACCAACTAGAAGAGAGACACCTAACGTAAGACCAAGCCAGACAAGAAGGATTTGAAAAGGGTAACGTCTGTAGTGGCCAAGCAGCGCTTTAACTACGGGCCATAACATGAAGTTGCCCTCCTTGAAGGCGAACTCGGCCTTCCATATGCTCTGCAACCCGCTCACTGTGTGTAACCAGCAACAAGGTACAATCCAACTGGCGGGTCAAGGAAGTCAAAAGACGCATAACCGCTTCTGCGTTACGTTCGTCAAGGCTACCAGTCGGTTCGTCCGCCAGTAAAATCTTCGGTTCCATGTAAAGTGCTCGGGCAATGGCGGCTCTCTGTTGCTGACCACCAGACACCTCTTCTGGATAACGACCTAGCAGCGGCATTAAGTCCAATGCAGAAAGGATCTGACGCCACAATCCCTTATCTTCAGGCAGCCCCTTCAACTGACGACAGAAGCGAATGTTGTCCGCAACGTTCAGTGTTGGCAATAAATTAAACTGTTGGAAGATAAGCCCAATATTATTGCGGCGATAAGCAGTACGTTTAGTTTCTGCGATCTCATGCATAGAGAAGTTAGGAAACCAAATTTCACCGGAGTCGACGGTATCTAGACCCGCAATCAAATTCAGCAAAGTACTCTTTCCAGAGCCACTTTCGCCCATCAGAGCCACTTGTTCGCCTTGTTCTAATGCCAACTCAGCACCTTGCAAGACAGGGTGAAATTCACCTCCATCCACATACCCTTTACATAGGTCTGTTAGTTGCAGCATTAAAAGTCTCGCAATCGTTCAAAATTGGACTGTGAATCTACACTAAAACCACGCTTGGAGGAAGTATTTTGGATACTGGATCACAAGATATGCATCAAAACACATCTTCTGGACGATTCACGTCTAATTTTCGATCAAATTTTTCATCCAACGTTGAGTTTTCATTCTATACAAAGACCCTCCCCATTTGATCACTTCTTCTGTTAAGAAGAGTAAGAAAACCCATTCTGGCTGCCACCCTAGAACAATAGCGGCAAAGGCGGCGAGTGGAATACCAATCAGCCACTGAGCAATCAAATCTTGGTATAGACAAAACTTCACGTCGCCACCTGCTCTAAGGACACCAACAATCACCATCATAGGAATTGAGCGTAAAACAATACCGAAGCATAAAATAACCATAAACTTTTCTGCTAGGGCCCGAGTCTCCTCAGTTAATGCACTAAAGGTGTCAAGCACTAACCCTTGACATAAGTACAAGAGCAACGCAACAACGACCCCCACAATCAAACTGAGTATAGTCATTCCAATCGCCTGAAAATAGACCGCCTCATAGTTCTTGGCACCGATCTGATTCCCCACCAATACCGCTGCTGCATTGGACATCCCAATTAACAGTGCCAGCGCAATCGACTCTACTGGTGATAGCACAGACAATGCAGCAAGCCCTTGAACACCAGACTGCCCCATGATCGCGTGGTAGGCGAACAACCCACCAGCCCAAGCGAGAAAGTTAAATGTGGTAGGTAAAGAAAGTGTCAGAAATCTCACTACCCTTTGCCATTGAATGACCGCTTTAAGATCATTTACCCCGAAAGCCAGCAGATGCTTTTTGGCGTAGATATAGCCAAACAACGTCGCCACTTCAATCGCTCCGCTTAACACTGTAGCGATTGCTGCACCTTTAATGCCCATAGCTGGAACTCCCAGCTTGCCGAAAATGAACACCCAATTGAGGAGAATATTGGATACGATCCCGATACCACTAAAAAAGGTACTAATGCCAGGTTTGTGCATTGAGCGAAGACCAACGGACATACTGGCTACGCAGGCAACCGCAAACATGGTGACAGCGGTGATCACCAAGTACTGGCTGCCCAACTGGTTCACTTCCTGAGAGTCAGTGGCCAGAGACATGATTTCACTCGGAAACAAAACAAATAGCATGACGGTAAACACCGCAAAAATCATTGCTACCAGCCAAGTTAGAGCCGTACTTTCCTTGACCCCTTGACGATCGGCCGCCCCCCAATATTGAGCCGTTAATAAAGCGCCGCCTGTTGTCACTCCCACTAACATAATCGTGGTGACAAAGGTCGCTCTTGCGGCAACACCGACGGCTGCGATCTCTGCCTCACCGAGTTGCCCTAACATGAGAACGTCCACTAAACTGCGGCTAGAGAACATGATACTTTGCAGCGTAATAGGCAGTGCAATGGCAATCATCCGTCGCAAAAACTCGCCACGGGTATGGAATAGAATCTGTGAGACCGTGCTCAATTACTCACCTCGAACGACAACATCATGATAGAAAAGGAAAAAACATAATGTTTATTATATGATCAGCTTTGCACATAAACCATACTATTAATAAGGGGTCGAGATGAAAAAAAGTACTAGTGCTCGGCGCATCCGGCTATGTGGGATCGCAGTTACTGCTTCAACTGTGTCGCAAAGGCTATCATGTGACGGCAGCCGCTCGTCAGATAGAGTATTTGAAAGCACGGGTCACTGCCCACCCAAATCTAGAATTGATTTATCTTGACTTAGCAGACCAAGAGGAAACACTGCGCGTTGTACCAGAATATGAGGTCATCTACTTTTTAGTTCATGGGATGGCTCATGGGCATGACTTTCTTGAATATGAAATATCTCTTGCTGAGCACTTCTCTTCCGCCTTGAAGAACAGTCATGTTAAACACGTGATCTATCTCAGTGCAATTCAACCCCAGACTGGCAATTCGGAACACCTGAAAGCACGTCGAATGACCGGCGATATTATTCGTAAAGCAGGTATACCCGTCACCGAACTTCGAGCGGGTGTCATTATAGGCCCTGGTTCTGCGGCGTTTGAGATCATGAGAGACTTTGTCTACAACATGCCCCTCTTGATCACTCCGAAATGGGTCGACTCGAAAGCCAACCCTATTGCATTGGAAAACCTCAATCATTACTTGTTGTCGCTTATCGAGGAATCCCCAACCTGTCACGCACTTTACGAAGTTGGAGGACCAGATACACTGAGTTATCGTGACCAATTCGAAACCATCAGCGCCGTAATTCAAAAACCTATCAAGTTGTGGTCCACATCTTTTCTCACTCCTCAGCTCGCATCGCGCTGGCTAGGCATCATCACTTCCGTTCCTTCCAGTATAGGGGCGGCGCTGTTGTCAGGCTTAGAACACGATTTTATTGCCAACTCCGAAGAGATCCATCAACGCTACCCTCAAGCACTGGTCAGTTACGAGCAAATGGTCAGAAAAAGCATCGACGAAGAAGGTCATTTTGTTCGCAGCGAAGTCTGGGGCTTCGACCCAGCGGCTCTTAAGCGCTGGCAAGCTGGCTATGGCTACTACCCAAAACAGACGGGGGCCAGTATAGAAACGGATTTAAGCTCAGAACAACTATGGGAAGTAATCAAGCAAATTGGTAGCAGAAAAGAGGGTTACTTTTTTTGCCAACCTGATGTGGCGTATAAGGGAGTGGCTCGATCTGTTTTTTGGCGGAGGACGACCTGTCCGGCGCTCTCCACCTGGGCCAGAGTTACAAGTGGGCGACTATATTGACTCTTGGAAAGTGATTCGCTGTGAAAGAGAACACTTTCTGTCCCTGCTGTTTGGCATGAAAGGGCCAGGCCTAGGGCGCTTGGAATTTTCATTGGAAGACTTAGGCAGCAAACGCAGACTGATTGTTAGAGCATGGTGGCATCCGCAAGGTTTAAGAGGTTTACTTTACTGGTTCGCCATGATACCTGCGCATTTATTTATATTTAAAGGCATGGTGAAAGCCATTGTCCGAAAAGCAAAAGAGCTTCCCTAATGGAAGCTCTTTTCTAATCAAAATGCACAGCGAGCTATGCTGGATAACCAATTGGAATCTCAGCCAAGTGATTTCCTTGGTTGCCTGGATAAACCAGATACTCCCCGTGGTACTTAACGTTTGACTTGTAGTCGGTGATCTTATGCAGCATGAAACCTGCTGCCGATGCTTTTTCAACAAATTGTGCGTGATTACCACGCACAAACCAACTCATTGGCTTAATCAGTCTTTCTCCGTCGAAACAGTCATCGCACTGATTCGTGCACAACGCGAACGAGTTTGGGCCTTCAGTAAATATCTGAACTTTACCGCAGTTAAGAAGCGGCTCCGAGGTCGAGATCTCCCAGCCACTCTCTTCCATCTGGTCGATAAACTGGTTGATTTCACTGTCTGTAATCACTCGCTCCGCTTCCCCTTGAGGGAAAAACTCAGCGTAAAACTTAGAGATACGCTGAAATGTAGGCATTAATCCTGCCTGATTGCCTTTCGAGCGCCCCGCTTTTTGCCAACGAGTGAGGTCGTCAACGACACAGCGATGAAAACGCTGTGATTTCAAAGCACGAGTCACCCAACGCACCAGATAATGATTGTTTGCTACCGGTGCATCCGCAGCCTTACCTGATTTATGATCTGCGGCCAACTCTTCCAAAGCGGAGTTGACCAAGTTTTGTATTTCAGCAGTGTACTGAGACATTACGCCTTTCTTCCAAATATCCAGTAAAATGCGGCGGACAGAATTGAACACGCCGTCATAACAGTAATCATTGGCCAAGTAGCCCCATCAGGCAATATTGCCACGACAAAACCTATCACAGACCCCGTGCCAAAACGTAGTGTTCCTGCAAGTGAAGAAGCCGTGCCCGCCATCGCTGGATAGCCACTCAGCAATAAGCCCATGGTGTTACTACCTATGGTCGACAACGTACCAATGAAAAGGACCACGAAAGGTACAGTGCCCCACAGCCCTAGGTCAAGTACCCAGCCCGCAAATAGGCCTAACCCAGCAACAAGTTGGACCAACAAGCCGAATCTGAGCATGGAATGAGAGCCGACCTTCTTCACCAGACGACCATTGATGGTAGTCATAATGATCATCGCGACAATATTCAACGCAAACAGATAACCAAAGTGGTCCGGCTGCACACCATATATATCAATATAAACGAATGAACCTGCGGTCAGAAACGCGAACATGCCAGCAAAAGAGAACGAACCAGATAGAATCAAGCCCATAGCGACCGGATTCTTGCATAAACGGAAATAGTTACGCATCGTCGTCCCAAAGCGAAGGGGTTGCTTGTTCTCTTCGCTCAATGTCTCTGGAATTTTCAACAAAACCAGAGCGATCACGACCACAGAAAACGCAGCCAAAATCCAGAAAATCGCACGCCAGCCAAACCAAACTGCAATATGCCCGCCTATCATAGGGGCAACCAAAGGCGCAATCGTAATGACTAACGTGACAAATGACATGGCACGAGCGAAATCTTCGCGGTCGAACATGTCACGCACAACAGCTTGAATGATGACAGCCGCCGCTGCACCTGCAAAACCTTGTGCGGTACGGACTAAAGTCAATGCTTCAATTCCGGTCGTTGTTGCACTAACAACCGAAGCAAGACCAAAGAAAAACACACCGAGAATCAAAATTGGCCTACGGCCATAACTGTCGGCAAGAGGTCCGTGAATCAACTGACCGATGGCAAAGCCGGCGGTGTACATAGTGAGAGTAATTTGCACTGCCCCATCCGCAACACCAAGGTCACGGGCGATGGTCGGCATCGCGGGCAAGTACATATCAATAGCGAGTGGCGTTAATGCGCCGATGGCACCCAGAACAAGAAAAAGAAGAAAAGTGATTTGGGGTGCTTTGGTTTGCTCTAATGCAGTATCAGACATAAATCTCCTACTCAATTGCGTTAGATATGCAGCTTCCGTGCTACAACCAAACAGAAAAGAAAGACTCGCATCCACGAGCCTTGTAGCCGATCTATACTGAGCGATAACTAACTAAAAGACTAGTTCCTAATTGGAACTAAACTATTTCCAATTTAGATGATTAGTTCCAAACTGAATCAATTTCTTGTTGCGTCAGATAACGATACTCACCGGGCTCCAACTCGTCATCAAGAACGATACTACCAATACACTCGCGGTGGAGATGCTCTACTTTATTACCCAATGCGGCAAACATACGCTTTACCTGATGGTACTTACCTTCCGTTATGGTCAGCAGAACTTCTTTTTCTTCTTCATCAACAATGTCTAACTTCGCTGGCAACGTCGCCGCCTTTTCATTTCGAAGTTCAATACCCTGCTCAAATCGTGTTACGTAATCGGCCCCAATCGGGTCAGCCAACCAAACCCGGTAGGTTTTCTCGCATTTATGTTTTGGCGACGTAATACGGTGCGACCACTGACCATCGTCGGTAATCAACACCAAACCCGTTGTATCGACATCTAAACGCCCTGCGAAATGAAGGTCTTCCATCTTCACCTCATCGAGCAACATAAAGGCCGTTTGATTAAATCCATCTTCATGCGAACAGACAAAACCATCGGGTTTGAACAACATGATATAGCGAGGTCCCGGCTTTTGGATCTCACGCCCTTGCCACTCGACAATACAGTCGTCGGTCACTTTCACGGCACCACTTTTCTGTACAGTATCGTTAACGGTGACGTCACCACTTTTAATGATTTTTGTTGCTTCTTTACGTGTCGCACCCAGTGCATCACACAAGTATTTATCTAAACGCATGAATACCTCATCTCAATCAGGTGGGGTATTATAAAGCCACTAGACTAAATAGTTGAGCTATTTCACACGATTTATGTATACACTCAGACCTTATCAAGCCGACTCGGTGAAAGCCGTGATCCACTATTTCCGTAAACACTCCAGCCCCGCCGTTCTCGTGTTACCAACAGGAGCAGGAAAAAGCCTGGTGATTGCTGAACTCGCCAGACTGGCTAAAGGTCGGGTATTAGTCATGGCACATGTTAAAGAGCTGGTGGAGCAAAACCACGCGAAATACGAAGGGTACGACCTCAAAGGGTCAATCTATTCTGCCGGTTTAGGCCGCAAAGAGACCGACCAACAAGTGGTGTTTGCGTCCGTACAGTCCGTCGTGAGAAATCTCGATGACTTCAAGAACCAATTCTCACTGCTGGTCATTGACGAATGCCATCGCGTTCCGGATAACAAGAATACGAGTTATCAGAAGGTCATTTCTCACCTTCGTGAGCTAAACCCGGGCATCAAGGTGCTCGGTTTAACTGCCACGCCTTATCGTCTTGGCATGGGTTGGATTTATCAATATCACACGCGCGGCCTAGTCAGAACAGAGGAGCCAAGGTTCTTTCGAGACTGCATTTTCGAGTTGCCTATTCGCTATTTGCTTGATGAAAAGTTTCTCACCCCTGCTCGCATGATGGACGCTCCTGTACTGAGCTACGACTTCTCACAGCTCAAACCCGCCACCACAGGCCGCTACAAAGAAGCGGAACTGGACATGGTGATCGACAAAGCCAAGCGTGCGACACCTCAAATTGTCGAGCAAATCATTCACCTAGCTAAAGACAAACAAGGCATCATGGTTTTTGCAGCAACGGTGCGACATGCTCAAGAAATCTATGGTTTGCTTCCCAAAGGCCAAACAGCTCTTGTGATTGGCGACACCCCAACACCAGAGCGCGACACCATCATCCAAGATTTTAAAGATCGTAAAATTAAGTACTTGGTGAATGTATCTGTGTTGACCACGGGATTTGATGCCCCTCATGTCGACCTGATCGCCATTCTGCGCCCAACTGAATCCATCAGCTTATATCAGCAGATTGTTGGACGAGGGCTACGTCTTTCGCCGGGCAAAGAAGAGTGCTTAGTTTTGGACTATGCCGGCAATAGCTACGATCTCTATCAGCCGGAAGTGGGAGATGCAAAACCAGACTCGAACAGCGAAATCATCACCATCCCCTGCCCGGCTTGTGGTTTCAACAACAACTTTTGGGGGAAACTCGATAGTAATGGCTTTCTGATTGAGCACTATGGCCGAAAATGTCAGGGCTTTTTCGAAGACGAAGAAACGGGGGAACGCGAGCACTGCAATTATCGTTTTCGCGCAAAATATTGCGGGGAGTGCGGTGCGGACAATGATATCGCAGCACGAATTTGTCACGAATGCGACGCCACCTTAGTCGACCCAGACAAGAAGCTTAAAGAGGCATTAAATTTAAAAGACGCCTTAGTATTCGAGTGCTTGTCGATGGATTTGAGCGTTCACAAGGATGACAAAGGCAAAAGCAGCCTTAAGGTTTCCTATGTGGGAGAAAACCAAGCTCAAGTGCATGAATTCTGGTCTTTAACGACGAAGAAACAGAAACAGACATTCAAGGATATGTTTGTTCGCCCGCATCTTGCTGATAAACATCGTCCATTTGACGATGCCTCTCCCACCAAAGTGGTCAATAATCAACATCGTTTCAGGCCGCCGCAGTTCGTGATCGCACGCAAAGCTGGGCGATTCTGGAAAATGCGTGACAAAATCTTCGAAGATGAGCTGACCAATTAAGCCCTAACAGCTAAGTCTTAATATTCACTTTGTATTCAGAAAACATCCATTATACTGAGTCATAGAATTTCTGAGAAGGTAACGCTATGTTTCATAAGCAGTTAATTTGCTCCCTTGTTGTCACTTTCGCTATGGTGCTGGCTTACCCTACCTACGCTGACAGACATGATGATAGAGATGGCCATGCTCTGGTACAGGATGTCCATAAAGCGGGGACAGAAATTGAATTTGAAGAAGATCAGGACGAAGTCTACGACGCGGTTCGTAAAGGCTATATTCGCCCCTTTTCCGAACTATACGCGGCGGTAGAACAAGACCTTCATGGACGCATTATCAAAGTCGAGCTTGAAGAAGACGATGATATCTGGATTTACGAACTAAAGTTAAATTACAACAACAACATCATCAAAGTTGAATACAACGCGAAAACGCTGGAAATGATGCTCATCAAAGGTCGCAATTTCAAGCAAGCCCTGAAAAAATAGTAGAAGAACGTCATGAAAATACTTGTAGTGGAAGATGAACCTCGTCTTGGGGAACAAATTGTACAAGCACTTGAACAGAATGGTTGGGTGCCCGAGCTGTCTATAGATGGCATTGACGCACTTTATCGTGCGACCTCCGAGGACTGGGACGCCATTGTGCTCGACCTTGGCCTGCCAAAACTTGACGGTCTGACCGTGCTCAAAGGTATTCGAGATGAGAACATCAATACCCCCGTCATTATTCTCAGTGCGCGAGACACACTTACTCAGCGCGTTGAAGGCCTCAATGCAGGTGCAGACGACTATCAGACTAAACCGTTCGAAATGGTTGAACTGATCGCTCGAATTCGTGCTCAACTTCGCCGCGCGTCCGGTAACGCCTCTCCTGTCATGCAAGTAGGCAACCTGAGCTTAGACACTCGCTCGTCTAAAGTCATGTGGCAAGGCCAGGCGATTGACCTAACAGCACTCGAATATAAAGTGGTTGCTTACTTTATGCATAACCCAGAAAAGGTGATCTCGCGGACCGAGTTAGTAGAACACATCTACAAGCAAGATTTCGATCGCGATTCCAATACCATAGAAGTATTTATCGGCCGGATACGCAAAAAGATCGCACCGAAGGTGTTCAAAACCGTCCGAGGACTGGGATACCAGCTCAATGCCGAATAAAAAAGCGCATTTACTTAAAAAGCTTAGCCTTAGGAGCCGCCTCGTTCTAGCGGCGGTTGTCTGGCTGACCGCGATGATCATCGCCGCTGGCGTAATGGTACCTTCTCAGGTGTATGTCTACATGGAAGATGAAGCCAAGGCTCAGCTAGCCACCTACATGGACGAAATTGCCGCGACAATCGAAGCAGATGAAAAAGGCAATATCACCATAGGGACTCCCCTCTCTGATCCAAGATTCAATCGCCCCTATAGTGGCCTCTACTGGTCCGCCAAAACAGATAAAGATTTATTGCGCTCTCGTTCTCTGTGGGACAAGGTGCTGACCGAAAAAGGTGATCATAATGTGCTAGGCGCCCGAGAGGAAAAGCTCATCCATATCGAATCAACACTGTATTACCCTGATTACGATGGCCCTATCGAAGTCACCATCGGCATTGACGAACAACCCATAGAGGACACGGTCCGCAACTTGATGGGGCAGCTTTGGGTCATACTCGCTCTGCTTTACCTTGGGGTCCTGACACTTATTGTCATTCAGGTACAGTGGTCTCTGAGCCCATTAACCAAGATGCACAGAGAGCTCTCTCAGCTCCGCTCCGGCAACAAGACCCAACTCGAAGAAGACTATCCACGTGAAGTCGCGCCCGTCGTGTCCGATTTGAATGCTCTTGTTTTCCATTATCAGGAATTATTAGAGCGTGCTCGCCACCATGCGGGGAACCTTTCTCATGCACTGAAAACCCCGCTTTCAGTGCTAAAGAATGAAGTCGCCAACCAAGACCAACACACCAAGCAACAACTTCAACCTTCGCTCGATCAGATTCAAAGCCAGATAGATTACCACTTGGGCCGCGCCCGAATGGCTGGCGCTAAAAACATTCTTTCTGTGAAATCCTATCCATCTGAACGTGTCGATGCGATCTCAATGGCTTTTGATAAAGTCTACGCTGAGCGTGATATCACACTGATCAATGAACTCGATTCTGAATTGGTTACCGCGGTCGAACAGACTGATCTTGACGAAATGGTCGGCAATATTCTAGAAAATGCTTATAAATGGTCTGACAGCATCATTCGCGTTCACGCGACTCAAAATAGCGAAGACGCCGAAGCCATCGATATCATCATTGAAGATGACGGGCAAGGTATCCCCGAAGAGAAACTCAAGCAAGTACTTAAACGCGGCGTACGCTTAGATGAGACCACTCCGGGCACAGGGTTAGGTTTGAACATTGTCAGTGAAATGGCCCACAGTTATCGTGGCAAGTTAACCTTAGACCGCAGCTCTATGGGTGGTTTAAAGGCTATCTTATCAATGAAAACCACCCACTAAACCACCTCCCCACAACACACCTCAAAAGCAGACATTTTTGCCTGCTTTACTGTTGACTATTGCCGCCCAACAGCCTCATTCCATCGTCTTGGCTCAGTCACCATATCGTCAAGCAGATCAGCGCTTCCTTTGACCGAATTTGACAACATGAAAACTAAACCAATCATGATTTATGATGATTCAGTTAACATTTGCGGGCATGCAAACATAATGAGCAAACATTGTACCAAATCCGCTTTATTCAAATGAAAACAAAATCAATGATTGCTTTGGCTGTTGCTCTGGCTACGACTGAAGCACACGCAGAGGAAGAACAGCCCCTTCCTCAAGATCCTTTTTCAGCTCAAACAAAACTGGGGTTTATCTATACCGAAAACACCAGTTCATCGCTGTCTTATAATACCGCATTGATTTTAGGCTATAGCAAAGACCAATGGGAACACAAAGGTAGTTTTGAAAGCTACTATACGGAGGCCGATAACGCTGAAGACGGAGCCAACCGCTACACCATTAATGCGGGATCAACCTATGACTATACTCAAACCAGCTTCTTAAGAGCAGCCACTCGTTTTGAGAACGACCTATACGGCACCTATCGCAAGCAGTGGGTCCTGATGAGTGGCCTCGGTTTCTATTTGCGCAATACCGATAGAACTAAACTGTCAGTCTCACTGGGTCCGGGTTACCGAATCTCTCAACGTCAACCAACGGATAGTGAATTTCCCTCTCTGCGTAACTACGAAGTGATCGCCACCTCAACCTTGGATGGTTCGATCGCCTTTTCAGAAACGTTTTCCATCGGTGCCGTTGTAGACCTAGCGCATGGTGAAGAGAATACTCATTACAGCACTAAAGCGTACGTAAAAAAACACGCTAATGGGCAGTCTATCCTTGGTCTTTGATATGGAATACATCTACAACACTACCGTTGCTGAGGATCAATCCAATGATGAAATCTACTCAACCATGAGCCTTAATTACGATTTTTAAGGTTATTTTATTTATTAATAAGCTATGCAATCAGATAGATTTGAGTTAGGAAACGACGTCAAAACTCACCAAAACAGCAAGAGGCTACACAAGGATGATTGTATGAAAAAAGCCCTCGTAGTGTTGTCATTGACTGCCACCATTATTGCTAGCGGCAGCCTTATCACCAGTTACCTGCGCTTGGAGCAGAACAAACGGGTAGATGCACAGGAGATCCTGACAACCATTCAGCACGACAACCAACTCAGTATCGCCGATCGCATTGTGCATACCTCTGGTATCTTTATTGGTGTTGACTATAAAGACAATACGTTGACCTCTATTAATTCAGAGAAAGAGGTGCTGATCAAAGACTTAAACCACGTCGATTGCTTTACTCTGCTCGACTACGTCACTTCCCTCGCCTTTTCCGACTCCTTCGGCCAATTCGATAAAAACCTTAAGCTCGCACGCTACTTATACGGTAACGTAGACTTTCTCATGCGCCGTCATTTCTTTTCTGATTGGTTGGATAATAGTCCATTTAATGTCCAAGATGTGACGCTCGACCTTGATTCTAGAGCGGTCACAACAGTGAAGCAGATCAACCAAAGAACCTCAGACGGTGAACGCTGGGTACCTTCAGTACCAATCAAAGACAAGAACATCAGTTTCATTCCACGTGAATTTATCGATGAGGCATTAATCAAAGAGCTTAGAAATGGTGATCTGATTGGCATTTATAGCCATAAGCGCGGGCTTGATGTTTCCCACACGGGGATCTTTGTCGAGAATGGTAATCGACCTATCTTCCGCCATGCCTCTTCCCTTGAAGGCAAAGTCGTCGACACACCAATGCTGGAATATCTAAAAAGCAAACCCGGTATCATCGTTTATCGGTTCTCCACCAGCACTTCTTCAAGTTAAAAAAAACGGCAACTTAACAAGTTGCCGTTTTTGTCTGCGATTAACGCCGATTTAGTAAGTCATATGCAATATGACTTTATGCCCCACAAGCGCCGCATTGTTTTCCCCCAATTTGGCCACTTTCATGTGACCGTCAAAGGAACCAGGTCTGACGAACAGTTGCTCGATAATGCCCTTACGTAACGGTTCTATATCTAGCGGTTGATGTTCTTGCATAGCAAAAAACACACCATCACTGTCAAGCTCGTAAAGCCCTGAACCCGTATAGCCAACTCGACTTTGCGGTAATACCGCGTAAACGTCGTAGCTGCTGTTCTCTTTCAGGGTCAGTTCAATTCTCATTGGTAGCGTAACGGCAAAATCATCGTCCGGATTGGTAGAGGACACATGCACTACCGTATGGCTGATCATATGGCGGTTCACTTGGTTGTCATCGCCATACGAAACCGCCGCCCCAAAGGCAACGCCCGCGATAAGCGGAGTAATGGTCAATAATTTATTCACAACTGAGCACTCCACTGTCTGATTTAAAACTCAGAGATCGACCTTTTTCGTCCACGAGCAACGTCAACTCGCCAAAGTCGTATAACGTCGAATTTGGGTAATGCACTTTCGCTGCGTTGTTTTCCGGGGCAAACCAACAAGAGGCAAACGCTTGCTGCTCAAAAGAGGCATAAGCCAATGGTGAGCTCGAATTTTCGATGATTGAGTAGCTGGCGACTGCGCCAAAAACAAACCATCCAGTTGCAATAAGCAGGGAGCGGTACTTCGCCATACGACTGTGCAGCGCGCCTTCGAGTTGTTGATCGGTGGAGGTTTCCATCCTTTCAGCGAAGACCTCTTCCACTTGCTCAAGGTCACTTTCGGGCTGGTACGTCTCTACCCTTCCGACAAATTCATAACCGATACCACGTACCGTGCGGATGATGTCACCAGCACGATCTTCCAGTGCTCGACGACAATTGGAGATGCAGTGTAACAAACTGCTGCTCTCGACTACGATGCCCCGCTTTAGCCACACTTCATGCATCAATTCGTGTTTAGTCAGCGTCTCACCCTCTCGCTCGATCATATAGTTCAGTAGCGCTATCTCATTGATTCCTATCGGATGACGAACATTACTCCCCTGACTGTGAATATAACCTTGCTCAACATCGAGAATATGGCTTTCATTAATCAGTAACATGCTTTAACCCTCAACGAGCTGCTTACGCAATACGCTTTTTCGCGAAGCTTTGCTACCGCAACATAAGCCATTGGAACAAAGAACAGCGAGAAGAAAGTACCAAACGTCAAACCGCCGACCAGAACCAGACCAATGTTTACTCGACCTAGCGAACCCGGACCTTCTGCCAGAGCAAGAGGAAGTGAACCGATGATCATCGTCAGAGACGTCATCAGGATAGGACGTAGACGAGAGCGCGCACTCATTAACGCCGCTTCCATCACTTCCACACCTTCCTTACGCTTAAGGTTGGCAAATTCCACCATCAAGATGCCGTGCTTGGTCACCAAACCAACCAAAGTCAGCAAACCAATCTTAGAGTACAGGTTCAGGCTTTGACCAAAGACACTTAACGTCAGTATCGCCCCCACCAGACACAGAGGAACGGTGATGAGAATCACCAATGGGTCTACAAAACTCTCAAACTGAGCAGCAAGGATCAGGAAGATAAAGATCAGCGCCAGACCAAACAGCATCTGCATACCCGCTGATGACTCGTTAAGCTCTTTAATCACGCCATCGTACTCATAGCTTTGCCCCGATTTCAGCAGCTCAGGAACCTTCTTATCAAGAAACGCTTGAACATCATCGGCGCTGTAACCCGGAGCCAAGTCTGCGGTGATCTCTGCGGCGTCTTTACCTGCGTAGGTTTTGATGTTTGATTCTGCCGTCACAGGCTTAATCGATACGAACTGAGACAGTGGCAACCTTTGACCAGATTCAGAGCTCACATACAGCTTATCTAAAACTTTAAAGTCACCTAACGCTTGGCGGTTTACCTGAACCTGAATTGGGTAAGTAAATCCATCATCGGCTTGCAGATCGGCCGCTTTCACAGAGCCTAAAAAAAGTAGAGATGGCATTGGTGACGTTGCCATAGTCTACGCCAGACAACACAATCGCATTACGGTCAATCGACATATCAAATCGTAACTGGTCGCGGTGCGTCGAGTTATCTACGTTCGACAGTCCAGGGTAATCCTCAAGTAGCTCCGCCACTTTTGCAGCGGTATCAGATAACTCCTCTAGATCGCGGTTCACCGTCGTCAACTGAAGAATCAAGTTATTTGCCACATCAAGGTTATCCGCAGAACGAACAGAGAACGATGTCGTATAGGCCGAAACGGTTTGTTTCGCTTTCGCAATCATCTCATTGATGATGTCATCTGCGCTCTTACTCCGCTCTTGCCAAGGTTTCAGCAGCACATGGTTAGTTGGAGCACTTTCAATATAAGCCAGATTCGCTTCAATTTGGTTATTGCCAGCAAACACTGCGTTGATTTGGTCTGCATTATCCAGGTCGTAGAGACGACCTGCCCCCGCAGGGCCATGAGACGTCACTTCAATGAAGCCAGTATCTTCAGTAGGCAGAAGAACTTTTGGCATAAACCATACAGCAACAACAGACAAAACAGTCAGGATTGCAGTACCCGCTAAAACCTGACGTGGACGCTTAAACCATGCATTCAGGTACACCATATACTTGTCGGTCATGGCGTTCAGTTTGGTTTCGACCCACTGGAACCATTTTGGTGACGTTGTCACCGATTTCAACATATAGGCACTCATCATCGGAGATAGAGTTAATGCTACGAATCCTGAGATGATGACTGATGCCGCTAGCGTAAAGGCAAACTGTCGAAACAGATCCGCCGTCAGACCTGACATCAAACCAATCGGTAAGTACACCACGGCCAACGTTAAGGTCATCGCGATGACTGGAAAAACAATTTCTTTACAGCTCTGAAGTGCGGCTGCAAATGGTGAAAGACCTTCCTCAATATGTCGGTAACAGTTTTCAACCACAACGATAGCGTCATCTACCACTAGGCCAATGGCAAGAATAATAGCTAAGATGGTCAGCACGTTGATGCTAAAGCCCAACATTGCCATCACACCAAATACACCGATCACACAGACAGGAATGGTTATAAGAGGAATCGCTGCAACGCGCAGTGAACCTAAGAACAAAACAACAATCGCCGATACGAGCACAATCGCTTCAAGCAAAGTCATAAAACCTTGGTCAATCGCTTCTTCGATAAAGTCAGCCTGATTGTAGACCATCTTCATCTCAACATTGTCCGGTACTTCCATCGTTGCCATGGCCGCTTTTACGCGGTTCGCAACCGTCACTGGGTTTTCAGATTTAAGTGGTAACACCTGCAGAGACATCGCCATATCACCATCGACATGAAGCATGCTTGGCTCAAGGCTCTCCTCACCCATTTGAACGTCGGCCACATCGTTAACACGAACAATATTGCCATTATCGACACGAATAACGAGGTCACGCACATCTTCAATAGACGTAACCTGATTAACAGGGTTGATTGAGAAGTCACGGACTTCACCCTTGATCGTCCCTGCAGTAAACGTCGCATTGTAAGTGCTCAATGTACCCACAACGTCAGAAGCACTGACGTTCAGAGCGGCCATGCGTTCAGGTTGCAACCAAACACGAATCGCTCGGTTAGCGCCACCGTAAGGTCCCCACACACCACCAACACCCAGTACGTTTTTGAACTGGGGGGCAATCTGCTGACTGATGAAGTCATACAGCTCCTGCTTCTCCATCTCACCACGGTTAACGAATGTGATAATGTTACTTGGCATTGCCGTGTCAGAAGAGTCATCCGTTACTGTCGGTTTGTCTGTCATCGCTGGGGGAAGTCAGAAATACCATCCACCTTACTGCGCAGATTGTTCATCAGGCTTGCATACTCCACCTCACTGACCCCATCCTCAAATTGGATCTTGAGAGAACAGCTGCCTTCCTGACAATCGGTTGTCATCGTCTTGATCTTATCCAGACCAGTAACCGCCGTGATCAGCTCCTGCGCGACGTTTTGTGACATAAACTCTGCGCTCGCCCCGGTAATTGATGCACTGACCGTTGCCGTTGCCGTCTGGCGTTCAGGAAAATATTGAATCGCAAGTTTTTGATACGAAACTAGGCCTAATAAAACAATCGCAATGCTCAATACTGATGCGAGTACTGGATGCTTAATGCATATCTCAGGCAGCTTCATTCGTCACCTCCGCAGGCTTTTCGTTTGCCGGCTCAGCGACCTTTTTTTGTACTTTTTCTACTTCGGTCGGAAGTTCAGCGGCAGGTTTCTCAGCCTCCGCTTCTATGGCTGGCTGAGCAGGTAAAGTGCGTGACGGCAAAGTCACTGGCGATGTAGTATTTTGAACAGAGACAGGCGCCTCGTGATTGAGATTTTGTCGGCCTGTTACAACCACGGTTTCGCCTAGTTTGAGGCCAGATTCAATTGTCACATAACCACTATTGGTATTTTCACCAAGCTCGACTGGACGCTTGATCGCTTTGTTGTCTTCAACGACCCAAACGAAACGCTGGTCTCCGTCAGCGCCAACCGATGTCTGAGAAACGACGAGGTGTGGTTTTGCCTCACCAATCGTTTGAGAAACCTTGGCGAACATGCCTGGCACTAACGCATTTTCAGGGTTATCAAAATGCGCGTGAATTTCTACACGGCCAGAGCTTTCATCAACAAGTGGTGCGATATAGTTTACCTTGCCAGTGAACGTCTGGTCTTGGTATGCATCGACCGTTAAAGACACGTGCTGACCCAGCTTCGCTTTACCGACTTCTGACTGGCTGATTGAGTAATGCACTTCCACCGGATCAAGCTTGATCAAGCTTACCAAAGCCGTTGCTGCTTCCACTCGACTACCAACAGAGTGGGTAAAATTGGTCAGCTGACCATCAAATGGAGCAACCAACTGATAGTTCTGCATATCCGTTTTCTTTTGACGGAAGTCTGCACGCGCCAGATTTGCTTGTTGCTTCAGTTCTTCGACATCCTGAGCAGACATGGAGTCAGGTTGTTTCTTTAGCAATGCCAACACACGGTCTAGCTTAGACTCAGCCAAGGCCAGCGAGCTTTCTGCTTTATCGAGTTCAGCTTTAGCTTGGTCATCATCAAGTTGAGCGATGAGCTCGCCTTCCTTAACCACGTCACCATCGCTGAATTTTAACGACTTAAGTTTTTCACCTGCACTGAACGTCAACGCAGCAGAATCGGTTGCTTTAATTTTGCCCACTTCATTCAGTGAAACCGCGCTTGATTGCTCGGTGACCACTTCGATGGTGACCGGAATAGCAGGAACTTGGTCTTGTGCAATCACGTTAACGGCGTAAACCGAGCTCGCAGTGCATAAAACAGACAACGGTAAAGCCTTAGCATTTTTCATGACTTGTCTCTAATTGATGAAACTTGCCGCTTGTTATACCTAAGATTTTCCTTACTAAGTTAGGGCTTTGTCAGGTGAGCAATCTTTAATCATTAACCATTATTAAAAAACCTCAAACCCATGTTTTAAAAGAAGAAATACACAAAAAAGCCAGCATCTAAATGCTGGCTTTTGCACTATTTTTGAACACTAGGGCTCTGCAAAAATAAACAGGTAGGAGTACCTTGGTGCAACCAAGATCGTTTGTGCTTTACCGATACGAATGACTTTCAAATCTTCCATTGAGTGCATTCCCCGTTGACTAAACATCGTTTCCATCAGGTTTAACTTTTTACCATCTGGGACAACTTGCTCAGCAGAGGTCGGCATGAGTGATAACCCATAAGAATCAAAATGGTAGTTGCCTGCGGTATTAAATCCAACCAGATTGCCGGTTAAAAAATACAATTCATACTGACCAGAGCGCTTCAAGTTCATTGAAGCGCGCATATTAACTAACTCACTGCCTTCGATTTTGGGGACAACAATTTTCGTGTGACTTTCGAAGTTTTGGTGCATGGTCGGAGAGTTGACGTAAGCCGCCATACCACCAATTGCTAAGCCAGCTATGACACTGGTGATCGCCATGGTCTTACTCACACACCACCTCCACTTCCTCTGGCAGGTAACTGACCGACGTGCCATCCTGATCAACCAAGATCACCTGATTACCCGTTTGGAAAGCTCGGACATTAGCCAGTGTAATCGGCTTATCCGTTTTAACCGTACACCCCAAATAACGCGTTTCCGTATAGTCAGCTTCAACCCAAGGCGAGCGTAAATTAAACATAAGCAGGTATCCTACCAATGCACTCAAACTAAACGACACCAAATAACGTGCATTACGCTTTTTCAATACCGTTGACGCAAGATCTGAGGCCACCACATTGTCAGGCGAAACTAAGGGTGCCACCTCATTAGCAACAACCTCAGGTGCGTATTCCCTGACATCACCGTTAAATTGATAACCCACACCACGAATCGTGCTGATGATTTCACCGTTTTTATCTTGGAGTGCCTTGCGGCAGCTTGACACGCAGTGCAACAAACTGCTTTCTTCAACAATGACGCCTTTTTTTATGCCAGACCTGTTGCAAAAGTTCGGTTTTAGATAGAGGTTTATGAGGGTGCTCGATCATGTATTGAAGCAACGCAACTTCGTTACCGCCTAGCATGTTTTTTTGGCCGGACTCCGCGTTTTCCACTGAACCGGCAAGCAAATTGAGAATATGATTATTATTAATTATCAGCATCGTAATCGACTGAATGGGGGAACGTTCTATTCTCTAACCATATCTCAAAACTTGAAAAAAAGAAAAACCCAACCCAAGAAGAGTGAGTTTTCGCAAAGCTTTTTGTTGGCTATTTTCCAGCGTGAGCCACCATTGCTTCTTTAATAACCAATACTTGGCCATCCGTAAAATAGTCATGTTGATCATCTAACGCAGTTGGCACAGAAAGCGGTTCAAAAGCGATGGTTCGCTGCGGCCGTACCAACTTCACTTGTTGAGCAAGTTTATCTCGCTCTTCATCCACATTCGGATCTACGGTGTGTAGTACGGTAACAATGCCCGAATAAGCAGTAAGCGTTAATCCATCGTCATAGCTTATTGCTCCTAGCCAAAACGGCTGATTACTTTGTGGGTCTACTCCTCCCTTCCACCAACGAATGTGGCTTCGCTGAACCCAATCTCCGGGCAGCTGAAACGCCATATCTTGAGGGATTTGGTTCCAAAACAAATCAGACACTGGTGGAGTCTGGTTATTCATCAAATCCAAATATATGGATGGGTCAATCTCATGACGTGAAAAAGTGTGATTTTCTATCCAGCCAAGTTGTGACATCAGTTGACGAGGAGATTCCCCAAAATAGAGCACATTGATTGCCTGGGCATCAAACACGGAAGATTTCCCCGGATAGGCTTTGAAGTTAAGCGCTGTAGGCGCAATTTTGGCAGCTGGCCCTGTCTGCACAGCAAAATCATCAGATAGATGGAAAAAATGCGTGTAGTTGGCATACAGCATCGAGCCCAGCAGAAACAGCGAGAATTTAGGCAACATTAAACGCCACTTTAAGCGTTTACCGATAAACAGAAAAATAACACTAGCAGCAACAGCCATCAGGCTGGTTTGGTGCTCAACAATGACGGCTTTGACTTCAGCAACGATTGGCAATGAATCGATACCATAAGCGAGCAGATAGCCCCACATCACAAATTGGCCAACGCCCAACACTAGGCCTATCGAAGAGAAGATGCTGAAGCGTCTCCATGTTACCTTGTGGGTTCCGGCCATAAAAGGGACCACCCATGCAATAGGCCCAAGTAGACGAGCAAACACCAATACTGTGTTACCTCGCTTTGCCATCAGATGGCGACATCGGGCTATCGGACGCCTAGTCTTAGGCTGCCACTTAACCAGTTTCTTCTGAGCAGGTAACCCTACTTTTCGTCCTATGAAATAGCTGGCCTGATCGCCAAGCAAGCCACCAAGCAGTACCGCAAAAACGCCAGTGATAACCCCCTGATGCAACTGATAACCCGCAGCGATCAGAAAAGGCTCTCCCGGTACAAATAGATTGGGGCCTATCAGCGCATCCAGTAAGGCCCCAACAAACAGGCTAGCTCCTTCAAACATCACCAAGATCCCTGAGCTTTATTGCTCTTTGTAGTGGCCGAACTTGTATTCCATCTCGTTATTGCGCATTTCCCCAAAGAAGAAACGGCGAACATTGGCTTTAAAATAAGTCATGCCCATTTTGAACATACCCTCTTGATCTAAGCGACGAGGGTCAAAACCAAACGTCAGGTTCAACAAGCGGAATCGCCACGTCTTGCTGGCGCGTTTCACATAGTCGCAGTCTTCACACAATACGATTTGCTCATCAAAGCCATTCAGTTGTTCATGTACGCGTTTGGTCGAGAAAATACACGCCCCTACCGCGGTGGGGAAAATAAACTGCGTTGTAAACAGACCTAAGTTAAACAAACCATAACCTAGCTTGTGCACCACGGGCAGATCTTTGGCACCCATATACACACCCGCAACCTCAAGCTGCTTTTCTTCTAACTGGCTGACGGCGTTGGCTAAGAAGTTTGGCGCTAGTCGCACATCGGCATCGAGAAACAACAAACGCTCATGCTTAGCCATAGTGGCTCCCGTATTACGCCCTAGGCTCACACCACGCGTTTCCATCTTATGCACCGTCAATGCAGGTAGAGAAGCCTCATACGCGCTGGCCACTTCTCTTGTCGCATCTTCGCTGTCTGAGTCGACAAGAATCACTTCAAAATCGCGATGTGTCTGCTTGCTCAAATCTTCCATCAAACGGCCAATGCGCTTTTCTTCATCCAAGGTAATAACAACAATACTTACTGGTCCCATAATGAACTCCTCATCAATCATTCACGATATGTACAATACGCCGGTGAGACTTAATCATTAGTGAGGAGAATGTTCAGATTCGGTTCAGATTGAAGGCCTACTTTGGATACTGTAATGTGAGCCAGTGGCTCCTTTTGCAACCAAGGCTAAGCCACTGAAAGTATTTACTCAAAAGATCACCAGTTAGATGGGTTTCCTATTGCGGGAAAAGCAAGACAGTGATAGTATCCGCGCTCGCTTGAAGAGTTACTACCAATTACTCGAAAGCGTTTACCACATTCACGCGAGGTCGCATCGCAGAATGTGACGTTATTTTTTTCATATTTGAGAGTAAATACTATGAAATTTGAAGCAGTAGTACGTACTGAACTAGGTAAAGGTGCGAGCCGCCGCCTACGTCACGCTGGTCAATTCCCTGCTATCGTTTACGGTGGTGAGGCTGCGCCAGTATCTATCGTTCTTAACCACGACGACGTTGTTAACCAAATGGACAAGCCTGAGTTCTACGAAGGTATCGTTCTAGTGATCGACGGCGCAGAAGTTAAAGTTAAGCCACAAGACGTTCAGCGTCACGCTTACAAGCCAAAAGTTGAGCACATGGACTTCATCCGCATCTAATTCCCTACCAAGGAATTAAATCGGATTAAATCCAGCCTTTTGCATATAAGATAATCGGACTTACCAACCGAGAAATCTAAAAATTCGAAACCCCGATGCTACCAACATCGGGGTTTCACCGTTTTTGGGCCCTCAAAAACGCTCTCAATTCTCTTCAACTTACTGAAACTTAGTCACTTTAACTCACGCTACAATAGCCACATCATTTCTGTGTGGATTAAGTCATGTATGAGAGTGCCTCCAAGAACATCTAAACGGTTTGCGAGTAAATCCTATATCATTGTTGCACTTCCTATTAAATCGCTTACTAATGAGGCTACAGGAATGGATAACAAGACTTTTACCGAGCAAGAACGACTCGAAGGATTAGATGCTCACACTGCACATGCAGATGAGTGGGCGGATCTGGTTAAGGAAGAGGTTGGTTTGGATGAAATAAACGAAGATGGCAGCTACGAATAGAGCATTTAGTAGCAGCTGCTTAGCTTTAAATTGACCGGAGGGGCTTACTCATTTTTAAACAAAAGCACGTTAAAGTATGGATTATAACGAGCCAAAATTGGATTAGAAAAAGTATCTTGAAGCATTAAATGTGTTAACTATTTTTTAATGGCTTCCCTTGTAGGTTTACCGCTTTGTTGATGGTTCCCCAGAGCATATTAGTTCCCCACAAGATAACTACAAAATAAATAAGCCAAAATGTAAGTGCGAGGTATACAGTAGCCGCATCATTAACTTGATATATGATTACACACCAAACCAAAGACAAGAATGCAAGTAAACCAAAGCCTACACTCACAATTCTCAGTTTTTCAATCATTCGTTTTTTACGAGTTGAAACTATTTCAGTTAGAGAAAACTCATTAAGTTCTAAGTCGACAGTGCAATACCTACCATTTATTCTGCCATAATGCTCAAGTTTTAAGAAAGCACCGGGTTCATTTAAAAACCACTCGATTTCACCCTTAGTTAACTCTGCCCTTGTAATTCCATTGAGTAAAATTAGTATCTCCGGATAGTTGTTATCAAGGTCACTTGCGAGTCCCTTAATTGTGGAATACTTGCTGTGTAGCTCTTTGGCTTGTTCTCCTCTTATACTTTTTAGCTTTTGGAAGGTAATTAAAAGAGTAGTGATACTAACCATTATCCCAACTAAACCAGCAAGTGGAGTTATATAATTACTAATGTCCATGTAATTCCCTTAAGATAGTTAACGCCTTGCTCTTACGAATCCCCTCATAATTTCTATATAAAACAATGAGTAGACGCGCATCGCTCATTCTTATCTAATGAATTTCGCCAAAAACACACCTGATTAAATCGATCTAATAGGGAGCCCTAACGATGCGCGACATTCAATTCTACAGCAAACTATTGTGAATCAATGCCCTGAAATTCACAAAAAACGACTTAGTTCTCTGATACTTGCAACCAAAGCGGTTTTTGATGGCTCTGACCTAACACTCACTAAAATTGTAAGAGCTCTCGACACCAATACCACAGTGAAACATGCCATCAAACGTATATTAAATTCAGTACACACACCAAAAGACCCACCAAAGACCGCCTTAGTGACTAATACATGGCCCATCGTTCGACAATATTGAGCTCAGTAGTTAGAGCTACTACAAGATTCCAATACCACGACACATGGAGACTGTTGACGCAACAACTCACTAAACTGCTGAGGTGTCAGTTCTTTATTGGAAAGCACCTTTGAGTTTAAATAAACACATACTTGGATAGCCTTAGTGGCTAGGTCAATACCAATGATCGTGGATTTCATCTTGTTAAGCGACTCATATACCAGAAACCTGTAATGACAAACTAGGTTTTAACCCTAGCTTATGGAAAAGTTCAACGAGCTCTAAAGCTATATTGATTGCTAATGATGAGTCTTCAGCATTGGGCTTATACTTTAGATCTGAGTGCGCTATTTTGTTCCTAGCAACACGAATTTTTTCAAGTTTTTTATACAATGCAAACGGAAGCACGCCTCCTAGTTCAAGCATATTGATGATAATGCTAATCGTATAGTCTCGATCCGTCAGTTTCTTTAATCTTTCTGAGTTAACTCGCTTACTTTCTTCTCCGATTTGGTTAAATGAAATTAAATACTCCACCCACTTTTTCGATAATAGGCGTTCGATACAGAACCAAGCTAAGACGATTGATGTATCATAATTACCAATCTTATATTCGCTTATGCTTTTCGAGATAGATGCTATTGATTTCTCCATACCTGGAAATGAAAATAACAACTCAAAATTACAAACAGCTAGTTTCAGAGCCTCGGCACTAACGATTCCTCTAGCTAAAATTCTATTATCGATGCTTAATGGAATGTCCCGTCTATAACTGGATAAGTACCTAGCCATTTGATATGTCGAAGCTATACTTTCAGTGGAAATGTTCTCGCCTTTAACACGACTTCCTTCAACCGTCATAGAAAAAGCATCACGACTAGTTACCTCATGAAGAGAAAATATTGCAATACGAGAAGTCAGAATGATTGCCGAGTCTAACACCAAATAAAAAGCGTTTAGATAACTAAGATAAAGACCCCAACGGTCTATCGTCTCTTCAAGATTCAGGTCTAAAGATCTGCTAGCATCTTTCAAACTGAGCATGATTCGTCCATCGCGACAGATTGCTAACTCAAACTTTTCATGTTGATGCTCAAAAACAATTTCACTCATTAGCTCTGTAAAACTAGCCTGTGTCTGAGATTCATCGACATTAAGAGGAGCGATAGCCCAGTAAGGCTTTGATGGATAGAATGCTACATATGATTTTGTCACTGAAAACTCCAAATTATTCGCCTAATTTTCTTAATGACAGACAGTCTAATTTTTGTAGTGGTCAACAAATTCCGGACACTAACTTAAGCCGATTTTCGGCAGTAACTGGGGACAGCCCATCATTTGCTTGATGAGGCCGGTGCCTATTGTAGTAATTCATTAAGTAATAGCTGATATCCCTCTTTGCCTGAGTTTGGGTTAAATATCCTGTCGCTGGTATCCATTCGGTTTTTAGGCTTCTAAATAGCCTTTCCATAGGAGCATTATCCCAGCAATTACCTCGACGACTCATGCTCTGAGTTATGCGATATCGCCAAAGCCTTTGACGGTATTTTAGGCTACTGTATTGGCTTCCTTGGTCTGAGTGGAACATCACGTTGTTAGGTCGTCCTCGTTGTTCCCAAGCCATGTCCAAGGCTTTGCAAGTCAACTCTGCATTAGGTTTGTCTGATAGTGCCCAACCCACTACACGACGGCTAAATAGGTCGAGTACAACAGCCAGATAACTCCACTTTGAACCGCACCAGATGTAAGTAATATCGCCACACCAAACTTCATTTGGAGTGGTAACAGAGAACTCACGCTTCAACCTATTGGGGATATCTGGTCGCTCTAGCTTAGCCTGCTTATAGCGATGCGAGCCCGGTTGTTTGCTTATCAGCTCTGCTTCTTGCATAAGCTTACGTACTTTGAAACGTCCGACATCAAAGCCTTCAGACTTCAGCATAGAAGCAAGAGTTCTGCTACCAGCAGCGCCGCGACTCATGTTAAAGAGCTGCTTCATTCTGCTGGCTAACCGAATGCGATTAACATCCGGCTTTCGTTGTTTAAACTCGTAGTAGCAGGAAGACGCAACATCGAACAGCTCACAAAGAACTTTGACCGTTTCGTGCTCCCTCAACTGGTCAATTAGCGAGAACGTTCTAGTTCGTCCGACATTAAGAGAGCTGTAGCTTTTTTTTAGTATGGATTTTTCTCTTTCTAAGCGATTAATCCTAGCTTCTAACTCTTGGATCTTCTGCTGTTCTGGCGTCAAAGCTTTAACCGTTGGCGTTTCTCCGCCACGCTCAATCTTTAGTTGCTCGACCCAGCGTCGTAAGGCTGTATCACCGATGTCTAGAGAGCGTGCCGCCTCAGATATTGAGTAACCTTGATCAAGAACCAAGCTTGCAGCTTCTACTTTGAATTCAGAAGAAAATGTACGTCGTTGTCGTTTTGTCATTGAACACCTCATGTATGGTGGAGACTTTACCACCTAATTTGGTGTCCGGGATCATTAAACCACTACATTTTCTGTCCACCTGACTTTTAATCAAATTACCATAACTCATTAAAAACCATCTAATGCGCACAATGTTGCACACTCTTCCATCACATAAAAACGCGCGAGCGCGTTATCTTGGCAAGAATTGCGCTAATCCTATGGCTAACAATAACTTATAAAACCCTTCAACAGCTAAACAAGACTGAACTCTCAACAAAACAAGCCACTTTTCATACTCAAACCGAGTCTAACCCCAATAAACGGTATAAATGAACACCCCAAAAGCTTAGAGCGAACACTCAACTCCAAACCTCTGTAATATCAGACCTGCTCGTTGATAGCCAGTTAACGCGAGGTGAGAGTTTGCTCTGCCTTAAGCGTTTTCACGATGCCGTCTCGCTGACTATCAGATAGCGGAAACCAGCGGTTCTTCTGGATCTGCGGTTCAGACAGTACCTCAAGCAGTGCGTCTGGGCTGAGTTTCGCCTTCCCATGCGCCACCAGCTCGATCGGCTGTGCACACAAAGACTGTAAACGACAAATACATTGGTCAACGTCTTGGGTAAAACATAAATTATAGGCATTTTGGTTCTGCATCTTAACTAAACAGAGATCGGGGGTGTCACGAGATGGGGAGCAATGCTCAGTAAAGCGATTGAGTTGCGCTTGTCTAATAATCGCTTCAAGCCAGCTATATTTGGACGTTTGTTTAGGGTCGGGCCCATTGAGCAGCGTCGATAAATCACGCATATGGGAGCGAATCGATTCCGGCTCGGTGTGAATGCGATAGCAAATAGAGTTGAGAACCTTCAGAACGTGCTCGTCTGTGAGTTTTGGCATGGTAACCTCCAACAGGAAAACATTTCCATCACCACACAGAGACCCCATAACAAAGGGTGGTGAACTGAACAAGGTTGATACTACCGGAACATTCGAAACGGCCAGCCGAAGCTGCCTCGCCCAGCTCACCGTAATACCGAATCGAATTGCGCAATAACTAAGCAATTCGAATTTCGACGGGTGCGCCGAAGCACACATAGCGAAAGCCAACAGTTCAGTTAGCTACTATGCGTAGAATGTTCAACGGGGTATCAATCCCGGCACCGGATTTTGCCAGTGCTTTTGCAGGATATCGCTGGGGTTCAGAAGAGTCAACGGTTTCAGCGTGTAGGCCGATTAACTGGTCAAAAATCAGTATCTTGTAAAGAGGTGTGTTAACAATGTGTCGAGTAAAGGATGAGGTTTAGAAAAGCCCGTCACAGAAAACGGCTTCTATTGTTTGAGGCAGAGAAGAGATACCCGACCAAGAAAGTAAAGCTTACCAAAGATGTGACGAACGATTTAGGGCTTTTTGCAAAATCCAATTGGGACAGACACCTTAAAAATCCGTGCTTAATGACCAAAATGACAAAGCGAAGTGGATAACTTTGTTGTTCGAAGAGCATTGGCTGCTCGGGCAGCCAACAGGATGTTATTGCCTATTGACAGGCAGAAGACTCATATGTGTTAGGCGCTTTGCCCCACCACTTCAGCTGTTCCAATACAAGCGACTCGGCCTTCAATATCAGTAACTATATCTCCGTATAACTGATGATTAAGCTGAACTTGAACATTAGGTAGGCCTATTGGTGAAATATTAATTAAGTACCCATCTTTTATGGTTTCCACTACGTATTTATGCTCACCAGAAACTTTAAGCTCAGATAGAACGAGCCCTAAATTGCTATCGATTGCCTCTGAAGATGACGCAGATAAGCTGAAAACACACTCTCCTGATTCGCCTGAATTGGGAGATAACAACATGAAACCCACATGTCTACCATCTATTGTTTTCAATACCATCGCTTTTGGAAGTTCATTACCCATAAATCCCTCGATATTTAAATACGCTAGCGCATAACATTCTTATTATGTGCGCGGTTAAGTGATTCTCATATCTTTTCTGAACGATGCATCACCGTATAGTGAGTGCCCAGTTTTGTACATTAATCTGATGAATTCAGGACACACACCAAAAGACTTTGGTGCGCACCCATAAACGAACAGCAAAGTTGCTTACACCTTGGCTGAGCCTGAAGATAACTGGAAAACAACTGTTTAACCATTTTTTTGAATAGCGCCTGCTGAGGTTAACCGATAAGTGTCTAGTGACCCTATGACAAGTCATAGGCAGCGGCGAGACCGCAATAAGAGATCCTCAATATGTGTTTGTCGTAAGCCATGCTTAATGACCGAAATGACAAAGCGAAGTAGATAACTTTGTTGTTCGAAGAGCATTGGCTGCTCACGCAGCCAACAGGATGTTATTGCCTATTGACAGGCAGAAGGCTCATATGTGTTATATTCCAGACTCACCATATTTACTGTATTTAGCAAACCAACCGTCGTCAGAGAATAACTCACCATTTAACCCATCTGACTCTTTGGCTATAGCTTTGCCATTTATTGATACAGACAGTTCGTCTTGTTTCTCACCAAGAGTATAAAGAAAATCATGAATACCAGTATCAACGCAGCTAGTTACTAGCCGCTTTACGACGGAGATTTGCTCATCCGTTAAGCTAGATAAGCTGTCGTTGATTTCTATACATTCTTGAGATTTCACTTTTCGTTCTATGATATCCAAGCACCTTTCCAAGGCTTGGTCTCGTAAACTTTTAGATATCAACTGACCAAATTCATCGATATTTTTCATATTTATCACCTTAGGAATATAGACATAATGCCCCCCATGAGGTGCTAGTCTCCAATTTCGTGGGTTCAAATCCAATTGGGACAGACACCTCAATAATCCTGGTAACCTCCAATTAGTATTGAAGATGTCCACTAGATCGAGTCAACTACGCGGGTCACCTTGATTGCCTTGTTAAGGCACTATGCCACTGATGCGAGTGCTGGTAAAAATGGCGCAACTACTGGACCCAAAACCTGCATATGATCAGCTAACATAGACATAAATTTTTGATAGTGCCCTTTAAAACTTTCTGATCCTTGAGTTGAGCGCATATCTTCTACTGTTTGCGATAAAGGTTCCGTTAATTCCCTATAAATCCAATTGGGACAGACACCTTAACAATCCGTGCTTGATGGCCGAAATGACAAAGCGAAGTAGATAACTTTGTTGTTCGAAGAGCATTGGCTGCTCGCGCAGCCAACAGGATGTTATTGCCTATTGACAGGCAGAAGGGTCATATGTGTTATGTTTAGTCTACGAGGTTGTTTTCTTGTGCATATTGAGCATACAAAATATCTGCAAAATCGGTTTCCGATATTTCAGCAAGCACTAGGTCTCGAACTGCATCAGCCAACAAATCGTTATCACTTGTCAACTCAAAGTCATTTAAAGACAAGTACTCAAGAGCTACCATTAAGCCAGTTCGTTTATTTGCATCCGGAAGTGCATGAGCTACCGCAATACTAGCTGTATATTTTGCTGCAATCTCAAAAATATCATCCAAACCATCGTAAACAATAGCATTATCTATCCTCCCTAAAGCTCCCTACATTTAGGAATATCGACAGCTCCATTCATACCAGGCTCAGTATCTAGTATGAATGTATTGATTTCTATGACTCTCTCGAATGGAAAGCAAATAATGTCCATTACATATGAGCCAGTTTTTCAAACGTTTTTCGATGAGTTCTCAATGCTAACTTGGACTCTGACTTAACAATCTGCTGACCATAGACACCTGACAAATCGAGCTTTTTCGTAGCTTTAACCCTAGGTCTTTCAACAGCGCCTACACCATAAGACTCAACTTTCTTATTCATCTGCTTTCCCCTCTAAAACTAAAACAACAAATTCAAGTATATCATACTACCAATCTCACCAAAAAACGTAACGAGCCTGTAGGATTTCTTCCTTACTCGTTCTTAATTCTGATCTTACTTATATTTCGAATTAAAATCAGGACACACACCAAAAGACTTTGGTGCGCACCCATAAACGAACAGCAAAGTTGCTTACACCTTGGCTGAGCCTGAGTGTCTAGTGATGACCTTTCCCCGAGATTAGTACCATAACCTTGATGGCCTTGTTATGCTTCATTAAGAGCAGGGACACTAATTACATGCACTAACCAAACACCAATAGATAAGCTCGATAAATGCCAAAGCAGATTAATATCTCTAAATGGAATGCCATCGATTTCTTTGAACAAACCTAGCATACCAAAGCAAAGGCATATTATTGATATAATGATAAAAAGTAAGTTGTCTTGGAAATATGTTGCGAGATAGCAGAGCAAGGCGTAAGACAATACAAGAGCAAAAGCAACCATCAACATTGTACCGACAGTCTGCACACCAAAAACTATACTTTCAGATATAAACAAGAAGGATTGGCTACCCTCGTCGCCACTAACATGACTTACGCCAAAGTCCATATAATAAGCTATCCAAGTGAATGGGATGATAAACCATGCAGAGTGTCTTTTAATATGTTCGAAGATATCCATGTCAAATCCTTAGAGTAAACGCCCCCTCAAATATACAACTAACTGCATCTATGGCAACCAGTTCTGAGCATAACATTCTTAAGCAAATCCAATTAGGACAGACGCCTTAACAATCCGTGCTTGATGGCCGAAATGACAAAGCGAAGTAGATAACTTTGTTGTTCGAAGAGCATTGGCTGCTCGCGCAGCCAACAGGATGTTATTGCCTATTGACAGGTAGAAGGCTCATATGTGTTAGGCGTTTCCTTCCAACAAGCTGCTGTCATACCAGATATCTTCGTAGCCATTGTTATCTATTAGGAAACGGTAGCCAGGAGGCAAACCAAGATAAGCTTGCACTTGAGGTAGGTATTTAACTATATGCTCAACATGTAGCGGGGCAAAGAAGTCTGCGTTTGAAGATAACTCTTCACCGCACCAGATATACCAACCATTAGTACCATTTTCGGGAGCGACTCTCATACCATTAATCGGAACCTGACTTAAGGTAGAGAGTGCAATTCCTAGTTTGCTACCGGCTCTCGGATGTTCGCTTGCTAAATCTTTAAACTGATTATCCAACTCTTCCTCCTGACGCCAGCGCCCTGCTAAGTGGCTAGCAACACAACCACTGAACTCAAACAAACCACCGTAAACACTGTACCAAACTAGAACCAAAATCGCCGAGCGTTGATAGTCCGTCTGAAGCAGCTTGTAATGTGTTTAATCTTCTAAATTTCCAAAGCTCCACTTCGACTTTAAGCTTTTACGTTCGGCATATGACCCCGGTTCCATAATTGTAAGTTCGTCAAGCGTGGAGTCCTCGGACAGGAGATGCCCTATTCCTACATGGTGAGGCTCTCCACTTTCAACACACCCTTCTAAACCACACAAAAACTGCCAACTACCGTCATAATCTCTAACCGATAGCAAGATTGGTCGTGTTTTTTTAAATACATGGGGACATACCCATACACCATAGTCTTCTCTAAATTTCACAAATACCTCTTACACATAACATTCTTAACAACAGGCAGTCTCGTTTTTCTCTCTGCCTGACTTGCCATTAACCTATCATAAGCAACTGAAACTTAATGTAAACGCGTCAAAATATACATTTTATCAATACACAAAAGAGAGCGTGGGGGTTATCTTCGTAAGAAGAGTAAAAATTCCATTACTAACAATAATTTAGAGCGAGCACCCTACTCCAAAGCTCAGTGATTCTGTGCCTGCTCATTGGTAGCCAATTAACGCGAGGTGAGAGTTTGCTCTGCCTTAAGCGTTTTCACGATGCCGTCTCGCTGACTATCGCTCAATGGAAACCAACGGTTTTTCTGGATCTGCTGTTAAGAAGAGTCAACGGCTTCAGCGCGTAGGCCGATTCACTGGTCACAAATCAGTACCTTGTAAAGAGGTGTGTTAACAATGTGTCGAGTAAGGGATGAGGTTTGGACAAAACTTTTTTATAGCAAAAACTTTCATTCCACCTATATAGATGAAAGAAAGTATAGTGAAACTGTAGCAGTCAAGCGTTATGACAATAATCTATATAGAGTAATCATTTATTCCGAATGATTGGTTATTTATACCGCGTTCCAACTTCCTACTCTCTTGTAATATTGGCAACAACATGAGGAATTGATATCCGCCTAAAGTTAGGTTGTCGGGCACAAGACTGCTTATTTATGGCCAGTTTTGAGTTCACTTAATACTCCAGACGCCTGTTCAGATAGATTAATTGTCCTATATCGAGAAAAAAAATATCCCAATAATTTAATGAGGTATTAAAATGGATGCAGAAATCAAACTAAAACATTTAGTTAGTGTTGTAGATGGCAGAGATATTCTAAATGGTGTAGTCAAAGATCTATACCAGAAAGGTACTGCTAACCTAGCTCCGGAGGATGTTATTTCCTTAATTGACAAGAACGTCTGGAAGGAGTGTGACGAAGATTTTGTGCCAGCAAGTGGGCTAAATAGTAAATCGGACGGACGCACTAGCGACATTTGTAAGTTGCTTAGAACCTTTGATTACCTAGACAAAGAATTAAAAAATTTCGAGAATCAGTCGGAAAAATTAAAATTTCTTCTGAAAGCCGATACCATTATGAGAATTCATCGTAGCATCTGTGTGAGCGACTCAGTCTGGAGTGACGCTATACCAATTGATATTTGTACGGAAGATTGGACAATTCCAAATATTATTTCTGTATTACTTGAACTCTACGACGTTACAAAGTTAATGCAAACTCATGACACTGAAGCTAAAGATAGAGAATCCCTGACAAGACTAAAGGCACGTATGTCCAAATTTGGTGATGTTATCGTACCCTACATGGAAACTCCAGATTGGACTACCCGTCATAGGTTCATGAATGATTTAAGCTATACCCAATATTTCGATGCGATACAAAATGATGCTGTTTTAAAACAATATCTGAAGGCAGAAGATGTTAATGTAGCTTATACGAGTATGCAAAATGTCATTTTGAAAGACACCAAAATTTATGAATGTAAATGGGACGGAAATTCCATTAGCTGCGGCGAAGGTGTTAAGCTCGATAAAATTTTAACCGAAGTTGCAAATTCGACTTTAGAGGCAATTGTAATTAACGATGCTTCGGAAAGAAAGGCTGCACTTGCCACATTGGAATGGCGTATTGATCAACTGCATGCGCTACCCAACGGTAATATCAGAACAGGAAGGGTAATTGCTACCTTTGCGCGCGAGATTCTTGGATTATCTCCTTGCTCGTATATGAACCCTAACATTATAGACATTGTATGTCCGGCAGCTCTCATTGTCGCTGAAAAGGCTGGAGAGAAATTACATCACATGATAATGCAACATTTACTGAGAAAGGTATAGTACCAATTGCTTTTTTGCGAATATTCCCGCATAAAAATGTTATTCATAATATCATATGGTTTTAGGAGTTTTGAAAAAGACCGAATAAGAATAATGAATCGAGCGTAAAATAAATGCTGATCCCCCTATAATGGAGTAGAACCTCAGTTTGTAAAGCTCAAGTCTCTTGCAAAGAATGGTTCAGAGGACAAACTTGAACCAATTACAGAACTTGTGCTCATTAGGTTTTACTTCTTGCCATCCATTAGATTTGGTATTTTAAAACTAGCAAATTAGCGTCAGTATTGTAGGTTTCAAATTCGATTCAACTTAAGCCAACTCTAATAGCACGTTTGGGGGCATTTCGGTGTTACACGCCCCGCCAGAAAGCTATTGGACAGAAATGAGTCAGTGATCTTGCTAAATTAGTGACTCTTTATGGCAAGGCTTTCTATGCCCCACGTATGGGCAATGCAACCTGAGGTTTTGGACAGGTCGATAATATCTTTGATCGCCTGAGTAACTGGAATTGCGACCGCATAAGTCTCAGACTTTTGGACTTTCTGGCGGTGGATATGAAGTGTGCCATAGATGGGTTGGCCGTCAATGCAGTCAACCCTACCCTATGGATTCCAAAAGCTGTCGCATACGCCTTCTTTTGGCTCTAAAAACCTCTAACTTTGCTTATCATCTGTGACAGCGTGATTAGCCAGTTTATCTTTTAACGCTTCGTTTTGAGCCGCAATTTCATTAAGAAACAAAGAGTTATTTTTCTTTGCAAGCAACAAGGCCTTTTCAGATGCATCCATGGCTTGGTTTAACTCATGATTCAGTGAATATGCCGTCGCCAAACTATCCCAGAGAATTTCTGATGCACCAAAGGTCTTAACGCCTTGCTCTAATATCTCTACTCCCCAATCCACTTTGCCTTCATAGGCCGCTTTTAATCCGTAGACATTATATTGGTGAACCGACATCGGAAACGTATAGCCGTACTCATTTGATTTTGCCAAATAGAAAGCTTGTAACTCTTTCAATGACATCACGTCTACTTCGGGTACCGCATTCCACCCATCAAAAATAACTTTAAGTGCTTGGCTATTGCCTATTAAGGGGGTGCTATCGTGAGTTTCATTGGGGTAGTTTGCATGAGCCCAAATGACATTATTGGGCGATTTTCTGTTGAGTGATTCTATCATTGAGCTAAATGCATCTTTCATTTCACCGGGCTCATTCGCTAAGCTCAAGAACCACTTTACAGGCTTATCTCTCTCAAGTTTTTGATATTTTGAATATTCACTGATAAGCGTAGCCTTGTCCCACCACAAACTCGGACTGATAGAAATGGCCGCATTAAACTCCGAACCGTCACTCAAAGCTAAATAACTGGTGAATAGACCCGATAATGAGTGTCCTGAAATCACTTGATATGGTGCTAAGCGATAATGTTCTTTTATCTTATTTAGCAGTTCATCTTGTAAAAATTGCTTGTATAACTCTGCTTGGCCAGATCGATTTTTATACTGTTCGAGCTCAGTGTGAGTATAGAATTTTAGTCGGTTGTAAGGGGTGTTTACACCGACCACAATCATCTCAGGAATGATGGCATAAGTACTTAAGAAGCGAACACTTGCCGCAATATGTTCAAACTGAGTCGAACCATCCAGAGCTATCAATACTGGATATTTGAAACTATCGGAATGTTCGTATGTGTCTGGTAAAGATACTTGAACGGTAACTTCTTCATTAATTGTCTCTGAAGAAAACATCAAGCTCTTCGTACCCGCAAAAGAATACGAAGAAATAAATATCAGGGTTAGATAGATTAGTCTCATACATTCCTTATGGCTAACCCCCTAACCAGGGGTTGTTGCCTGTGGGCTGAAATGTGAAGTGAAGCGAAGCGGAACCCAGCCAACGGTTAACAGCTCCTGCTCGCAATAGCTTATTCGATGAAAAATGTCAGATGCGCGCTTTTATACTCAGGTTTTAGCGTTACTCAATGAGCTGCGAGAGCAATCACAAGCGTAAAATACAATTCTTTACTGGACTTGTTTCACGAGTAACTCGACTCTCAATCAATTTTGCTAACTCATGATAAGCACTGTCTTTAGCTCGTTGCTTCCTTGGCTAAACCCATCGCTATAGGCTTAAGATTTTGCCTCCCCGTACTAGACTGAGGAGGCAACAACACAAGAGTCCGCCAAAACAGACAATATGGCCCCGTGCTTTTAGTCTTCAGGTTGTGGTTCTGGTGCAGCACGAAGGCTCCACGAACGAGCTGGTTCGCCATCAGAGCTGTATGTCACCATTGAAATCATCTTCCCTGATTGTGCTGCACTAATGAGATCGTCATCATTAACGATGCCATAATTTAGTGCAGAGGCATTTTTTAGCACCTGTTTAAACCCATCCGCGTTGGCAGCGAGTTCATTCGATTTAAGAGGCCCACTCATGATTTGACCACCTGCAGAACGCCCCGAGAAACCGTTAAAAGTTTGGATGCTCCAAATTTGTCTTCCATCTGCTCCTACAGAGGGGCCATCAACCCACCAACTGCGCTGACGGTTATCAAGATAATGCCCCGCAACCAGTTGATTAGCACTTGCAAAACCGACTGATTTCACAGAGTTTGTGTTTTTAAACAACAGTTTGCCGTTCTTATCTACGGCAAACTCTGCACTCATGTCGAAGAACTGAGTTTCACCTGTGTCCGTGTTAGTAACTGGTACACGCAACATAGTGATCTGGTTACCCGCACCTTGGAAATGGGCACCTTGGAAAGCGATATCGAGATTGTTAGTGTCGATGTCGGCGGCAAAAGTAGAGGTTGTAAAAAGTGCCACTGTCGTCGCGAGTAGAGTTTTCTTCAACATGGATATAAGCCTTAATCAATGTTTTCAATAAAGTGAAATGGTCTGGTTACCAGTGCTGGCAGGGTGCTGACGTTTTAGATCACCCTTTTCAAATGAAGTAGATTTCACTGGGCCATAGACTTTTTGCTAAAGCGTATCGAGATTGCGATGACCTTTGATTAGTTTCAACATCGGGCCTAATTTTGCCGATATTACGTGCGTTGGCCATTGACGATTCGATGACGCTTGATTGGAATGAAATGCCATATGGGATTGATATCACACCAGGTCGGCACCCTATATATTCCATCAGATGAATACAAGACGTCATCTTTATAATGAGATCGGTGTCAATATTATAATCATCAATTTTGAATCGACCTTGTAAAATAATTTTAACTTATCTTTAAATTCATACGCTTAAACACTTGCTAAGTCACTATTTAACCGCAATAGCAATCTCGACTTCATGGGCACTTTTATAGTATTCAAAGTCTGTTGTGTATGCTCGTTGGTACAAGCAATTTTCACTACTAAAGTAGCTCCACACCTCTCCCCATAGGTCTATAACGGCTTGTGGCATCTCACCGCTTGCAGTAAACGTCACGTATTTGCCAGAAGCGATCTTCACTTTTACTGAGTCTGACAATCGCTCTGGTGATAACGTATCCGAACAAGCGATAACTTCAAAAGCCCCCGAAAAATCAGATTCATAGTTAGTGTACACACCGTAAACTTTTGACTTTTCGTTCAATTTTGGAGCAGCGTTTGCGTAAAACTTGGCCCAAAGCTCTCCAATTTTTGCAGTCGATGGATTCATTTCATCTGCGTTAGTCGTACGAATGGCATAACCTGCCAGGTCAAAACCGTTTATCTCACCAATGTTCATTTTTCCTCCTAGTTGTATAGCGTCTATTTAAATGTGAGACGCGAGACACTGATACTGCCACCTACCCGTTCAATGGCGATTGCGGATGCAAACTCCAATGCTATCGGTGCTGAACCTAGATACTGACCGCTTCAATTTTGTTTCCATCCGGATCTCGAATGAATGCAGCCTAATAGGTTTCACCATACTCTGGTCTAAAACCCGGCAGACCTTCGCATGTAGCACCTAGTGAGATTGCCGTAGCGGAGTATTTAACCGCTCTTGCTACATCAGAGACACCAATTGAGACATGATTGAAAATCATCTTTAGCCCTTTTAATTGCTGAAAACCTAAAGAAAATCAGCTATCCAAATACTGAAGATTTCAATCGCACTCTAACACATACTGTATATAAAAACAGTATTCATGGGCATTTTTGAGACAATGTAAAGTACATAGCGCGTATTGGGCTACCAAACGTCGGTTCAACGCGTTCACGGAATTGTACTTAATGAGCTGTACTAAATGAGTTGAATAAGTTTTAGTAAGTAACCATTCATAAGCGAGATGCAAATGAGTCTAGGGTGTTACCCACTTTGCGGCGTTTCTAAACGAAAAAATGCCGCAAGTAACCATTCAACCAATGGAACAAGCAAACATTTTCAGATCAGTGATGTGGGTAAGTAGGCAGGTAACGCAGCAACCACTTAGGCGGACTCACGCAAACATGCCAAGCATGATAAATCCGCTTAAATCTTGTTATTTCGGTGAGCAACTTCTAGTACAAACTTGGCTCTGGCAAAACGGGTGGCGTACTGTCCATATAAGTTAAAAAGTTTTCCCATAATTCATGCGTTCTTTGCTTGGTAAGCTTAGTTTTGCAAGAGATCGACATCGCTCCACGAATCGTTCCATCACGCCATTGTGTATAAACTGAATCACAATGTGAGGACATATATGTTTGCCAGTCCGTTTGAGCGAGTTTAATTGCTGCGACTAACTTTGAATCAAACGAATTATGGTCCAAACTGGCCTTGAGGTATTTCTCCAACTCAGTGTTGGCAGCATCCAGCTCTATGGCGGCACACTGATTTATCTCGATGGTTGTAAACGCAGCATCACAGTCAATGGCTTGCTCATCAGCCATGGCGCCAAACGAAAGACAAGCCAAAGCTAGGATTACACTATTTCTCATTATTTTCTCCGCAAGCACATCAGGTTCAATCCTGGGCAACACATTGCCCAATTTACACCAGTGTGCCCTAAACACTAACGATCACTCAAACCGTAAACATTTGTTGGACCGCTAGTTTTCAGGCCTACCTTATCTAAAATCCACACCATGAAGAGCGACAGCAAGAAACAATAGAAGTGTCCCTAAGCTAATGGGTAGCAGCGCGATAAGCCACAACGCGACATGGCCCAATTTAATCAGTAGCGTCTTTGTCTTTTGCGATCGAGTAAGTTTGCGAAATTGATAAGCCGCCGTTAGTGAGCCAACACACCACAAGATGATTAGCGCCATGATTTGAAAATCGCTACCGCTAGAAAGCGCATGTTCTACCGTGATAAACAGTATTACATGCATCAACAAAGTAGCGACTAGCGTTGCTTTAGTGCTATTTATCATCATCGAAACTCTAACGCTACACATTGCGAATTAAGCCGATATGCTATCACTAAACACTAGGTTAAGCCTTTACTTTTTCAGGTACTCTCCATTTCGATTGGCGCGAAATAATGCTTCCAATTGACCAGATTGCTTCAGTTCGATTAAGCCCTTATTAAAAGCTTTAATGAGTTCAGGACCAGCTTCTATTTGACGGGAAATAAGTAAATAAAATAGCTTATCAGTATTGAACCTTTGTTCCGATATAGACACTTTGTTTTCTAGTCCTAATTTTCTTAGTATGTATAAACCTACTTCTACATCGGCAAGTACAACATCTAGCCTATTTTTAACCAACATCTTCAGCGCGACATCTAAATCTTCAAGCCTAAGTATGTTGATTTTCCCTGATTGTTCCCACTCAGAGAGTCCATAGTCATAGCCAATCACACCACCGACCCGATATTGACCAAGCTCTGGTATGTTTTCCCAACTCACCTTTTTGCCTGATTGAAAGAATACGGCGGTGGATAATCCAACGACAGCATCTGAAAAATAAAAACTCTCTTCTCTTTGGGATGTTTTACCCCAAATAAACGTACCATCTAGAGCGCCAAATCGAGCTTGTTGGTAGCCTCGTTTCCAAGGTAGATAGGTGAACTCCACCTGAACCCCTTGGCTTGCAAAGGCCTCCGCTACGATATGCGAAACAAAACCACCATGATTGAGTCGACTGGACTGAAAAGGAGGCCATTCACCATTGGCTAGATGTACGGTGTTTCCCCGGCAGGGCAAAGTGGCAACGACGAGAAAAAGCAGCACCATCCTCTGTAAAAAAGGCTGTTTTCTCAACAAGAAACGCATCCATGCTCTCCAATTCATATTGACCATTAATGATAGCATTATACATTAAATGGAGGGCATAGAGTGACGGTTGCCACCAAAACAATGCTCGGGCGGGCGCCTCCACAGCCAAATTTATGGAGCTTTCTTTAGCGCGAAAACCACTGTGTGAAGCTAGAATAAGCAAAGTTGTGGTGAATGGCTCGAATAATGCGCCGTTTCAAGCGGATTATCACACTGCCTTAAGTGTTGAACATGACTGTTGTTGCAGGTAGTGACGAACCAAGAAATTCATTTTCTCCTTCAACCATTCAGGGCCGTCATCTGTCATATCATTGTGGCGAGAGTCAGGAATGGTCACCACACAGATGTGGCTTTGCTCTTTTTCCAATGGCAAAACGCCTTTATCTGCAGGGAAATCACTCGCCCGAATAGAGCATGCTGCTATAAGCACTGGTTATGGCCATTTACTTTAGACTGGCTTGAATAATTAATAGCTCAATTTCATCGTTTGATGTGTTGATCAAACCATGGGTACCGAAGCGTTTATTCACTATCATATCTCCTGAAGCCACTTTTCTTTCTTTCCCCTCAATGGTCATAGTGCCTTCACCTTTCAAAATGATGTACATTTCTTCATCATCTCCATGAGTATGTTCACCCATCGAGCTTCCCGGCGGCATAACAACACGAATAGCGAAATCCCATGCACCATCGAAATCTTTGCGCCTAAAAGCACGATAGATATCAACCTTGCCTTCTCCATCATGGCTGTTGTAATCCACTTCTTTATCGCACGTGTAAAAATTACGTATCATTGTTGCCGAATTCCTTTCTTATTATGTTCTGCTGGGCGGCCAAGCCCTCTCACACTATCGATAATAGGCAGTCTTGTTTTCTGTCTACCCAACTGCCATAAAACTACCATAAGCCACTAAAAAATAAAGCAATATATTGAGTATTCTACTATCTCAACTAAGCACTCTACTTTTCGCAATCAAATCAGAGTGAAGGCCAATCCAGGCGACATCCAATAGCTAGAACAAACCATGGCGCCACGGTGTGAGTCAGGACTACACGCGCACTCTGGTATGAGCAAAGTGGAATATCAACGCAATATCAATGTTCGACCATAAATTACCCATTAATTACTCAAATCCACCCTGCGTTTCGTTTCCAATCTTTCAAGTTAACAAACAAAAAGGAGGAAAATATAATGGGTAATCGTAAGGATCTTTTCACCCTTATGGTATTGACCTTGACGGTGTTGCTGATCTCAGGCTGTGGGGTTCGGAAGATGGGGCTTCTCAAATAGAAGGTGGGCCTCCACAGTCACCCCCTTCAACTAGACCAGCCCCCAGCCAAGACGCGGCTATTGCTCAATTAGAGCGGCTTACTCTTACTGCCTTCCCAGTCAAAACCAAGGGGACGAGTGAGATCACGCTGATCACGGGCAACGAACAATCATTTATCGCGGTGGGTGAATACTCTAATGGCCAATCTAAAGTGTTAACCGAGGAATTAGCTGTTGAGGATTGGCAATCCAGTGACACAGAGTTAGGCGAGTTTATTCAATCGGGTGTTTTGAAAGGGAAAGCGTCGGGTCCAATAACGGTCACTTTTAGCAAAGGTAACCTCACCAGTAACACGGTGGAAGTAAAGGTTGCCGACGCCGTTATCACAGATATCGTCGTCACACCTTCAGCAGTGAAGGTCGCAAAAGGCTATCACCAACCATTAATCGCCACCGCGACATACAATAATGGTCTGTCGATAAATATCAGTGACTCTGTCTCTTGGGTGTCCGATGATACTGCCACTGTCACAGTGACCACCAAAAACGAGCATGGCTTACTCAAGGGCGACAATGTGGGCGATACGACCATCTCCGCCGTGAAAGATGGTGTCACCAGTAATACTGTGAACGTTGATGTCACCGATGCCGTCCTCACAGCCATCCATGTCACACCCACGACGCTTACCGTAGCCAAAGGACAGGAAGCCCCCTGACGGCGATGGCAATATACAATGATGGCACGTCTTCCAATATCAGTGACCTCGTCAATTGGAGTGTCGGTACCAGCAACGCAACCGTCACCGATAACGGTGTGCTTTCAGGGAGCGCAGTGGGCGACGCCACCGTGACCGCGTTTAAAGATGGCGTCACCAGTAACACAGTGAGCGTGAAGGTCAGTGATGCCGTGATCAAAAGTCTTGACGTTACACCCACAACGGTCAGTGTCGCCAAGGGGCAGGGCCAAGCGTTGAAGGCCGAAGCCACCTACAGTGATGGCTCGATACACGACGTCAGCAAGTCCGTTATCTGGGCACCGATTGGGAACAAGGCAATGATCACCCCTGATGGCTTATTGTCAGGAGTGGGTGTCGGCAACACCACCCTGACCGCGTTTAAAGATGGCGTCACCAGCAATACCATTGACGTGCAGGTCTCTGACGCCTTGCTCACCAGCATTAGCGTCACACCAACCACCGTCTCTATCGCTAAAGGTCAGACAGAACCACTGACCGCTATGGCAACGTACAGTGACGGTACCTCTTCCAATATTAGTGATTCCGTCAGTTGGGAATCTATCGATCCCATCACCGCAAGCGTCACCCCTGAGGGCTTACTGTCAGGAGGGAGCGTCGGCAACACCACCCTCACTGCGGTTAAAGATGGCGTCACCAGTAATACCATTGACGTTGATGTCACCAACGCGGTTATGACGGGGCTAACGTTGAATCCGCCCACTGTTGGGTTGATGCTCAATGCCACCCAACCGATGAAAGCCACCGCCGTCTACAGTGATGGTTCCTCCTCTGACGTCAGTGATTCTGTTACTTGGTTTGCACCTGTGAATAGCAGTACTATGTCAGTCACTACTGACGGCTTGGTCACAGGGCTTAATGAAGGCAGTACCAGCATCACCGCTTATCATAACGGTTTTAATCATAGCGTTGATATCAACGTATGCAGTGGCGACGGGACCAATGTAACCGGTAAGTGTCTTCACACCATAGACAATAGTAACAAGCTGTTTACCACTACCCCTTCCATTGCTTACCTTGATAGCCTTGGACTCGGCGGGAGTCCACATACAAGTGGCACTAATGGTATGTTTTATACATTCACTCAGCCAAAAGCGGCTGCCTTGTGCACCCGGTACGGTGAGAGGAATCTCTTCGGACGCTCCAACTGGCGTTTATCGACACTGGATGAAATGAAGAGGTTGCATGAATATTCTTGGGCCGCTCAAAATTGGAACCGAGACGCGGATTATTATTGGACCTCAACCCCTGCTGCTACTAAAGGTCGTTGGGAAGCCTACAATAAATTCGAATCCTCATGGCACTATTGGGGCCACGCCCCTGGTTCAAAACATAAGTTCTTCGCTTCGTGTGTTTCAAATAATCCTTAGATTGGTCTTTCCGCCTCTTTTTGAGTGGATTAGCTTACTCTATTTCGCCTATCGAAGACTGGAAAAAACCTTGAACCTTACAACGTGTGTTATGTGCGCTCCATTGTTTGCGCTACTCATAACAGACATGTGGGAGAGTAATAAAGTCTGAAATCAAGTAATAATCATACTGAGTATTAAAGTATCATACTAAAAAGGCAGCGTTCACAGCGGTACGATGCCTTTTCTGAATCGTCTGTGGCCCATTCCGTGTTAACACGATAACTGACGTATTGATCGAAATCAGTCTAATCGAAGATTGATGGATCGAAAACACTTATCACAATCTTTAATAGTTTATGTACTATGTCACCTACTGGAAGCTTTGTGAGTGGTATTGACATGAACATATCTCAAATTGATTTGAATTTACTGTTTGTTTTAAAGCATCTTCTGGAAGAAAAGCATGTCTCGAATACTGCTATGGCTTTAAACATGAGTCAGTCGGCGGTAAGTCGAGCATTGCAAAAAATGCGAGTTTTCTTTGATGACGAATTGTTGGTACGCAAGAAGTACGGATATGAGCTGACACCCAAAGCTGAGTCGGTAAAGCATGACATCAACAATGTCATTACCAGTTTAGAGAAACTTGCCCACAAAGACTCTTTTGACCCAAGCACCGTCACAAGCACGGTCAAGGTTTATGGGCTTCTTCCGCAGATAAATACTTTAATGCCTAAGGTGATTGCCAAGATTCGACAACAAGCCCCGAATCTTACGGTCAGCTTGGATTCAGCACCAAAACGTCATTTTGATGCATTAGTGGCAGGGGATGTTCATTTCGCCCTGTCTTCTCACCAGCCGCCAAGCTCTGAGCAAAATATCTACCGAATGGTCGTTGCGAAGCGCACATTCCGCTTGTTAATGAACCGCGAACACCCATTGGCTGACCAAGAGCTTACCCCCGAAAAACTCGCTGATTTCGATTTTGGACAAGTTTCTTTGCAGGGTGAGAAACGGCTGTCTTTTGAACATAAGTACCAAGAGCTTGGATTAGCAAACAAAAAACAACGCTTGTCAGCGCCAGTTCAACTAAGCAATTTTAGTTCTGCCCCCAGCATTGCTGCGGAAACAGATATTATTTTTCATCTGCCGACACCATTTGCTGAAGCAGCCTGCCAAGATCCTCGCTTAATCGTACGTGAAGTCCCCACTAAGTTGCAGTTGGACTTCCAAGAAGTCTATCTATATTGGCATAAACGCTTTAACGATGACCCGATGTGTGAGTGGGTACGTGATATCTTTAAGCAGCTTTATGTTGGCAAAGACACCTTATCTTAAATGCTTTAGACGGATAATCTAACTTTAACTATTCGTATTATGGATAGTCACATTCTGTTTTTACGATAGAGATTATCTTGTCAGTGATTGTTTGAATCATGTCTAATTGAGAATAGTTATTAAATGCAATTACATTCTAAATTAGCTCAATATGAAACCTATTTTCTCACATACTCTACTGTCTACATCCGTCGCTTGTGCATGTCTTGCTGTACCTATGGCAAGTATTGCGAGTAACCAACTTTCCGCTTCAGATAACAACAATACAACGACCATGGAGACCATGGTCGTTTCGGCCTCTGGGTACGAACAACTGGTTACAGAAGCACCCGCAACAATCAGTGTTCTCACTCGAGAACAACTTGAAAACCGTTCTTATAAAGACCTTACCGATGCCCTAACTGACATCCCTGGAGTCACAGTGACGGGGGGTGGTGATGGACAAGACATCTCAATCCGAGGTATGCCTGCTCAATATACGGCAATTCTCGTCGATGGCAGAAAGCAGTCTGGCCGAGAAACCCAAACCAACGGTAGTACATTTACCGAACAAGATTGGCTACCGCCACTAAGTGCGATTGAACGCATCGAAGTCGTCCGTGGCCCTATGTCGACTTTGTATGGCTCAGATGCATTAGGTGGTGTGATTAACATCATTACTCGAAAAGACTATCAACAATGGCACGGCAGTTTGCGAACTGAAATGACGCTTCAACAAAACTCAAAATCAGGGAACAGCTATCAAGGACAGTTATACCTTGCTGGCCCAATTGTCGATGGTCTATTAAGTGCTTCTGTGACTGGCCTATATCAAGAAAGAAAAGAAGACGAGATAGAAGGTGGTTATGCGGGTAAAACCCTCGATAACTATCGAGCGTCTGTCTACCTGACTCCAACGACGGATGATACCTTCACGTTAGAATTTACCAATCACAACCAAGAGCGAGTGACGACCCTAGACAAGTCAGTGGTGCGAGAATCTCAAGTCGCCGAGCGAGAATATGAGCGTCAATCTATTGGTCTTGGTCACGATGGTGATTACGCATGGGGGACGAGCGCTTCATTTATTAGCACTGAAACAGTCAAAAATATCGGTGCAGATAAAGAGGTCAAAAATAGCCAAATCAATACTCAGCTAGGCCTGCCTATTGATGCTCACTACCTCACACTAGGCGCATCATTTGAGCAAAAGGATCTAACAGATAATAGTTTATCGCTGACTTCTAAAAACCAACAATGGGCAATATTTGCTGAAGATGAATGGTATCTGACGGATACATTCGCTCTCACTCTTGGCTTACGTTACGACGACAATGAGATTTTTGATGGGCAGCTTAGCCCAAGAGTCTACGGGGTTTGGTCCATTGATTCGAGCTGGACACTAAAAGGTGGTGTCTCTACCGGCTATCGAGCGCCTAGCCTGACAGAAATGGACGAAGACTGGGTTCAAGAGAGCTGTCGAGGCCGTTGCGCCATTTATGGAAATCCAGAGCTAACGCCAGAGACATCAGTCAACACGGAGATGGGGTTATATTACGTCGATGATAGAGATCTTTCTGCAAACGTTACTCTGTTTTACAGCGATTTCAAAAATAAAATAGAAAGTGAATTTGTCGATCCAACTTGTACAGATAGTAGGCGCTGTGACCGCACCTATATCAACATTGATGATGCGATTAGCTATGGTGCGGAAAGCTCAGTATCTAAGGGCATTACCGAATCGATCATACTAAGTGCAACCTACACTTACACTCGCAGTGAGAAGAACACCAGTGACGAAGATAATGGCTTACCACTTGTTCAAGCACCTGAACATCTAATCTCGATTAACGGTGATTGGGCAGTGCGTGACGATGTTGCTTCATGGGTGCGTGTGAACTATCAAGGCGAAGAGAAAAATAACATTACGAGCGATAGTACAAGAACATTAGCACCTTCTATTACTTACGTGGACCTTGGTGCGAACTGGCGTGTCACTAACAATGTGAAGTTAATGGCAGCGGTTTATAACTTGTTCGATGAACAAACCACAGAGGAAGAGTTTGGTTACATTGAAGATGGCCGACGTTACTGGTTAGCGGCTGAAGCGACTTTCTGATCGAGTTACCTTTTTAGGCGAAGAACAAAACTATGAATACGAAAATTAAGTCTGCAATGACCTCTCTATTACTCATGCCTTTTGCCTGTTTCGCAGGGGAGTTCAATGTAGAGAAAGACATCTTGTTCAAAACCGTAGGTGAAAGAGAGATTAAGCTCGACCTTTATACACCCTCGGCTGAAGCAAATACGCAATACCCGTTGTTGGTTTGGGTGCATGGTGGTGCATGGAAACGTGGGAGCAAAGATGCAATCCCAGAAAAGAACCCTTTATTACTCCAATCTGTATTGAATGAGGGCTATGCGTTGGCGTCGGTTGATTATCGTTTGAGTGGGGAGGCGACCTTTCCTAAGCCTGTTCAAGACATCAATGATGCACTGAACTATCTGCACGATAATGCTGAAAAGCTCGGTATCAAAGCAGATAATCTCGTGATGATGGGACGCTCTGCGGGTGGCCATTTGGCGGGCTTTATCGGCGCAACTAACTCAGCATACAATCAAGTGGATTTCTATGAACCGCCGAAATATAAGGTTTCTGCTGTGGTGAGTTTTTTCGGTCCTACTGATTTACTTGAGTTAGGCAATAAGGGGGGTAAGAAAACCAGCAAGAAGTCGTCAGTATCTCGCTTCTTAGGGGATATCCCTAGCAACATCCCAGAGGTTGCCAAGCAAGCATCAACGACGAGTTACGTGAGTGAAAATACTCCGCCATACATTCAATTACATGGCACCTTAGACAAACGAGTACCGCTATCTCAAAGTGAGATACTTAAAGCGAAGCTTGATGAGCACGGAGTCACCAACCAACTTTACATTGAAGAGGGTGTCGGACACAGTGCACCAGTCTTTGATACTGAGAAGTACGTTCCTCATGTTTTGGAGTTCTTAAATAATCACTTTCCGAACAAACAGATCTAATCAATATTCGGTCTAAAAGTTTAGAAGGCTTTTTCATATCTATCGGTTGGAGTCCTAGCCATTCAGACTAATGGCGAATCAGTTTATTCCTTAGGAAATGGTTAAGTCAACTTATAGCCATTTGGGGGGATACTCTAACGCATTTATGTCCAGAACCTTCACAGTTGGCACTTTCAAACACGAGAGTGCCCCTAATGAGTCAAGTTGACACTAAACCTGATTTCAAACCTAGCATTTTGACTTATTTTATCTAATCGCCAATCACTTGCAGTACAAAAAATCATGATAGGCGGATTAAATCTAGTTTTTTGCGCCTCTTTAACTATTCTCCGTTTAACTTGTTGATTTTTTTAATGGCAACCATCTTGTGGTTTAATGATGTAAAGAGCTAAATAGATAGACTCTATATTGAAAGAGAGGTTTTTGCTGTCTAATAAGAGTTATCTGATTTAAAAGGATTTTCACATATGCGTAAAATTTTCATTTTATCAATTTTGGCATGCTTTAGTTCTATCACGGTAGCGGATAGTACATCGTCTTACGTGGGGCAAGAGTCAAGAGAAATTAAGGCATTATCGCAAGAAAAAGTTCGAGGTTTGCTCGACGGAAACGGTTTGGGTTATGCAAAAGTAGCTGAACTAAATGGCTATCCTGGCCCTGCACATGTGTTGGAGTTGTCTAAGGAACTGCAACTTAGTGAGGAGCAAAAAGAGCAGACTGAAGAACTCTTTAATACTATGAAAAACAACGCTAAGGTGCTTGGTTCTGATTTGATTACAGCAGAGAAAGAACTTGAAATAGCTTTTGTTTCTGGCGAGATCTCTGACAGTAAAGTAACGAGTAGTATACAAAATATTGCTTTAATTGAAGGTAAATTACGAGCGGTTCATGTAAACGCACATTTAGTACAAAAGGCGATCCTTACTCCAAATCAAGTACATAAATACAACAAGTTACGAGGTTATAGTTCTAAGGGACACCACCATCACTGAAAATCAGCATACAAGCGTTTAAGGTTTCAAGGTACTTTTTCTAATTTGAACGAAACGGTTTAGATCAGTAAACCTAAAACATTTATGTCCAGAAACGTGTTTATCGGATGGCCAAGTTAACGAGTATGAAACTTTATTCCTCTCATACAAGACAGAGAAGATGACTCGCCCTTAGTGAGTTATTGCTTCCTGTCCCAGTCAACCACCTTTCCATTTTCAAGCGTCACCTTAAAGCGCTGGGGATGCAAAGACACCGAGGAAATACGGCCACTTCGAGCTGGCTCGTATTGCAATACTTTCGTTTGGCCGTCATCTTGCAAACAATGAGCAGGCTGCCCAATCGCATCCAATAGTTGCTCTTCAGTCTGACCTTGCCAAATCATTCGCATCAACAATTTTTCAACCAATTCTTTGTCATTATATTTGTTCATTAACTGCTTGCGCAGTTTCTCCGTGACGTAGCTACTCAATGCATAGAGAACGATTAGGCTAAGGATAAAAGCGATAACACCAAAAAAGAACTTCATATCATCCTTGCCACTCTGTCGAGAGCACTGACATTAATACTTTATCGACAAATTGACCGTTGCGAAAACCTGATTGTCGCATCACACCCTCATGTTGATAGCCGGCATTTTCATAAGCTTTAATGGCACCCACATTAACAGCGCTTGCGGTAAGTTGCACTCTGTGCAGACCAAGCGTGTCGATAGCGTAATCCGTTACTCGTTTCGTCACTGCCGTACCGATGCCCTTACCCCAGTCACTTTTTTTCACCAATCAGAATAAAATACTCACCACTGCGATTTAACGTGCTGATACCTGATAGGCCAGCATATCCAATAAGGCGATCACTTGCTTTACAACAGATGCCAAAAGAGACTGTCTTTGTACTCGAGTTAATGGATAAAAGCCATTTTTCTATATCTGATTTGGATTGTGGGTAAGCATATGAAGATAGGCTGTACACCGTGACCTCACGATCACAAGACCACTGATAAAATGTGTCCGCGTCTCCTACATCCAACGAACGTAAATAATAACCATCTAATTCTAATTGCATGATTTTCCTTATAAGCCCTAACTGACACAAAACGCTTTGCGATAACCAGCCCTGTGATCATTTTCTAATAATGCGCGACGTTCCAATTCGATCGTGAGTCTAATTTTCTTTTTTAGGCTGCTATTTTCGTTGTTTTGCATTTGCTAACAAACTAATTGAATCACCCGAAAGCCGCATCACACCATAACCATCTAATCCAACGCCTAGCGAAAATGCCATGCGTTGCGAATCCGTTTTCGTTATCAAACCGTATGTTCGTCACTGTAGATATGGTCTGCGTACCACTTCCCACCAATCTTATACGCTTCCGGTACGACCTTTTTAAGAGAAAATCCGCTCTTGGTCAGTACTTTCTCCGAGCCGATGTTTCCTTGTGTCACTATCGCGTCGAAGGAGTGAATACCTTGCTCTTCGGATGCCCATGTTATTAAGGCTTTTAACGATTCCGACCCCAAACCTTGGCCGTGATAGCGAGGTAAAATCAAATAGCCAACTTCTGCACGACCGTCCGTAATACGAAAGCCAGTCACACCTATTTTTTCACCCGTTTCTTTCAGCGTCATCGTCAAACACAACCAATGCTCTGAACGGTTGTTCCATAGAGGAAGCCGTGACTCAAAACTCTGCTTAATTTCTTCCAATGATGGCTCATCGAAACATAAGTGGATCACCGCAGGGTCTTGATTAAGAGCCTGAAACAACCCCCAGTCATCAGCCGTAATTTGAGCCATTTCCAATCTGTCTGTTTGAATTTTCAACTGCTGATTCTCCTGTGGTCATAAACCGTAACTGTATTAGAAGTGAAGCGCTGTGAGTCTATCTTTGTTCTATCTTGTCACGACGCATTGTGGTTATTGTGTAACCCATTTCTCGGTACTTCCTGCAGCGCTGTTGCAAAAACTCCGGGTACTGGCTCTCTTCAATTTCTTTAAAATTGATTTGTTTATAAAAGTCGGTCACATGTGCGAGAGGCATGCAGTAGGCTGTACGCAAATTTAATACAGGTTCAATGTGCTGAAGAAATTGGCGCCCTAACCCTTGACCTTGAAAATCAGAGGCAATGTACATGCCTCTGAGTATGGTGACATCATGAATAAGTTCTACTTTCACGGCACCGATAATCACCCCGTCATTCAGGCAAATAAACGCTCTTTCTGTCTCCGACCAAGCGCTGTGATACCCCTGCTCTTTGTAGAATTTACCGATCGCTTCCTTCATCGAGTTGTCGGCTTCGATTATTGTCATTTCTACTTCATTTATTATTGTCATTTCTACTTCATTTATTATTGTCATTTCTACTCCATTTATAGTGGCTAACGCCTTTTTATTACAACAAACGAGTTAACCCTCAAACTCCAAGAAAAAAACGCCAAGAGTAAGTCGTCTGACGTAAGTCGTTTGTATCGGCGTCTTTTAACCTGAACTGGTTTCATCGGTCTTGACCAATGTCACGCCATCCACTTCCATCAACCACTGACCTTCTATTAATTGAGGAGGTTTGGACACAACAAAGGTTGTGGTTAAAAAGGAAAACCCCACAACAAAGTCGTCACCAACAAACTCTTTGATTGACGCATTTATCGAAGTGGTTCCTCCACTCTTTAAGCGCTCATAAGCTACCGTACCATCTGCAAGAATTAACAAGTACATTTCTGCACTTTGCCACTCACCAACATAAGAAAGTTTTTCTTCAGGTAGCGGCTTACTGCACCCGGCAAGTGCCAATAAAGCCAGCAAAATTATTAACGGTTTTTTCATCACTTCTCTCGACAGTCTAAGTTTTGTATTTCGCCACCATCTTTTATCATGGACAGTCTTGGTTTTCTGCCGCCTAACCTTCAATCAAGCTAACATAAACCATTAAAAAATAAAGCATATATTACATGCTCGATTTCTGGCGTCCGATAAAAAATGAGCCTGTGTGTTATCGCTTTTTCAACAAAGCGCATTATAGTGGCGAGCGTTGCGTCAGTCTGATGATTAACAGTAATTTATTTCATCTTCTACTGGCATATCAAGCCAGTTTTATATTAAAGGCAGGCTTAAAGGGTTGTATTTGTTAGTTTTTGTTGTTAGCTTGTGCCAATGAAATGTATCTTAATGCTTACTTCATCTTTCTTCTGGTGGCGCTCTAATTAGAGCGGCACTGAATTCTTACATTCTTTAGCTGCTGGAAGGTAGCTAAGTATGTCATCCCTATTTCTATCTCCAGTAGCCCTCTATTTAACTAGGAGACAGAAAAATGTTAAACAAACTGCAGACTGAAACACCGGACATTATTCTAACCGGAGATCGAGCCACTGGCCCATTGCACCTGGGACATTACGTCGGTTCTTTAAAGCCGCGTGTTCACCTTCAAGACATTCATGAGCAGACTATTCTTGTTGCGGATATGCAAGGCCTTACAGACAACGCACATAACCCGAACAAGGTATCTTCGAACATCTTGAATGTGGTTGCAGATTACTTAGCGGTCGGCATCGATCCATCCAAAACAACCATCTGTCTGCAATCCCAACTGCCTGCACTCGCCGAACTCACCATGTACTACAGCAATCTGGTTACTATCAGTCGATTGGAGCGCAACCCAACGGTCAAAAGTGAAATTCACAACAAAGGGTTTGAACGCTCTATTCCGGCCGGTTTTCTTACCTACCCTATATCTCAAGCGGCTGACATCACAGCTTTCAATGCTTCTCTGATTCCCGTGGGTGATGACCAAATACCCATGCTTGAGCAAACCAATGAGATAGTAAGGAAAGTGAACTCTTTAGCTGGCAAAGCTATCTTAAATGAATGCCGCCCCTTACTCAGTAACGCTCCCCGTTTGCCCAGCACAGACGGTAAAAATAAGATGTCTAAGACGATGGGCAACACCATTAATCTTGGTGCCAGTGAAAAAGAGATCTCTGCAGCGGTCAAATCTATGTATACGGACCCCAATCACCTGCGAGTTGAAGATCCGGGTCAAATCGAAGGCAACGTGGTGTTTACCTATCTCGATGCTTTCCATCCAGATCAAGATGAAGTCAAGCGACTCAAACAACAGTATCAGAGCGGCGGACTTGGTGATGGTACGACAAAAAAGATCCTAGAGGAGTGTCTACAAGAAATGCTTAAACCGATCAGAGACAGAAGACAGGAATTTCTGAATGATCGAGCTCAATTGGTGGATGTGCTGCGCAAAGGCAGCCAAGTATCTAGAGAGAAAACACAAAAAGTGCTTTTTGATGTAAAAGATATCTTCGGCCTTAATCTCTTCTGAAAGGCTGGCGTTGTCGATTCAGCATCGACAGATACTCAGACCAGTAGCACTTTTAAGGACAGCGCCTGATTGAGTGGGTTCTGTCCTATTTGTTGCATCTGTTTCAACGGATTCGGGCAATGTCTAGTAGGCCGTTTTCTATATAGAGATTTGATGCGCATGTAGGTGGCCAATTCGCCACAGTTTTGTCGCATTAGCTTTGAATTCAGGAGAGTGGTTTCTACCTTTCTAGTCATAATCTGTTCCAAAGTGTCTGTGCACTATCAACACAGAGCAATCACTTAGAGCCATATCCTAAAAGGCTGCACACCTGTTTTCTCAGTCAAGTCGAACAAAAAACAACCAGACCATATTCATTTATTGTAGCTTTAAGGCAAAATTATTGAGGTAAGTCACAAAAAAAACATCAAAATGTGCTTTTTCTTTTTAACGGCGTTCCTTGAGGTTAGAATCCCGCGCTTTATTCATCAAAAGTATCAATTATATCGATAGTATTGAATCACTGATAGTTTCATCTACCAAACTTCAACATCAAGACTGTGAGCATTGTTTTGGTTTATTTCATATAAAACAAATACTCCCATTGATATGACGAACGATTCCACATCTACGGTATTTTATTTACACCATTACTAAACATTCACAAGGAAAACAATAATGAAGTACTTGATTATTGCCCTGTCCCTATTCGCACTTTCTGGGTGTGGTAGTACGTTAAAGATAACAAAGCCTCAAGAAGATGGCTACTACAACACAGGAACGAAAGTGGCCACTGAATCTATCTTGGTTAACGAAAAAATCGACCTGTCAAAGTACAAATCTCTATTTTTTGCCAAAGTAGACAGGGAAAACATCGAAAAGTATCTCGACTTTTATAAATCATCCATTGAAAACATCGGTTATTTCGATCGTGTTTTGACTCAGTCAGATATGGAGCAGTTAATCTTAACTGAAGGTATTGCAGAAAAAGTGACCAGCGTTTCAGATAACATTGGTTTGTACCATGCTCAAAAACACCTTGGTAAGTTTCTTGTTGGTGAATTAAGTACTAAGCGTAAAGGTGGGTACAACTACGAAGCAGAGCTAAAGGTTTCAGACCCAAGTAACGGAAAAGTGGTTTTTCATGTCAAACATCAGGCCTTTAACTTCGATGGTCTGGATAAGCCCCTATTCTTGCCAATGTACAATGCTTTCATTGATTGGATAAATACAAATTCATAATGGTGTATGGGGTGCTCCGCACCCCGATTTTAAGGAAAAACCGTGTTTCATAAACATGTTATTACCGCATTGTTGGCACTGCTTTTAACCGCTTGCACTAACTATAGTTATGTGAAGGTTGAAAATTCGAGTACCCAACTTTCTGCTAAACTCCCAAAAGCAAGTGTTATTTCTCCAAGTCAATATGATTACTACCCATATATTTTTCGAGAACTAGATGTATTTGACGATATCTCTGAAGGTTACACTAATAATGGATTAGAGATTCGCGTACAAAGAAGTTCTTCCCCAAAAATCGTGGCGTCACTTTTACGTCGTTCATTATTTCTGCCGCCACTTTTTTTGTGGTCCCGTCTATAGGCCAATTTCAAGAAACCTTGGATTTTTCGGTCTATGAGGACGGTAAGTTTATAGATTCCTACAATTATTCGGCAACCAAGTATATGACTGTATGGCTCTTTAACTCCCCTAACCCTCTAGATGAAACCACCATTTCCAAACAAATGGACACTGAACTCTCTAAACAGTTTACCCAAGCTTTATACAACGACATTAAAGAAAAAAAGAGAGCAAAAGCCTACACCATAAATGGTAAGTGTAACCCTCCCTGTTTTAGTGTTTGCCTGAGCGAATAAACTCCAGTTCAACTGTGTTCTCTTCCGTCCACTAAGCCAGAGTGGTTGAGATAAATTCAGGGCCATTATCCATGCGAAGCTTACTGGGTGAACCCTCGCCAGGCAATAATGCGCTCCAGCACTCTGATAATGCGTTGTGCTAGCAGGTTTAAATCCACTTCAATCGCCAGCACCTCACGGTTAAAATCGTCTACGACGTTGAACGTACGAAAGCGCCTGCCACAGAGCAATGCGTCACTCATGAAGTCGACCAGCAACTGTTGATCGACTCTGGGCATGCCAGTGGCGCTTAGATAGACGCTTTTTGCCCTTGCGCCGTAGGTTTAGTTTGAGCGAACAGTACACTCGATGGACTCGTTTATGATTCCATCGGTGTCCCCAGCGCCTAAGTACTTTAAATAATTTGCCAAATCCGTATGCTGAATACCGCTCTGTTGCCTCCTGCAACTTAGCGATAACCTCATCATCTCGATAAGGGTCTGGTCGGTAGCGATAGACTGAGTCGCTAATGCCAACTGCGCGGCAGGCTATTCGCAAACTGACCTGATAGTGTTTGCGAGCGTAATCGACAGGCTCGCGCTTAACCGCTGGCTTTACAGCTTTTTCCAGAATATCTTTAACGATACGGTGCTCGAGGCTGAGGTCGGCAAACGTTTGCTTGAGCCTCCAGTTCTCATCCTCGAGCTCTTTAAGCCGTTTAACATCTGACGCTTCCATCCCACCGTGCTTCGACTTCCTTCAGGATCTTTACGATTTGCGTTTCTGTGTAGCGTGATTTTTTAATCATGCGTTCTCTGTTTGTTTCAGTGTAAACGGAAAAACTCTAATTGCTAATGACCAGTTTTTTGGGGAGGGTTACAGCTGCATCTGTTTCAACGGGTTTGGGAATAACAAGGGGTAACATTTGGGTTTGATTCGGTTTAATTCTTTAAGGCACAATAAATTAGGTAACCAAACACCGAAAAATAGGAAGCGATTAAAATGTACGAGTTCTTAGTTGGCCTTGAAGTATCGAACAATGACGTTTACTCCGAGTATCGAGCGGCTATGAAGCCTATTCTTAGGTCATTCGGTGGCAGTTTTGGCTTTGACTTTATGGTTTCTGATGTTCTGCTGTCTGAAGTTGATGAACCTATTAATCGAGTCTTTACGATCCGATTTCCTAATCAAGAAGCCGCGCAAAATTTCTTTGCAGATAGTGAGTATTTGAAAGTCAAAGCTCAATACTTTGATGCGTCTGTATCCCACACAACCATCATAGCCAGTTATGAAAAAACCACTTAGCAATCCCATGATTTCAAACACACAACCTTTACCATCGAGACCCAAAGGGTATATACATAGTTTTATCTTGTTCAAAGTGTTGAAGCCTTCATGACGCTCAAAGAAATTCTTCAAATCCGTAATGTCCGCAGCTTCTTAATCTTTCGCAGCAGTTACTTTGCGCGTTTTTACTACCCAGTATTCACCCTACTTTATCTCGATTATGGCTTAACTCTGTCACAGTTTGCGATGCTTAACGTCGTTTGGGCCGCGACCATTGTTTTAGCTGAAGTCCCATCTGGCGCTTTTGCTGATACCTTGGGGCGGAAAAAGCTGGTGGTGCTCTCTTCAGTGGTCATGTTTATAGAGATCGCCATGATCGCTTTTGTGCCCACAGGGAACCCAACGATTGTTTTCTTTGTGTTTTTGATTAATCGAGTGTTGAGTGGCTTGGCGATGGCATTGGCGAGTGGCGCCGACGAGGCTTTGGCTTACGACACGCTCAAAGAACAAGGTAAAGAAGACGTCTGGCCGCAAGTGCTGCAGATCCAGCTGCGTATTTCCTCTAGTGTAGGGATTCTGGTAACCCTAATTGGCGCAGCCATGTATGACGTGAACTTTATGGCGTCGGTATTTAACGTCTTTGGACTAGACGCCCCAGAAAAGACGCAAGACATCATGCGTATTCCTGTCTATGCCACCCTGTTCGTTGCGCTTATCGCCTTTTATGCCGCAATAAATATGGAAGAAGACAACAGTGCATTGCCAGTGCACGACAATAAATTTGCCACCACAATCGCCAGCCTCAAATTAACGTTGAATACGGGTAAGTGGGTGCTTTCCACTCCTTACGTGCTATTCATATTGCTCTACTACAGCTTGTTTGAGCATACATCGCGGATGTTCTTAACCATGAACAGCCAATACTATCGCGCCATAGATATTCCGATTATCTATTTCGGCTTCATCGGCGCGGGGATAAGCGTCTTGCAAATCTTATTGGCTGGGCAAAGTCGTAAACTAGCGGAACGAATCGCCGCCAAAAGGTTCATTGCGATCATGGGTTTAGCAAGCATGGCAACGTATTATTGGATCAGCCTAGGGTGGTCAATCTATGGGGTAATCCCTGCCCTGTTACTCATCTTTATTATCATGACGATGAACATCTTCATCAGTTATCACCTCAATAAAAAGACTGAGTCTCACAACAGAGCAACGGTGTTGAGTTTCAAAGGTTTAGTGTTCAACTTAGGATACGGCTCAATCGGCATTTTGTACGCCTACTACTATAAGCTGGTGTCTCAGAATTATACCGAGCAGGAGATAGAACAGCACGTCGACTTCATCGCCTCACTCTCTTCATTTTTCTATTACTTTACGTTTCTGTTCATTACAATCAGCGCTTTTTTCTATATCAAACATAGGAAGCAGGCAATTTTCTGAAAAGGAATATAACGCGCAGCCTCGGCTTAAAACTTTGATAAGTTCGTTTGAGCAAGATTATTTGATGTAGGAATCCAACACTTTCAACACGATCTCCATATCTACTCTCTTGGGATTCTGTGGTGAGATGACACCGATGATTTATGACAGTTGCGATAAATTCATATTAAACATTATTCATATGTGATTCATATCCTATCCTTTTGAATCACATGCTTTAAAGTTGGCCCACCTCTATCAACTTTATCAATCGGGTCAATGAAACGGACACTAGTTTGGGTCGTATTGCATGGATTTGCCATGCTGTTTGTTCTGATCAACCTTTTCACAGGCTTTCGCATCGCAACAGTGAGCTATCCGCACTGGCTTTTCTTCTCAGTGTGGCTTCCTCAAGGGCAATTGCATTCCATCCATATCTATTCCGGTATTGCGTTAAGTGCTTTAACGCTCTCATATTGTATTTACCGTTGGAGGCTCAAGCCGAGTGTTAAATCGAGCCCGCATCGAGGCATCAACGCATTTAATAAACGCTTTATTAAAGTCAGCTACGTGCTCTTCCCTACATTAATTGTGACTGGATGGTTACTGCTTGGCGGTTACGCCGGTGATGCAAGCAAGCTGCACTTCTATCTTGCACACGGAGCGCTGCTTTACCTGTTTCTTCATGCTGGTGGCTACTTTGTTCAATATGGTGTAACGGTATTCGTCTCCCTCTTTTCCACTCAAGTCACTGGACCTGAAATACGCCAAATACTGGTGGTTTTAACCCTTACCTGTGTCCCTTGGATGGGGCTATTTTTGACTTCCTCTTCTACTCTCACCGCCACCACTTTACCACCGGATCAGGTTATCAGTATTGATGGTATTGCCGACGAGCACATTTGGAAAAATACACCATCGACCTATGTAGAAACCCATGGTGGGGAAGGGTTTGAAAATGGCTATACTCGCATCGGCATCAAAGCGCTCCACAACCAGCAGGATATTTTCTTCCACATCACTTGGGATGACCCCACCGAGAGCCTAAATCACCTCCCTCTGGTTAAAACAGACAAAGGTTGGCAAGTCCAAGAAGACGGCTTTTATCGCTTCGACGAAAAGCGATTCTATGAAGACAAACTGGCAATAATGCTCTCCAATACCTGTAACCTAGGCGCTGATGGTACAGCCCATCTTGGGCCTAAACCCTTAGAGGGAAAACCGGCCAATTGGCACGGCAAAGGTTATCACTATTCGCCAGATAACAGCCTTCGTGATCTATGGCATTGGAAGGCTGTACGAACCAATGCCATGTATCAGGCGGATGACAATTCGTTCACTACTCCTCAGCAAGTTGACCCCGCTAAGAGGCGCTATACCGCTGGCTATATCACTGATGGTAAAGAGTCCGGCGCTTACGTAATGAACTGGCAGTGGTATTCACCCCATGGCGTCACGCCTAAACGTCTGCCTAACTCAAATCTAACCAGCTCTTTTTCGTCTATTAACCAGTCTACGCGTTACGCTCCCTACCTGAGCTGGCATGACACCATGGCTTACACACAACACGTTGACCAGTCCCCCTCAAGACGATCCTTCCTTCGGTATTACACAACTCTAATCAGTTTGAAGGGGACCGGGGGATGTCCGTGCCTTTGGACGATGGAACAATGGAGTATGGTCACTCGAAATCGCTCGAAGATTAGAAACAGGCTCAGTTCAAGATATTGCAATACGCGATGGCGTGTGTCTTTGGGTAGCCGCGTTTGATCATTCACAAATAGCACATACGCGACACGCGCAAGGCATTCGCTTGGCATTTGAGGCAGCACAATGATCAAACGCTTGTCGATTCTGGTTGCTTTGATCACAAGTTTAGTGGTCATCGCTTACCTTCACCCCATTCAACCCGATAACCCCCAATCATCAAGGTGGCAAAAAATAACCATGAGTGGACAACCGCTCGATATCTGGCAGGGGCCTTGGAACTGCGTGTTGGATAAGCAAACCGGATTGCTCTGGGAAGTAAAGACTGACTCTGAAAATATCCATGACTCTTACTGGTCTTACTCATGGTTTGACGGGGAGCGAGGAGTCCCAGATCGCGGCGATTGCTTTTTTAACGAGGGTCGCTGCGACAGCTTCGACCATGTCACTCGAACCAACGCTGAATCCTTATGTGGCCGCAATGATTGGCGGGTCCCAACGACAGACGAGCTCACTACGCTGATTAACCTCTCGGTGCCCAATGGACAAGCCAAAATCAGCAGCGGATTTTTCCCGAGGGTGCGCAAAGGCGATTACTGGTCATCTGACCATTCCATTCCTTTGCACGGCTTCTATGCTCGTTTGGGTGATGGGGCCAACGCTGTTGACTTTCGCGATGGGCAAGTGAAAACCCTTCCCTATCGCAATGCCGCCTTTTTAATTTTGGTCACTCAATGGGAGTGAACCCGTCATGAGCGTTCCCCCTGTAGCAGGTGCGCACTTAAGCACGTTAGTCGAATTTTCATGGTCAGTTTAGGCCGACTCTAACCCATAACCTATGGACTTAATTATGATTCGAAGGATTGCAACACTGTCACTTTTAGCCATAACCGGGCTCACCTGTTTGAATGCGGGAGCCGCAACACAATATCATCGAGTAGTCTGGGACAGCGACCCTGCGCGAGAAGCGGTGATTGGTTTCTCGCCAAACGGTGAGAGTGAACAACCCTATGTGCAATACGGCACCTCAACAGATGAAACGACATGGCTGACCAAACAACCTAGCTACAACCACGTGTTCGGCGGTGATTTACTCAGCTATTTTGTCAGACTGGAGAATCTAACACCGGATTCACCGGTTTACTATCGTGTCTGTGACCAGCAAGGTTGTGGAGAACGTTTTTGGTTCCGTACCGCTCCGATTGATAACAGTGAGTTTGTTATGATCGCTGGAGGCGATACACGCACAGGGTGGACCAACCGAAGAATGGGAAATCAGCTCGTCGCGAAAGTTCGTCCTTTATTCATACTTCACGGCGGCGACTACACCAGCCAAAACAGCGCGTCACAAATGGCTCAGTACTTAGAGGATTGGGCATTGACCTTTTCCAGTGACCAGATTGACGGCATAGCGTACAAGCGTACCTACCCATTTATTCCTACCCATGGCAATCATGAAGACTACGATTACTCAACACTATGTAAGGTGTTTGGAGTCGATGCTGATGGTAATGGTGAGTGTAATCCTTTTGATACCTACAACGTTGTTAACATTTCACCATTACTTCGCGTCTATACACTGAACAGCCAATTTCGCAAAAGTGGATGGTCAAGCTACGCTTCTCAAATGAACCAGTGGCTTGAACAAGATTTAGCCACTCATGGCACTCAAAACGTCTGGCGCGTTGCCCAGTATCACAGGCCGATGTTTCCTCACGTGTCATCCAAGTCAGACAGCCCAGATCTGTTTAACTGGTGGGCAAACTTGTTTTACCAACACGGTATGAATCTGGTTGTGGAATCTGACAGCCACTTGACCAAAGCCACCCGAGAACTAAAACCAGACGGCAGCGGCTTTGTTACTTCGCCAAGCGGAGGCACAGTCTACATCGGTGAAGGCAGTTGGGGGCGGCAGCCCGATCAGCGAATGATCCTAAAAGCTGGACCTTAGACGCGGCCAGTATTCAACAAGTGAAGGTCATCCAAGTGTTGCCAGACACGATGACGGTCCGAACAGCGCAGTTTGACGCTTCAGCCTCCACGCTAACAAGAGAAGACAGACAAGCGGATAGGCTTCGTTTACCCGAAAACGTCAACTGGTGGTCACTCAATGAAGTTGGAGAAACGATGGATCTGGTTCAGTCATCAGATGGTCTCTCAATACTGAAGAACCAAAACCCCGGGCCATCTCCTTCATTTATTCGCTTACCTGTGACGCAAGATGTTTTTGTCGCACAATCACAGCCAGATACTAACTTTGATGGACACCAAGATGGCTTGCTAGCCGACGCCTCTGATTCTGCTTATGGCCGTACCATGAGTCTGATGGCGTTTGACATTTCATCAATCCCCACGTGTGTCGATATAGCTGGCGTTAAGCTTGAATTGCAAGTCACTAACAAATCTTATGGCGCGTATGGCGTTCATATTGCAGAAGAGGCTTGGACCGACTCATCGGCGACTTGGAATTCAGTCGGTGGTGAACAAATCGCCGCAAGAACACTGACCCAATTCACTCCTTCATCAACGGGCAAGTTTGATGTTGATTTAACCGACAGCCACCTACTCGATTTGTGGGCTCATGATGGCAATTTTGGCATCGTCGTCGCTTCATCAGGTACAACCGACGGCCTCGACTTTAACTCAAGTGAAACAGGTACACCACCAGCCCTGGTTGTTAGCTATCACGAACGTAAAGACTGTGAGGCTCCCGTTAACTCGCTATCGCTACCAACCAGTGACGATACTTTTATCGCCTCGAGTAAATCTTCGGAAAACTTCAACAACCATTCGGACGGTTTGCTTGCTGACTTGCTTGATAGCAAATATGGCAAAACCAATACGTTGATGAAGTTTGATGTCTCTGTTTTACCTGAAGTTGCTGAGATTGACTCAGTGGTACTAGCCTTACACGTGACCAACGCTTCGACTGGCGATTTCGAATTGTATCGCGTCAGCCAAAGTTGGAATGAGCAGACGGCGACTTGGCAATCGGTTTACGATAACGGTGGTTCTAGCGACTATCTGACCACCTTCTCGCCTAAAGAGAAAGGTGTTTACCGTATCGACCTAACCCATTCAGGCTTACTTCAATCATGGTTAAACGGAGAAAACACTGGGCTTATCATTGTACCTAAGAGCCTGAACGGCCTTGATATCAGTTCTCGTGAACTGGGAATGGGGCCTGTATTAACCATTACTTATCACTAGCAACTACGAATAGAAAATCTCAATCTGGGCGACAGGTTCAAAGCCCAGATTGAGTATTTGGATCACTATTCTACGCTAACCCCTTGCTCAATTATCTGCTGGCTGTCGATATGGCCTGCCGCTTTATGAGCAGCCACTTCTATTTGCGCCAGATCAGCGTCGGTTTGAATAGAGAGATATTGGTGGCCTTTGAAGTCCAAGTCGAAATACCGAGCGGTCAGAACAAATGGCTCAATAAAACACGATGGACACGTAGATTGATAACCTGTAGAAATGACCGACATGCTTTTTCCCGCCCAACGTCGACCCAAAGGCTTGTCGTTCTCTGTCAAGTCCGACAACCTGTCAAAAAACACTTTCATTTGAGCTGACATCGAATACCAGTACACAGGGGACGCCCAAACTATATGGTCTGCGTCGACCAATGTACGCATTAACTCAAGAAAATCATCGGATTCGTTGCGGTGTTCGTAGTCGTAATATGTGATGCCATAATCTGACAAGTCAAACACGCGGCCCCCAGAAGCCGCAGCAACCACTTCAGCGAATTGACGTGTATTGCCATCTGCCTTTGATGAGCCAAGTACAATCGCTATTCGCCTATCCTGACCTCGTTTGGTATGTTCTAAATTAGCCATTATGCCTCCCAAACCTGACGCTGCAATACCACGCGGTAACCATCGATATCTTCATAAGTCCATCCAACGTTTTCCCAATATGGGTTAAATGAAGCGACTCGGTGAAACCCCGCCTCCACCATGTTTTGGCAACAGCTCTGCCAATGACTTTCATCAGGTACGTAAAATACCAGCAAGTTATCTAGACTAGGTGCAGGTTCTACATGACTGCCGTGATGGTGTGTGAATTCTAAGTGATAGGGGTGAGCTGGATGACCAATGATACTTCCGCTAAAGCCTTCGTGGTCAGTAAAACTAGCCAATAGTTCAAAGCCTAAGCCCTTGATATACATATTGGTGAGAACATCAAGTTCGTTAGTCGGTCGAGCAACGCGCAATATTGAGTTCCTTGGGATCATAATAGCTCCTTGTCAAGATCCTGAGTTTAGCGATAGCCCATATCTGGGTATCACCAAAGCGAAGAAAACACAGGATAAAACCTCAACTTAAGTCGAGGTCAACAGTCACTATAGGAGTTTTTGGTCTCCATTATGGGAGCAATCCGCTCAGCAATCGTCAATATGATCACTGAGCTTAGAAGAGGTTAAGATTTCGCTGACTGTGGCTGAGCGGCAGGAGAAGAGGATGTTTTCCAAGACAAGGCGATACAAGCGACAACAATGATCCCCCACCCAAAATAGTCATCCAACTCGGTATTTCCTGCCAGAATAAAACGCCCCATAGCACATTAAAAACTAAGCCTATGTATCGAGTCGCTGCCACGACAGCAGCATTCTCATGCGTAAAGGCTTTGGTTAAAAAGATCTGTCCAATCAAAGACACCACCCCAATTGCCACTAGGTAAACCCATTCAATCCCTTGCGGAACAACAAAATCATCTTTCATTAGATAGGCAGAAACCAGCATGGCCGTCATCAGAAAGTAAAACACAATTTCATACGTATGATGCCGCTTACTCAAATGACGAATGGTGATAGACGCACCAGCAGCAAACAGCGCACTGGCAATACCAGCCAAAGCAAATACATTAAACGACGTGTAATCAAAAGGATTGATGACCAAAGCAACACCGAACATGACTAAAGGCAGTAACCATCGGGCTTTATCTGGGAGGCGTTCCCCCAACACTAGGCTGGACAACACGATCACAAAAAACGGCGACAAGTAGGCCAGAATCGCGGCATCAGCGAGCGGTATATGAGTAATGGTGTAGACAAAAGCCAGCAAATAGAAGGCTCCGAGAAGCCCCCGCAAAACCAGTAACGGAACGCCAACCGTCGAGAACGCAACCTTGGCTTGCCACATTAACCCCAATATCATAGTCGTACCTATTGCGCTGCGGAAAAAGACGATTTCCGCACTCGGTATGGTTAGGCTAGCGGCCTTGATTAGTGCATTCATTATACTGAATATCAACGCTGAAAATATGGCAAGAGCCACACCTTTATTCATGATTGTCTCCTGACAACAGGGCCAACCACTGAAGACTCTGAGTCTCGTGGCAATGGCTTGATTCTAAAAAATGGTTGGGGATCTGACGATGGCACAGCCACTGCTCAAATTCATCTAAGAGGCGACTGACCGTTGGCAAAGCAAGCCCAACATAGTGAGCTAACGCTCTAACCCAATACAATGCGTGAATATCTTCACTGGGGATCCGTGGCCAACTTTCGTGCTCAAGATCGCCCCTAGCAAACGGAACGGCTGAAAAATCAAAATATCGCCCTTGTTCATCCGGGACAGAAAATGGGTCGATCAAAATGGCACTGTAACGTACGTAAAGCCGATACTCCTGCTCGATAGGTTGACAGTCAGCAAAGGTATCGATGTCATGTCGCGATAACGTTTCTTCGTGCACAGGGTAGTTGTCGTCATTAAGAAACTGTAACAAGTTAAATGGTACCCCACCCAACTGGCGCATCAGTAATGACAGATCCTGCCATAACCCCACCATGGTTTTCATTGTCGCTGGCGTAATCGGCCCCTCAGGAAAAAGCTTATACATGTACTTAGTTTCATCACTGGACCCAAAAATATGGTCAAGTGAAAAAGGCGTCAAAAAGAAGGCTGGGTGGACATATAATGTAATGTTTCTCCCTTCAACACTGTAGCCACTTTCTAGCCTTTTGACGTCAGTGCCCACCTTAATTAACGCCTCACTAAGCGCTAAAAAAGCCCCCTTACTACCCTGACTGACATGAGCATAAATGCGTTTCTTCACTGCCTTGGTCAGCACGTTCACTGTCGACGAATCGGTGTCGAACTTTGTCGCCGCATAGTAGTTAGAAAAGACCACTATATTTGGATTCAAACCCCGCTCAGCAAAATACCCTTGTGTCATTTTATGCCCACCGACCCAAGAGGAAAGCAAGACGACGTCTCGCACAGATTGCAAACACCCAATCGGCAACGACAGTAATACAGACGCCAACGCGTATGAAGGTGTGGCAATCACCAAGGTATCCCACTCGCCCTCAAGTGTGAGTAAATCATCAAAAACCTCATCAAACATCACTGTTCTAGCAAGGGGGCAAGATTGGATTTGGCGACATTGACGCACGCTGCCTGTTTGTCTTTCAACAAATGGCCATGGCGTTGCCAGCGAGCAGACGGACGGCTGGCAATGCCGATGTGTGTGGCCTGATCCTGAAGTAAGGCCGCTGTTTGAATTCCAGCGGGGCCAGCCCCGACAATGAGCAAACGCCCTATTGCTTTTGTCATATTAGGATCTCTCCATCAAAACAGTGTCATAGACAGCCGCTGAATTTCGGATATGTTGGGTTTCCCAACCATCCATCAATTCAGGGTTGAATGGATAATTGAACGCTGACTTGAGACCATTTCCAAACCGCACTAATACTCTATGCTCTGGATTCAGATGCGGCTTAATCTTATTGAGCAGTTCCCATTTGTGCTCGACTAACGAAGCCACCACAATATGAGTTGGCTTAAAGGTCTGGAATTCGGTCACTATGTCCTTGGAGCCAAACGAGGTTGGTAAAGAGGCTCGGTCTAACTGATTAGCCATCGTAACGGCTTGCTCATCGATATCGATACCATGCACCGCCGCCCCTGTTAGTTGCGCGATAGTGAGTGCGGACAATGGATATGACCCAGACCCGACAAATAGCACGCGTGAGTCTGGTGCAATGCCTGCCTTATCAAGTTCGATATGTGTGTTTTCGGATAACTGACTCAAGTATTCGCTCACATTAAGTTGGTGTGTCTGGGCACATTGCGACTGATGTTTTTCCAGTAGACACAGGGCTTTTATCGCCGTTTCACGCAAACGTTTAACTTGACGATCATGTTCAGGATGATGGCCAATTTCGTCACTCAAATGTTGAGTGGTCTCGGTTAAAATCCAAGCGCAAAGCTCGTCCAATTTGTCCTGCAGTAGTGCAAAGCATTCACAACTTTCAACACTGTATTGCGTTAATGTATCGATTTGTGATTCAAACGTCGAAATAGCCACCAGCAATTGATAGTGGCGATGCGTCATCGTCATAATTTTTCCTTATAGAATTCAATTTTTTGGCAGCAAGCGAACAGGCGTTACATAGGCATGACCTTGGCTGCAATGCCCCACGTCTACTTCGACTTGATAAACACGGCTTAACGTTCTTTCGCTTAAGACTTCACCGGGTGTCCCTTGACGTTGAACACACCCCTTGTCGAGTAACACAAGGTGATCACAGTAGCGAGCAGCCATCGACAAGTCGTGCAGCACCGCGACGGTGATGCATTGCTGCTGTTGAGTGTAGTCTCTCGCCAGATCCAAAACCTGAACTTGGTGTTTGAGATCAAGCGCGCTGGTGGGTTCATCGAGCAATAAAACTGATGGCCTTCCAACCAAAGCTTGAGCTAACGAAACTAATTGCTGCTGTCCCCCACTGAGGTGGCAGAAAGATCGTGTTGCGAGTTGAACTAATCCCAATTCACGTAATATGGATTCTGCAAGATGTTCCTGTTCATCGGTAATACGCCAATTGAGTTGGTGCACCAATCCGAGTAAAACAACTTCAATGACGGTCAGTTGACTCGACGATTTGTTCAATTGGCATAAATAAGAATAGGCCGTGCGAGGAAGAGCGTTGCCGTGAGTATCTAGACCACGAACTTGCCCTTTACTTGGGACTAACCCCATCATAGCTTTCAGTAAGGTCGTTTTTCCTGCGCCATTTGGGCCCAATATGGCCGCAAACTCGCCGCCTTTAAATGCCGCATCAATGTTGTCGAGGATCGATTTGCGACCAATATGAACCGATAGCTGATGTAGAGAAAGGCTTGTCATAGTCCACCTCGACGTTGCAGCAACAGATAAAGTAGAAATGGCACACCGACCAGTGAGGTGATGATTCCAATCGGAAGTATCGTCCCCGGAACAATCAACTTAGCGACCAATGAAGAGACACACAGTAACAATGCGCCCATCAATGTAGATAGAGGCAAGTACAGGCGCTGATCTTCACCAACTAACAATCGTGACAGATGCGGAGCGACTAAACCGATAAAACCAATGGTGCCGACAAAAGAAACCGCACCCGCTGTTAACAGCGAGCAGAGCAAGAACATCTGCAACCTAAGCTGGCCTGTATTAATGCCAAGCGCCTGTGCACGTTCTTCACCCGACGATAGTGCAGTAAGCGCCCAAACTTTAGGCAGCGCAACCCCGAGCCCAATCAGTAAAATGCTCCCCGAGACAGCGAACGACAACCATGTTGCTTTAAGCAAACTGCCAAAGAGCCAAAACACTATCTGTTGTAGCACTTCTGGTGAAGCAAGGTATTGCACCAAAGATTGCAGGGCTTGAAAGAAAAACAACACCACTATCCCTGCTAATATCAATACTTTCGCGTCCATGTTGCGTGCTCGACCAATCAAATAGATCGCTAAACTTGCTAAAGCAGAAGTGACAAATGCCGCGACAGGAACACCAAGCCATGCGATACCAAAGATCGAAAAGCCACATAGCAAGGCCATAGCTGCACCAAATCCAGCCGCGGCCGAGATGCCTAAGGTGTAAGGGCTAGCAAGCGGGTTAGCCAATAAAGTTTGCATCAACCCGCCAGCCAATCCGAGGGAAGCACCCACCACAAGGCACGTTAATGTGACAGGTAACCTCAGGTGCCAGACAATGGTCGTCGATAAGGTTTGTCCTTCCGGCCCGCCTAATAAGGCCTCAAAAACACGGCCAAGACTAATCCAAGAAGCCCCTGTGCTGATATCAAAGATCATGGCGACAATAACAGCAAATGCGGCTAAACCAATCGCACGACGTCGACTCCGCTGCAATCGGCTATAGAGACCTGCGCCCTCCTTATTAAAATCGCTCGGATTCGGCGCAGTTTGGTTGTGATAATTCATGGCTTAACCGTCTACCTTTATCATAAAAGTCCCTGATAAAGCTTGTGGCATATACTGCTCAAAAAAGGCTTTGTGATGCGCGACGGGGTCGACATCTTCAAATGCTTCGGGATAGATAGATTTGGCAAGAAATTCAAGAAACACATGATCATAGATAGTGCGTGTCCCTGAGTGATACATACCATAAACGTGACCATTTTTGACTGCGGTTAGTTGTGGCCAACCTGCACGCGTCAGATAAGGTTGATAGCGCGCCTGAGCCGCGTCGAGGGGCGTATCGAATCCAAGTAACGCACTATCTGTATGCTTAGCCCAATGTGCACCGGAAATGAAAATAACTTCAGGGTCTTGGCTGAGTACGTATTCTGGTGTCAAGTGTGCCGAGCCTTGAATTTTTCCAGTCGCAATGTTGTTGGCTCCTGCTAAATCAAGCAAGTTGCCCCACATTGCGTTGGCGTAAGACTTGCCATATTCTTTGGCACCACCTGTACCTATTTCAACATAAACACGTCTTGGTGAATGATGGCTCAAATAGTCAGCAACTCGACGTTGTACATCTTTCACAGTCTGTTCGTAGTCTTGGGCGATGGCTTCAGCACGCGCTTGGGTTCCCATAACCTGGCCAATGATTCTCGCACTGGCGACATGTTTTTCAAGTGTCTGCGCATTGAAATCGACAACCACAACCTTAATGCCACTTTTTTCCAACAAACTGACCTTTTCACCAAGCGAGTTGAATTGCCACGCCGCCAGAAGCGCCACATCTGGACGCGTGACTAAAAGCTTTTCAATATCAAAGGTCCCTGTATAAATAGATCCCGAATCAATGATGGTTTCTAATTGTGGGATGATCTTGCGGTAGGTATGCCATTGTGACTGACGGTAATCTTGCCAAGAACGACGTGGAAAGATCGCCACTTTTTGGTAGGCATCAGGCCCTGCTATCGCTAAATAATCTTCGAAATAAAATCCAAGGAACAGTCGTTCTGCGGGCTTATCGAGTGTAATTTTTCGACCAAGAACGTCTTCAATTTGGATGTTAGCCCAAACTGGCACAGCACCACAGAGCGACACTAAGGCCACTGCCAGCCATTGACTGAATTGTTTTTTCATTTAATCATACCGTAATAATAATAATTATCAGGCGCAATGTTATATCATAACAATTATAAACAAAACAAGTTTCATAATATGATTTATGAATAGGTTTGGAAGTCACCTCCAAAGATACAGGTTGCCTGATATTGGTTGTATCACTGATATATTGCGTAATGCGGAAACATGGGAGGGAAAATGAGATGCCTTTGCTGAGTCATTCATATGCAAAGGCAAGTGGAGTCGATTAACGGTTGTCGAAGAGGTTTGCGTGCTGTAGTGCTTCACGTTTTAGCCACTGAACGAACACTGAAATACGCGCTTTACGAATGGAATTTGAATGGTAAGAAGCGACATACTCTATTCCATTATCAAGCTCAATATCAAATGGTTTCACCAAAAGCCCACGCTCTATAAAGTCTCCCGCCAAGCTGTCTGTCCCGGGGCATACGCCGTGGCCCGCGATCACTGCGTTGATTCCCATATCCAATGTGTCCACTTCCATCCATTCACATGCGCGCTGGCTAATATCTACATTCGCTTTAGCAAACCACGACTCCCATGAAAAATGATGAGACCGGATTCCCTTTATAAGCCAGCACTTCAACAACTGCTCTGGGTGAGTAAGTTTCATGTCACGCGCTAAAGACGGAGAACAGACTGGGAACACCGCTTCATTGAACAGCATTTCCCGTACAATACCCTCCTCATGAAAGTTAACTTCACCAATGGCGACATCAATCTCGCTTGTCAGTGCCACTTTAGGCGCCATAGCAGAACTAATGCGGATCAGCGTTTCTGGATACTCAAGTGAAAATTTCCACAATCTTGGCATCAACCAACGCGCAGCAAATGAGGGGCTGGTTGCAACGGATAAGACACCTTCAATCGGTTCGGGTTGAGTAGCGTTGAGCCCTTCTATCAAAGTTTCAAAAGCACTGGAGACTTTGGTATACAACCTTTGTCCCTCTCCTGTAAGTACCATATCTCGCCCTTGGCGAATGAATAACTTGCAGCCTAATGCCTCTTCCAATTGACGAAGTTTTTGGCTAACCGCTGCCTGTGTCACACACAGCTCTTGAGCCGCTCTGCTGTAACTCTCCCAGCGTGCAGCGGCTTCAAAGTAGCGTATATTGCTTAAAAAGTGCAGCCTCTTGTCCATAAGCCTACCTTATACGTCCCGTTACTATTCGTCGTTCGAAGTTAATCCTATGTTACTTAATAATGCTGACATTACTAGATTAAAACACATTGATTACGCTTAATTCATTCCTAACAAATAACATAAAAATAAGCTTAAGTTATGAAGCTTTTTTCTTGAACCCATAACAATCATCATAAATTTCAGAGGATTTAATGAAAGACTTCCATCACTACGAACCCATCTTGATGCGCAGAACTTACCAAGAAGTATCGATGGATACAGTTCCAAAGCCTTACCATGTACAGCCTTTGCTGCGCAACTTATTGATACTGACGAGTGTGCTGATAGGCTTAGGTTTTGTGTGGCTCTAGCTAACACTTCATTGACCAAAGTGAAATGATGCCCTAACTCCAGATTGTGCCAGCATCATTATGCTGGCCGACCGCATTTCAAACCCTGTTTCTCAACATTTTTTACTCCGTTTCCAATTCCCAGCATCAAAAAAATACACTATGCTAGGGCTGCCCATCATAATGGGTACCGTATACACATATTTATTCTCAGGGCGGGGCGGAATTCCCCACCGGCGGTATATCTTTAGCAAGATGAGCCCGCGAGCGCTCGATTCGTCGAGGTCAGCAGATCTGGTGAGATGCCAGAGCCGACGGTTATAGTCCGGATGAGAGAGAATTAATGCACACCAGATGTTTCATCATGAAACGCTGGTGCACTTTGCGTTGTCTTCTATCCCATATAGCCCTGATTCTGGTAAACAATGAGGAAACACCATGAATCAGACATCGTTACTTGCCGAATTTGGCACTCCTATTGATCGCGTCAACGCGGCGCTTGATGCTCTAAAGCGCGGACAAGGCGTTTTGTTACTTGATGATGAAAACAGAGAAAATGAGGGTGACTTGATTTACTCTGCTGAACATCTGACGCCTCAGCAAATGGCACTAATGATTCGAGAATGCAGCGGCATCGTGTGCCTATGCTTAACCGATGACAAAGCCAATCAACTTGATTTACCACCTATGGTAAGCCGTAACGACAGTGCGAATAAGACGGCATTCACCGTGTCAATTGAAGCCAAAAAAGGCGTCACCACAGGCGTCTCAGCCCATGACCGCGTTACCACTATCCAGACCGCTATTGCGCCAGATGCGAAGGCACAGGATTTAGCACGTCCTGGGCATGTATTTCCTTTGCGTGCTCGCTCTGGTGGCGTTTTAAGTCGCCGCGGCCACACAGAAGGAACGGTCGATCTGATGACTCTAGCAGGTTTGTCTCCAACAGGTGTTCTGTGTGAGGTCACTAATCCCGATGGCACCATGGCTCGCGCTCCACAGATCGTTGAGTTCGCACGAGAGCATGAGATGCCTGTATTAACGATCGAAGATATCGTCGCCTATCGGCTACAACACACCAACGCTTTAGCCAGTTGATCGTAAGGAGTAACATCTATGTTTACAGGAATTGTCTCCTCCATTGCGACAATAAAACGAATTGATGATCGCGGAGGAATTCGACAGGCCTAAGCTTTGTATCGCGCCAGCGCTCAGCGCAGGCGCGATATTACCTTAAACTTGGCTGATACTTCTGTTGCAACCTCTGTTGAGTACCGTCTTCAATTAACCCATCTAGATGGGCTTGCATCGTTGCAATGATGTCATCTGGTACTGAACGATGGCAAGCAAGCCCCATCTTGATCGGGAATAAATCGAGAACTTTCTCAACAGGCAAGCCGTCCTGTTTAAAGGCGAGATATCGAGATTCAGCCAAAGCGACCATATCCACTCGCCCGGCAAATAACTTTAAGACAGATTTGGTCGCGTCATCAGCACGATCTAAATGTTTGAAGCCCTGTTCTTTTAAGAATGTTTCTGCGACATCTTGATTTTGAACACCAATGCGATAGGACTTTGCTTCATCCATCGCATCAATATTGAACCCAGCATCTTGATGCTTAATGAGTACAGACATGTTGATAGAAAGTGGTTCTACCCACTTAAACAAGTCTCGCCGCTCAGGCGTGTTTGAGGTCGTAAAAACACAGGTGAACGCTTGTGTCTGAGCTAGATGAAGAGCTCTCGCCCAAGGGTAAACCTGCATCTCGTATTTCAACCCAGAGCGATGGAGGATTTCCTCGACTTGTTCAGTCGCTATGCCTTTGAGTATACCGCTTTCCGTGTAGCTAAGCGGTGCATACTCTTCTGTTGTGATCGACAACATCAAGCTCGCGTAGACCGGCGAAATGTTCAATACAAATAGCAACCACAAAATTCTCATGCACACCCTCCTAGTAATTTAGGGTAGTATTACAACGGTTAATTTGCCCAACTAAAAAGTGCCATGTACAACGCAGCTCGTCGAAAAACAAAAGGTCGACTCACATTGCACGGGACGACAAATAACCATGGGAGTTCATGCCTCAACAGAGGCTTGTGAATTTGGCTCACCCGCGTGCCGCAAGATCTTTGCTGAACGCCTCTAATAAAAAGTCGATAAAGACCTTTTTACGTTTCGGCATCAATTGCCGATCTGCGTAAACCAAGCTCACTAGCACTTCTGGCATTTGATACTCAGGAAGCAGTTGAATAAGCCGCCCGCTGGCAAAGTGCTCTCGACAAATGAACTCGGGTAGTACTGCGATGCCAAGCCCGTCCAAACAGGCCTTAAGGCAGGCAGTAATGGTGTTAACTCGTAATCGGTGTGGCAGGTCAATTTGTAATGAATCTCCGTCTTCTGGGATCAAATGCCATTTAGGTAACCTCACCGCACGGTTAAACACCTCAACCATTTGATGCGGTGGAATTAAGTCACGATGAGACTCTATAACGCCATACTCTTTCAGGTATTCTGGACTAGCAACTAGTACGCGTTGAGATCTCGTCAGTGGGCGAGAAACCAAAGCAGAGTCTTCCAATTCACCAATTTGCGCGTACAAATCAATGCCTTCAGCGATGATGTCGACTTCTCGATTAGACAGTTCGAGGTTTATGGTGACGCTAGGGTATTCCTTGAGAAAAGCATTGATGTATGAACCCATAATTTGATGCCCGAGCTCTACTGGCAACACCACATTTAAAGGCCCACGAATCAAATCCTGATTGGCAGAGACTTCAAGCTCAGCCTGATTTATGATCTCCAGCATTTGCAGGCTGGATTGATAAAACCGCTCACCTTCCGGTGTTAACACTAAACTTCTCGTTGAACGCGTGATCAAGCGCACACCTAGATGCTTTTCTAGCTCAACTAACTTTCGGCTCACTGTTGATTTGGTCATATTCAGCGCATCCGCTGCATGAGTAAAACTCCCACAATCAACAACTTGTGCAAAAACAGTAATCGCATTCAAATCCATCTCATCACCTTACGCCTTAATTAGTTAAATTTTTGCAACAGTGTTTCTTTTTTTTTCCTATCTTATCAATCAATCCAAATCATTTACACTTTGTAACATCTGCCGAAGACGAAAACTGAATACGAGAAAAATAATGACGAATACACTTACCGAGACTAAGCCAGTAAAATCCAGAAAAGCGCCTCTTATCGCAACAGCCATTATGCTGTCACTGGGCTTGCTGGGCGGTGGGTACTGGTTTGGATACGGTCAGTACTTCGAATCGACTGACAATGCCTACCTTCAGGGAGAGATCACCACCATCAGCCCTAAAGTGGCTGGCTACATTGAACACTCCTTTGTCAGTGACAACCAAAAAGTCAAAAAAGGCGACCTATTAGTACAAATTGACGACCGTGACTACCGAACTGCGCTCGAACAAGCGCAAGCGCACCTTACCGTCACCCAATCCAGCGTAGAGAATTTGAAAGCACAGCAAACCTTGCAACAAAGCCAAATCCATCAAGCAGAAAGCCGCGTCGATTCAGCAAAAGCGGAATATGACCGCGCAGTTCAACAAGTTCAACGCTCGCGTAGCCTTCTTAAACGCAACTACGCTTCGCAAGATGAAGTCGACAACATGCTGGCTCAACAAAAAGTTACTCAGGCGGAGCTCGATGAAGCAAAAGCAAGCTTGGTTGCCGCTCACGATCAACTTGCGGTCATCGATAGTGATATTAAACAGGCTCAAGCGTCCATCGTTGAGTCTCAAACAGCTGTAGAGCAAGCTCAGCTCAACCTTGACTACACTAAAATCTATGCGCCGGTAGATGGTATCGTGGGCAAGCGCAGTGTGCGTGAAGGTCTTTTGGTTCAGGCAGGCACACCATTAATGAGCTTAGTACCGACCAGTGACGTGTGGATAGAAGCGAACTTCAAAGAGACTCAATTAAGCGGTATTCATCAGGGACAAAAAGTTGAGATCGAGCTGGATGCCTTTCCGGGCCAACCATTAGAAGGTGTCGTAGACAGTTTTTCACCTGCCACTGGCGCCAAATTTGCGCTATTGCCTCCGGAGAACGCGACAGGTAACTTCACCAAGATTGTTCAGCGCGTGCCCGTTAAGATCACCATCCCTGATCAACAAGCATTGAAAGGCCGACTACTACCGGGGTTATCGGTTGTGGCAACTATAGATACCAGAGGTTAATCCATGTCGGAAGTAACCTTAAACGCGCCTGCCGTTCAAGAGAATCAAGTATCGACACGCCACTGGATCGCTTTATTTGGTGGCTTGATTGGCGCCTTCATGGCCATTCTCGACATTCAGATCACCAACTCGTCACTGAAAGACATACAAGGTGCATTGTCGGCGACTCTGGATGAGAGTTCATGGATTTCGACGTCTTATTTGGTCGCGGAGATGATTGCTATTCCACTCAGTGGCTGGTTATCTAAAGCACTAGGCAAGCGTCGTTACCTAACTTGGACAACGGCAATTTTCACACTTTCATCACTGCTTTGTTCCTTCTCATGGAACATGACCTCGATGATCGTCTTTCGTGCAATGCAAGGTTTTAGTGGTGGCGCATTAATTCCTCTCGCCTTCTCTCTGGTTATTCAGCTACTGCCGATTAACAAGCGAGCCGTTGGTATGGCGTTGTTCGGTGTTACCGCGACGTTTGCTCCGTCCATTGGTCCAACGTTTGGTGGCTGGCTGACAGAAAATCTTTCCTGGCACTACATCTTTTATATCAACATTCCACCAGCGCTTCTGGTGATTACAATGATTCGCTATGGATTGGATGACGAGAAATTAAATCTAAATACCCTCAAAAAAGCCGATTGGTTCGGCATTGCGACTATGGCGTTAGGTTTGGGGTGTCTCGAAGTTGTGTTAGAAGAAGGAAACCGTGAAGAGTGGTTCAGCTCTAGCTTTATCATCACACTAAGCATTATCTCTGCCGTGAGTTTAGTGTACTTCGTTATCAATGAGTTACAGCATAAGAAGCCCTTAGTAAACCTAAGATTGCTACGTGACGGACAGTTTGCCATGTCGTGTATTGCTTATCTGATTTTGGGCATGGCCTTACTAGGTTCAATCTATGTTTTGCCTCTCTACCTAACTCAGATCCAGCAATACAACGCGATGGAGATTGGTGAAGTCTTGATGTGGATGGGCTTTCCTCAGCTCCTGATCTTTCCGCTGGTTCCTAAGCTGACTCAATTCATCAAACCTAAGTACTTGGTCACCTTTGGCTTTGCTATGTTTGGCTTAAGTTGCTACGTCAATACTCACATGACGATAGATTTTGCTGGTCACCAGCTGATTCTGTCGATGATCCTACGTGCAATTGGCAGCCCGTTCATTATGGTACCTTTATCTCTAGTCGCGATGAAAAACATCAGCAAGCTAGACACTCCAGATGCCTCGACACTGACCAATGTTATGCGAAACCTTGGCGGGGCTTTTAGCATTGCTATTATTGCAACCTTGCTCGACAACAAAACCCGCGAACACCTCGCACATATTAAAGAATCTCTGCCGTCGGTGAGTACATTAGGTTGGGACACGCTGCATCAGCAGCAAGCCTTCTTTATGCAATCTGGAAGTGACACCGCAACAGCCATGATGCAAGCGCAAGCCAGTTTACTCAGTACCATGCAACGCGACGCCGCGATCATGGCCTACAACGATGTTTTTCTGATGATGACCGCTTTTCTAGCGTTAGCAGCAGTACTCATTCTTAATATGAAGAACTAAATTCATAGCGAAGGTACAAATCTGGGCGCGACGTTACCAAGTCACCTCGCGTCTATTTTCCATCACAAAGCCTGAGTTTAGAATCGTTGCCATCAGCAATACGAATTAGGACTCGAAAGAAAAACCTCTGTTCAGTTTTTTGCCAGCCCCTGCTGCTAACAAAGATGGTGATTCACTCTCTTGAATTCTTCTATCGCTCGCTTATCTGCCTCAATCGAAACTGAATCTGATTCAAGCTTTTCCCAACTTACGCTCTCTGCTTCCAATGCTTTAATCTCACCTTGCCACTCACTAACTACGTAATAATGCAGTAGCTGTAGCTCAGAGGTGGGATGGTAAAGAGAACACAAGTAATGGTATTGATTTGCAGTAATATCTAATTCTTCTTTTAGCTCACGGCACAGGGCTTGTGGCTGAGTTTCGCTATCCTCTATATGTCCACCGGGAATACAGGTTAGGCCAGGGTCACTCGCTTTATCTATCGACCTCTTTTCAACCAATATTTGGTTGTTATCCACCAAAAGAAAAGACACACATTCAAAAGGCTGCATTAAGTCTACTCCCTGTCTTTATCATTTTTCATGTTTAGTTTGCCATTGCCTTGATGTGTTTTTTCACTTTTTTTAATGCCATACGCTGCTTCAATGGGGAAAGGTAGTCAATAAACAGATTACCTGCCAAGTGATCAATTTCATGTTGCATGACGATCGCAAGAAAATCATCACTTTCAATCCTTACAGGTTCTCCGTGTCTATCTAATGCTTCAACGACAACGGATGTGTAGCGCTCAACATCAGCATAGTAGTCCGGGACGGATAAACACCCTTCTTGCCCCATAGCTAAATTCTTACCCTCAACCACTTCTGGGTTGACTAGTATCAGAGGCTGATCGCGGCTCTCCGACAGGTCGATGATGACGATAGACTCACGGCGGCCGACTTGAGTTGCCGCCAAACCAATTCCATTGCTTGTGGCATACAAGGTTTCCAGCATGTCATCGATTAGGGATTGAACGGATTGTATGTCCGATACCTTTTCAGCTTTGATCTTCAGCCTTGGATCAGGTGCGGTCAGAATCTTTAAAACAGCCATTGGTTTCCTTATGTCAAAATTTATTGCGTAGATAATCTACCATGAAGTCGATATAAATCACTGTAAATTATTAATATATATACGGAAACGCTCAAAGTTATTAGCTTTGAGCGTTTCTTCTGACAGGTTGAGTGACGACAAACCGGAACTTAGAGCGTCATATGCAAAAGTGGAAATGGTTTCCCCATATCATCAACAGGTGAGCGCGACTCGACATGGAACCCCATGTGTTTATAAAAGTCGACCGCCATTGGGTTTTGCTCATTCACATCTACTTTGTTTACACCAAGATGCTTAATGGCATATTGCAATAATGCTTTCCCCACTCCCTTGCCTCTCGCGGCGTCTAACACAAACAGCATTTCTACTTTTGCTTCATGAACACCGACAAAGCCAAGAATGTTGCCGGTTTCATTTTTTATACACTTCAGTGTGACGGCCGGGAAAGCTTGTTCAATGATAATAGGTTTAAAAAACTCAATATCTTCTTCTGTTATGAAGTCATGAGTCGCTCGGACTGAGTTTTCCCAAACATCCAGCATCTCTGCAAAATGTTCAGGAAGCACATTTTCTACATTCATAATGAGTCACTTGATTCGTAAGTTGTATCCATGTGCAGCCGCGAATGCGGATCCTAGCAACCGAAAGGAACAATGTATAGATTGAAGAAAAGAAATGACAGGATGCTAACGATTCGCTTCCAAGTTCAACCCAAGTTCACTTTGCTTACGTTTACTCAAACCTGACGCCACCAACCGATAAGACTCGCGCAAGTAGTACTCTAGTTCTTCATCGAGTTCACCTGACGTTTCTACTTGCTGAATCCATTTCATTCCTCGGTTCGCAAAGTAAGGCGCAGGAATATACCCGTCATGCTCGCTGAGAAAATCAAAATTTAGCGGGGAGGTTTTAAACGTAAAGGCGGGTTTGTCCGATTTGCCCCAACCGCCTACGGCAAATACCTTTCCTCCCACCTTCCAAACATGAGAATCCCCCCATTGCACGATATGCGTAGTCGCGGGAAGCTCAGAACAAAACTGATTAAACTGCTCGTAAGTCATACTTATCTCTTCAGTCACTTATAGATTGAGGTTAACGAGAGCTTAGCGCATCAAGAACAAATCGTGATCGTTGCTCAATGCTAACTTTCGGTACTTCCGTTAAGGTGTAGCCAAACAATTGATACGCTTCGCGCATTTTTTCATAAGTGGCCACGGCTTCGGCAAAGTCTTGCTTCCTTTCCGCATCGTTGGCAAATATATCTTTCCAAGGAGGGAAAACAAACACCTGTAGATTGTGCCTGAGTTGATTGCAGTGCTGTGTGAGACACTCAGTCAGAGCCAAGTCTTCTAATAAGCTGTAACCGTAACTATCAACGATACTTCGATCGAAAAATACGAACTCTTCCCCAACACCAATTCGACGATACTTGTCTATTTCTGCCGAAACCATAGCGTCACGAAAAGCGGTTTTATCCAACCATGGAAGGGCATTACCACCGCTCTCAACCTGTTGTTGAATCACTCGTCGACCAACTTCATCCGCGGTCTTGTACCCCTGACTTTGCAGGTGCTCTATAACCGATGTTTTCCCTGAACCAGGCCCACCTGTAAATACAATAAAACGTTTCATTGAATTCCTATTAGCTGAATGGATAAATCTTATTTTATTGCGACTTAGCGAAAAACTAATGGTACAGCAATGATGTGTTATCAAGAAAGAAGTGAAATCTGAGAAGAGCTACCTTGAAGAGTTTAAGCGGGATAATTCTATCCCGCCCAGCAAGAAAAGTTAGTGGACTACGAAGCGCTTACCACCAAGCTTCTACCTGCATACCAACACTGATTTCCGTGTCCTTACCTGTACCAAAAGCATTATCATTTTCTGCATCATTCAGATAAGTAGCAAATACGCGAATCTCAGGTCGAGACCAAAAACCCGCTTTAGGTACCCAAGCTTGTGCAACAGTAAACTTGCTACCTGCACTATCTACGTTATTAATCTTTTCTGAGAAACCACCAATTTCCAGGATAGTACGCATTCTATCGTTCCATTTGTATAGCGGACGAACTACTACGCTGAGTGTGGAGTCATCCGTCGCAGTACCATCAACATCTGTGGCTGCGGCATAACGGATAGAGTGACCAAATTCAATTTTGTCTCCAACAGAAACCACACCCCAGTTGATCAGACGATAGCCTTTCGCATCATTGTTTGCGGCATCACGAACCAGACCATTACCATGACCAAATGTCGTCATTTGCTCCGCGTAACCAGAATTCGCTAACTGAAGGATTGTTTTATTAAAGCCATTATCTAATGATTGTTGAAGGCTTGCCGTAAACATCAGGCTGTTGTCGGCATCTAGTGACTGACCACTACGTTCGTTACCCGCGTGATAATCCAAGCCGACTTCCAAATCTGCATTTTCCCACATTGGGATACCAGCGTATCGAACATCGGCAATAACCGCCGTCGTTTCCTGACCATCATCTAAGTCACCAGCCACAGTATCTTGTAGAAGCGCAACGGACAGCTTACCCGGCCCCATATTAATGTGTTCAACACCACCACCGATACCGCTGACGTCCCAGTAGTAGTTATCTACGATATGAACATCGTGACGCTGGTAGTAACGCTCACCCGCCCAGATAGTGATGTCTTTATCTTCAAATAAACCTGTTGCCTGAACATTCAGCTGTGCTACCTCAACACTGCGATCTTTGGAGTTTTGGTCTTGCCCTTCCCAGTATTTAAGCATCGAGTCAACAACGAATGACACATCGTCTTCTGCATACACTTCTTTTTTCAGGCCAAATTCACCATACAGATCATCTTCGTTTCCAAGACGACCGACTTTGTTTACCTCCCACTTGCTGTTAGAACCGCCCTCATTACTCAGCCCGACACCACCACGCATGTAGCCATAAAATTCGACGGGAGAAGTGGCGGCTAATGTACTGGTTGACAGGATGGCAACGGAAAGTGCGCTGGCAATAGGTAATAGTTTCATAATCCTTTCCTTGTAGCGTTAAAGCTCAATTGATTCACTCAAGTTTGTATATTTTATGATTTATGGGAACAATCCCATGGGATCGATCCCATCCTGAAGTGATAATTTAATCAAGGAAAGTAATCAGCACGATTATTGTGATCGCCATAACTATTAAGATTATTAATAAGTGAGCTAGTTATCGGTTTGACAACCGAGTAAAGGGCTCATAATTTGTTCAAGGAGAAATTAGGGGGAGATGGAAAAATTTGGAGTGCTAAACCATTTAAGGCATTGATTAATTATACAAAATCAAAATAAGGCGGCCACTTACTGTGACCACTTTTCTTTATGAATCAATTGGTTGAGCTCCTCTCTCTTGAGCCAACCAAACTCTTCAAGCTCGGGCTTATCATTAAATTTCGACACGTAACCTAGACATAGTTAATTAAAGCTGCATGCTCCAGAACACTCCGGCAAGTCGGTTTCGCCCCACCGAGTTCATACCAAAATTCTTCATCCAGCTCTCTGATATCAGAGATAGGTACGTCTATAATGGGAAGCTGTTTGGTGACTTCAATTAACCCTAGAACATCCTTTTCACTTTTCACGCACCTTGTGTTGGCTTCTCACCACTTAAGGCTTTAACTTGACCTCAAAATGGCTATAAATGTGTTTTCACATAGATTAAGGTGTTATCCAAATCGCCACTAGGCAGTCGTCTGCCATTGACCAAGCAAGCTTCAAAGTGATAACCGCACCGCGTTGCCACGGCCTGACTTTTAATATTTGACTCAGCCATTTTTATTTCCAGTCTCCTTGCAGAGCGAACGCGGAATGCGTATCGCTCAACCAGACTAACAGCTTCTGTAACGTACCCTTTTCCTGTCTTCGAGGTGCGTAGCCAATATCCGATCTCGAAATAAGGGACACTTTTATCTCTAACAATAAAGCCTATTGCACCGATAAACTGCCCAGTTGCTTTTTCGATAATGTTGAACCAAAACTCATCTACAAACTGCTCAAAGTTCACTAACGCAGTTTTAGTGTTTTCCTCAATATCGGCCAGTGTTAATACATCCGTGACCCAAGGAAGAAAAGGAGCAAACTCCTCTTTGCTATCTTCAATAACAGTAAACATGGATTCTGAATATTCTAAAGAAGGCGGGGTTAATTTAATCCTCTGTGTTTCCATAAAAGCCACCATCAAACATGTAGATAGTAATTGGTTAACTTATTGAGTGGAGTTTTTGCCACTCTGAACGCAATACTCCGTATTTAACTGAGTCATAATACTCGCCATTGAAGTATCTTACTTTTCGCAGTCGAGCTTCTTGCTGAAAACCAAGCTTGAGTGCAAGTGACATCATGCGAGGGTTTCCTGACCACGTTGTCATCCCAACTCGCTCTATTTGCTTGTTTTTAAACAAATAAGTAACCCAAAGAGGAATTGCAGTCGCTGCTATTCCTTTTCCCCAAAAAGCAGAGTCGTAAATGACAATTCCAGCTTCGAGCCAGCGTGTTTCTTCACATTCCCAATAACAACTCACGGTGCCAACAGGAATATCATTTACCGTCACCAATTGAAGATCTTCACCTTTTATCATTCGTTGAAAAGACCCTCTTTCAAACTGTTCAAGTGAAGGATGCGAATATGGGAAATAGGGTCCATTGAACTTTGTCCATTCATCGTTGGATACCACAAGAGCATGAATGGTTTCCAGCTCATCCGGCTTAGCGGGCCTAATATTGATCACGGCATCTGACACAAAATTTCCTTCTTAATTTTACTGGTCCACCTTCATGGCAGAGAGTCTGGTAGCTGTATAGGCAGCACTTTATCGTTGTTTCTAATTGAGAGCAAAAGATTGCAGCTCAGTTTTGTCGATGTTTCATCACCCGACATTAACAATGCTAAAAATCTCGTACTGCGAAAAGTCAGTGCAGGGCTAATAATCAAAAAGAGCGCCCATTGGCGCTCTCTCGAGAAGTTCAAAGCTTACTCTGTAAACGTGGCATTCAGTTTCACTTTATAGTGAGCATAAATGTTTGATGAGTAGTGTCTTGCAACCAGTTGTATCTTCAGTTTTTCTACATCAACCGGCTGTTCCAAAGCCACAGATTGTCGACCGGGGAATTTCAGATAGCTCGAATAAACGCGGTTGCCATTCTCATCATGAATGAATGCAACGACCGATTGATTTCGGGCATTATCATTTGTTTCAACCACCAGCTCTAAAGACTTCACTTTCTTATTATAAGTTGGGGTAAGTTCGATCCATTCCGTTACAGGCTGACCAAAACGAACATACATGGATGTTCCTGCCGAGTGTGTTTCGTCAAAATCAATCACAGGGTCATGGTCTGGAAAACTGTTTGCATCGTTCGGTTTGCTGTTACCGAAATACTCCTGAATTAAACTGAAGTTGTCTCCGTCATAATCTGTATTGGCATCGAGCCCGACTGACTGATACGTTTTTTTCCACCACGTGGGTAGGTAATCGTTGTCGATGCGCGAACTTTCACCAAAGTTAAAACGAAAATTTCCCTCAAATCGCTGACTTGGTTGAGAAAAATCCGCATTGTACAAAGAAATCACAGCTCGATAGTCGTCTTTCCAGTAAGCGATAGGCGTAGCAAATGTATGCTCACCAATACCGGCTCGACAGTCTAGATAGTGCAGCAAAGTACTCGCGCTATCGTAAATACTAATCTTACAATCCATTGAAGAAGGCTGGTTGTTATCATAGCCTAACGTTGCCAAATGTCGTCTGTCAGATGGCAATGAGAGGTTGACAGGAATATTCAAACGCGCGCCTTTATATATCGTCTGACTTACTTGAGTATTGTACGTTTGCAAATGGGGATTGGTATTCGCCACTGCAGCGAATGAGACAAAGGGTATAGCCAACAGAAGTGTTGTTTTCATTGAAGAACCTATAGTTACTTGTTATCAAAAAGATCAATATGATTCACGAATGCTATTTAATACAAGCAAGGCATGTAAACACTCAATAAAGAAAATCAATTGATTTACAAATAGCTATAGGCTGTTACATCATAAAATGTGACGGGTTTGTTTAGGCAAGTCGTCACCCCATGTTAAGCAACCTCTGTGTCCTCTCGATTCAGCTCATCAACTTGCTCAATCTCGGCATCTCTTAGCTTTTGAATAAGTACAGGCAGATCATTACGATAAAAGCTCGCATTGTAGCCTTGAGCAGAAGATGGTAAGGACTGGATAAACTGATACAAAGGCTCGCTAGGTGCTTTGGCATCATCGCTGTTATTGGGAACAAGCAACACCTTTTCATTAACCGTTAACAAAACGCTTTCCAATGATTGTTCGTAATGATCGACGTTTGCGGGTGTTATCGGTTGAAAAACAAAAAAATAGTTAGGCAGTCGAATTATAGTACTTTCATCCTGTTTTGATAATGCACCATAAAACATCCACTGTTGAGTTTCTGATTTGAATCGCCTCTTCATTTTTTCGACACGCACAGTCAATGCTTTTTTCGCGTCTTGAGCTTCCTTTTTACGTTTGGCTTCAAAATAGAAGTAAATGGAGAAGAGGATTAATAGAACAGAAAGTAGCGCAACAAGTATAAAAAAGGGCATGATAGTTTGCTTAAAATAGGTGCTGAGTAGCTGAAAAATAAAAGGAATTATACAAAATGATTCCTTTTCCCACCAAAGGTTATTCGCAATTTAGTGAAATTCGAAACATTCTGCGAGGGGTGACTTTACCGTTCTAAAGTAGAGACAAGCCCCTCAATAAAATGAGCGAACTAATGCAGCCTAAATGATGTTTCACGGATAAAAATCACCAACCGAAACACCCCCAAACTCATTAGCCCTAAGACTATGTTTGTATTTTTGGTCAACACGTAGACAGGAACGATCAGCTCTTTGGATAACCCAAGCTAAATTATAGGGTTTCCGACTCAAATCTGGCGAAGCGAGCTTCTATAAGTGAGCAGCCAGTGCGCTCCATTAAATCAGTCAGTGTTATTGTCGGGTCAGAAAGCAATATCTCTATAAGACGTTCGCTCGTGTTCTCTCGCGATACCACACTCTGATTCATATGGGCATTCAACTTATTAAGTACAAAATCGAATTCTGCAGATTGCTGAGATAAGTGATTAAACAACCCCTTTAGCGCGTCGAATTGGCCAATCAATTGCCAGTTTCTCGAACGGCGAACGCGCTTTAGATCACAACCGTGCTGTTTTACAACAATACGGAGCCGTTTGTTCGCCTCACTACCAATCCTGTGAATAAGCGAAGGGAGGGAGATAACAAGGTTTTCTGATGACATTGTAGAGCTCAGCTAACGAACAACAAGAACAGTTTACCTCACAACCTAGCTCATGCCGAGGCTTTACTGGCTCCAGAGCTGACATTAAACAACGAAAAGAACTCTTTTCCACACAGAGGTTGAGAAAAAAGGTAGCCCTGATATTCATCGCAGTTTTCCTGACGTAGAACCTCTAACTACTGTTCGTCTTCGACACCCTCAGCAACGACCTTGATGTTCAAGCTGTGCCCCATCTGGACAATTGTCCCAAGTAACATACGATCTGCCTCATGAATCGCGCATTCATCGCCAAATTGCCTACCTTTGATATAACAAACCTCCCCAATGGGAGGTTTAATATCAATCCAGTCTTGTTACAAGCCTAACTCGTCCGTTAGTGCCTTCATTTGTTTGAGATCCATCTGATGCACTCTTATCATTTGATTGACCTGACTTAAGCGAGAACTTGCCTCATCTTGCTTATCGCAAGAATCAGACTTCACGTCCCATGAAGTCCCTGCCAGATACAAATCACAATCACTTTTCAGTTTTTTTACTTTGGGCTCGAGATTCTCACGCTCTTTTTCCAAGGCCTCCAGTTCTTGCTTCACTTTAAGCTCTTGTTGAAACAGTTCTCGTGATCGCTCAAACATCGTAGCTTGCATATCAGCCTGTCGATTCAGCTGATTATTTTCTTGGGTCGCTTGCGCAATTTGCTGCTTCTGCTGATTCAATTGTTCTTCGAGAGACAGGTTCACCTTTTCTAATTCAGAAACCTCCGAGCGTAGCGCTGCCAATGCATTTTCGTGCTCTTTCTGCTGCTCATCAATGGCTTGTTGAAGCTTATTGGCGATTTCATCATCAACTTTCGCCACTTTATCTTCGACTTCGACAACCAGCTGTTTTTTGTCTTCGACAAGCAACTGATACTTGGCTTCCAATCCATCATAAGCAGCTTGCCATTTTCCGGCTGTAGCGACGGAGCCCACCAACCCACCTAACGCGAGCCCTAAGACACCAGCAATAACGATGTACAAATAGCTGCGTTTATCTCTTTCTTCGATAACCACCACATCATCATTGTTATCAATTTCAGACTCGCTGTTCACTTTGTTGCTCCTACTGATTTAGCGTATGAGTTCGGTCACCACCAAAGTGGCGGTGTAAATTATAAAGCCTGATATCAAAGTAATGACGACATATTTTTGCAGTTTTTCGTTAGTTCGATACCGGATCAGAACAAATGCCAACGCCACTAAAAAAACAATCGCAATCAATCTTGTCATACCACCTCCTAGTTAGCCTCTTCGCGAACCTCAATGGCTTGTTAACTTATTCATTTATACCACCTTTTGAGAACATTGGGTCAGAGTTAAGTTTGTTTTACACTCGTTAGGTTTAATTATATACATGCCAACCCCTGCTGCATCCATTTCCATGTGGTTTAATCGTTACAAAACGCGACCTTTGCCAAACAAGGTTAGTATTTTATCTCTTTTGCAGAATTATGTTTGGGCTTGCTTCGGATTTGAGGTATAAGGAGCTAACTCGAAAACCTGAGGCAAAATAATGAAACCATTTAAGTTAGACAATAAGAAGCGTCGCATCCAAAAGAAACTCTTTGTGGGCGAATTCGCGATGCTTGGATTCGAAGTCAGCTGTGAAACAACGATCACTGACTTTGATAATTACGACGCGTTTGTTGACGAGTTCATCGATTTCATTGATGCACTCGGGCTCAGCTTTGGCGGCGGCGGTCTTGAGTTATTCGAAGGCTTTATCTGTCATTCAGAAAGGTACCAAAGTGTAACAGAAGAGCAACAAGCAAAAGTTGCGAAATGGTTGGATGCGCGTGCTGATGTGAAATCAGTACAGGTGAGCGAGCTGGTGGACGCGAACTACTTCTAAGCTTTGCAATAGCGCCCTACTCAGGGCGCTATAAGTATATTGAATCTATTTCACTTCCAAACCTAGGTTATATTGCGCCAAGCATCTGGTCACATAACTCACTTTCAACAATGCAGCTATTACGATGGTGCTGATATGCGCTGCGATTTGAGCATTCAGGCTGAAGGAGTGAGCGTATGGATAAGAAATCAGCACGCTGACCACCAGTGCGAGAAAAGTGACGACCAGTCCAATATTTGAAACAGTCAAAAGTGTTTTGAATGTGGTGCGAGTTGGTTGAGCAAACATAGAGACCTCACTAGATTATTTTGTTTTCTCTCTACTTTGCATTCTTCTTGCCAACTTTATAAAACTATAAAAATCAATAAACAAGGAATAAATCATCAAAAAAAGAGTCTAAAAGACACCAAAATATTAGTGTCATAATGACACGAAAGTGTTGATTTACTTAAATCCAACTAAAACCCTCCACATATTTAACCTAACAGGTTAAAATTATTCTAAATATCAATAATTTCATAATATTAAAATTACACATATATCAATTAGTATAAATACTCAAAACACTATTGATATGATGATTGTTTTATATGTAAGATAACTTCTTCAGAGCAGCGATCATCAACTTTTCCATCTGTTCTGATGCTCATCGAGAACTTAAGTTAGTTTGTAGTCAACTTGTTGTAAGTCTTATTCCACCATGAATTATTACTTCATTAGTGAGGAGAGACCTCCATGCGATATTTAGCAATTCTCGCGACCCTACTCTCATTAGGTACAAATGCATCACCTAGCTTTCCTGATTTATCCGACTATCAAAAAATCGACAAAGTGTCAGGAACAACTTCGCTGTCTCGTAACGTCGGCGTCATCGGGAATCAAATTATTTTCAAAGATTTGGATGTTTGGAAGTTTGGTCCAAAGCTTCCGGTTACCGGCAGTGGACACACTGATAAGTACGTCTACAATACAGACCGTTTTATAGCTATCGGCTCCAACTCAGAACGTAAAGTCTTTTTGTTCGAACGCGAGAGCGCATTTAAACCAAACTGGACCTTATCTACTACAATCGAGTTGCCGGACGATGTTGATCCGCAGTTGTCTCAATTTGGCGAGTCTGTTTATCTTGATGATCAGCTACTCACCATTTCTGATCCCATGCAAAGAAGTGTTTATGTTTACCTCAGAAGCTCTGGTGAATGGCAACTGGTCGACAAACTAGACGTCAATAGTTTACCTGCTCCCGCTTTTCACTCATTAGGGTTTACTGTTCGTCGTTATGCTAACGAATTGTACGTTAGTGAGTCTTCTGCTGAGCGTATTTTTGTTTTCCGAAGTCAAGACCTCAGTACCTGGCAACTAAGTGATGTCATTGAGTCACCCGACAAAACCCCTACACAGTCTAGTCAGTTTGGCTTCGCATTTGATGTAAATAAACACTTTTTAGTCGTAAGTAGTTACGCAACCTCTTACGTCCACGTCTTCATGAGACGTTTTACCCACGAGCCTTGGAATCTTCAGCAAACCATAAAACAAGCAGATATCGATGCAGAAACAGGGTATTTTGGCCACGATGTGGAATTAGATCGTACGACCTTTATGATTGGTGATGACGCACTTGGCAAAGTCTATCGTTTCGATATCCAGAAAGGCACAAACCTAGCGTGGCAACTGGCTGAAGTCTTTCAGACCGGAGAAGGGAGCAGTCGCTATGGATCTAGCTTTGGGTTTGAGTCGGGCACATTGTTGGTTGGAGATAATAGCAACTCACATCTGTTTACCCGACCAACTCCGAAGGTGAACATCGAAGGTTATGTGTATTCTCACGATGGTATTCCTCTAAAAGACGCAGAAATCAGAGGTTACCTCTCCAGCGTTAAAACGGACGTCGATGGTGCTTATACCCTCCCTGTCCAAAGTGGTTGGAGCGGAAGCCTTTACGCTGAGAAATCAGCGGGAACAGTTTATCTCAGCCAAACCGTTGAAGTCAGCAAAGCATATCGAGATGTTGTAATCGAAGATTTGACTATCTCAGAACCGATAATGTTTTCTACTTTTATCGCCCTTTCGGGTAACTGTCGCGATAATGAAATGTACATAGAAGAGATTCCTAGAGGAGATCAAGACAATATCCGTAGCCGTTTTATTAAATTTGCCCTTCTTTATGGTAGTAGCGGCACGTTAACGCCGATTTCTGCATTGTGTGACGTGACTCCAGCGAAGATTGAGTATGACTTCGTGGATGAAAGCGTTGTTTTTAGCGTCAACACTCAAAACAAACAATAAGCCTTAACTAAGAGCCTTTGGATTAGTCCAGGGCTCATTCACTCCCTCCCAATAACAATCATTCTTCTCATTTTGTTATTCATGCAAAAAACTGATTGAATTACACATAAATAATGATAGAGTTCACACGTTGGTAGCAACCAGTGCTATCAACCAACTTTTGCTCACTTTACGAGCAATCGTTCCAATGAAGACTGCAGGAGAGTGGTTATTTACCAAATTTTAACATTTGGACAAAATAACCTACCGAAGAAGTAAATCTTTCAGGTGCTGTGAAAACAGCGAGGACTGTAGTTGGAGGAACCTCTGGAGAGAACCGTTAAATCGGTCGCCGAAGGAGCAAGCTTCATACTATTAATGTGTGTAGTGAAACTCTCAGGCAAAAGGACAGAGGAGTGAAAAGAACAACCTAGCTATGATCGCTTTTCTGCCTGTAGCGTTTGTTGAGACTTGTCGTCTCTACCCTTTCACTCTTCTCCTTAGTAATGCTTTATCAATTAAGGGAAATCATGGATAACCTTCAATCTTTACTTAAAACTATCGACAGCTTTGTCTGGGGTCCACCACTACTTATCCTGTTAGTGGGAACCGGTGTCTACTTTACTTTTCGCTTAGGCTTACTTCAGTTTCGACACCTACCAACTGCACTGAAAATGGTTTTCAGCAAAGATGATTCCAAAAAACCAGGTGATGTTTCAAGCTTCGCCGCTCTTTGTACCGCGCTTTCTGCCACCATTGGTACAGGTAACATTGTTGGTGTCGCAACCGCAATAAAACTCGGTGGCCCAGGTGCACTGTTCTGGATGTGGCTTGCCGCTCTGTTCGGAATGGCGACCAAATACGCGGAATGCTTATTGGCGGTTAAATACCGTAAAGTCGATGACAAAGGCCAGATGATTGGCGGGCCAATGTACTACCTTCAATATGGGGTGGGTTCTCGTACGCTCGCTTCGCTCTTCGCTTTCTTCGCTTTGGGTGTCGCCTGCTTCGGTATTGGTACCTTTCCTCAGGTTAACGCGATTCTCGACGCTAGCGAGATCTCTTTTGGCATGCCGCGAGAAGCATCCGCAGTGGTACTGACGCTACTAGTGGCGTTTGTCACGCTGGGTGGTATTCAGTCGATTGCTAAAGTCGCAGGAAAAGTCGTTCCAACGATGGCGCTATTCTACGTGCTGGCTTGTCTGAGCGTGATTGTCATCAACAGCAATCAGCTGCTAGGCGCCATCGAGCTGGTTCTTGTGTCTGCATTCACGCAAACCGCTGCAACAGGTGGCTTCCTTGGTGCGAGCATCATGCTAGCCATCCAGTCGGGTATTGCTCGTGGTGTGTTCTCTAACGAGTCTGGTCTTGGCAGTGCCCCCATGGCAGCAGCAGCTGCGAAAACCGATTCGTGTGTGAGACAAGGTCTGATTTCGATGACAGGTACCTTCTTCGATACCATCATCATTTGTACCATGACAGGTCTTGCACTGATCCTGACTGGTGCATGGCAAAGTGACTTTGCCGGTGCTGCGATGACGACTCACGCTTTCGCCGTTGGCCTGAATGCTGAGACACTTGGCCCTATTCTGGTCTCTGTTGGTTTGATCTTCTTCGCCTTCACAACCATTCTGGGTTGGAACTACTATGGTGAGCGTTGTGTCGTATTCTTGTTCGGCACCAAAGCCGTTCTGCCATACAAGGTTATCTTCCTTGCTTTGGTAGCCTCAGGCGCTTTCCTACACCTAGATATGATTTGGATTATCGCCGATATCGTTAACGGCTTGATGGCGGTACCTAACCTGATCGGTTTGATCTTGCTCCGTCATGTTGTGATTGAAGAAACGAAAGCGTATTTCTCAGCCGCGGTCGATAACGTAAAGCAGCCTCAGATGCAGAGCTAACCAATTAAAAAACGGCGGCTTAAGCCGCCGTTTTTTATTCTTCCACCATCAATTTCAAACCTAAGCCAACCAGAACCACTCCCGTAGTTGCTTCCATCCGGCGCATAAACTTAGGGCTTTTCAGCAAGTTCTTCGCTGAGTTCAAAGTGCCCGCCAAGCCACATTGCCAGATCATGGCAATCACAAAATGGATAGCCGCCATCAAGCTGGACTGCAAAAATGCCGAACCCTCTGGATTAATAAACTGAGGCAAGAATGCAAGATAGAAAACCGCTGTTTTTGGATTGAGAATATTTGACAAAAAACCTTCTCGAAGAGAGCGTTTTATGTCCAGATTATGCGTATGAGACTCCATATTCGACAGAGTTATATCCCCTTTCCAGACCTCTCTTAACGTTGTCGCTCCCAGCCAGATTAGATAAGCGGCACCAGCCATCTTGGCGGCATTAAACACCTCTGCCGACTGCGCCAAAATAGCCGAAATACCCACTGCTGAAAACGTCGCGTGGACAAACAGGCCTAAACAAATACCGAGACTCGTCGCTACGCCATCTTTCACTCCACCTCGGGAAGAATTGCGCAGCACCAGTGCTGTGTCCAGCCCCGGTGTTAGCGTTAGAATGGTAATGGCGATCAGAAACGCGTCCATATTGTTAATCACATCTTCTCCTTTCTATACCGCTTCTCGAATTCATTTGGTAACCCTCTTCTTATCATTAAAACATCTTTGAATAAACCACGAGGCGGAATTCTTCTTCTCCATGTCAATAATATTTAAATCACTAAATACTCCAATTAGTGTGATTTAAGAGAAGTTCATTGCCATCAACATAACCGGATAGTACTTGGTCTGGCTACGTGAGATTGATACACTTTCCTTCTGTTAAATAGTCACGGAAGGCGACCTATGAGCGCATTCGAAAAACTTAAAGCACATTCTAAAAAAATCTCTCATTTCAGCCATCTTGCTTCTATTTGTGGTTGGGACCAAGCTGCGGTAATGCCTAGCGGTGGTAACCAAGCTCGCTCTGAAGCGATGGCGGAACTCTCAGTTCATATTCATGGTCTTCATACTCAGCCTCAACTGGCAGATTGGTTCGCAGAAGCGGAAGGCGAATCACTCAGTACCGATGACAAGGCGACACTTCGCGAATTGAAACGCCAGTGGCAGCAAGCCAATCTTCTCCCAGAAGAATTGGTGCAAGCTAAATCTCTCGCAGGTTCCAAATGTGAACATGCATGGCGTACACAGCGTGGTGACAATGACTGGGTTGGGTTCGAGAAGAACTGGGCTGAGGTAGTAAAACTTTCTCAGGAAGAAGCGCAAATCCGAGCAGAAGCAAACGGACTCACTCCATACGATGCCATGCTGGATATCTACGAGCCCGGCACCAGCTCCGCTTCCCTAGACACCTTGTTTAGCAATGTGAAAAGCTGGTTGCCAGAACTTATCGATGAAGTGATGGAAAAGCAGTCTTCTGAGCAGTTTATTTTACCAGAAGGTCAATTCGCGACGGAGAAGCAGAAAGCACTTGGTCTCGAAGTGATGAAGCTACTGCAGTTCGATTTTGAGCATGGACGTCTGGATGAAAGTGTGCACCCCTTCTGTGGCGGTGTACCATCGGACGTACGAATTACGACTCGCTACGATGAAAACGAGTTCGTTCAGTCGCTGATGGGGATTGTGCACGAAACGGGTCATGCTCGTTATGAACAAGGGCTACCAAAATCTCTTGCTGGATTACCTTCTGGTGAAGCTCGCTCTATGGGTATTCACGAGTCACAATCGCTATTTTTTGAAATGCAGGTCGGACGTAGCGATGCCTTTATCGCGCATCTGGCAGGTTTTGCGGCCAAGCATTTCGGTGGTCATAACCCAGCGCTATTCTCGCAGGAAAATTTCCACAAACTCTACACCCGCGTGAAAAAAGACTTCATTCGTGTTGATGCCGACGAGCTTACCTACCCTGCTCACGTTATTCTGCGCTACGAGATTGAGCGCGACCTGATCAACGGTAAGATCAAACATACTGACGTCCCTGAATTGTGGAATGAAAAAATGCAGGCTTACCTTGGATTGTCGACCAAAGACAACTTCAAGAACGGCTGTATGCAAGACATCCACTGGACCGACGGCGCATTCGGCTACTTCCCATCTTACACATTAGGTGCCATGTACGCCGCGCAGTTTATGGCTGCGATGAAGCAAACTGTCGATGTTGATGCAGCCATTCAAGCTGGCGATTTAACGCCAATCTTTAGCTGGCTATCAGACAATGTCTGGAGCAAGGGAAGTTTACTCACAACAGATGAGTTGGTGAAACAAGCAACAGGTGACACACTCAACGCGCAATTCTTTAAAGATCATCTAAAGAATCGTTACTTAGGCTAAACCCAAAGGCTGGTGAATTCACCAGCCTTTTTCATTTCTCAACCTGCCAAAAATCTGAAATCCCAGCCACACCGTGCGCTCCATAGCGTTGGGCATGTTCTACATTATGTTTACTTTGTCCGCCGAGGGCAAAGGTTCGCATGTTCGCCAATTTGGATAGCTCCGCAAAGCGCGGCCAACCCATCGGAGTGGCATCAGGATGAGAATTCGTCGCTTCCACTGGCGAAATAGTAATGAAGTCACACCCCGCTTGATTCGCCAGCTCAATCTCCTGCTCATTGTGGCACGATGCCGCCAGATATTGCGCGCCGCTGTGACGAACCGACTGAATCAAAGCCTTATCTGAGAGGTCTTTCGAGGTAAGGTGAACGCCTTGAAAAGGCGCTAAGTCCGTGCCGTCGTAGGAAGCAGAATTGACCAAAACAATCCCTTTCACGGAGGAGCCAATTACTTGCTTTAGAGACGATAAACTGTATGACTTTGCTCTTAACTGACACACACTATCAGCCCCCAGCAAAGCGAGTAATTGCGCTAACTCATCCAAGCTTTTGTCCTTGTTGGTAATGGCGTACTTTGTGGGTAAAAACATTGGTACTCTTTTCTCTTACAACCCCTGTGATAAACAGCTGAAATCTTACTACTTGCTGGCTTTGGTTTCACCTCCATCTGTCAATCACGATCATAACGATGTTGCTGCAACGCCACCGACTTCCCTACTCGTTAAACCACTTAGAGGAAAAATCAGCCATGGTTTGAACATCGCTAACCTTACTTTTCATCCACAGGCTGCCTTTAAGTGCTTATATGCTCGTTATTTATTGGTTAATAATCAAGTGGTCGTACCTCTAACATCAAAGTTTCACTCAAACTCCGAAGATCATCTCCCCGAGATGTATTAGTATCTAGGTACATCCTCCAGCCTCACTTGAAGCTGATTCCCAGATGGCCAATGCGTTCTATATCGTTAAGTGGAGGTTCCTATGCAATTCAAACTACTTAAGCGTCTCATCAAAAACAAAATCTTTGGTAATACTTCTGACACGACTCGTGGCGTTCAGATAGCCCAAATGGCCGATGCTCGCATGGGCGCGATGTATATGCTTGCCAGTACTGAAATTACTAAGGTGGCAAAGATTTCAAACGCACATTTTTTTAGTGCTTTTGTAGTCGGGACCGAGCCTTTCAGTGACTTTAAACAAGCAGCCGTAGGGTTACTCAGTAACACAGAAACCATGGCTAAACTGAAAAACAGCAAAGCTGCGAAGAAGATTTCGAAGGCCGCTTCTAAAGTCGCGAAAGTGACCACTTCGATGAAAAATGGTATCAAAGACCTACTGTCTGATTTTTTCCGCACTTTACTCGATAAAGTACGCCATGTTTACGGTGATTTGCTCCATGGCCTTGAATGGCTAGCCGAAGTGGGGAGTTGGTTGATCAGCAAGTTTACCGGCACATTTGCCGACCTGATTCCCGGTTGGGGTCACGTAAGAAGTGCTTCTTCTCTTTACTCTGCAGTCAAAAAATCTGTCCTAAAGTCTAAAGATCTCATTACTCAGATTTATAAAGGTCGTGGTGTCGAACTACTGGGGGGCCACCCAAGCATTATATCCAAAGCTTTGGCTCGCCACTCTGCTACTGGCGCTCTCGGTGGCATCAAAAGTGTTGCGCTTAGCGTCGCTGGAATCGCGGGAGCAACTGCCGTAGGCATTGGCTCTATCATCAGTCTTATCATCTCTGTATTGGAACGCATCATTAAATTGGTCGATTTCTTTGTTCAGCGCGCCCTACTTGACAAAGTACTCAAAAGAGCCAAAAGAGAATGGCACAACCGCACCGCTAACGGCAGCTTGGTCAGTGATCACAAGAGGTTTTCTGAGTGGTTTCAGAACGCGGTTGTCACTACCCCGATTGTCGCTGCACTGGTTATGGGCAGCGGTTTTGTCGGTCACCCGATGAAGTTTGCGCAGTTGCTTACGCCCAAGTTGGATGCAGTGTCCCAAGGCGAGTTCGATAAAGCGGTGGTTTACATCGACAAACTTAAGGCACTCTCAACCAATTACGTTCAGGAATATGTGGGCAGCTACAAAATTGATTTCTCCAGCACCGATGGCGTGGTTAACGCTCGACTCAATGAACTCAAAAAGGGTAAAGGCATATTGGATGGACACGAATTCGCAGTGAAACCCGCCGCGGTAAAACCAGCAGTCGCCTCCCGCAGTTCATTGGCGAAAAGCAATCTCTCACTCTCACAACTTGCGTCTTTACATGGCATGCCACCATTGGATGTGTGATTGAATGAAAAAGCCAGCGATTGTGAAATGATCCCGTGTTGGACATTTCGGTTAAGCGACTAGAAAGGCCTGATTTCGATATTCCGTTAGAGTTAGGCCTTTTAGTTTCACCTCGATACGTTTCGTATTGTAGCACTCGATGTACTCGTCAATATGTTCGAACAAACCATCGGCACCTTCACAGTGCGGAATATGGTACATGTCTGTTTTCAGCAAGATGAAGAAGTTCTCCACTACTACGTTATCTAAATAGTTCGCTTTTAGCGACATACTTTGCGTTAGTCCAACGTCAGTAAGCGTTTTCTGATATTTTCTATGCCTATATTGCCATACTTGGTCACTATGCACGACGGGTTAAGGTCGCTGCACCGCAAGCGCAGGCATTTCATGATTTATGCGTCGAGTACTAAAAGTATCAAATGAATAGAAGTCTGTATTGACTGAATAGACAAAGTCATATTGAAGAGGTGGTTCTGTGACTACATGATATTCAATCAGAAGGTGCACACCATGTTTGTCCGCTTTGTTCACGGTTTCTCAGTTGTGATCAAAAACCGGGAATGTGATGATTTGACATACGCTGCCCTTAACCTGTGTTGTCCGTTGACAATATTCAGGCAGGAGAAAGTGTTAACATTGTCGTAGACCAAATTAACACCCACAACATCAAATTGTCCAAACTGACGATACCAGTCAACGGACTGCATGAACGGTCAACTAAGCATCGAAAAATCTATTGTAAAACACAGTATCTACTGGCAACGTTACTTCATCCAGTTTACTTTCAGGGCATGTATGGACACATTATTTCAGCCATTGAGTTTCTCACTATCCATTACCGGTCCAATTTGCCTTATGCTGTTATTGGGGGTGTTTTTCAAGCGTATTGGGTTGATAAACGACAATTTCATTGAGGTGGCTTCAAAACTGGTTTTTCAGGTTACACTACCAACTATGTTGTTTCTGAGCATTGTGGTATCTGAACACGATTTCTCCGCAGCCAGCCGCTTTCTTGGATTTGCCACGTTTGCGAGCATTGCCTTTTTTGTCTTTACTACAGTCTCTGTCGCACTGTTATTCAAGTCTTCTCCAGACAAGGGCGTCATCACACAAGGCGGCTATCGCGCCAACACTGGTATCATTGGCATTGCTTACGTGGCGAATGCGTTTGGAGAACAAGGGATCGCGCTCGCTGCCCTGTATGTCGCCATCACCACTTTCATTTACAACGTTCAGGCGGTTATCTGCCTCTCCCCCAAAGGGGGAACCTCCCCCGCCAAAGCCGCTAAAGTGATGCTGAGAACGTTAACCAAGAATCCACTGATCATCGCCATTGTCTCTGGCGTGGTTTTCTATCTGCTTTCTATACCTGTCCCAACGGTCGCTGTTGATGCGGGTAATTACCTAGCGAAGATGACCCTACCACTGGCTTTGTTGTGCACCGGCGGCTCGCTGGATTTGAGTAAAATGAGAAAAGAAAAAGGGCCGGCATGGTTTGCCAGTAGCTACAAGCTGGTACTGGCTCCTTTGCTGATCACCAGCGCCGCCTATTGGTGCGGGTTTAGAGGAGTAGAGCTTGCGATCTTGTTTTTTATGAATGCCTCGCCCGTGGCAGCGGCAAGCTATGTCATGACCCGTTCAATGGGCGGAAATTCGGTACTGGCCGCCAATATTATTGCCATGACGACGGTTGTTTCAGCCCTCACCTGTACCGCAGGCATAACCCTACTCGTTTACACCGGGCTGATTTAAGTCCTTGATATCAGGCTGAGAAAAATGAAGTTCAACACGTCGACCTGACTCTGTTGCGCTATTGTCATAGTACCAACTGTACTGTTTGATCAATCGCTCGGTGAGCTCAAGACCTAGACCAAACCCCAGCGCTTTCTCTCCGTCACCTTGGGAAACGTTGTGATTGGTAATAACCAGTCGACTTCCAGACTGCTCGATAATCACTTCCCCCTGATAAGTATGCTGAAACGCATTGCGAACCAAATTAGTTATGATGATTCGACACAGACTATGCGGTAAGGAGTGCTGCGTAGTATCTACTTTGATACTCACTTTGACCTCTTTTCCTTGCAACAAGTATTCGAGTTCATGATCGATCTGAGTAATGAGATCACCAATCACGAGCTCACTGAATGGCAGTGTCTTGTCTTCTTGTCGGTTGAGCCACAATAGAGTTTCAGTTAGATCTGTCATTGTGTAACCTGCCCGCTCAATACGCTCCAAGACTTCAAGCTGCTTGTCCTCATCCAACTTCTTGAGGATCATCTTTTTCAGTAGCTCTGAATTGGCACGAGTAACCGCTATCGGCGTTCTTAATTCATGACTGGCATAACCCAAAAAGCGCTGCTCTCGTTCAAGGCCTTCCTGTACAGAGCTGAGACTGGATTTAATGATTTCTGCTAGTGTGTTGAGCTCACTGTAGTCAAACCCCGGAATTGGCTGGCTGAGCTTTTCTTTGTCCAGAGATTTTGCCCAGTCTTTAAGTTCTTCAACAGGAGTCGAGACACTACGAATAAAAGCGACAAGTATCAAAGAAAACGCCAAGATTGCAGCGATAGCAACAAAAACGATGTAGATAAACTGGGGCATTTCACCCGGAGAAAATTCATTATCAAGAAACAACACTGACGCGTATCTGACGTCTCCTTTGTGCTCCATTTTCATTGCGAAATAGCCCGCTTTAGGCGGTTCAATAAGAGGAATTCCGACGACGTTTTTGAGGACTTCATTAAGGACCAGTTCGTTTTGGTTCAGGTTGTCTTGAATTGGCTGTGGTAAGTCTTGCCATCGTCTCGCAACCGTGAGGTCATTGATTTTCACAGGCGTGTTATCCGTCAATTCAACTTGATACGCCTGCGTTCGCATGAACCCTGTCATAGCCATATCCAAACCTGAAAAGAAGTAACTTACCGCAACACCAGACATCGCGATAATCGTCAACGACCCTGTAAGTAGCATGGCAAACAAAAAATAAAGCTTCAGGCTACGTCTTATTTTCATTGAGAAGTCTCTTGTTTCAATGCAAAGCCACGTCCCGTGATCGTATGAATCAATTTGGTTTCAAAACGGCTATCCACTGCTTTTCTCAGATTAAACATGTGCACCTTTTAGGCTATTACTGTCTGGTTGTTCATCTCCCCAGACACTCTGCATCAATTTTTCACGAGAGACGGTATTAGGGCTCGCCCTGACCAAAGTTTCTAGTAACTTGAATCCGATTGGCGAGAGCTTTAAGGCCTCATTAGATCGGGTTGCGTTCTGAGTTTTCAGGTCAACTTCGAGATCGGAAACAGAGAGCTTAGTAACTTGCCCGCTGCGACGGCGAGACAAAACCTGCGCACGAATAATCAGCTCTTCCATAGCAAAAGGTTTGACTAAATAATCATCTGCTCCTTTCGAAAAGCCCGTTAGCTTGTCATCAAGGGTATCTTTTGCCGTCAACATTAGAACAGGCACGTCAACCCCTTTCTCTCTGAGCCTTGCACACACTTCCAGACCGTTCATTTTTGGCAAATTCAAGTCTAGAATCACGGTGTCGTAATGGCCTTGTTGAATCAAGTTGAATCCGGACAAGCCATTTGCAGCGTGGTCACATTGAATGTCTTCCAGAGCGAGGTAGTCAACGATCGCCTTAGCTAAATCCAGATCATCTTCGACCAGTAACAGCTGCAAGTTTTCCATGACTACCTCTTACTCTATGAAACTACTATTAATTTAGACGTTAAACACTCTCAGCGAGATTTTTATGCCCCAGCACCGCTGCTTTCACTTTATTGAGACCATTGTGAATATCACATTGGATCAGTAGAAGTGATGGGGTTAGCACCAATGTAATCATCGTCGCGAACAAAATACCGTAGCCTAATGCAGCGGCGGCTGGAATGAGGAACTGCGCTTGCATCGAGGTTTCGCTCAATAATGGTGCCAAACCTGCAAAGGTCGTGACTGATGTTAACAACACTGCCCTCAGTCTACTGCTGCATGACTCAACAATCGCTTCACTCACCGGAACCTTATGCTTGCGCGTCAGTTCGTTGAAGCGTGATACCAACAATAAGCTGTCATTGACCACAACACCACTCAGGGCAAGGATACCATTTAGCGACAGGATACTGATCGTCAGATCATTCAGCCAGTGACCTAAGATTGCTCCAACTATACCAAACGGAATCGCTACCATAATGATAAGCGGTTGAACGTAAGACTTTAATGGTATCGCCAGCAATGCAAAGATGACTATCAACGCCATAAGGAAGGTCGATTGCATTGAGTCTGTCGACTCTTGCTGCTGCTCCGCTTCCCCAGTAAAGTCAATTTTCAGTGTCGGGTACAGAGAGTTCAGCTGTGGAACCAGTGTTTTCTCCAACTGAGCCACCAGCTCATTCGACGACACCACGTCTTTATCCACTACTGCGGTTAAATAAACAGCGCGCAAGTTGTCTATGCGTGTAATTTCTGCTTGTTGGTAATCCGAATAGACATTCGCGACAGACAACATAGGAACCACAGTACCATCAGGAGTACGAACACTCGATTGCTGAATATCAGCCAGCGTTTGGCGATCACCTTCTGGATAGCGAACTCGAACTTTCACTTCATCTTTGCCACGCTGGAAGCGCTGAACAATATCACCACCGAAGGATTGCAATACCTGCTTCGCGAGACTCGAAGTATCCAGACCTAGCGCACGTCCCTGCTCGGTTAGCTCAAAACGGTATTGCGGTTCGCCGAGATCTAAATTGTCATCAATGCCACTCACACCCGATGTCTGTTCCAGAGCCTGTTTAAATCTATTACCTGCTTGGGTAAGCATCGCGTCGTCGCTGGCTTTGAGCTCCACTTTAAAATTATCGACCATTTCCATTGACGAGAGCACTTTAAGCTTCTTCATCCCTTCCATCTGCCCTGACATCTGCAACCACAAGTCAGCAAACTCACCCGAACTGTAAGTTGCATCCGCAGAAAGCTCTACCTGTACGGTTCCAGTACGGTCTTCATCGGCGATGACCTGAAGGCTGGTAATGTATGATGTGCTCTGATCTTGGCTCTCGCTACTCGCTCTCAGCTGCTGATCGGCCTTAACCGCATTGGCTTCCAGCTCAAGAAGATTGGTTTGAGTCTGACCAAAGCTGGAATCGTTGTACATGCTGATTTCAGCACTGACCGTATCACCGGCAATGTCAGGGAAGAAAGCGATTCTCACCGCTCCGGTCAGTGGCATACCAATCACGAGAATAAACAAAGCGATAAAGGTCATGAGCACAGCATAACGGAACTTTAACGCCTGCTTAATTACCTGCTTGTACACTTTGTGATTGAACCATTCCAGCCCATTGTCTGCACCTTGCTGGATGTGGCTCCAGATACCTTTCTTCTCACTTCGATGGGTATTGATATGGGCAAGATGCGACGGCAGAATAAATTTGGATTCAACCAAGGATAGCAACAGACAAATGGTAACCACAGTGGCAAACTGAGCGTAAATCTGGCCCATTTTCCCATCAACCGCTGCAATTGAAAGAAACGCCACGACGGTTGTCAGCACACCAAAAACAGTCGGTGCTGCCACCTTTAATGTGCCAATAATCGTGCTGTTGAGCGAATCCCCATCTTTCCGTCGCGTCGAGTAAATACTTTCCCCGACGACCACAGCGTCATCAACGACAATTCCCAGTGCCATGATAAAACCAAACGTGGTCATCTCATTGATGGTTAAACCAACAAAAGAGTCGGTCATAAAGAACAATGTGCCGAAGAAGACGAACGGTAAACTCGCCGCAACCCAAAATGCGACACGAATGTTTAAAAACAGCGCCAGTACAATAAACACCAGAGCGATACCTGTAAGGGCATTTTTGGCCAAAAGAGACAATCGCTCTGTGATCAACGTACTTTTGTCATACCAAGTCTCAACACTGACGTTGTCAGGCAACAAATTGCTGCTACGCCATTGTTCTACCACTTTGTTAGCTTGTTCTACGATTTGCACCACGTCGCTGTACTCATCCATGACAATCTGAATACCCATCGAGTTGCTTTGGTTGTATCGTGACAGGCTGAGAGTGTCTTCCTCAAAGGTATCCGTGACACGAGCAATATCGCCTAGCTTAATTTGGCTGCCGTCGGAGTATGTGACAACAGGGATCGCTTTAAAGTCTTCAATCTCGTAAGCCTGCTCAGAGACCTTAAGACGGACGGTTTTCTGGTCATTACGCAAGCTGGTTGAAATACTAGTGGATGATTCGGCATTAATCGCATCAGATACATCGGTAAGCGATAAACCATAGGCTTGCAATTGACTCTCATTGACCTCGACCGAAATCATAGGATCGATTTCCGCTTTAATCTCCAGATCACGAATGGCGCTTTCGGCTAGCAAATCGGCTTTAAGCTGCTCCGCCAAATCCTGCAATGTGGCGCGGTCCGCGTCGCCATAAAGTTGAACCCATAAAGCGTGGTCCTGCATCCGAGCCTTATCAATCACAGGATTGTCAGCTTCCGTTGGTAAATTGTTGATGGCATCTACTTTGGTCTTCACGTCAGTCAGTAAAGCATCGAGACTATAGTTGGTCTCTTTTTCGATCGACACGTGGCTACCCGATGCGCTGGAGGTCGACGTAATGCGCTTTATGCCTGCGACCGTCTCTAAAGCTTCTTCAATCTTTATCGATATCCCCTCTTCTGCCTGAATAGGATCACCGCTGTCATAATTGACAGACACAGTCACGATATCAGGTTCCAAACTTGGAAATGCTTCCTTGCGCAATGAGTTAACCGACAATAAGCCGACAACAATGACTCCTACCATGAGCAGGTTCGCGGCAACCGGATTTTGCGCGAACCAAGCGATCATACCTGTTGGCGTTTTGGATTGATGCGCCATGTTACCCCTCCTCAGTTGGCGTAACTTTCATACCAGGCTTGAAGTTACTCAACGGTCTGACAACCACTTGAGCCCTTTCTTCAGCCAAACTCGGGGTGACGTAAACTTTACCATCACGACCAAATAGCTTGCTGGCGTTCGATTTGTGCAGCAAACCTTGTTCATCTACCGTCCATATTTCACCCTGCTGAGATATTGCAGACGCTGGCACTTCCCAAAGGCCATTAACTTCAGCTCCACTCAGTGTTGCTTTTACGAAAGTCCCCGGATAGAGGGGTGAGTCTGCCTCAAGAGGTTTATCGATAACCACAACCAGTGACCGCTGGCGCGTGTCCTGAGTTACGTGTTGGTACCTTCTCTCAACCTGACCAAGCCATTGGTGAGCACCACTACTGTCAGTCAATGTCACCTGCCAGTCTCCCATATCGCGGGAAGTTGGCAGATTTGCCCATTGCTGCTCTGACAATGGAACTTCCACTTCAACACGTTCAATACTGTAGAGAGTGGCGACGGTACTACCGGCACTCAAATAGCTCCCCGGCTGCACATCTCTACTCACGACTAACGCCGTGAAGGGCGCACGTATTTCCGTGTCTTTGAGGTCTTTTTCTGCTTTCTTTAATGCCTGCTTTGCATTGGCTAAGTTTGCTTCGGCGCTGGCAAGTTGAGGCTGTCTAAGAACTAGAGGTGAATTCGGTTCCCCATCTAAGCCAGAACGTTGCCATTCAGATTTGGCTTGCTCACCCTCTCGCTGCTCTTCTAACAACTCAAGTTCTGCCGTCGCGACATCAGATTTAGCCTGAGCCAACGCCTGCTGATACGACGTATCATCCAGCCTTGCTAGTATGGTGCCCTCAGTGACCACTTTGCCTGTCTCAAAGTCATCAGATAGGCTGATCACTCGGCCACTGACCTCACTGGCATAGTTAAGTTGATAACGAGACCGAGTTTCTCCATAACCCACAACCTGAGCTTGATAACTGGCACTGGTAGTCATCTGCACTGCAACTTGCTGGAGGTTTAAGCTTTCTTGCACCAATGGTTGCTGCAAGGTCTTCGTTGCTTGTTGCTCAGACTGGCTATTCTCGCTCGCCTGAGCCATATGACTACCGTTATAGCCAATGGCAGCAAAGATGCTTCCAACGGCAACAAGTGTCACCGCTAGAGTGATGGCATTTTTTTTCATGATGATACTCCCAAGCCCAGAGCTAGGCCCAAATCGATTCGGTTTAGTAAGCGTTGATAAGTGGCGTTTACCAACTGCGCTTCGGTGTCGTAGGTCTGCTGCTGAACAGTTAGCAAATCAAAGATGTCGACCAGACCTTTTCGATATTTCTCTTGGTAGCTGACAAAACTACGCTTCGAACTGGTAAAGGCTTGATTAAGGTGCAGTTGCTGCTTTTCAAGCGAGTACTCCTGTCCAACAGCGTTTTCCACTTCATTAATCGCCGTCAGCAAGGTTTCCTGATAGGCCCAATAGCTCTGCTCTGTGGTGAACTGAGCAATCTCAGCCTGAGATTTGAGCTTCCCACCCTGAAAAAGTGGCGCAGATAGTTTTCCAAGTACGCTCCACAATGGATCCGTTAACAAGGCCTCGCTGGGTGACTGCGCAATATCCGTCAAACTTGCCGTCAAACTGAAGGATGGCAGCATAGCTTTGTAAGCCGCGTCGGTACGAAGAGCTTCAGCTTCGATGTTGTAGAAAGCTTGCTGTAGATCTGGTCTACCTGCCATATTCTGCTGACCAAGAGAATCAAGAGGATTCACGACTTGTGGAAACGTCATCGCGACCTCTGGCTGCTCCAATTCGGATTGCCATTGTCCAGTTAAGAGTTGCAGGCTACGCCTACTCTGTTCTAGGTTTTCCGCATATTCAGCGACCGTTGAGCGCGTCGACGACGTACTCGTTTTCGCGTTATCCAAGTCTTCCAGACTACCTAGCCCCACTTGATAACGCTCTAGAACCAACACCTCGTTGTTTTCCAAGACATCCAGTCTTCTCAGCTCAATATCAAGTAATTGCTGATTGACGCTGATTTCTAACCAGTTGCGCATGATATTGGCTGCCAACAAATCTTTTGCTGATTGCAAACTTGCCTGAGAGGCCGCAACATCTTTTCGTGCTGCTTCGCTGCTATCTGCCAGTTTTTGCCACAGATCCAGCTCCCAACTTACGGTCACGTCGCCAGTATAGCTGTCATCAGTGTCTTCTTTGGATTGACTGGTAAAGCTGGCACTTGCAGTAGGCAGCTGATCTGCCACCGTGACTCCTTGCTGGGCATATACAATTTTTAGCGCGATCACGCTTTGTTGAAAACTGGGGTTATTTGCAAAGGCCGCATTGATGTATTGTTCAAGTGCAGGCACTTGAATTAGGTCAGTGAGTCGAGTTGGTTGCTCGTTGGTGATAACTCGTGTTTTTAGTTGTTTCTCTGCTATCACTTGTTTGAGCAGGGGGTTCTAGCGACTGAGTACTGTTCGACTTTGCCAATTCGGCATAATCGACATCAGTCCCTGTCGCACAGCCCATAACACCTACCAGCGTCAGAGCAAGGATGGAATATCGCAATGTCATTGTTATCTTCTCCCACTATCGTGCGAGAAAAGTAACAAACAGGAGGGTTAAGGCAGGGTTAAGAGCAACGCTATATCCGTATTAAACGTGAGAAAATGCTCAGACTCCCGTGATAAAGAGGCACGCAATACACGACGGAGAACCCTAACTAAGTCAAAAAGCTAAGTATCGGAAGTCATTAGGGGCAATCTTGCCCCTGTTTCCTTAAACGGCCATTATATTCAGTGTGTTGCTGATTCCAGCGTCATCAACAAAATCTTGATCATGACTGACCAAAACAAAAGGCCCTGGGTACTCAGCTAGCGCTCTAGCCAATCTCCGCTTTGAATCAATGTCTAGATGGTTGTCTGGTTCATCAAGCAAGAGTAACGGCGAGCTGGGTTGATGACTCACCATCAATATCGCGAGCTTCATTTTCTCTCCACCACTCAGCACAGAAACCTTTTTAAAGACGCTGTCTTTACGAAAACCAATTCCAGCCAGCACAATCCGAGCATCACGCTCTGATAAATTAGGACAAAAGTGGCACAGCGTAGCTAGCACACTGAGCTTCTCGCTCAACAAACTAAAATGTTGATCAAGATAGACGGTTTTTGTTTTGCGTTTCACTCCTTGGTGAAGATTTCCCGAGGGAGAGTTCAGCGCTTTTAATAGCGTCGATTTACCGCAACCGTTAATACCTGATAGATGTATGCGGTCTGTCTTCCCTATCCTTAAGCTAACAGGCTGCCAACGACGTTTGTCTACGCAAAAGTCATTGATGGAAGCCAGATTGGGTCGTTTTTCCTTTTGAGGCTGAGCCAGATAAAAGCTCTGTTTTTTCACTTCTTCTTGCTGGTTTTTTAAGGTCTCCAGCTTGTGCTGGTTACGTTTCAACTGATTGTTTTGATTGGTAATAACAGCAGAGCGAGTAACTTGCGCGCTATCTTTCATCGCATCCATAAGAATTTTTGGCTGACTGCCTGATCTTCTTGCGCGGTTGCCGATCGCTTCTCGCTGCAGGGCTTTTTCGGCATTGAGCTGGATTTGACGCTCAATCTTCTTCTTTTCTGATTTGAGAGTGTCAATCTTGCTGCTTAAAGCCTGTTTCTCTACGTTATATTGGCGCTGGAATTCATCATAGCCACCTCGATAGCTTTTCAAACCTAATGATGAAAGGTGGCAGATAACATCAGCACAGCGTAGTAACGCTCTATCATGACTGACCAATAGAATCTTACCAGGGAATGCTTTGAGTTTATTTATCAACCACTGTTTTCCTTGGGTATCGAGATGATTGCTTGGTTCATCAAGCAACAAAATATCCGGACTTTGCTCAAACAAATAATAGAGCTGAAGCTTAGCCAATTGCCCTCCACTTAGGTTGCAACAAAAGTCATCCAATGACAGCGCAATGCTCAAATGAGCCATAAGCTCTATTGCTCGCTGCTCTACCTCCCAGTCATCGCTAAGGCGGTCAAAGTCTTCCTGACGAGTGCTTCCTTGTTCTATAGCCCTCAGAGCCTGAAGTTTGTCATCGATACCAAGGTATTGCGCGATAGTCATATCGCTGACTAACAACTCTGAAGGTAGCTGCGCGTACGTAGCAATCCTCCCTTGACGTTCGACATTGCCAGCGTCAGGCAAGCAGTCCCCCGTCAAGATGGAAAGCAACACCGACTTACCACTGCCATTTTTTCCTGTTAGGCCAGTAATACGATGATTTAACGATAAATTTATCGAACGGAATAACCATTCACCCGTTTCGAGCTGATGTGAAATTTGAGATGCAATTAATTCAGGCATATCGCCTCCTTTTAATTCAAAAGGGGTCGCCATTGTGCGGTGATATGGCCGAGCGTATAAAATGCCGAGATAATCCAGATAAACTGGCAAGAACCACCATTGGTGGATTTTAGAAATGTACTAAGATTGCGGCAACGCCCACTAACCCCGAGTGTCCAAAGTGTTGTTTATATTGGATGTCAGGAAGTTAGCTGTTCATTTAGGCGTTAGCTCCTAGAGAAGTGATGTGCAGATTATAACCAGCTTTATTTAAAAGTTGCAATATCGCACAGGAGATAATATCAAGAAAAGATAACCACTCGGACTGTTTCGCCACAATGGCTAGACAGTAAGGCCTAAGACGCCTTAACTCTCAGATTTTGAGGATTAGACTCAAGGTATCTATTAGTGAATATTTATCATGTTATATTGCTCACAAAGCATACTTAATAGATAAGTGACGCAGACTCGAGATTCAAATGTTGGCTATTAGGAGAAGCAATGAGTATAACGTTCAGAAATGCAAAAATTTGTGATGCGAAGGCAATCAGTGAGCTGATTTTACCTTTAGCAAAAAAGTATGTTTGTCCAACGTGTGATCCCTCAGTACACGATGTTTTGCTCAAATCCATGTCAGAAGAAAAGGTAGAGCATTATCTTTCGACAAATTATCACTACGTTGTCGCGGTGACTGCGAATGATGAAGTCATTGGCGTAGCTGGGATTAGAGACAACTCGCATTTGTATCATCTATTCGTAAACGATCGCTTTCAAGGTCATGGACTATCTCGTCAATTATGGGAGGTGGTTAAGGAAAATGCGCTAAATAACGGCAACAAGGGGATATTTACAGTCAATTCAGCGATAAATGCAGAAAGCGTATATTTACGTTTTGGTTTTAAGCGCACTGAAGGTATCAGAAATCGCCAAGGCATGATTGATATTCCAATGATGTTAGAGGCTAGTTGCTAATAAATAGGTGGATATGCTGTTATTACTTTTGTTACTCGAAATGAAAACATGATCTCAACACGGCAGTATAAGGATGAAACTATAAATTATGGATGAAACAATCTTTCCAAATATTCAGTTAAGTCATATTGAAATATATGTCAAAGATATAGCAAAGATGGAAGACTTTTATACGAGGAAGTTAGGTTTTGTTGTCACTGACAGAGGCGAAGGGGAAAATGGTCTGGTTTTTTTGAGTCGCAGTCCTGAAGAACACCACCAGATTGTACTCAGTCCCATACACTCGCCTAAGCTTGATGAAAGTCCAATTGATCATATTTCATTTAGAGTGAAAAGTATTGGTGATCTAAAGCTTTTCAATTCATCATTAAGGTCAGTCTCTGGCATCAATTTGCAAACGGTATCTCACGGCACCACTTGGTCTCTATATTTTCGTGATCCTGAAAACAATAGATTTGAAATTTTCACAGATACACCATGGCATGTAAACCAGCCATGTAAGTTCCCTATTAGTCTAGAATTATCTGATCAAGAGTTAATTGAATTTACAGAGAATGAGGTTAGAAATAGGCACGGTTTTTGTCCAAAGAGCGATTGGAAAATCGCTCATAAAAAGAGTTTAGGCGAATTTGCTTAACCATGGCCGTATAAGAAATTCAAAAGCCAACAGAAGGGAGTAGTAACTTGATGCTATTCCCTTTTATTTTTTCTATTGAGTTAACCTGAGTTCAGAACTTAATGTTCATACCAGCAAAGATCACATCGGATTCAAAGTCATCAGCCAACAAAAACTTTCTGTATTCCAAGTTTAAACCAAGGGTACTAAAAAATATCAGCTCAGTGCCGGCTCCGTAGTATGGGTGTAGTCCGGTGTGAGTATCAGTTCTTTCTGTTCCCCCCGAAGGCGTATAAGTTTTCTCAACATCCGAATAATTCGCACCACCGACAACATATAGGTTGACGAAAGAAACAGGAGATACGCCCGCTTTCAAGCCAGCAAAGCCAGTAGAGTAAGTCACTTCTTGCTTGGTCGTCCCAAAAACAGATGTGACGATATTGCTTGTCATACCATCAACCGCAGCATAACCGATCTCTGCGGCAAAGTTGGGGTGGAATTGATACGCGTAATCAATCTTGCCCGCAAACCCCGAGTCACTCCAATCATTCGGCCCATCCGTACTACCACCCCCTATCCCAAAGCCGATTTGATGATTACCTGCAAACGCGGCTGAAGATAGCAATAATGGCAATAGTAAAAGCATTTTTTTCATCGTTGAGTACTCATCATAAACATCTCATAAAGCTGGAAAATACGGCAAACTTTCAATAAGTTGTACATATTCTTTGTAAGCCTTTGTCAGAGCATTGTATTAAAAGGTGTGGTCATTGATACACGCTTCGACTAGACGATATTGAAAATTTTACGATACTTATCCTCAAGTTCTTGCAAGGCGGCTGTTAAGTTAGGCTCTGGTCGACTGAGGTGAGTAATCAGAGTCATAAAATAACAGTCCATAATTAGCGGTATTCTTTCCGCTCCCTTGGTCGACAAGTTTGAGTTTGCAAATACAGCATCATTGTAAGATTGGTAGTAATCCATATCCCAAATAACTTCTTTGAGCAGCGCTCGACTTAAGTTCACATTAGCAAAATAGTAACCATAATAGGTTGTTGCAAACCTCAGCCCAATTGCCATTACGTCGTTATCTGAGTTGGATATTCCCTGGTCAGCCATCTCAGTAAGCTGAGCTAGCATACCTTCACGCAATATCGCGAGCTTATTTTCAAAATGGCTAAAGACCGTACCATCAGCCACTCTTGCTTGCCTTGCTATTTGACGTGTCGACGTTTCCTGATAGCCCTGCGCTTCAAAAAGTTCCCACGCAGCGCTAAGGATCCGTTGTCGCGTTTGTTCTCTCTTTCCCATGATTTCTTCATCCCAAATATTGCTGTTAGATCATACCTGTCCCCAGATGAGTTGACAAATTGAGCACGCTCATTTAATAATTGAGCACGCTCAATTATTAAATGTGGAAATTATAATGAAAGACTCTTTTAAGAAAGCCATCACCCTTTTGGTTCAGTGGTTAGTGTTCATACCGATCTTGTTTTGCTTCTCTTACGTTTTAAGACCAATACTGATGTCAATTTTGATCCCTGGCGGTCTGTTGTTTCTTGCCATCATTGGAGGTGCGGAGGTAAGAAAAGTAATGAAGAAAATGCTAATGTCTTCCTTAACTAAATGAGTCTAAGTAATGAATACGACTCAAATAGGTGGGGCAATTCGGTCATGTTCGCTCGTAACTGTTTGCCTTGCTCTCGCGACTCATCATTGGGTTAAGTGAGGGTTTGATCACTTAATTTTTACAACTTAACGTGCATTGATTATGTTCATTTTGGAACAAGACAATAACACTTATTCCAATAATAGATGAATGACAATCACTTAAGTAGTTGATAATTGGTGACTTAGCTTCTAAGGCGTGTTTTATTGACCGAGAAAGCTCGCAGCTATGAATTTTCACTTCTGGTTCGAAATGAGATTCGAATTTAAAATATCCAAAACCAGAAAGTAACAAGCACGTCACAAAGGAAGCAAAAGGGACGCCATGAGTAATCAAGCGCTAATTCAGACATTCATCAACATTGTCGGCCAAGACCATGTGTTAACTGATCACAAAAAAACCGAATATTACCGCTCAGGCTTCCGCTCGGGTAAAGGCAAAGCGCTGGCGGTTGTGTTTCCTGGTTCATTAGTTGAGCAGTGGCGTCTGCTTCAGGCTGCAGTAGAAGCGAACTGCATTGTGATCATGCAAGCCGCCAAAACTGGTCTAACCGAAGGCTCTGCACCAAGTGGCGATGATTACGACCGTGAAGTGGTAGTGATCAATATCATGCGCATCAATTCGCTGCATTTGATTGAAAATGGCGAGCAGATCATCAGTTTACCAGGTGTGAGCCTTCATCAACTTGAGAAAAAACTCAAGTCCGTTAATCGTGCGCCTCATTCCGTGATTGGTTCTTCTTCAATTGGGGCGACCGTTGTTGGTGGTATTGCCAACAACTCCGGTGGTGCTTTGGTCAAACGTGGCCCTGCGTATACGGAATTGGCGCTATTTGGCCAAGTTACCAAAGAGGGCAAACTAGAACTTGTAAATCATTTGGGGATCGAAGGCCTTGGTGAAACGCCAGAAGAGATCCTGACCAATGTTGAACAAGGCAACTTTGACCCGTCTAAGATTGTCCACAATGAAGCCATGGCATCAGACAAAGAGTACGAGGCTCGCGTTCGTGACGTCGATGCTGAAACCCCTTCCCGTTTTAATGCTGATTCCAGACGCCTGTTTGAAGCCAGTGGCTGTGCAGGTAAGCTGGCAGTGTTTGCAGTCCGTGTCGATACCAACCCTGTCGCTGAAAAAGAACAGCTTTTCTACATCGGCTGTAGCGATCCAGCGAAAATGACGATGCTGCGCCGTGACATGCTCAGTGGCTTTAAACATTTGCCAGAAATGGGCGAATACATGCATCGCGACATTTTCAATTTGGCAGAAACTTACGGTAAAGATGTTTTCCTGTCGATTCATCACCTAGGCACTGACAAATTGCCTAAGTTCTTTGCGCTAAAAGCAAAAGTAGAGTCGATTCTCAAACGCATACCGTTTGTTTCTAAAGATTTGCCAGATATTACGCTTTACTGGCTCAGCAAGCTGTTTCCACAGCACCTTCCTAAGCGCATGCTGGAATTCAGAGACAAGTACCAACACCATCTGATCCTAAAAATGAGTGATGGTGGTATCGATGAAGCGAAAGAGTACCTGGAGAACGTCTGGTCTAAGCAGGACGGATGTGAGTACTTTGTTTGTGATGCAGATGAAGGCAAGAAAGCTCTGCTTCATCGCTTTGCGGCCGCGGGTGCTGCGATTCGCTATGAAACCATTCACTCCAATGAAGTGGAAGACATTCTGGCGCTGGATATTGCTCTGCGCCGAAACGACATTGACTGGGTGGAACAGCTACCAGAAGAGATCACTAAAGACTTAGTTATGGGTCTCTACTACGGTCACTTTATGTGTCATGTCTTCCATCAGGATTACATCTTCAGAAAAGGCGCAGACACAAAGAAGATCAAACAGAAAATGCTTGAACTTTTAACTCAGAAAGGCGCGAAATACCCAGCAGAGCATAACGTTGGCCACCTTTATGAAGCAGAAAAACAGCTTCAGGAGTTCTACCACTCGTTGGATCCTACTAACACCTTTAATCCAGGTATTGGCAAGATGAGTAAGTACAAACGTAACTGCAGTTGCTGTGGCGGTTAACGGGCTTATTTAACTCTGAGCTTTTTCAGTTCTTAACTCAAAGAGCTCAGAGGCTTTCTCACTCTGCTGCATTACCCCAAAGCTACGTTATTCTGGCTCCAGCCAAATTTGTCGCACAGCACTTTAAGCTGATTAATCTCATCTTGAGTCTGTTCGACCAACCAGTTAAGAATCTCACTGATCATGGGAGAATGATTACGTTGGCAGCAGTAGTACTGCCAGTCACTATGTTGAAGTGAGAGCTGTTCAGGGCATTTAAGAAACTCACGCTTGAGTTCAGGTAATACCAACAGCAGGTCTGTCACTGTTACTCCCTGACCGGACAAACATGCACTTAGCGCTAAATCCAAGCTGAAAAATACGGTATCCCTACCCTTTTTCGCCCCTTGCAGATCAGCGTTGTTTAACCAGTTTTTCCAATCTTGGTGATCGAGAGTCGCATGCAAATGTGGCAACGTCAGAACGTCACTTAACTGAATATGCTGCTTAGAGAGAGATTCAGCGTAAACTGGCGCCATAAACTCATCGCGAAGGAAGGTCACATCTGAGCGATTCTGGTATCGCTCACGCTTTCGCGTGTTCACGATCAGCAGATCGCAGTCTTCAGAATCAAGCGGTGGATCTTCTTCAATCGATGGGATGATAACAATCTCGTGTTCAGGATATCGCTCATTGAGCATCGCAACCTTAGGCATCAGAATACGCGTGGCATAACTGAGCGCACTTTTTATCACAATACGCTTCTTATTCGGTAACGCCCACTGAGCTATCAAGCTATCCAATGCAATGTAGTTTTTACGTAGCACTTCATAGAGGTCTTTCCCTTGCGTCGTTAACTCAATCGCTCGGTGTTTTCGGCTCACTAGAGATGCTTCTAGCTCATCTTCAAGTTGTTTTATCTGACGACTGACTGCACTTTGGGTAACATTAAGCTCATCAGCCGCTTTGGTAAAGCTCATAAGGCGTGCCACAGATTCAAAGACTTTCAATCCGTTGTGTGAATAAGGGAGACGGTCATAAGGGGACATAATTCACTCGCATGATCTGAACTCATGTAAGAGTGGCATAAATGTCATTTGAAGGCTAGTCAGCAAACTCGTACCTTATTGTGATAACGATCACGAGGCACACAATGAAAAAAATTCTCTCTCTGGCATTTCCACTGATAATTTCGCAGCTCATCGCAATGGCACTGGTTCTGACTGATGTCTGGATGATGTCGCGACTCAGTGTGTCTGCGCTAGCAGCTGGAGGATTGGGTGCATCCATCTACAGTTTCGTCTTTATTGTGGCGAGCAGCACCGTGGGTTGTGTGGCGAATTTAATTGCCATTGCTTATGGTCAACGTATTGCGAGACCGGAATACGGCAATCAGCAAATCCGCTTAGCCGTAAAAGGGGCTGTACTACTGACGGTGATCCTGTCTGCGATCTTAACCTTGTGTTTTGCATATGCACCGCAACTACTGGCACTGGCGAAGCAGCCTCAAGAGCTCGCTGGCCCAGCTATGGCATACCTAGACGCATTAAAATGGGCCATGTTGCCGTCTCTGATGCTACTGGTGTTGCGCGGCTTAACCAGTGCGCTTGGTAATGTTCGCTCGATCATGGTGATGTCATTACTCACCGTTGTGCTCAACGTACCTATCAGCTATTTGCTTGCTTTCCAGCTAGAGCTTGGCTTGGCAGGACTTGGCGCGGGTACCGCTTTAGCAGCGTTCATTGTAATGATGGGCTACGGCTACTGGGTGTTTAAACGCCCTGAATACCAGCCGTTTGCGCCGTGGAAAAATACAGAAGAATACTCGCTATCATTGCTTAAACCTTTACTGGCGATGGGATTGCCTATTGCACTGGCTGCGCTGCTTGAACACGGCCTGATTTACGGTGGCACCTTGATGGCAGGCACCATCAGCATCGCCGCACTCGCATTGCACCAAATTTTGCTGCAATGCCTGAGCTTCACCTGGAACATCAACTTTGGTTTCTCGCAAGCCGCTGCAATTTTGGTCGGGCAGGACTATGGGGCGGAAGACTATGATGGTATTAAGCGCACAGCCCTGCGTAGCTTTGGCCTGACGACAATGATCAGCGCAGTGCTGGCAGGTGTCTTCATGTTATGGCCTGAGCTGATCGGCTCCATTTTCAATCTGGATTCTGAGCTTTCAACACTACTCGTCGCCGTTCTATGGGTAGTCGCATTATCTTTCATTGTTGATGCATGGCAGCTACTGGCGATTAACCTGCTTCGCGGCATGAAGATCGTTGTTGGCCCGACTGTAGTGACGGCTGTCGGCTACTGGCTGTTTGGTCTGCCTGCTGCATGGTTGCTACTGCCAGACTTTGGTTTAGGCGGCATCTGGGGTGGTATCGGTATTGGTCTAGGTGTCACAGGTGTGCTGTTACTTGTTCAGCTTCTGCTAGCGATTAAGAAGCAACGCCATACAGATTCTCTTGCCGTAGCCATGGGTTAGTCGGTAGTATCGCTTCGACCATGAGTGAGAGAAGCGATGACAGACCTCGATATTGAATTTGAACATATTTTTCTGGAAGTAAAGGCCGAACGCTGGCATAGCATCGAGCGATTTTATTTCAGCTACTTTTGCTTCCGGGAAAGTTACCTCACCAAGAAAGGCAAGCCAGATTGGGAACTCGCCCGGCAACATTGCCCTCGTTCACGCTCCCTCACTATCATTAAGCACGCTGAGCTTGAGCCGTTAGTCCCACACGAAGTGATCACCGGAGAAATCAAACGTTACTGGCGTGATGGTTTACTCACACCAAGAGCATTACGCCGTATTCTCGACAGCCTTCTGGATTATGTGACCATTACCAAAGCAGAAAAGAACGCCTTAAAACAAGCAGGCCTTCTCAACGCAATGCCAGCCTTTTGGTATCAATCCAAAGACAAATCACCGATATCAAGGTTCACAGCCGCAAATATCGAGATGCAAGACCAATCAAGAGATTAGCGCCTACGATGAATTCTTGCGGGCAATACCGTAATTCCTGTTTTCATCTGCGGCTGCTTTAGAATGGTTTGCCCGTAATCAAATAGTGTCTGAGCAATCAGCTCACAGTCCTGTTCAACCGAGTCAATTTTCACGGGTAAGCAATCCAGAATGTCGTAGTTATCGAAGGTCGCCAAGCGAATATCTTCACCCAGCATGTTCTTCTCGGTCAAAAAACGCAAAACCCCTTCCAACAATGAATACGAGGCGGTATACACGGCTTTAGGTAGACGCCCTAGATCTTCTACAGCCAGTGCCATGAGCTCGTAGCCTGACTCAGGTTGATAATCCTTGGTATACACGTAGCGATCATCAAAACGCACACCTGCATCCTTAAGCCCGAGCTGATAACCCTTAAAACGATCTCGGCTCGTAGACAAGTTAAGCTGACCACCGATATACACGCACTCTTCACCACTTAAGGCTAATTGAGCCACCACTTCCTTCGTCGCTTGTTCAGCATTGGTTTTGATATTGATGAAATGGCTATCTTCTAATATACGGTCAAAGAAAATGACTGGAGTGCTTGGGCTGATAGGTTGATAGAAGGTGTCATCCATCATGCAAGTTGCCACTAACAGGACATCCACCTGCCGTTCAATCAAGCTCTTTACTGCCTGCTGTTCCTGTTCATGATCATCGTCGGACGAGGCGATAAGTAGCTGATAACCATTATTCCGACACAGTATTTCCAACCGTTTAGCAATGTTCGCAAAACCCATGTTCGCTAAATCCGGAATGACTAAGCCTACGGTATAGGTCTGCTTAGACTTGAGCGCTCTGGCGTAGATACTTGGCTTGTAATGATACTGTTCAGCAATAGCCTGTACTTTCTCCACCGTGTCTTCATGAATACGGTGCTTTTTTGCGTGTCCATTGAGCACAAAGCTCACTGTTGACTTGGAAACACCCGCTAATGCTGCGATATCTGCCAATTTCAGCTTTTTACCTGCCATTATTCTCTTTTCCTACTCGGTGTCTTTATCAGCCTGCCTTGCTGCTAGCTCTATCAACGACACTGTGCTCTCATGTTTAGACTCTGACAATGATCACAATTTGATCTTTATCGTGATAAATGATCTCTGCAAACCTAGATCGCTAAACCGTTTTAGCCATACAATCAGCTTAATTTAGTTAAGTAAGAGATGCAATGATGATGAAGAACAGAGTTTGGGTAACAGGAGATGCCGTTGTAGACCTGATTCCAGATAGCGAGTCCAGCTACTTGAAATGCCCAGGTGGCGCGCCTGCTAATGTGGCAGTCGCCATCGCCAGATTGGAAGGTGACGTCGCTTTTATTGGTCGTGTCGGGCAAGATCCCCTTGGCCGTTTTATGCAACAGACACTCAAGCAAGAGCAAGTCGATACGCAGATGATGATACTCGACGAAGCACAGCGCACTTCAACCGTCATAGTTGATCTTGATGATTCTGGCGAGCGAAGTTTTACCTTTATGGTCAAGCCCAGTGCAGACCAATTCCTTGAAACCAGTGACCTGCCGGCCTTCACCCAGGGTCAGTGGCTGCACGTATGCTCAATTGCGCTAGCGAACGAGCCAAGTCGCAGCAGCACACTGGAAGCGATGCGTCAGATTAAAGCCGCAGGTGGATATGTAAGTTTTGACCCTAACTTAAGAGAAGAAGTGTGGGCAAACCCAGAAGAGCTCAAACCTATCGTACGTGAAGCTATTGCGCTAGCCGATGTCGTCAAGTTTTCCGATGATGAACTGCTGTTTTTGACCGGTAGCGATACCCTTGAACAAGGTGTGGAAGCACTGGAACCGTTTAAAAATACACTGGTCTTAATCACTCAGGGGGCAAAAGGTGCGTTAGTCCTGTTTGAAAAAACACAACAGCTTATTGCCAGCCAAGCAGTATCACCCATTGATACTACAGGTGCAGGCGATGCTTTTGTCGGAGGCTTGCTCGCTAAGTTGTCTCAATATAATGACTGGCAGCAGCTCGAGGTCATTCAGTCTGCGGTAAAATGGGCTAATGGCTGTGGCGCACTTGCTACTACGCAGAAAGGCGCTATGACTGCTCTACCTTCCTATCAGGCTCTTGAGGAGTATATTCAGAGGTAGTTGGAAGGAAATTCTGGATAAGAGAAAAGGCAGAGGGTTCTGCCTTTTTATCGCCTAACTCACCTACGGAACCTCAACAATTCAGGGAACACTTCAACTGCGCGGTTGACGTCATCTCCAAGTACAGCTTCAATGTCTGAACTCCGGTTACGCCAATCCACCGCCGCAGTCCGTTACCTAATCAAGCAAATGGCGGTCGTGCTGCTTTGAGTGTTTTTAATCTGGCGGTCTGACAGCCATGCAACAGTGAAATACCTGTCGCTGCCTGCTCAACGAAAACTCGTGATGTCATCACTGCTAGGCCGTGGTTGATGAACACTTCTATTGAGGAAGTATCGGCAAGAATGCGCAGTTGAATCTTATCTGCATCGATCTTGAGCTCTCTTTTAGTATCTACCGCTCGATTCAGTGTCTGGCTGCGGTCCAATATCAGTGTTTGGCGATCTTCATCCGCGTACAAAACAACTTTGTGCTGGCTACTTTCAAACAAATTCAGGCTTTGCCCCCAATCAAGCTCAACTTCAAGATCGAACGAGTTACGATCCAAGCGATAAGGCTCGTCGCTTAACTCAATGTAGCATTGTCTTTGAACGAGCTCGTCGAGCTCCTTAACAGGCCATTGGTTCAGTTGTCCGTTTTGGTAACTCAGCTCACGCATACAAGTGAGCTGATGCACCCAACCATTTTCGCTGCTTGGTTGGTCAACTTCATCAGGTAATCCCATCCAGCCACACATGACCCGCCGACCATCCGGTGTTTCAAGTGTCTGGGGAGCGTAAAAATCGAAACCGTGATCCAGGTGTTCAAACTGCGACAAAGATAAACCGTTTTCCAAACAAGCTTTAGCAATCCCGTTGTGATGAGGAATCGTATTGTGCTTAGAGAAAGACTCAATCCCTTGTGGCCCAATGACGACAAACATCTGCCCATCGAGTTCAAACATGTCAGGACACTCCCACATGTAACCAAAATCCCCCAGCTCTTCACCATAAAGCGCATCAAACTTCCAGGTCCTAAGATCTGTTGAGGTGTAAACAGCTAGGCGTCCTTTTAGGTGCGTAGTTTGTGCACCTAACAACATAAACCATTGGTTTTGATGTCGGACGATTTTAGGGTCGCGAATGTGTGCGGTAACTCCATCGGGTAACTCACTGATAACCGGCCCATGTTTATCGAAATTCACACCATCTTTGGATGTGGCAAGACACTGAGTTGTGTGACGTTCGCGATTCTCGCCAATACGAGCATTACCTGTATAGAACAGCATCAACTCAGAGCCATGACTGAGTGCGTGCCCAGAAAAGACACCATGGCTATCAAACCAGTCAGATGGTGTGAGCGCAACTGGTTGCCACTGCCATTCAATCAAGTTTTTGCTGGTTAAATGTGCCCAGTATTTGTCCTTGTGGGTACAGCCATGAGGATACCATTGATAAAACAAGTGATACTGCCCTTCATGATAAACAAAACCGTTAGGATCGTTGAGTAACCCCTGTGGCGGAGAAATATGCCAATCGGGTCGAAACGGACAGTTAACCGCGTCGAGCGCGTGTTCAAGCTCCAATCTTTGTTTTCCGCCGATACGCTGTCCTATAGACAGCAGATCGGCGGGGCTCATTGAGTCTGGAATTGGGAACTCTACTTGATATTCACCTAGTACAATTTTGATTTGAGAACCTGACACCATGCTCGCCACTCGCGAACAATCTCTGATTGCAAATATCAATCGACCTTGCGGCATCAGAACTCTTGTTATGTTTGTCTCACCACCACACTGGGTGATCAGGCTTTCAATCGACATCTTTAAAACCTAAAAATTGGGAACGTTTGCAAAATACACTATTTGTTCTATTTGAACAAGATCTGCAGATACTCGCCTTCACTATTCAGATGGTGACAGAGTGTATCGAAACGAAAATAAATACGCAGAATCCGGTGAGATTCAGAAATTGAAAATGGCTTCCGGCACTAAGCTAGCACCTGACCGGAAGCCTTTTTATCGAGCAATGATTCTTTGAAAGCTCGGGGCTAGAACCAAGTTTCCATTTGTAGGGCAAACAAGGTTTCACCACCTTGCCCCATTGTGCTGGCACCTGAATCCAAGCTTACTGAATAGTTGTCTGAGATCTTCACTCCAGTCAACGTAACTGACAGCAAAGCGAATTTCAGGGCGGTCAAAGAATCCAGCTGATGTCGCCAGCTTCACAGTCGGAGCCACCGTTAACTTGTAGAAGCTACCGTCTGCTTTTTCCACGCTGTTATCTAGATTCATGTACTGATAGGAACCTTCATAAACCATCTCAAAGTTCGCATTTAGCTCTTGAGCCAATCGAACGTTAACAGATGCCCATAGGAATTCATCGTTATCTTTAACACGATCTTTGCTCATCTCAGCCATAAATGCGGGTGCGATGCGCCAGTTATCGGAGAATTTAGTGACGCCATAACTAAAGATTCGAACTGCCTGAGCATCATCATTCAGATCACCATCAGAGCCAATACCTTTGAGTGATGCACCAAGGCCCTGGCCAATCAATACACCAGACTTCGAGAAGCCCTCGCTGACACCGAAAAAGTCATTGCCATGGTAGGCTAACATTGCATGTAGGCCGTCTTCTGCTCGCTCTGTGGGTGACGATGAGCTGGTTGAGCGGTCTGCATTATCGTTTGATTTCATCGCGTTGAGCATTAACTGCCATGAGCCAAAGTAGTTGTTCATAGTCGCAACATAGTTCTCCACATCAGTACTTGAACTATCGATTTCGCCAAAATCGCGGCCATAAAGAGAGAAGTTTGCTTTCCAGTCCTCACCTAGTTTCACGTCATACAGACCGGCGCCCGTACCAGAGAGAAATACGATGTCAGAATCAAAGAAATGGATATCGAAATTGTCTCTATCAAATCTCTTACCCGCCCAGATCTTCGCCTCTTCAAACGCACCGCTAAACCAGGTTAAATCAGAGAACTCTGTGTACACCTGTCGAACGTTTAGCTGACTATCGCTTGCTGTCCATTCATTGTTAGTCTCGACACTGTCCGCCAGCATGATTTTGTAATACGCTTTTGAACCATCTTCGGCCACGCGATGATGAACAAGGTTGGCTTCCAGATAGTTATCATCTTCAAGGCCAAGACGTCCAACCGGAGCACCTAAGGTTCCTGCCGCCGTCATGTATGGGCCACTTCCTGTCGCACCATTCAGGCTATCATTAATCAACAATCCTGCTCGCGCATAACCGTGGAACTCAAAGCTTCCGGCAGATTTTTCAGCCTCTTTTGCTACTTGCTCTGTTTGAGCTAGGCGGCTTTCTAGTTCCGAGATCCTTGCTTCAAGAGAAGCCATATCGTCTTGAGAAAAGGCATTAGGTGTGATTGCCAGAGTGACAGCACACGTAAGTAAAGACTTCATATTGTTCATTCTAATTCTCCATTGAGTAAATAACTTGGATTCAGCAGCAAACGTTCCCAGTTAATTCACAACCAATGCGAATCGTCGAATTTTAGGTCTATAAACCTCAATACTCGTTCTCGATTTATTTACTTCACCTCAGTGATAGTGAGTGGACTATAAATATAATTTCGGTAACGTTCCCGAAATTAATTATAAAAATAGAATACTCATCACGAATATCTATAGAAGTGTGATCTTATATGATGATAGGATTTTCATATGTGGGAATAAAAACGCCTGAAACCAAGTTCAGGCGTAGAAAAGCTAGCAGGTTTCGCGCTGTATATTCTGAAAAGTGAGTACCACTTTACTCATCACCTGAGGTTTACCCTCAATCAATTCAAGCAGCACAGATGCACCACTTTCTCCTGCTTTATCAAATGGATAACTAAACGTCGACAAACTTGGAGATACAACAAAACCAAGCTCATCATTACCTACTCCCAGTATTTTAACTTGCTCACCAACCACTATGTTTTCTTCCTGCAGTGCTTTAATTGCACCAATGGCAATTCGGTCAGTTGCACAAAAAACACCATCAACCTGAGGATATTCTTTGATAAGACGCCGCATATTGGCATAACCAGATTCAATGCTGAACTCTCCGTGACAATGGAACAATAACGCTTGTTCACTGTGCATCGTAAGCGCTTGCTTCAATCCATCAGAACGCTGTTTATCTACGGCGAGGTCTGAATCCGCTACTCCAATAAATCCGATATTTTCGCATCCAGCATTGAGCAAGCGCTTTCCTGCTTCGTACCCTACACGCAGATCATCATGGACAATACTCGGGATATTAAATAGTGAACCGTCCTGGCCAATTAGAACAATCGGAGCTCTTGACTGAGCAATGGCTTCAACCAACTGAGTGTCAATGTGTGTCGCATACAGAACAATACCCTCCACTCGCTTTTGATTGAATAAGCGAATGAACTCGATCTCTTTCGAATCGGATTGCTGAGTGCTGGCCAGCAAAACATGCTTTCCTGCCTTTTCGAATATGCGGCTTAGGCCATCAACACCTTGAGACGTGGCATTAGATGAAACTCGCGGCACAATGACACCCACCAAATTGGTTTTCTGTGATTTGAGATCTTTCGCCACTTGATTGACCACATAGCCCACTTCGTCGACAGCTTTCATGACTTTCAACTTGGTCGCTTCTTTTACACCATACTCGTTGTTGATCACACGAGAGACTGTGGATTTAGATACTCCGGCCAGTCTGGCGACATCGTGCAGGCTTGCCATGTCTATGCCTTCATTAAGTTATTGGGAATGTTTGCAAAAGTTACCAGAATCTGACGGAATTTCCACTTCGCACAATCGGTTTAGCAAAAAAGTTTAGCCGATCCAACTCACAATACCTTTTATTACCCTTTGACTGACGCTGACAGATAGAGAAAAATTCATTTTGCAAACGTTCCCAGAAAAATTTACTGCCTTTTTGAACTATAAATTATTAGCAAAATAATAATCGGGGTTTGGAATGAATTATCCAAAAATTGCCAGAGAGCTGCTGGAGTTACTTGGAGGTAAAGACAACCTTCAAGCACTCGCCCACTGCGCGACGCGACTGCGCCTTGCACTGAAAGACGATTCAATCATCAATGAAGAAGCGATCAGTAACTTAGATGGCGTCAAAGGCCAATTCAAAGTTGCTGGACAATATCAAATCATTTTTGGTTCAGGCATTGTTAATCAGGTACACGCTGAAATGGCGAAGCTAACGGGCATGGCAGACATGTCGACCAACGATGTAGCCAGTGCGGGTGCACAGAAACAGAATATCATTCAGCGTGCAGTGAAAGGTTTATCCGACATTTTTGTACCTATCATCCCTGCAATTGTCGCTGGTGGTCTGTTGATGGGTCTGTTCAACGTACTGACAGCGAAAGGCCTCTTCATTGACGGTCAATCTCTGATTGATGCCAACCCAGGGCTTGCTGATCTCGCTAGCATGATCAACACATTCGCTAACGCACCTTTTGTTTACCTTCCTGTTTTATTAGCGTTTTCTGCCAGTAAAAAATTTGGTGGAAACCCGTTCCTCGGGGCTGCTCTGGGTATGCTGATGGTACACCCAGATCTGCTGAACGGCTGGGGATTCGGTGGAGCAAGCGTAGCTGGGACAATCCCGACGTGGAACATCTTTGGTTTCGAAATCCAAAAAGTCGGTTATCAAGGTTCAGTTCTACCTGTATTGGTTTCTGCCTTCATACTTGCCAAGGTTGAAAATGGCCTACGCAAGGTAATTCCTTCTGTGCTGGATAACCTCCTAACGCCGATGCTGGCTATTTTTATCACGGGTTTCCTGACCTTTACATTGGTTGGCCCAATCACGCGTGATATTGGTTTCCTGCTTGGCGATGGTCTCAACTGGCTATACGATTCTGCTGGTTTCATTGGCGGCGCACTGTTCGGCTTCATCTACGCACCGTTTGTGATTACCGGCATGCACCATAGCTTTATCGCAATTGAAACTCAGTTGCTCGCAGATATTGCAGTCACTGGCGGCACCTTTATTTTCCCTATCGCTGCCATGTCTAACATCGCACAAGGTGCTGCAGCATTGGCGGTTGGCTTTACCACTAAGGACAACAAACTTAAAGGCATTGCAATGCCTTCGGGGGTCACTGCCCTACTGGGTATTACCGAGCCAGCCATGTTTGGTGTCAATCTTAAGCTGCGTTATCCGTTTATTGCGGCGATTATCGGAGCGGCATCGGCCAGTGCATTTATTACTCTGTTTAACGTCAAAGCTCAGGCATTAGGTGCTGCAGGTCTACCTGGCGTGATTTCGATTGTGCCTGACAAGCTAGGCTACTATGTCACAGGCATGGCTATTTCATTCGTTATAGCGTTTGCTCTAACACTCGTACTTGGTGCTCGCTCCGGCCAAGAGTCAGGCAACGCTGCAACAACATAGATGAGAGCAGTCCCCCGTAGCTAAAACATGTTTTTTAGCTCACTCCTACCCGCCTAAGGCGGGGTATTTTATCTTGAATGAAAAAAGCCCACCAAAAGGCGGGCTATGATTCCAAAAATGGAGAATATAATTGGCAATAATACAACTATGTCCCGATTAACAGGTGACGACTTTAATCAGATCAATTAACTTATAATTAACTCTGGATTAATAGCCTAAAAACATTTAGATTCTCGGGGATCATATAAAAATTACACATTAGAATAGAATAAATCAAAGAAATTTATTTTAATGAATTACAAGCATGAATTAAATCACGTTTGGTTGGCAATTAAATGATAGATAAAATAATTAGGCTTATCACAGAGAGTAAGCATGACACAGGTGGTGTGAAGTTCCTCGCTCAAGAAATGGGCATTAAGTACAGCACGCTGTACAGTCTATATTCTGGCAAGAATAGTAACCCTACTATAGATACGGTTGGGAAGATCTGTGATTATTACAACATCACTTTCTCCGATCTTTCTGATGAAGCAGAAACACCTCATCATTTTGACTCGTTACAACCTGAAATTATTAGGCTGGCTCAACATGAAGGTGTCGACATATTCATTAAAAACAACCAACTTATTGATACTTTACCCAAAAGTAGCCAATTGATTTTTGAAAAGTTCACACCACCTTTGAAGAATAAAAATCACTACATTTGTCTCACAGAAACTGGTGAAATAGTCTTGAGAAAAGCCATTGAAGAAGATGATAATTTTTTATTTATCTCTTCCAATAGAATAATTCACAATAATGATTATCCAATAATGCAGCTTAAGAATGTCAAAATATAACTTCTTCAAAATAAGAAAAAAACGATCTCAGCTCTATTCCATCGATGGACTGGTGGGTTTTATAGATAAAGAGATGTTTCGCCACGCTTATATTGATAAACACGACGTCGATCTTCACAACGGAAAGTATTCGATTTCCGATAAACGGATCCGTGCGATCAATGTAAAAGACAAAACCATCGAAATGGAAATATCTGATATTCCAGTAACTGTGACGATGAAAAGCCTGCTTACCCCTTCAATCAGACAAGAGCTCAATATTAGTAATGAAAACTTTGTCGCTATCTATCGCCAAATGGAGCAATAATCAATGAACGTACTCGAAAGATCGACCATGCTTGCTACGCTCGGTCTGTTCTGTTTCCTAACCGCTTCAAACATGGCTGCAGCAAAAGCTGTTGAATTCTTCGGTATCCACCTAACTGCGGGATTCTTCACCTATCCGTTTGTTTACCTCTTCTCTTCCATCATCATGGCGACACGCTCTCCAGATGTGTACTTCAAGTGTATTACCTTTGCCTATTTCGGTTATCTGTCGTTTATCAGCCTGATGTACATTGCAGCGATTCTGCCCGGCGTCAACGCCGAGTCGACTTACAACAAGAGTTTTGACCTCATCTACAATCTCAGTAACTACCGTATTTATTTATCCTCACTGTGCGCCTACTTTGTTTCGATGTTTCTGTTTGGTGTACTGTTTAATTCACTGAAAATTGAGAGTATCGCAATAAGAATTGCGTTAGCGACACTGATCGTCGCCCTCGCCGACGTAAACCTATTCCTCATCCTGGCTTTCTGGGGTGTTAAAGCAAGCAGCCTACTGATGGACATTATGTTCTGGGCGAGTATTAAAAAACTCGTCGCTCAGCTGGTTCTATTGGGTCCCACTCTCTTAATTATCAATCTTATCAGGAACAAGCATGAATACTGTGTTTCAAATTAGCGATTGCCATTTGAGCGATGAGTCGAGCTTCAAAAACCTTGGGAAGGCGCTGGATGTTGCAAATGCTGATAGTGATTGCGACACAATTCTGCTGACCGGTGATATCTGCTGTGGCCCTAAATCAGGCGATTATACAAAGCTGCTGAGTTTTGTTTCCCAGCACGTTGATAGTAAAAAACAGGTTTATGCCATTGCAGGTAACCATGATGATATCGTTTTGATGAAAGATGAGCTGAAGGGCTCTTTGATTCAGGTGGTGGATCAATGTGAGATTGCAGGGCGTGATTTCATCTTCCTTGATTCAAGCCAGAAGCCTATTGATGCTCAACACCCTCTCGGCTCTGGCAGAATTGACAATCGCGGTATCGCTCACCTGAGAAAGCAAATCCGCAAGAAGAAAAACCCTATTGTGGTCGTACATCACCCAGTGATTCGTGTTGGCTCAGAGTGGATGAAAGCCATCTGCCTTGAGAACGACCAACAGATATTCAACATCCTTAAGCAATCTGGTGTCAGAGAAGTTATTTGTGGTCATGGTCATGATCATATTACCTGCACCAAAGAAGGTGTTACGCAGTACATGGCGCCAGCAACCGCTTATGGATTTGATCACTCCATTCCTGAATACAATCGAAGTGAACGTATCGGAATGAACAAATTTACTATTTCAAAACAAACAATAACTGTAAATGAGGTTGTGCTATGAGATTAAGCTTGGTTCTCGATATTTCGAAAGCCGTTGTCGCGATGTATGTGGGGATCTTCTGTGTGCTGGTCAGCTATAACAATGTGATTGACTACAATACAAACTTCCAATTTGTACAACACGTATTAGCTATGGACCAAATGAAGGCATTTTTTACAGGCGATAACCTGTATGGGCGTGCGATCACTTCTCCAACACTTCATACTGTGTTTTACAATCTGATCATCGCACTTGAATTCCTTGCAGGCGCTTTGTGCGTTGTCGGCGCTATAATTATGTTCTTCAAACGTGAAGCGGCCGGATTCTCCAAAGGTCAGGCGTTCTATGTAGCTGGTGTTACCGTCGCTTTAGGTGTGTGGTATTTCGGTTTCGGCGTGGTTGGCGCTGAATGGTTTTCGATGTGGGCAAACTCATGGAATGGACAAATGAAGGCATACACCTTCGCGATGTTTATCATTCTGACGTTGATTTATGTCCTGATGCCAAGACCAAATAACGATTAGTTCATTGCTATACTAATAGCAATAAAAAACCCTGCTAACTAAGCAGGGTTTTTACTATCTAATCAGAAGTGATTAGTCACGCAGTGACGCACCAAACTTGTCAGATACGTGAGCAACGATAGCGTCAACCGCGCCAGCGATGTCGGCATCTTCAAGCGTGCGCTCTACAGATTGTAGCGTTAGCGCGATTGCTAGGCTCTTCTTACCTTCTTCAACGCCTTTACCAACGTAAACGTCGAACAGTTTCGCATCTTTCAGGAACTCGCCACCTTGCTCAAGACATGCTGCAACGATGTCGCCAGAAGCGACTGCTTCGTCAACAACTACCGCGATGTCACGACGGTTTGATGGGAACTTAGAAAGCTGTACTGCTTCAGGGATCACTTTAGTGCTGATTGCAGACCATTCCACTTCGAATACGATAGTACGGCCGTTTAGACCAAACTTACGCTCTAGCTCAGGGTGAACGGTACCAATCACACCAACTTGCTTGCCATCAACGATGATAGCTGCAGATTGACCTGGGTGAAGCGCTGGGTTCGCTGCTTTGTCTTCAGCAGAAAGCGCTGCGAAAGCGTAAGCGGCTTCATTTGCTGTTAGCTCAAGAACCGCTTCTAGATCGCCTTTCAGATCAAAGAAATCAACTGTGTTGGTTTCGATGTCCCAGTGCTCTTCGCTGCGAGTACCTGCGATAACACCAGCAAGCATAGGCTCTTGGCGCATACCGTTTTCAGCCGACTCACAAGGGATGAAACGTAGGCCGTATTCGAATAGACGAACGCGCGGCTGTTGACGCTTCTGGTTGTGAACCACAGTGTTTAGTAGACCTTGAATTAGGCCTAGACGCATTGCTGACATGTCCGCAGAGATTGGGAATGGCAGGATTAGCGGTTCAACACCTGGAACAACAAGCTTTTGCTGCTCTGGCTCAACGAAGCTGTAAGTGATCGCTTCTTGGTAACCACGGTCAACAAGAAGGTTACGAACGCGTTTTAGCGGGATGTTCGCTTCAACGTGGTCGTGCATCTTAAGTGCTGCCGCTGGGTTTTGGTTAGGAATGTTATCGTAACCGTAGATACGACCTACTTCTTCAATTAGGTCTTGCTCGATTGCGATATCAAAACGCCATGTCGGTGCAGTTGCTGTCCAACCTGCATCTGTTGTTTCAACAGTTAGGCCAAGACGCTCTAGGATTTCAACAACATCGCTGTCTGCAATGTGGTGGCCTAGTAGGCTGTCTAGCTTAGTGCGACGTAGTGATACTGTGTTTGCTTTTGGTAGGTCAGCTTCTGACTCTACTGCAACAACAGGGGCTACTTCACCGCCACAGATCTCAACTAGAAGCTCTGTTGCACGCTCCATTGCGCTTGTTTGTAGTGCGAAATCCACACCACGCTCAAAACGCATTGAAGAATCTGTGTGTAGACCGTAGCTACGCGCGCGGCCACGGATGTGGTCTGGTGCGAAGAACGCACATTCAAGTAGTACGTCTTTAGTTTCAGTGGTTACACCAGACTCTTCACCGCCAAAGATACCTGCGATAGCAAGGGCTTTGTTGTAGTCTGCGACAACTAGAGTATCTGCGTTTAGCTCAGCTTCGTTGCCGTCTAGAAGAGTTAGCTTCTCGCCCTGCTCTGCCATACGAACCACGATGCCGCCTTCAATCTTAGCAAGATCAAATGCGTGCATTGGCTGGCCTTGCTCTAGAAGAATAAAGTTAGTGATGTCTACTACTGGATCGATAGAACGGATACCACAACGGCGCAGTTTTTCTTGCATCCAAAGTGGTGTTTCAGCTTTAACGTTTACGTTCTTAACCACACGGCCAAGGTAACGTGGACATGCAGCTGTCGCTTTCACTTCGATAGAAACCGTGTCATCAATCGCTGGATCTACTGCGTTTACTGCAGGCTCAGTTACGTCAGCACGGTTTAGAACGCCAACTTCACGCGCCATACCACGGATGCTGAAACAGTCCGCGCGGTTAGCCGTTAGGTCTACGTCTACTGTTACGTCGTCTAGACCTAGGAATTCGCGGAAATCAGTACCGATTACTGCGTCTTCTGCTAGTTCCATGATGCCATCAGATTCAACGTCGATACCTAGTTCAGAGAATGAACACAGCATGCCGTGTGATGGTTGACCACGTAGTTTTGCTTTTTTGATTTTGAAATCGCCTGGTAGAACAGCACCAACCGTTGCTACAGCAACTTTGATACCTAGGCGACAGTTAGATGCGCCACAAACGATGTCTAGAAGTTCTTCAGCGCCAACATCTACTTTAGTTACACGTAGTTTGTCAGCGTCTGGGTGTTGACCACACTCAACCACTTTACCTACTTTAACGCCAGTGAAAGAACCAGCTACAGGTAGTACGTCGTCTACTTCTAGACCCGCCATTGTGATTTGGTGTGTAAGTTCGTCAGTCGATACCGCAGGGCTTACCCACTCACGAAGCCAAGATTCGCTAAATTTCATAGTGATGGTTCCCCTGGATTACTTGAACTGTTTTAGGAAACGAAGGTCGTTCTCGAAGAACGCACGAAGATCGTTTACGCCGTAACGAAGCATAGTTAGACGCTCAACGCCCATACCAAATGCAAAGCCAGAGTATTTCTCAGGGTCGATGCCTACGCTGCGAAGTACGTTCGGGTGAACCATGCCACAACCTAGAACTTCAAGCCATTTACCGTTTTTACCTTTCACATCTACTTCAGCTGAAGGCTCAGTGAATGGGAAGTAAGAAGGACGGAAACGCACTTCCACTTCTTCTTCAAAGAAGTTACATAGGAAGTCGTGCAGGATGCCTTTAAGCTGTGCGAAGTTTACGTTCTCGTCTACTAGCATGCCTTCCACTTGGTGGAACATTGGCGTGTGCGTTTGGTCGTAGTCGTTACGGTAAACACGTCCCGGTGCGATGAAGCGGAATGGTGGTTTGCCATTTTCCATCGTACGGATCTGAACGCCAGACGTGTGAGTACGTAGCATTAGGTCTGGGTTAAAGAAGAACGTGTCGTGGTCAGTACGCGCTGGGTGATCTTCTGCGATGTTTAGTGCATCAAAGTTGTGGAATGCATCTTCAATCTCAGGACCAGACTCAGTGTTAAAGCCTAGCTCACCAAAGAACTGTTCAATACGCTCAACAGTACGAGTAACAGGGTGTAGACCACCGTTCTCGATACGACGACCCGGTAGAGTCACGTCGATAGTTTCTGCTGCTAGCTTCGCTTCTAGTTCTGCACGTTGTAGCGCATCTTTACGAGCTGCGATCGCTTGTTGAACAACGCCTTTCGCTTTGTTGATCTCTTGACCAGCTTCACGGCGCTCTTCTGGTGGTAGTTTACCTAGGCTTTGAAGTTGAGCCGTTAGCTCACCTTTCTTACCTAGATACTGAACACGCACTTCATCAAGTGCAACTAACGAATCTGCTGCTTCAATAGCGGCGTTCGCGTTAGCAATGATCTCTTCTAGATGTTGCATCGTTTCCTCATCTACCTTTAGGTAGTTTCCATAAGGGTTCCCGCGAGGGATTTTTGGTATTTTAAGATAGCTGTACATAGTAACGAAAGCGAGGTTTAAATCCAATCTGAAATCGGGATTCGACCTCTCTTTGGGTAAAAAAGCAGCTTAATGATTGTTCACTTTCATCACGCTCAGCCATTTAAGCCTAAAACTGAGTGTTTTAGAGACAAACGTGATACCTCACAGTACAGAGGAATACCGCGATGCTAAAGACTTAAATACAACAAAGGGAGCACAGTCGCCCCCTAAGAATGACCACAAAGACCCATTGAAAAATGTACTACTGAGTTGTCACTTAAAAATAATACTCTAGCGACACTTCAATGAAGTCATCCTTACGCGCGAAGTACAATAAGTCGTCAGGTGTTTCATTCTCAAACCACCAACCATCGACTCGCCATTTAAGGTGATTGGTCAATCGACTCGAAGCCTCCAACTTAGCACTGAACACGTCACTGTTATCCAGATCCTGAGTGAATCCGAGTAATATTTCAGTACCATCCTCATCGTTCAACTCGAAACGTGAACCGATGAACACATCGTTTTGACCTGTACTTTGAGCATTGTTGCCTCGACTGTCATAGAGATACTCTGTGATAAGCCCGACATCCCAAACACTTTCCAATGCACCAACAATGGTGTATTCAAACCCTGAAACCAGCCCAATGTGGTGATCAAAACTGTCACGATAGATGCTCTCGAGCTTCCATAGCCAGTCGCCGACAATGCCTTGAACATCCACGCCGACTTGCTTCGCCTGCGCGTAGTAAGGCTTCAAGTCAGTTCCTTGAAGGCGGAAATACGGATCACGATTGGTCCCTTGAAAGTAGCTTAACCCTAGATCCCAATCTCCAAACATCTGGGTGTATCTCAGTGCATAATCAACGTGCTGCTCCTCACGCGAAGATTCATACACCGCATTCTCTGACACTGGCAATGTCGTCCTCAAACGCCCGTCTTGGCCTGCAAAGGTACGTTCACGGAAGTAAGGAAGAAGCATCGCGTCAAGAATTCCCCAATCTTTGACTGAAGTCAGGTGCAACATGGGTTGCCCTAGCTTGTCTTCGCCATCCACCGCTTCAATCGAATCGGTTTGATTCACTACATCGACCAGATGTGCCGACTCAGTAACGCCCCAGAAAACCTTTCCGATCCCGGCACGCAGCTCGTAGTCGTCCCAGTAGGTTAAATAAAGCGCTTCTCGAATGTCGCCGTGACTTCGCTCATCATCTTCGCTGTCTAAACGATAAAAAGGCGTGAAGGTAAAATCTGAATTGTCATCAATCTGCCAATAAAATTCAGGCTGTAAGACGATTGAACTTTGACCTTTACCTTGCCCCTGAAGTCCGTCGGAAAAGAACTGTCGATGCTCAAGATTGACCTGACCTGAGAGCTCGACACCATGGCAATGTAAGGCAGCTAGCGTCAGCGATACACAGGCCGCGAGGCGACCTGTCTTACTCCATATTTTTCTCATAGCGATCCTTATTTCACCCGTTTGAGGATATTCTTCTCAAAATCTCTTGCTCTCAAACCAGTCTGAAACTGGAGACCACTAGTAGTAAGCAACGTGCTCTTGCCTGTTTGATGGTTCGTCATCGCCATGGTGTGGGCACGCCAGTATTTATCTAGATAAAGCTGATAATCATCGAATTTAAGGGTTTTCAGCAGTGAACCTTTTCGGTCATAGAATTCAACCTGCATTGGTCGGTAATGCTCTTTATCCAGCCAAACTTGCTGTTTGGTGTAACCCGAATTTTTGTCTGTTGGTATCTGCTCGACAACGAAAGTGTTACTTCCTCCGAACTCTTCATCACGGAGGTAAGTAAAGGTGTATTTCTCCAACTCAAACGAGCTCAAGTCTTCGTAAGCAAATTCACTGCCCATAAACGGGCCCGATTTATTACGTGATGAAATCCGTTTAACTCGTTTGAGCGCTGGTAGATACAGCCATTGGTCATCAGCATCGACTGTGTGCGAGTGATTGAGAAATGCCGTTCCTTTGACGTCTCTTGGCTGGTCAAAAATCGTCAAACCTTTATCGCCGTCATCAGCCACTTCAAATGACTTCATGCGCATTTCGCGAGTACTGCTCTCTCCTTGTGCATTTTTCAGTACCATTTGCATGGTTGCGATTGAGTCACCCCAGCCTTCATCTCGTGCTTTGCGTTCAGTGGCAATTTCCAATCCTTTTTCAGCGTTAGCAAACGCCGTAGATTGACCGCCGATTGTCAACAAAGCAGACAGCACGACCGATGTTATCAATGAATAATTTGAATGTTTCATAGTGTATTCCCTTAACTTTGTGTCTGAGGAGCCGTTGTTGGCTGAATTGAATTGGTGGCTGATATCAGTGATTCATTTTCCTGCGCGTAGCTTGCGGTATCAAAGCGCATCAACAGCGCTGGTAGGAAAACAAAATCAACAACAAGAGCAATAAAGATCACCATGGCGCTTAACTGGCCCATATCTGCATTAAGTCTGAACGTGGACATGGCCAGCACAGTGAACCCTGCAACCAGTACAATGGTGGTGATCCATAGAGCTCGGCCTACTGTGTGAAAAGCGTAGCGAACGGCTTGCTCCGCGTTTTGCCCTTGCTTACGTGCACGTTGATATTTCGAGAGAAAGTGGACCGCATCATCAACAACGATACCCAGTGTCAGAGTGACAACCACAGACAGACCTAGATTTATCTCACCAGAGATCAAGGCCCATAAACCAAAGCCAATAATTGCTGGAGCCATGTTGGGTACAATACTGATCACACCAAGTCGCATTGATCTCAGTGCAAAAACCATCAACGCTGAAATCAAGATCAGAGTAATAGGCAGTGTCGACAACATACTAGCCATGTTGGTCTCACCAATGTGTGCAAACATCAGCGATGGGCTTGAAGCCAACGCGTCGTACTGCGAGCCATTAGCCTTAAACCAGTCGTAAATTCGATTCTCTAAATCGACCAGTTCAACACTGCCCAAGTTGTCGATGGTCACCACCAGTTTGATCGACGATTTATCGACATTAATCTGGTTATTAAGATCAAGACCATATGGCAGTGACATTTCATACAACAGCAAATATTGGGCAGCGAGCTCTCTTTGCAGAGGCAGCTTGTAGTAGCTGTCATCATCGCCATGCATGTTCTTGTTCAGGCGTTTATAGACATCGGAAAGTGTGGCGACGTGATCCGTTTCAGGCTGCATACGAAGCCAGTCAGTAAAATTACTAATCGTCTGGAGAAAAATAGGATCCGCAATCCCTTGGGACTCATGGGTTTTCACCGCAATACTGATGGTTGTCATGCCACTGATGCGCTCTTCCATGAAATCTGCAGCACGGCGAAACTCATTGCGCGAATCAAAATACTTCACCGATTCATCGTTCACCTTATTCAGTGGAATCAGTGCTGCTGATACCGCAATCACAACAACAGAAATAGGCAGCAAGGCTTTGCGATTATTCACTACCCAATCGCCAAGCTTATCCATCGAGTCGCTGCTTTTCCGATTATCGGTCTCTTTTTGCTTCACTTTAATTGGCAGCAATTTGAGTAACGCTGGCAACAAGCTGACTGACAGAAAACACGCCAACATCACACCGAGCGCTGCCAAGTTACCGAAATCTCTCAATACCGGTGAATCCGACATATTCATCATCAGAAAACCAATTGCTGTAGTCACTGAGGTGATGAAGATGGGCATGAAGTTAATCGAAACGCTGTGGTCGATCGCGTACTGCTTAGAATGGCCTTTTTGCATGCTCTGACGCATCGTTGCGATAACATGAACGCAGTCTGCGACAGCCAACGTCATCACTAAGGTGGGAATATTGACCGTAGCTGTACTAAGGAACATACCAGCCCAACCCGATAATCCCATAGTTGAAGCGACTGAGCCGATAATCACCACAAGCGTGGCGATCACACTCAGGAAGGAACGCAGCATAATGGTCAAAAACACCAGTATTACCAGCAACATGGCTGGCACTAATGTTGAGCTGTCATCCTGAGCGGCGACCATGAAAGCATGGTTCATTGCAATGATCCCCGCTTTATGGAACTCGACATGAGGATACAACTCACTGTATTTGCTTAACAGTTGATCGACTCCAGCAACCACTTCGAGTGCTTCCGTCGTCTCATCAATTTCAGGCAACTGAACGGTGACATTCACCACTGTCACATCGCCTTTTTCAGAGATCAGGGCGTGCTTGACCACAGGTTCAGACAAAGCAATTGCCTTAACCTTTTCGATGCGTTCTGGCGTAAGAGGATAATCTTCCAACAGAAGATCCTCGACAATCAGGTCATCTTCAATGGCTTCGGTATGCTGATAATTGGCTATGGAGTCGACTCGGCTTGAATAAGGAACTAGCCAAGCATCTCGGGTGAGCTGCTGAATCAGTTCCAGAGTTCTTGGCTCAAAAACGTTACCGCTTTGGGGAGAAATGATGATTGCGATGTTGTCGGATTTGGCAAAAGTGGTTTGTATTTCCTCATAGGCGAGCAGTTGTTGGTTTTTTCCGTCAAAAAAGATGTTGTAGTCACCTCGGAAATAGAGATTCTTTCCTCCAAAAGTGGCAGCGGTGACCAGTGCTAATGTCAGTAGGAGTACCCAACCGCTAAATCGGGTGGGTAAAGTTAACCACGGGTGTGGTTGATTTGGATTAGAGTTGGCTGATTTCATCACACTCTCCGTTTGTGACGTTTCGTCAAAAGTTGTTATTTAAAAACCAGCTAACGCTGGCACTTAAGTAACAAAGCTCGTGTTTGAATAATTCAAACCTTATCGAGTGTCTTTTTTGACGATTCGTCATTTAGAGAGTCAAATAAAACCCATAACGGGCTTTATTTTAGGCTGAAGTAGATTAGCGTCCGACGGAGTTGAGATATTCGATCTCTTGACTAAATAGCTCCTGTTCTACTCGGCGCCAGGTTTTCTTGTAATCCCACTCACTAGAGAGAGGCTTCCAGTTCAACCCATCTAACAGCATATTCGCATTATGGAGCACAGAGAACGGGTCCTGTAGGCGATTGATACAATGGCTATTGGACGCATTTTGCGTAAGGGCATTAGACCCAAAAGCAATCGACCAATTGGCAAACACTATCGCATCTGAGCTGATACCTGGTGAGAACTTGAGGTCACCACTTTCAACCGCGTAGTTAACCAGTTGATCGGCGCCTTCTATCACTTGCTCTTCCAGCTCATTTAGCGCTTTAACACGTTCTGGCGACGCCTTCTCAAGTACAAAAGGATTTTTCGCCATTAGTGCACACATGGACAAAATCGGCTCCATGCGCGTGTAGATACGGTAGCCTACATGCATCGCTATGATTTTTTCCCGTGTACAGCCTTCAAATTCTGCAGCGCGGGCGAATAACACAGCTTCGCTTTTCAGAGAATGAATACAAAGCGCAACAATCGCGTCTTCTTTACTACTAAAGTGATTATAAATCGTACCTTTCGAGTAAGGGCTTGCTGCCGTCAGCTTGTCCATGGTCAGGTTACTCCACCCTTCCTTTTGAACCAGCGCTTTCGCCAGCAGAATCAGCTCTATTTCTCTATCGGCAATGGCCTGTTGTTTCTTGGTTAACCCAAAACCACAACGGACGCCGTCTTTTTTATCACTCTTTTTACAGCTAAAGCCAAACATGATTATTTCGATCCGTACCCGTCTGTTACTCCTTAACTTTCTCATTGTAACACGAATCATAATATTGCGATAAACCACAATTATGACGATTCGTCATTTTTGACACTTCGTCATAATAGATCATATATTACTCAAATAAAAGATTTATTCGTAGATACATACATAAAAACTATGAATTATTATCGTGCTAAACTTTATGCACTTATCTGAACTAGAGAGACATTGCCACGTGTTCAAATACTTAGCTTTACCGCTTGTTACTTTTACATGCTGGACAAGTCCGGCATTGTCAGCGGATTACTCAACAGAAAAAAATTGCTTCAGGTTTACTGGTTCCTTGGGGAATGACGTTTGCCGACGACAACACGTTACTGGTCACCGAACGCAAAGGCCATATTCTCTCGGTCGATATCGCTACAGGCAAAAGTACTCAGCTTATGGAAGACCCCGCAGGCCTTTATGCCAACGGTCAGGGAGGGTTGCTCGATATCGCGATGTCCCCTTTCGAACCGAACAAAGCGTATGTGACCTATAGTAAACGCACCGCTAGCGGTTCAGATACCACTCTTGCTACCTTCACATTTTCAGACGGTAAGGTCTCTGACTGGAGAAACATCCTTACGACAACATCCAATTCCTCGACCAATCGCCACTATGGTAGTCGGGTGACCTTCGATGATCAGTACCTCTACATGAGTGTTGGCGATCGCGGAGAACGAGATAATGGACAGGACTTAAGTACCCATGCGGGGTCGATTCTCAGGTTGAATCCTGATGGTTCAGCAGTCGAAGACAACCCTTTCGCCGAGCAAAAAGGCGCGCAAAAGGAAATCTGGAGCTTTGGTCATCGTAATCCACAAGGCTTGTTTTACGATTCAGCAGCTAGCGCTTTGTGGTCGATAGAACATGGTCCTAGAGGCGGCGATGAAATCAATTTTATTCAGGCAGGCTCAAACTATGGCTGGCCAATCACTTCTCACGGTAAAGAATACTGGGGGCCGATTAATGTCGGAGAATCTAAAGAAAAAGAAGGGATCGAGTCACCAGTAAAGGTGTATGTTCCTTCCATCGCTCCCTCAAGTTTGCTTTTGTATCGAGGTAAAAACTACCCTGAACTGAACGGTAAGCTTCTCGCACCCGCTTTAAAACTGACCCATATTAATGTGGTCACGATAGACAAAAACAATCAAGCGGTAGATGAAACTCGAATATTATCAGAACTTAACGAACGCATTCGCCATGTCATCGTCAGCCCTAAGGATGAACTCATCTTTAGTACTGATCAAGGCAATATATACCGCCTTGTTCCAACTCGCAGTTAAGAAAAAGGCCCGCAATAACGGGCCTTGTTCTTAAGCAGTGATATGCTCCAGCAGTTCATCCTTGAGCTCACCTAATACCCCAGGCTTTGGCTGAGTGTGAGATAAAGTCCGCATACCATAGATGCCCATCACCAAAAATTGAGCTAACTGAGCTGGCGATTTTTTTTGAGACGCATTTCCCTCTCGCTGAGCCAGAGAAAGCTTCTCTTCAATAGACTGATGCCAATCTTGAAGCATCATGCTGATAAGATGTTCCACCTCATCATCCTGCTGTGCCATCTCACTGAGTGATTTCTGCAGCAAACAGTCTTTGATTTCTTCCGTTTCACACTCTTCGACAACCCAACTTAGATATTTTTCAAAGCCATCCATCACTGTTGGTTGAGAGTCAAACAAAGCCTGAAACTCTTGCGATTTATCATCACGATACTGTTCCAACGCCGCAATCAATAAGCCGCGCTTGTTTTCAAAGGCACAATAGATTGAACCGGGGTGCAGTCCAGTTACCTTTTTTAGGTCTTGCATACTGGTCTTAGCGTACCCTTTAGCTACAAAAGCATCCATTGCAGAACGTAATACTTCTTCCCGATCAAATTCAGCGCTGCGCATTGGTTCTCTTATCTCAATTATCAATATTGATTGATTCTACTTTATTTTGAACAAGCATTCAAAAAAGTAGTTGAATGCTTGTTCAAATTAGACTAACTTGAATGGGCATTCAAGAAAAACCACAAAGGGAACGTCATGAATAACCTATTTGAACCATTAGCGCTGAACGACACCATTACGTTGAACAACAGAATTGTGATGGCACCACTGACTCGTTGTATGGCTGATGACAGCCTAGTTCCAACTCAAGCGATGGTGGATTACTACGCTCGTCGAGCAGATACTGGTTTGATTATTAGTGAAGCGACCATCATTCGCCCAGATGGTCAGGGATATCCAAATACCCCCGGAATATTCAGTCAGGAGCAAATTGCAGGCTGGCGTAGGGTGACAGACGCGGTTCATGAAAAAGGCGGTAAGATTTTTGTGCAGTTGTGGCACACTGGCCGTGTTGCGCACCCTCATTTCTTCAATGGAGAATATGTACTGGCGCCTTCCGCAGTCAGCGTTGAAGGCAGCGTACCCCGCATGCGAGAATTGGCCTACACCACGCCTAAGCCAGCGACCCGAGAAGAGATTGAAGAACTTGTTGACGATTATCGTCAGGCCGCTATTAACGCTCTAGAGGCAGGCTTTGACGGGGTTGAAATCCACGGAGCAAATGGCTATCTGATCGACCAATTCCTGCATTATTCAAGCAATACTCGAGACGATGAATTTGGTGGCTCAGCAGAAAATATGGCGCGCTTCCCGTTGCAAGTCGTCGATGCAATCGTTGATGCTATTGGTAAAGATAGAACAGCACTACGACTCTCTCCGGGTGCTTACTTCAACATGGAACCAGACAGTCGTGATCGTCAGGTTTCAGATTACTTGCTCAAAGCGCTCGAAAGTCGTGATCTAAGTTACCTTCACGTGGGAATTTTTGACGATAGCATGTCATTTGATTACCTAGATGGCACCGTTTCAGAGTATATGCGTTCAAACTACAGTAAGACGCTAATGGGTGTTGGTGGTTTTACACCAGAAACCGGGAATGCGGCGTTGGAGTCCGGTAAATTTGATTTACTAGCAATTGGTCGTCCATTAATCGCCAACCCTGACTATGTCGAAAAAGTAAAATCAGGCTCAGTGTTGACAGAATATTCGGATGAAATGCTTGCCGAGCTTGTATAACCCGTTCACGTTTGGTGAGTTAAAAATCAGCGGCTTTTTGCCGCTGATTTCTTATGTAATGAAAATACAAAAAAGCCCTGACCAAATGGTCAGGGCTTCGTAATTTGGAGCGACACACGAGGTTCGAACTCGTGACCTCAACCTTGGCAAGGTTGCGCTCTACCAACTGAGCTAGTGTCGCATAATGCGTTAGTTAGATGGTGCCCCGGGCCGGACTTGAACCGGCACAGCGCGAACGCCGAGGGATTTTAAATCCCTTGTGTCTACCAATTCCACCACCAGGGCACACAAATCTAAATTTGTGATGGAGACACCATCTTTGACATCGACCCATTAGGAATCGTTATCATAAAATTTGGAGCGACACACGAGGTTCGAACTCGTGACCTCAACCTTGGCAAGGTTGCGCTCTACCAACTGAGCTAGTGTCGCAAATGGAGGCGCGTCCCGGAGTCGAACCGAGGTCCACGGATTTGCAATCCGCTGCATAGCCACTCTGCCAACGCGCCTTCGTAACACCAATCGTCTCGCTTATTTCGCTGCGTTCCTCTTGGGTACGGGATGCATTCTACGGATTCGAACTAATGAGTCAACACTATTTTTAATTTTTTGAATCGTTTGTCTAATTAACAGTCAAAAGCTTCTAATTTGATTAATTTACTCTCAAAATTCTTTTAATTTTGACCAAGTTAACTTAAACAAAGTAGATGAGAGGTATAAAAAACGGGCTATTGCCCGTTTTCTTTAATGATGCTCTTCACTGAGAAGGTCGTCTTTGGCTGCCATTAAATACTGTGCCATAGACCAATAGGTCAATACGGTCGCAACATAAAGCGCGGCGTAACCTAACCAAACCATCCAGTCATCATAACGCCAGATAAGCACCCATAAAGCAAACATTTGGCTAAGCGTTTTTACTTTACCTACCCATGAAACTGCCACACTGGCACGTTTACCGATTTCTGCCATCCATTCACGCAATGCAGAAATAATGATTTCTCGAGCAATCATAGTCACAGCAGGAATTGTTACCCAAATGGAGTGGTAGTGTTCCGTGACAAGAATCAGAGCGGTCGCGACAAGGACTTTATCAGCAACAGGATCGATAAAAGCACCAAAACGGGAGGTTTGCCCCAACTTTCGCGCTAACATTCCATCTAGCCAGTCCGTGAACCCTGCAACCCAGAACACCATTGCCGCTGCAAAAGGTGCCCAACTGTAAGGAAGATAAAAAACCACGACAAATACTGGAATAAGGAAAAGTCGTAACAAAGATAAAATGTTAGGGATATTTAAACGCATATTTATTGAGGCTCTTATCGTTTGCGTATTGCTCTGTTCACTGCTTAAAAACAGGGCTCTTATGGTGCGGGATTTTTCCTATTGTTTCAATGCTTGATAAATGTTTTCTGCCAAAGAAACACTAATCCCAGGAACTTTGGCGATTTCTTCTACGCTAGCACGTTGAAGTTCCTGTAATCCCCCCATGTATTTGAGCAATGCCTGACGACGTTTCGGCCCCACCCCTTCAATGCCTTCCAAGGCACTGGTTCTTCTTGTTTTTCCACGCTTGGCTCTATGCCCCGCAATGGCATGGTTATGGCTTTCATCACGGATATGTTGCATCAAATGTAGAGCTGGTGCATCACTAGGCAAGTTGAACTCTTCACCGTCTGTGGTAATCAAAGTTTCCAATCCTGGTTTACGAGTTACTCCTTTCGCAATACCAATCAAACGTGGCCGTTTAGGCCAATCTCCCCAATACTGTGAAATGATTTCAAATGCTCGGTTAAGCTGCCCTTTCCCCCCATCAATAAACACAATATCCGGGATTTTTTCTACATCTAGCTGCTTGGAGTAACGCCGCTCAAGCGCTTGTCCCATCGCGGCGTAATCATCACCACCGGTAATTCCAGTAATATTGTAGCGACGGTATTCCTGCTTCACTGGCCCTTCTTGATTAAACACAACACAGGAAGCAATCGTACTTTCTCCCATTGTATGCGATATATCGAAACATTCCATACGAGTGATAATATCCATACCTAAGACTTCCCGTAACTCTTTAAAACGTTGGGATATTGTCATCTTGTGGTTGATTTTAGTAGTAATTGCCGTCAGTGCGTTGGTATTCGACAACTTAAGGTAACGTCCACGAGTCCCCGTCGGGTTAACATGAAAATGGACTTTACGTCCGGCAATCTCGCCTAGAGCCTCTTGTAATGGCAGCGATTCTTCCATCAGGCCGGAATTAAGGATGATTCGTGTCGGGATCGTTCGTGCTTCGTTGTGGCTTAGATAATACTGGCTAAAAAAACTATAAAACACTTCTTCCTGAGTCGTATCATTGGGAATCTTAGGGAAATGGCTACGACTGCCTAAAATCTTACCTTGGCGAATCATCAGAATATGGATACAGGCAATGCCATTTTCTTGAGCAAAACCTAAGACGTCCATATCATCTTGAGAGTCTTCAGAAACAAATTGCTGCTCCTGAACACGGCGTATCGCTTGAATTTGGTCTCTAAACTTTGCCGCGTCTTCAAACTTAAGACTTTTACTAGCTAGCTCCATTTTTTCAACCAATGTTGTTAAAACCTGCTGATCTTTTCCTTGCAGGAACAAACGAACAAAACCCACCAGTTCGGCATAATCTTCATCGGAGACAATACTGCTAACACATGGCCCCGCACATCGGCCAATTTGGTACATCAGACAAGGCCGAGTTCGATTACTGTAAACCGTATCTTCACATTGTCGAACTGGGAAAATTTTTTGAATTAAATGCAGCGTTTCCCGAACCGCTCCCGAGTCAGGGTAAGGCCCAAAGTATTCACCTTTGCGCTTTTTGCACCGCGGTGCATCGATAGTCGCGGGTGCTTGTGGCCACTGACAAAAATGTAAGGATATGATTTGTCATCACGCAGTAATACATTGTATTTAGGCAAATATTGCTTAATGTAATTGTGTTCAAGTATCAGTGCTTCTGTTTCGGTATGCGTCACCGTGACATCAATCTTGTCAATATTACTGACTAAAGCTCGTGTTTTTTCACTGTCTACTTTGCTGCGGAAATAACTAGAAAGGCGTTTTTTGAGGTCTTTAGCTTTACCCACATAAATGACAACAGCCTCGGCGTTATACATTCTGTATACGCCGGGCTGATTAGTAACGGTTTTTAGAAAGGAAGCCGAGTCGAATGTGTCGGTCACTACAATGTCTCGGTGTCTAACATTCCATGGCGAATGGCTAGATGAGTCAACTCTACATCACCGCTGATATCCAGTTTATTGAACAAGCGGTAGCGGTAACTGTTGACCGTTTTCGGGCTCAAATTCAGCTGCTCTGAAATATCAGTGACTTTCTGCCCTTTGGTGATCATCATCATGATTTGTAATTCACGCTCGGAAAGATCGGCAAAAGGATTTTCTGATGCTGGAGAGAATTGGCTAAGCGCCATCTGCTGAGCAATTTCAGGAGAAATATAACGCTGGCCGCTATTGACCACACGAATTGCGTTGACCATTTCATCTGGCCCCGCACCTTTAGTCAGGTAACCCGCGGCACCTGCTTGCATCACTTTAGTTGGAAACGGATTTTCCGTATGAACAGTTAAAACAATGATTTTCACATCAGGATTGAAACGCAAGATTTTCTTGGTTGCCTCTAAGCCACCAATACCTGGCATATTCATATCCATCAAAATGACATCGGCATGATTGCTACGACACCATTTCGCTGCGTCTTCACCGCTTTCAGCTTCCCCTGCTACGTTCATTCCACGGACGTCTTCAATAATACGTCGTATCCCTGTGCGAACCAGCTCATGATCATCTACAAGGAAAACACTTATCAAACTTGTATCTCCACACTTCTTGATTGGCTCTGCACCCACTCGTTAATAGTGGATAACAGCATGGCAGCCTATTTTAACTCAAATTACATTTTTTACTTACTCTGAATATGTGCTCTAACGCAAACTTTAGCAAGTACTTATTTTCATATCTGCTGCTTAACACACTATTGACATATCGATCAATAACTTAAGTCATACATTGCGCTTGTGATTCAAAAAGCCGCATGGGGACACACAACACAAGCCTTAATATTGAAAATGAATCTAATTTCACTTAATAATACGCAGTGCAATACATATTGTTGCACAAATAAAAATACACTTTAAATATTATCTTATAAGGATATGTTATGAAAAAGCTTCTAGCAGTGGCAGCCCTAGCAACAACTCTTCCTATGTCTAATCTAGCACTGGCAGATAATGATATTGGTTGTGGTTTGGGTACTATGGTATTCGATGGTAATTCAGGTAAGGTCTCTAAAATCCTAGCCGCTACAACTAACGGTACTTCTGGCAACCAAACTTTTGGTATCACTTTTGGTACTCTAGGCTGTGACGGTACTGGTACGATTTCATCATCTCAAAAGCTAGCGATGTTCATTGATGGAAACATGGACAACCTAGCACGTGACATTGCTAAAGGCGAAGGCGAAACTCTCGCGACGCTTTCTGAGGTATGGGGTATTAACGAAGCAGACAAAGCAACATTTAACACACTAGCTCAGGAAAACTTTGCACAGGTTTTCAAATCTGAAAATGTCACTTCTCAAGAAGTGTTTGTAAACCTGAACAACGTTGTTGCTGATAACGCACAATTAGCGGGTTACGCTATTTAATCAATACCTTTCTAAAAGGTGCCTTCCTGGGCACCTTTTAGCATCACCCTAAACCTCCCTTCTCTTTGCTGTACCCTAGCACTGAAAGTAGAAGATAAACCAAACTGTAAGACTGTGTATTAGATGAAGTCCTGTGTGCTAAAAATTTCATTGTTGTGTGGCGTTAGCTTGTTGCTACCTTTTACCTCGACCGCTAGCGAATTCGATGTAGAACAGCTTTCCAAGCACTCTTACTGGCATAAGCTGGGACACTATTTGCCTACGTTTATCACTGGATACGAGAGTACCGTCGATAAAAGCGAGTTTTTTCTTTCAGAGCAAGGAAAGTACTCTCCTAGAGCCGAGCTTGAGGCAACCATCAATCAGCTCTATTCCGAAGATAAGCAACTTGCATTAGAAACTCAGTGCCAATACCCCGCGCGCTATCGTTGGCTTGAGCAACAACAAGGTCGTGAGGCGATATTGAACTGCCCAGAGTTGGAAACTTGGAGCCAAGCCATCGATCCGGCGGGTCTTACGCTGGTTTTCCCAACCGCATTTATGAATAACCCTTCTTCGATGTTTGGTCACACTCTATTGCGTGTCGATGCTAAGGATCAAACCAGACATAAAGAATTGGTAGCCTTTGCTATTAATTTTGCTGCTGAACCGGAAACAGATGACAACCCTGCTCTGTTTGCCATCAAGGGGTTGATCGGCAGCTATCCCGGTCGTTACACCGTGATGCCATATTATCGAAAAGTTCGTGAATACAACGACATCGAATCCAGAGACATTTGGGAGTACAAACTTAAACTCACGGAAGACGAAGTCAATCGAGTGCTATTGCACTTATGGGAGATGCAAAGAGCAGAGTTTGATTACTATTTCTTAGACGAAAATTGTTCTTATCAATTGCTGTCTCTGTTAGATGTCGCTCGGGAAGATTTGCGCTTAACCAAAAACTTCTCTGTACAGGCTATTCCATCAGATACGGTTTATGCCTTAGCGGAAAGCGGACTATTGGAAGAGCCTCAATATCGCGAAGCATTTGGCACCAGATTGCTACATCAAGCCAATGAAGTCGATGAGAAAATATTCGAGGCTGCGAAAAAAGCGACACAAGGCGAGTACCCGAGTGAAAACGAATTCTCAGATAAAGAACGAGCAGCGATTCTAGAGCTCGCCTATGAGTGGTTAAACTTTCAATTGTATGACTCCGATTTAGAGCGAGACCCAACAGCCAAACGATTGACTAAGTTGCTCTATCTACGCAGCAGAATCAAAGTTGAATCTCCGTTTACCCCAGTACTTCAACCTGATGTCCCACCAGAAAAAGGGCATGCTTCCGCTCGTATCGGACTGAGCTACCAGTACTGGGACGAGTACAATAATCAAGCCACTATTGAATGGAGAGCAGCGTATCATGATTTGCTTGATTCACAGGATGGCTTCATACCCGGCGCACAGATTAATTTTTTAGATACTCAAGTGAGCTTTGATCGGCAAGGCACTGCTCGGCTGGATCGATTTTACTTTATCGACACAATGGCGCTGGCGCCAAGTAATAGAGTGTTCGACAGTTGGGCTTGGAATATTCGTACTGGTTTTGACCGCCAGCCTATGTCTAATAAGATGGCAGGCAGATGGTTCGGACAGGGTGGCTTTGGCAAGGCCTGGGGCTCACCAGGCAAAGTCCACGTATACACTCTCTTGTCAGGTGCAGTCAGTGGCGGCAATCTGACCGAATATGACGCAACCCCTGGAGTCGGCTTGGAAACGGGTATAATTTTCCAAGCTGGCCGTAATCATAGAATAGGGTTACAAGCTCAAACTATGGCGCTGGTAAGTTCTCCGGAAGAGAGCCATGTCGACATTGATGCAAGCTGGAACTGGAGCTTTGATCGTAACTTTGCTGTGCGAACACAATTGAGTTATCAAAGTTGGCAGTCTGAGAACATTGGCGCCAAACTTACTGGCTTTATCTATTATTGAGAGTGAGCCTGCTTATGCTAAGCTAGTGAAACCAAGCTTCATCCGTTGCTTGGTTTTCATTTAGAGCAGTACAAATGTCCGTCCAACAAGGCTTCCTACTTACCCGTCACGCCAGAGATGTTTCTGGTCAAACTCAGATCGATTTATGGTTATCTACTGATAATGGGCCTGTACAGCTTGTTATACCGGGAGAGAAAACCGTCTTCTTTATTCCTCAAGACGATATCGAACAATGCCAAACTCTAATTAAAGAGTTATCAATTCAGGCTGAGATAAAACCTTTGGCGCTGCATAGCTTTGATGATGTAGAACTTGCGGCTTGTTACTGCTTAACCATTAAAGACGGACAACGGCTAAGCCAGAAATTCAAACAACATGAAATTCTGGTACTCGAAGACGATATACGCCTTGCAGATCGATATTTAATGGAGCGTTTTGTTCAAGGCAGTGTCGAATTTACTGGTCACCCCCAACTAAGAAAAGACTACACTCGCTTTTCAAGCGTCAAATGTCGTCAGGGGGACTATATCCCTCAGCTGAAGGTCGTCTCGCTCGATATTGAATGTTCAGAGAAAGGCGTTCTGTACTCTATCGGACTCGATAGCCCGATGGACAGTCGAGTGGTCATGATAGGTGAACCGCAAGAGGCGTGCACGAGTATCGAATGGGTCAAAGATGAAAAACAACTCCTGCTCACTTTAATCTCATGGTTTGAACGGTTTGATCCTGACGTCATCATCGGGTGGAATGTAATCGATTTCGACTTTAGGCTGCTACATAAACGTGCCGAGTGGAATAAAGTCAGATTAGCGATAGGACGTGCGAATCAGGCGAGTTTTTTCGCACCTCAAGTAACACTCAACAAGCATTCATATCAATCCCAGGTCGCGTGGTTTTAGATGGTATCGATACGCTAAAAACTGCCACTTACCACTTTCGAAGCTGGTCGCTTGAATCGGTTTCTCAGGAGTTACTCGGCGAGGGTAAGCAAATCCACAATGTTCATGATCGAATGGACGAAATCAATTACATGTTCAAAAAGGATAAGCCCTCACTTGCAAAGTACAACCTGCAAGATTGTGTTCTGGTCAACAAGATTTTTGCCCACACCCACTTGCTCGAGTTCGCCATTGAACGCTCTAAACTGACTGGCGTTGAGCTGGACCGTGTCGGCGGTTCGGTCGCTGCATTTACCAACCTTTACCTGCCACAAATCCATCGTGCTGGGTACATTGCCCCTAACCTACAATCTGAAAACTGGCTGGCTAGCCCAGGGGGCTATGTCATGGACTCCATTCCGAACCTGTATGATTCGGTGTTAGTTCTGGACTTTAAGAGCCTGTACCCTTCCATTATTCGCTCTTTCCTAATTGACCCAATGGGTTTGATCGAAGGGTTGAAATTGGACGTGGGTAAACAAGAGAACCAGGCTGTTGAAGGATTTCGTGGCGGTCAATTTCATCGTAGTAAACACTTTTTGCCCGAGATGATCGAAAACCTGTGGGCAGCGCGCGATATCGCTAAGAAAAACAACGAAAAGGCGTTCTCACAAGCCATTAAGATCATCATGAACTCGTTCTATGGGGTACTGGGGTCTTCTGGCTGTCGCTTCTTTGATACTCGCTTGGCGTCAAGTATCACTATGCGTGGTCACGAAATCATGAAGCAGACAAAAGTACTTATCGAGAATAAAGGCTATCAAGTAATTTATGGGGATACAGATTCGACGTTTGTATCGTTAAACGGGCAATTTTCTCAACAACAAGCCGATAAGATTGGCCACCAGCTTGTAGACCACATCAACGAATGGTGGACGAATCACTTACGTAATGAGTACAACCTCAACTCAATTTTGGAGTTAGAGTATGAAACACACTACAAAAAATTCTTAATGCCAACGATTCGCGGGCAGGAAACAGGGTCAAAAAAACGTTATGCGGGACTTATTGGTGAGGGAGAAAATGAGCAGCTGATTTTCAAAGGATTAGAAAGTGCGCGAACAGACTGGACCCCACTAGCACAAGAGTTCCAAAAAACACTGTACTCAATGGTATTTCATGGTGAGAATCCGAGTGAATATATTCGCGGATTTGTCGAGCAAACAAAAGCGGGAGATCTCGATGATAAGCTGATTTATCAAAAGCGATTGAGAAGAAAGCTCCATGAATACCAGAAAAACATTCCCCCTCAGGTACGCGCAGCCAGAATGGCGGATGAAATAAACAGTCAACTCGGTCGCCCGTTACAGTATCAAAACAAAGGGAGGATTGAATACGTCATCACTATTTCAGGACCTGAGCCCAAAGAATACCAAAAAAGCGCCATCGACTATCAGCACTACATTGATAAACAACTCAAACCGGTTGCCGAAGCCATCTTGCCATTTATTGGCCTTGATTTCTCGTCACTTAGTGAGCCACAACTAGGTTTGTTCTGACAATGAACAAACTATTTGGCATCTTTCATTATCTCCTCATAACGGCCAGATGCGATCAGTTTCTCTAAACCTAGGTTAAACTGCTCCACAAAATACCTTTGATGAGGGCTGTTATTTGAGATGAGTACACTCCATTTTTGCGTATCGATGGACTTTCTAGCATGAGTGATTCTTTTGGCTTCCTCAACAGAAAGACTGTTACGAATTAGGGCATAACCAACACTTTCGGTCGCCACAACTAAGTCTACTCGGTTGGCCAGCAGTTTTTTAAAATTCCCGACTTCTTTTGCTATACGCTGAACATTAATCACGCCTTGCCGTTCAGCCTCCTGGAATTCATCTGAATACTCATAACCAATAGTTCCACCAATCTCATATTCACTAAGGTCACTCAGCGTATGCCAGTTGACGACCTTGTCAACCAAATGAAAAAAACACGACGATCCTCTAAAATAGGAAGGGTATAGAGGAAGGCGGCTTGACGCTTTTTGTTTTCGGACCAAATCACTGTTCCATCATATTGGCCTTCTTCAGCTAGAACGTAAGACCGTTGCCACGGGTACCAACCCCAAATCACATCTATGCCTTGGTGTTTGTACGCCTCAACAATAACTTGCGATGATGGCCCACCATTTGGTAAAGATTTCGACAGATAAGGAGGCCATTCACCGTTGGTTAATTTAATGACATCCGGCTGTGCAAAAACATACGCAGAGACTAAATAAAGAGTTGTAAGCATCAACCGAACATTCAAAGTAACTCCGACAGGGTAAAGAGTCCATCACTATGACAAGTATAGTCGAGCCAGCAGCCCTTTGTGATTCCAGCCTCCGCTTGCACTCATCGATTACGCTCTATTGTCGCAACGCCATTGATGCCCCCACCTATCCATGATTGGCCGCCAACAGTGTGAGACATTCGTTCAAAACCAATCATTTAATAACAAAACATGTATTCTTGCTTGCGGTTTTTAACCCATTTTTAACCCTATTTGTACTATTAACGACATGCAACCACTATTTGAACATTCGGTGCTGCTTAATTCTATATTTCGGCCAAACCTAGCGCATCACACAAATCTTGACTGTTCCCGTTATCAACTTCATTGGTGTCCAGATTGCCAACGTTCAGGTTTGTGCCGTCAAATAACAAGAGAGATAGTATGAAAAGACAATTCAACCTGCTTCTAATAGCTGTATCAAGCGTTTTGAGTACCAACATTTGGGCATCAGAATTTGACGAGCCTGCTGGAGCAGCCATTAATATTCTCAGTGCCTTACAAGATTCAAGTGCGGTGAATTACATCAATGCTGAAAATCTCGTCAACGGAAACAGCAAACCACCGACATTATCTCAAGTCAAAACTCAGGTTTTAGCGCAGAACAAACGCTATTTGATCGATTTTAGCAACATAGAACATGAATCTGACAAAAACATAGCTCAAGATAAGCTCCGTAGAAGCTTAGGGTTATTGACTCTCGGAGATATGCTAATCATAAGTGAACACAAAGGTAAACTCCTGTTTAGTCAGTTGGAGGGTTCTGATGACACCAACCTTAAACGTCTTGAATACAAACCAAAAACACGCCGAGTAAAGAAAAGCATCTCCCCTCTTGCAGAGGTAGACAACAGCATACCTAGGGTCGCTTTTTATATCGAGGCGAAACGCGCCATCAGTGATGCAGCATGTAACCCTACCTGGAATACTTACCAAGGCCCCGTAAAAAGTACAGGCATGTGTGACAATGCCCATATTTCTCTGATTTATCAGGTGACACTGCAGCGTTCATTACCATTTGGAACCCAAGGAAGCGCAACACCTGATGCCAAAATAGTGAGAATTGCAATTGACGATTCAACGACTGGTGCGGGTATTCAACTGAACCGAAACTTCGGCAACATTCTGCTTCATACACGCGGTATACCTTGGCCTGAGGGCGGCGACGAGCATGAGATGGTGACCACAGCACTCGCGCAAAGTTATGACTTCAATTTCAATGCTTCAAATGAAAAAGCCCATATCCTGCGCACTGTGCCTAAAAGCAATTTAAACAAGAATTACACAAACCGTGAGATTTCGACCTTTTCATTTGGTGTGGTCGCGGGAGGTGACGCAAGTAGTGACGGTGCAAAAGGCAAACTCGAAGCTTCGGCGAACTGGACAGAATCAAAATGGTTATCCTTTGAAACCAATGACTATCGAGTCGATCGCCATTCAAATGGCCCTCAGCATGTGGGTTTCGAGTGGGCAAGGGAGCAGTACCCAACCGCGGAGTCAGTGATGGTCACCACGATTCATGGCTATACGGCGGGAATCACACTACCTGTAGATGAAAGTCGTATCAACAAAATGGGCCACGCAAGCTTCCTACCAAAAATGGAAGTCATTTACTCTGCTGACCCTGATGCGACGGGAAACACCAAATTTGATATTGATTCCACTGTCGACATCACTGGTTTTAGGTATATGACGAACGTGACGCCATTCTTTGGAGTACGAACTTACTACGCTAAAGACGACGATCACCAAATCAATAGCGTCAACAAGAACATTAATTTTGTGGTTGATTGGGACCACCCTGTGTTCACTGGCGGCAGGCCAGTTAATCTGCAACTGGGCGGATTCAAGAACCAATGTCTGGCTATCGATACTCAACAGCATATTTCGGCTAAAGAGTGTGATGAATACGATAACCAACAAGCTTTCATCTACAATCGAGATGGTCATTATATTAGCGCATACAATACAGAATATTGCTTAGACAGTACTGACCTAACTCAAGCTCAGTCATGCAGCTTAAGCCTCACACAGAAATGGAGTTGGGAAGAAGAAGCTAACCAAGATCGTTTAAAGAGTGCCCACCTCGACCATTATCTGACACACGATAAGCAGACTGGTGAACTCAGCATGACTGTCGGTACAGAATCAAAGTCTAGCCTCAGCACCAAGATGTACACACGATATGTCAATGTTTTTGATCCTTCTACGGTAGAAACCAACTCGTATAAGTAATCAGCCACATACCTAAAAGCGGCAATAAAAGACAGTGAGGCTTTTATTGCCGCGTCATCAATATCTCAGCCTATTTTAAATTCGGTTTTTTTGTACTGCTTAGCCAACCACTCACCGAAACCATCAAGGATACCAATCACAGAGCGCTTTGCGATCACCCGTCCGGTGAGCAAAATTCCTAACCGTTCAATTTCGACTTGTTTATCTGGGTAATAGCGTAAAAAATTCTGGCCGCACTCGATAGGATCATCAAACCAATTCTTGTCTTTGTACATCACCAAGGAATAACTCGCACGCAAAAGCTTCTTAGCAATCACTATCTGCGCTTTTGACTGTTCCTCTGGCGTTGCGGAGCGAGCAATGCGATTACGATAAACGGCTACCCAATCTTCCACATCCATATTCCAATGTTTGGCAATTTCCCAACTTGGCTCATAATCACCAAAGCATTCGGAAAGGTCTTCGCCATAAATGCACACCGAGCAGTGGCGTAACTGGAAGCCCCAAGAAAATATGCTTTCCAAACTGGCCACTTCTTTTACGAGCGTGTTCTTCAAGGAGACATCTTTAATAAAGGGATAAGATTTCTGAAAACGCCATTTTATCGAATTGAATAGGGTCGTTCTGACATCACTAAAGCTCTCATTGGTCACCACTAAAACATCGAGATTTGAACGATTAGGCCTCGCTCGCTTGCGAGCAACACTACCATAAAGGTAAACACTGTGTAGATTATCGCCCAGTCCCCCTTTAAGAAAAGCGATAAGATCGTTGATGGCAGGCTGATACCTTGCTTGAAAAGGTTGATTCGGATCGATAATGGAAAGATGCATTTAGTTGATAACAATAATTTTTAGATCTTCGATTTCTTAATGTTCGCCCACTCGCCTGGATGAATCAAGATATTCCTTCCCTTAAACACTATGTATATAATACGGCGATTCCATTCCATATTAAGGAAACATTTTTATGCCAAGGGCAAGTGAACTTAAAAAAGGTTTTGCTATCGAATCTAGCGGCAAAACACTCTTGATCAAAGATATCGAAGTCACCACTCCGGGCGGTCGCGGCGGCGCAAAAATCTATAAACTGCGTTGTACTGATCTTGCAACAGGTGGACGCGTTGATGAGCGCTTTAAATCCGACGACGTAGTTGAAACGGTGGATATGTTTAAACGTGCTGTCGCTTTCTCCTACGTTGATGGTGACGAATACATCTTCATGGATAACGAAGATTACACTCAGTACACCTTCAAAAAAGAAGAAATTGAAGATGAGCTACAGTTTGTCACTGAAGAAATTCAAGGTTTGCACGTCATTGTCGTTGATGGCAATGCAGTAGGACTGGAACTTCCAGCCTCTGTTGAGCTTGTCATCGAAGAAACTGACCCATCAATTAAAGGCGCTTCAGCTTCAGCGCGCACGAAACCCGCACGTTTCGCGACAGGTCTGACCGTTCAAGTTCCTGAGTACATAGCAACGGGCGACCGTATTGTGATCAATACAACTGAACGTAAATACATGAGTCGAGCGTAATTATGTCTGAACTGATCTCCTATGATGACACCATTGAAACGGCTTATGACATCTTTCTAGAAATGGCTCCGGATAATCTGGAAGCAGCAGACGTTATTATTTTCACTGCGCAATTTGATGATCGTGGCGCTGCCGAACTCGTTGAAACTGGCGATGACTGGTCTGGTCATGTTGGCTTTGACGTTGATAAGGAAACGTACGCGGAAGTCCGCATAGGCTTAGTCAATGAAGTGAATGACGTCTTAGATGAAGTCTTTGCTCGTTTACTGGTGAGCCGAGATCCGGACCATAAGTTCTGCCACGTGTTGTGGAAGCGAGACTAAATGCTACAAAATACCCAAGCTTTAACATGGGTATTTTTAGCAATAACTAGAAGACGAATTATCGACTAATTCGTCTTCTAGAATTCTGTCGGTTTCAACTGACAAACGGTGTGCTTGTTAGTCTTCTACCTTGGCATTTTCTACACGGGCTTTTAGTTTTTGCCCCGGGCGGAAGGTGACAACGCGACGAGCGCTGATTGGAATGTCTTCACCCGTCTTTGGGTTTCGACCTGGACGTTCGTTTTTTTCTCGAAGATCAAAGTTACCAAATCCAGACAGTTTTACCTGTTCGCCACTCTCTAGTGCCTTACGAATTTCTTCGAAAAACGCCTCAACCGTTTCCTTGGCATCCCGTTTACTGTATCCGAGCTTCTCAAACAGGTTTTCAGCCAAATCGGCCTTTGTGAGCGCCATAAAACTTTCCTCAAAGCTGTGTTATACAATGCTGCCGACTTGACAGCGCCAAAGCATTTTGCCCAGCCAATCAACAACATATCGGCTTTACTTGGGAAAGTGTATGCCAACCTTCTGATTTTCGCCAACTTTTTTGTTGATTGAACGCACTTTAATCTTAAAAAACAAACAGATAAATCAATCCTCTCATCCTTAAAACGACACAAGAGAGTTATTAAGCTTTTGTTTTTTATGAAAAATCACCCCTAAAATCAAATTAGTCAGTATTAGGCACTGAAATAGTTGGCAAAAAAAATTTATTTTGACGTGAAGGTCAATTTCTATCGTCGCTTAAGTCCAGATGATCTGCTTTTAAATTCATCGCAATACCAAGTGTCGTACTAAAAACATTCAACCTGACTTAACTACATTCGCTCAGAATCCACTCCTTAACTCGTCTGGTTAGAAAACTTTAATATAAATAATGAGACAGAGCTCAGACACAAATAAAAAACAGGTTGCATAATTTTTTTTTGTCATGTACACAAGACTTCCAAGCGTTGAACCACTACACATATCGTCCGAGGGTAGCTTAAACTTTGTCACCTTCGCATTGGATAATTACTAGGCTCCCAATGAACATTGACGATAACTACAAATAAAATTCGGGCCAACGTTCGTAACGTCAAAACTGGTGAAAGCAGAACATCATGTTCAGTTATTTATTGAGTCAACTTATGTATACCAAGGCGGTGGTTTTAATTTTAACCGCCCTATTGGTGCTGATTTGGGCTGTGTACTTTTGTACAGTACTTGCCAAACGTCATGGAGCACTGAGTTTGTGGCAGTATAGCTACTATATTTGCTACTCAATTGGCGTCTCCATATGGATTCTTAGCAATAGCTATTTTCATACTGGCTTACTGGTGCATTTTAGTGATGAAGTGGCAATCAACATGGCTATTATTGCCAACTTAGCGACCTCGCTTGCCTTTGCTTGCGCATGTTGCTTTATCGCCAAGCTACACAAACACTACACGGGCCGATCTGCCCCGATGTGGCAAGGGGTATTGGTTGCGTTTATTTCTATATTTGGCGTTGTGGTCAATCTGATCCCTGGGTGGACAGTTAGCGGTATAGAGATAGTAGGTCCGAGTGAGTTTCAATTAGAGTTTGGCCCTTTCACCAAATACTTCTTTCTTGGTTTTACCACCATCATTTTTCTGACGCTTGTTAATTTGCTGTCCCTAAAAAATTGTACAAGTCAAATCAGACGGAACCGTATCAACTACATGATATTAGGCATCGCTATTTTCATGTGTTCCACAGCTATCATTCAAGTTGGTGTCACTTTTTTCTTCGATGATTTCTCATTGACTTGGTTACCACCAATGCTCTCAATCAGCGAAATGCTTTTGATGGGTTATGCACTGCTGACATCGAGGTTTTATAGCCCCAAGTATATATGTTTTGTTGCTCTTAGTATCGGAATAACTGCCGTCATCTATGCGTGCGCAATATTGCTGCCCTTCTCTGGTGACAGTGCAGAACTCTTCGAGATCCTATTTGTTGTTTTGATTGTTGGTATGACATGGCAACCACTTTATAAAGTGGTTAGGCAGGGCGTGAGTCAAGTCTTGTACGGGGATGTAATGTGCCCCGTCGACAAGATTTCTCAACTAGAAGTAGACTTTAGGAGTTCACCTTCTACAGCCATGGAACAACTAGCGATTTATCTCGGAGTTCCCAAAGATCAACTTCGCTTGCTTGATGATTCTCATGGTGCAGATCTCTACCGCTCGTATTTTGCAAACAACAGTAGTTCTCTCGTTATCGAAGAAGTTGAAGAGGCTTTACTTCTATCATGTGATCAAACACTTAGGGCTATTCATCATAGAATGAATGAAACTAACTCTGCCCTTGTCTTACCGCTCTATGAACGTCAAAACAAACTATCTCATGTCCTAGTTTCAAGCTCAAAAAGTGGCGGCGTCTATTTCTCCAACGAAGAACTATCTGCGCTAGAGCGAGTGTTCAAAAAAGTTCAGGTGTACATAAACCACGAGCGGAAGGTGAAACAATCACAAGCACTCGCCAGCTCCATTGCAAATGAGATGCAAAGCCCTTTCGCACAACTGCAATTTGAATTCGAACATTTAAATCACGGTATCGAACTTAGTCGACCGCCAGAGCAGCTCGCTCAGCACTTAAGTAAGGGGAGAGACGCCATAAATAGAGGTCGTCAACTGATCGACATAATAGTTCGAGAAGTCAGTAAACCATCATTGGCTGAAGAACCGGTTATGCCTTCATCGATAGCTTCTGCTATTAATGTTGCCGTTAGTCAGTACAGCTTCCACGATAAATCGCTTCGCCAGCGCGTACAAGTGTCTGTCGAGCAGGATTTTGTGGCCAATATTAATCAAACTTTATTCAATTTCGTCTTGTTCAACTTGCTACGCAATGCCATCTATTACTTTGATTTATATCCTGATAGCCAAATAATCATCCAGACAGAAAAAGGACGCTTCCAAAATCATGTCATTTTCACGGACACAGGCCCTGGGATACCTCAAATCTACTTAGCACGTATATTCGAAGATTTTTTCAGTCACAATAAAACTGGAGGGAGTGGTTTAGGGTTAGGTTACTGCAAACGAGTCATGAACGCCTTTGGTGGAACGATTCAATGCGACTCGAAAGTCGATGAATATACAAGGTTCTATTTGAGTTTTCCTGTTACTTCAAACACAGAGGAGGAATTCCACGCCAAAGAAGCGATTGTAAGCGCTGACGATGTCAGAACTTTGCCCACGTCTATCGCCAATTCAACAACCACTTCAGAGAAACCTCTTATCCTCGTTGTAGACGACAAACAAGTTCAGCTTTCACTCGCTAAGCTTTATCTTGAGCAATTGGGTTATAACGTTCTACTGGCAAACAATGGACAAGTCGCCATTGAGGTAATTGAGAACCATCCAATTAGCCTCGTCTTTATGGACATTCAAATGCCGATAATGGATGGATTTGAAGCAGCAACTATAATCAAGCGTTCACACCCATCTCTTCCCATCATTGCTCTGTCAGGCGAATCGGGAGAAAAGGAACTGAAAAGAATTAGTGAAGTTATGGATGGGCGTTTATCCAAACCCACATCAAAGCAGGCATTGGATCAGATGCTGGCATCAGCGTTGTCTGCTTGTGTGCACTAGCGCTATTGCAATTTCAAAACGACTCGCAAAATGCGTGGCGCTGAGAGGTGATGATCAAAAGCAATCTTTCTTGTATCAATTATTATTTGGCGTTTGAAATTTGACACCGAAATTGAACTCTCTAAGTGATTAATACAGCGAACGAAAGTTCATTTTGGTGTAGTCCTATTCGATTGTGGCACTCATTATGCTTCTACATGATCAACGAGGATAAAGTGGCAATAATTTGTCTCCGTCACTTTATCAGCCTGAGACGGTTACCGGGCAGACGCAGATAAGAGAGGCTGTTTATGGAAATTCATCGACATACGTATTATCGCCTTATCCATCATGGAATCAAAAGCTTGTTAGTTGATCGCATCGGTCATTTCACTGAACACGAGTATCATGATTATCTCAATTACATGACTGGTAAATCCAGCTGTTTCTCCATGACTAATGAGGAGCTGGAGGTCGCTGTCGCTAACCTTAAAAGCGAAGGCTATCTAGAAGACATCAAACCCTTGATACGACACTTTGAAATGCACTCCTAATGATACAACGCCAAGGCCAGCAAGATATCGCTGGCTTCGGTATATCATCGCAACAGGGGCTTAAACCATTGTGAATTGTACAGATTTGGTTAGACTGAGGGCAATTTGGCAACTCACAGACTCTACAATGAAACAACTGATCGATTTTATTCCGCTCATTATCTTTTTTTGTCCTGTATAAAATGCACGACATCTACGTAGCTACAGGCGCTCTCATCGTAGCGACAGCAATTCAAATAATCGTTACCTACGCCTTATACAAAAAAGTTGAAAAGATGCAGCTTATCACCTTCTTGATGGTGGCTTTTTTTGGTGGCCTGACCATTTTCCTACACGATGACAATTTCATTAAGTGGAAAGTCACCATTGTATACATGGTCTTCGCAATCGGCCTTGCCGTCAGCCATATCATTGGCAAATCGGCCATAAAGGGGATGCTTGGCAAAGAAATTAGCCTGTCCGATCCAGTATGGGCGAAGGTCACTTGGGCGTGGGTTGTGTTCTTTTCACTCTGTGCGGGACTCAACGTGTATGTTGCGTTTGAGCTACCACTTGATGTGTGGGTCAATTTCAAAGTCTTTGGTCTACTTGCAGCAACATTTGGTTTTACCTTGCTGACCGGTATCTATATCTACAAACATCTGCCAAAAGACAAGCCCGAAGCCGACTCTGGTGACTGACCATACGTTTTTGATATAATCCACACTAATTTTTCCCCATTGGGGTATTTCAGCGGCTGTATTGGCCGCTGTTTAATTTTATGGATGTCAAAATGAGTAAAGAAATCACTTCCCCTCGGGGACAAATGCTTTTACGCACCCTTGCCATGCCAGCAGACACCAATGCAAATGGCGATATATTTGGTGGTTGGATCATGTCACAGCTCGATTTAGCAGGCGGCATTCTAGCAAAGGAAATATCTGGTGGACGAATTGTCACTGTGTCGGTTTCAGGGATAACTTTCAAAAAGCCAGTTAAGGTTGGCGATGTTGTATGCTGCTACGGTGAATGTACCAAGATTGGCCGTACATCGATGAGCATTGATCTGGAAGTGTGGGTAAAACCAGTCAAAGAACACGGCGTGGAAGATCGCTTCATGGTGTGTGATGCTACGTTCAACTATGTGGCTATCGACACAGAAGGCAAACCTCGCCCTATCAAACAAAACTAATCTCACACTTTGCTGTCAGAAGGTCTTTAAAAAGCTGTTACATTCTGTAGAGTTAGGCTAATCACACAATAAGCGGTTTCTTAGTAGCTTATTTATTATAAGGACATCTATACATGTGGTATGTAATTTTCTCTCAAGACGTTGAAAACTCGTTGGAAAAACGTTTAAGTGCTCGCCCTGCTCATCTAGAGCGCCTGCAAAAGTTACAAGATGAGGGCAGACTACTAACCGCTGGCCCGATGCCAGCCATTGATTCGGACAACCCTGGCGAAGCTGGTTTTACAGGCTCTACGGTGATTGCTGAGTTCGAATCCCTTGAACAGGCTCAGAACTGGGCCGATGCGGATCCTTATATTGAAGCAGGTGTCTACGAAAAAGTGATCGTCAAACCTTTCAAGAAAGTATTTTAAGATGAAATTAAAGATTGCCTTAGCTGCGCTCTCTGCTGTTCTTATGGCAGGCTGTACATCACCAGAGGGAGACAAGCAACGACAGCTGGAGCTACTCGCTAGCAACCGTGCCAGTTTATTGGCTTCAGAGTTGCCGATGGAAGCCGGTCCACTTTCTATCATGAGAGCCAGTGCAAAAGGCCCGTTCATAGAAATCATGATGGTATACAACCAAGATGCCCAAGGCGCCAAACCCATCCAGCAAGTGCTTCGCCAAAGCATCAACACATACTGTACCAATCCTGATACCAAAAGTAATTTGGATGTCGGTTTAGGTTATCGATTGAAAATGCGCAACAGCCGCGGACAGTTAATGGTGGACGAAATCGTAACTAAGCAGACTTGCCAAGCCAGACCTTAGCACGCTTTTCGCCCAGTAATTACCCCTAAGACCTCGCAATGCGGGGTCTTATTTATTGAAGCATTTGCTCACTTCCTCTTGCCCCTCCATTTAATAAAAACTCAGTTGCATACGAAGCATATGATAAAAATGAAGTTTTTATGACAACTAAATTACATTATAAAATAGACAAAAACCTCTAAGTGCTTATCGATAATCAAAATAATCAACCCCAATACGTGTATTTAATCGCCATAAAAAAGAGAGATAATCTTTAATCTTGTGTTCTCACATTGACGCTTACCTAATCGCCTTCTAACTTTTCATATTAGTGTTACTACCAAGGAGGATTCCCCAATGAAGCGCGCAAGCAATTCCTACCGCCTGCAACTAATAAAAGAAGTCGCTACCCGGCAAGAGCGACTCAACTGCGGGGATCCCATGGCTAACTATATTCAAGGATTATTAGACTCCAAGTCTGATTCTGAACTACATACAGAAAAGCATTATCGCTTTAGCGGCAATCACTTCGACGAGCATGTTGGCGGCTGGGTTAGTGACAAGTGGGGGTTAAAATAACCAGTGACATGAGGGGTATAAACAAGAGGGTATACTTCTCACCTTGGCGTTTGTTTAAAGTGTCTAAAGCAATCAAAAAAGGTCTTGCTGAGGACTTTGGGGACCCGAGTCTGCTTGCTGTTCAACTTTGGCACCGAGTCTTTTCCGACGATAGCGCTGGCGACATAGTTTAATAATGTGCAATTGCTCGGCAGGGGTAAAAGTAAGCCAATTAAAGCGCTCTTCACGCTTGCGCATACAGCCCTTACAGTAGCCTTTTTCATCTACTGTGCATACGCCTACACAGGGGCTCGGGACGACAAAAAATTCTAGCTGCTCCATATGTGCCTCTTCAATCGTTTTCTCAGCTACCCTTTACGCACCTATAACCACTTTATCGCATCCACAATTGAATAAAGTTCAATCACTTCCATTGTGTGACTACAAACAAACTATGACCTTAACCTGACAAGAACAGTGGTTTATAACCTATACTTTGTGCCATTAAAGTCGGCAAAGTGTCGATTGATGTTTCTATATTTCGGAGTTCATTACTATGAAGTTTAGCCCAAAAATATTACTTGCTGCCGTCACTGTACCGTTTGTTATGACGGCTTGCGCAAGCAATGGAGGCGATGTGAAGCAAATAACTGTTCAGGACCTTCAACATCACAACTGGGAACTGGTGAGTATTGATGGAAAAGAAATCAAACTGGAAGGCCACCAAAAACGACCTCGCCTAGAATTGGGCGAAAAAATGATGGCCAACGGCAACGCTGGTTGTAACAATTACTTTGGTCAAGCTGAACTCAAGGATAACCAGTTCCGCATCGAAAAAATGGGCATGACGATGAAAATGTGTATGGGTGACGCGATGGATTTAGAGCGGTCATTCTCGACAACGCTCGCTGAATGGAGCGACATATCCCTGACCAACGAAGGCATGGTACTTAAAAATGACCTTCATACTCTGACTTTCAAGCTAAGTGATTGGAAAAACTAATCACCCGCAAGGATAAACGAAAGCAGTCGATTGATGGCTGCTTTTTTGTTGCCCGTAGCAAAAGAGAACAAATCTCATACAACCCGTCTACCATTCCTTCAAATACATAAAAAAATTAAATTTTTTCAGTCATAATGAATGAAAAGCATGGATAGCACGGTCTATCACAAAACTTATAGATTCATTCAAAGGGTAAGGACAACCATGAAAAGGCTGATCACTTTCATCTCTGCTGCACTTCTGTCTGTCGGAGTCACGGCACAAGACAATTGGCAACAAGTAACAGAGCAAGCAAAAGGACAAACCGTGTACTTCCATGCTTGGGGTGGCAGTCAAGAAATCAACAACTATCTGCGCTGGGCAGATAAACAATTGCAATCACAATATGGTGTGACGCTAAAACATGTCAAAGTCACGGATATCGCCGAAACCACAACTCGCTTAATTGCAGAGAAAGCAGCCGGCAAGAACACTGGCGGCAGTGTTGATATGGTATGGATAAATGGTGAAAACTTCAAATCAATGAAGAACAACCAACTGCTTTTCGGCCCTTTTGTCGAACGTTTACCGAGTTGGCAAAAAGTCGATAAGTCCTTGCCCGTTGATAGTGATTTCTCAGAGCCTACTGAAGGATTAGAAGCACCTTGGGGGTAGGCCAGTTGGTATTCATCCACGATAAGATGACGCTCAACAACCCTCCAGCATCGTATGCTGAAATGCTCAGCTACGCCAAAGCATTTCCCAACAAATTGAGCTACCCTCGCCCACCCGCATTCCATGGCACCAGTTTTCTTAAAGCCGTATTAATCGAACTGACCGCTAATGATCCGTCTCTAGCCAAACCAGTTGAACAAGTCGATTTCAATGCTGTCACTGCGCCTTTGTGGAAGTACCTAGATGAATTTCACAAAGTCGCATGGCGCCAAGGCAAACAATTCCCGGCAAGCTCTGCTGAAACAGTTCAATTGCTCGACGATGGGCAGTTGGATTTAGCCATCACGTTTAATCCAAACTCAGTTTATTCCGCACAGGCGAATGGTAATCTGGCCGAAAGTACCACTGTGTACGCCATGGATGGAGGCGCTTTGTCGAACATACATTTCCTAGCGATTCCATGGAATGCGAATGCGACAGAAGGTGCATTAGTCGCTATTAATTTTCTTTTAAGCCCTGAAGCGCAATCACGCAAAGGCGATGTGTCTATCTGGGGCGATCCATCGGTACTTGAAAATCAATACCTGACAGGAAGTGCAAAGAAAACGACCTTGTTTAAATCCGTTGCCGAACCACACCCTAGCTGGCAGGCTGCTCTGGAAGCAGAATGGCAAAAACGCTACGGTAATTAAGAACAATCGTTAAGTTACGAGAGCCAGATGTTAAGAGCTGCGTACATAGTATTAATTTTGCTTTGCATTGCACCAACAATCCCCGGATTAGTTGGTGTAATGCTCTCATCATTTGGCTACGTTCCTCCTGTTGGCCTGTTCAATTTCTCACTCAGCAGCTATCAGCAGTTTTTCGAATGGCCTGGGATCAAGCACTCTATTGGGCTGACTTTATTCAGTTCGATAGTAAGTACTTATCTTTCTTGCTTAATCTGCTTTGCCATTCTTCAAAGCCTTTGGTTAGACCGCCATTGGCGTAAAGTTGAAGCACTGCTGTCACCTTTACTAGCAATGCCTCACGTTGCTTTCGCGATTGGATTTGCTTTTCTATTCGCCCCAACCGGTATGGTTGCACGCTTGCTAGCACAAACCTTAGGTATTGACGTCGACACACATGAAGTAACTTGGTTAGTCCATGACCCTTATGCACTGGGGTTAGCCATGGCACTTTCATTTAAAGAAGTACCATTTTTGCTACTCATGAGCATTCCCGTTTTGCAGCAGATTAAAATCGACAAATTGTATCAAGTCAGCTCCTCTCTGGGGTACTCACCCGCACAAATGTGGTGGAAGTCGGTCTTCCCTCTTTGGTTAGTAAGAATGCGCTTCGCTTTGTTTGCCGTGATGGCTTATGGCGTTTCCGTGGTCGATTTGAGTTTGATCTTGGGCCCAACCAATCCACCTACTTTGGCCGTATTAGTCTGGCAGTGGTTTAACGATCCGGACTTATCCCTTATCCCTCGTGCGGCATCAGGTGCAGTTATGCTGTTTGTGTTAGCCAGTTTACTTTTAGTCTTAATCGTGTTGGTCGAAAAACTACTCGTCGGTCACTTTGGTCAATGGCAATACTCAGGTCGAAGAGGGTTTAATCTCCCCGGGAAAACGCTGTTTACCTTCTCGGCCATTTTAGCCGGCGTCATGTTTCCACTAATGTTGATCTGGAGTTTCGCTCATCGATGGCGCTTTCCGGACCTGCTCCCAACCCGATATAGTGACCGCTTTTGGAGCAATGAGTGGCTCAATATATTACCGACGATTAACCAAAGTTTGATCATTGCTGCCGTCACCGCTTGTTTTGCTGTGATATTAGGCGTTGTGGCTCAGGAAAGTCGTCTCCGTTTTCGCTTGCATTTGCCAGGTTATGTCATTGCTTTACCTATGCTTATCCCGCAGCTTTCTATCTTATTTGGTATCCAGATAACCACTCTCTACTTGTCCGGTGACGCCTATTACGTTTGGGTTATCTGGTCACACGTGTTCTTCGCGTTTCCATTTGTGTACTTAGCACTGGATGGCCCTTGGCAAAGCTATGACAACAACTATACTCGAGCAGCATTAAGCCTTGGGAAAACACCTCTTTTTGTTTTTTTTCACATTAAGGTTAAGTTGTTGCTGCCTGCCATCTTGTACGCGTGGGCTGTCGGAGCCAGTGTGAGCTTGGCGCAATATCTACCCACTTTGATGCTCGGTGGAGGCAGGATTGCAACCGTGACCACGGAAGCTGTCGCTCTTTCGAGTGGCTTCGATCGACGTGTTACTGCCATCTACGCGATTTGGCAAGCCATCTTGCCATTTGTATTCTTTGTCTCTGCCATCCTCATTGGTAGATTCGCATTGAGACAACCTGATTATCAACAACAAACGAACAAGGATGCCCTTACACATGACGCTGTCCCTAGAAAGCCTCGCCATCCATAAAACCAACGGTGAAGCCCTATTCTCTGATTTGAATATATCCGTTTCAGCGCAGGAAGTCGTTTGTCTAATGGGCCCCAGTGGATGTGGGAAATCAACCTTGTTGAGCTTAATTGCAGGGCATATGAGTAGCGAGTTTGTCCATTCTGGACACGTGCTACTGAATGGCATTAACTTGGCTGAACTTGAACCCCATCAGCGACAAGTTGGAATTCTGTTTCAGGATGATTTGCTATTTCCACATCTAAACGTGTGGCAAAATCTCGCTTTTGCCCTTCCTAACTCAATCAAAGGCGATGAAAGACGCCATCAAGCTATAACTGCATTGAACAAGGTTGAGCTCTCACAACTCTCGGACTCTTTTCCTGACCAGATCTCCGGCGGCCAACGTGCGCGTGTCAGCTTACTCAGAATGCTGCTGGCCAAGCCTAAACTGGCGCTGTTGGATGAACCATTTAGCAAACTGGATAAAGAACTTAGAACACAGTTTCGTGACTGGGTCATCGCTCAACTGGAAGAAGCAAACATTCCTACTCTGATGGTGACACATGACAGGGATGATGTTCCTGAGAATGGGCGGATATTGAGTTGGCCGTGGGAGACGACTCATCATGCTTGATAGATTTAGTATCAAAATCATTCGTTCTCCTTTGGCCATTGCAGCCGCTGGATTGGATAAACTCGGTGTGACCGCAAACCAAACGACGCTAAGTGGTTTTCTTCTTGGGTGTCTGGCGTTTCCCGCTCTGTGCTTTGAGCAATACGAGCTGGCACTTGTGTTGATCGTTATTAACCGAGTGTTTGATGGTTTGGATGGCGCGTTAGCTCGGCGTCAAGGCATCACAGATGCCGGTGGGTTCCTCGATATAAGCCTCGACTTCCTGTTTTACTCTCTGATCCCATTTGGCTTTGTGGTTGCTAATCCAGAGCAAAACGCGGTAGCGGGCGCCTTTCTCATTTTCTCATTCATTGGTACTGGCTGCAGTTTTCTTGCTTTTGCCGTCATGGCAGGGAAGCGCGGAATTGAGAATCCTGTTTATAAAAACAAATCCCTTTATTATATGAGTGGGCTGACTGAGGGCACTGAAACCATAGCGTGTTTCATTGCGTTTTGTCTTTTTCCGCAGCACTTTGCCATCATTGCATACCTGTTTGGTACAGCCTGCTGGTTCACGACCTTTACTCGCATCTATTCAGGTTTCCATACCCTGAAATAGACATTAAAAAAGGTCGCTTAGCGACCTTTTTTAGAAGACAAAATTGATCAACACTGCGACCAACAATCCGGACAAGAAACTCGGAACATGAAACTGACGTTTCGGCATAGATTGGTATTCCAATGCAGGCTCTTCCTGAAATGTTTTCTTTGTTAATTCCTTGGTGTAGTCATTCTGCAACTGCATTCTCCCAACTGAAGTGAATCTGACTTCAGCATAGAAGCTCAAGTTAAGTTGAGGTCAAGATGGAATGACAAAGATTTCAGTGCACTTAGCGAAACAGCATCACTTTAAGCGCCGCTTCACTATCAACATCAGCAAATTCTGGCGGATTATCTAACCGTTGAACAAAGCTCAGTTCTGGCGCTTCTTCCTTCATGCTTTCAATCAAGAAATCACTACTAACCTGAGGAGAATTCACACATGCAAGCACTTCGCCCTTATCAGTGAGTAACTCAGGCAAACGACGCAAAATTCTCTTGTAGTCTTTGGTTAGCGCAAAGCTGCCTTTTTGAAATGAAGGTGGATCGATGATGACTAGATCATAAGGTCCGGATCTTTTGATTTTCCCCCAAGACTTGAATATGTCGTAAGCGAGAAATTTCACTTGATTAAGGTTGTGCTCGTTCAATCTATGGTTATCTCGCCCTTTCGACAATGATGACCTTGCCATGTCGACATTCACTACTTGATCAGCACCACCATCAATAGCCGCAACAGAGAATCCACAGGTATAAGCAAATAAGTTAAGAACATTTTTATGTTTAGCATGCTGCTGAACCCACTCTCGACCTAGGCGCATATCGAGAAACAAACCAAAGTTCTGGTTGCGACCAATATCGAGTTGGTACTTCAGTCCTGACTCAACCACAATAGGTTTAGTGTTCAGTTCACCGATAAGCACTTCCGATGGCACACCTTCGCTGTATCTATGCTGGATAACCGCACATTTAACACCTTTCTCCTGCCATAGCGCAGTCTCAGATAGCTCATGCAATCCCTGTTTGAGCTGCTCAAGAAACGCGTCGTCAACACTCTTGAAGATATTGATCAGCAATTGGCAATCGACCCAATCACACGTGATCTGCTCTAAACCTTGGTATACACGGCCTCGACCATGAAATAAACGCCTAACTTCATTGGAAGTACTCGCTAACTGTTTCGTAATGTGAGCAAAGAATGTTGGAAGTTGTTCAACCTGCATACTGGTTCCTTTATTTTTTGATTTTCGGCCATGAAAGCTCCCAAGGTTTCAACCAAGCATTGATTCCTTGGCTGACAATTTCCTGCCGCCACTTATCGCCAAGCAGAGTATTTTCTCTCGGGTCACAAACAAACTGGAATGCTTTTTCATGAAACTCGAACCCTAGTGCAAATGCATGGAGGTAACCTCGGTCTGATTGACTGGTAGGGGTATAAATCGCATCTCCGACGATAGGTGAACCGACCGACTTTAGTGCCACCCTGATTTGATGCGTTTTACCTGTATGGAGCTTGCACAAGAACAAACGCTCTCCCGGTTCCGCGCTAGCTGAAAGAAACTGCGTGATCGCCGGATTTGAATGAGAGTTGGTCAGTTTCCATGCCGAGCGACGCGAACGCTCCATATCACCACTGACAAGCCCTTGTTTCTTTTTAGGCTTCTTACTACCAATCGCCAAATAGAATTTCTCCACACGACGTTGAGCAAATTGTGCCGATAACTCACTTGCAGCCGCAGCGTTGCGCGCAAGCAAAAGAAGCCCAGAAGTCATCTTATCCAATCGATGCACAAGGTAGAGCTGCTCATCTCCAGTAAATAATGCCACTTCATGTAGCAACATGGTTTCGCCATCATCTTTATGAACTGAAACATTGGGGTGTTTGTTAATGACGACAAAGTCTGAGTGAGAAAAAACGATATCAAACATAGAGGGCTCCACTTTGGACGCATGAGTATACCTGTTACGCGATTGAATTCCATAAGTAGATAAGCAAATAAAAACGGGAAGCCATACTGGCTTCCCGTTTATGCTCTTGTCTGGATTCAGCGTTACAGTTTCTTAGAGAAGAGACCAGCAAGCGCAATGATCCCAATACCCAGTAACATGATTTCTCCTTTGCCACTATCGAAGCCAGACTTAATGCCCATGTAAGCAACGATTGCGATAGCAACAGGAATAACGAATTTCACTAGGTTGTACCATAGACCAAATAGAGGGAAAGGTACTTTACCGTCGTTAGTGATTTCTTTCTCAAGCTCGGCACGACTTAGACGCCAGCCCGCAAAGATACATACCAGCATTCCACCAACGGCTAGGAAGATCTTGTCAGTCAGTAAGTCGAAAATGTCGAATGCACCCGAACCAAACAGAGTTGGACCTACACCATTCAGAGATAGAGAAGCAAACACACACAGTGCCGCCATGACTGAGCTGGCTGCGATTACCGCTATTGGTCGTTTCATACCTTTCTCATCGATTAGGTAAGAAACCACCACTTCAAGCAATGAAACTGACGATGTTAATGCTGCAACAGTGAGACCGATAAAAAACAGCAGCGCGAAAATAAGGCCAATAACACCACCCATTTCAGCGAACAGCTGAGGAACAACAACAAACACTAAACCAGGACCGGCTGCGGGCTCCATACCAAATGCGAACATCGCTGGGAACATAGCCACACCAGCTAGGATAGCAACACCCGTATCCATTGCTGTCACCATGCCCGTCGTCTGAACTAGATTCTCTTTCTTCTTCAGGTAAGAACCGTATGTCATCATACAACCCATACCGAGACTTAGTGAGAAAAACGCCTGACCTAGTGCAGCCAATACGACATTGCTATTCACTTTGGAAAAATCTGGCATAAATAGAAACTCTAAACCGGCCATTGCACCTGGCAGCATTAAGCCTTTTACCGATACAACGATCAGGATGAGGAATAGCAGTGGCATCAGAATCTTGCCCGCCTTTTCGATACCGCCAGAAATACCTTTAATTACGATAGCGATGTTAAACATCAGGTAAATACCCATCCACATCAATGGCTGGAAAGGGTCAGAAATAAAACCATCAAAACTATCGCCAATCGCTTCTGGCGTATTGAGTAGTCCACCACCAACTTTAAAGATGTATGCCAGTGCCCAACCGCCTACTACTGGGTAGAAACCCATGATAAGCAAGCCACTGAAAACACCGATGACACCAGCAAATGTCCAATGACGATCGGTAGACTTAAACGCACCGACTGCAGATAAACCTGTCTTACGGCCAATAGCGAACTCTGTCAACATAACGCTAAAACCGATAAAAATAACAAAAATCAGATAGATAGCGACGAACGCACCGCCGCCACTCTCACCTGCTGTGTAAGGAAACTTCCATATATTGCCCAAACCTACAGCAGAACCTGCTGCGGCCATTACGAAGCCTAATTTAGACCCCCCATGTATCACGGGGCTTTGCACTTGTACTGGTAGCCACGGTTACTCCATTAATAAATTCATTAGTTGTGTTTGCTAGGTTAGGCGTCGAAAAGTTGAGTGTGCATTTTTATTTACACCTTTTAGAATTCTGAGTGACCCTAACATTGTGGCAAGTAAAGCAGTTTGGGAGTAAAATTGGAACCCCAAAAATTATAAATTCCCACCACGACACGGTATAGCATGCTTAAATGCTGCTTTTTTAATCAAAATCCTCCTCTTTTATCTACAATTTACATTTTCATAACATAATAATTCTATTTCTGATATTTATCTAACCACTTATGTCACATTACTCATAACAACATTTAGCAACGAAATTTTGTTGTCGGCGCTGTGAACTGGATTTAATATCTAAGCTAGCCATCCACTACGCACAACCAATTGATTTATTCAGGAAATTGAATGGAAAAGTTCTATCACTTCCTCACATTAGCAGGCATTGTCTTTTACTGGATTCTAGTTGCAGGAGTGACTTTGCGCGTCGTTCTGAAACGGAGAGCCGTTAGCGTCTCTCTCGCATGGCTAATGATCATCTACATCATCCCCATTGTTGGGGTCGGATGCTACTTCCTATTTGGTGAATTGAATCTCGGGCGGAAAAGAGCAGAACGCGCAAAAGAGATGTTTGCTCCTTTCGCTCAATGGTTTTCCAGTCTTAATGAATGCCATGCACATGATACCAAGAGCTTTGGACGCCACATTTCTCGCATTGATGAGTTGTGCAACAATCGCTTGGGCCTGCCAGCCTTGAGTGGCAATACCCTGTCTCTTCAGAGTTCACCGACTGAAATACTCCACTCCATCATTAATGATATTGAGAGTGCGCAAACAAGCGTAAGAATGGTTTTTTACATCTGGCATCCGGGTGGACTTGCCGATTCAGTCGCCTCCGCACTAATAAGGGCTGCAAAGCGTGGAGTGGACGTCAAACTGCTTCTCGACTCAGCAGGCAGCCCACGCTTCTTCCGCAGTCCGTGGCTCAAGATGATGCAAACCGCTGGTGTGGAAGTAGTGCAAGCATTGGAAGTGAGTCCTTGGCGTATTTTTCTGCGTCGCCTCGATCTCCGTCAACACCGCAAGATCATCGTTATAGATGACAATATTGGCTATACAGGTTCAATGAACCTCGTTGACCCAGCTTTCTTCAAACAAGAGTCAGGTGTCGGACAATGGATCGATATGATGGTCCGTGTCACTGGCCCAACCGTAAATGTTCTTTCTGCTATCCACTGCTGGGATTGGGAAGTGGAAACTGGCTCTCGTTCACTCCCTCAGCTACCAGAATGCCGGCTGGATCCAAATGAACCTCAACATCCAGTGCAAGTTGTGCCTTCTGGGCCAGGGATGCCTGAGCATCTGATCTCACAGGTGCTGACACTCGCGATTAATCAGGCTAATCAATCCGTGAGGATAACCACTCCCTATTTCGTACCCAGTGCAGATCTACTCGAAACCCTCAAAATGACGGCGCAAAGAGGCATTTCCGTTGAACTGATTATCCCGCACAAAAACGATTCACTGATGGTCCAATGGGCTTCGAGGGCGTTTTATGCTGAGTTGATGGAAGCTGGTGTAGAAATTTACGAGTTTTATGGTGGCCTATTGCATACCAAATCGGTTGTTATTGACCAACAGTTCTGTTTAGTAGGAACCGTTAATATGGACATGCGCAGCCTTTGGCTTAATTTTGAGCTCACATTAGCTATTGATGACGAAGCATTCACTAAAGAGATGTATTGGCTTCAAGAGAATTATATGCAAACCTCCCACCAAGTGAAGTTAGAGGAATGGAAAAAGCGCTCTCTATATTCACGTTTCTTAGAGCGTACTTACTACCTATTTAACCCACTCCTGTAATCTGTTATTTCTTACTCTTGCCCCTCTTGCTATTCATGCGTTGCCATGTTTTAAATAGAGCAACGCATTTTCAGGTAAGGACTTCCAATGTCAGAAGGCAAGCAAACAAGACTCGTCACCGCAGGTCGTGATGAAAAATGGACCAATGGTGTCGTTAATCCCCCCGTTCAACGAGCTTCTACTGTCGTATTTAATACGGTTGCTGAAAAACACCATGCAACCGTTAACCGCGCAAACAAAACACTCTTTTATGGCCGTCGCGGCACCAACACTCACTTTGCTTTCCAAGATGCAATGGTTGAAGTTGAAGGCGGCGCAGGTTGTGCTTTATACCCTTGTGGCACAGCGGCGATTTCAAACGCGATTCTCTCTTTTGTCGAGTCGGGTGATCATATTCTTATGGTTGATACCTGCTATGAACCAACCCGCGACTTCTGTGACAAGATCATGAAGAAGATGGGAGTAGAAACCACCTATTACGACCCTGTGATTGGAGAAGGTATTCGCGATTTGGTTCAGCCTAATACCAAAGTACTTTTTCTAGAATCACCTGGCTCTATCACTATGGAAGTACAAGACGTTCCGACCTTAGCCAAGATCGCTCACGAACATGACATCATTGTAATGCTCGACAATACTTGGGCTGCTGGTGTGAATTTCTCGCCTTTTAAACATGGTGTTGATATTTCTATTCAAGCGGCGACTAAGTATATTGTTGGCCACTCGGATGTCATGTTAGGCACTGCCATCGCCAACGAAAAGCATTGGGATCAACTGCGTGAGCAAAGCTACCTGATGGGTCAATGTGTGTCGCCGGATGATGCTTATTTAGGGCTTCGCGGTATCCGCACACTAGATGTCCGACTGCGCCAACATGCTGAAAATAGCCTTAAGGTTGCCCAGTGGTTACAAAGTCGACCTGAAGTCGATCACGTGCGACACCCAGCTTTAGAAAGCTGTCCCGGTCATGAGTTTTACCAGCGAGATTTCAATGGCGGTAATGGCCTGTTTTCATTTGTACTCAAAACCAGCTACCCACGGGCTACTACAGCACTACTTGATGGAATGAAGCATTTCAGTATGGGCTATTCTTGGGGAGGTTTTGAAAGCTTAATTCTGGCAAACGAACCAAAAAGCTTCAACAGCTTGAGAACCGTTGCCAATCCAAACTTCGATGGCACGTTGATCCGCCTGCATATCGGTTTGGAGAATGTTGAGGATCTGATCGCTGACCTTGAGCGAGGTTTTGAACGCTACAACTCACTCATTTTAGAGCAGTCCGCGACGGCTTAACGCTAGCCAATTCAATCAAGCCCCTGACTCAGGGGCTTGTTTTTAAATTAATGATATTATTGAACATTTTATCAATTAAAAATGTTATTAATATGTTAATTGATTGTGTTGTTTTGTATCTCCAATTCACAATTCTATTGCTTACTGTCCATTCAAATTTCGTATAGATCAGTTTCTGCTCTACTGTTTAGTTACTCATCAGAGGTCAAACCAGAAGGAGCTAATTTTGAAACACAAACTGATACTTGCTGTGCTCTGTATTTTCAGTTTAGGGCTATCAGCAACAACCAGCGCATCCGGTGCTAGTGGTTACACTCAAACTCAACACCCCATCGTGCTAGTTCACGGGTTATTCGGCTTTGATACTTTGGCAGGCGTTGACTACTTCTACGGTATTCCTCACGCATTGACCAAAGATGGTGCAAAGGTGTACGTCGCCCAAGTTTCCGCGACCAATAGCTCGGAAGTTCGAGGAGAGCAGTTGCTTGAACAAGTGGAAACTTTACTTTCAGCAACAGGCGCAGCAAAAGTGAACCTAGTCGGACATAGCCACGGTGGTCCTACTGCGCGTTACGTGGCATCTGTCAGACCTGATCTTGTCGCTTCTGTCACCAGTATCGGCGGTGTCAACAAAGGCTCTAAAGTCGCTGATCTCGTTCGTGGTACCGTACCGGAAGGATCGGGGTTAGAGGCCTTGGCAGTCAAACTAGCCGAAGGACTAACGACATTGATTAATCTGTTGTCTGGTGGTGGCGACCTCGACCAAGATCCTCTTGCTTCATTGGATGCATTGACGACTGAAGGTTCACTTGCATTCAACCAACACTACCCTGAAGGTATTCCTACTACTGAATGTGGCAACGGTGAATTACTCGCTGATAATGGGGTCTATTACTACTCTTGGACAGGTTCCTCTACCTTTACCAATATCTTCGACCCAACAGATGCCGCAATGACCATTCTAGGCTTAGCATTCAATGAGCCTAATGATGGGCTGGTTGGGGCTTGTAGCACTCACTTAGGTCAGGTTATTCGTGACGACTACAAAATGAATCATTTGGACGAGATCAATGGCTTGCTAGGTATCCACCATTTATTCGAAACCGATCCTGTTACCCTTTATCGCCAGCATGCCAATCGCCTGAAACTTCAAGGTTTATAGGAACGACAAGATGAAAAAGACCGCTCTAATAACAACAGTGATGATCGCCTCGATGAGTCTTGGAGCGGTCTATTTTGTCAATCAAGAAGACGGCGAAACTGTGATTAACCAATCACAATCTCAAAGAGATACCCAGATCGATACCTCCTCAAGTCGAGACTTGTTTGATTACGCGCTAAGCAGCTTAGGTGAACAAGAGTTAGACCAAATTAAAGCTCAGATACAAAGCTTTCCTAAAGACCAACCAGGTCTAGTCGTCGATGAAGCACTCTTCGAGACCTATTTACAATACAAAACCGAACTTGCAACTTTAGAGTCTTTTACCTCACTTAAAATCACCCTAGCCGATCTAGAACAATTGCATCGGCAGATTATGGCGCTACAAAGCCAGTATTTTACTGACGAACAGATACAGACATTGTTTGGTGAAGAAAATAGATTACGCCAGCTCGCGATCGATAAACTCGCGATAGCCAATCAAAACTTGGATGCGGAGTCAAAAGCGCAATGGTTAGAAGAGACCTTAGCCGACCAACCTGACTATATTCAGCAAGCAGAACGCAACAATCAGCTCATTATCGGGCTTAACCAATCGGCTCAAATGGATGAACAAAACAAACATTTGACGCGCGTAGAGTTAGTCGGGGAAGAAGCGGCAGAGAGGCTTGATAAACTAGACGCCAAACGTGAAAAGTTTAATACTCAGCTCGGCAGCTACTTGCAGCAAAGAAGCGTAATCCTTTCTAACAACACCTTATCGGACGATGACAAGCAATCTCAAATCGCATATCTGAGAGAACAAAGTTTCGACGCTGTGCAATGGCGAAGAATCGAGGCATTAGAACGCATCCATGATCAAAATTTGTAGTCGTAGGATGCGTCTAAGCAGTCAATACTTGGGTTTCTTAGGACAACTCACCAGGTGGTCATCGACCATGCCAACCGCCTGCATAAACGCGTAGCAAATGGTCTCGCCCACAAATTTGAAGCCTTTCTTTTTCAGGAATTTGCTCATGGCTTTTGACTGCTCTGTCGAGGCTGGCACTTCGCTCATCTCTTGCCACTGGTTGACCCTAGGCTTGCCATCCACAAACTGCCATAACGCCTGTGATAAGCTACCGTATTCTTCGATCAGCGCTTTCGCGGCTCGCGCATTACTGAACACGGATTTAATTTTGCCTCTGTGCTTAACCACATCATAATTTTCAACAATATACTCAGCGTGCTCGTCCTCATACGCCGCTAATGTATCCAGATCATAGTCTGCAAAGGCTTGTCGGTAGCCTTCGCGTTTTTTTAGGATGGTGATCCAACTCAATCCTGCTTGGGCTCCCTCTAAAGTAATAAACTCGAACAATACCGTATCGTCATAAACGGGAACACCCCATTCTTTATCGTGGTATTCACGCTCAAGCTCATGATTCATCGCCCATGCGCAAGTGGTATCCATTGCTTTCTCCTCAAATAAAACGCCCCCGACAAAGTCAGGGGCGTCTTCGATCTTAGTTGATTCAGTTTGGCACTTTCACTTTGTGAAAGATACGATACAACACTGGCACGACAATAAGTGTCAGTACGGTCGCAAATCCCAAACCAAACATGATGGTCACTGCCATTGGTTTAAAGAATATATCCGGTAGCAGCGGAATCATGCCCAGAATCGTGGTAATAGCAGCCATACAAACTGGACGTACACGGCTCAGAGAAGCGTCCACGACGGCCAGATATGGGTCTTTGCCTGACTTCATTTCGATTTCTATCTGATCAAGCAGTACGATACCGTTTTTGAGCAACATACCCGATAAGCTGAGGAAACCGAGTAATGCCATAAAGCCAAACGGAGTGTTTAATGCCAGCAAACCGGTTGTCACACCAATAATGGCGAGCGGAACAGTTAGCCATACGATCAAAGGCTCTTTCACAGTATTAAACAGGAACACCGTCACTAGGAACATGAACAGATAACCCATCGGCATGGTCGTGAACAACGACGCTTGCGCATCACCAGATGACTCGTATTCGCCCCCCACTCCAACTTATAGCCTGGCGGAAGTTCAATCTCCTCAATCTGAGGCTGCAAACGCTTCTGCAAGGTTGCTGCCGTCTCTTCGCCAAGCAAGTCGGGATCAGCCATCACTGTCAGCATGCGTTTTCGGTTCTTACGCACGATGATTGGGTCTTCCCAACGCATGTCGTAACCTAGCGTCACTTGCTGCAGTGGAATGTATTCGCTTAACGCCGGACTCCAAATTTTCATCCCTTCAATATTGCGAATATCCACACGTTCTTCTTCTGGTAACCGCGCCACAATAGGCATAAGCGTTGTACCATCACGATACACACCAACGGATTTTCCGGAAAATGACATCGCGAGAAATTCGTCCACATCTGACTTAGTGATACCATAACGTCGAGCCTGACCTTCGTTAAACTGTGGTTCCAGCACTTTAGTACGCTCGCGCCAGTCATGGCGGATGTTGGTCGCACCTGGGTCAGCATGCATGATGTCTTCAACTTGCTTCGCAATGGTTCTCAATACGGTCGGATCGGAACCGATCACACGAGCTTCTATCTTCGCGCCGCCGCCCGGGCCCAATTCAATTTGCTTAAGCTTATAATTGATTTCCGGGAACCCTTTTTCGACGTGAGCTCGGAAATCAGACATCAACTTAGCTAATTGGTCATAGCTCTCAACCCGGGTCGTGATCTCACCATACGCCGAATAACTCTTCTCTGGAGCGTAAGTAAGCATGAAGCGTTGTAAGCCTTTACCCGCTGTGGTCGTAATGTGCTCAACACCATCTTGCTCGGACAACCAAGACTCTAATGCCTTCAGCTTTGTGTTGGTTGCTCGAATATCTGTCCCTTCCGGAAGCCAGATGTCCGCTTGAAATATTGGCGTTGTAGACGATGGGAAGAATGACTGCTTAACGAAAGTGAAGCCGTAGATACTGACTACCAAGCCAGCAATCATCACAGCAACCGTCAACCAAGCACGCTTCATACAAAACTCAAGGAAGCCCTTGTAAAGCACGAATATCATGCCGTTATATGGATCGCTGTCTTCTCCGCCACCTTTCATTTTTTGCCCTTTAAAGAAGATATCGGCAAAGAACGGCGTCAGAGAAATCGCAGTAAACCAGCTGAGCATGAGAGAAATTAGGAGCACGGTAAATAGAGTGCCACAGTATTCGCCCGTTGCATCCTCAGACAGTCCAATAGGCGCAAACGCGGTAACAGCAATGACTGTCGCACCCAGCAACGGCCACTTGGTTTGAGTCACAATGTCAGTAGCCGCCTGCATTCGCGTTCGGCCTTTTTGCGTCCCTATCAGTATCCCTTCGACCACTACGATGGCGTTATCCACCAGCATACCGAGAGCGATAACCAGTGCACCAAGCGAAATACGCTGTAAGTCGATGGCAAAATACTTCATGAAGATGAAGGTGCCCAATACGGTGAGCAACAAGATCAAGCCAATAAGTAAGCCTGAGCGCAGCCCCATAAAGAACAGCAGGACGATAATGACGATCGCCACAGCCTGTCCGAGGCTCACCACAAAACCACTGACTGATTTATCCACTTCTTTTGGCTGACTATAGATTTCAGAAATACCAACGCCGACAGGTTGCTGGTACTTGAGCTCTGCGAGGCGGCGATCAAAGCGTTTACCCACTTCAACCACGTTAACACCTTGAGCAAACGAGACGCCTACGTTCAATGCCAATGAACCGTTGAAGGTAATAATGTTGTCCGGAACGTCAATATATCCCCGCTTAATTTCGGCAACATCACGAAGATAAATCAGTCCCTGAGCACCACTCTCCGTGATGATCAAGTCACCCAGTTGATCGACATTCTCAAACTCACCCGTCGGTTGAATACGTATATACTCACTACCAACCCGAATAGCGCCGGCATCAGAAACCACGTTTTGAGTCGACAACAGGTTAAACACTGTGTTGGGTGCCAAACCCAAACTGCTCAAACGCTTCATTGAAATTTCGATGAAGACTTGCTCTTGTTGCTGACCAGAAACAGAGACCTTACTCACACCATCGATCAGCTCCAGTTCACGCCTTAAATAGTCGACGTAATCGAGCAGCTCTTTGTAACTGTACCCTTCTCCGGTTACAGCGAGCAAAATACCGTAAACATCACCAAAGTCATCAATCACCGACGGATCATTCACTCCCGGAGGAAGCTGCCCTTTCAGATCATTTACCTTACGGCGCAACTCATCCCAGATTTGCGGTAAATCGTCTGGGCCGTAGTTGTTCTTCATTGTCACCGTGATTTGAGATAACCCACGACTAGAAATCGAGTTTATCTCATCAACATACGTAAGCTGCTGAATCGCTTTTTCGATCGGATAGGTCACCTCTTCTTCGACTTGTTGAGGCGTCGCTCCAGGGTAAGAAGTCACGACCATGGCGTCTTTAATAGTGAAGGCAGGATCTTCCAAACGACCTAAGCCGAAGAACGCTGCTACCCCACCAATCAAAAAGATCAGTGAAATCATCCAACTGATGACACGATTGCGAATAAAATACGCGGCGATACCTGTTATCTCTTCGTCTTTGAGAGACGGTTGATTATTTTGCTCAGTCATTGCCTGCCTCCTGATGTACGATTTCAACCTTCATCCCTTCCCTTAAACGAGAAATGCCCGCCACTATTACCTGCTGTTGACTTTCAAGGCCATCAAGAATTTGCAAATCATTTTTGGTCACTTTACCAACCGTTACTGCTTGTTTAGAAACAGTGTTGCCATCGTCTAAAACCCAGACATATTTGTTCGAACGGCCAATATCGTCGCCATCAGCATTGAACACAGCTTCAATAGGTACCAATACACCAGCGTTCAAGCTGAGGCCTACGTCATCACCTTCAGATGTCACTTCAACCGCCATACCGTCCAAAATAAACTCTTCATCAGGCATGAGAAGTGACAGGGTCACGGTAAATGTACCAGTGGCAGGATCTGGCTCGGTGGTGAATTCTTTTATGGAAGCTGAATATTCATTTCCACTTGGTACTTTCACCAAAGCTTGAATACGTGACAAGGTTTCGGGATCCGGTTGATTGACATACAGTCGATCCGGCAACTGAATCAGGACTTCAACATTTTCGAGGCTATGAATATTAACAACCTGCTGCCCAACCTGAACATTTTCAAACTGATCAACACTGACGCGGGAGATAATGCCATCCACGGGAGCAAGCAACTCGGTGAAAGAGAGCCTTAGCTGGGCTAGCCTTAACTCTGCAAAGGCAATCTGTCGATTTGCAGCAATTTCATCGAACTGAGATTTCGCTAACAAGCCTTTGTCGACTAAAGGTTTCGACCGCTTGTACTGGCTATCAACCACGCTGTACTTTGCCGAGGCATTGTCAACAGCCAGTTTATAATCCGTAGGGTCTAGCTTGGCTAACACATCACCCTTCTTAACTTGGTCACCTTCTTTAACATTGAGCTCACTGATTTCTCCTGCAACACGGAAACTGAGATGTGAGCGTTCTGCGGCATTGGCCACTGCAGGGAAATACAAATTGTCGCCTTGTGTTCCACTGCCTACTTCCATGACTTTTACTTTAGGTAAACCAAAATCCACATACTGATTTTCAGCACCACAGCCAGCAAGAATTGCAGCTGTGGAAAGCATACTCAGGCTAATCCAGTGCTTCATATTACAACCCTCGCTCCTTGACCCACTCTCTCACTTTGATACCAGGCTCAATTCCGCTGACACCAGAGATAATGATACGGTCACCATCATTTAAGCCACTTTTCACCTGACGTTTGTCGTTTAAAACAATCGCGGCTTTCTCAACCACGCCTGTCTGACCGACACGCCACACGCAGGTTTTGCCGTTTTCTTCGAAGATAGCGGCACTAGGGATTCGAGTCGCTCCGGTTGCATCCACTTTGACATGCACCTCACCCGCCATACCAGGAAGAATACCGATGTCGGTTGGACGTTCCATTACCATTGTGACTTTGTATGAACCTGTTTTAGGATCGGCTTCAGTATCGACTTCTTGGAAAGTGAGTTCGTAACTATTCTCTGGGAAAGCATCAAACTTCATCGTAGCGGTAAGGTTGATACCACTCGCGAAACGATTAAGTAAATGATCTGGAAGCTGGAATTGCACCTTCATCAGCTGATTAGTCTGGATGTTCATCACGCCTTCTTTAGCCGCAATATATTCATAGTTCTCAGCGGGAATGATCGAGATAGTGCCATCATATGGCGCAACTAATTTGGTATAACGCAGATTGGCGCGCGCTTGTTCTAAAGTCGCTTTTGCCGAATTGTGGTTGGCTTTGGCTTGATCAAAGTCTTGCTCAGAAACGACTTTATCAACGCGAAGCTTTTTATAACGTTCATATTGAACGTCGGCCAGACGATATTGCGCCTCAGCTTGTTTGGCCAACAACGAATATTCGTCTGGGTTTAAAGAAGCTAGTACTTCACCTTTAGTTACAGGTTGACCTGAAAGCACATCGATAGATTGAAGTTGACCCGGGACTCGGAAAGCTAAAACGGCTTTATCACCAGCTTCAGATGTGGCGGGAAAATGTCTTTCAAACTGAGCGTTGCCAACTGAAACAGTAAAGAGTTTTGCAGGTCTGGAGTCGGGTTCAGGGACAGGAGGGAGCTCCTTACCACAGCCGCTTAGGGTTGCAGCCATGGCGAGAAGCACGAGATTCTTGTGCATAGTCAAACATCCATTTGTCACTTGTAGATACAAAGATAGATGAATGATTACCCGACTGCCAGATACATACCAGTAAATTATTATGAAAATTAGTAATTTGCTGACAAAAGATAGTCGCACTTCTCACTATGAGCTATAAACTTTTAAACTCTCGGTCGACTTTAAATGTGTCAGATGTTACATACGCTTCTAGATCACGAATGTTGCCTTCGAGCCTATCAAAATCTCTCTCAAGCGTCTCTAGCAAAGCGCCTGGAGTCTGGCCTTGTTGCCATGGCTTACTTTTCAGCTTATGCTCCTGCTCACTCTTCAGAGACTCAACATAATTGGCAGGCTGTTTCTCAATCATAAACGTCATCGCTATATACGCCAGCAGTACCAAGAAGCTACCGCCTAGAAGCGCGGCCGATATGACCAATATTCGAATCAACCAAACTTCAGTACCAAAGTAGTTTGCTAAGCCTGCACAAACTCCAGAAAGCTTACCATTGGTAGTATCATGATACAGTTCTCGTTTATTCATATCTACGTCTCCAATTGGGGGTTTCTTCATCAAGAATGCGCTCTAGCGTGTTCACTCGCTTTTGCATCTGATCGGCTTTTTCTGACAAGGTTTGTAGCCTTTGAAAATCGTCTTCCGATAAACCACCTGCTGTTTTCTTCTTACTGCGATAATGCAGTAGCAGCCACAATGGAGCGACAAAAATCAAGAAGACAATCAATGGTCCAGCAATAAGAAATGACGACATAAGCGACTCCTAAATAGGCAACAGTTTTACGTCAGCAAGCCCTCTGCATAGCGTAAACTGTTATAAAATCAATTAAATAAAACTAAGTACTTCAATACTTTTTAATGAAACGATTCTTTAGGCTAAGTCAGGTGGTGCACCTGACCTATGCCCTCGGATGAAGAAGGATATTACTTCTTTTCGCTCATCTGTTTTTTCAGGTTTTCGAGCTCTTTCTCAATCTCATCTTGAGCTTGAAGTTCAGCAAACTCTTGGTCTAAAGATTTCGAATTGCCTGACTTAGCGTACACATCAGCTTCAGCTTCTAACTCATCAATCTTGCGAGAGTATTGCTCAAATTTCGCCATTGCTTCAGACGTACGCGCAGTGTGCAAGTGCTTTTGCACATCACGTCTATTCGATGCTGCCTGAGAACGAATAGTGAGAGCCTGCTGCTTAGCTCGAGTTTCGGTGATTTTGCTCTCAAGTTTACTAATTTCACCAGTGAGTTTTGCAATCGTTTCTTCTACTAACGTTTGTTCAGTATGCAGACCTTTTAGTACATCTTGCAGCTTTTGCTTTTCAATTAGCGCTGCCCTTGCTAAGTCTTCACGCTGCTTAGTCAGAGCCAAAGTTGCCTTCTCTTGCCATTCACTGATTTGTTCTTCAAGGGCTTCAACTTTACGTGACAACTCTTTTTTATCCGCAATAGCTTTAGCGGAGTTTGTTCTTACCTCAACCAAGGTATCTTCCATTTCCTGAATGATAAGGCGAATCATTTTTTCAGGATCTTCAGCTTTATCCAATAGGGCGCTGATGTTTGAATTTACGATGTCGGCAAAACGAGAAAAAATACCCATAACTTAGCTCCTTATGCTGTAATCAATCACTACTGTCGCGATTTGATTGCATCTGATGTTCATAGTAGGTTTCACTTACTCATGAACTAACCAAGATACGTGCCAACATATAATTTTATATAAAACAATACATTAAGAAAAATGTCATTGTAATTTTATCTAATCTATGATGAATTTAACTAACAATAGGTAAATTTCACCATCGGAGTGGTTTCATGCAACAAAATCTCATTGGCGAGTCACCCGCTTTCCTTTCGGTCCTAGATAAGGTATCCAAACTGGCCGCCATAGAAAGACCCATTCTGATCATCGGTGAGCGAGGAACGGGTAAAGAATTAATTGCACAGCGCCTACATTATCTTTCGAAACGGTGGGATCAATCACTTATCTCTCTCAACTGCTCGACTTTAAGTGAAGGCTTGATTGATTCAGAACTGTTCGGCCATGAACAAGGCGCATTTACTGGTTCTAAGGGGCGTCACAAAGGGCGCTTTGAGCGTGCTGAAAACGGTACGCTATTCCTCGATGAACTCGCCACCGCTCCGTTGTTGGTCCAAGAGAAACTACTGAGAGTCATTGAGTACGGACAGTACGAACGTGTCGGTGGACACCAACTGCTTAATGCCAACGTGCGTTTGATATGCGCAACCAATGCAGACCTTCCCGAGATGGCTGAAAAGGGAGAATTCAGAGCAGACTTGCTCGATAGACTCGCATTCGACGTCATCCATTTACCACCGCTTCGTCAACGCAAAGAAGACATCTTGCTGTTAGCAGAGTACTACGCCATAAAAATGTGTCGAGAGTTAAGCTTTGAGTACTTCGTTGGTTTTTCTCCTAATGCTGAGCAGTCACTACTTGATTACCAGTGGCCGGGAAATGTCCGTGAACTTAAGAACGTCATAGAAAGAGCCGTCTATCAGCATGGGCAACAAGACGTACCAATTGATAACTTGATATTCGATCCTTTTGCATCCCAGTGGCAAACGAAACCCAACCGCACTGAGATAGGATCAGGCGCAACGACAGAACAAGCGACTTATCACTTTCCGATCGACTACAAAGTTTGGCAGGAAAGCCAAGATATCGAACTGTTAAAAGCGGCACTTGAAGAGAGTAAGTATAACCAACGGAAAGCTGCCGATATGCTGGGTCTGAGCTATCATCAGCTAAGGGGGATGATTAGAAAGTATAACCTCTCCAATCTCTCCTAACCACATGGCGTATTATTTTGAAAACCACAAACTAATAATGGTAAATTACTGAGATCTTAAGGCATAATGGAAAGTTATATTATGCTTTGTCTCCGGCAATTGTTCTTTCTATGAAAGCAATCATTCAACTGACATTGAGTATCTTCGGTATCACGCTACTTTCTGGCTGTGGTGAAGAGCTTGATCACAATAAAATTCGTCAAAGTGGTTTCGTCTACTGTGGTCAAGGTGGGCCAACTAGCTTCAATCCGCAGTTAGTGGACAGTGGTATTACGTCTGAAACACTAAGTCCTCAAATTTTCGACACCTTATTAACGCTAGATTCGAGTAATTTCAAACCCATCGCCAATCTTGCCACGAGTTGGTCAGTTAACAAAGCGGGGACGGAGTATACGTTTAACCTGCGTGAGGACGTCAGTTTTCAAACGACCGCATGGTTTACCCCCAGTAGAACCATGAATGCAGACGATGTGGTGTTCAGTTTCCGTCGCATCATCGACAGCGCTCATCCCTATCATTACGTAGGTAGCGGTCTATACCCTTGGTTCAGTGGTATTGACTTTCAAGACCTATTGATTGATGTTCAAGCTGTTTCAAAACATCAGGTTCGTTTTACTCTAAGCCGTCCGGATAATACCTTTTTGTCAAACATTGCCACAAGCCACGCTGTCGTCCATTCAGCGGAGTATGCAAGTCAGCTTGAGTTAAGAGATGATAAAGCCATGCTAGACAGTCACCCTGTTGGAACCGGCCCATTCTATCTAGATGATTATCAGGTCAACGACCTAGTCAGACTTAAACGCCACAACGGTTACTGGAAAGGCAGACCCAAGATGGCTCAGGTGGTATTCGATATTTCCCACCGCGGGACAGGTACTTTAGCTAAACTGCTTCGCAATGAGTGTGATGTATTGAACTCACCTCTGTCCAGCCAGATCCCTATTATTGAAAAGCAGAGCGATATTGAGCTGACGGCTAAACCCGCAATGAACATCTCGTTTATAGCGGTAAACACAACCCATCCCGCGCTCAATGATCCTAGGGTAAGAAAAGCACTCAACTACGCGATTAACCGCCAGAATATTCTGGAGTCTGTCTATTACGGAACCGGTAGTCAGGCATATTCTGTTTTACCACCAAGCTCATGGGCTTACCTCAAAGACAGTGTGCAAATTCGCTATGATCGAAATTACGCCATAGCTCTGATTAAAGATGCGGGATTCGACAAAGGACTTGAGCTAACAATGTCAGTACCTCTTGAGCCAAGGGCATATAACCCGAGTCCTCGTAAAACAGCAGAGCTTATTCAAGCTAACTTGGCAGATATTGGCATTACACTCAACCTGCTAACAGACGACCGCTATGACCGCACTGACATAGCAAGCAATACCAATATTGACCTATATCTTACCGGATGGATTGCCAACACAGGTGACCCAGATAACTTCCTTCGACCGTTGCTTTCGTGTGATTCAAAACGGGTCGGTTTGAATGTGTCAAGTTGGTGTAACTCCGACTTTGATTTCCTGCTCGATCTCGCGTTAGAAGTCGATAAGCCTCGTTACCGTCTCAACTTATACAAACAAGCGCAAAACATTCTCAACGAAGAGTTTCCTGTGATACCACTGAGTCATGGCATGCAGTTCCAAGCGCATGATGCTTCATTGAAGGGCTTCAAGGTAAGCCCATTTAACGCACAGCCTTTTGATGCAGTAGAGAGGGCTAAATAATGTTTCTTTATACCTTTCGACGCATCAACCTTTTTATTATTACTTTACTGATACTGACCATGGTGGGCTTTAGTCTTCTTCGCCTTGATCCTAACTCTCATTGGTCTCTTCAAAGCTTTTGGCCTGGTTGGTTAACTTACATTGGCGAGCTCATGCATCTTAACTTTGGGGTGACAAAAAATGGCGTTCCAATTGCCGATGAACTCGCTTTGGTCTTTCCTGCAACACTTGAGTTGTGCTTGATTGCATTTACGCTTTCTCTCCTCATTGGTATTCCAATAGGAACGCTGGCGGGGATGAAACAAGGAAAATGGATTGATACAGCGATTTCCTTTACGTCTATGTCCGGTTATTCTGCGCCTATATTCTGGGTGGCACTGCTAATGATCATGGCATTTTCACTTCATTTTGAGATGTTGCCAGTCGCAGGACGTTATGATCTGCTCTATGAAATCGATCACGTCACTGGCTTTGCCATCGTAGATGCTTTCTTTACGCGTGGTGAATATCGCGCCCATGCCCTACAAAGTGTTCTCGAACACTTGATATTACCCTGTCTGGTGTTAGCCCTTGCCCCCACAACTCAAGTCATTGGCTTAATGCGAGCTTCGGTCGCTGAGGTCATGGGGCAAAACTACATTCGAGCCGCTCGCATTAAAGGTCTTTCAACACATGAGATTGTTACTCAACACGTATTGAGGAACGCGATACCACCTATTATTCCCAAGATAGGTGTTCAGCTTTCAAGTATGCTGACGCTGGCCATTATCACTGAATCGATCTTTAATTGGCCTGGTATTGGGCGCTGGCTTCTAGATGCGTTGTCCAATCAAGATTACGTTTCGATCCAGGCAGGCGTTATTGTGGTCGCGACTTTGGTTTTGACCGCTAATATTCTTTCAGATTTGATCGGTGCAATGGTCAATCCGTTAGTAAGGAAAGAGTGGTATGTTAACCGATAACGTATATCAGGAAGAACAGATCCCGACTCAATTTGAGCGTTTTTGGCGCAGTTATCGTGCCAATGGACTGGCCATGTTCGGATTGTGGTGCCTTGTCTTAATAACACTGGTCACTATCACTTCTCCTTGGTTGACACCGCATGACCCTCATGCACAAGCCGGTGAGTTATTAGTCCCGCCTTCTTGGGATCCAGCAGGCACAGTCGAGTACTTCCTCGGTACCGATGATTTAGGTCGAGATATTCTCTCCCGTCTCATTGAAGGTTCACAATTAACCTTCGGTGCTGCGGTTATCATCACACTCATTGCAACAGTTGTAGGTTGTCTGATGGGTATTTTAGCGGGAATGACAAAGGGCTAGTATCGAGTACGCTTAACCATCTACTCGACACGGTTATGTCTATCCCCTCTTTACTACTGGCCATTATTTTTGTCGCATTTCTAGGCTTCGGTGAGTTTAACATCCTACTTGCAATATGCCTTGCATTGATTCCAAGGTTCGTCCGCTCGATTTACATAGCGGTCCACACTGAAGTGGAAAAAGACTACATCATGGCGGCACGTCTCGATGGCGCAAATGACTTTTATCTACTCTGGAATTCCATCTTACCGAATATTTTAGTGGTGATTGCTTCCGAGGTAACTCTCGCTCTTTCCATTGCTATTTTGGACATTACTGCGCTGGGTTTCCTAGGTTTAGGCGCACAAGCTCCAAGCACCGAATGGGGAGCCATTCTCGGAGATTCGGTAGAACTAATCTATTTAGCACCTTGGACGGTGACTCTTCCCGGTCTTGCCATTATGTTTATTGTGATCGTCATAAACTTGGTGGGTGAAGGGGTTCGTCAAGCTCTCAATGCGGGGATTGAATAATGCCATTACTAGATATACGCCACCTGACGATTGAAATTGAGACACCTCAAGGGCTGATGAAGGCGGTAGATCGAATGAGCCTGACCATGAATGAGGGTGAAATTCGTGGTTTAGTAGGCGAGTCCGGGTCAGGTAAAAGCTTAGTTGCCAAAGCCATTGTTGGTGTCTGTAAAGAAAACTGGAAAGTGACCGCCGACCGGATGCGTCTTGGCAATGTTGACTTACTCCAGTTAACACCGAAAGAGCGACGCAGGGTCATAGCGCGCGATATCGCAATGATTTTTCAAGAGCCTTCCACTTGTCTCGACCCTTCGGATGAGGTCGGAAAACAGCTGATTGAGTCGATTCCAGCTCATTCTTTTAGCGGCAAATGGTGGAAACGTTTTCAGTGGCGAAAAAAACAAGCGGTCGCTCTGCTACATAAAGTTGGAATCAAAAATCACGAACAAATCATGTCGAGTTACCCATATGAGTTAACCGATGGGGAATGTCAAAAGATCATGATTGCCATGGCTATTGCGGCCAAGCCTAAGCTCCTGATCGCTGATGAACCGACCAATGACCTCGACCCAATCACACAATCTCAGATTCTGAGGCTGCTTAGTCGTATGAATCAGATCAACAACACCTCGATATTGTTAATTGGTCATGATCTTACCACCATCACTCAGTGGGCAACGAGAATTACCGTTATGTATTGTGGACAGTCGGTCGAATCGGCGGATACGAAAAAGATTCTTGAGAAATCTAAGCATCCTTATACAGTGGCTTTACTCAAAGCGATGCCTGACTTTGGTGAGTGGATTCCTCATAAAGAAAAACTTCAGTCTCTACCCGGAAGTATTCCACCATTACAACATTTGCCTATCGGTTGCCGCCTCGGCCCACGTTGCCCGTATGCACAAAGGCAATGTGTTGAAATGCCAATGACAAAACAGGTTAAAAATCACAAGTTCGCCTGTCACTTCCCGCTCAATATGGAGAAGAAAAAAGTATGAGTGCGCTGCTAGAAGTCAATGGTCTAGGCAAAGAGTTCGTGACTCGATCCGGTCTGTTGCGAAAAAAAGTCCATCAAGCAGTTAAGCCCGTCAGCTTTACACTTGAAGCTGGCCAAACTCTTGGTTTCATTGGTCAGAATGGCTCTGGGAAATCGACACTAGCACGGATGTTGGCAGGTGTAGTAGAACCCACAGCCGGTGAAATTCGTGTCAATGGAGAGCGTTTAGAACACAAAGATTATTCAACTCGCTGCAAGTTGATTCGGATGATATTTCAGGACCCCAATACCTCTCTCAATCCACGCATTCAAATTGGGCGAATTCTTGAAGGTCCTTTAAAACGTAACACCAATATGACGCCTGATGCACGTATGAAACGGGTCAAAGATGTCTTGCTTCGGGTTGGACTACTTCCAGAACATGCGTATTTTTACCCTCAAATGCTAGCCGCAGGTCAAAAACAGCGTATATGTCTGGCACGAGCTTTGATTCTTCAACCTTCGATTATTGTTGCAGATGAAGCACTCAATGGTCTTGATATGGCCATGCGTTCCCAGATTATTAATCTATTCTTAGAACTACAGGAAGAGATGGGCGTATCGTTTATCTACGTATCGCAGCATCTCGGGGTCGTTAAACACATCACAGATAAAGTGATGGTTATGCATAATGGTGAGGTGGTCGAGGCCGGAGAAACTCAGCAGGTTTTGAGCTGTCCAGACCACATCATCACTCAACGTATGGTGGAAAGCCACTTCAACAAAGCGACCTGCTTTAAGTAATCGGTTTTAAGATTGACAGGAGTCCCACATGCTACGGATAGCGATTGGATTCATATTTGGTTTACTGCTACTCAGCCCTGCATTGGCGTACACCACGACCAAAACGTGGTTAGATCCCAGCTTTATCAACCAGGCATTTTTGGACGTCGCCCTAAAGAACGAATATTCAGCAGGCAATAAACCTTTGGTCAAGTGGAAGCAACCGATCAAAGTTTGGGTTGAACACAAGGTCGCTGACCAAGATCTTCATGATGAACTCACCAATGCTCAACTGAGAGACCTCTCATCGATAACTCGCCACCCAATAGAACGCGTCGCCAGTAGAGAACAGGCCAATATTGTCTGGATCTATACCCGTGAGTCAGATTGGCGAAAAGACATCGAAAGAGAAATCGGTCCAAGTGCGCTGAAAAACATTCATGGCGCACTTTGCAAGGCGGGATATCGAATAAACCAAACCACGAGTGAGATTGATTCTGCAGTCGTCATTATCCCCGTCGACCAAGCAAGAGAACATGGAAAGCTATTGGCTTGTATCGTAGAAGAAATCACCCAGGTGATGGGCTTGCCCAATGATGCAGACTCAGCCTACCCCTCAATTTTCAATGATGAAACGCCCGAGGATCTTCTTTCTCCTTTGGACATCATTCTATTGAAAATGCTCTATGACCCAACGTTAGAACCAGGAATGGAGCGAGCTCAAGTGAAAAAGCTCGCTAAGAAGATTTTAGACCAGTATCAACGTCAAGGGTTACTCAGCGAAGCCGTCGCCATCTCGAAGTCTGGCGAGTTGTTCCAGCTTGCTGGATATTAATCAGGGTAAATTAACGCTTATTTTCCTGCTTTTTTAGTTCAAACTCGAACTCATCCGGGTAGAGCACCAAACCTTCTTCATTTTGGTTTGGAAATACCACGATGGATAGTTCATCGTCTTCAAGACCGTACGTCCAGCGGCTAAACCATTTTGCAGTTGAAATCGACTCTGCCTTACAGTGTTCCCAATCGCCTGTTGCCCATTGATTGGCAAACTCTTCGTGAGGCCAAACAGGCACACAATCTTCATCTTCAGTGTTGAGCATGACACAGCCGTGTTCATCAGTAAGAATCCATACTTTTCTATGCTTCGCGATTTCTTTGACTGTGTACTTCAGGCGCTCATCTTCACGCATTTTAAGCACTGATTCAACCTGCTGCGGTGAAAGTGGTTCTGACATTTTCTTACTCCTCAAATAAAACGCCCACGGAAGTCCGTGGGCGTCGAATTTTGTTATTGCACTGACGATTTAAGCCAGTTCAGTCTGAAGCCAAGGCCAACCTTGCTTCTTACGGCTTAGCGTGTTTTCCATCATCAGCATGCCATCTTTTTCATGCTGAGTCAGTTTCTCAGCCCACTCACCTTTGTATAGTAGACGAGTTTGAGCTGTAGTGATGTCAGTGAGCATGACTGCAGCAAAGGCTAGGTTTTCTTCAGCACAGCGGCGTTCTAGATCAGACTCCAGCGCGTCAATCATGCCGTCGACTTGCTCTAAAGTCGCAAGTTCAACCTGACCGACAACTACATCACGACCGTTAAATGGGTAACCTTTCAGATCTTTTTCTACAAGCTCAGCCGCAGAAAGACCTTCGATGTTTGTTTTTGCGATAAGAAGATCTTTAATGAAAGCGTCAACATCACATACATCGGCAATTCTCGCTAGCTCTTCAACAGCATCTTTATCTTTCTGTGTACAAGTTGGAGAAGCAAAGCCGACGGTGTCAGACAGGATAGCCGACATCATTAGCTTAGCGATTTGTGGTGAGATCTCATGACCTTCGATTTTAAACATGTTGAAAAGTACTGTATTCGTACAACCAACAGGCCAAATCCACGCTTCCATTGGGTTGACAGTCATAACATCACCTAGGCGGTGATGGTCAACAATACCTAAGATTTCTGCTTCAGCCACGTCATCCGGTGCTTGTGCTAGATCTGAGTAGTCAACCAACCAAATTTTCTCACCGGCAACAGAGGTACGAAGTTCAGGAACTTCAGCACTTGCGACTTCAAGAATATGCTGTGTTTCACGGTTGATTTCGCCTTGGCGAATTGGCATTGCTTCAACGCCACGCGCTTTCAGCAGTTCAGTGGCTACCAATGCACTACAGATACTATCACTATCAGGGTTCTTGTGACCTACAACTAGAATCATCTTATTTCCTACTACGACTTAAATAGGCCCGTATTGGGCAATTACTCACAAAGGCCGATACTTTACCTGAATTTTGAAATTTGTCATGAGTTAGCAAAAAGAAAAGTGCAAATCACAACTTTTAGTTGCAAATAATCGTGACTACCATATATTGAGAATTATTCGTATTTGCATTTAAAGCCCAATGGACTCGATAAGACTTTCTCATTCATTGCCAGATTGGCTGTCTTTTTCCCAGTTTCGGCCTGCCTATAAGCGCCTTCTTCTGCCTGTAACTCTACTGGCACTGGTATTGAACGAAACCACACGTGAAGTGACTGTTTCCACTCTGTCTGACGCGTTCTGGGCAGTGTCTGCATACGTCGCTTTTACTCTGGTCATCTATCACTACGTTTCCCTGTGGATGAACAAGGAGAGCAAGCTGATTAACCTATACCAGAGCTCACGTAGCTATCAGGTTTTTTTTGCTGCTTTGCTGGGCGCTCTACCCGGATGTGGCGGCGCCATTATCGTCACCACTCAGTTTGTCAGCGGGCGAGTTGGGTTTGGCGCGATAGTGGCAGTATTGGCTTCGACTATGGGCGACGCCGCTTTCCTTCTGCTTGCCAGTAAACCGGACATCGGACTAGGTGTCGTCGGAATGGGTATTGTCGTAGGCAGCGTTTCTGGTTGGGTTGTTAACGCTGTCCACAAAGATGATTTTTTGCGTCCGACAGTAAAATCGGCGATCGCGGAAAAGTTCAACTGTCGTTGCAGTGACAATGAGCAGTCCCATTTCGAGAAGAAAGCCATCAACCTGCAAGGGGCCTTCTGGAAGTGGTTCATCATTCCTGCGACTGTGGTAGCGGTATTGGGTTCATTTCAAGTCGATATCAATCAACTGCTTTCTTTACCTACTATGAGCATTGAGTGGCTTGGGGCTGGGCTGATCATTTTGAGTATGCTGCTTTGGTCGCTGACAAAAGAAATTAAGGACTACCAGTCAACCGTATCAGAAGATAAGAAAACCGTTTCTTCACATCCTTTACAGAAAGCAGCTCAGGATACCAACTTCGTTACAGCGTGGGTTATTTTAGCCTTTATGGCGTTTGAGTTGATCGCTTTCTTTGGCCACATCGATTTAGCCACCACGTTTTCTGGTTGGGGAGTATGGATGCCACTGATGGGCTTAGCAGTTGGGATGCTGCCTGGATGTGGACCGCAAATTCTGGTGACCAGTTTATATATCTCTGGAGCAGTACCACTGTCTGCTCAATTAGCCAACGCGATTTCAAATGATGGTGATGCCCTATTCCCTGCCATTGCTCTGGCGCCGAAAGCCGCTCTCGTCGCCAGCATTTATACTGCCATACCAGCACTACTTGTAGGATACAGCTACTATTATCTTTTTGAAGTTTAATCAGTAGAAAGGCAAAGCTGACTTTGCCTTTCATATTGGCATTTTAGTGAATATAAAATCTTGGGTTGCTATTCCCCCAAATCGTATAAAGCTCAGGGAATATAAGCTCCGCATGATTTTCCATCTCACTAATTGAGATAGACTGCTTGTCTTGTGAGCCAAACAGTGTGACTTCATCTCCGGGGAGAACCCCTTTAATATCGGACATATCAACCATCATGGTATTCATCGAGGTTACTCCGATGACTTTAGCCCGCTGACCATTGATCAGTACCTCCGACTTGTTGCCCATTTTTCGTGGATAACCATCTGAGTAACCTACCGGAATATTCGCCAACACACTGTCTTTTTTTGTCACAAATGTGCTCTCGTAGCCAACTGTACTGCCTTTCGGCAACGCATGCAGCGAAGCCACACGTGTCTTAAATGATACAATTGACGGATATTCAGGGTTTGTTGGCAGATCGCCATACAACACGCCCCCAGGGCGAACCATATCTAGCTGAGCTTCAGGTACATTCAGTGCCGTATATGAATTCGCCACATGGAGCAGAACATCCTTACGCTTTACATCACTGTTTTTTATCAGCCAAGACACGTGTTGCTCAAAAGTAACCAGCTTTGCGCGAATATCATCTGCATCATAACTCGGGAAGTGAGTCATGATACCTACGATTGATACCCCCTTTTGTTTAGTAATGCGTACAGCCGCTGTTTCACCACTTTTATTGCTCATGTCTAAGCCATTACGGCCCATACCACCATCATTGAGGGCAAGATGAACTTTGATATCACGGCCTTGCTTCAACGCCAACTCAGAGAGCGCTTTTGCTTGCTCTTCACTACCAATCATTTCTTCAATATCTAAATGCAAACCGCTCTCTACTTCAGACAGGCTGGCTGCACGAACTCGCATCAGTTGACCCGTAAATCCGCTATTTCGTACGGTTTCTGCTTCAATGTTACTGGCAATGGCAACACAAGGAATGTTTTGTGCCAGTATAGCTGGCATAAGGCCTTCAATGCCGTTACCGTATGCATCGGCTTTCATTACAGCACAAAACCGAGTTTTCTCGCTTAGGTGTGATTTGAATTGATCAATATTTTTATTGAACTGCGCGACGTTTACCTCCAACCATGCATTGGTTTTGGCCAACTGGCTTTCATTTGAGACAGGATGAGTTAACGAACTGGGCGCTGCTAGCGTATTGACTGACGGGGTCAACACAGCCGTCGCCACAGCCATAGACAACAAAGATTTTTTTATTAGCATAGGTCCTCAAATGCACAAATTGAGACAATGATTGAATGAGCCCTGATAATTCAGGGCTTTAGTGAATTGGCATTAATTCAGATTGAAACGAGTCATGACTTTTTGAAGGGAGTGTGAAAGCTGCGTAAGCTCACGACATGCTTGAGAAGTTTGCTCAGCACCCTGGGCAACCTCTTCTGATGACATGTGAATACTTTCAATATTTCGATTTAGCTCTTCAGCAACGGAATCTTGTTGATGACAGGCTGTCGCAATTTGAGTGCTCATATCAGAGATATCTGAGATGGTGGACTCTATTTCTGTCATGATCACTTCAGAATGAGTGCCTTGTTCGACGCATTTAGATATCGACAAAATCGAATCATTGGTGGTCGACTTGGCTTCTTTGGTTAGTGATTGTAATTGCTGAATGATCTCGGCGATTTCACTGGTTGACTCTTGAGTTCTTCCTGCAAGTGTTCTCACCTCTGAGGCCACAACTGCAAAACCGCGTCCATGTTCACCCGCTCTCGCTGCCTCAATGGCCGCGTTGAGTGCAAGAAGATTGGTTTGTTCCGCAATATCACGAATTACATCAACGATCATCGTGATTTGATTCGATTGCTCTTCAAGCTCAGTCACTTTCTTGCCAGCTTCTTGCATAATGTCTGAAACGTTTTCAATCTCAGCCACCATGGTTTTGATGTTTTCAACACCCTGTCTAGAACGAAGATTAGCGGAATTAGCGCGCTCAGCAGAATCGTCAGTATTGCGTGCGACATCCGCAACTGCCGCTTTCATTTCTGTCATTGCAGTCGCAACTTGGGTCACTTGTAACTGCTGAGAAGTCATACCCGATGCAGATGTCTCCGAGACTTGTGTCATTTCTTCTGCCGCGCTGCCAAGTTGCGTTACCGCTGCAATCACACTGTGAATAACATCACGCAGATCGTCCTGCATTTTACTGGTTGCATCGGCAAGTGTACCCAGCTCATCATGACCAATGGCTTTGCGGTCAATAGAATGAGAAAGATCACCTTTCGCGATTGCGTTCGCTTGTTTCACGACTAAGTTCAATGGACCACAAATCAAACGAGTCAATACAATCGTCACTGCGATCATAATACAAAGGATCATCAGGTTGCTGATAATACTGGACACATTGAGGTCATTAACTGACTTAAGTATGTGAGTTTTATTGCTATCCATCGCTTGCTTTAAGATCTTAACAAGCTTGGAAAGTTCATTGTCTAAACTTTGAAACTCTGGCAGAGAGTTGGCCAAGATTGGATGAGCGGCCGCTTTATCATTCGCTAACATAGCTTGGTTGTAGCGATCCATGATCTTCAGGTAATCACGCCACTCACGCATTAGCTTGTTAAAAGTCTGTTCTTCTTCACCAGGCCAAAGTGTTTTACTGTAAGCGTCAAGCTTGCGCGCAATCTGTTCCCTTTCTTGAATATTACTGGCAATTTTCTCAGCCACTTTGTCACTATTCTCAAAGGTATAGGCAACAAACTGAGACCTGCGCCAACGAGATATATCATCACGAATGGCATCGACTCGCTCCATCGCTGGAAGAGTATCATCAGTGTAGTTAAGCAACTCTGATTTGATGTTTTTGAGCTCGACCGATAAGTAGATACCAAAGACGATGTTAATCAAAGCAATGATAGAAAAAGTGAATGATATCTTTTTCGGAATTGATAAATTCTTAATAAACATGGGTGATACACCTAAAATAATGCTGTTTTGGCAACCAAAATCACATCCATTAACCTTACAAAAATCACATTTTCCATTGCAAAATCCGGCAAAATGTATCACAAGAGAGAATCAATTAATATAAAAATCAATACATCGGATGAGTTGTCGATAGGCAGCAGAAATACAAATGAGCAAAATATCGTGGCATGTCTTTACGGCAGGGAGCACAAAAAAGCCGTGACGACTTGTCACGGCTTCTTTGATTTGCAAAAGATAAAATGCGGTTTGCAGTAGAAAAATAGTTAGCGATGACGTTCCTTGAGCTTATTGATCACATCATTTATTGATAACCCTTGGTCTTGCAACAAGACCAACAAGTGATAAACCAAGTCGGCTGATTCACACACTAGCTCCGCCTTATCACCCGACGTCGCCGCAAGCGCGACTTCAACACCTTCTTCGCCCACTTTTTGCGAAATACGCTTGGTGCCACGGGAATAAAGGTTGGCAGTATAAGAGGAATCAGGGTCGGCACTCTTGCGGGCAGCCAGTAACTGTTCAAGTTGATGAAGCCATACCATTTGCGACTCCTCTTGTGGGTCGACACCCCAGCAAGTGGTGTTGCCCAAGTGACACGTAGGGCCAATGGGATTCACTTTCACCAGTAGCGTATCGTTATCGCAATCTAATTGCATGTTCACCAATTGCAATACGTTGCCTGAGGTTTCACCTTTGGTCCAAAGACGCTGTTTGGTACGAGAGAAAAACGTCACTTGACCCGTTTCACCCGTTTTTGCCAACGCATCTTGGTTCATGTAACCCATCATCAGCACTTGGCTTGATTGGAAATCTTGTACGATGGCAGGTACTAGGCCATCCACCTTGTCCCAGTTGATGCGCTCAGCTAAAGAACTTACTTCGGCGGTGTTTACACTCATAGTCGCACCTCAATACCTTGTTGTTTCAAATACTGCTTTAGTTCACCAATATTGATGACTTGTTTGTGAAACACCGATGCGGCAAGCGCCCCATCGACATTTGCTTTTTGGTAAGCTTCTGCAAAGTGCTCCATCGCCCCTGCCCCGCCAGATGCAATCAGCGGCACGTTACACACTTCACGCACCATGTTCAGTTGTTCGATGTCGTAACCGTTACGCACGCCGTCTTGGTTCATCATGTTCAATACGATTTCACCAGCACCACGCTTTTGCACTTCTTGCACCCAATCACGCATTTCCCATTGGGTCGCTTTGGTTCGTTCTTCATCGCCAGTAAACTGGTACACCTGATACTTGCCAGTCTCTTGGTCGTAGTATGAGTCGATGCCAACCACGATACATTGAACGCCAAATTTATCCGCAAGGTCAGTGATTAACTGTGGGTTTGCCAATGCTGGTGAGTTGATAGACACCTTGTCTGCACCGAACTCAAGAATACGCGCTGCGTCTTCGGCTGACTTAATGCCACCAGCGACACAGAAAGGAATATCGATCACTTCTGCTACACGCGCAACCCAGCTTTTATCAACCACACGGCCATCGCTTGAAGCGGTAATGTCGTAAAACACTAGCTCGTCTGCACCTTCTTCTGCATAACGCTGAGCCAGAGGAACGATGTCGCCAATGATTTCGTGGTTGCGGAACTGAACGCCCTTCACCACTTGTCCATCACGTACATCAAGACATGGAATTATTCGCTTAGCCAACATGCAAATGCCTCCTCTGCTGTGAACTTGCCATCAAGTAGTGCGCGACCAACGATCACTCCAGCGACACCAGAACCTTTCAGCGCTTCTATATCCGCTAATGAGCCAATGCCACCTGATGATTGGAATTGCACTTGTGGGTATTGTTTGCATAGGTCTACATATAGCTCAACGTTTGAGCCTTCTAGCGTACCGTCACGAGAAATATCAGTACAAAGCACATGCTGTAAGCCAACGGTTAGGTAATCATTAATCAGAGCTTCGATAGTCACGCCTGAGTCTTCTTGCCAACCAGAGATCGCTACCTTACGAGTACCGTCTTGAGCGATGTTGATATCTAGCGCGAGAACAATTTTTTCCGCGCCGTATTTTTCCATCCAACCTTTTACTAGTTCAGGTTGCTTTACCGCTGTCGAGCCAACAACAACGCGCTGAGCGCCTGCTTCGAGTAGATCGACAACGTCTTGTTCTGTACGTACACCACCACCGATTTGGATATTCGCTGGAGTGCTCGCAAGTAGCTTGGCAATCAAATCAAGTTGGCGCGCTGTCGTGTCTTTCGCGCCCGTTAGATCGACTAAATGCAACCAATTAGCACCGGCTTGGTGATACAAGTTGAACTGTTCTGCTGGGTCCACTTTGTACTCGGTTACTTGGCCGTAATCACCTTGATAAAGGCGAACCACCTGTCCTTCAATTAAATCAAGAGCTGGAATAATCACACTAAATCCCTTTTATAATTCTAAGAAGTTTTGAATAAGCTTTGCGCCCGCTTTTGAAGAACGCTCAGGGTGGAATTGCACACCGTAGTAGTTACCGCTTTGCACTGCAGCCGTGAATGGGTTTTCGTATTCACATTCTGCAATCGTGTACTCGCCAACAGGCATGGCAAAACTATGTACGAAATAGAAGTACTCGCCTTCTTCAATCCCTTTGAATAGTGGGTTGCCCGTTTTAGCTGAGACAGTGTTCCACCCCATGTGGGGCAGTGGTAAGTCACCGGTTTGAAGCAGCTTCACTTCACCATCACAAAGTCCAAGGCACTCAACTAGCTCTTCCGCTTTCTGCCCTTTTTCTTGAGATACTTTGCCTAACAGTTGCATTCCTAAGCAGATACCTAACAGCGGCTTTTCTACCTGTTTGACCAAGCTAATTAGATCTCGCTCTTCGAGGTTCTTCATCGCTTCACTTGCTGTCCCTACACCCGGTAGGAATAGCTTGTCAGCCGATAATACAACTTGTGGCTCTTTTGAAATTGTTACGTCATAGCCTAGGCGTTCAATGGCAAACTTCACCGAAGAAACGTTGGCACAACCAGTATCGATGATAACAACTTTCTGTTCTGTCACTGTTTTTCTCCTTACTAGCGCTAACCTTAAAGCACGCCTTTACTACTTGGCAGCTCAGTACCTTCTACTTTGATTGCTTGACGCAGAGTACGACCAAACGCTTTAAATAGACTCTCAATGATATGGTGATCATTGTCGCCAGCAGAAGAAAGGTGCAGCGTACACGCTAGAGTGTCAGTCAAAGAACGGAAGAAGTGAATCACCATCTCGGTTGAAAGGTCACCCACTTGCTCACGGCTGAACTTCGCGTCGAACTTAAGGTAAGGACGCCCCGACAAGTCTAGAGCACATTGTGCCAAACACTCATCCATTGGCAGGCTAAAGCCAAATCGGCCAATACCACGCTTATCACCTAGCGCTTCTTTCAGCGCTTGGCCCAACGCAAGTGCGGTGTCTTCCACAGAGTGATGATCATCAATGTGTAGGTCGCCCTCCACTTTACACACCATCTTAAATCCACCGTGTGTTGCGATTTGATCAAGCATATGGTCAAAGAAGCCTAAGCCAGTAGAAATATCATTACCGCCTTGGTCATCAAGATTTACCGCGACTTTAATGTCCGTTTCTTTCGTCGTGCGGACCACTTCAGCAACGCGGGCTTTCACCGTCAGATCTTTCAGAATCTGCTTCCAGCCCATGGTTTCTGGGTTGTACTGAATGCCGCGAATCGCCATGTTTTCTGCAAGTTGAAGATCGGTTTGACGATCGCCAATCACAACAGAGTTTTGGAAGTCCACTTTGCCACCTTGAAGGTACTCTTTCACCATGCCTAATTTAGGCTTGCGGCATGAGCAGTTATCTTCTTCAAAGTGAGGGCAAATCAGTACGTCATCGAACGTCACACCTTGAGATTCGAAGATTTCCATCATCATATCGTGCGGTGCATCAAAGTCTGCTTGTGGGTAGCTCTCGGTACCCAAACCATCTTGGTTGGTGACCATCACTAGGCGGTATCCTGCGTCCTGCAACGACAGCAGGCTTGGGATAACAAATGGCTCTAGCTTTAGCTTATCTAGGCGGTCTACTTGAAAATCAACCGGCGGCTCAACAATTAAGGTGCCATCACGGTCAATAAAAAGGATTTTTTGTTGTTTGCTCACTCGAACTTCCTTATTGCTAATCTTTGGCGCCCCCGCTTGTCAGCGAAGGCAATTAATTTTGTCTCTACTTATGAGTAGTAGTTTCTAACAAATCCGAGTGTTTTTTCGCACTCGTCACGGTTACCGACACTGATACGCACGCAGTTCTCAATTGGCGTGTTACGCAAGATAATGCCTGTCTCCCAAGCGGCTTTGAAAAGATCATCGCCATCTGGGAATTTCACCAATAGGTAGTTTCCCCACCCTTCAAACACTTCCAAACCCGGAATCATTGAAAGACCAACTTGCAAGTAAGCACGGTTTGCATTCAGATCGAGAACTTGGAACTTCGCTCGCGCTAGGCCTGCTTCAGAAAGCGCTTGGGTAGCAATTTCCGCCACTGGAACCGGGACTGGGTATGGTGCGATCACTTTCAGAAGTACATTAATCAGCTCTTCGTTCGCAAGCGTAAATCCACACCGCAGACCAGCAAGGGCAAAAGCTTTCGACAGAGTGCGCAGAATCGCAAGATTCGGGTATTGCGCCAGTAGGTCTACCGTTGACGCTTCTGGACAAAAATCGATGTACGCTTCATCCATCACCACGATTGCACGGTCTTTTGTCATCTCAAGCAGAGACACAATATCTTCACGCTTAACCAAGTTACCTGTTGGGTTGTTTGGCGAACATACAAAAACCAGTTTCACCTTATCCAGATTGGCTTCGATACCTGCAAGATCTAGTTGCCAATCTGACGTTAGCGGCACGGTTTTACGCTCTACACCGATGGTTTCTGCACTGATGGCGTACATGCCGTAAGTCGGTGGGCAGTAAAGAATCGCATCTTCACCCGGCTCACAGAAAGCACGGATCAGTAGTTCAATACCTTCATCCGCACCGCGAGATGTTAGTGTTTGCTCTGGTTTGACACCTGCATAGGCTGCGTAAGCAGAAATCAGTTCTTTAGGCTGGCATTCGCTGTAACGATTAAGACGAGCAAAGTCTGTTTTGTATTCATTATTAAATGGCGATTCGTTGGCATTTAGCCACACATCACCTGTACCACCGATACGACGAGCCGATAAATAAGGGGTCAGTTTTTGAACCTGTTTGCGCGCTAGCTTTTCCATCTCAATATCCTCTTACTTAGCTGCCAATTTTTCTACACGGATAGTCACTGCACGTTTGTGTGCATCTAAGCCTTCCGCTTCTGCCATGGTTACCACGGTTGGTGCTAGACCTTTGAGACCGTCAGCAGACAGCTCTTGAACCGTCATACGTTTCGAAAAGTCCGCTAAGCCTAAGCTTGAATACGTGCGTGTGTAACCGTAAGTAGGAAGAACGTGGTTGGTGCCCGATGCGTAATCACCTGCTGATTCAGGCGACCAATCACCTAAGAAAATCGATCCAGCGTTATCTAGCAGCGGTAGAAGCTCGCGTGGATTCTTTGTCTGAACAATTAAGTGCTCAGGACCGTAATAATTCGAGATGGAAACTGATTGAGTAAGAGACTCGGCAATGATGATCAAGCTTGAGGCCAATGCTTGCTCGGCGATGTCCGCGCGAGATAGATCCTTAAGCTGACGTTGAACCGCATCCGTCACTTGATCTGCAATAACAGGAGAAGGAGTAACAAGTACCACTTGAGAATCAGGACCGTGCTCGGCTTGGCTTAGCAGATCAGCAGCGATGAAGTCAGGATCCGCAGTGTCATCGGCCAACACCAGCACTTCAGATGGGCCTGCTGGCATATCAATCGCAGCACCGCGGAAATCATTGCTCACCTGACGTTTTGCTTCCGTCACATAAGCGTTACCCGGGCCAAAGATCTTATCAACTTTGGATACCGTCTCTGTACCATAAGCCATCGCAGCAACTGCTTGACCACCACCGACGTTGTACACTTCATCAATACCACACAGTTGCGCGACATAAAGGATCTCGTCTGCGATTGGCGGTGGAGAACACAACACCACTTTACGACAGCCCGCAATTTTTGCAGGAACGCCGAGCATCAAAACCGTCGAAGGCAATGGCGCACTCCCGCCCGGAATGTACAAACCCACTTTTTGAATCGGGCGCGTTACCTGCTCACAAAGCACACCCGGTTGAGTCTCTACTTTGATTCGCTGTGGCTTCTGTGCTTTATGAAACTTCGAGATGTTTGCATAAGCTTGCTCAAGCGCATCTTTCATCTTTTCAGAAAGGCGAGCAGACGCTTCATCAATTTCTTGTGCTGAGACACGAATGGATCCCGGCTTCACACGGTCAAACTTCTCAGTCAGTTCCAATAATGCAGCATCACCCTCTTTACGAACTTTTGCGATTATTTCAGAAACCGCAGTCGTGATGTTTGCGCCCTCTGCGATTGCCGGACGCTCTAGAATCGATTCTTGCTGCGTTTCACTCAGCGATTGCCATACGACGGTTCTCATTGCAATTACTCCATCATTTTCTCAATGGGTAGGACTAGAATTGAGCTCGCACCCAGTTCCTTTAGCTGTTCCATGGTTTCCCAGAACAGGTTTTCAGTACTAACCAAATGAACCGCTACTTTTTGCTTGTCAGCAGATAGAGGTAATACCGTTGGGTCTTCTGCACCAGGAAGCAATGCTTTGATTTGGTCTAGTTTCTCGGCTGGTGCGTGTAGCATGATGTACTTCGACTCTTTTGCTTGCTGTACGCCTTGCATGCGAGTCAACAGTTTTTCGATTAGTGCTACTTTATCTGCATCGAATTCACCGGTGCGTTGAATCAGCGTCGCTTTTGACTTGAAGATAATCTCAGCTTCTTTTAAGCCATTCGCTTCTAGTGTCGCACCTGTAGAAACCAAATCTGCGATGGCGTCGGCAAGACCCGCACGAGGGGCAACTTCTACAGAACCGGTCAGCATACAGGTAGAAAATGGAACACCTTGTTGATCCATGTAAGCTTTAAGCAATTGTGGGTAGGTAGTGGCAATTCGTTTGCCTGCTAAATCCTGAGGACCGTTGTATTCTTCATCTTTGTCGATAGCGATAGATAAACGGCAACCACCGAAATCGAGACGACGAAGTGGAACAAATTCACATGGCTCGCCAAGCGCCTTACGATCAAGACGAACTTCTTCAAGTTCGTTTTCACCAATAAAGCCAAGGTCAACAACACCATCCATAATTAGACCAGGAATGTCGTCATCACGGACTAACAGCAGATCAATAGGCATGTTCAGCGAGTGAACGACCAGACGTTCACCCATGATGTTGAATTTTACGCCGCACTTTTTGAGCAGTTCTTGGCATTCTTTGCTTAGGCGACCTTTTTTTTTGGATTGCGATTCTTAGGCGTTGTGTTTGCATTGCTGTTATCCCTGTGCAAATTAATTTTTAAATCGTTAAAACTAAAAAACCCTCGGAAGAATTGGTCTCCCGAGGGTTCTGAATCTTGTAGTTTGCGATTTCTGCCTCCGGGAGTTTCCTATCTCCCGGGTATGCGTACATCTCCCGAAAGACTAGACTGGGTGATGATGGTGATGAATGTTCATTACAAAATTACGCATACTTATAAGCTCTTCAGTTCGCTTGCTTGGTAACCACACTAACTAAGGCAAATCCATTTTTCAACTAAAAATTGAAGATTTTTTCAATTTGTATAAGACAAATAAAAAGGGAGCGAAAGCTCCCTTTAAAATTCTTTTATCGTTCAGCTCATTAAACGTTTTGACAGCTTGCCATCTTCGCTTTTGAAAGAATCGATAGCAAAACACAAACGCCTACAAAAGCAACCGCCGAAACAGCGAAAGAAATGCCTACTGATGCGGTCATACCCAGTGTGATGAAACCAATACAAGAGACAGCCGCAACTGATAATGCATAAGGCAACTGAGTCGCTACGTGATCAATATGGTTACAACGTGCCCCCGTTGAAGAGAGAATTGTCGTATCTGAAATTGGTGAACAGTGATCTCCAAATACCGAGCCTGCCAACACAGCACTTAGCATAGGCAGCATCAAAGCAAGATCCGTGGCACCTGCCATATCGCCAGCAATTGGCAGCATAATACCAAACGTCCCCCATGATGTACCGGTAGAGAAAGCCATAAGACCAGATAGCAAGAACAGGATAACAGGTAGCCAATGAGGATTGATATTGCCTTGTGCTAATGTCGATAGGTATTTACCCGTGTTCATATCACCGATAACAGAGCCAATAGTCCAAGCAAAAATAAGGATCAAAATGGCACTAAACATTGATTTGGCACCAATCCAAAGAGTACGAGCTATTTCGCTAAATGCGATGCCCTGCTTAAGCACCGTAAACAGAGCGACAGCCAACCCGACAAGACCACCATAGATCAACGAAGTGCCTACATCTGTGTTCTCAAAAGCGCCCAGAACATTAAAGGCTTTGCCATCTGCGGCTAATTCCTGTCCGCCCGTATATAGCATTGAAACAATCGTTGCGACAATCAGGAATACAATCGGTAGAACTAAGTCGGAAACTTTACCGCCTTCACTTTCCTGGATATCCAACTCTTCATTGATATCATGCGCTTCCTGAGAGTCATCAGCTTGTTCTTTATCAAAGCCGTGTCCCTGAGATGCTGCAATTTCATGGTTGCGCATCTTACCAATATCGAGACCAAACCAAGCCACTGCAAATACCATTAGCAAAGCGAAAACAGCGTAAAAGTTCATTGGAATAAGACGTACATAAGCACCAAGTGCTGAATACTCAGTAATACCATGGGATACCAAAATACCAGCGATAATCGTCATGATGTAAGCACCCCAACTAGAGGCTGGCATGATCACGCACATAGGTGCTGCTGTTGAGTCTAAGATGTAGGCCAACTTAGCGCGGGATACATAAAAACGGTCTGTAACAGGTCGAGAAATCGCGCCAACGGCTAGGCTGTTAAAATAGTCATCAACAAAAATGAATACGCCTAGAAAAGCGGCCAGTAACTTGGAGCCACGCTTGCTTTTCACTCGTGATTGGGCCCACTCAGCAAAAGCGCGAGTACCCCCTGACAAGGTTAACAACGCTGTCATCATGCCTAGTAAGAGTAAGAAGCCAACAATACTCATGTTCCAAGTATTAATACCGCCATCTTCGATAAAGACGCTTGATACCGTTGAACCGACATAACTGAGCGTACTCCCCATAGAATAATCATTGAGAAGGATAGCGCCCAGCGTGATACCTACGCCCAGAGACACCAGCACACGACGGGTAATAATTGCTAGACTCAGAGCCACCAGTGGTGGTAACAAAGAGATAGGAGATGATGCAAAATCAATTAAATTCATGATCTTCAAAAACCAGTAATAAATGGTTAGAGATCTACTGCAGACAGAATTGGAGGAAAAGTTTCCAAACAATCAAGTTGAACCAAGCGAAAGGGAAGCGAAAGCTTCACCCAGCCCTACAGTAGCGCTCCATAGTTTTACAAAATTATAGACTATGGCAGTGTTACCCCTTTCGAGTGTAACCCCAGCAAGCATCTTTGATTTGATTACTCACTTCGGCGAAATAACCTTTCACATTTGTTCATTGGCATCACCCCAACAAATGCTACTGATCTATCTCGCGCCTCTACCGCGATTGTTGGTGTTTAAAACTGTCATTAACAAAATCTTACAACAATTTAACCAACCTATCGCATTAGGTGGCGCCCATTGTACTCATCTAAAGCCCTATTTCAATACATCATGCCAAAAATTCCAGCCTCTATATTGTCATCTCAACAATGCTGAAGGTTTCTTAGCTATTGCATAGAGTTCAACTAATATCATAGCCAGACTGTCGCACATGGCACTCATTATTCATAATTTAACTTGCGAATACTGATTTATACGTCTACATCTAGATATTAAGCTCTAAAAACGAAAACTCTAGAGAAAAACTCGTGAATTGATGAAGATTTGTTACTATCTTGATAATTAGCTGACAAAAGGATAATTCAAATTATTTTGATACTGTAAAACAAATATCTGTTTACGTATGAAACTTATCCGCTATAAGTATTGTCAAAATCACAAATCTCCCGATATTTTATGCAACAAGAATTGGTTGATTAATTAGAAAGGTCTCATTATTCAAATGACCTAACGATTAATTAATAAATTTTTATAACAATTTAACCAGAAAATATTGTATTGCGAATAATACGGGTTTAATATTTATTTTATCGGCTCCTTAAATAAGTGGGAATTTACATGTCGGAACTAACTAAAACTCTATTAAACATTCGTAGTCTACGCGCATTCGCACGTGACTTAACTCTAGAACAACTAGAGGAAGCTCTAGACAAATTATCAACCGTTGTCGGTGAACGCAAAGAAGCAGAGGCAGCAGAACGCGAAGCTCAAGCGGCACAAGAAGCCAAGTTGGCAGATATTGCAGAACAAATTAAACAACTTGGTCTAGATAAGGACATGGTTATTTCTGCGCTTGCAGGTGAAGCAGCAGGTAAAGCAAAACCTAAGCGTGCTCCTCGCCCAGCAAAATACAAATATCTGGATAATACTGGTGCAGAAAAGACTTGGACAGGTCAAGGTCGAACTCCTTCAGCAATCCAAGAACAGCTAGACGCTGGTAAGTCACTAGACGACTTCCTAATCTAATCTGGCTGAATTTATAAAACGCTAGCTGCTAGCGTTTTATCGCTCAATAAAAAGCCTCGCTATAGCGAGGCTTTTATATAATTAATACCCTAATTAACGTTCCCAGTATGCCTCTTCTAGGCTGTCTTCTCGCTCAGGTAAACCTCGAGACAAGCGCGGAGAGTGCTGAACTAACACTTCATAGCTGGCACGATTTGAATATTTGCATACTTGGGAGAAAGAAGAATATGTCAGGTACGCATGAGCATGCTTACTCGAGTTAGGCACATTTTCTTTATGGTATTTATTCGCAGCCATATCGTGTAACAGCGCTGATAATGCGGCGTCACCAGCACCATTGGTATTTTTAATCTTTTCTGGCCCACCCATATAAGGAGATATATGTGAGTATACTTTAATTGGATTATCACAGGCCCATCTTGCAGCTGGACGACTAAACTCATATCGGTTGAATTCAGCAATGCTTCCAGGAAGTAACGGCAGAGAAGTTTGACGCTTAGCGGCTTCTTCCGTGTAACCCGCCATAAACAAACCTACAGGGCCCGCAGTACATAGCACTAGGTCGACCCATTCGAGCGTTTTATCTGACGCCGCTAATGGATCAGATTCGCCCGTTAACGCCTCTGCCTCGTCTTCATTCATAGCCACAACACTCACGTGGTCACGTAAAAAGTTTTGCCAAAATACCGGATCATCCTGAATAACGAATTTCGTTCCAAGTGTGAGCACGACAGGAACATTATACTTCTTCGCATATTCAATCGCTTTCATCGTAGCTTCTGGCATTGGGTCACCTTGTTTACAGCGAACCAAATAAGCCGTAAGCACTAAAGCAGACGCATTTTCAAAAATCTTCTCTGGAATGCTATTCGGATGCAGCTGGTTCATCTGACCTTCGCTAATGGCAAAAGTGCGCTCACCATCATCGGAAATCAGAGCAAAACAACGACCAATAGCACCATCAACACCCTGTAAATAGTTCAGGTCCATTCGACTGGAAGTGTTACACAAATAGCGGAAACCATAGCTACCAATCTTAATATCTTGACTCATGACCCCCAAAAGTGTTGAGCGGTCATCGGCAAGTACAGAATAGTTGTGAAGAGTATTACCAATAGTACCACCCGCATATTCATTGGTAATCAGTCCATTTTCCTTCAGCTCATTGTACAGCGCTTCCGCGGTCACATCGTCAATAACGAGTGAGTGACCTTTACTCAACTGATATTTCTCAATGAGTTCCGTGCTGACTTTCGCTTCAATATCCACCAAAGTCTGGTCAATACCGATAATATGCGTGCTGGACATTTTCTTGCTCTCTTGAGATTGACTCACTAAAGGGTCGCGCGCATGGACAGGAAAATAGTGCTTGGACTTTCGTTGGCCTGGAAACTTCATAACAAAATATTCTGAGATAGGGTCAAAAGATGCCGGATTCTACCGCGCACTATCTAACGCGGCAACAACCGGAATTATAGCAAACGTTTGCGGGAGAAATTAAAATTCTATCACTTGATAGGTGATAAACAGGAAGCACTTAATGCACAAATAATTGTAAATAGGAAACCGCTAAAGTTTGACGAGCCACACCGCAATGTAACAAGCCAACTGATGACCAGTTGGCATGGGGTTACCGCTTATTCACCTTCCATAAAACTGATATCTGGCAAACGGTCAAGGTGTTCTGAATAACGTTTGAGATTAAACTCACCTTCGTTTTTCATTACGTCGAAGATCTCAATAGAGACAGCACATGCCATCATCGCGACAGCCTCGTCTCGCGGCGTTCCTGTCATCATCAAACGCATCAACGTTTCTTTTACTTTTAGCGGCTCACCATCTTCCAGCTGATTCTCAACAATTTCAATCAGCTCTGCTTCCGCCATGAATTGACTATCATCACTCACGTTTTGTACCTTAGTTCACTTGAATTTTGCCAACTATGCCACATATAGCCTGTCTGTAGTGAAAATTCGCAGATTAAGATCGTGAACGAGTAAAATTGCGGCAAAATTGAAGTGTGAGTTCGATCTCGGAACTGTCACCTCGAAACGCTTTCTGTTAAAATCTGCCTCCAGTTAAATTTTGTGGTGTTTAGTAATGTCTGAGAACTGTACTGACAACAGTAAAAAGAAAGTTATCGTCGGCATGTCCGGTGGTGTGGATTCATCCGTTTCCGCGTATCTCCTCAAGCAGCAGGGCTATCAGGTTGAAGGCCTGTTCATGAAGAACTGGGAAGAAGACGATAACGAAGAATACTGTACAGCTGCAGAAGACTTAGCTGATGCTCAAGCTGTTTGCGATAAATTGGGAATACACCTCCACACCATCAACTTTGCCGCCGAATACTGGGACAATGTATTTGAGTATTTTCTGGCGGAATACAAAGCTGGTCGCACACCGAATCCTGATATCCTTTGTAACAAAGAAATCAAGTTCAAAGCTTTCCTTGAATTTGCAGATGAAGTTCTCGATGCAGATTACATTGCGATGGGTCATTATGTTCGACGTACTTTCCCTGAGAACAGTGACAAGCCGCAAATGTTGCGTGGTCTAGATGGCAACAAAGATCAAAGCTATTTCTTGTATACATTGAGCAGTGAACAGATCGCTCGCAGCTTATTCCCTGTTGGAGAGCTGGAAAAACCTGAAGTGCGCCGAATCGCCGAAGAGCAAGATCTAATTACCGCGAAGAAAAAAAGATTCGACGGGCATATGCTTCATTGGTGAACGTAAGTTTACTGACTTCCTATCTCGTTACTTGCCAGCACAACCGGGCAAGATTGAGACACCTGAAGGCAAAGTGATCGGTGAGCATCAAGGTTTGATGTATCACACATTAGGGCAACGTAAAGGTTTACATATAGGCGGTCAGAAAGGCGGCGGTGGTAATGAAGAGCCATGGTACGTCGCAGAGAAGGATCTTAAACGTAACGTACTCATTGCAGTGCAAGGTGCTGAGCATCCACTGTTAAAATCTCAAGGATTGATTGCTTCTCAGCTGCACTGGGTCGATCGCGAAATTATCAAATCACCACTTCAATGCAGTGTGAAGACACGATACCGTCAAACGGATATCCCTTGTACCATTATCCCAATTGATGATGAAAATATTAAAGTTATTTTCGATGACCCACAGGTAGCCGTAACCCCAGGTCAATCAGCAGTATTTTATAAGGATGATGTTTGCCTTGGTGGCGGCATCATTGAAAAACGTATTTAATTCAATGTCTTTTCAGGAGTAATACGACGTGACTAACGCTCTTTACGACCGTACCATCGCATTTGCAGGAATATGCCAAGCTGTCGCTCTGGTTCAACAGGTCGCGAAAAACGGTCACTGTGACTCTGATGCATTTGAAACGTCGCTCAAAGCGATCTTAAACACAAACCCAAATAACACCGTCAGTGTTTATGGTCGAGAGTCGGATTTAAAACTTGGCTTAGAATGTTTGGTGAAGGGCATCGATAGCACACCTTCTGGCAGTGAAGTGACTCGCTATATCATCAGCTTGATGGCGCTTGAACGTAAACTGAGTGGACGCAACGATGCGATGTCTCAATTAGCCGACCGAATTAAAATGATAGAGCGACAACTTGATCATTTTGAACTCTTAGATGACCAAATGATAAGCAATCTTGCCAGCGTCTATTTGGATGTCATCAGCCCGATCGGGCCGAGAATTCAGGTAACTGGAACCCCTTCTGTACTGCAACAGACAGGTAACCAACATAAAGTTCGAGCCTTGTTACTATCTGGTATTCGCAGTGCTGTGTTATGGCGCCAAGTAGGCGGAAAGCGTCGCCACCTCATTTTCGGGCGCAAAAAAATGGTTGAACAGGCTCAAATCCTCTTAGCCCGTATGTAATGACTTAACAATACAGCTCGCGCCCATCGCGAGCTGATTTTTTCTACCAAAACAAGCTCAAGGCAAACGATTGCGCAATCTGCGTGACAATCTATGCGGTTATTGGTATAAAGCACACGAAATTTAGAAACTCAATTCAGGAGAACATCATGGAACTGTCAGCACTGACTGCTGTTTCACCAGTAGACGGCCGTTACGGAAGTAAGACGATTGCACTTCGCAGCATTTTTAGCGAATTTGGCCTTCTAAAGTACCGCTCTATCGTTGAAATTCGTTGGCTACAGAAGCTTGCTGCAACTGATGCAATCAAAGAAGTACCAGCGTTCAGTGCAGAAGCAAACCAGTTTCTTGATGATCTTGCCGCTAACTTCAGTGAAGAAGACGCTGCTCGAATTAAAGAAATCGAGCGTACGACGAACCACGACGTAAAAGCTGTTGAATACTTCCTGAAAGAAAAAGTGGCTGATATCCCAGAACTTCATGCCGTCAATGAATTCCTTCACTTTGCTTGTACTTCAGAAGACATCAACAACACGTCTCACGCGCTAATGCTTAAAGAAGCTCGTGATGAAGTCATTCTTCCTGAGATCAAAAACATCATTGACGCGATTAAAGCACTTGCTGTTGAATACCGCGATATTCCTCTTCTATCTCGTACACACGGCCAGCCAGCTTCTCCATCTACTATGGGTAAAGAAATGGCGAACGTGGCGTACCGTATGGAGCGTCAATACAAGCAAATCGCTAACGTAGAAATCCTAGGTAAGATTAACGGCGCTGTAGGTAACTACAACGCTCACCTATCAGCTTACCCAGAACTAGACTGGCACAAGTTCTCTGAAGAGTTCATCACAGAGTCTCTAGGCGTAACTTGGAACCCTTACACAACTCAGATTGAGCCACATGATTACATCGCAGAACTATTCGATGCGGTTGCACGTTTCAACACCATCTTGATCGACTTTGATCGTGACGTTTGGGGTTACATCGCACTAGGCCACTTTAAGCAGAAGACAATCGCTGGTGAAATCGGTTCTTCTACCATGCCTCACAAAGTTAACCCAATCGACTTTGAAAACTCAGAAGGCAACCTAGGTCTTGCGAACGCGGTATTCGGCCATCTAGCACAAAAATTGCCAATCTCTCGCTGGCAGCGTGACCTGACTGACTCAACCGTTCTACGTAACTTAGGTGTTGGTGTTGGCTACGCAATCATTGCTTACACTTCTACGCTGAAAGGTATCAGCAAGCTAGAAGTTAACCGTGAAGCACTACTTGCTGAACTAGATCAAAACTGGGAAGTTCTTGCTGAACCTGTACAAACTGTTATGCGTCGCTACGGAATCGAGAAGCCATACGAGAAGCTAAAAGAGCTAACTCGTGGTAAACGTGTAGATGGTGAAGCAATGCGTAACTTTATCGACAGTCTTGAGCTACCAGAGCACGAGAAAGCACGTCTAAAAGAGATGACACCTGCCAACTACATCGGCCAAGCCATCGAGCTGACCGACAAACTGTAATACAGTCTATGTAAACACTTAGGGCTGACGTCGATACGTCAGCCCTTTTTTATGTCGATTAGACACCACTATCGAGTCGACTAACTGTCGACTTTTTGAAAGAACAACGTAATTTTGCCAACCTCAATACCGAACTTTCGTATGCTCGTGATATTGAATACATGAGTCTCGTCTTGTCTGAACAACCAATCATCAAACGCGACCGTTATTGTAGAACCGTCGACGACAAGCTCAAAGTCATAGACCCAGTGCAATGCATTACCCTCTTCTTTGCCTCGTGCGACACCTAAGATGTCTCCAGCTTCTCCTTCGTAGGTATTGTCGCTGAGTCTCTTGATTTTCCAAATCCTTTGGTCAAGCTCGCCGTCATCGAACTCAAAGTCTTCGACAAGAGTTAGGGTATCACCATCGATACTGCCGACAATATCAACTTTAAAACGACGTTGCTGCTTGTTGGTATAATCCTGAACCATTCCCCAAGCTGTCACCTCTCCTTCAAAATACTCAAACAGATTGAAGGCAGGTGTACTGCCTTTGTATTCCGATATATCCGTAGAGCACCCGGTTAATAGCGTTAATAAGCCAACAACAATCAGCATTTTAATCTTTCGCATTTTATCTCGCTCCAATGAGGTCTTGTCTTAACTTGGGGTACTGTGTTTGTGGGGATAGCCATATCGCTAGAAATGCGTCGTTCAGAAGTGGATCATTGATTGAACCAATCAACCGGTTTTGGTCATTTTGTGACGAAAAAAAGAATCGCCCAGTGTCACCATCAGAGACATAAGTCAGCTGTTGGCCATCTTTAACATCGGGAAAAATCCTCTCGAGCTGAGTCACCCAAGGGCCCGTATCAGAGTACCCTAACTTGTCCCATTGCTCTCTCGTGGCATCAACCAACTGTTTCTGGCTGATGTCTCGTTGATATTTAATAGATAAAGCCAGTGGGTGTGGTGAGATATCTTTGCCGAGAATATACTCACCAGTCGGGGTGAAGAGCTGAGATTGGTAAACGTCGAAAAAGAGAAAAGTAAGCTGTGCGCTCCCGACTTTACGCCATTCCTGCCATTTATCGTCGCTAGCCATGGTGGCTTTTGCGCTTGCGCTGACCAACAAGACGCTAACGATCCCCCTACCAACGTAGTCCATTTGATCCGATGCATTTCCATAAACCTTTATAATGGCTGCCACAATGAGCAGCCACTCCACCATTAATACAATCAACGTGGTTGTCGTTGGTAAAGGGAAATAGACCGCGCCAAGTTTTTCTCCCGCCAAATAGCTCAACGCCCCACCAACGCCTCCTACTGTATATACGAGTATTGTCGGAAATCGGCTCACTATCGGAGCGAGAAAATAGGCGTACCAAACAAATATAAACCAAAGTGCCATCAGCCAAATTGGGAAATCACTATCGGTGAAACGAAATACACCCAGCGTCATGTTGGCATAATCGACCATGACACCCAATACCGCCACTAAAAACACTCGTTCAAGCTTTATTGGTGCAACCAACTGGCTGTATACATAGGTACCGACGACCAGACCGACAGCTAACCACTGCAACTTCTCTTGGCCTAGTACAGCAACTATCCAGACAACTTGGAACCAGAGGGAATAACAAATCAGCTTTTTTGTCGTCATCATCACGCCTTTTGAAAGGTCATATGAACAGTGCTTATGCTTTGGGCACGAAATCCACCTTCACAGTAACAGAAATAATATTTCCACATACGCATAAAGGTGTCATCAAAACCTAGCTTCCTGACATTGCTTTCTGATGACACAAATCGTGTGTGCCACTCTTTCAATGTCTTTGCATAGTCCAAGCCAATATCGTATAGGTTACGCAAAACTAAATCGCTATGCGCTGTTGTTGCTTGGGTCAAAGCCGTAATCGAAGGTAGGAAACCACCTGGAAAAATATACTTCTGTATGAAATCGACATTGTTACTGTAATAGTCGTATCTTTGATCGGCGATAGTAATGGCTTGTATGGCCATCAACCCTTTTGGCCTTAAAAAGAGACTGACACTTTTTAATGTACGAGCCTAAGTATTCTTTACCAACCGCTTCGATCATTTCAATGGACACCAACTTGTCGTAGTGCCCTTTTAATTTTCTATAATCCTGCTTGAGCAAGGTTATTTTGTGCTCAAGTCCCTTATCGATTATCTTCTGCTTAGCGTACTGATACTGCTGTTCCGAGATCGTCGTGGTGGTTACGTGGCACCCATACTTTTCCGCCATATATATGGCCATGCCACCCCAGCCTGTCCCTATCTCAATCACGTGGTCGTCAGAGGACAATTCAAGCTGCTGGCACAATCTTTCCATTTTGTTGAGCTGAGCCTGCTCCAAACTGTCTGATTCCCTATTAAAGATTGCAGCGGAGTACAACATCTCTTGATCAAGAAACGTTTCGTAGAGTTCATTGCTCAAGTCATAGTGGGCGCTAATATTCTTAGCGGCATTCTTCTCAGTGTTGCGGTTGAACCAGTGCCCAAGCTGGTATGATATTCGAGAGATAAAACTACTTTGGCCTTCAATAGAATCGAGGGTTGCTAAGTTCACGGCCATCAGTTCCATCAGCGCCGTCAAATCTGGGCTGTCCCACCAGCCGTCCATGTAGGCTTCGCCTGCTGCAATACTCCCGCCTTTGAGCAGCCTAGCGTAAAAGTCTGGATGTTTGACCTCGATAGCCGCCTGTAAGCGTGAGGCTCCTGTGTCACCAAAAGTCACCCTATTTTCTGAAACGGAGAATGATTCAATGACCGTTAGCGAACCTGATTTGATTTTCTTGAGGAGTGACATTGCCACGCTACGCGCTGTTTTTTGTGTCGTGCTTAGTGACGTTGAGTAATCTATCGTTTGGGAGTTAATCATGACTTATGCTCCTTGCCCTGCTCTCTCGATTTATAGTTTTTAGAAGGTATTTCTGGTTGTTTTTTATTATTAGGATGGGAGTAAAATGGAGCACCCTTACACCAGAGCTTAAACGCCTGCCAGTAAATTCCAATCAACATTTTTACTGCCATTAGCGGCGTTTTAATCAAGTGTTTGAGAAGCACTCTCGATGTCAGAGCCTGTTTGCCCATGCTAAGCGTGGCATCAAATTCCTTTTTGATCCCGATGGCACTCTAGGTGAATCGAAAGCTTTCTCCCTAATGGCTTCAATCGCCAAACATAGTCTTGGTCTATAGGGTTAAACGGTGACACATGAAACGCTTTGCCGTGTCGCCACAATGTTTGGTCAAAAGCAGGAATCGCATAGTAGTGTCTTTGATTCCAAGGGGTATTACTCACTTCAGCCAACAAGTAACGCCATTCTCCTTCCTTGTTATAAACATAGTAGAAGTTTACCGGACTGAAATAGATACCAAGATAACGGAGATGAATGACGGCTTTGACGCTCCCCTCGACAGTCTCTCCCGTGAGCTCTTTAATCTTGTCAAATACCGCGTGTTTTAAATCTCCTTCCCCTAAATAATCAGAGCGTTTAAACCTCGCCCAATGCCACCACTTTCGTCCAAAGCCCCAAACAGATTTCTCCACAGCATGGATCTTATCCAAGTCGATACATGGCATAAAGATAGGGTAGCTTAACTGATGCTCTACTGGGCTAAAGCGCCGATGTCTTACATCACCCACAAATAAAGAGCCGCCATGCTCTGCGCTCATTATGCTGCTCCTCGTTGGCGATCAACGTTTTTGAGCAGTTTCAACTCACTGACAATATCTAGAGCGCTTCGAACCCCGTCTTCATGAAAACCGTTGTACCAGTAGGCACCGCAGAACCACACCTTGTCCTGCCCATTGATTTCCTTACGTCTCTGCTGGGCCTGCATAGATTGCTCGCTGAACACAGGATGGTGATACGTGAATGTTTTGAGCACTTTACTTGAGTCAATAAGATGACCGCTATTTAAAGAAACACAGAATGTCACAGGCGCTTGTATATGTTGTAGAATATTCATGTTGTAAGTCAGGGTTGGTGGGCGTTCACTTTCACCTTGCTTTCCATCTAACCAATAATTCCAAGACGCCCAAGCCGACTTTCTTTTAGGCAGTAAACTCTCATCAGTATGCAGTGTCACTTCATTCGCTTGATATTCCAGCTGACCTAGAATTTTACTCTCGAGGTCACTGGCATCACTAAGCAGGGCAAGCGCTTGGTCGCTATGACAGGCAAAAATCACTTGGTCAAAGCGCTCAGTCCGATCGCCAAGATCAATTCGCACGCCCATTTGCTCCCTGCAAACCGATTTTACAGGTGTAGAAAGGTGAATGCGGTCAGCATACTCCTGAGTGAGTGGCTCGACATAGGCATTAGAACCGCCTTTTATCACGTACCACTGAGGCCTGTTCAACACATCGAGTAGTCCATGATTCAGAAAGAATCGTGCAAAGAATTGCAGCGGAAAAGCGCGCATATCGGCAAGTGTGGAAGACCAGATTGCAGCACCCATTGGTAAGATATAGTTGTTGCAAAAATAGTCGCTGAATTTCTCTTCCGATAAAAAGTCGCCGAGTGTTTTCTCACACTCACTGGATTGTTCGACTATCCGTTTAACCTGTTTATTGAAACGCAGTATCTCGAAAATGAAGGCATAAAACTTGGGATTGAACCAATTTCTTTTCTGCGCGAAAAGCGTCGACACTGTGTGTCCATTGTACTCCAATCCACACCCATCGTTTCTTACACTGAAACTCATCTGTGTAGGTAAGCCCTCCACACCCACCTCATCCATCATGGCAATAAAATTGGGATACGTTCTATCGTTGTACACAATAAAACCGGTGTCGACCGCATAGTTCTCGCCTTCCACTTCCACATTGACCGTCGCAGTGTGCCCACCGATGTAATCATTGGCTTCGAATAGAGTGACATCATGTTGTTTATTCAGATGATAGGCACATGTCAACCCAGAGATACCTGTCCCGATTATGGCTATTTTCATTTTGGAATCCTCTTACTCTGAGATCAATTTCGCGGTTAAATACTTTTGCCAGCGGTAAGGCAAGGCACCAATCAGGCGCAGTAGCGTTGTGAACCTTCGCGGGAAATATATATACGGTTTACGTTTAGCAAGCCCTTTACGTATCGCTTGTGACGCCTGTTGTGTCGTCACAAGCATTGGCATTGGAAACGTGTTTTTATCGGTCAAAGGCGTTTTGACGAAGCCAGGGTATATCACTGACACACAAATCTCTTTTTTAACCAAATCAAGCTGGAGCGCTCTACCTAAATAGCTGACAGCGGCTTTAGATGCGCCATAGGCTTCAGCCCTTGGTAAGGCCAATTCGCTCGCAATAGAACCGACCAGAGCCACAATATGTCCGGGCTGAAAATGGTGCTGGCTTGCTTCTATCGCGTTAGCAAGCCCAACCACATTGATGTCGAATACACGCTTTATCAATTGTGCGTCAATGACACCATCATCAATGTACTCACAATCTCCAGCATTAAAAATCCAAACATCAGGGGTAATGACCAGCTTTTCTAACGCCTTTTTCGTAGCCGATAAATCGGTTAGGTCAAATTGAAGCGAGGTAATATTAGTAGAGGTAGAAACAAGCGCTTCTAACGCTTGTGGGTTCCTTCCGCAAGCAACGACTTCATGTCCCGCATTTGCATAATCTTCTGCCAGTTGCCTACCGATACCGGATGTGGCGCCGGTGATTAACACACAAGTCATTGCCCTAGCCTCTGTTTGATGGTCTTGATCACTGAACCTAGCAGTGGAAGGTTTTCATAAAGCATTTCACCGAGGTCGAAGTAATCTCTGTGATAGATAACCCTACCATCTTTGAATTTGAGGTGGCTGACACCATTGACGACCACGGTTTTACCTTTTTGCAGTTTGGGATGCTCCAGCGACATAGACCACGTAAGAAATCCACTGTCACCAGACTGCTGTTGCTCTTTTATGTCAAAGTCGCAGCGCCTGACGTTTGTATAAAGACTGTCAAAATAGCTTTGTAACGCTTGCCAACCTTGGAGACGATGCGCAGAATCTTCGAAGACAACATCTTGATGGTAAACACCATTTAACAAGTGCAAATTTTCCTTGCTAAGTTGCTGATATATTTGACCAACTGACTCGACGTTCATATCCTCTCCAGATAATTATACAAAATAAAATAATGTACAACCCTAACGCTAGCTTAGGGTAATTTGTTGGGGTTGTACAAACATTAATTTTGTAAAAGTTTAGTTTTCAGCTTTGTACGGCGGTTAAATAATAAGGGATCAAAAAAGGCTTGATATAAAATCAAGCCTTTTCGTTAAATCATAAACTTATGAGTTTCGCAGCGCTGCGATGCGCTTATCTAATGGAGGGTGACTCATCAATAATTCTGTTACTGAACGCTTACCATTGATACCAAATGCCATCATTGAACCTTCTAGCTGAGATTCATGACTCACTTTTAAACGCTCCAAAGCAGCAATCATTTTGTGCTTACCGACCAACTGCGCTGCACCTGCATCAGCATGAAACTCACGATGGCGGCTGTACCACATAGTAAGAAAGCTCGCTAGGAAGCCAAACACGAGTTCAAGAACAATGGATACACCAAAGTAAACCATCATGTTGCTGCCACCTTCTTCATCATCGTTAGATGAAACAATATTTGCAATAAAGCGTGATAGGAAAATCACGAAGGTATTCACCACACCTTGCATTAGCGTCATGGTGACCATGTCACCATTGGCAATATGACTCACTTCGTGAGCAAGTACGGCTTCAGCTTCATCACGAGTCATATTTTGCAAAAGACCAGTTGAAACTGCCACCAAAGAATCATTACGCTTAGCGCCTGTTGCAAACGCGTTGATATCAGCGGAATCATAGATGGCGACGGTTGGCATACCGATGCCCACTTGCTCAGACTGTCGGCGAACCGTTTCAAGTAACCAATGCTCTGTTTCATTACGCGGGCTTTCAATCACCATCCCCCGACAGAACGCAGCGCCATACCTTTTGACATCATCAATGAGATGAATGAACCACCAAAACCAAACACAGCGGCCATAACAAGCAGTCCAGACAAGCTACCAGGTTGCATACCTGTAACCGCATACACAATATTTAAAACAACACTCAGAACCAGAATAACGGCCAAGTTGGTTGCCAAAAATAACATCACTCGCTTCATTACTTTTCTCCGAAACAGGAAGCTTAATTATCTGCCGTTGCGATACGAATATCGCACTGAGGCTTTATGTCTAACTTATAGATATAGTCTATTCCTTTTAAACACAAGGGATAGACGTAAATTGAAACATTTGTTTTCTCAACGGAAAAAATTGTTAAAACACTCGACAAACATTCACATGAAAAATGATTCGATTTCAATGTATTAATCAATAGCACCAGCATTAGACTTTAGTCTTATTGTACCTAGACAACAGCGTGCTAGATTGTACCCAGAATACAATACCCATGTGTGAAAAGGACAAAATCATGGTCGAAACTAACAACTATCAAATGGCTATTGACCTACTATGCTGCCACCTTGGTATTTCAGAGGAAGAAGCAAAGCAGCAACTTGGTATATCTTCAGAGCAACAAGCGCAACAACGCATCTCGGATACCCAGCAAGCATTGATGGGCTTGCACCAAGACAAGTAATCGTCAAAATTTAGATAAAGTAAAGGCTGCCATTGGCAGCCTTTCTATTTTGGTCAGATAAACACTACTCTTCGCCAACAAGAGTAGAAACATCAATATATCTGGCTAAGTCTTTTTGTTTGACACCTGGCACGTAAGGGATTTCCCCCAATTTGGGAGCGCCAATCTTCTGTTCCAACATTTGTATAATGTCAGCATAGTGTTCAGTACCAGGGTTAATTCGATTCGCAACCCAGCCTACCAAGGATAAACCGTCTGCTTTAATCGCATCCACTGTTAGCATCGCATGGCTAAGACATCCTAACTTGATGCCTACCACTAGTATGACAGGCAAACTTTCTTGCTGCACCCAGCTTGAAAGACAATCAGATTCTGACACTGGTACGCGCCATCCTCCTGCTCCTTCAACCAAAACCACATCCGCTTTCTGTTTATGACCTGCTAATTTTTCACTCAACACTGAATATTGAATGTCAATGCCGTCATGCTGAGCAGCAATATGCGGTGAAGCGGGCAACGCCAAAGCGTATGGATTGACCTCATCATAAGCGACGTCAACGGTCGATGCTTTTTGCAAATACAAAGCATCCGAGTTGCGATAGCCTTGTTGCGTTTTTTCGCAACCGGCCGCAACAGGCTTATAGCCAATCGTTTTTAAGTCCTTTTGCGCTAAAGCGTTAAGAATTGCCTTTGAAGCGACTGTTTTACCAACATCGGTATCCGTACCAGCAATAAAAAATGCATCAATCATAGATGTATAACCCCTAAACAAACCTGATAAGTGGCAGGCAGAAGACCTTGATGGTTTTTGAACTGTCGATACGCTCGTTCGACTTTAAGTAGCGCACTACGGTGGGTTAAACCATCAGAACGACCATTAACATGGTTAGCGCCAATGCCCTTTAAGTCACGCATTAAGGCGAACGCAGTATCGTACCAAACTATCATGGTAGGCAAGTCTAGATGATTGCGGTGATTGCCAGATTGCGCTAACGCAATTTTTACCTGATTGCTGCTGATAAAATCGTTGACGTGTTGATAGGCATCCACTTCACCCCAAGCACTCTTTAACTCTTTCAGCGAACCGTCTAATAGGGTGGAAAAGTACGCTTTGCCGTGAGGCTTTAATACCCTGCGCATTTCGCGTAAAGGGCGTGACAAATCATCACACCACTGCAATGCCAAGCTAGAAAACACATAATCGATTGAGCAGTCATCGAATGGTAAGAACTCAGCATCACCTTGGCGGTATGTCATTCTCTCAAAGCCACACCGTTGTTGCGCTTTATCCAACATTGACGGTGACAAATCACAACAAATGACCATAGCTCCCCGATCGCGGAGTTTCTCTGAAAAATACCCAGTGCCACAACCCAGATCGAGCACGGTTTTACCCCCCAGATCTTGGGGGAGTTTTGCTAATAAACGTTCTCCAACTTCTCTTTGAAAAGCAGCATGATTATCGTAGGTGCTTGCCGCTTTACCAAACGCTTCAGCGATGGCGGATTTGTCTTGCTGCCAACTATCATGCATCAAGGTCGCTTGTTCCATTAACATTCCTTTTCTATCGCACTCTCTAGGATGTTCGCCAATTTTCGTACGTGTTGCACAGAGTGATTTACAGAGAGCGTTACTCTTAGCCTTGCTGAGTTTTTGGCGACCGTTGGTGGCCTGATCGCAGTCAGCCAACAGCCCGATTGCCTTACTGATTCGGCAACGTTGAGCGCAGACTGACTGTCACCGATTAGCAGGGGTTTTATTGGTGTGGGTGTCTCTACGTAACCTTTAAACGAAGAAAAACACCGCTGGTACTCTTGTTGCAGTTCTTGAAGCTTCTCTCGTCGCCAATCTTGCTTTCGTGTCATATCGATCGCGTGTATTAATGCAAACGCTTGGGACGGAGGCATTGCCGTCGAATAAACATGGTGACGAGCAAACTGGGTTAAATAGTCCCCGATTTCTTTGCTGCACATAATCGCGGCCCCTGAAACTCCTAACGCCTTACCAAAAGTCACAACAAGCAGATCTGAGCGGATTCCCGCCTTTTCACAGCTGCCTCTGCCTTGATCGCCCAACACACCGATACCATGGGCGTCATCAACCACTAACCATGACACGCCTTGTGTTACTTTGTGTATGTCCTTTAGAGGCGCCAGATCACCATCCATACTAAACACGCCTTCGGTAACGACTAAAGCACTTCGCTGCATAAGCTCTTGCAGATGCGCAGAATCGTTGTGACGAAAACGTTTCATTGTCGCACAAGAGAGCATACCGGCTTCCATCAGCGAGGCATGATTCAGCTTGTCTTGAATCAGAAGGTCATCTTTGTCTAGCAGACTAAAGAGCAATGCCTGATTCGCTGAGAACCCCGAACTGAACAATATTGCACGTTCATAACCTAACCAGTCACAGAGAGAAGCTTCTAATTCTAGATGGGCTGTTGAGTATCCTGTCACAAGTGGAGAAGCACCGCTTCCACTTCCATACAAATCCAAACCACGCTGCCACGCTGCCACGAGGCTTTTCTCGGCAGCTAAGCCCAAGTAGTCATTGTTGGAAAAGTTCACATAGGGTTTGCCTTCAAACAGTAACTCAGCACTATTACCTGATTCAACAATACGCAGGCGGCGTTCCAATCCCTGCTGCTTCCGGAGACTCAGGGATTGGCGAATACGGTCGTTAAACACTGGCATCGTAGAAAAGATCATCCTTCGCTGGACGAGCAGCGATACGCTCAACGACACGATCAAGCAGATCATTTTCTTCAATCTCATCTGGCCGCTGAGAGACTTCTTGGCTGTTGATACCCAGCTTGGTAAATAACTGCATATCTTTGTCTTCCGAAGGGTTGGGCGTTGTCAACAGTTTGCATCCATAAAACACCGAGTTGGCTCCAGCCATAAAGCACAGAGCCTGCATCTGCTCATTCATATTTTCGCGCCCCGCTGACAAGCGCACTGCTGATTTTGGCATCAAAATACGTGCAACAGCGATGAGACGAATAAAATCAAATGGCTCAACATCTTCAACCTCTTCAAGTGGCGTTCCTTTAACCTTGACCAACATGTTGATAGGGACGCTTTCAGGATGAGTAGGTAAGTTGGCTAACTCCACCAACAGTCCAGCACGATCGTTGGCACTTTCTCCCATACCTATGATCCCACCAGAGCAGATTTTCATACCGGCGTCACGCACGTGAGACAAGGTATCTAAACGATCTTGGTAGGTACGTGTCGTGATAATACTGCCGTAAAACTCAGGAGAGGTATCAAGATTATGGTTGTAATAATCCAAACCCGCATCTGCTAATTCCGTCGCTTGCTCAGGCGTGAGCATACCGAGAGTCATACAGGTCTCAAGACCCATACCTTTGACCCCCTTAATCATTTCGGTCAAATGCGGCATGTCACGAGCTTTAGGGTTTTTCCAAGCCGCCCCCATACAAAAACGGGTCGAACCCGCATTTTTGGCTTTTTGTGCAGCATCTAACACTCGCTCCACTTCCATCAAGCGCTCTTTTTCGATATCGGTTTGATAGCGGGCACTCTGCGGACAGTACTTACAATCTTCAGGACATGCACCTGTTTTAATGGAAAGTAACGTACTGACCTGTACGTAGTTGTGTTGTTGATGCTGGCGATGGACTAGCTGCGCTTCAAAAAGAAGATCCATAAACGGCTTTGCCATTAGCTCGCGTACTTCAGACACGGTCCAGTTATGACGTACTTCCACTTGTATTCCTTACTATTATTGTTAGTTTCTAGACTTGGCTAGTCTACCGACGCGAGGTAAACTGTCAACACAATTAAAATTCAAATGTTTACATGTGATTAATAATGAATCAACTCAATGTTAAACAAACATCGATGGATCTCGAGTTTGACCGTCGCCATATATGGCACCCCTATACTTCGACACTAACACCTCTGACCTGCTACCCCGTGACCTCCGCCAAAGGGGTCTATTTACAACTCGAAGATGGTAGAGCACTCGTTGATGGCATGTCTTCTTGGTGGTCAGCTATTCACGGCTACAATCATCCTGCTCTCAACGAAGCGGCTCACCAACAAATAGGAAAAATGTCACACGTGATGTTTGGCGGCATCACTCACGAGCCTGCGATTAACCTGTGCAAAAAACTCCTATCACTGACTCCCAGTAATCTTGAACATGTATTTTTGGCCGATTCAGGGTCCGTGGCCGTCGAAGTGAGCCTCAAAATGGCCCTTCAGTATTGGCATGCAAAAGGAAAAACACGTCCTAAGTTTTTGACCCTCAGAGACGGTTATCATGGTGATACCTTCGCCGCAATGTCCGTGACAGACCCAGATAACTCAATGCATTCGATTTATAAGGGCTTCCTTCCCGAGCATATCTTTGCTGACTCGCCGCGAACTGGCTTTCATCAGGAGTGGGATGAATCCGATCTGGATGATTTCACCGCTAAACTGGAAGCTCATCACAACGAAATCGCCGCCGTGATCCTTGAGCCCATTGTTCAAGGCGCCGGTGGGATGCGCATTTACCACCCCAACTTTCTAAAAGGCGTACGCCAGTTATGCGATAAGTATGGTGTGCTATTAATACTTGATGAGATTGCTACAGGGTTTGGGCGAACAGGTACAATGTTCGCCTGTGAACATTCGCAAATCGAGCCCGATATTCTGTGTGTTGGCAAAGCGCTGACAGGAGGGTACATGACATTGTCAGCCACTCTCGCCTCAAAACACGTCGCCGACACTGTCTGTGGCGGTGAAGCGGGCTGCTTTATGCACGGACCCACTTTTATGGGCAACCCACTCGCCTGCGCTGTGGCGGCAGCAAACTTAGAAATACTTGAAACGGGTCATTGGCAGCATCAAACACAGCAAATCGAATCGGCCTTTAGTGAGTTGTTGCCGAGGTTAAAACACTATGACTTAGTCGCTGATGTAAGATGGCTAGGGGCCATTGGCGTCGTTGAGGCAACACGACCTGTTAATATGGAAAAAATCCAACAACAATTTGTTGATCAAGGGGTGTGGATCCGCCCATTTGGCAAGCTTATCTATATGATGCCACCATTGATCAGCCAGCCTAGACATATCGAAACACTCGTGAATGCTATTGAGAGTGCGTTACTAGAGCCTGACTGCTTTGATTAAATACTGAGTATTAAAAAGGCTTCCAATTGGAAGCCTTTTTAATTCAAATTAGTCTTGCTCGATCATCCAGCGCTTAAAGTTCTTGCGATCTTCATCGCTTGCGCGCAAATACCAGAGTTTTAGCTGTAAGGTATTTTCTGACTCAGTAACACCTGCAATCGTGGTAGTTTTTCTTTCGCCCGAAGCAAGAGGTTGGCTTTGCTCTAATTTGGCTAACTCTTCTTTTAGCTCAACGACTTTTCCAGAATCGAACACCAGTCCACGCTCTTTATTATACGTATCCACTAAAGCCGGAATATTTGAGTATGGGAAGGTGCCTTCAGCAGGAGGCAGTAGCTCTTGATGGTCATCAATGACTTTTCCATCAATTTTAAATTGAAAGATCGGTTGTTTTTTATCAACCCACCGTTCGATTTTATTCAACTTTGTGGAAAGCAATTCCACTTCTAGTTTCTCGGCTGTGGAAAGGTCCAAAGTCACAATATATGGGCGTGAAGAATAATATTCTCGCTTGTGGCCGTCTTTCAGTTTGCCACTAAATTCAAACACAAACTGGTTGTCACCTTTGACCAATTCATAGTTTTCGTCTTTGATTGTTTTGCCATTCAATACTTCTGCTGAAATACCACTGCCTAAATCCAAATCAAGCGCCATGGAAGGGAGAGAAATAGCAGTCGCCAGTACAGCCAGAAATAGAGGTTTTATTTTTTTCACGTGGTATTTCCTTTTAAAATAACAAAAAAGCCAACGCTTACGCGTTGGCTTTAACCTATTCTAAATGACGAGCAATTAGAATGTGTAGTAAGCACCAAGTACAAACGTATCTGCGTCTAGACCTTTAGCACCGTTAGCACCGTCAAAGTCGTTAGAAGTTTCCGCAGTTTGGAATTCACCAAAGATAGTTACGTTGTCTTGAAGAGCGTAGTCAACACCAAGAACTAGGTTAGTAGTGTCACCTTCAGCATTCGCGCCGCTTACAGTGAACTCGTCTAGGTCCATTACATCGTAAGTTGCGTATAGACGAGTCTTGTTGATAGTGTACTGTGCAGCAACGCCGTAAGCATTACCGTCCATGTATGCGTAGTCGTTATCAACAGTAGACTTAGCACCATTCGCGTCTGTGAAAGTTGAAGTAGTCTTGTCACCAAATAGACCGAACGAGTTTACACCTTCAAACTGTGCAAACGTTGCAGCAAAGTAGAAACCGCCAACCGTTGCAGAAGCAGACATACCCACTACTTGGTAATCAGTGTCTTGAGCTTGCTCACCGTTGATAGCAGAAGCACCTACAGAGAACATGTCGTTGATAGTCCAGTCTAGAGACGCACCGTAAGTGTTGTCTACGTTTTTGCTAGACTCAGTGTTAGCGTCAGCTACGAATACTAGACCTTCAGCAAGTTCAGCTTTGAATACGATGCCGTTGCCGCTTGACTCAGCACGGTGACCGCCAGCAGAACCGAAGAATTGACCTTCGTTAGTGATATCGCCTTTCTCGATTGCGTCTAGAGATTCAGCTAGGTCGCCAACTTCACCAATTGCCACACCCCAAGTGTCAGTTTTAACACCGATGTACATGTCGTCAAACTTAGCGCTGTTATCTGTCTTCGATGAATCGAAACCAGTGCTAGATTCGATTTCGAAAGAAGCGAAGCTAGTTAGTGTATCGCTAACTTTGTGCTCAGCGTCTAGTTGAACTTTACCCCAAACTGTAACAAATGGGTCTGTTTCAGTGCGTTCTACACCAGAAGTGCCTTGCTTTTCGATATCTGTAGTTGCAACGTATGCATCTACTTCACCCTTTAGAGATACTTTAGAAGCATCTGTAGAGTAAATTTCAGCTGCATTTACGTTTGCTGCTGCCGCTAGAACTGAAAGAGCTACTAGAGTCTTTTTCATAATAATCCACTGCCTTTTCTATAGAAATAGGGAAATCCTTATCCGGTTCCCTTTATGTTTTTTGATGACAACTCTGAACTCTTACTGGTCAGATGTTGTCGCCACTAAATTTCGGGGTCTAGATTGCAAAAAGAATCTCTTCACTGTCAAATGATATAAATAAAACAAATAAAAAAACATAAAACCCTTAAATTACAACAACTTAACAGGGGTGCGAGAAGATTTTAGAGCAAGTAATAATCAAACTAACTAAATTATCATTAAAAAGAAAAAACGACTTTAGCGATATAATAAACTACAAATAGTTAATGTTGAGTTAACAGGCAGAATTTTTATCTGCGCAAAAAACACTTATGAAGAGATATATTTTTAGATCAAAAAATATGAGCTAAGTTTATGAAGGTTCAGTTTTTTTTTGTGAACGAGATCTAGATTTTAACTGAAAGGCTCTTATTTCGTGAACTACTTACCGCTTAAGAAAATGTGATAACATCGCTTTCCCCAACTGAAGGCGCCCGTATGACAATCAGTAAAATCCAGCAAATCATTCGTACCAGTTATCAAAACTTGCAATCTCAGTTGGATAACTTCGTACCTCGGCGAGCTCAAAACTACTTAGTCGCAGAAATTACTAAAACTTTATGTGGTGAATATCACAAATCTACACGCATGATTGTCGCAGAAGCTGGAACAGGCATAGGAAAGTCACTCTCTTATCTTATGGCAGCGATCCCGGTAGCCTTGCTCAACAATCGCAAGGTGGTCATTTCAACCGCCACGGTGGCGTTACAAGAACAATTGATCAACAAAGACCTCCCTCTATATAGAAGATTGGTTGAGCGAGAGTTTTCTTTCATACTGGCCAAAGGAAGGCAACGTTATTGTTGCGCGGAGAAGCTCGCCTCGGCTTGTGGCGCGGATGGCGGCCAGATGGCGATGTTCGACAGCAAACCAAAGCGCAAAGATATTGAGCAACTTGAGCTGATGTACAACAGGCTGGTACAAAATAAGTGGGATGGTGATCGAGACTCTTGGCCAAAACCCATCCCAGATGACATTTGGCAGTCAATCGTCAGTGACAAACATAGCTGCAACAACAGTATGCCTGCTCATCGCGATTGTCCGTTCCAAAAAGCACGTTCAGAGTTAGACAAAACCGATGTCATTATTGCCAACCATAGCTTAGTGATGGCTGACGCCGACCTCGGTGGCGGCGTTATTCTTCCCGAGCCCGAAAATACCATTTACGTGTTTGATGAAGCCCATCACCTACCCCATGTGGCGCGAGATCACTCCTCGGCAGCCGCGAGTTTAAAAGGTGCCGCCAGTTGGCTTGAGCGTTTAAATCAGTCTGTGACCAAGTTTGCCAACCTTGCCGATGAAAAGCGCGTCGGCCGCTTTCGCAACGATCTGCAAGATGCCGTTCAGCAGTTGATTCCCTCACTGACTCAACTTGCCAGCCGCTTTGATGCGGATCAGTTCGAAGATGGCTGTTATCGATTCGAAAATGGCGATTTGCCGACTTGGCTCGAGGAAGAGTCCAAACAACTTAAAATCATCACACAAAAAAGCGCACAAGCCGTCGCCAAAATTGCCGACCTGATCGCAGAGCGAGTCAAAGAAGGCGAACTGGCTAATCGACTAGCGGAACCAGCTCTGGCAGAACTGGGCTTTTACATACAAAGAATGGATAACCTGGCTCAGGTCTGGAACCTGATGGCAGAACCTGCGCGAGAAAAAGGTGCTCCCCTTGCAAGATGGCTAGAGGTTGCTCCAGAACGTGAAGGCGACTTTGTTGTCAATGTCTCCCCATTAGAAGTGGGTTGGCAATTGGATCAACAACTATGGAGTCGATGCATTGGTGCTGTCTTAGTGTCAGCCACCATGAGAGCACTCAACTCCTTTAGTTTCTTCTGTCGACAAGCCGGGATCAGTGAAAAGCCAGAAGACGGTGTGAAATTCCTCGCACTGGCTTCCCCGTTTGACTACCAGAATCAAGCTGAGCTTCGTGTGCCTAAAATGAGTTACGAACCTCAAGCTCCTCAGTTCACGGAACACTTGGTCGATCGTTTACCAGAACTCATCGTTGAGAACAAAGCTAACTTAGTCTTGTTTTCATCTTACTGGCAGATGAATCAGGTCACGGATGCCTTGTCGTCATATTTTATAAAAAAAGGTTGGGCACTACAGGTACAAGGTAAGGAGTCTCGCTCCGAAATCCTAAAAAAACATAAAACCTTGGTTCAATGTCAGAAAACCAGCATTCTATTCGGCACGGGTAGCTTTTCCGAAGGGCTTGACCTTCCTGGGGAGTTGCTGGAAAACCTTATCATTACCAAGATACCTTTTGCCGTCCCCACTTCACCAGTGGAACAAGCTCACGCAGAGTATATTGAGAGCAAAGGTGGAAACCCATTTATGCAAATCACAGTACCTGAAGCGAGCAAAAAAATGATTCAATCCGTCGGACGACTGCTGCGTAAAGAGCGCGATTCTGGTACAGTCATCATCCTTGACCGCCGTATTGTCACAAAGCGATATGGCAAGGCACTACTCGACTCTCTGCCGCCATTTAAACGTATCATCGAATAACTAGAATTAAGACACTGTATGGAATTTTTTGAACCGACAATGTTGTTGGTGTTAGCCTTGGTTGCCTTTGTTGCAGGCTTTATCGACGCCGTTGCCGGTGGAGGTGGTATGCTCACCGTGCCCGCTCTGCTTTCATTGGGCTTACCCCCTCATATTGCCTTGGGGACCAACAAGCTCGCCGCCACTTTTGCTTCTTCAACAGCCGCGGTGACCTATTACAAAAAACGCCTATTCAAACCTCACTGTTGGGGAAGGGCCTTTATTGCAACATTAATTGGGGCAACACTCGGTACCTTGGTGGTTGACCTTATTAGTACCGAGTGGCTGGAAAAAATTCTGCCCATCATCATACTACTGGCGGCGATGTATACCATCTGGCATAAAACACCACACTCAAACAGCAACGAAATGCCACAACCTTGTCCTAAGTTCAATAAGAAGCAATACATCCAAGGCTTCAGCATAGGTTTTTATGATGGGGTGGCAGGACCGGGGACAGGCGCGTTTTGGACCGTCAGTTCGATGGCTTTATATCGACTCAATATCTTGTTAGCCTCTGGCTTATCGAAGGCGATGAACTTTACCAGTAATTTTACGTCGCTGGTCACCTTCGCCATCTTAGGTCACATTGATTGGGTGCTTGGGCTCACCATGGGGATATGCCTAATGGCTGGTGCCTTTGTTGGCGCCCATTCCGCCATTCGATTTGGCGCCAAGTTTATTCGCCCTGTCTTTGTTACAGTAGTCAGTATATTGGCCGTTAAACTTGCCTATGAAGCTTGGTTTGTTAACTTATGAATCCATTTAGCCAGCTATCGCCACTTTTAGAACAGTTAGAGCAAGACGCCGCTCAACTCGACGCCAGTAGAGGTGAACACCATGACGATCGATTTGATAAAAAGCTATTTCGCTGCCAGTCCAAGCTATTGACCCCCTGTGTGCATGAAGCACATGAGACGCTCGACAAGATCCTTTACGAACAGTCAACCGGAACATTAACGCCACAACAGGCCGAATTTCTCACTGATCGCCTGCTTTGCCAAGTCAGTGCTATTAAACGAGAGCTTGCGACTCAATCTCTGAGAGCAAACGAACCGATCAGAAAATCGTTCAGCCAACAAAGCCTCAACGCTCTGTATCAAAGCCTTGCTCAACACCAAGAGTGGGAACAGCGTCTGAAAGCACTGGTTCAAGAGAAAGAATCGCAGCACAAATGCGCCCCCCAAAGACAAGTCCTTCGCAGCCCAGACGTTGCAATCGGCTCGTCGGCGTTTACAGAGATGCCAGCAGGCTAAAATCAAAATCGAAAAACAGATCACCTATAAAGAACGGAATCAGTAATATGTCATCGAACTCAACCGGTCTGGAGAGTGCTCCAGATGAAATTAAACTCGCCGTTGATCTGATTTACCTGATCGAAAGTAACGAGATCGATCCTCACGTTGCTCTCGCAGCAATAAAAATCGTCGAGTCTGATTTGAAGCAAAAAGTGGAGTCTAACTCGTGAGCTATTCATTGCGTTTCGACATGGCTGAGTTTCTGGCTCAGTACTGGCACAAAAAACCCACGGTCATTAAATCTGGGTTTAGTGATTTTGTTGACCCAATTTCTCCAGACGAGTTAGCTGGGCTTGCGATGGAAGAAGAGGTCGATTCACGCTACATTGCTAACGCCGACGGTCAGTGGTCAGCGCAACAGGGCCCTTTTGACGATTCTCTGTTTGAAAACCTGCCAGAATCCCATTGGCAATTGGTCGTTCAAGCCTGCAACCATTGGCACCTTGGCGCCGCACAACTCATAGAGCCTTTTAAACAACTACCGAATTGGCTATTTGATGATCTCATGGTGTGCTTTTCTGCACCTCAAGGCGGCGTCGGCCCCCACATCGACCAATATGATGTATTCATCATTCAAGGCAGCGGGCAACGTCGCTGGCGGGTTGGCGCTCTCGATAAAGGTCAATATAAAGAATCGATTCAGGCTGGTGCTTTACGTCAGATTGAAGGGTTTGATGCGATCATAGATCAAGTCCTAGAACCCGGCGACATTCTCTATATCCCGCCAGGGTTCCCTCATGAAGGGGATACGCTAGAACCAAGCATGAGCTACTCGATGGGCTTTCGTTCACCAAAAGAACAAGAGCTGCTGAGCAACTTCGCTGACTATATACTCGCCAACGACAAAGGCGATGTGCATCTGCACAACCCAGAGATGACCCCTCAGCATCAGTACGGTGAGATCCTCAGCACAGACTTAGACAAACTAACGTCGATGCTAAGATCGGCTCTGCAATCAGAGTCCGACATCCGTGAATTCATGGGTAGCATGCTCAGCCAATCTCGCCACCAGCTCGATATAGTTGAACCTGAAGCACCGCTCAACACACAGGACATCTATCACCACCTCGAATCGCTAGGCAGTTTACGTAAAGTCTCGGGCCTACGTGCTCTGTACCATCAAAATCAACCTGCTCACGTGTACATAAACGGCGAGGCCTACTCCGTTGAGTCACCGCATCTTGCCGATCTATTATGCAATCAAGAGTCAATCGAGTTGCAGCACATCGACGGCCAGTTATCTGACCCACAACTGCAGCTTCTCACGACACTGGTCAATCTCGGCTACTGGTACCTAGATTAGTCAGCAAAAGGGCCTCATTAAGAGGCCCTTTACGTTACACTTTAAATTGACTGACCAGTTGCTGCTGCCTTTGTGAAAGTGTACCGATTTGTGTGCTGACCGTTTCAGACTCTTCTGCTTGAGATAAGATCTGGGCGCTCAGATCACGGATGTTACTGACACTCTGATTGACTTCTCCTGAGACAGACTGCTGTTCTTCCGCGGCTTTCACTATTTGTGAGTTCATATCATTAATAGAGGCAATCGCCTCAAAGATCTGGTTCAGTTGTGAGACCGCTCTTTCCACTTGCTGCGCAGAATCGTTGGCAAGGTTATTACCATCCTGAATAGCATCCACCACATCTTGCGTGCCTTGCTGAACACTCTCAATCACCTGACGAATCTCACCAACCGAAGACTGTGTACGACTGGCTAGACTGCGAACCTCATCGGCGACGACAGCAAAGCCACGCCCTTGTTCACCCGCTCGCGCCGCTTCAATGGCTGCGTTTAACGCCAGTAGATTCGTTTGTTCTGAAATGCCTTCAATGACCGTCAGGATCTCAGTGATATTGGCGTTGTTTTTCGCCAACTCTTCCACCACAGGGACCGCCGCCGTCATTCTCTCAACCAAACGAACCATCTCGGTTTGAGATTGCTCAATCACCTTCTTACCTGAGTCAGCCGCTAGATTAGCTTTTTCCGCTTCACTTACGGCAATTTCTGCATTTTGAACAACCAGGCCTGCCGTTTGTGTCATCTCTTCAGAGGCCGTGGCAACCAAATCCACCTCTTTGAACTGAGCATCACTGCTTGAACGGGTTTGCTGCGCGGCAACGTGGGATTGCTCAGTCGTGGTACCAATTTGCAACGTCGTTTCGACAACATCACTAATAATGGATTGCAGCTTATCTAAAAACTGGTTAAACCCGATCGCAAGATGACCAATCTCATCTTGAGATTTAACCTCCAAACGCTGCGTTAAATCCCCCTCACCAGAAGCAATGTCATCCAATCTTGCCACCACTTCACGGATCGGCTTAACCAAACGAGATGCCAGCAAAGCAATCGTCGCTAGCCCTAGAATGACCAATACCACACCGGCAAACAATTCTGTTTTTACGCTAGACTCCACTTGATGGCTGATCGTCTGATCAAGCATTTCAGCATCGGCCAACACACTGCTTCTTGGCATATCAAACAGGACACCCCAAGTCTGATTGGCCACCATAATAGGCGCAAATACGCTCAACCACTGCCCATTACTGCTCCACTGGGTTTGAACCTCTTGGCCGAAAAGAAGATCCGTCAGCTGATCACCCGACAAGGTACTGCTACTGAACGACTGCCCAATGGCAGCAGAAGGCTCGTCACTGGCGATCAACGAGCCATCTAAACTGATAATATTGACATGGCCGTTGCCATTAAAGAGCTGATTGTCCGACTCGGCGACAATATTAGCCATCGCATCCAAGCGTAGATCAATACCAAAAAAACCAATCACAGTATCATCGATCATGATCGGAACCGATATCGACGTTGCGAGCACTTGCCCACCATCCTGATTGATCAAACGGGGTGTACTCACACAGGAGCCACCGCTCGAGAGTGGACAGAAAAAACGCTCGCTATTTTGAGTCGCGTCTAGGTCAGCTTGGCTCAATACGTTAGACACCACGTTCTCGCCATTTTGAGCAGTAACCCAATAAGGGGCAAACTGCCCTCTTTCGTTTGAGCCAACATATTCCGCATCAACATAGTTGCTGTCTTCGCCATCCAACATGTTTGGTCTAAACACCAGATAAGCGCCATGAATCGAATCAAAACTCAGTACCGACCTGCGTACCATCTCATCTAAAGCGGTACGTAACTCCTCACTGTCACCAAAATTTTCTTCCGTATTGGTTTTCAGAAACAGCGCATTAGAGGCCAACATTTCTGCTCGATACAAAGCCTCATTGAGATACTCAGCGACCTCAGTGGCATTGAGCTGAGCTCGTGTTTCAAGCAGTTGCTCAGACTTATTGATCACAGACTCAGCACTTTGTGCCTTAATCTGTTGTTGGTTAGTCACTGCGTTGTAGACAGAAAATCCGATCAGGGATAAAGAAGTGATAAGCAGGCAACAACCTGCGAGAAGGGTTATTTTCCATTGAACGGAAAGGGTTCGCATAGTACATCCTTATGAGCAAACTCATTCATATCGCATCAAAAACGAAGGCCAAATTCTACATTTCGAGACCAATTACAACATATTGCAATCATTTATCAATCGAAAGTTTACAAATATGTTAATGCCAATACACCAAGTGTTAACTTTAGGTAGTGACTCAAGAAAGTGGTAATATCTGGGGAAATTTCAATTGGTTGAATTATTTCAATAACAAGGAATAAAAATGAAAGTGATCAGCTTTAACATCAATGGTCTGCGCGCACGCTTGCATCAACTGCAAGCGGTCATCGACAAACACCAACCTGATGTGATCGGCCTTCAAGAAATCAAAGTGCACGATGAAGCCTTCCCGGTCGAAGACGTTGAAGCGATGGGCTACAAAGTCTACTTCCATGGTCAAAAAGCCCACTACGGTGTCGCCATGCTATGTAAGAAAGCACCGCTTTCTGTTCAGAAAGGCTTTCCAACCGACAACGAAGATCATCAAAAACGTATGATCATGGCGACGTTTGAAGACGACAACGGCGAGAAAGTCACCGTGCTTAACGGCTACTTTCCTCAGGGCGACAACATCAGCCACGAGACCAAGTACCCATACAAGCGCCAGTTCTACCAAGACTTGATGACTTACCTAAATGATCATCATAACAATGACGAGCAGCTTATCGTGATGGGCGACATCAACATCAGCCCAATAGATGCTGATATCGGTATCGGCGAACCCAACCGCAAACGCTGGTTAAAAACAGGCAAATGCTCTTTCCAACCAGAAGAGCGCCAATGGTTGAAAACATTGATCGACTGGGGATTTGTCGATACCTTCCGCCAGCTTCACCCACAGGTTGAGGATCGTTTCTCTTGGTTTGACTATCGCTCACGCGGTTTTGATGACAACCGTGGGCTACGTATTGACGTAGTACTGGCGACACCAAAGCTTGCTGAGAAATGTATCGAATCAGACATCGACTACGAACTGCGCGGTATCGAAAAGCCGTCGGACCACGCCCCGATTTGGGCGACGTTTAAATAACCAAAACACAACAAGCTAAAGGGGTGACGTGTTGTGTCGCCCCTTTGACTATGCCCAAACCTAACCTATTAGATAGATGCACTTTCAGTGGTTTTTAGTCTTGCTCGGATTGCGTATCGACTAAATTCCAAAAGTCACTCCACGACGTATCTTTAATGGCGCGGTGTTTTACTTGATTGGCTCCCAAGGTATACATGACGCGTCCTGCGTTTTGCGCTTCAAGCCTATTTTTATGGATGGAAAGTGGCGACCCACTATCATGTCTCTCAAACAATTGCTCAAGGATGTCAGTCAACCATGCCCGCGTTTGTTCAGTGAATTGAGGCTGGTGTTTCAGCTTTCGGCGTACCAATAGTTCTGCCGCCTCAATATAGGCCCTTTTGGCTTCCTTATCTTCCACCTTGTCCCAGAACTTGGTCTCATCTACTCCAGCACTGACAAAGATTCGATTGAGTAACCTTTTTACCGCCTGATCATCGGATATCTCTATGTCATCGATATAATAATACTTGTTGCAAAACACAACGTAAGGCTCTGACTTATCCAACGTCTTCTTAGGGACATGAGGCACCTCTGACTCCCAAGCATAGCGCCCTAAAACGTCATCCCATACCGCTTCAAGAGAAATATGATTGTCTTTGTGCATAGCCAATTTGAGCTGGATTGCCGCTAGCACGCCGTCAGAAGTCAGAAATTCACAGTTACGCAAACTGTAAAAATTGCCAAAAGCGCTGTATGCCCCACCCATGCCCAATTCGTTTTGATACTCAGGATCCAACTGAGACCGTGCTTCAACCCGACTAATGCCAATTTGCCCAAGGTGGAGATACTCACTTAAGCTGAGCACGTTGGTTCTGGGCAGGATGTTCGCGTCTTCATTAACGCCAGATTGATGACCAAAATAGAGGGTACTTTTGTAGTTATCCGCTAACGCAACATGTACGCACCTTTGCTGAGTACGATTCAAACCATGAGGCGCATCCATCACATCGGTCAGATCAATCAAATTGGTTCCCACAGCTTCGCAATAGTCCCGCCACTCAGTGACCTCATCTGGCGTTAATTTGCTGCCCACGAAACCAATATCATGCATAGGTAACTGCTTTTTTGCATTCATTGCATTGATGATTTCGACAATGTCTTTAAAGGCTTGCATGTAAGTGCTGTGCCTTTCATTTCTCGGATCCCAAACCTCACTTTTGGCTCGCCGATTAATGTTAAATAGCACCAGGCACTTTTCTCTATTCCTAACCGGCCCAATGTGTTTCGAGGCGAGATATTGTCCGACACTCGGATCATTGGCGATTTTGTCTTGATAGAATAGCAACGCTTGTCGGCGGATATCGCGGTCATAAGTGTTGTTGTCATACTCTTGGTAATGATGGACTTTATCCGCGTGCTTTTTACTTCGTTGACATCCTTGGTGGTCAACCAAACATAGTCCCGCCCCTCTTTGAGTAAACCAAGATCTCTGATGTGCTGATTGATTGCCGGGATATTTCGATTGAATTCTTCCTGCTCAGACCCTTCTCGAGGAGAATCAAAATATTCAAATACCGTAATCGGTCGCGCCATTTCCTCTTTAAAGGCAACGTATTTGTAGGCATTCATATCCCCTCTGGCACTGGGTGGGTAATGCACAAAAGGCCTTTTCGAATTCAAAAGCCTTAAGACCAGATTGTTTTTGTACTGCGTGATATCTGGCTGTGAAACGATGTCAGTTAAGTCTTTATTGCTCATTGATTTCTCACTTAGAAAATGAATATGATAAAAATCAAAACGCACCACCTAAAGATATCGACTTGATAAAGCAATATATGTCAAGCAATTAGCGGCACACCCGATGTGAAAAATTCGCTAATCCTCAAAATTAGGTCGTCCTACCCGCGTTATATATCGGGCTATTTTATTGACTTGGAAGACTCGGTAATTGGGCTGTTGGGTGAGAAATTAGGGGTAAGCGACGGGATTGCAGCCTATCTCTAACAGGGTACTGATAGTCGCCCCCTGAAAGGCAGCCTGCTTATGGGTAAAATAGGCGCATTAAACACAAGGAGTATCGAATGAAAAACCGATGGTTAGGGTTAATCGGCACACTGCCTGTCTTGGTCGCCTGTCACACTGGCTCCAGTATCCAGCTCTCTAGTGAAACGGTTTCTCCGCAGCAAATCAAAACCATTGTCACCAATATCACTACCCGTTACCCGCAAGCAACAGCACAACAAAAACAACAAGCGGCTGAAGCTGTGGTCCGTGCGATTGAAAATATGGTGTTTGTCGACGGTGGCAGCTTTGATATGGGCGATTTTAAAATGGATTGTGATTTTCCTAGTAAAACCGAGAATCGCCTCGATTGGTCCCCTGATGCCGAATGTCTTAGTCATTTTGCGAGCAGTATGTTCGGCGCTCAATACTTACATAAAATCACCTTGGATTCTTACTCGATCTCCAAATATGAAACCAGCTTTTTAGATATGGAATGGATGCGGCAAATTAATCAGCTACCGCCCGCCATGACCTACTATGTCAGTATGATCCCGATGCAAGCTAGACCAATGAAACGTACGGATGACAGATACCATAATGCGATGAAATATAATTTAAAGCATACTAGAGCGACGTATACTAAATCGTGGCAAGAAGCCAAAGACTACTGCCAATGGCTAGGCGACATCTCTGGCTTAGCGTTTGATTTACCGACCGAAGCGCAGTGGGAATACGCGGCAAGAAGTCGAGGCCAGCACTATTACTACGCCACCAATGACGGTTACCGCTCTCTGGCAGGAGGGTATTATTTTGATCCTCTCACTGACCAGTATGTTGATATTCTACCCTCCGAAGTCAACAGTGACATCAGTCAAGAGGAATATATTGGCCGTTGGCCTGCCAACCCACTGGGTATTTATGGGATGAGCAATGGAATTAAGGAGTGGGTAAATGATTGGTACGCAAAAGACTACTATCTCAATTCCCCCGAGCACAACCCTCAAGGGCCAAGTTCAGGGACACAAAAAGTAATGCGAGATAGCGCAAGTAATGGCATGACATTTGGCCGATATGCAGAGGATCTTGTTTTGGAACATTACTCTGTCACAAACAGTTTTCGCTGCGCGGTACAAAGCACAACGCCGCTCCACTGAGCGTGGCCCAATAGGGCCACGGTTTTAGCCATAAAGGTAAGCGTAAAGCTTGGTGACAAAATTCCTGCGTTATCACTGGGCTTATGGTGTTTTTGCAACTGTTTTCTCAGCATGTTTTTGCGTAAAATAGCAGCATTAAACACAAGGAGTATCGAATGAAAAACCGATGGTTAGGGTTAATCGGCACACTGCCTGTCTTGGTCGCCTGTCACACTGGCTCCAGTATCCAGCTCTCTAGTGAAACGGTTTCTCCGCAGCAAATCAAAACCATTGTCACCAACATCACTACCCGTTACCCGCAAGCAACAGCGCAACAAAAACAACAAGCGGCTGAAGCTGTGGTCCGTGCGATTGAGAATATGGTGTTTGTCGACGGTGGCAGCTTTGATATGGGCGATTTTAAAATGGATTGTGATTTTCCTAGTAAAACCGAGACTCGCCTCGATTGGTCCCCTGATGCCGAGTGTTTTAACTTTGCTACTAACTTATCTGGTGCGCAACATTTACATAAAGTCACCTTGGATTCTTACTCGATCTCCAAATATGAAACCAGCTTTTTAGATATGGAGTGGATGCGTCAAATTCATCAGCTACCGCCCGCAATGAGCCAGTTTGTTAGTGTTAATCCATTGAAAGCAAAGCAAATACAGCGCACGGATGACAGATACCATAATGCGATGAAATATAATTTAAAGCATACTAGAGCGACGTATACTAAATCGTGGCAAGAAGCCAAAGACTACTGCCAATGGCTAGGCGACATCTCTGGCTTAGCGTTTGATTTACCGACCGAAGCGCAGTGGGAATACGCGGCAAGAAGTCGAGGCCAGCACTATTATTATGCCACCAATGACGGTTACCTCTCTTTTGCAGGAGGGTATTATTTTGACCCTCTCACTGACCAGTATGTCGATATTCTACCCTCCGAAGTCAACAGTGGTATCAGTAAAGAGGAATATATTGGCCGTTGGCCTGCCAACCCGCTGGGTATTTATGGGATGAGTAATGGCATCAGTGAATGGGTAAACGACTGGTATGAAAAGGACTATTATCTCAATTCCCCCGAGCACAACCCTCAAGGGCCCAAACATGGCAACAAGAAAGTATCGCGAGATGGGGGGGGTAAAGACTTTTGGCCGCTATGGACAAGATCCTGTTTTAGAACATTATTCTGTCACAAACAGTTTTCGCTGTGCGGTGCAAAGCACAACGCCGCTCCACTGAGCGTGGCCCAATAGGGCCACGGTTTTAGACATAAGGGTAGGAGGTAACATTGCCATATAAAGAAGCGTATTGCTGCTCAATTTGGGTTTGTTTTTGGGTAAACTCCCTGTGTTGATAAACCGCAAAGGGCGCTTGTGCTACCTTATCAGCCAAGTTGACTTCCGTTAATGTCGCCACCCAGCGATTAAACATTGCTTGCTGCTTATTATCAAGAATGGCGTTAATGCGTTCGATGCTGTTAAACAGGGCTTTTTCACCGCTCACCTTGCTACCTGTTGGGTTCATTCTGGCTAAAATCTCTTCAAACTTATGCCAACTGTAGGTGCTCTCTTGCAGCAGTTTGCAAATCGCTTGTTCCTGTTTTTCTTCCCAGTTGAAGATAAAGGTGCGGGTTAGCGTATCCAGCATACGGCCAACGGCTTCTGGCGGAAGCTGGTTAAAGGGCACCCCACTGCGAGTCGAGTCATCCAGCACCCGCTCGGCTAATACAATGGCTTCTTTTTCGAGATTTAATGTTTCGTTCCTTACATCTTTGAGCTCATCTATGAAGCTTTCGCCAGCAGAAACGGCGAATTTAAGCGCATTAGCAGGTGAGGTAATGGTGTCTACCGCAGTAAAGGCTAAATACGTAGCATCAACCAAATATTCATAGGCTTTAGGGGCGATATTGCTGAGTTGACGGTAGTCGATGTATTGCAACCCTTGCCACACCACTTTAGCCAGTTGCCAAATCGTTTGCCCATCAATGGCAATGGCAAATCCAGCCCCCCGCCGACGCCCCAAACCAATTTGGCTGACACTTTCAGGAAAAATTGCCCCCGTTCTAAGTGCAAAATAAAGTCGGCGTTATAACCGCCGCCGACAGAGACGTTGCCTTCCAGGCTGACTTCCGCCAACGAGCGAAAATAAGTGGTGGTGTCTGTTGGCGGCTCTTTCCATTGAACGCCGCCAGAAAACTCACCGCTTAGCTGCCCACCGCCAAATATACCTGCTCGAAACCCTATTTGACCATTGGTGTTGCCCATGGTGACACTGGGGTCGAAGAGAATCCCCACATCATCACCGACTTCTGGGCGCCCATTGCCAGCGCTAAGCCGTGCTTGACCGTTCACACCAACAAAACAGCCAAGTTTGACTTTGGCATTAAATCTAAAGCTGCCGAACGAATGCGTGGCGTCTTGACCATTGGCGTCCTTATAGCTAAGGCAAGGGGTGTAGCCCGCATCACTAGGTAAGAACAGCTCAGCCCCTACTGCCGCTTCAAAGACCGAAAATGCCGCTTGGACACCGACCCCTAAGTCTACTTGAGCATTGGCGTTGCCATTCTCATCTTTGTTAAATGGGTTGAGTTGAGCGTCTACCGCCGCTTGCATCCCCCAACGACAAAGCTGCGCTTCTGCACTGACGGCAAACATGGTGTTGCCTTCACTATTACGCAGTAGCGAGCTTGTGGTTTTCCACTCCGCCAATTTCCCGCCCGGAGCTTGCCATTTCCATAGGTTCGCTTTGAGGTCGGGGTTTACCAACTTTTTGCTCGCATCCTTAGTGATGTCATCAGCGATGGCTTTACCTAAGGCGGCGGTATCGCCTCTGGTCAGCGCTTGGTGAGAGCGGGTGGTGCTGGTTAACGTCATCCACGAGTTGCGAATCCGTGTTTCACGCTCAAAAAAGGCTTCTCTGATGTACAGATACACACCACGGTTAATCGAGTACAGCTCTCGCACCCCAGAACGGTTAACAATGCCATCCAAGCGTGTTTCTTTGGTCTTGCCTGATCGAGCCAGGTCAACCGACTTCACGTAAGGAGTTTGAGGTTTCACCGCTAGCTTAGCGAGAGGTTCCCACTTAGCCAGCTCGCTTTCCAAGTTAGGGATCACCGTATTGATCAAATGCGCTTTGAGTTTGTCGGTGGAATCCTGCGTTCCATACCAATGGTCATACGCTTTGATGTAGTGAATGCGGTTTTTTATCTCAGTGACTTTCGCATTGGCGCGGCGTTGGTTTTCAAGCGCCTTCTCTTTTGCTCGTTTTTCTTTGCGACGTTGCTCTGCCCTTACAGAGGCTCGGTTGTTGGTTTTCGGCGCAGGCAGTACGCCTGCGTAAATCAGCTTTTCACATAAGGCTTGGCGTTGCTCGGCGTGTTTTTCTATCTCAGCCCAAGCTTGATCACCTTTAGGCGCACCACTGAGCACCTCTTGGTAACACTCAAAAAGAGTTTGAGTTTGTTCAATTTCTTGATCTAGCTTTTCAATAGCTTCCGCGGTTAAACAGTAATAATGATTCGCAGGTTCACCTGTGGCAAAGACTACGTCTTCAATCTCCTTGGCGGCACACAAGGGAGGCACCGTAAGACTGCCCTTTTCCTTGACGCACATTGCCGTGACTGGCTCGACGGGAAAGTCTGTTTCCGCAGGTTTCGTCTCTTGTGGCACAGGAAGTTGCAGCGTTTCGCCTGCGACAATGAGGTCAGGATTGGGTTGATACTGTGGGTTTAACGTCAACAAGGTCGTAAAGTCGACATTGTGCTCGATGCCGATACCGATCAAGGTATCGCCGGGTTTAATTAAATAAGGTTGGGTGCTCATGAGTTGATTACCATTGCGATGCGCTCCATCGCGCTGAGTTGTTCTTGCGAAAGTGCCCAAGGTACTAATGGCTGTACTGACTCTGAGGGGGCGTCAAATGATACGCTCAGCCATGCACCATGATGCCATTGCAGGTGAGACAGCAGAGGAAAGGCGGTCTGTCGTTCCTCATCACTCAGCGCCGCCATTAACGGTAACAAGGTTCTGGGTTCGTAATAACGGAATAACGTTTGGCCCCTTTCTGTGGTGAGGAAAAGACGCTGGCGCAAAGAGGCCACCAGTGCGTCTGTGGCGATCCCAATCGGGCTCCATACCAAGCATCCACAAGGCGATTCGCTCATTTTATCAACGCAGGCTTGAAGCGCCTCATGAGCCTTGTTCAAAGGGATCAATAAAGGGCCGTTAGGCAAATAAGATAGTCGCGTTCCCGCCATCAAAGCGTGGGCATCAAGCGGCGTGATATAAGCGTCGAGTGCTTCCTGCCAATCGGGCCAAAGCAGTGGTTCGATAATGGCATAAGCATTCTGTCCTTCTCTTAAGTGAGGCTCGCTCTGGTTTTGAATGCGCCATTGAGTCGTTAGCTGTGTATTTGACATGTTTTTCCACTCCCACAATCACAAAGTTCTTGCATAAGACCGCCTTCTTCAACCAAACCTTGGTAAGTGGCTGGCGTCATAACGGGCAAGATTTTCCTCATAATGGCTAGCCCCCTCGGGCGCTGAGTTTGCACGCTGACGTTACCGTGTGCTGCACCACTGTCGTTAATATTGACCTTGCCCCCATGGCCTTAACATCGCTCGCGCCATCAATGGTGATCGACGTTCCGTTAAGGTGGATCGCTCCGCTGCTTTTGAGCACTAAGCTTGATGCGCCCACTTGCACTTTGATTTCATCCGCCGCTACGATGGCGGTGCGGCCCTCAGAGCGCACCGAGGTATTGCCGTTGACTTCAACACTGAGGTGTTTGCCAACCGTTAATGCGTCATCGCCACCAATGTCCTGAGCACGCGCATCCAAGATGACACTGGATTGATCCTCCCCCACCTCTAGGGTGTCATTTTTGCCTATCTGAGTGCGGCGATTGTCGTCAACATAGCCATCACGATTGTGCGCGAGTGAGACCGCTTCGTTGGCGTTGTAGGTCACCGTGACATCTTGTTCGACTCGCTCCATGAAGGTCTGCTTGGTGACCGAGGTTTTGTGACCATCAATCTCCTCTTTGCGATCACCGTGAACCACGTTTTCTTGCAGGTTGCCAACCACTAACTCTTCATCGTTCCCAATATCTCGATAGCGATTGTTGAGTACCTTGGTTCTCATGTCCTTCTGAGCACGCAGATACACCCTTTCTTGGTTATTTTCGTCTTCGAAATAGAGCTCGTTATGGCCTTCTGCTTTGTGGCTTTGAGTGCGAAAAACGGTGCGCGTTTTGTGTTCTGGCAAGGAATAAGGCGGTAAGTGCAAGCCGTTGTAGACGGCGCCTGTCACCAGCGGCCTATCGGGGTCACCTTCTAAGAAGGTCACCACCACTTCGTGACCAATTCGCGGCAGGTATACCGCCCCCCAGCTTGGGGCCGCCATCGACTGACTGACGCGCAGCCAACATGAACTGCGTTCATCATTTTTCCGTAGCGGTCCCAGTGAAATTGGACTTTGATTCGCCCCAGCTCGTCGGTATAAATTTCTTCGCCCGCAGGACCAACCACCACCGCGGTTTGCGGCCCTTCAACCACCGGCGGGGCGATTTTCTTCACCCGATAAGTGACATCACGCGGTAAGCAGACAAATTGATTGCGGTATTGGGTGGGGGCGTCCGACCCTTCTTCTTCGTGGACGCGCGGGTTTTCGCCAAAGTGCGTCACGGAGAGCATCAGATAATCACGATTTATCGCCGCACGAGGGTGCTCAACTATCTCAAAGCCAGCCCCTGATGCTAAGCGCATAATATTGCTGGAGGCGTAAATTTGGTGGCTCTCTACCGTGTATTGTGACCTCCACTCGTTGCTGCGCAGAGCGCCAATCTCGGGCGCCGTGTAGCGTCCTGGGTAGTCGTAGCGTTGCAAGTCGCTGTTGGCATCGTCCCCCGACTCTTGGCCTTGAGGAACCTTTGGGGTCAGATAGTTGTAGTCGTTGTAGCTCACATGCCCTGTCAAGGCACGATGAACTTGCGCCAAATCGAAAATGTGTTCTCGATCGGCCACACCGCCGCCTTGAGCATGAAACAGCAAAGGCCCAAGGTAAGAGCCGTTCTGATGCGTGCTCTCCAGTTCTGGAATGGCATCATTGCTGTCTACAATCACCATGGTATGCGCGCTATCGCTGTGCTCAAAGTAAAACCACAAGCCATGTTCTGCCAGCAGGCGCGTCACAAACTTATGATCACTTTCACGGTATTGTAAAACGTAGTCTTTTGCTTGGTACTGCCCCGTCAGTTCAAAGCGATAATCGCTCATTCCCGCGTCATCAAAGACATGGCGAATGATATCTGGCGCCGTTTGGTTTTGAAAAATTCGGCAGTCTTGGCGATAGGTCAAAAACCACAACTGCGGCACCAGGGTAATCTGATAGCGAGAGTAACGCCGACCCGTGCCCAAATAGCTCAGCGCTGAAATGCAGCCGTTAAACTGGCGAGCTGTCGCTAGACCTTGACCAAACAAACTCAGCACGCCGTTTTTCCTGCTCAGCGTTTCAAAGGTCATGTCATTGGTCTCTGATAACACCGTGAGGCTGATTTCAAACGCGGTGGACAGGGCTTCCTTGACACAAAAACTTTCAACTTTGAACCTGGGTAAAACACCAGACACTTCAAAGGTAAACTCTAAATCATTAGCCATACCGTTTCACTCTTGTGACCATCATCGATTGCGAAAAATGAACTTATGTGCATACCAAACGGTAAAACGGTAACAAGTTATGAGTGAGGTATCACTAGGCAAAAGTAGGGTGTTGAAGCGAAGAAAAACCGGCAAAATCACCAAATCATTAGTGTTTTTACCTAAAGGGGCATATAAGGACACCGCAGCTGTAGTGAAAAGCACGGTTTTGTTATCCGCAGATAAATGTGTTTTTTAGAACGACTTCACATTATGGGATTAGATGCACATTTAATAAGGGTATGATTGCTCTTAAGCACCTTTCTACTGCTGTTACGCAAACCCGATATCGAGTTCACTCAAGTGAGTAAGGGCAAGGACAGAACGCTTTTTTATGCTAAATAATTAGATTATTTAGAACAAGCCCAAGACCACAGAATGTTGACAAGGGTCATGGTTTTGCGAGTTTGGCGCAACCCGTGATGACTACCCATAGCCACACATCGCGGCGCAAAAAAAATCCGGAGCCAAGGCTCCGGATTGGGTGACTCACTGAGTGCCATCAATTAGATAGCAATAAAGTCTGCTTTGTAGTCTGGGTTAACGTCCGCGTCATAATCGACACCTTCAGCACCAAAACCAAACAGCTTCAAGAACTCTTCTTTGTACTCAACATAGTCTGTCAGTTCTTTCAGGTTCTCAGATGTGATTTGTGGCCATAGCTCACGACAGTGCTGCTGGATATCATCACGCAGTTCCCAGTCGTCTAGGCGTAGGCGGTTTTTGTCATCCACTTCAGGGGCAGAGCCATCTTCTTTGTACAAGCGCTGGCTGAACATGCGGAAGATTTGTTCCATACACCCTTCGTGTACGCCTTGTTCACGCATTTTCTTAAACACCATCGCGATGTAAAGCGGCATAACAGGAATCGCTGAACTGGCTTGAGTCACAACAGACTTCAATACCGCAACGTTGGCTGTTCCGCCTGTTGCCGATAGCTTCTCGTTTAGCGCTGCTGCCGCACGGTCTAGGTCCATCTTAGCTTTACCTAGCGCACCATCCCAATAGATTGGCCAAGTCAGCTCAGTACCGATGTAGCTGTAGGCCACTGTCTTACAGCCTTCAGCTAGAACGCCAGCTTCTGAAAGCGCGTTGATCCATAGTTCCCAATCTTCACCGCCCATTACCGTGACCGTGTCTTTGATCTCTTCTTCAGTAGCAGGCTCAACGCTCGCTTCGATAATCACATCTTTGTTGGTGTCTACCGCTGTCGAAGTGTAAGTCTCACCAATTGGCTTAAGCGAAGAACGAATCACTTCACCTGTTTCCGGCATTTTACGTACTGGAGAAGCCAGTGAGTAAACCACCATATCGATTTGACCCAAGTCTTGTTTAATTAGATCGATGGTTTTTTGCTTCGCTTCGTTAGAGAAAGCATCGCCATTAAGGCTCTTTGCATAAAGGCCTTCTTCACGAGCAAGCTTTTCAAAGGCAACGGAGTTATAGAAACCTGCAGTGCCTGGCTTTTTCTCTGTGCCTTCTTTTTCGAAGAACACACCGATAGTTGAAGCGCCGCCACCAAATGCCGCAGCGATACGAGAAGATAGACCGTAGCCACTTGAAGCACCAACCACAAGAACACGCTTAGGCGCATTTTTAATTGGGCCTTGTGCTTTTGTGTAAGCAATTTGTTCTTTTACGTTAGCTTCACAACCCACAGGGTGCGTTGTCGTACAGATAAATCCGCGAATTCTAGGTTTGATGATCATATTCAACTTCCTTTACAAAACCCCGCTAGGATAAAAGGTTCAAGGCCAGTTCGCATCTAATTTCTGTAAAAATGTCGGCAAAATGCAAGTGGTTGGAGCTGTTTCATACCAGTTTTAGATTTCGAGCAAAAAGAAAGGCACCGTGAAGGTGCCTTTTACTAAATACAGATTATTCCAACTTAAGCCACGCTATCGAGCTTCGGCTTTGAGCGATCGGTACCAGTTCTTACTTCGCTGAAATCATGGCTAAAGTCATCCACTTGAATCGCTTTGTAACGCAGCGCGTCTGCAGCTAGGATTTGGTCGACTTCATCCTGCGTTAGTACATCCGCTTCCAGCGCTTGAGCCAGACGATCTTTGAGCAGGCCTTTACGAGCCACTTTACCGTCTTTCGCCGCTCGCATCAGTTTACGTTCTAAACTCTGTACGCCATACATCGCAAGGAAAGCATTTTCCATCAGGCCAACGCTGTCGTCTTCGGCTTTACCGATGTAGCAAAGGTGCGTTAGACGATCTCGATGAGCGCCCGGTGTCATTAGGCTTTCGGCCAACTTCACAGTGAGCGTGTCGCTTGGTTTAGCGAAATGATTCCCCAATGGGAAGATCAACACTTTCAGCAGGCCACCCACCGCTTTTTGCGGGTAGTTAGAAAACGCTTCTTGAAGCGCCTTGGCCGCGTTATGCAGACAGTGCTGAACCGAGTAGTGAACGTAATCAAGATCTTGCTGCTGACGTCCTTCGTCTTCGTATTTCTTCAGTGCCGCTGATCCCATGTAAAGGTAAGCCAACACATCACCTAGGCGCGCTGAGATCATTTCTTTTCGTTTCAGATCGCCACCGAGTGTTGCCATCGCGATATCGGCACTCACAGCTAACGCGCGGCTTAGACGAGTCAGATCTTTGTAGTAGTGCTGAGTTGGACCACTCATGTCTGCTTTGATAAAGCGTGACCCTGTCAAAGCAGCACCGAACGCACCCAAGGTGTTTTTAGTCGCATGGCCAATATGCTTAAACAACAAGTCATCAAACTCTTTGGCACCTTGATTTTGATCTGGGTTAGCGGCGGCTTCCATCTCCTTAAGTACATAAGGGTGACAGCGAGTCGCACCTTGACCGAAGATCATCAGGTTACGGGTCAGAATGTTGGCCCCTTCCACTGTAATCGCAACAGGGATCCCTAAGTAAGGCGACGCCAAATAGTTCATTGGGCCATCTTGAATCGCGCGACCCGAATGGATGTCCATTGAATCATTGAGGATAGTACGCGCCATTTCAGTCATATGATATTTGGCAATGGCTGTGACTATGCCCGGCTTCTCTTTCAGATCGAGTGATGTTGTCGTGAGCGTGCGGGTCGCTTCCAGTAAGTAAGTTAGACCACCGATCCGGCCCATGGCTTCTGCCACCCCTTCGAACTTACCAATCGACATGCCAAACTGTTTACGAACATAGGCATAAGCCCCCGTGGTACGTGACGTTAGGTGGCCGATTGCCGTGCCTAATGCCGGTAGAGAAATACCCCGACCTGCAGACAGACATTCCACCAGCATACGCCAACCTTTACCAGCGTAATCTTGACCACCGATCAGCCATTCCATTGGGATGAACACATCTTTACCGCGTGTTGGACCGTTCATAAACGCAAGACCTAGTGGGTCATGACGCTCACCAATCTCGACACCTTCATGATCAGCAGGGATAAGCGCACAAGTAATGCCTAACTCTTTCTTATCACCAATCAAGCCATCTGGGTCGTACATCTTAAAGGCAAGGCCAAGTACCGTAGCTACTGGTGCCAGCGTGATATAACGCTTGTTCCAGTTAAGACGAATACCTAGTACTTCTTTGCCTTCGTGCTCGCCATAACAAACCACACCATCATCTGGAATGCCGCCTGCATCAGAACCCGCTTCAGGGCCCGTCAAGGCAAAACACGGAATGTCTGTACCGTTCGCCAAGCGCGGCAACCAATAATCTTTTTGCTCCTGAGTACCATAGTGAGACAGCAGTTCACCTGGGCCCAAAGAGTTAGGCACCATAACAGAAACCGCCGCACTGATACTGCGAGTCGCAATACGAGTCACAATGGTAGAGTTGGCTAACGCCGAAAATTCTCGACCGCCGTACTCTTTGGAAATGATCAATGAGAAGAAGCGCTCTTTACGCAAGTATTGCCAAACTTCAGGCGGCAAGTCGCGGTCTTGTTTGACGATTTTTTGATCGTCTAACATGCTAAGTAGCGTCTCCAACTCGTTGTCTACGAAGGACTGCTCTTCCGCGCTCAACGTAGGGGTTGGATATTTGTGCAGCTTGGTGAAGTCTGGGCGACCTGAAAACAGCTCCCCATCCCACCAAACACTGCCCGCTTCCATTGCTTCCTTCTCAGTGCTGGAAAGTGGTGGCAGTACTTTTTAAACATTTTGAAAGCTGGGTCACTGACCCATTTTCTGCGTAGAGAGCCCATAATCAGATCCTTTTGTTCACTGTTGGTGGTCCAATTTATATTTGTTTTATATTTCGTTTGTTCTATTACTCAGCCGCAACACCTGCGGCTAAATATGGGATAAGCTGATCGACAATAGACTTAGCGTCGACCGGCTGCCCGTATGAATTTTCTGCAATGTCCATCAGAGCTTGACTCGAGGCCATAGTGAATACACACGTACCTAACGTAAAATGAAGTCGCCAAAACAACTCTTCCTGAGTCAGCTTAGGGTTGGCTTTGGTCACGGATTGGGTAAACAAAGTCAACGTCTCTTGATAACGAGTGGTAATAAACCAGCGCAAATGGCCTTGCACATCGGTGTATCCGCGGCCAATCAGCAACATAAAGCGACTGGTCCCATTTGGTCTAACATCATTCAGTGCGCGCAGCGGCCCTCTTAGCGATTCAAACACATCCGCCATTTGGTAACTTTCGTTGAGATTGAGAGTGATCAAGGCATCTTGAACCGCTGGCATAAAGGCTTCGAGATAGCGGTTCAATACAGCACGTACCAGTGTTTTCTTATCACCAAAGTGATAGTTCACCGACGCGAGGTTAACGCCCGCTTTACTGGTAATCGTACGCAGTGAGGTGTCGTTGAAACCGTGTTCTGCAAACAGAGCTTCCGCAACATCTAGGATTTTCTCTTTGGTCGTATTTCTCATCGACATTTCAATCGCTCGTATTAAACATCTGTTTGAAATATACATCCGAAACAAATAACCAACAAGTTTTTAACATCACATTTTTGAAGATTGGTCCGACCAGATTGTAAATTGTGCGAGATAAGCCTTTGAAGAAAAAAAAAAAAAAAAAATTAAAAAAATTTTGCCAACTATGGAACTGATTTGAATTCGGTGGGTCTCAATAAGTGTAGTTAGCAGAGCCTTCTTAAGTTTACAGGCCGTAACACTTGTTTTCTTGACTGACGCTACTAATTTACGCTGCTTTTTCTTCATTAACTCCTATGTTTTGTATCAGCCCAGAGCGCGATTGCTCTGGGCTTTTTTTATTCGTCACTGAGACTCTGTGTGTGGAAGAGATTGTTGGCCAAACACCCACCAATGACAGAACGCAAAGTTACTCACCATGCCAGCCAACACACCAAGGGCTAAAGCCAGCATCGCCAACATGCCGTCACTGCCACAATAATGCGTCGTCAGTTTGAATACTCCGACATTAGGCACAGCGGACAACGTCGCGCATCCGACGAATTTAAGCCATTGCGAGAACTTCCCAGTGGTTTGTTGATGTGTAAAGGTAAAGATTCGGTTGCCAAACCAAGTGACGGTGGCCGCGAAGAAAAAAGACACCACACGCGCCCCCAGTATCGGCCACCCGATGCCATAGAAGAACAAAGCAAAAAGAGAGGCGTCGGCGGCAAAGCCAACGCCTCCGACAATAGCGAAGCGCCACAATTTACTCATTATCAAGGCTGCTCACAGCGATATAAAGCTCGCTTGCTTTGTGCCACAAAATCAATCGAGCAACTGAGCTTGTTCGCCTTGACCAGCGGCTCTACTTGGCTTTTCTCGCCGATCAGCTGCACTTTGTCTAACCCATCCAGCAGTGAACTGTCTGTGAGCTTTTTCGCCTTGCCCTGACTGTAGAACTGGCCCGAAAATGGCCGATTGCCAACGTAATACGTGGTGACCTGAGGGTCGGCATTGCGAAAAATCACCTTGTCACTTTTACGCTCCCCCACCCCAAACTGGATATAAATCACGGCAGCAATCAACAAACAGGGCAAAATACCCGCCGTTACTTTGAACCACTTTATGTCCTCTCGCACATCCGAGAGCAGGATCGCCATCAGCATGCCGATCGCAGGCACACCCGGTAACACATACGCAGGGAGTATGTTGCCTGAAAAAGTAAACAGCAGCAGAGGTGACAGCATCCAGCACACAAGAAAACTTATGATGCCCTGTTTGAGTTCGATGTCTCGCCCCAGCGCTTTACGTTTTAAGAACAAAACAACCGGCAATACCACTGACCATGGCGCGGCCGAATAGAGCCAGAACAGCCAGATGGTCCCTCTCGGTTCATCGTGTGCCGTGCCATAGAGATCTCCCTGCCAGCCGCTGACCAGAAAACGGTGAAAATGTTCACCAACAAGAAAGTAATCGAGAAAACCAGGCGTGGCCGCTTCAGCCGCGACATACCACGGCAATGCGAGAGCCAACATTACAACCGTGCCGCCCAAGAGTGGAAAGCGTTGCCAAAGCACGGCCAATGCCCCTCGTGCACCATGCTGAATCACCAACCATGGCATAACGGCCAAGCCCATCAAAACAAGCACCAGCGGCCCTTTAGCCAGTAGCCCGATCGCCAAGCCCACAAAACCGACATAGCCCCACACTCTTGCCCCTTGCCAACACAAGTAAAAACCGATCATCGCCAGCGACAGCCCTAATGTCAGCGCCATATCTGTCATAACCGCGCCCGCCGCGACAGAAAAAATACCGCAAGTCGCTAACACCACCGCCGTGATCAAACCACTAAATCCTTGCCGATTGGCAAAATAAGCCATTAAGGCAATCACCATCACTCCGGCTAACCAGTGGGGCGCACGCACCGCAAACTCATTAATACCAAACAATTCGATACCGCCAGCACTTAGCCAAGTAAATAGCGGCGGCTTGCTCCAAAAAGGCACCCCATAATCAAACTGTGGGGTGATCCAGTTATTGGTTTCAATCATCAGACGCGCCATTTCTCCGTAGCGCGCTTCCGTGGTATCCATCAACGGATACGCGCCCAAACTCAGCAAGCGAATCAGTAACGCAACGCCTAATAGTGCCCATAAGTGGACTCGGTTGATACTCACGCGCGTTTCTCCAAGGCTGGATGTTGAGTGGTGGCTGGTTTCTCATTGACGGATTGAACCAAATACAGTGGTCGCCCTTTGGATTCAATGAAAATGCGGCCGATGTATTCGCCGAGCACACCAAGACACAACAACTGGATCCCGCCTAGCGCAAGCTGAACCACCATCATTGACGGATAGCCAGTGACCGCTTCACCAAAAATCACGGTTTTCAACACAATAAAGGCTCCATAGCCGAACGCACTTGCCGCAATCAAAGCACCAAACAAGGTGGCCAAGCGCAATGGTTTGATCGAGAAAGAAGTGATGCCGTCCACTGCTAGACCAAGCAGTTTGAGGTAATTCCATTTGGTTTCACCGCAGCGGCGCGCCTCTCGTTGAAAAGGCAGTGTCGCTTGCTTAAAACCCGGCCAAACGAAGAGCCCCTTCATATAGCGATTGCGCTCTGGCAGTTGATTAATGTGATCCACCACCTCACGGCTTAACAGCCTAAAGTCACCGACATTTTCAGGAATGTCCGATTTGACCAATGTATTCAGCAGACGGTAAAACGCCGCGGCAGAAGCCCGCTTCAACCAGCTTTCCCCTCGCCTTTCGCTACGCTGCATGTTGACTACATCGTAGCCTTCTCGCCACTTAGCCAGCATCTGAGGGATCAACTCCGGCGGATCTTGCAGATCGGCGTCAATCAGTATCATCGCCAGTCCTCGGCTATGCTCAAGACCTGCGCTCATCGCCGCCTCTTTACCGAAGTTACGACTTAGCCCAATGCTACGGATGGTGGTGCTTTGCGCACTAAACGATTCGACCAACGACAAACTGTGGTCGCTGCTACCATCGTCCACATAGATGATTTCACTGCTCTCGGGCAGCGCGTTCAATACCTGAGTTAACCTTTGGTGTAGCTCAGGCAACACCTCCGCTTCGTTGTAGTAAGGAACAATGACCGATACTGTCACCGCTGTTTGTCTGTTTGGTACCGAAGTGACTAGCCCCATAGAAAGACTCACTCTAGTTGCATACGTACCATGAGATGCTTCACTATACGTATTGTTTATCTGAACAAGACTGAGACGGTGATTTCACTCATCTTGACGCCCAGCCTTTGCGACGTTTTGCTAGGTTACCAATCGCAACGTGAAAACGATGTTGTTCACGTTTTTTCCACGTCGGTTTTGCTTTCATAAGGCGATAGAAATAGAGAGCCATTGCATGAACAAAATTTTATTGGTCGAAGACAACCGGGAAGTGGCCGGTATTCTGTTTGATTACTTCGAAAGTATCGGTATGGAGCTTGACTACGCAGACAATGGCGAGCTGGGTTTGCAACTGGCCCTCAGCGGCAACTTTGACCTCATTTTATTGGACTTGATGCTACCCAGAATGGATGGCCTGACCGTGTGCAACACACTCCGTGAGGCAGGTAACAACACCCCAGTATTGATGCTCACCGCCCTAGACAATCGCGAGGACATGCTGAAAGGGTTTGAGCACGGTGCCGATGATTACCTCACCAAACCGTTTGATTTGGACATTCTGGAAGCCCGCATGCACGCCCTCGTCAAGCGCTACCGTGGCCAAGTCGCCAACACAGTCCTGAGCTTTGGCAGCCTGAAGGTGGATCAAAAAAACGCGTCAGGCCTTTCGTGAAGGCAAGTTACTCGCCCTCAACCCAACCACCTATACCATTCTTGAGGCACTGTGCCTCAAAGCACCTGAGATCCTCACTAGACAGGAGATCTCTGAAAAGCTCTGGCAAGAAAAAGAGCCGAACCATGACGTGTTGCGCAGTCACATCTATCAGCTACGCAATCAACTCGACAAACCATTCGCTGAGCCGATGTTGACCACCTTGCCCAAGATTGGCTTTCGTTTAGAGGACGTCTGACATGAACCGAGTCCTCTCCAGTACCAGGACGCTCACCGGTCGATTGGCGCTGTTTTTCACCAGCCTCTCCTGCATTATTGGCGTGGTCATTTTTCTCATTTTTACCTTATCGCTCCAATGGTCGGAAGACAGAGTCGGTGAACGCAGGATCTTGATTGATAGAGACGAAGCCGTGGCACGCTTTATTGCGGGTGAAGACGGCGAAATACAGATTGATGCCCTAACCCGAGCGTATAACGACTTATCGTTAGTCCCGGATTTTTATCGTCAGGTTACCGATGCTTATGACACTTACCTAGGCGAAGTTGGCTCCACCTTGTCCCCCAACGGCCATATGGTTTACAAGGGCTACTACACCGATCAGGGTGAAAAGAAAGTGGTGGTGCTGTTGTCTCTCATTGATCAAGTTGAATTCGCCACCGATGAATTCATCTACTCTGGCGTGATCGTGATTTCTTTTGTCTCAGTTTTAATGTTCCTGTTCGGTACTTTGCTCTATCGGTTATCAACCCGGCTCATCGAGCCCGTCAACGAGATTGCCAAACAGTTGGAAAGCCACTCCGGGAGCGCCACACAAGCCTTCACCATACGTGAAGGGGCCGCCGACGAATTTCAGACCCTGACACAACAGCTCAATCAATACCGACAAGACCTCAACCTTGCCCTCAAACGCGAACAAGCCTTTGCCCGTTATGCCAGCCATGAACTGCGCACGCCACTCACGGTCGTCAAAGGGGCCAACAAACTGCTGACTCGTTCCGAACCGTGCGAATTTCAGCAAAGGCAAATCAGCCGCATTGACGATGCGACGAATCAAATGACCACTATGGTCGATGCTCTGCTCTCCATCGTTCGCTACGAAAGAAATGTCGATGACGCGCCGCTAAGAGCAATCGAAAAAAATGAGCTTGAATCGATTGTCGAGGCCAATTCGGTTCAAGCGACCGAGAAAAACGTCACCATTCGGCTCATTACTTCTGGCTTGCCTAGCGTCAGGGCAACCCCTGCGGTCATGAACATGATTGTAGGTAACTTGATCCGCAATGCGATCGCCGCCACCGCAGAAGGGACGATCACTATCGACGTCTCCGAGCAAGAGTTAGTAATTATTGACGATGGGCCGGGGTTGAGCGACACCCCCAATGCTGACGGACACGGACTCGGGCTGTTGATTGTCGATGATCTTAGCCAGCGCTATGGCTGGTCATTTGAACTGGAAAACCACCCTAGCCGAGGCTGCGTCGCTCGCATCCGGTTTTGATCCATATTCAGGCTTTTGCGGCGAAATCAGGTAAGATAGGCCCCCATTTTACTGGCCAACGATTCAGATGAAACTTTGCGACACACCCATCACCCAGCACCAATTTAACGGCACCACGTTTTACCTCAAACGGGACGACCAGCTCCATAGCCATTTCAGTGGTAACAAAGCTCGCAAGTTCATGACGCTGTTAGAGGGAAGCTACCCAGAGGTAACCACTCTGATTAGCTATGGCAGTGCGCAAGCCAACTCACTTTACTCATTGGCCGCTCTGTGCGCCATCAAAGGCTGGACCCTTGAATATTACGTTGACCGAATTCCGCCGTGGCTAGTCGACAGACCGATGGGTAACTATCGAGGCGCGCTCGAACTGGGCGCGCGTGTCATCCCTGTTAATGAATCCAACCTTCACCCAGCACAATTCATTGATACTGTTCGCCAGCCAGATGCCCGCTGCCTCGTCATTGAAGAAGGCGGCCGTTCCGCCGACGCTAGATTGGGCATTGAGCAGCTTGGCCGTGAAATCCTATCTTGGAGTCGCTTCGAAACAGGCAAAGAATTTGTTGTGGCGCTGCCATCCGGCACGGGCACCACAGCACTGTATTTGCACCGTTTTCTCCACACGCACGGTATCCAAGTCCTGACCTGCCCTTGTGTGGGTGGCAAAGACTACTTAATCGAGCAATTTAAGCAGCTCGGTGAACGCGATTTCCCGCACATACTCGAACTGGAAAGCAAACATCATTTTGGCAAACTTTATCGTCAAGATTATGAAATCTGGCGTAAACTTCTCGAACAAACCCATGTGGAGTTTGACCTGCTTTACGACCCTATGATGTGGCAGTGTTTACAATCTTGGTCTGAGCAACACCGAGACAAAACCATTATCTATGTCCATCAGGGAGGCGTGTTGGGCAACGAAAGTATGTTGCCTCGATATCAGCGCAAATATGGCGATTGAAGCGGCATCGCCACCCGCTAACCTTTTTCTCGCGAGTCATTTAATCTTCACTCACTATCGGTCGCCCATAATTGATGGGTTAATCTAAGGAGAGTTTATGCGCATCCATCTATTTACTTTACTGCTACTGGCATCGGCATCCACTTGTGCCAACGTGATCACCACACCCGGCAATGCCGTGATTGCCATCGATGGCAGCGAAGCCGCCAAGCGAGTCTGCTACTACCAAGATCAGGGCTACTCTCTCGGCGCCGTTATTCAGGTTGGTGACCACTATATGACGTGCACCCAAGCCAACGACTTTGAAACCAATGGTGCGTTAAAATGGGCGCCTCTCGACAGCCAAACTCAAGCTGAGCCAAAAGAGAGCCAACCCAATGTCAAACGTTACTCCGTTAAGTAACTCACTGGCCGAGGGAGTGCAAAAACGCCGCCCCTCGCACGCCAGATGAATCACCATGGACACTTTTGACAATGCGCGTTTGGGCGGATTTATTAAAGGTGTAGAGGTTCAGTTTGGCGTTCACCAACGGGTAAATAGCGTCAACATTGGACATACCGCCGCCAAGGACGATCACTTCAGGATCGACAAAGTTAACGATTGACGCACACACACGTGCCAGCTGATCACAGTAGAGATCAAAGTGCTGCTGTGCGGCTGTATCGCCCTCAGCGCAAAGCGCCATGATTTGTTTGGCATCCGCAGGGCCGTGTTTTTCGGCAAACGAGCGGCTAAAACCCGTTCCTGATACAAAGGATTCTGTGCAGTTGAGTGACCCGCAGTAACATTGCACTGGCGCGCCATCTTTGTCTTTATCGAAACCCGGTAAAGGGTTATGCCCTAGCTCTCCCCCAGCTTGTTCAACCCCGTCACTAAGCCGTTGTTGATCACCACACCAGAGCCGCACCCAGTACCAATAATGATAGCAACACACGAATGCTGGGCGTGTTTCGCCGCCCCATCTTTAAATTCAGACAGAGCGAGACAGTCTGCATCGTTGGCTAAGGCAACCGGCACATCGATATAACGCGTTAAGTCACCAATAAAATCCTGACCGTTGAGAACCGTAACGTTCGCCCCTTGCATCAAACCATCATTGCCGACCGAGCCACAGCATCCGATACCAATAGACTCGATCTCACCATGTTGCGCCACCTCTTTTATGACCGCTAATACCGAATCAAGAAACCCCTGATAGCTGTGTGTATTGGTCGGCTCACGATGTTTGACTAAGGTTGCATAGCTCTCCTTATCGAGACCGACACCTTCTATTTTTGTCCCACCAATATCTAGGCCAACAAGCATCGTTTTCCTCTCCATTCACCACTAAACGTTTCACCACATCATGACACAGTCACACTCTTATCTCTTTTATCTTGCTCATGGTATTGGCAAGTTTGTAAACTAGGTGTGTTTAGGCCCGTTTGGGCTTTTTGCTAGCTGTATTTTTTAAGGTATAAGAATGTCTAACCCTGCTCCATTTTTCCTACTGGAAAATGTTATTCAACCCTACCCTTGGGGTAGCCGAGATTCGATCAACACTTTGTTTGGTATTGCCAACCCTGAGCAACAGCCTCAAGCTGAAATCTGGATGGGTGCCCACCCTAACGGATGTTCAAAAATTCAAATCGCGAATGAGACGGTTTTGCTGTCTGATTTTATCAACCAGAACCCAGAGCAAACCCTTGGTGCCGAGACCCAACAGCGATTTGGTGAACTGCCCTTCCTGTTTAAGGTACTGGCCGCCGCTCAGGCGCTTTCCATTCAGGTTCACCCATCCAAAGCCCAAGCGGAAGAAGGGTTTGCCAGAGAAGACGCCGCTGGCATTGCGCGCAACGCGGCTAACCGCAACTACAAAGATCCAAACCACAAGCCCGAGCTGGTTTACGCACTGACGCCTTACATGGCGATGAACGGCTTCCGTGACTTCGAAGAAACCATTGCCCTATTTGATGCGTTGAATGCCCCCGCGCTAAAGCAAGATGTTGACGCTTTTCGTCATAACCTGACCTCACAAGGTTTACAGGCCTTCTTTAAAGCCATGTTAGAACTGGATGGCGATAAAAAATCTCAGGCACTAGACGCACTGCTTAGCTGGGCCAATAACAACCCAGATCCGTTAGCAGTGCTGGTGGTGGAGCTAAATAGTCAATACCCGAATGACGTTGGCCTGCTGGCCCCGCTGATGCTTAACGTGCTTGAGCTTCAGCCCGGTGAAGCCATGTTCTTGGATGCCGGCACCCCACACGCCTACATCAAGGGCACAGGCCTTGAGATCATGGCCAATTCGGATAACGTGTTGCGCGCGGGTCTCACGCCAAAATACATGGACGTAGAAGAGTTGGTCGGCAGCTGTAAATTTGCCGCGCTGAATAAAGATAAAATCCTGACGCAACCCGTCGAAAGCGACGGTGAGTTCAACTTCCCAGTGCCTGTGGAAGACTTTAAGTTTTCTGTGCTGAAGCAACCAAAAAACAAACCGCTGACGCTGAACCGCGCTGAGATCCTATTTGCGGTGGATGACGATGTCACACTGCAAGCTGGTGACGAGACACTTGTCTTGACCAAGGGGCAATCTGCTTTTGTACCACTATCGACTAAGACGCTCACCGTCAGCTCGCAAGGCACAGTAGCAAGAGCCCATTAAGCCGCTGCTTGGCAGCCAGACCCAACATTTGAAAGGAGCAAACCATTTGCTCCTTTTTTACACACCACATGGATACCGGAACCGACTATGATTCAGCCCATCGCCGTTCGACTCACCAAAGGCCAGGACTTAAAAAAGCAAATTCAGTCTCTGGTAACAGAGCATAAAATTCAAGCTGGCACTATTGCCTCGTGTGTCGGGTGTTTAGAGCAAGTTAGCCTTCGCCTTGCGGGCGCTGAGCAATCCATCACGCTGACGCAACCTTTTGAAATAGTATCGGTGATGGGAACACTGACGCCAAACCACCAACACATTCACATTTCTGTTGCTGACAGCAACGGCAAAGTCATTGGCGGCCACCTTCTCGACAACAGCCTTATCGATACCACTGCCGAACTGATCCTTCACACGTACCCAAGCCTACGCTTTTCGAGAGAGCAGGATGACACTACAGGGTATAGCGAGTTAGTAGTTGAGGAGTGTTGAACAACAACAGAGCGATGTTATACGTATTTGCCGCCTAATCTATATTCACTCAGTCGAAAAAACCTAAAAGCATCAGGGTCTATGTAGCGACTAATTTGCGTTACTAGATTTTCATGAATAAATAAACCACCGCCAGCGACTTTGCTTGGGCGTACAATCAGACGATTTTCTAATGGAATCGCATCTAACACGTCATTCTTTAATTGGTATCGGATGATTTCATGCCGACTGTCTTCTGGCGAATAATCAAGTATTTCACTGCGATCAAAGTCTATACAGTCGAGGTTGTCATAAGCATTAAAGAAGAAAAAATCTTCATGCCACTTCTCGTCATCACCAATCAAAACCGCTGGAAACAACTGAAAACCATTAATGGGGTAAGGCATTATTATTTCGGCAATTTTCTTAGAAACCACAGGGAAAAAACCATGCAGTAAAAAATCACTAACTGTGAATGGCATTTCGCCTTTATCTGCATTGGTAAAGAATATGGGCCCATCGCCAAAATCTAATTGAGTGAAGCTATAACGACGGCGACCCGCATCTTGTGATGCCTTTAAACGCAGGTAAGTTTTCCGGCATGGGACTTCAAACACTTTGTAGTATTGTTGTTCATAGTTTTGCATATTGTTATCTCAGGATAATCAATCACCTTGACGTTTGTTGTTGCACCCTGTGTCTGTAGCGTTTCCCAACCACAGGCTCCCGTTAACCCGTGCGATATTCCATGCCCAGTTCGTATTCACTGAGTTTGAAAAACTGGAAAGCTTCAACATCGAAGTGGGCTAATGCATCGACTATTTTTTGGTGGAAAATCAAGGCACCACCTTCGACACGAGCCAGTTTGATAATTAGGCGGTTTTCCTCTGGTATACCATCCAGCACATCGCCCCGCAGTTTGTAACTTATCACCTCATTGTATCTAGCATTGGGCTCATACTCATCGACATCACTATTTTCAAAATCGACACAGTCTAAAGGAGCGTAAAAGTTAAAAAAGTAAAATTCCTTATGCCACTTACCATCATCACCAATAATCACCGCGGGAAAGAGCTGGAAACCATCAATATTGTACTCTCGAATAACAGACGCGACTTTCAAGGACACCACTGGATAGATTCCATCAAATTGACCGTCTGTCAGGTAGAAAGGGACTTCGCCTTTAAAGCCATTTTCAAAAAAAACCGGACCGTCACCATAATCAAGCTTTTCATAAGTATGATTGCGTACTCCTGTATTTTTTGTTGCTTTGAGTTCTAAAAAATTTTCTTGAAAAGCAACCGTTTTAGAAATGTAGTAGATATCTTCGTAGTTATTCATATGCCTACGGCTTAAACTCATCACCTAATTTATAATCACTCATTCTTAGAAATCGAAAAGAGCTCTTTTCAATAGATTTTTCTATTTTAGATACGATGCTTTCATGAATAAAGACACCTCTACCCCAAACATTTTTAGGACGAATTATTAGTCTTTCTTCCAGTGGAATAGCATTTAGAACATCGTCTTTAAATTTATACCGAACCACATCATATCTCGTGTCACCTGGTTCGAAATCTTGTATCTCACTATTTTCAAAGTCAACGAAATCAAGTTCTTGATAAAGGTTAAAAAAGAAGAAATCTTCGTTCCATTTATCATCATCATCAATCAACACGGTTGGAAAAAGTTGAAAACCATCGATATCATAACCTTTTAATACATCAGCGATTTCCTTCGATACTATAGGAAAAAAACCATGAAGAAAGAAATTACTTAATACAAACGGGATATCACCTTTATCTGAGTTTACAAAGGTAATGGGCCCATCACCAAAGTCTAGTTTGGTAAATGTGTACCGCCTCCTACCCGTCTCTAGAGATGGTTTTAGAGAAAAAGCATCTTCTTTAAATGGCGTATCAAATACTTGGAAATATTGTTCTTCATAGTTTTTCATATTGTTATCTCAGGAACCCATTCGATATTCCATGCCCAGTTCGTATTCACTGAGTTTGAAAAACTGGAAAGCTTCAACATCGAAGCGGGCTAATGCATTGACTATTTTTTGGTGGAAAATCAGTGCACCACCTTCGACACGAGCCAGTTTGATAATTAGGCGGTTTTCTTCTGGTATACCATCCAGCACATCGCTCCGCAGTTTGTAACTTATCACCTCATTGTATCTAGCATTGGGCTCATACTCATCGACATCACTATTTTCAAAATCGACACAGTCTAAAGGAGCGTAAAAGTTAAAAAAGTAAAATTCCTCATGCCACTTGCCATCATCACCAATAATCACCGCGGGAAAGAGCTGGAAACCATCAATATTGTACTCTCGAATAACAGACGCGACTTTCAAGGACACCACTGGATAGATTCCATCAAATTGACCGTCTGTCAGGTAGAAAGGGACTTCGCCTTTAAAGCCATTTTCAAAAAAAACAGGACCATCACCGTAATCTAACCGCTCGTACGTATGATTTCTTCTTCCTGTATCTAACGTTGCTCGCAGTGACAGAAACTTTTCACGGTAAGGGACTCTTTTTAAAATAAAGTACTCTTGCTCGTAGTTTTTCATATTTTTCTCTTCAAATCCCAGTTTTGTGGAAAATCTATAGCAGTATCTATGATTAACAGCAGCAATCGTTATCCGTTATCAGGACAGGCCCCTGACTTCAACTAACACAAATACCAAGTGAGAGACTCCAAGCCTAAAGATTAAAATAGGGAGCATTTTGTGTGCTCCCTCATTATCCCTTTTGCTAAATATGCTCAATCAATGTGAGTCCACTTAACCCATGCGATATTCCATGTCCAGTTCGTATTCACTGAGTTTAAAAAACTGGAAAGCTTCAACGTCGAAGCGGGCTAATGCATCGACTATTTTTTTGTGGAAAATCAAGGCGCCACCTTGGACACGAGCCAGTTTGATCATCAGGCGGTTTTCTTCTGGGATACCATCCAGCACATCGCTCCGCAGTTTGTAACTTATCACCTCATTGTATCTAGCATTGGGCTTATATTCACGGACATCACTATTTTCAAAATCAACACAGTCTAAAGGAGAGTAAAAGTTAAAAAAGTAAAAATCCTTATGCCACTTACCATCATCACCAATAATCACCGCGGGAAAGAGCTGGAAACCATCAATATTGTGATATCGAATAACAGACGCGACTTTCAAGGACACCACTGGGTAGAGTCCATCAAATTGACCGTCTGTCAGATTGAAAGGGACTAAACCTTTAAAGCCATTTTCAAAAAAAACCGGACCGTCACCAAAATCAAGCTTTTTATAAGTATGATTGCGTACTCCTGTATTTTTTGTTGCTTGGAGTTCTAGAAAGTTTTCTTGAAAAGCAACCGTTTTAGCAATGTAGTAAATATCTTCGTAGTTATTCATATGCCTCTCTCAAACGTCCAAGTATTGTCGAAATCGATAGATCCATCTGGTTGGTATGTCTTGCTCAAGCAGGATTGATGGTTATATTGGCTCATTGTTCTATCTTGGGTAATTTAACCTTTCAGAAAAAATGCAGTGCTGCTATTTTAGAACTCATCACCGACATGATACTCACTCGCTTTAAAGAACCGAATACCTTTAACATTATGCTTTTTAAAAATATCGACGACTTTTTGATGAACAAAAATTTCTCCGGTTGTTGTATTTCCCAATTGAAAAATTAAGCGTTCGTTTTCTGGAATCGCATCGAACACATCTTCTCGAAATCGGTAATTACTCATATGAGGGCTAATTGTAAAGCCATCAATTTCTGTGGTCCCATCACCTGGCATATAAAATTGACTTCTTTTTAGATCAACACAGTCTAAGTCATCAAAAGTATTCAGTGCCCAGAGGCCTTCAACCGAATTATTGTTCTCATCTGGAATAATTGCTGGAAAAAACTGACTGCCGTAAAGGCCATCTTCCAGAAGTTCTTTAAGTTTGGTTGTGACGACAAAGTTCTTTACGTTAAATGCTAGAGCGTAATCTTGCTGCAAAAAGTCCAAATTATCATTATCGGAGACAAAGGTAAGTGGCTTTATACCAAAGGTCAGCTTTTCAAACTTCCAATGAGTATTGGCGGTATATTGAGTTGGGGTGAGGTCATTGTCATAGTCCTCAAATTCATAATCCGGGAATATAATATAATAAGACTCATCGTAAATATTCAACGCACTCAAAATTATTTTCCTCTTGCTAGGTGACTTATTAATCTTCACCGTGGCTTTTAAATACAATATCGCCTTGAATCATCGTACTACCTTAGTTATCCATGTTATGGTTTTGGTGTTCTGCGATAAATGAATCAGAAAACCATTATATTCTTTAGTACTCATCCCCAAGTTGATAACTTTCAATGGAATAGAATTTGAGATAAGGAATTTTTCTCTCCAGTTTCCTCTTAATTTTTTTATGTACAACTATCGGAGCTAAATCATCTCCCCCATCTTAAAGACCAATCTCTCTGACTCTGGAATTTCATCGAGAACAGCATCATTAAGGCTGTATTTTATAACATGTGGTTCATCATCAGGATCATCATGCTCATAAACTGAGCGATTTCTATCCCAACAATCGAGAGCTTTATATATATTAATTAGAAAGTAATTATGTTTAGTGTTGTTTATTATTGCCGGATACAGTTTTCCGCCATAAACGCCGTCATCAAAAACCTCTTTTAGATCTTCAGATATAATAAAGCTAGGCGTGCAGAATAACATTTCCACATCATCATATAACTTTTGGCTATTCTTGGTACTAAACCTCAATGCAGGCTCACCATAGACAAGTTCACGGTAATGAAACCTACGTAGACCGGTTGAAGCAGAAGGTATTACAGAATACCCTGCAACGTCATAGTCTGGGCTCATAATGTAGTAGTCTTGATCGTATTTCATTCTACTTTCCAACTTCTAAGTCATATTTTCTTTTTTAAAAAACTTAAATTCGGTATGATTTCTATCACAACAGTGGGTGTTAACATCATTTGAATCAACTAAATCGTCAATACTAAACTTACCTGCTTTTTTCCCTAACCCGTTACACCCCACCTCACCACTTTTAAAATATCTATGTACTCTAGTCAACCTAATACGATACGTTTTAATGTCTCCTAGTATCGTGCTACTTTTTTTATCTAAGCAATTTTGGACCTTTTTTGAGTTACCTTCTTCACAATTCTTCTCAATTAATTCCATGGCCTTTATCATCAACCTTGTTGCATGGGCGTGATACGGCTCGTCGTGCTCATCATCGTCATCATTTGAGGAGGATGTGTGATTCCCACGATGTAACTGAACTTCTAAAAGAATAAACGCCCAACTCTTGATGCTAAAGTAAGTGGGTGACACCTTATTAAGCAAGCATACCGCTTAAAAAACGTTGAACTCATCGCCGACATGATACTCACTCGTTTTAAAGAACCGAATACCTTTAACATCATACTTTTTAAAAATATCGACGACTTTTTGATGAACAAAAATTTCTCCGGTTGTTGTATTTCCCACTTGAAAAATTAAGCGTTCATCTTCTGGTATGGCATCGAACACATCTTCTCTAAATCGATAGTTATCCATATCTGGTTTAATAGTAAACCCATCAATTTCCTTGGTTCCATCCCCTGGCATAAAATATTGACTTCTTTTAAAATCTACACAGTCTAAGTCATCAAAAGTATTCAGTGCCCAGAGGCCTTCAACCGCATTATTGTTCTCATCTTGAATAATTGCTGGAAAAAACTGACTGCCATAAAGGCCATCTTCGAGCAGTTCTTTGAGTTTGGTTGTGACGACAAAGTTCGGAACGTTAAATGCTATCGCGTAATCTTGCAGCAAAAATCCAAATTCTCATTATCAGAGACAAAGGTAAGTGGCTTTATACCAAAGTTCAGCTTTTCAAAATACCAATGAGTGTTGGCGGTATATTGAGTTGGGGTGAGGTCATTATCATATTCTTCAAAATCATCATCGGGAAATATAATATAATAAGACTCATCGTAAATATTCAACGCACTCAAAGTTATTTTCCTCTTGCTAGGTGACTTATTAATCTTCACCGTGGCTTTTAAATACAATATCGCCTTGACTCATCGTACTACCTTAGGCAGGGCGGGATCACACTTCGCTCACTTCTTAATCAAGCTGTATTCGAGCTTAAAATCTAAGTCGAATTTCCCGAAAACTGCCGAGAAAATACAAACTCCTCAGTTTGAAAATCGACCAATATGTTTGCGGATTGAACGATTAAGTTAGTATGCTCTCACCCTGCTTCCTCATTGGGTGAGACGTATATCTAACGCTCTGGAGCATCTCATATCAAGCTCAATAATATTAGTTGTCTTTTGGGTCACGAATTTTTAATGTTGGTCCCCATACTCAAATTCACTGACTTTAAAGAATTTTATGCCTTTAACATCGTATCTTTTAAAAATATCGACGACTTTTTGATGAAAAAAGATTTTTCCTCTTGATGTATTTCCGAGCTGAAAAATTAAACGTTCGTTTTCTGGAATAGCATCCAGCACATCTTCTCGAAGTCGGTAATTATCCATATCTGGTTTAATAGCAAACCCATCAATGTCCTTACTTCCATCACTTGGCATATAGAATTGACTTCTTTTTAGATCGATACAATCTAAGTCATCAAAAGTATTCAGTGCCCAGAGGCCTTCAACCGCATTATTGTTCTCATCTTGAATAATTGCTGGAAAAAACTGACTGCCGTAAAGGCCATCTTCCAGCAGCTCTTTGAGTTTGTTTGTGACGACAAAGTTCGGAACGTTAAATGCTAGAGCGTAATCTTGCTGCAAAAAGTCCAAATTATCATTATCGGAGACAAAGGTAAGTGGCTTTATACCAAAGTTAAGCTTTTCAAAGTCCCAATTAGTGTTGGCGGTATATTGAGTTGGGGTGAGGTCATTGTCATAGTCCTCAAATTCATAGTCTGGAAATATAATATAGTAAGATTCATCATAAATATTCAACGTACTCAAAGTTATTTTCCTCGTTCTAGGTTATAGGGTATCTCTATGAAAGAACTAAATTTATCATGTTTTCTTCCATTGCATGTACACTCTTTTGGGCTAGCCTTTAACTTTAACCATAGCTCTGGCACTGTTGTGGCGCCCAAACACCCCACCCCGCCACGCTTAAAGGCATTGGCAACTTTACTTAAGGGCAACTCAAAGCTACGAACCTTACGTAATATCAGCAAACTGTGGTAATCCATATAGCGCTGAATACCAGGGTTATCCTGCTTTTCACAACGTTTACTTATGGTCTTATAAGCCTCTTTTACTAACTCGGTTACTTCTATGTGGTAACTCTTAGGGTGTTCCTTATCATTATCATTGGTATCAATAACAGCAGGGTGATCACCTCTATGTAGTTGAACTTGTAAATGACACGCGCCTTCCAAAGTGCAAGGTAAAGCGACTAAATTACCCGGCAAATTAATATCATAACCGTAAGACTTCAATTTTGGACCCTTGCCTGTTTTTTTAACACCTGCCTTTGATAAAAGGTGGTGTACCTGCATTTGAAAACCGTGGTTTATTGGATGATTTGGATCTTCTACAGCCGAATCCAATACTGATTCTCTATATCCCATTTTGCACCTTAAATATACTCTAACTCACCAAATTTAAAACGCGGCGTTTTATGTTGGTTGGAATGACAAAGCCTACAGCTTGCATCTCGTTTCACCGCTTTCTTTTTCGCAGTCATGGTTGTAACGGGCTTGCCTTTAAATTTTCCAAGTGGGCGTTTAACCAGTTTTTTCGCTAGCTCCTGATAATCAGACAGTACATTGATCAAGCTTTCCACAGCCTTAATAAATGAATCCAATGCTTTGGCCGCATTTCTTATTCCCTTGACCTTCTTAGCCCCTCCCGCAAAACGTGCTACTAGTGTCGCGATACGAGCCGCTACTCCTGTGCCTAACGTACAAATAGCCAGCACAACGGTGAGAATCAGTTCAAGGATCAAATAGGTACCCGCTTTACCGCCGTAGTAGAAATAGAAATTAGGTGGAATAGCCTCAAGCATTAAAGACAGATAAGTCACATAAGTCAGAATCGTGTCGTGGTCTTCTATGATTGCCAATGCATTAGGGAACTGCTCATGGCTCTTTATTTCCTGTGCCCAATCAGGGTCAAGCTCCATCAACACCGTGTCTACAAAGGTTTCGACCGCATCGACATCACCATTAGAGATTCTCTGTGGCAGTTCTAGAATCGCCTGTCGATGCTTAGCAATACACTCTAACTTTCGCACCACATCTTGGCTTTCCGCGTACAGCTTACTGACATCTTCTATCGCTTCATCGACAGATTCAAAAACACTGTTTTGGAATGATCCAAACTCTCTTCCTAATGTGTCCAATACCCAAGTCGGGTTTATAAGTTGCCCCTTCTCATTAAGTATTGCCTTGGTGATGGAATTGAACTGATCGACTGAATAAATCGCCAATTTATCGACAGCAGAAGAAGATAAATCTGAGATAGTGGTTGCAGCGTCTCCCCAAAAACTAGGAGACAACATATCAACAATATCAGCGCCCCAAGCTTGGGCACCGTCAATCACACCATCACCTAAAGTCCAGTAGCTTTCTTCATCCCATTGTTGTTGGAACCCTTTCATATCCTCAACAAGTGCGTTGTATGCACCATCAAGTGTTGCCTCAACGCTGTTTTGGATATTGACTATTTGTTCCTCAATACCAGGCTCACCTACGAACTCTGCAGTCACCATATCTGTGGTAGGTTTTAATGTGTCAAATACCGCTACGCCACCTTCAACTTGATTGGTTTCGACAGCCAAATCTATGGTTTCAGATTCTGTACTATTCAAAGGAAATGCATTGAGCGAGGCGTTCTCTTTATGCACCACCGAGTTAGTGGTTATTTTGAGGTTTTGCGCATAGATAGGTGTCTGCCAACGATCGGAATATATTGCACGAACCTTAATCCACTTCTGCTCCTCTAGATCTATTTTCTGTATCGCATTAACCACCGCTTCAATCGTTCCTGCTTCCGCAGAGTAGACGTTGTCGGCAGCCTGTATCACTGACACTTCCGACACATCGCTCAATAGAAGGTCAGATTTTGATTTTAATCGTTTAAAGGCGCTAGAAAGGTTATCAGTGAGTTTTTTAGCATAGGTGTTAATGGTACTGATGTGCTTATCAAAAACGTCCGACGTCAAATATACGTAGTTCAGTTTGCCAGCTTCTGCGCTGAGAGACTCAACTCGGCCTTTAATTTTCTTAAGTAAGGCTTCTAGATCCCCCCGACGGTTTTTTGCGCGCCGCTCCAGTCGAATTCCTTCAAATAGGTTTGCGGGTTACCTTTACCACGTGCTCGCATGTAGGCCAGCATACGGTCGGCCGTTTCATGCTTAGGTAAACGATATAGGACAGAGAGAATTTCGCCTGCTTCCATCATCATCGGCAAGCCAAACGAGATGACGCTGTCCATACTCTCGTCAGACATGCTTTCAATGCCTGCGATAATCGATTCCGCCAGGTCATCAAACTTAAATTCTGGATGATGCTTTTTGAAATGGGTTTTAACTTCTAACTTCACAATATCGGCAAAGTATCGATCAGCCGTGAGACTTGGCCCCATAAACCCCCAACCTTCTACGGGCGGAGCAATACGCTTTGGCTGCCAGAAGGTTTGTTGGCCCCCAGCGGACCTATCAAAAAAGTCAGCATCGCTGTAGTCTGAGACATAATGAGGGTTGGTGATACGAACTGGCTTAGGGATAAACTCGTCGGTACTTTCTTTGACAAGGATTTGGATTTGACCGGGCTTTAAGCCAGACACTTTGCTTTTTCCAGATGCCGCAAAATGACCGGGCGCCAATACACCGCCAGAAACATCGGTGATATCAAAATCGGCATTTTTAAGCAGCACGCCATCAGGGTATCTGGCCTTAACGTAGACGGTGTAAGTGCCTTCTTCATCTTCGGTAACCGTGACTGACGGGTTTTGAACGCCACCTAGGCACATGGTGTTGCCCTTGTTCATCGTCATTTGGTCAGACAGCCTAGCCACTCCCTTACCCTCGATAATGACATTCGGTGAAGCGGAAATGAATTCGGCTTCGGATTCAATCGTACCCGATGCCACGCCTTTTTTGTCCCCACCGGCATCACCAGTACTCTTAGCGAACTTACTGCTCTTTAACGCAATACTGTTGCCGCCGTCTGCTGTTACCGTTGTGGTGCCATCGACCAAATCTGCCGACTTGGCATTGTTGCCATAAGGGATAGGAACCACAGCAGGGCCGACGGTGGTCAGGCAAACGTCGGGCAATGTGGCATTCGCCTCACCGCCAGAGCCTTTATGAACGATGCTCAACCCGTTCGCATTGATGGTCACTGGCATATCAACTCCTTGTTAAGCTCGGTCAGTTCAGTTCGATTTTTGAACCTCTGATCCTGTTGACTTTCTCAGCTTGGCTCGTGATATGTGTCGCCTTGGTCGTAATGCGCCCATCATTGTCACTGTATTTGGTTTCAGTCTCGCCGGACATCACCGTCAATTCCTGCTTCCCTTCGAGAATCATCCGTTCCGCTTTGATGATGATCTCTTCTTGCCCCAGCAAGGAGAAGTAAATATCGGTCAGACTCGGAATGCTCGGGTCATCGTCAACAAACTCTATGAGGCAATCGAGCTGGTTATCTATCGCCAAATGAAGCTCTGCACAAGTGAAAAGCTTGCCCAACACCGCCCAGGTAGGTTGCTCGCATGCCTTACCACGAATTTCAACTCTCACTTGCTTGCCCTCTGAGTGAATTTCTTTTATCTTGGCAACGCAAGGGGGATGCTTTAGCGTTGAAGCATCAGTAGAAAAAACATTCATAATCAAAACCCAATATCAACAGAAACTCATATGACTATAACGGTGAGAGGTAGGCTTATCTAATGTTGAAATGACAGCCTTTTACCGCATTCTGCCTAGTTAAAATAGAGCTTAGTCAACCATATACCCAAATTCGCCCTTCACTTTGACGCTTTGACCCGTGCATTTGCCCATTTGAGGCTTTGAACTTTAGTTTGCTTTTGTGATATTCGCCGCAAACTATTTTCCAAAAAGCGCTTGATTGACTCGACGAGTTCTCATTGGCCTCTCATTGCTTCAGTAGTGCAAAAGTTCACGAATGCATTGGCCGAGGTAGTGAGTAATCCTATATAAGTTCCCAAGCTTAGGCTTTTCTAGAGAGCGGGATGACACTACAGGGTATAGCGAGTGAGTAGTTGGGGAGTGTGGGTAGCGCTTGGCTGTTCTCAGCACTACCGCGTCGTTCGGTTTAGCCAAGATAGAAAAATGGCGAGGTAGATACCTCGCCATGGGTTAGAACTTGTAAGTGGCTGCCACGTACCAAGCACCAACAGACTGCTCATACGTTTTGGAGAAAAGCATATCTCGAGTCTCAATCTCGTAGTGGTCTACTTCATAGGCTGAACGTAGCGATAAGCCTTGAAGCTGTGGCGGAGTATATTCTAGACCTAGGCCTAAACGGACTATACTGCCATCATCAGAAAAGCTGCCCTCCGTATAATCCATTGAGCCAAGCCCGACAATCGCAAATGGTCGAACACCGCTATCAAACGTGTAGCCTAAGTTGGCTGCCACCGTATAGCTTTTATGTTCGATCTTCCCGCTGATAGTCTCGCTTGGCGTGTGTATTTTAACGTTCGTATCCCCATAGCGGGTGAATTGGGTTTCTAAGCTAACAATACGGTTGAACTGGTAACCCGCGATGATTTTGTATGAGTTATCCGAATCCGTTGAAATAGGCAGATTGGTGTCACTAAAGTATCCATCATCATCAAAGTCTGTGGTGCCGACACCAGCACCTAGGTAAAAACCGCTGTGAACGTTTGCAGATGCAACACTAGAGAAAAGAGCAGTAACTAAAAGGAGTTTTTTCATTGTTTAGAGTCTCGATATCAATGAGGTTGTTTTCGCTGCTGACTCTATAAAAATGAGATTTTTAGGCTAAAGAAAATTCAAATAAAAAACTCACATTATAAAATTGTGCCATTTATATTTTTATATATTTTTTCAAGCCATTGTTTTAAATGGAATTTATTGAAAATACAACCTTAATTACAATCTTGATTTCTAAAAACAGCACAGTAGAATGTGCCGCTCCTTAAATGATTTACCACTATGATATAGGTTTTAGCACACACGCTTTGGCGAGTGGTTACGGCTAAATGGCAAGGGGTAGCGATTCAATGAAAACCATTCTGTTCTCTTCACTAAAACTAGAATGTGCAACTCGAACCTTGTCGAACGACAGCGGCGATAAGCTGGTACTCAGACCATTGCCGTTTGATGTTTTGATGTATTTATTACTCAAAAACGCCCCGGCATCGAGAGAAGAACTGTTCGAGAATTGCTGGGGCGGGACGATTGTCACAGACCAAGCGTTAACCAACGTGATCTCTGGACTACGTCGCCATTTTGTTGCACTAAACGCCGAAGGCATCCACATTCAGACCATCAGCAAAGTGGGTTATTTTCTTGATGTGGAAGCCAAAGTAGTTGAGCAACCAACGACTGATCACACAACAAATGAGGCGGCGGATGCCCAACCAACCCCTGCGACGCCGCCACAAAGGCAGGTTGTTGGTTTGCCAAAGCCTAGGTCAAACGGCAAAGCCAGCTACTTGTTGGCCGCGGCTTTGATGGTGATGATTGCCGCGACTTATATTTTTCAACCTTTTAAGCCACGTTCACCGTTTACTGACCCTTCTCAATATGTGCAACTCAAACAGGGAGAGCCAGCGTTTTACCTAATGGATGCAACCAACGCTAGTATCGACACGGCATTGTTGAGAGAGCAACTGAGTAAGACGCCATTCACTGACTGCCCGGTGGACGCCTTTATACGGATTTTCCCTTCTATTTATGAGCCTGATGTGATTGCCATGACCGTTAGGCTGGCCTCTAAAGTCAGCTCTGATTCACATGTGTTCCAGCATTTTAATGTCACGAATCTAACACTGACAGAGTCGATTATGATGGCCTTTGATAATCCGGAGGTAGCATGCGATTGACCGTAGCGGGATTGGTACTCATCCTTATCTCAAGCGTGATTTATCAGTGGAAGTTTGCGAGTTATGATTTTACGGGGACACGTTGGATGTGCTCTGAATCCAAGTCTGGCTTTACCTCTGAGACCTACCGCCAGTTTAAAAAAGTGACTGAAATCACGAGTATGTATTTCAATTCAGAAGAGAAAGTGACCTATTTTCAAACTGGCGTGTTGGTTCACTCAGATGGCATGGAAGAGCCGTATGAATTGATATTAACCGCTGACAACGAAACCAGTGGCAATCGGCTTAAGCAGACGTTTACACGCATTGATTGGAATCTAAAGCCGAAACACGCTCCGTTCTATATCAGAGATAAAGACAGCATAGTCGGCTATAAATCCGATTTAAGGTATGAAGTGGATGGCAAACGGCTGTACTTTTTCAACCAAGCAGGCAGTGAAGACGTCAACATCGCTTGTCATCAGTCATAAAGAAATGGGCACATAGTGCCCTTTTGAGCGTTAGAGACTTCTCGAAAAGAGCCGCATACATTGGTGAACTGGCCTTTCGTTAGGGTTCAAGCCTAAGCAAACGACACAAAGACATCTGTTGGAAAATTGCCTGAAGATACTAGAGAGCGCCCTTCCTCTATAATTTTCGCGTGTTCTTCGTTACTCAAATCATACGGTAAATGGTTTTCTGCCATTCTTTTGTCTGCAAACCAATAACCAAACCCCTGATCAAGCCATAGTGTTACTTGCTTGCCATTATCAAAAGATAGAACCAGTGTTCTTGAGTGCGGCAGCTTGTACTTAGACGCGGTTTTGAACCTCATATTGGCCTCTGAGCTCTCAATAGCTAAAGTGGCCACCTTGTCGCGCGAATAATCATCAAAAAAGTTATCTTGCACCGTTGCAGGTTTATAACCTCGACTTAGCTCCCCGGTACGAATTTCTATTTGGCAGCTTTTATAATGCTCGCCTAAAAACTTGAGGGTATTAAAGCAGAGGGAGAAAGGTAAAGTCGCCGCGAGATAACGGTCAGAATACGTCGCGGTTTCGAGGACTTGCTCCTTCATCAGCGCCATCAAAGCAGGAGAACGCTTAAACACATAAGACCAAAACTTAAAACCGAACTCAGAGGCCTTCCCATTTAATTCACTGTCGATAACTATCTTCTCTACATCAGAACTCTGGTGTAAACGCGTTAGATCAAAGTCCGTCAGCGTACCTAGCGACCCCATTCCAATTACTAAGGTTTTATGATCGTCGTTACGATACCCCCACTGGTAGCAATATGAGTCATTAGCCACACAAGCCAAAACTCGATGTTCAGTCTGACTATTTAGCTCTTTGCTCATCAGCCTTACATTAGGATGATTCTGATACCAAGACAGCGTGATTTTTTGTTCCAAAGATAGATCTTGAGTCTGACTTTCTGTCAGTATCAAGTGTACTTTGCGCTCTGAAACCCAACGACTAAATGCGTGATATAGCGGCCAACTACCTAAATCACTCAATTGGTTTATAGGCAGCTCTACATAGAGCTCCGAGTTATCCTGCTTCGCCAATGTTTTCTCAATCGCGATCATTAGTGGACGTAATTCGCGTCTATTGTGGTGGTCAAACAATTCATACTCGGCCGGAAGACTAAGGTTATTGAAAAAACCACGACTTAAGTATGTGGCAACCTTACGTCTATCAAGTAAATCAAGAACATGTTGAGTCGAATAATCAACCAAACAACGATGGCACGCTTTGTCACATTGACAGCTTGACGCTACTTTCTTAGCCCCTTTCAGTAGCTCAATAACATAATCCGAAGCTTGGATTGAGAAGCCAGCACCACCAGCTGCATGGTCAAATAGTACGATCGCTTGCACTTCTCGTCCTTCATGATTCACTGGTTTGGTTGTACAGCCAATTTCATCGTTATTAATGCCCAGTTTTTCTGCCAACTGATTCCGCATCAACACAGCTACTGAGCGCGCAATACATCTATTCGTTAATGGCTGCCCAGACTCATCAAACAACAATAATTCGAATACATCGGTATAAGTGCTATGACCCAATTTAAGAGGACCTTTGACCGTAAATTCTCGGTCATTTCCAACGCACAGGACTTCGCTCGAACTCGTTAAATGCCCTTTACCACCTCGTAGAGGAGTATGTCCCATCAATACCTCTTTCGGCGACTTATTTCCGCCTTCGGGCATCGCTTCCATACGGCCACATTCCAAGCAAAGCGCATACCCCTTATTGACAGGGCCAGCGCTGTAGTAATAAACATGACCGCTGTGGCTTGATCGGTAGGACGCCCCTGGGTTAACACTAACTTCATTCCAATCAGAGCCATCCACCGTTACCCATGGGTCGTTGAAGGGCACATGATTCAATCGAGATATATCGTTATGGGGTTCATCTCTAATATCAACGGCAAAGCTCGCAGGCTGAATATATGGGTGAATACGGTCTTTGGTTTTTTCTTCGCTCAGCGAAAACTCATTGCCACAGCAGTCGCACTGCTCCGGTCTCAACGAAGATGTATTGCTGGCACCACACTTATCACAACGCCATGCCCACCTTAACGCCTGTATCTCTTTTACTTGGTCAACAGATGCTGGACTATGCCAATTCAGCAACACCCCCTTAGACTGATAAACACGTCCATCAATCACGATATCATTACCCGGAGCATAGTCGCGGATAGCAACCGATAGGTCTCGAGACGGAAAACCGCCAGAACTATATAGATTGTCTTTACGTGATGTTTTATCGTCGATTTGGTCTTGCTTCATTTTGATATAGCGCTGACGCCTTTCGATCGCTTTGGCATGGTCTGTGTTGAAAGATACGACATCTGTCGGGAAACCATATCCCGGTAAAAAGCCTCTACGAGCTAACTCTGAAAGTAAGAACTCGCCTTCTAAACGCTGAATTTGACTTTCGACTGCAGCTTGAGCAGTCGACAAGGAGTCTTGGTCTTCTTCCAAGCTTTTTGCTTGGTTTTGTAGCAATTGATGCTCTGAGGACCACTGTTCGACAATGTCCTGCATACGCTGAGAAGAAACATCAAGTATTTCGATACGCGATGTGGCATCAAGAGATGTACGCCGCAACAACGTATCCAACCCATCTTGAACCAGGTCCAATGCCCCATTGATACACCAGTCAACAAAATCCTCAGCTTGAGAAGACGTCGACTCATGTACGGATTTAAAGAAGTTTCCGCAATTAAGCTTCAACGAGTTCTCTGACTTCACAACGTGATTCAAAAATGTTGAAAGTAGTAGTGAATTCACATGACGACGCACAATATAATCACTTGATAAAGATACGTTAGGGACTTTGATTTCTGTATCGAATGCCCAACGAGTATTCGAGAAGATATGCTCGCCATGCGGTGTAGATTTACACAATGTAAGCGCAATTGATTTGCTTTCCCCACGGCGACCAGCACGACCAGCACGCTGCAAATAGTTGGCTGGGTTTGGCGGAGCGTTATTCATCGCCACAACTGAAATACCACCAATATCTACACCCATCTCCATAGTTGTAGAACAACTTAAAACGTTAATTCTTCCAGCTTTGAACTCTTTCTCATATTCACGCAACTGGCTTGCCTTTAACTGCGCCGAATGTTCCGCAACCCTAAAGTAAGGCGTGCGTTCTACAACACGGTCAGCAATATCAGACCAAGCATTTTCTTTGCGTACATCAATTAAATCAGGTTGTTCTTGCCACTCCCTGATTTTGGCTAGAGCAACAGTTTCTCCGCTTTCAGGATCACGACCAAACGGATACGGATAATCTGGAGTAGAGATAGGCTTACACAAATGTTCACGGCGGTCTGCCGTTAAATTCAGATATGGCGTTATCCCAAGTAATGGCTTGTCGATGATTTTTTGAGTATGGGGGCACTGCTGTTTCTCTGCAATCAAAGAGAAGCTCACTTGTTGCTCAAGCTCTAAACGATAGCCATCACCGCTCGGTGTCAAAACAGAAGATTGCAGTGCCATCCATGCTTGGCGTAAAATTTCATTAATATCGAGACGTGAATCCGCGTCTTCTAACTCTAAATTTAGCGCTGTAGCTACCAACCTAGCTAACCTTGGTTGGCGTGGACCATTGCGCCTAATCTTAGGCCATGCCTCTACATTCCGAATGTGCGTGGGTTCATCTTGCCCGACTAAGAAAGTCGGAGAGTATTTGGCTCCAATCCAGTTAATCTGTTCATCAGTCAGCCTGACCGCTTTCATACTTCTTACATGAAAGTTCACGCAAACTGTGAGAAATTTAACCCACTCTTGACGTGCTTCATCGACACTATCAAAACATTTCAACCATTCACTAGGAGCTGAACTCGCCTTTTTATCTAGCGCAGGATACTCCATGCAGACTAACCCCATGGTTTCGAGGGTGTTTTGTCTTCTAGGTCGGCTATTAAACTCTCTTAGCAACAATAAGCGAGCAAGTAGTTTCGGATTGGCTACCATGTCCATACGATCATCGAAGTGCTCATAGAATTTTTTGATCCAAAGCTGGACTTCTTTTTGCTCAGCTAAGAATTCTTCAACTTCTTGCCAAGTCACTACTACAGGGTTGCTACCTGTTGTAAGTTGGGCAATTTCACACTCAATCGCCTCAATATCCTCTGGTTCGTCCATACTTATTGCAATCTTAAGCATTCGTTGGAGTCTATTGAGCTTCTTTTCATCATCTGGATTTATTGCACTCGACCTCAGCGCTTTATCCAAAATCAAATGATAAATCGTTGAGCGCAGAAACTGTCTTTCAGAATCCTGCTGTGACTTGGCGGAGAAGCGGGCTGTGCCCTGTCGGCTATCGGTAAAAGTGATCATGCGACGACCGTTCCAAGGCCCTTGCAATTGCTCTTTCTTACCGTCTTGGCAATATTCTAGTAGCGTCGGAATCACCGTTGACAACATAAACGGCGCACCATTTCTGAAATGACGATAGAACTCGAAGTTCTTCACTTTCGTGTTCTGGCAACATGGACATCGGAGAGATAACGCACCATCAGTCTTACGATATCCCTCTACGCGGTGGATAAGGTGTGTACCCGGCACCTTGGCGGTTTTTACATCTCTTTGGTTGTTTATCCAGTACTCACCCGTTTCTTCAAAGCTCAGTGGAGAGATAAGAGCGAAACGATCATATTCATCCGCAGTTTCTTCATCACCTTCGAATGTGAGATCTTCTTCACCGGCAAGGTCTAAGGCAAAGTCATCAACCGATGAGTCAGGTTTTGTTAAATGAAACTGAGTGTGACTGGTTTCTGAATCCGTTTTCTCGGTCGCAGCCAATAAGCTCGTACCACACCCATTACAACTCACCATTTCAAACACAGGCGAACCACAAGAACACGTCTCACGTCGTGACATGTGAACCATACCAAAACGCCAATCCACTGCATCTAAAGGTGTGCCTAATTTGGCCGAACAATCTGAATTTGAACAAGCCCACAGCCCACTAGCAACTCTATGGAATAGATGGAGCCTAAACGGAATATATGCATCCCCTTTGGCATTCTTTGTCGAAGCACATATATCAAGCCACTGAAGAGAGTCTTTTGCTGATAAAGGCTCTTCTGTACTGGACAGTAGCTTGGCAATTTCGCTCAGTGTCATTCTGTTGTCTTCTGAGCTGAGGCGCTGTCTTAACGTTCTTAATGGCGGTAAGCTTTGTAGAACATCGTAGCGTTCTGCTTCATCAGAAATACTTGCAACATTCTCAAGATCCATCGCCTTGATTTGCTCCCGTTCAATCAAGGGCTTGATATCACGTTCGCCCTTTACCAAGTGCACTTGAGTGATATCGACACCAGCGACATCAGCCAAAAACGCTTTAAGGTCTGCATCGGAGTCCTTTCCACCAATCGTTGCAGAGGTCGCCACAAATCTCACTTGATCTGGCGTCACACCAAATCCATGCATCACACGTCTTAACAACAATGACAGTTCGGCCGCTTGAGAACCGATGTAGGTATGAGCTTCATCCAACACAATCCAACGCAGCTTACCGTTCGAACGGTTCAAAATATTGGCATCTTTTTGACGAACCAGCATGTACTCCAGCATTGTAGAGTTGGTCACCAATATTTGTGCGGGACTCTCTCTCAGCTCCTTGCGAGATAGCTGTTCATTCGGATGCTTTGCGCGTTCAGCAGCACTGACAGACTCTGCCGTATCACCATTAAAAAGACAGAACTTGACCTGGTCACCCAGTTGATGAGTCCACGCGGTTAAGCGCTCTCGCTGGCTATTAATTAACGCATTAAGTGGGTATAGAAACAGAGCCTCAACGCCATCGGGTTTGCTGTTGCGTTCAACAATGTCATTCAGAATAGGAATCAAGAAACACTCTGTCTTACCAGAACCTGTACCACTACTCACGATTACAGACTTAGGAGCGGGTGCTAGTAAATGCGACCATGCTTCATATTGATGAGAGTATGGAGGCCAGCTGCTATCAAAAAGGTAGTCTTCTTTCAGCTCTTTCGGTGGATTTGCCATGGCATTAACAATTGAGCTATTGAGCAGTACTCCCGACAGTTCTTGCATACTTTTAGGGTGTAGTTTCCAACCAAAGGTTGCTTCAAATACTGGGTCAGCGAGAAAAGCCCCTCTTTACCCGGAGACTGAGAAAACGACTGCCATAAGAATTCACGTAACGGCTTAGAGCGCAAACCAAATTGCCCTAAAGTAGCGCGCGCCGCGCGTTTAGTCAGTTGGTCAACTAAAGATTCGAAATATTGCATACTTATTTTACCTTTTAGCTATTCACTAGGCCGAAAATCATTTTTTGTGTAAGAGCGAATACTTGCTCAAAGTAGTCCGGATCGAAGTTATGGTATTGTCTCATTGCATGTACAAGTTCAGGTGTCATTCTCAGCGACGCTGCACCACAAGTGGACAAAGCAAGCAATACAGGCGCATTCATTACGTTATTGCGGTAAAGCTCTTTAGTGGTGAAGCACACTTCGGCTAGTTGTGGTTCAACGCCCTTAATTGAACTCTTAACTATGTGGTCTGAAAAATTACAAGGCCAGTGAGATTCATCATGTTGGTTATTCAAAGAATTTCGGGCATCGAACAGTTGCTGAATGTAAGCGGCGGGGTTAAGAGAAGGTTTCTCTCGTCTAAGCTCTATTTTGTGCAGCAATAAAGCCTTTAGACTTTGCAACCCTGAATATCTAGTGGCCAACTCATCGAGTTTCGATTCTATTTGATTGCAGATGATGTCCGAGAAATCACTGCCGTACACCTCTAGACGCGAGGCATAGAAAGCACTCACCACCGACATAGCATCGCGAGCTTTCATAGAGTGCCATAAAAATGGAAACTGATGACTGAACTGCCAAATTCGCTCTGCTTCTTTTTTGCTTGCGCTTAACAGCATGGCAAGCATAAATTCTGGCTTCTCGATTGCACCACGCCACAAATCAAATGTAGTGAGCGGAACGCTATCAAATGCCAGCAGAGCTTTGATATATGCCCATTCTGGCGCATCAAAGTCCAGTGCCAATTGGCTACAAACGACGGTAAACTGTTCTAAACGTTCTGCACTGTCACCTATAGAAGCGGCCTCTTCAAGTTTATTGCTTGACGACGAGAGTAGTTCGAGATCTTTACTCCACATCAAAGGTCTTACACCTTGATCTTTTTCATCAGCATAAATAAGCCATGCGCCTGGAGTCGCCTTCTCTTCGGGGAAATGCCATTGCCCATCACTCTTAGCTAAAGTAATCGGAGCAAAGGTAGGGTTATCCAACGGCACCATAGAAAGGTTGCCTGTAAAATTCTCGTACTCGAATTCAATCGTACCTTGCGCTCTATTTGGAATAAGTGCATTACTGTAAGCATTAACATTGAAGTTAAAAATAGTGTATGCACTATCTAATACAGAAACCCTGACTGTTGCATCTAGCGAAGCGGATAAAGCAAACAAAGACTCTATATCCTCTTTGAATGTTACAAAGGAAAAGCCGATAGATAAGGAGCCACCTTTGGGTAAAGATCGCTTCACATATGCGGATTTAGCAAGAGCACCATAAACATCCTTAGCCTGCAGCTTGAATTCCACTTCTAGCGAATCACTTACACCATAACCAAATAGCTCATAACGATTGAGCTTATCGACCAAAATGGATTCGGTGTTGCGAACGACCTCTCCCTGAGTGCTAATTAAACAAATACCTTTAGCGGGAAAAGGCAAAGTTATCGATAATGACTTAGCTTGCTCTTGCCACCACATCGCAACTTCAACTTGTGCTGGTGGGTAAGCTTGATGGCTTAACATATCTAACGAACGTTTTGCTTCATTATTCGATTGTTGAATATGAGATAGAACTGAACTCGGCAGAGCCTCAACGTGTTCAGCATCCTTTAGTGCAATAAATGGCAATGATTTATTGGAGTAAAATCCGATTTGTCCTATCTGAACCTTGTGGGTTGATTGGAAATCAATCACAAAATCATCTGGTAATAAGCCCACCGAAAAGCGCTTAATGGGTTTATCGTCTTCGAACAGAGCAATATCGACCTTACCAAAAGGTACAGTATCCATGGTCTGCCATTGTTCAAGCACAGTGTTACGCCAACGCAGTTGGTTCCTCGCTACTACCGTTTTTTGACCATTTTCATCAATAGAAACAAGGTTAGGTACGCCTAAAAAGCACTTACTGGGATTAGTTTGATAAGGGACAGACTGACCAACCAAATTGAATTCTATATATTGCTCACTTTGCTGTTCTAGCGACACACAATACTCTTCAAAGTAAAACTGAGACCCAATTTGTGAAGTTACATCGAAGAGAATTCGGTCATTAAACTTACCGATAGGCTCAAGGTTAGGATGTGAAAAATGACTAGGTACAGAAACTAAAGCATTCACTTCTTCACACGCGACACTTCCCGCGCCTTTGAGTAACCATTTATCATTGGATTGTATGAATACCCAAGGATCATTTGCATCAATCCCTGCGCCACCTAATACAGGTGCGTTCCATTCATTACCAAGGTCATCAGTGGCTTTTAGCTGAATATCGCAATCAAACCACTCCGCAGGAAGAGACCGGGTGTAAACGTCTAACAAATAATGCTCTGAGTCAGTGCCTCGTTTAAATGCTTTCGCTAACAAAAGGCTCTTTCTACCAACCGCAAACAAATTGAGACGATCAGGCAAATTCACACTACCAAACAACTGCTGTAAGAATTTAGCATTGAGACGAGACTTGAGCGTGATGTCTATTTGGTTGTGCCAATGATACGCTTCATCAGAAAGTAGGCCCGCGTCATCGGATCCAGACATCTCCAACATCGAAGCATACTGAGAATAAGATTGACGTAAAGAACGAATAATCTTAATCGAATTTGGTAAACGACGTTGAACTTCAATCGCAAGGCCTAGCGCATTCCCCAATAATGTTCGTACCGCTTCAGGCTCCAAGTTTAACGGTAAACTTTGCGACCAATTCACGTCTACTGTGTTCAAGTAGTACAAAGGATCACTTTGCTCATCTAACCCATGTTTATCAACTAGGTAGTAAATGGATTCGGCAACTTTCGCCACAATGCTATACACAGTTTCATCTCGGAATGATGCGGCAATGTAGTGCGCATGCGCTTTGGCTACCGATTCTGCACTTAAGTGCGAATTAGCAAACTGACCATAATCTTGGATAACTTGTTCGAAATAATAGGCAAGTTTACTATTTGGGTCTTGGATAAGTGTTTGTGGCAAGCCTCCTTCAACGGCTATCGTGCCAAGTAACATGCGTCCTTTAGTATTACTTAAGACCTTTCTCCCCCAAAAACTTAAACCCTTAACGACCATCTCACTTCTTTGTGCAGGCGAAATCGCGTTGGCGGGTAAACCTAACGACTCCAATACAGGTTCCCAAGCCCACACCCCCCTTGAAATGAAGTTCGCCACCACTCCGCCGCATATAATACAAAACACCCAGCCCACTCCCTCGTCGGCTGGTTAGCATAGGTGTGAATGCCATTGTTCTCGACGCTAGCAATCAACGACTGTTTGAGAGACTCAAACTCCAAAGCGGTGACTTTGTAACTATATACTGGTTGAGCATTGGGCTTGGTTAACTCTCTCGCACTCAGAATTGACGAGAGGACGTTTTTGTATGTTTCCATGAACAATCCTGACCTAGTGTGACGCCTTTGTATGCGCTCAATTCGAACCTATTTTATTAATTGGTAATTTACGATACTTAACGGATATGTGGTGTACGTAAGCTTACGAAGCTGACGCATATTCCGGGAATTCTTTTGGCCATCTAACCTTAGAATTACCATCTGGTGAAATAACAAACGGAACAACCCAAAGCTTTAGCGACTCACTAAAATCAAAGCTAAATTCTATCGGCTGTTCAAAACCGCTATGTGAGGGATAAATTAACAAAAGGTCACCTTTACCATTTAGATATTTATGCCCGTAAGCAAACATTTGATAGAGATCGGATTGAGAAAGCCCGTAATTATGTTCGCCTAGATCGAGTAGCTTCCATTTCGTATCGAGAACCAATTTTGAGTTATCTGGGAAGCTCATCAACAAATCAGGTTTAAGTTGAAACTGATTACGAGCGTTATGCGAAACCAAATATTTTGATGATGCTTGGGTGGTAAGCTCCACTTCATCAGAAAGTTGTTTTCTGAGTACAGACGCTACGTAGCTTTCAAACACCGCTTCCATTGGGAACAATAAGGAAAGCGCGCTGCTATCACCTTTCATACTCAGCGGAGAGAAACCATCAAGTATCAATTTGGCCCAAGAAATCGGCGAATGATAGTCCACCATCCCTCGGCCCACTTTGAGCGCATTCATATCTTGTTTCACTGACTGACTCGTTGGGACATCTGTAAAAGCAAACTGTAGTTCACACAGTAACTTCTGGTTGGTCGCTAGCCTTGTGTAATTACCTAATTTCAACAGAGCCGTTTTAATCAGTCGATTTGCAGGCCGGTTAATCAGATACTCATCATATTCAACATAAAACTTGTGTTTATTGACGATGTTGTGTCTGATTTGTTGAGAAACTTGAAGCTTGCCCTTCTGATAGTGGAGGTTATCTTCTTGTGTGACATAGTCACTTTTCAGCCCTCGCTTCACCAAGGTATTGACCGACTGTAAAAACTGACTAATAAATGCCTCAAGCAATGGCATTTGCTTTGTAGCGATATTAGCTTGGTTAGAAGACACATAACGAAAAGAGCCTAAATGCTGTAGCATCATCAACAGCATCTCACGAGATTCTGAAACCGCTTGGTTGTGTGTTACCGACTTACGCCCTGTTTTGGGTAGAACTTCAATATGCTCTCCTGTCGGTGTGAACAATACACCGGCGTAGTTTTTCACTTGAAGCAACTCATGGCCAAAATGCTTGGTTAAACCTAAACACTTATTGGTATCAGATTCTCCAGCGCTTAAGCTCACGTCCTTTAAGTACTCGAATGCACGTTTCGAAATAGTCTTTGCACCAAGTTCATCACTCGCAGCTTTGTCATACGTTAAATAACCATATTCAAATACAGTGGTGTGCATTACGAAAGCTCAACGTCTATTTCGGGTTCAGTCTCAGGTGACTTAGTTAACACCTCTTCACGCGGTTTATAGATACCAACATAGGCTTCAGCGTCTGTCCAAACACGTGCGCTGCTGCCAGCGAGTGTATATTTCACTACTGACTGACCGTATTGATCCAAGTTATGCCCCTTGCCAAACAAACTCTTCAAATCGTCAGCTTTTTGTTTTTGTTCTAGTACAAACTGTTGTGGTTCATTATTCGTCTTTTGATTGTCAGCGAGCACTAGGCGGATCTTGCTCCAATCTTCGAAGAAGTACTCTTCCAGAAGCGGAATGATCTTGTTTTTGAAAATAGAAACCAAAGCACCGAACGCCTGGCCTTGCTCCCCCTTTTCTACCAGTTTTTTAACTGGCATAAAGAAAGCATGCCCTAGGGTATGTTCTCGGTCATACAGAATTTCAATTCGTTGGTTCAGTACTTCAAGCAGACGCTGTAAATTGATGCCCTTTACTTCGACCCCTGCAAGCAACTCTGGTTTTGGCATCATCTCTACAAAATCAAAACGACGACGCAGAGCGGTATCCATCATGGCAAGTGAACGGTCAGCGGTGTTCATTGTACCGATAATGTAAAGATTATCCGGCACCGAAAATGGCTTACCAGAATATGGCAGTGTTAGCTCTAACGCTTCGTCCTGACCTTTACGCTTAGAATGTTCAATCAAGGTAATCAACTCACCAAATACTTTTGAGATATTGCCTCGATTAATCTCATCGATAACTAATGCGTAATTTTGTTGTTTGCTACCTACTTGCTCATGGCTATTTAATTTAACACCCGATCTCTCTAAAACTTCATAGAGTTCAATGGAACTAAATCGTGTTAGCTCATAGCAAGTTTTTAGTGTTAGTCGAGTATTGTCATTTAGCTCGTAGAGGTTCACATCCAGCTCCGTTGCCAACCAGTCGACTGGCATAACATGGCAAAAATCTGAACGGTCCTCGATACCTTCCTTACGGAATTGATAATCACCAGAAACCACACCAACAGCTTGAATCGACCATTGCCCCTTAACACAAACTACGATGTCTCCTTCCGCCATACGGCCGGAGAACTCCATTACCGAAGACTTCGCCAATGCGCCGAGCTGTTCAAAGTAATCATGTTCGTCTGAACTGTGCTCTTCACTCGACATATCACCAGTCTTGCCCCAGCCAATCGCTGCCAAATTATTTGCAAAACAGTAGTCGCGAACTTTGCTTGGTTTAACACCATCGATCGATAACTTCCAAATTTTTGCACTGGGCTTGATTGCAATAGGGTGATTATTGGCACTTACAGCTGCGTCAAGGCACACCTGTTTAAAAACGCCTGATTGCACAGAATACTCAATTTGATTTTCATCATTTGAAACCGCGCGCAGGCCTTCAACAAACTCTTCATAACCATAGCTTTGATGAAAAGTCACAAAGCGGATGCGTTTATCAGCGACTAAACGATCGTACTCATCTTTTAACTCATTTCGGTTCGCCCAAACAAAATCAGGTTCTGCCGCTTTAACGGCCGCTTCAATAGTGTGATAAGTTTTACCTGTGCCCGGAGGTCCATAAAGGATTTGGTTCAGTGGTGATAGATTGTCCATTAGATGTACTTCTCCTTGTTGGCTGGTTTGATTGTCGCCTGATTGTTCATCTAAAAAGCCATCCAAAAAATAGCTAGAGGGCCAGTAAGGCTTACGAGTAACTGGATATTGCTGAGTAAAACGAATAAGTTGTTTTGATTTACGTAGTTTTCGGAAAAGTTCATCAGACACCCCCGAACAGTAATAAACATCTCTATGCTCGAAACGAATCTCAAAGTTTATTTTCTTTTGCGTAGGCTCAAATGTTGCGTATACTGCTTCTGCTCTTGAAGCATTTAACTCTTTGCGCCCGAGCCTAATCATCGGCCCAGAAGACATATCAGTGGTAAACACATCTAGCTTATTGGCGCGCGCTTCTTTGATGATCAGGCAAAAAGCATCCACTACCTTCTGCGGCCACTTAGGAAAACATAGTTTAAACGCATCAATATGAGTAAACTGGCTGAGAATCTGATGTTGTTCAATGTCATTGTGTTTCTGCGCTGCGACTTCCCAGCATTGAGTACCAAAGTCTAATAAGTCTTGATTACCTTTCTGTTCAATCAGCTTCTGATACATAGAAGGAAACGACGCATTTGTACTACTATCCGTCAATACCTCTAGCATCGGCTTAGAAAACATATTAATGAGCGCGGGCTTTTTCTGGTTTTGATAAAGGAAAGCGATCTTCCACTTTACTAGGGGCGCAAAATCAATCGCATCTATCGCCTCCAAATCACCTTGTCCAGCAGCCTGAGAAATGTTGATTAGTACTGCTTTTACATAGTTAAAAACTTCAGACTCATTGCTTCCGTATCGGGTACGCCATGAGTAGATAGCGCCATGCTCAATACCCCCTTGCTCCTTACCGTCACTTCCGCGCTTATATATGCCAAACTTTGCAGATGTATTGCCCTGAATAGACCCTAACTCTCGTGTCCTAGTTTCTAACCAATAAGTAAATGTATCGTTATTATTAACAGAAACGTACTCCTCTAACGTTAAGTTCTGCAATTCTTCTTTTGGCCAGCGCGCTAAAAACTCATCCCACAATAATTGTTGTTCTACTTCCATCAGCTCCTGCCGTTAAATCACACCTAAATAAAGTGAAGTCGGTTCAAAAAACAAAGCCGAATAAGCCTATCATTTCATATAAATGACTTCTTTGATCTAATTTATAATTTTGATGTGAGTAGATACTTTTAGGAAACTTTCTGTGTTCTCTCACATAACGGCATCATTGCTCTTATTAACGAGTGTCAACGGCGAGTTCAGGTTCCCTTTTTAACTTCTCGATTGTTGTATTTCCTCTATGTTGAATGGGGAAAGCAGAGAGAAGAAACTCATTACCATTGAGCACAGGCTTTTTACAAGCTCAACGATTGACTTACACAGCGTAGATATTGCTTTAAACAGTTAACAATCTCATATAACAGGCACTAAAAAGGGGCTCTCGCCCCTTTATTAACACAACAAAGTAAAGCTTAGCACTTAGGCGCTTTTTGCGGCTCTTTTCTTGGCGGGGCTCTTGGTAGATCGGGCTTTTTTGGCTGCCTTGGCTAGGGCTTCGGCATCGGCGCGAGCCTTAGCAATGCGCTCCAGCAGTTTGTCGGCTGGCTCATCATTTGGGTCTTGCACCACCAACTCACCACGGAAGGCTTTTGCCAAGATACTCTGGGTAAGGTTATCGACCCTCGCCTGCGCTTTTTTCACTTGCGCTTCAATGGTTTCAGCGAAAGCAAAGTATTGGTCGATTAAGCGAACAATTTCTTTTTGTTCTTCTAGTGAAGGTAGTACAAACTCTAAGGCAGATAGCTCTTTTGAGTTAATATTATTTACTCCACTAGTCGAGCGAGCACCCAACTCAACAACATCTCTCACAACTCTTGAACTCAAAACATTTAGCAAAAAGCTTGGTATTACTTTTTCTCTATCGCACCTAATTCTGATCAAATAGCCAGCATATAAAAAACCTTCATACTGAGACTCGACTAAGGCGGGTTTAGCCACGAGGTCCAAGCTGCCATTAGAACGAATAACTAAAAGATCACCCGACTTAAGAGCTAATTTCTCAAGTTCTTTCTCAGTGAAATCTGCCGATTTCAAATCTGAAACATCTAGTTTTCTATCACCAATATTAGGAATACGGATTACAGGAGTATCCCCTCCTTTGTAATCACATTTTTTAGAAGTTCCATATCGAATATCCTCAGATACATCACCAATAGTCATAAGACGAGGAGTCTTAACAGCTATCAACTTCCCCGACACCGCAGAAGCGAGTACCGATTGGCGGAAGCGTTTTAGCAAGTCTGGGATGCCATCTAGGCGAGCTTTAATGGTGTTGACCTGTGCCAATACCTCATCGAGTTTTTCAACGATGCGTTTTTGTTCGGCTAGTGAAGGGACTGTTATTGACCAACCTTCCATGCCACTTTTGGTCATGTGCGGCATCGCTACACCATGAGCAGCAGATTTAATTGCTCCGGTTATATTGCAAAGGGTGTAATATGCAAATCTCAATGTTATTGCGTTGGTCGGTTTAACATTCCAAATGTGATAATGAAAGATGGCCTTGTCCCACTTCGCCCAATACGGACCAAATGTAGCTGACCACGCATACAGCAAATCACCCTTATAGCAATATTTATCCTCTGCCAAATCCAAATCTGAATAAAACCAGTTGTCCCCATTGTTCAAGTTTTGAATCCTCAAAATAGGGGTTGCACCATTCGGGGTATCTAGCATTTCATGCTTTTTGTAAGCTCGTCCATTAACTAGAGTTAGTACATCACCTAACTTGCAATCAACCCAACCCTTCGGCAATTCACTCATTACTCTGCCTCCGGCTTTTCTGCCAAGCCAAAGGCTTCTTCCAGCAACTGCTTTTGTGCTTCCGCTTCATCATTGGCACCAAGAGCTTGCATCAGTTGGTAAATTTCAGACATGGCTTCAGTCAGCTCTGCCATCGCCTCACCAGCCAACACTTCTGGCTCTGGCAGGTTTTCTGCGCTGGTGGCTTCTAGGTCTTTTAGCCATGAGATATCTAGGCTATCGCCTTTCTGATCACGAATGAATTCACGGCTAAATTTGCGGAAACGAGCGTTTTCGGTGATGTGTTCAACACTGTCCTGACCTTCAGCAAAGATGTTGCCCAAAGTCTCGTAAACCCCCTCTTCACGAGGTGATTGACCGTTTTTGTCTTCGCCGTAAGCATTGATAAAGGCTTCAAAGTGCTTTTCAGTCAGTGGGCGACGCTTACCAAAGGTGTTCATGTTGGTACGCATATCGAATACCCATGTCTCTTTGGTACAGCCTTTGTCTTGGTTCTTGTTCTCTGGCGTGCCTTTTTGGAAGAAGAGCACGTTGGTCTTTACGCCCTGTGCGTAGAAGATACCTGTCGGCAAACGCAGAATAGTATGCAGGTTACACTTATCCATCAGGTCACGACGAATATCGGTACCCTTACCGCCTTCGAATAACACGTTATCAGGAATGACTACCGCTGCTCGGCCGCCCGGCTCTAACGCATCATAGATATGCTGCATAAAACAGAGCTGTTTGTTACCGGTTGGGTGAACAAAGGTACGAGTAATATTGGTACTTGCGGCACTACCAAACGGAGGGTTAGTTAAAATCACATTGGCATTTGGCAGGTTTTCGCCAGCACTACCCAGGGTGTTACCTAAACGAATCGCACCTTCATCTTGGTCACCTTCGATATCGTGCAGTAGGCAGTTCATCAATGCTAAACGGCGTGTTTCTGGTACCAGTTCCAAGCCAACAAACGCTTTGGTCATTTGGAACTCTTGATCATCATCGTCTAGGTCATCTAAATCGTTGGTTTGCGATTTGATGTACTTATCTGCTTCAATCAAGAAGCCTGCGGTGCCTGCTGCTGGATCTTGAATGATTTCTCGTGGCTGGGGCTGCATGACTTTGATGATAGTGCTGATCAACGAACGGGGCGTAAAGTACTGACCTGCGCCGGATTTGGTTTCATTGGCGTTCTTTTGCAGTAAGCCTTCGTACATATCACCGAAATCATCACGGCTTTTGCCTTGTCCATTTTCAGAATCAGGGCCATCAAACCACTCTAGGCTATCCATATTAGAGACGAGCTCGGTTAACTGAGCTGGCTGAGTAATGGTGGTGTTGACGTTTTGAAAGATGGCACGAACGATAGGTCGATTAGATTCACCCAGTTCTACCAACAACTTACGGTAGAACTGGTGCTGATCTTGACCGAGTCTAGCTTTAAGATCGGCCCAACGATAACCTTGTGGAAGTAACTTCACATCCTGCTCTGTCTCTTCACACATTTTAAGAAACAGCAATGACGCCAGTTCGTTGACATAGTTTTGGTAAGAGACACCGCCATCACGCAGGTTGTCACACAGTTTCCACAGTTTGGCGACTAGATCATTGTTGTTCATGTTTGTTCTCTTGTTGTTCTGGCTCGTGCCAGATAGGTAATTCGTTTAAGACAAGTGCTAGCTAGAGATTCCAGACAGTTCGTTCCTCACTTCTGGAATGACGATACTGCGTGCCCTTGTTAATCCGCACGCTCTTATTGAGCGTGCATTTTTACGTTTGGTTCGATTGTACTGAGTTACGCAGGCTCATCCCACATAAACTCGTTGAATTGGGTCAGTATGCTGTCTAATTCGTCATTGAAGACGTTCATCAGCTTACGTTTGCCCCCTTTGCGCTTGTAGTTACCCGTTTTAAAGGTGTCTTCATCGAGTACCACTTTGTCTTTGATTGATGAGGCTAAGCGATCTAACCAGCTGAGTTGCTCGTCATTCCAGTCGTTGGCGGCTTTAATACGCTCTAATGCTAGATCGACACGTTGTTCAAACGGCATCAGCGCGTCACCCATCGAGGCGCGGCGAATATGACCAATAAGCTTGGCGGCTATGTCTTGGTTCTTGGCTGTTTTCCATGCGCTGCGCAGGGTCGAATCATTGAAGTTTTGGTTATCAAACCATTCTTGCAGTTCAATCAATCCTTTACGGGTCAAATCCCGTGGTCGATTGATAATAATATCGAGCGCTTCTTGCTGGTTGCTTGAGGCTCCGACCAAGTTATCAAACGCTTCCAAGAAGTCATCCGCATTATCGAACTCGCCATAGGTTTGTTTCACTTCGACAATTTCATCATCGACATCAGAGAAGATCGGCATATCACGCAGAGCGTTAATGTCACTCTTTAAGCTCTCTAAGCGACTGACTAAGTTGGTCACCTTGTTAAACACTTCTGCCGACCATTTTGGCCCTTTGTCTTTAAGGGTTTTCGGTAAGCTGGCAAAATCACACCCTGCACTGTTTAAGCACAGTTCGTCAATGCGTTTAATGTGCTCATCCACTGGTTTGGATTTATTGCGGTTAAATTGGGCATGGCTAACAATGCGCTGCAACTTAGACACCAGCTGTTCATGGCTATGCTCTGCAAAACTGCGGCCATCGGCTTCGATGGTTTTATAGGTTTCTGAGTCCGTAATTTCGTTAACCAGTGTTTGCAATTCCACTTGGGGGCGCACCACCACCGGGCGCATGGTATCGACACTTTGCAGCGTAGAATAGAGATCGACCGCATCAAAAATACGGAATGAGGTTTTACCCGCTTGTGGACATAAGCGAGTCGCACGGCCTTTCATCTGTTCATAGAGAATTCGGCTGCGAACCTTACGCATAAACACTAAATTACAAATGCTTGGAATATCGATACCAGTGGTGAGCAAATCCACCGTGACTACAATGTTTGGTAAACGCTCTTTGTTAAAGCGAGTGATCATGGATTGGACTTTGGTGGCATCTTTATCTGCATCACCGGTGATTTTAATGATGGCGTCGTGCTCAAGCTGAGGGTATTTAGCCTTAAATGCAGTACGCAGCTCTTCCACCACCATGTCCGCATGGGTGTTATTCACACAGAAGACTAAGGTTTTTTGCGGGTTCGCTGGATCAATATGGTTAACCGGATCGATATGATTGGTCAGCTCTTCACACACCACTTTATTGAAGTTCGAGGCGATTAAGGTACGGTTGAAATCGGCAACTTCAAAGCCTTGTTCATCTTCAAGCTGATCATTGAGCAGCTCACCTTGATTGGATAAACGCTGAACTTCGGTGCCCTTCGACAGGTAAAGCCCGTCTTGGCTGAGTTTGGTGATGATGTTAATCGGTGGTTCTTGGTCACACAGGTAGCCATCAATCACCGCCTTACGATAGCTGTAACGATAAACGGGCTTCTGCTGCTCTCCACCAAAGATGTCAATGGTGTGCAACGCTGGCGTTGCGGTCAGCGCGACTTTGACCGCATCAAAGTGATCAATAATACGACGGTAAGAAGAGATAAAGTCTTGCAGATTACGAAACTTCTCTTCCCCTTCGGTTTGTTCTTTATCGAGTATGTATCCACGGTGCGCTTCATCAACAATGATGCAGTCGTAACGGCCGACAGGCATCACTTCATCACTCTGTAATGTGCGTTTAACCAGTGATTGAACCGTGGCAACATGGATTTTGGTGCTGTCCTCAGGGAAACGGTCGGTTAACCCTTTAATGTTGAAGATGGCGTTAAAGGTATCGCCTTTGATGTTGGTGTCTTCAAACGAGTCTAGCGCCTGCTTACCCAGTGAGGTTCTATCCACTAAGAAGAGTACACGCTTAAAACGCTGTGACTGAATTAATCGATACATAAGCGCAATCGCGGTGCGCGTTTTACCCGTACCGGTCGCCATGGCAAGTAAGATGTCTTGCTGGCCTGCAACTATGGCTGTTTCTACCGCTTGCACGGCTTCTTCCTGGTAATAACGCAAGCCCAAGTCGCTCATATCTGCGTTCTGGCTGAACCAGCTGTTTTGGTAATGAACATCGTCTTCAAGCTTAGCGAGCAGCTCTTCAGGACGGTGCCATTCTGGCAATGCTTTGGGCATATTGGTGGCATGACGTACATCGCGATACCAAATACCACTTTTGGTTTTTACCGCCGCGCGGTAATCACGACCGTTGGCCGAGAAACAGAAAGGCACTTTATACGTTTCACCTGCACCGCTGTCATTCCAAGTGTGGATATACTTAGGAATGGCTTCGGCCACTTTATCAAGCTGTTCTTGGTCACTCGCAAGAGCTTCCAATTCACTGCGCAACAAGTCGTGCTCAAAATATTTGCTGTAACGGTAGGCTTCGGTGAGTTTTGCTGCCACATCTTTGTTTTGCTGCTTGGCCTCGACCACGGCAATGGGTTTTAACCCAACAAACAGTACATAATCAGCGAAGCCGGTCTTGCCCGTCTCATCACCACTGGTTGGCCATTCTGCAATCGCCATGTTACGCCCGACTTCTGGTCTGGTACCCTTTGAGAATTTCAGATTGTTGGTGTCGGCATCCCAGCCCGCTTTGCGAAGCTGAGCATCAATTAAATAGCGGGTTTCGGCTTCATCTAAGTTTAGTGAGCGCTGGCTTGCCTCGTTGGCAATTTGCTTACGGTAGGCTTTGCGTTCTACCTCTGTCTTGGCTGAAAGCTCAGCTTCTTTCTCTTTAAGCTTAGCGGTTAGCGCTGCAATACGAGCTTCTGACTGCTCTTGGGTTTCTTCTTGTTTACTTTCTAAGACCGAGATGTAGCCATTAAGTGCAGTGAGCTTGGCCTTTTGTGCTTCAACTTCTGCTTTGGTCTGTGTTTCTGACTGCTTGGCTAATTCAAGTTCGTGCTTTAGCGACAGAATCTCTTGCTCAAACTGCTCGCCGCTTTGCGACGTTGGAAGCACAAATTCAGGAACCGCAAAATCATAATTTTTGGTGACCAAACGGTAATACCAAACCGCTAAACGGAAGGCTAAGCGAAGGCACATTGCCGCATCGTCTAGGTCGTTATGGTATTCATGTACCGCTTGGTTGCCAATTTTACGCAGCTTATGAAACACGCCAAGAATAGCATCATCAACAAAGGGGATTTTACCCAGCTCACGTAGGAGATCGTTTTGATTATCAGGGATATCGATATCAAGCAGTTTGGCGAGGTGTTTAGCCGTCGCTTCGCCAAATACACGCAACTTAACCAAGGTGGTGTTTGGGTCATCAGGGTAGTTTTTTTCTGCTGCACGGGCGATGGCGAATAGGAAATCATTCACACCTTTCAGAAATTCAAAGTTGGAACTAGCCATTAACACCTCCGTCTAAAGACTGTTTTTTCATTTTCTATTTATCATTCCATTGCAGTTGGCATTCTTCATTCGCCAAGACTACCCAATAGCGCTGTTCACCATTTTCTGGTTTTGAGCGAATCATCAATTTATCAGATGTTTGAGATGGTAGATGGTTCTTAAGCTTACGATTTATATTTGAACAGATTGGCTGGAGGAACTCCCGCTCCATTCCCATTAACGACGAATAATCACCTGCTTTAAAATCTTCTGGCGTCGTTTTAAAGGTATTAAAAATACGCGGATCCGTCGCGACATCACAGTAGGTGTGCAAGAAACTCATACTATGCTCTTGGTTCTCTTCAAAATAGCGGTCAACCAAAAGCCCACTCTGACCTTTGTGATAAAGCCAAACATAAAATGCCATTTCTTTCGCTGTCAGTTTTATATCAACCCCTAAGGTCGAGATTAACTTCGCAGACAAATCAATGGAGACATTCAACTTGTGCTGGTGACCAGAATTAAGCATCCCAACCGTTTGGCTGAATGATAGGTTCGCTAACGACGCAAACACGCCCGGTTCTATTGAAGCTCTCATACGAACAAATGGAATTTCGGCCAGAGTTACCGTGGCTTTGCTCAGATCTACCTCCCCCTGACCATGTTTGCCAGCGACCCACTTCGGCTTTTTGGTTGGATACCAAAAATCAGGTACAAACTCGTATTGGTCGTCAACAAATACATGACTGAGCGTGTCATGCTCACGGCCAAACATCGACATCGCATACCCAAAGTAAAAGGCCATGGTTTTACGACCACCAGCCAGCGATGCATGAATACTCACATTTTCCTGTTGCGTAAGCTCATAAACTTTACGCGTAATGAAATTCGCCATTGAAGTCTGGTCTTCTATCGACTTAGCATCATCAATGTACTCGCCGTTTTTATCTTCAATCAGCCAGATATGGCTTTGATCAAACTTAAAATCTGGCAATGAGTATTCATCTTTTAGAGCCTTCAAGTGACCATCACGAAACAGACCATTGGTCAACGCCTCAAGGCTACTTTGGGTCGTGATGACGTACACTTCTTCAGGAAATGGTCGACCGCTTTGATGAAGGGCAAATAAGGTTTCGGTGAGTACTTGCGGGCTAGCGCCCGTTGTCGATAAGAGAACGTTTTTCATACTGTAATCTGAAACGAAGTTTGGCAAATTTTAAAACTTAGCTTCGCCAGACACCACGTTTCAGATCACGTTTAGTTGCTATTAAATGGCGTTAATATGCAATTCGAAAGCGATCTGCTGTTTCCATCGCTTCTTTGTGCCCTTTAGCGGCCGCTTTGCTTACCCATTCCTCACCATATGAACGTGTTTTCGCGTCACTTTTGCTACTGAGCAGCATCGCCTTACCAAGTTGCCACATTGCCTCTGAGTTCCCTTGGTTTGCTGCTTTTCTGATAAATAACTCGTAGTCGTCCTGATTGCCAAGCTGTTTAGCCATCAGCGCTTTTGATAAGTAAAGCGTACTCTTCTTCTCTAAACCAACAAGCTCACCAAACTTGCCTGTTTGCAGTTCACTCGCCCAAAAGCTTTCGACCCAAGACTCCAGCTTCTCTCTGCGCTCTATGAGCATTTTTTCATCGGGCTCAACGACTAAACCATGCCCTTGTTGATACTGGTTTACCTCTGGTGGTAGCCCTCTGAAATAAGGAATGTTTGTGTTCGGGGTAACCTCGAACTTGGTGCGTAACAACTTCTCAAGAAAATATTGCCACGAAGGCAAATGGTCATGAACATCTAGCTGAGACATGGTGCGAATCTCGGCAATGGTCAGAGCCTTGCTGTCAAACAGCCGCTTTGAATACCATGAATCATTCTTGAAAAAGCGGGTTTCACTTAGTGCCCCTCGAAGAAACTCTACAGCAATCGTCTTACCCAGTTCAAAAATATAAACTTCGGTATCTAGTGAACCAGTTTCATCAATATCATCAACAAATGGAGGAAGGCCTCTGTTACGCGCTTTCACAAAGTGGAAACTGTTTTTCGGCAATAACACACGAACTCGCTCAAATTGAGCACTGTAATTGGACCAAAACATTGAACGACTGCGAATTTGGCGCGTTTGGTTTTCTGTGAAGCCTAGTTCCTCTGCGGCTTGCTCCGAATACAAAGCCGACGAGATAGAACGTAAGTCAAAGTAATTCGATAGATTGAACTTCTTCTTAAGAATTTGCTTAGCCGTGATGCTTAGCTGATTCCAGTAGTTTTCATCTTGATTGGGTAAACACTGAGAAACGATCAATTCTTCACACAATTCACCGTAATTAAACTGAGCAAATTTAGTGATGAAAGATTCACAGAACGCTACTCTCTGCTTAGTCGTTTTAAGGTTAATGAAGTTGCGATGTAACCAAGTGTCATTTGTTTCACTTAGGTCCCCTTCGTCGATACAAGTCAACAGGTTTGCGCTGACTTTTTCAGCGTAATGGTTTGCCTGTGGCAAACGCAGGTATCGGATAAACTCAGGAACCGACCTATGCTGTTCATAGCAATACTGCACCAGCTGCGGAAAGTCTTGCTTCTGCAACGCGAGCAGCCAGTCAATTTTCCTAGCTTCCAAAGGTGCAAGGCCCTTAGCCGTCCGAGCAATGTGCATGGTTTGAGTGAGATGATTGACGATGCTAGTGGGTCGCCCGTCTATGGATAACGCCACCTTAAACATCACAATATCACCAAGGACATGATTGGTACCAATCGTCGACCAAGCGGCGATACAAGACTCGACATTTTCATCTTCTGTTTGCGCATCCCACTGTTTTTGATCTTCAATCACATCGAGCCACTCAAAAATAGATATCTGGTCGCTTTTCCCTTCTCTGACTAGGCGAACCATTTCCGGTAAACGCTTGGCAGGAAAACTGGGTAAAGTAAACTCGCCCATCTGCATCTCCAGAAACTCATCAAAAGAGAGACGTTCTAAACGAGTGTCTTCGGGTAGTTTCGGCTGCGAAAAGGAATAATGACTACTTTTCAACTGGCTGAACCTCCGAGAAATTGCCTAGGAACTCGTCATCCTTAAACTGGAAGCGGAATTTTACCTTTCTGTCCGAAGCCCGCGCTTGTTCCTGGTCGGCTTCTATAGAACCCCGTCCGGAGATAACGACTTTGTCAAAAAAACGCTCCTGATTATCAAACGTCATCGACCTGACAAAGGCAATGACACTGTTAGCACGCAGAACGCTCAATTCCATATTTCGATTAAATGAGCCTTCAGAACTAGAATGACCTTCAATAACGATGCGGCTGACTTCGTCGGCGGTTGCCTCAGATTGGAAAATCACCTTGGCGTAAATCGGAATAAACGTGTTTAAAAACGCTCTACCTGATGGTTTTAACCTATGGTCATTGAGATCAAACAAAATGGAATCTGTGATTGAAATATCACCCGTGTCAGAATCGGCTTTGACCTCAATTCCTGCCGCATTTAGCGCATCATTGATCCCTTTAATGATCACAACACGAGTATTCTGACTCTCCTCATACACCTCTGATATTTGCACTAGTGCGCTTATCAGCAGGAGTGCAAATATCATCAATAGTACCGACATCAAGTCTCCGACAGAGAGCCAAACACCCGACTCTTCAGCATCAGCAGTCCGAGGTCCTGTCGCTAATCCACGCATTATGCATTCACCTCATCTTCTTCTCGCTGATGGCGCTGTACTTGTGAGTTAATCAAATACCCTGCGGCTTGAGACAGTTTGTTGTGAATTTTACTTGCAGACTGATCGAAATCATTAAAAAAGCTTTCGAAACTTTCATTGGCACGAGAGAAGTAGTCATCCATGGCTTTGGGTAAATTCTCAGTGACATCAGCAAAGGTCGCAGAAGCCTGAGCATACTCTTTCTTCAACGAAGCGATTTCTCGACTCATAGAGTGAGCAGTATCTTGGAGCTCTGCCATTTTCGCGGCTTCATTCAACCCAATAGCCTTAGCTACGCGCTCTAAAGTGACAGCAGATGCTTCTAATTTTTCATATTGCGCGGTCAGCTCTTGGAGTAAGTTGTGTCTCGCTTGATATTCGCTTTCAAAAACGCTCCGGAAGTTATCGACAACCTCGTTTAAGCCATTACGCTGCTTGCTCAAGCTATCTTCAAGAAGGTCGTTCTGCTGTTCGAAGTAACGCGTCAGCTTATCTTGGTACTGTAAGCGGAACGCTTCAAGTTCACTCTGCACCGTTTCAGACATCGACTTCACTTTAGTATCGATATCACCTAGGCCCTGTTGTAGCTCCGATTTTGCTGACTGCATGACCTGACTCGCTTCGTCGCCTACAAGTGTGATGGCTTCAGCCTGTTGTTTGAAAATGGCTTGCGAGTTCTGAACCAAGTCAGTGATTCTGCCCTCCATTTCGCCAAATAACTTCGATTCCTCTTCTCGACGTATTTTTACTGATAACTCAAAGTCGTTTTGCGCTTGATTCATCAGCTCGGAAGCCGTTTCACCCGTTTGAGTCAAGACGGAAGTTTGATTTTCAAAGGAAGTGGAGATCTCAGAAAGCAATTCATTAATACGAGTGGTCACATTGTCAAATAAAACGTTTTCTGCCCTTTGACGCTCATCTAATGCTGCTTCTAGGGAGTCTTTCATACCTTCAAACGCACCAGCCGCTTTCTCAGCGCTTCGTTCAAAAGCAATTCGCTGTGAATCCATTCCCTTAGATGCATTGCTCAGCATAGTGTTAACCTCAGAAGCGATAGAGGTCATCGCACCCTGCGTGTCCTTTTTGAAGCTGTACAGTATTGCTTTTAGAGATTCAGCAAAGTCTTGCAACTTCGTCATGGTCTCTTTTTGGAACTCATTAATTGTATTTACTGTTTCCGAGGTGCTTGTAACGACTCGCTCAATGTTGTGGTTCAGCTCGGCGGCAATCTCATTGCTCTTTGTTACTGCGTCACTGGTTTTGTTTAGCTCTTGCGTGACGGGTTCAATCAATTCTGATTTCATTTCTCGAATCAACAACTCGACCAGTTCTTGCTGTGATTGCTCTTTAATCTCTTTTAAGGTCGACAGTTCTTGCTTAATTTCACCGAGCATAGGCGTCATCGTGGTTTCGATTGACTCTGCTAAGGCTGTCGATATCTGCTTCGCAACAACATCGCCATTGAATGACAGACCCAATTGGGTAAGTGAACGACTGGTTGCTTCCAGCGTTTCACCTACAGACTCCATAGCCTGAGACGACCTGAGCTGGGCATCAAGCACTTCTTGCTGACTGTCATTCGACATGTTTTTCAGATAGTAAATCGCACTGGCTTCAAAATATTGAGCTGACAGTGTATTGACCAGTTTTTTCTGTGCTTTGGCTAAAAAACTGGATGACATTTTCATCCACACCATAAACAACGCTGAGGTGCCCAGACCCGCTAGCGAAGTATAAAAGGCGGTTTTCATACCTTCTAACAGCTCAGCAGCTGACGCTAACAATGCTTTAGAATCCCCTGCCATGGTAAACTCGCTCAGACCTAAAGTAATGCCTAAGAAAGTTCCCGTAATACCAATACTGGTCAGCAGGGCTGGAATCAGCTTATAACGTGAAGAATCGATTGAAGGTAACATCAGTGAAATCGGAGACTTGGTTAACCACAAGTCGCCATTGCTTTCAACGACTAACCCATTGGGGCTGGGTGCATAAACGAGATGGTCTGTCACCCAAACCAATTGCTCCTGCTGCAAATGTTCTGGCTTAACTACATTCGATTGAGCTTTTGGTTTAATCTCCCCAATCGCCTTGTACAGGTTCCTAGCATTAAGGGTGGCTAAAAGCTCTCTTATTGAGAAGAAGACAAAGACAGTAAAAGTTATCGTAATGATCGAATCCGTTATCCAATCACCAGAAATAAAAGCTAAGTGGTCGTACATATTTAGTTGAACCTATTTTTTAGCAATTGAGTAATTTCTTGCTGTGTTAAAATTTCTTCGGCGATACGCACAGGAAGGTGTTCTGCGTCATATCTTTCACACCCATTGACAACAATGGGCCTATTCAAACGAACGCTGTACATCTCTTCGTCCTGCGAGTCATTGTCCGTCGCTTTCAAAAGATAGGTTTCATTAGGAAACTCTCGCAGCAGCGTTGCCTGCAATGAAGACTTTGTATGCCTGAGAGATTGAGTCGCAGCAAACTGATTACCAAACTCCTCTCTCGATAACTTCCAGGCATGATTGATCGCGATTATCCTTTCCAACATTTCTTCTAGCTTAACCTGCATTTACTTAGTGCCTTAAGTTGTAAGCTTGTGATTTATAATTTTCCAAAAAGTCATTGATACTGACCACCTGCCATCCATTACTGTTCGCATCTTCAATATCATTCATTGATATCGCGACACCAAATTTATGCCTTGGCCACGCAAGTTCTAGGCGTGCAGCAAAGTCTCCAAAATCATCTTGAACAAAGTAGTTAACTTCTGGAAGTTTCAAGTAGGCTTGGCGGCATGCATGCAGCACACCGTGAACACCAGGGTCAGACAAATCAAACAACGCCTGCCAATCACCTAGCTGGTCCAAGAGAGATTGCTGTTTACGCAGGTCGTTAATGGTTTGGCGTTCCCTGTGGCTTACCGCCATGTGGGAATGCATAGGCTGCTTGCTGTGACAATCTATACATAACGCTTTAAGGTTCTTTGGGCGGTTGTCAGACTTCACTCCGCTTACATGGTGCACATGAAGAAGATGACGATGTGAGCGAAGGTTGACATCACATTGTTCGCAAGTGAAATTCTTATCAACGCGATAATGTGAAGAGACTTTGGTCCAGTCCTCGCTGTATCCTGTTTCCGCAGTCTCTGCCTGACGAGAAGGCATGTGGGGGAAGAAAGAGCTGTAGGTAGCGAAGAACTCTCCCATATCAAACGTGTTGACAATAGATTGAATATTAGTCGTGGTATTGCAGCCTTTATAGTTCAACATTTTTAAGCAGTTCTGACACACCTTCAACGGCGCTCTGCGTTCGCCATAAGCGGTCGCTATCGTAAATTCCCCCGACGTATCATTAGTCACCACATAACGTTCGAACCTCCCGTTTGCCCTCATTCCCTGAAGGGTGCGGCAATCAGCCACATGGAAGCGGGCAGATGTGCCATTGTCTTTAATGTATAAAGAGACATTGCGCCCTTTATAACTAAGGAGGCCGGAGTCAATATCCACATCTTTTAGTTCAACGTCTTTACCTTTGGCGAGTTCTAAATCCAGCTTTTCAATACTGGTTTCGACAAACGCTAGATTAAACTCGCCTTTCTTTTTCGGCTCCATCAACTCAATGGCAGCATTTAGGTTTTTGAAGCTAATACTCAGTTTCAAGTTAAACCTCTTCCAAGATCTTACGAATTTGCTCTTCTGCATTTGTTATAACGCGGAACGATACACGTCGGGATTTCTGTTCATCTTCATTCCCAAGCTTATCTAGAATCAGCTTTGAAGAGGAATAACCAACCGCCGCTACGTTCTGCTTAACCCAGTGGTAATGTTCTACGACAACGGGTTCCAAGCTCATGATGTAACCTAATACTGCTCGTGTTCGTGATTGAGATAGACGCATATTGTTAAAGTAGGCTTCATAATCGGTCGAATCTTGATTCCATCGGCTTGATGTATGACCTTCTATTTTTATCTCTTGGATAATTGGCTTATAGCTATCTAACACTGACAGATAGCGTGGTATGAAATCATCCAAGATCAGTTGGAAGTTTTCATTGAGATCAGCTCGACCATTTGCAAACAGTACATCAGGCGCAGTAAAGTTTACGCTCAGTGTCTCTCTATCTATCTCTGCTCCCCACTTTATCAAGTCTTTTTCAAACTCTTCGTGGAGTGAAACGTAAATGGCTTGCTGGGTTTGTTGATAAGTTTCAGCAACTTCTTTAATTTTGTCGCGCTCGACCATGGCATCTCGCATTAGAGCAACAGAAATGAAGAGAAAAACCATCATCAGACCTGCCATTAGGTCTGATACAGACATCCAATGCTCACCACTATCGCTGTGCTTTTTGGTACTTCCAAAAACCTTATCCATGACTACACTGCCATTTTGCTGCTTGTAACAACGTTATTCATTTCACGAACCAGCTTTTGGTAATCACGAGTGAACTGTTGAGTGATGGTTGCTAAGGCTTCACCCATTTCACTCATGGTGCGGTTAATCTCTTGCTGCATTTGAAGATCAAGCACTTCAACTTGCTTCTCTACAGCACTACCAGTTTTACCAACAGAATCAGTAATCTGGTCTTCTAGACTATCAAAGGTTCTGCGTACGGCTTGGGCTTGTACTTGGAAGACATCTTCTAGCGTTGTTTCTAAACGCTCATGAAGCTTAGAAATTGCCGTTGTGGTTTCTTGCTGAATCTCTTTCGTGCTGTTTAAAAGCGCTTGGTTTGCGTCTTTTAGTACTGTCCCCGTATCTTTTGCATCATCTTTTATCTCAGCGACTAGAACACGCAGCTGACTATTTAGCTCAACCATAGAGTCTTCCAACTGTTGCTTAATTTGTTCAGCGTTGTCGGTGAGATAAGTTGCACTATTTTGTAGCGCACCAGAGGCATTGGTTACGTTGTCTGTAATATCGTTAGACGCTTCCGCTAAGCGACCACCAATTTCTACCGCTCGACTTTCAAGCTCATGTGAAACTTTGGTTGCACCTTCCTCAAGATTTGTGCGCATTGATTCAACACTTTGGTTTGCCGTCGTACTGAAGTTATCAATAATCTTTTGTGATTCAACCAACATAGAGTCGTAATGGGTTGAAGCCGCTTTGACGGAATCACCAATAACAGACATAGTGCTATCCAGCTGTTCCTTAATTTGAGGCATAGCCTCGACAGCTTTATCTCTTAGGTCTTTAAATGCCTCCAGTCTGTGTTCTAACTCCGAAACTTGGCTATGACCTAATTGCATAACTTGGTGCAGTTTTTCCATTGTTATTGGAATGGATTCGGCTCTCTCATTGATGCTCGCTACCGATTTTTCCGTTGAAGAGATTGCCTCCACCCCAAGCTGATATTTGTTCGCCATGTCTTCTAGCTGAACTCGGTAGTTTTCTTGCCAATCGACTAGCTTTTTCACTGACTCATCTAATCGCTTAAAGTTTTCGCCAAATTGCTCCGTCAACTTATCATTGAACTCAACTATCACTTCTTTTAAGGCGTTAACAACCTGCTCAGTTGCAGACTTAGACAATAAGGCTCCAAACTCATCCATTTTTTGCCATAGTGTGGTTTGGAATTGTTCGCTCGTTTCTACGGCTTGCTCCATATGACGAACGAGTGTCTTTTGGCCGTCGTTGATATCTGTCCGAAGGTTCTTAATCTGTGTGGTTAGGGAAGAGTCCTCATCACCTTTTATCGCCGATAGAAGCTCATTGGATGCATTTAACTGGGCCGACATCACTGAATAGATTTCTTCAGGGCCAACGCTCTTTAGCGCTGCTTCATCTTTCTGTGGGACCATTCCCAAAATGGCCTTATAGGCGATCGAAGCTGCCATACCAACCAAACTGGTTAAAAATGCCGTTTTTAAACCTGCCAGTAACGACTCAATACTTCCATCAATATTGGTCGGATTAAACTCCATCAGGCCAACAACAATACCCGCAAAAGTACCAAGGATACCAAGAGAGGTCAGGATGTTGGTCGTACTCGCAGTAAACCTAGGAGCACGACCTAAGAAGGCCAGTATGCTGGAGCCGATGAGCAATATAAAAATTGAGTATATAAAAGCATCAGAAATCGCATCCGCAGAGTAAGATGCAATAAAAGTAGCGATTGTACTTGTCATTTCTTAATAACTTGGTTGTATATAAAGGCGACGATTTTAGACCAAAAAATTGACTCAAGCTATGATTCAAAGAACAACTTATGTATGCAACAAGTATGTAAAATAAGCGACGTCCCTTTTCTAATACACGTATAAATTCATCAGAGAGTAACCAAATAGTCAGTATCTTGATGAGGCAGCGGTTACCACTATTTCCATGCGAGAATTAGATTCTATTAATCACCCTCCTTTAAACAACTCACCTCTATGATGAGCTAGATATGGCTTATGTTCGCGCCTGATGTTAAACGACATGTCTTCGCGCAGTCCTATTACCTCGGGAGCTTCAAGATAATCAGAGATAAGCACCTTGCCGTTGTCGTCAAAGCTTGAAGGGACAGGCGCTATATTAATCTTCAAGATTTAAAACGCTGCATCTCAATATACTCGCGCAGATGCTTAAATGGATAAGGTGTTACGGTTGGTAGACGATGCCTTAAGTGATAAACGTCAAACAAGTTTTCTACCTCTTCAGGTAGTGCATCAAACGAATGTTTTATCAGGTATAAATGGCTAAGAGTTTCTATTTTGCTTTGTGGGCTGCCTTTGCCACCAGCAAAGTACATCCCCTGATCTCGGTTATAGAAGAAACCTAAAGATGCATTAAAGAATCCCTCACTTTGTCCTCTCATCGATGTTTTTAAGAAGAATCCTTGTTCGCGCAGCCAATCATAGAATTGTTTTTCATCATTGCTTTTGTATGCAATTGTCGAAAACTCATCAAACGGTACAGGGGCCGTATCATCCCATTCTGACAATATCGCTCTCAGTTTATTTATTACTCTACTCTCTGGGTTTTCTTCAATGAACTGAGTCAACAATGCAATCGGAACATCTTGTGAACGCCCTTCTTTGAGTTCACGCAATCGCTCAGCAACCGCTTCAAATTCCGGCAGCATTTGGATACCGGTATCAATGAAAATGGCATAGTCACCTGAGTCCGGCCAATAAATAAAAGGGGAACGTTGATACCCTTGAAATACTTGCCATTTATCATTACCCAAATCGAGTTCAATATCCTCAAGCTCCTCTTGAGTTGCTTGCGTATATTGCCATTCATTACCCACTAACTTGGACGCATACACTGGCCAAGGCCCGTCTCGTACCTCTAAAGACTCGCCTTTCGGTCTATGAGGCATGTAATAAACACATTCTTCAGACCCGCTTGGGTATTCAATCAAGTGTTTTCTTGTGTGGACTTCTAGCTTGATAAGTAGTTCTTTTAACAGCACTTCCACCACGTGTCGGTTTGGCTGGCCTTTACGGTTCCATAAGCGCTCTGGGTAACACGATTGAAAAACTGTGTCTTGGTACTTTTTGCGATAAACCTGATACGGGTCTTCTTCAGCTGACTTGTAGGTGTCTTTGTTGTCAACAATTAGGATATTCAGTGCACCACGAATAGGAGCTTCGGCAACTTCTGCGTTTATATCTAGATGCTCGATACCATGAAGCAATACCAATGCTGCATCAGTGTCTTTATCTTCAGTTAAATCACAGATCACCAAACGATGTTCTTTCAACGCATCAAACAGCCCGACATAGTGATTTCTAACAATCGTATCTGAAACAAATTTGTGCTTTTCTCCGGGAATCCGCTGCAACTTCACGGATACTGAATCGCCATAAGCTTGCTTAAGATCTTGCATGAACTGTTCAAGAATACCGACCTTAGACAGTTGAAAACCGCTATAAGATTCTTTGGTTATATCAATCGCCTGAATTCGATTCTTCGCATTAGAGTAAAGCGGCTTCTTGATGTAGTCGCCCTTTATGGATTTGCTTACCAACATCCCCACATCATCAAGTTGATAACGTGTAGCAAACTTTGCCTTTTTCTGTATCTCTCCGTTCTCTAACGTAAACCAAGACAAAGGGGAAAACGTTTTGGCACTCATTGACAGTGTTTGTTTAAATCCAAGGGCTGCACATGGCGCTAAATCGATTTCCACGGTCGTTAATTCATAGCCTGAGTGATCTTTCGGTAACTTTTTGCTTTTGACTAGATAATATAAACCTTCACTTTCAAAGCGTTTTATCCCTGGCGCCGTATCACTCAATACTTTTGGAATCGCTTTGAACAGTAAACGAGCCAGCTTCCAGGTTGGAAGCTCAGCAGCGCTACTGGGTTTAATTGCCAAAGAGGTATCTTTGAGTTCTAATTTTTCGTCCTTGGGTAACAGCACCCAATAACACGCTTCTTTATTGGCACCTTTGACTAAGCAATAAACACTTCCTGATTTATAGATTTCAGACGCTAATGTTACTAAACGCTTAGGTCGTTCCAAGAAGTCTATTCCTTTATAACTGACACAGTAAATTGCGAAGTTTCTATCAACCCAATCAGTGTCAATGGATATTTGTTCCACTAAGGTTGATAAAGGACCGTGTGAGGAAGGTTCTAGCTGTTGTGTAACCATTTTATCAACTCCTGTACTGCGGTTAGGTTAGTGTCGGCATTGCTATCATCAATTAGTGCCGGAATTTCAATAACTTTAGCTAACTGTGGTGAGGTTTCTACGAAACACGAGTTCAAATATCTAATCGGCTTTGAGGCATCCCCCAACGCATTCACGTAAATAAACTTCGAAGGTCCAAACTCTTCTTCTACTAATGAAATTTTCGAACTGTAGCCTTCGCTGCTTTCATTGCCTTCATGCTTCCAGTATTTGCTGTCTAGCCAGATCGGTTGCTCAACCCCGGCAAATTTGACTCTATTGTCAAATCGCTCGTAAATAGAATGTGGAACTTCTTCAAAGCTAAAATCGAATGCTGTTAGCACCGCCTCTACCGCTTGCTCGCCCAATGCTCCCTTATAGATGTTGGTAAACATAACTGGCGTCATCACATACGCTTCTTTTTGCCACGAACAGGCAAAACCTTTGTGTTCAAACCACGGCCTCACATATTGGTTCTGAACTAACGTAGCGAGGCTGCACGCTTGCTCTGAAACTATCTCGCCAGTAGGCACTCTATCAAAAAACTCGAAGGCATTAGGATCACCATCTAAGTTACCCTGGTAACGGTAATACCCTTTGGTCATAGACTGTAAGTACAATCGATTGAATCGGGCAGGTTGAGAGGCAATCGTAGGATGGCGAAGTAACTGAACTCTAATGTCTTGCCACTCTTGAATATCATTATCAGATGCAGGTTGATTATGTAGACGACGAACTAGGGCCTTGATTGACTGCATACCGTCTTTGTTGTTTCGTTGAGCAAGATTAAACAAACGACGAATACCTCGATCCTCAACTTTCGCCTTGTTCGCTGATTGCGCTTTATCAACCAAAGCAACATATTCGTGCGAAAACAAGCTTGGCTCTCTACTCTCTTCCGCCAGAATTTCCTTCAAACCGGAATCAGCAAACAAGAGAATTTGTTTTCGTTTCAGAGATGTTCTCCCGGCTCTTCCTACCGCTTGCTCAATGTATTTCCTTACCGCGCTTTGGTAGTCACTTGTTTGGTAATATTGCTGTAGAGAGCGCTCTCTGCTCATGCCCATAAGTTGCTGGCGACACCAGCTTTCAGCACTTCTCGGCGACAACTCTCCGTTCTCTTGCAAAGATAAGATTTGGTGGAACTGACAAAGCTGGTTAGCAGTATGCGAGTAATCATCTGACAGGAGTAGCTGAGTAGGTTTTTCAAGATAAATACTGTCTATATCGCTTCGCTGCTGTGGGCTATAACTGACATCGGCAACGGATATTAGGCTTCCACCTTCCAACGCTAAATTGACTGCATAATCAGGGTTTTTACCAGCACCCATTGAAGCATATGTACTGAATACAACGACTTTCCCTGCTTCTGTGTTTAGGTGATTGGAAATTTCATCGTAGCCAACTAACCTCATCCAATCAGCGTTCACGCCCAAAAATGTCTTGGTTGGAACACTAAATTCTTTCGCCCATTTATCACAACAGAACTGGATGAAATCATTAATATCCTGACGTGTTGTATCAAGACTCCGGTTTAACAGTGACAGCATATAACGATTATCAGGAACTGAGATAAATGCTTTAATACTCGCTAAGAGCTTAGACAGCCAGCTCCGAACAAATGCCTGCTGTGACTCATCAATACCGAGATGGTGATTTAGAATAAAGTGGCTTGAACGAGCTTCTGGCTTGTATTCTTCTAGCAAAGTATCAAGAAACACATCTCGACTATTAAGGTATTTGACCGTTAAAACCACACCGTTATCTTTATAATTGCGCTTACTATGATAATAATCATTTACCCGCTGCTTTTGCTCTCTAGACAAAGATAGAAGCTTTTTACCCAAACGCTGATTCAAGTATTTAAAATCAAAGTTATGTATTACGGTGTCTGCTCTCGCTGTTGCACTTATACCGAGAATGAAAGCTCCGGCATCAACCATATCCGCCAATACGCCCGATGGTGACAGATTTAAGAAAGATGCTTTACAATTTACGGTATCGCGAGTCCCCTGATTATGAGCGACTTCCACAAGTTTCATTCCGGTATGATGGTAGCTCTTGCTAGAACTTAACTTGCTCGCTTGCCCACCAGCCGATTGCCTCAGCCCCCTAGTATCAAATGACTCGTACACAGCAGACTCAAATTCTTGCAAGTTAAAGTGGGTGAGCAGAGATTGAACAGCTTCTTGGAACGTTCCTTCTAGGCTTCTATTTTCACGCCCTTCAATTTCAAGACTGCGAACGTTCTCCCAGTACTGAAACACGGCTTTACGCATTGTGCCAAGAAACCACTGGTATATAACATCCGCTTCATTGACAAAGCGGGTTAAAAGCCCATTTTTTTCAATGAGAGAACCTTCCACTTTCTCTTCACTAAATATGAGATTCTTCTGTCTCAATAGATCTGATTTTAATGACAGCTTATGAGTGGCACTGCTTACATGCGTGAAGCTTCTATCTGAAAACAACCGAACAGGTCGTTCATTCAAGTTTGGTCCTTCCGTATTAAACGCAAACGCTAGGTTCCACTTGGTGCCAAACTCTTCGAGTCGCTCACGTAGTGGTTCAAACAGGTCTTCAATCTTGTCGTAGCGAGGCGAACTCTCAAGTTGGTGATCTCGAAAGTTTGCTCTCAGAGTTCTTATAGCCCAAATTAAGTCCTGCGCTTGTTGCTTACACAGTTCGGAAAGGATGACTTGATTCTGCTTGTCAATTTCATCAATGATAAGCACCGCACCACTTAAATCGCGCAATGGACTATAGCGCGAGCGAGTATTGTGGAAACCTTTCAGAAATTTACTCGTCGTTAAGAAAACAACATGAGCGCTTCCATTGCGGATTTTTTCTCCCGGCAGGAGTGCTTCAACAGAGGTCAGTAACGAGCCATTCAGCGAGATTTTATCGGCCCCTTTTTGTTTCTTTTGCAACCGGGCAACTAAATTACGGTAGAAGTAACCTGCTTGCCTACTTAAAGAAACTTTAACTTCTGGCTTGCTCGCATGATGCCTTAGGCCCGAGATAGCGCTCCACTCTGCTTTAGCATCGCGCTCAGCGTTCAAGTCAAACCCAGTTAACACTTCATTTATGACAGCATCAGAACATTGCAATAACTGCTCTGACTGGTTAGGTAAGTGGACTATTTGCGCTTTCAGGTACTCTTGCTGTTCTAGAGTGAAGCGAGGTTCACCTCTAACTGTCTGCTTTTCAATTAACTTCAACAAGTCTGCTTTCGCGCTTACCACATTATCTACTGAATCAGTAACGTAATACAGCAAGCGTTTGGATTTGTTGCCGGTATTTTCTTCTTTCAGCTCGCTTCGTACTTGCTCTAACATCTGCTGGAGTAAGAAATTTAGTGCCGTGTAAGTTTTCCCGATTCCGGTCTGAAACGGTAATGGAAGCAAAGCACCAGATTTAGCACCATTAACTTTAGTGTGATTTTCGAGAGATTCAGTAATCACAAGATCAAGCGGCGATGGATCGGGAACAAGCTGAAAATCAAAATGAGTAAACTCTTCTATAGACACGTTCATGCAATATTCCTCCGGCAGTTCTTGATGTTTTATTAACCAAACCATAGTATGACGTCATCAACGACAGGTAAACACTGATTACATACACACGTCGCATAACTAGACAGGAGTTACATGATGAGCAAATGGCCAATACGCTGGGATCTGCTGTTCCGCTACAGAATGATAGAAATCATTGCTCTGTGGGAAGGGCGACTTACGACTAACCATTTAATTCAAAGTTTTGGTATTGGCAGACAGCAAGCATCAAAAGACATCAACACCTACCTCACCGATATCGCGCCAGGTAACCTTGTCTATGATAAGCAGTTAAAGGGCTACAAACCCAGCAGTAGCTTTATCCCACAAGTAACAAAGGGTCATGCGGATGAATATTTGCACATTCTTTCAAGAAGTGAAGATATGACCATCACATTTAATGAACTTGATATGGGGTTTGAGAATACGGCCATGGTTCGCCCTGTTGCTCGCAATATATTGCCACAAGTATTACGTCCGTTGGCTCAGGCTATTCGCGAAAAAAAACGTGTCGATATAAGCTACACATCGGTCCAAGACGGTATTGAAGTTGAGCGAATTATTTCTCCCCACACTCTCGTTTGTACCCCACTTCGTTGGCACGTTCGTGCCTATTGTGAGCATGGAAATGGCTATCGCGACTTTGTACTTAGTCGCATACACGGCGTGCCAATTCTTGAGGCGAAGCAAGTCAAAGGGAAAAAGCATGATGAGTTATGGAATACTCCCCTAACCATTGATTTAATGCCTGATCCACGGCTAACAGAAGCTCAAGCTAAGGTCGTTGCTCATGATTATGGAATGGATAAAGGCGTCCTTAAAATACCAACCAATGCGGCACTAGTTCGCTATGTGCTTGACGCTTATAACATCGATATTAACGTTCTTGATTCGAATCCTAAAGGTCAGCAGATTATTGTGGGTAATTTTGAGGAGCTAAAACCGTACTTATACTTTTAGGCAGAACAAGCATAATAGTTAAGGCGGGCTGTGCCCGCCTCTAAGTCGATCTTCCTCGCCTTCTAGAATGTCGCTTGGATCTTTTCAACGGCCGGTATATCGGCCGCAGCCCAATCCACATCCCAAAGTTTCTCTTTAGACAGCCAGCGAGAATCGATATGTTCAGTGAGAACCAAATCTCTTGTGGGCACCTCGATCACAAAGCAATGCATGGTGATATCAAAGTCTGGGTAGCAATGTTCAATCGTTAACAAAAGCTGAGGTTCGGTAACGGTAACTCTGAGTTCTTCATCTAACTCTCTGATAATCGCGGCAACCAGCGTTTCACCTGCTTCTACCTTCCCCCTGGAAACTCCCATTTTTTGCTAACATAATCTAACTCCGATGGCCCTCTTCGTACGGCTAGGAATTCGCCCTTGTTTCTCAACACAGCAGCGACAACTTCAATGTGCTTCTTAATCATTGATTATGCTCTTCCAATAATTTTTGGCTGCGGATTTTTAGCGCCTCAACATCCTTTTTATCATCGACGATGTGCATTTTCTTATGGCAGTTGGGGCACAATGCGATGGTATTTTCACTCGTGTCGTCACCCTCTTTGGAGAGCCAAATAATATGGTGCGTTTCGAGGTATGGCTCCCCCTTCGCATTCTTAAAAGGCGCGGGTTGAAGGCATAACTGACAAGTCCCTTTCGCCAGCCTTTTAGCCAGCTCTGCTACCCAAATATTTCGCTCATAGCTGGTTGACTGTTGTAGATAACGAGTGGCTTTTTTTGCCAGACTTGACCGCCAATGTCTTGAGCTGCCCAAGAGTTAACTTTTTCGCCTTGCGGGTACGGATGGTCTCAACATTGTCTCGATCTTGCTTTTTAACCTGACGCACTCCCGAGACGAGTTTCAAAGGAAACACGTAAACCTTTCTTGGGTTGCCTTGTTGATCATCTTGCATTTCCGAATAAGGTTCGCCTTCAAGTTCGACCTGACCGACATAGGTATATTCTTTCTCTTTGAACACCTCGAATAAGTGAACGGCGACACCGTTGGAACCTGACTCAGCCAAGGTTTTGTTTTGCTGAAACGTTAGGCTTTGGTCGCCCTTAGTCCCCATGCCGGTGTAATGCAGAACGCCACCAGACCAACGGTCATCATAGATTGATTCGACATGATTAGAGACAATGACCAAAGTATTGGTTTTGTGGGCGCGGCGCATGCCGCCTTGTGGGCTACAGCCAAATGTTTCGCGTAACTCGTTATTATTAAGTTTTGTGCCTGGGGCAGGTAGTGACAAATCAACCATTATATCTATCTGTTTTACTTCGTTGTTGGGGTACTAGCGGGTATTACCATTCCGAAACCAGCAAGCGGGCCTTCAGGCCTTTCACTTGCAATCCCATCGCTTCAAACACTTGTTCAAAGTCATCGCATTGCGCTGTTACGTTAGGTAAAGAAAGGGCGGCTTGATTAAAAAGCGTTGTTGCTGCAAGGGGTCGCTGCCCCACGCCATCTGCCACCACTGCAAGATACGTTCACGGGATTCGGATAAACGCTGAGCCTTAGGCACACGATCACTTTTGCTTCGATTCTGTTTTGAGGTGGTCGGCAGGAGGTTCCACTTATCATTGTTCGGCCAATAGGTAAAAGGAAGGCAGTGGTCCACATCGTATTGGCTCGTTAGCTTGGTGTTACTCCAAACATTTGGCACCGCTTCGCCTTGGGCGCGTAACTCATCGACTCGTTTGCGGACTTCACGCGTATCACGTGATGAATCAAGCCACACCAAGCATTCATGGTAAGTTTGCAGAGTAATGTTGCGCGCTCGATTCAGCTCAAAACGCTGCATTTCCGTTATCCATTGGTTCACCACCAACGGCTCTATCCAAGCACAATACAGCCGCAAGCAATCCCACAGCTTTTCATCCAAAACAAACTGACCAAAACTAGCAAAAAACTCGCCGTCTAATACAATCGCTTGCGAACGTTTTCCGCGCCTTGATGCTGAATCTATTTGGAACAGCTTGTTATGCTTATCGCCCTGATAGATATGGGTTGCGGGCCCTTCTTTTATGGTGCTTAACGTCTGGGTAAACAGTTTCTGAATTGCAATGGCCTCTTCTCCGATAAAGAGTGAACCGATGGCAAGGTCATCAGCCGCAAGGTGCTTAAGCTTGTTCCAGCCATCATCTTTGACAAACCCCAGCCCCTTACGTGTGTTGGAGTTTTGTTGAATGCCAGTGCCTTCAATATCAATATCGATAAGACGCTTGAATTGCCTCACCCAATACAAGGCCACAAGGCCAGCAGAAATACTGACTTTGCCATCCGTCCTATCTAAAACGGCGCCGGGATGAGCATCAGCAATACGGAGCAACGTTCTTAGCAATGCCAACTTGTAGGTTGCCGACTTGTTGTCATGAATAATGATGCGTCGAACCTGATTCAGGCTACCGGCTCCATCATCAGACAAGCTAAACACCACTGTCTGCCAAGAGACATCCGTCCTATTTAGGTTATCCTCACTATCGGTGACTTGTACCGTGTTGAGCGCATAGTCTTTTGAAAACTGTTCCAGTTCTGCCACTGAAACCGGATGGCCTACTCGACCGTCGGTAAACGAGCCATGACGTAAACTGATCACTAATTTTCCATTCGGAGACAATAAACCAGATAGTTTTCGAAAAGCTCTTTCACGCACTGAAGGCGCTAGATGCATCCAAACGGCGCTGATAAGAATAAGGTCAAAGCGCATTCCAAGGCTTTGGACGCTTTTTAAGGCGGGCAAGGAATCATTGAGCCAAGTCACTTGTGGTGTGGTGCCTGCTTGCCCTATTTGACGCAGTGCATCGCTGGGCTCAACTGCAATCACCTCACAGCCCTGTTCGCTCATCCATTGGGCATCTCGCCCAGAGCCTGCACCGATATCTAAAACGGCATCGCCAGATTTAGGCCAATAAGCAGACCAAGACTGATGGACAGATTCAAAGTCTAGGGCGTTATATTGCTTGGCAAGCTGAAGGGCATTGTTATCGTAAAAAGAACTCGTTGCGGACATACATCAAACCACATATCACAATGCAGACATGATATATCTCTCAGTGATATAAGGCGATAAAGTATTAGAAAAGAATGATTTATTGTGATGGCAGTCGTATCGGAAGTTTCGGTGATTGACCACCAGCACCTTGATGCCTGTAGATAGCTTGTCGCTAGTTATACGAGCAAAACCAACACGTCCATGAAACTGCACTTTTGAGAATGCTTTGTCCACAACCCTCGGTGGTGAGCCTCTTTACCACCGTTCAACCCCCACCATCAACCTCTGCCTAAAATCAGGCGGTGGCTGATGGCAGTGATTGTTCTCGCAAACTAAGCTTCAACTCTAGAAGTGATTTAGAGACAGGCACCAATGCCTTACAGATAAACCACTGAGTACTCTATAACTTACTGCCAAAAGTGTTCAATCCTCGCAAATTTGGCTGGGCAAGTTGTCGTAAAATAGCTTTGTCGGCACAGTCAGCTTGAAACGGTTGCGAGGATTTAACATGAAAATCATTCACCATGGCGGTAAACAAACGATTACTGGCTCTTGCCATGAGCTCAGATCAGAGGCCCAAGCCATTCTTATCGACTGCGGGCTATTTCAAGGCGCTGATGCTCGGCCGTTGGATATTGAATTTGAAACCTCTCACTTGACCGCGATTATCATTACCCACGCCCATATTGACCACATAGGTCGATTGCCGTGGTTACTCGCCACTGGCTATAACCAACCTATTTACTGCACTACCGCAACAGCCGAACTGATCCCGTTAATGCTCGAAGATAGCCTAAAGCTGCAACTCGGTTTAGACCGCAAACAAACCGAGCGCGTGTTAAACAAGATACGTCGCCTGATTGAGCCCTTGGACTACAATTGTTGGCACTGCCTAGACGAGATTCACTCCATAAGTTCGATGACGATACGATTTCAACCCGCGGGGCATATACTCGGTTCGGCCTATGTGGAAGTGCGCTTGGCGAATCAAGAAGTGGTCGTCTTTTCTGGCGATCTCGGTCCAAGTAACACCCCACTCCTGCCTGATCCTAAATCTCCACAGCGTGCCGATTACCTGCTGATTGAATCAACCTATGGCGACAAACAACATGAAGATGTCGCCACGCGAGCGGAACGGTTAAAAGCCATCATAGATCGCTCTCTTGAAGATGGAGGAGCAATCTTAATTCCTGCGTTTAGTGTTGGGCGTACTCAGGAATTATTGTTCGATATTGAGCAGCTCATCCACCACCATCAAATTGATGTTTCTATCCCTATAATTCTCGATTCTCCCATGGCCCAACGTGTCACTCGCTCCTATCGCCATTTCAAACAGTTATGGGGCAAGGAAGCGAAACAGCGGCTAGAGAGGCATCGCCACCCACTCGCGTTTGAGCAATGTATTACGGTTGAAGATCATCGCACCCATCAGCGCTTGTTTAATCGCCTCCAATCCACCCAAGAGCCTGCAATAGTCGTCGCGGCCTCTGGAATGTGCCAAGGTGGTCGTATCATGGACTATCTGAAAGCGCTACTGCCTTTGGAAACAACCGATGTTCTTCTTGCAGGTTATCAAGCACAAGGAACTTTGGGCCGAGAAATTCAATCTGGCGCGATGGATGTAGAAATTGACGGTGAAAAGGTCGAAGTCAAAGCGCAGGTTCATACAATGTCAGGCTACTCTGCCCATGCAGATAAACACGATCTACTGCGCTTTATTAATGGCATTGCTGACAAACCAAAGCAAATTCACTTGATTCATGGCGAACCCGACACGCAAGCGCAGTTTGCCTCTGAACTAAAAGCACTCGGGTTCGAAGTGAAAAGCAACTCCGACTAACCAAAGCGAACAGCCTTAAGCGGTTCTCTATATACCCTTGATATTGGCTAAATGGCCGTTACCAGCTTGCCTCCTCAGCCTCTGCCTAAAATCCGGCGGTGGCTGGTGGCAGTGATTTATCTCGCAAACTAAGCTCCAACTCTACTATGAGTTCTAACAGTACAAGGGTATGAAATTAAATTGATAATATATATCGATCAATTCAATTAAACACATTAACAATCAATATCAAATAAATTACCCATTAATTAATCAAATCCACCCTACGTTTCGTTTTCAATCTATTTAATTAAACATAGGGACAACTAAAAATGGACAAGCAATTCAACGTTAAGGATCTATTGCTCCTTATGACGTTAACCTTGGTCGTGCTGCTCCTCTCTGGCTGTGGTGGTTCAGAAGAAGGCGCCTCTCAAACCGAAAGCAGCCCACCTCAATCCACACCCTCTTCAACTAGGCCTCAACCAAGCCAAACCGAGGCTACCGTCCAATTGGAGCGGCTGACGCTTACCGCCTTCCCTATCAAAACCAAGGGGACGAGCGAGCTCACGCTTATTACGGGCAACGAGCAATATTTTCTTGCCGTGGGTGAATATTCTAACGGCCAATCGAAACTGTTGACTGAGGAGTTAACTGTCGAGGATTGGCAATCCAGTGACCAAACGATTGGCGAGTTTATTCAATCCGGTGTTTTGCAAAGCAAGGCCTCAGGGGTGGTGTCGGTTGCTTTTAGCAAAGATAACCTCACCAGTAACCCCGTCGAAGTGAAGGTTACCGACGCCACCATTACCGATATTACCATCACACCCTCAGTGGTGAAGTTAGCCAAAGGCCATTACCAACCGCTAACGGCTATAGCGACATACAACAACGGCCTATCATCCGATATCAGTGACTCTGTCAATTGGCAACCTAACGATCACAGTACCGCCAAAGTCAACACTAACGGATTGTTGTCAGGCAGATTGGTCGGTACTACTACCGTCACCGCGATGAAAGAAGGCATCACCAGTAACCCCGTGAGCGTGGAGGTCACTAATGCGGTGATCACCGATATCACCGTCACCCCGCCACACGTCTCTGTTGCCAAAGGGCAAACCCAAGCATTCACGGCCACCGCCACCTATAGTGATAACACCTCATCCGATATCAGTAACTCCGTCACTTGGCACCCTGTCGATAACCGTACCGCCACTGTCAGCCCAAGCGGGGTTCTGTCAGGCGGCAAAGTCGGTACTACTACCGTCACCGCGATGAAAGAAGGCATCACCAGTAACCCCGTGAGCGTGGAGGTCACTAATGCGGTGATCACCGATATCACCGTCACCCCACCAAACGTCTCTGTCGCCAAAGGGCAAACCCAAGCATTCACGGCCACCGCTAATTATAGTGATAACACCTCATCCGATATCAGTGATTCCGTCAGTTGGCGCCCAGTCGATAATCGTACTGCCACTGTCACCTCAAGCGGGGTATTGTCTGGCGGCAATATCGGCACCACCACGCTTACCGCAGTCAAAGGTGGGGTTGCCAGTAACACCGTTAACGTCGAGGTTACTAATGCGGTGATCACCGATATTAGCGTCACTCCGCCAACGGTCAGTATCGCCAAAGGTCAGAAACAGCGTTTAACCGTCAATGCGACTTACAGTGATAACACCTCGTCGGATATTAGTGATTCCGTCACTTGGATACCTAACGATAGCAGCATCGCTACTGTCTCACCCAAAGGGTTGTTGGCAGGCGGTAAAGTCGGAACCACTACCCTTACTGCGGTGAAAGATAATATCACTAGCAATACGTTTGGCGTGGTAGTCAGTGATGCGGTGATCACCGATATCACCGTCACCCCGCCAAACGTCTCTGTTGCCAAAGGGCAAAACCAACCACTAGCGGCTACCGCCACTTACAGTGATAACACCTCATCCGATATCAGTGACTCCGTCAGTTGGCGCCCAGTCGATAATCGTACTGCCACTGTCACCTCAAGCGGGGTATTGTCTGGCGGCAATATCGGCACCACCACGCTGACCGCAGTCAAAGGTGGGGTTGCCAGTAACACCGTTAACGTCGAGGTTACTAATGCGGTGATCACCGATATCACCGTCACCCCGCCACACGTCTCTGTCGCCAAAGGGCAAACCCAAGCATTCACGGCCACCGCCATCTACAGTGATAACACCTCATCCGATATCAGTGACTCCGTCGGTTGGCGCCCAGTCGATAATCGTACTGCCACTGTCACCTCAAGCGGGGTATTGTCTGGCGGCAATATCGGCACCACCACGCTTACCGCTGTCAAAGATGGGGTTGCCAGCAACACCGTTAACGTCGAGGTCACCGATGCGGTGATCACCGATATCACCGTCACCCCGCCAAACGTCTCTGTTGCCAAAGGGCAAAACCAACCGCTAGCGGCTACCGCCACTTACAGTGATAACACCTCATCCGATATCAGTAACTCCGTCACTTGGCGCCCAGTCGATAAACGTACCGCCACTGTCAGCTCAAGCGGGGTACTGTCTGGCGGCAATATCGGCACCACAACGCTTACCGCTGTCAAAGATGAGGTTGCCAGCAACACCGTTGACGTCGAGGTCACCAACGCGGTGCTCACTGATATCACCGTCACCCCGCCAAACGTCACTGTCGCCATTGGCCAAAACCAAGCGCTAACGGCCACCGCCATCTATAGTGATAACACCTCATCCGATATCAGTAACTCCGTCACTTGGCACCCTATCGATAACCGTACCGCCACTATTACCTCAAGCGGTGTATTGTCTGGTAGCAATGTCGGTGCCACAACGCTTACCGCTGTCAAAGATGGGGTTGCCAGCAACACGGTTAATGTCGAGGTCACCAATGCGGTGATCACAGGAATTAGTGTTACGCCCTCTGTGGTTACTATCGCCAAAGGCCAAAATCAAGCGCTAACGGCCACCGCCACTTATAGTGATAACACCTCATCCGATATCAGTGACTCCGTCGTTTGGCGCCCTATCGATACCAGCACCGTCACCTCTAACGGGGTGCTGTCTGGCAGCAGTGTCGGAGCGACTTCCCTCACTGTGGTAAAAGATAATGTCACTAGCAACACGGTCGGCGTGGTGGTCAGTGATGCGGTGATCACCAGCATTAGCGTGACACCTTCTCTCGTCTCTATCGCCAAAGGGCAAAACCAAGCGATGAAGGCTACCGCCATCTACAGTGATAACACCTCATCCGATATCAGTAACTCCGTCACTTGGCGCCCAGCCGATAGCAGCACCGCGACTGTCACCTCAAACGGGGTCTTATCCAGTAGCAACGTCGGTACCACCACCCTCATTGCCCTAAAAGATGGCGTCACCAGCAATACCGTTAATGTCGACGTCTCCGATGCCATCATCACTGGGATCAGCGTTACACCTTCAGTGGTTAATATCGCTAAAGGGCAAACCCACGCGCTAACAGCCACCGCCACTTACAGTGATAACACCTCATCTGATATCAGTGGTTCCATCACCTGGATCCCTATCGATACCAGTATCGCAGCGGTCACCGCTAAAGGCGTATTGTCAGGCAGTAATATGGGCACGACTACCCTCACCGCAGTCAAAGATGGCGTTGCCAGTAACACCATTGACGTCGAGGTCACCAACGCGGTGATCACTGATATCACCGTCACCCCGCCAAACGTCACTGTGGCCAAAGGCCATAACCAAACAGCAACCGCCACTGCAACTTACAGTGATAACACCAGATCAAATATCAGTGACTCCGTCACTTGGATCCCTGTTGATAGGGCTACAACCACCGTCACTCCTCAAGGGCAAGTCACCGGAGTGGACGTTGGCACCACCACCCTCACTGCGGTAAAAGATGGGGTCACCAGTAATGCAATAGACGTTGAGGTCACCAACGCTGTCATGACAGGGCTGACTTTGAGCCCCCCGTTGATCGGAGTGGTCAAAGGTCAAACGCAAGCGATAACAGTCACCGCTAACTACAGTGATGGTACCTCCTCCGATGTTAGTAACTCTGTTACGTGGTGGATACCCGTAACAACCGAGATGTCTGTCACTTCTGATGGTATGGTCACAGGGCTTAATGCAGGAAGTAGCACAATAAAGGCATCGAAAAACGGCTTTACGAAGAGTATTGACGTCAACGTATGTAATTTAGACAGTAACGGTTTAGAAGGTAAGTGCATTGACCTCTTCGATACAGGTAACGGCAAGTGGTTTACTAGTACCCCCTCCGTTGCTTACCTTGACAGTCTTGGCCTAGGTGGAAGCAGTCATACGGACGGCATTGAGGCAGGGAAGTTTTACAGATTCACTTGGACAAAAGCGATTGCACTATGCACTAATTACAACACAATCAAACTAGCAGGCCGCTCCAACTGGCGTTTACCCACACTTGATGAGTTAAGAGACGAGCTCTATGCCTATTACGGGGTTAGTCCTTATATACGCGCGAAGCTGTCTAGCGAACGCGGTTGGTCAATTAGTAGACATTACTGGGCCTCAACACTTAAAGGATTAATTGATAACAAATACAAAGAATACTGGAGCGTATACATGTACAACGGATTTCGGGGCGCCTACGTCAACTCTTTTAGATTCTATGCCTCATGCGTTTCTGAGCCTTAGACTGCAATGTCTTAAATGGTTAGCTAAACAGCAGATATGAGTGCAATAAAAAAGACGTCTTCGGACGTCTTTTTTATTTGTTAGGGCGAGAGCCTAAGCCACTATGTCTGGTACTCAAAAGTCATTCAGGCACAGGCCCCATAAGCTTAAATGTTAAGAGGAAAAGCGATGGTCCTTCTTTTTTGCATTTTATCGGCCTGAGGGGGGCAAACATAACATTGTGTGACGGCCCTTATAGTTTTCTTTTTATATGCACTCAGCCTCGCATTGGTTACTACTCTCAATAGGAACGTGCACCACTGTGTGCTTTGGCTAGTAAACTAAAAGGACTTCCTATGAGCCTTCCAAAATTATGCTCTTTGCAAAACGTTAATAATAAGAAATATCGTTGCAACCATGCCACTAAGCTGGCGTCTGATTATAAACCCCCACAATGTCTGTTTGAGCTGTTGCCGTATGGCAATGAAACCTATGCGATTAAGAATGTCGACAATGGGGAATTCTACCAAAATCATATTCGTTCATTAGCCAGCAGTGTTAAGGGAGATGGTCAGCTTTGGACGATTGTGCCCGATGCTGAGGCTGAAGGAACGTTTACGATTCAAAATGTCGAAAATGGCGAATACATGACGAGTCATGCAGGTCAGTTGCATAAGGGCACGCCTGGGGCGAATGAGCGTTGGGTAATTGAAGCACGTGAGGAGGCAAAGCCGGATCTTAAGGCGTCTTTCTATGGCTTCTTGAAGAACCAAAGTAATAGTGAGTATCGATGCAATCACGCCGCGCAGTTGAAGGATAAGCCAGTTGTGCCCAACTGTTTGACGAAGTTTATTCAGTACGATGACGGCACGGTAGCGATTCAAAACCAAGACAATTACGAGTTTTTCCAAAGCTCGATTGTTACGATGGCTGACCGCGTAACGTCGAATGCGCAAAAGTGGCGTTTAATAGAGGTGGACTCTGAAGAAGGCAATACATTTTATGTGAAAAATGTCCAAAATGAAAAGTACATGACCCGTAAAGCGAGTCAGCTTCACGCCGGTAAACCCGGTAAAGATGAAGTGTGGGTGATTGAGCCATTTGACTGCGCGCAAACCTCGTCTTGGATGAGCAGTAATGCGGCGCTTCTTGACAATAAGCCGCTCAGTGAAATTTGTCTGCCAGCGTCTCATGATTCAGGGACTTATAAGCGCACGTACCACACTCGGTATGGTACTCAAGCAGTGACAAAAACTCAGATCTTTGATATCCAAATGCAACTGATGCAAGGGGCCCGTAAGCTCGATTTGCGCCCAGCACTTTGGAATGGTGATTTTTATACGGCTCATTACACAGACATTAGCAAGGATAGCGGTTTAGCAGCAACATTTAAGGTTGGCTTTCAAGGTGCTGCTGGAGTTGCGTTATCAGAGGCGTTAGCGCAGGTGGCGGCGTTTATTGAGAACAATCAAGGTGAACTGGTGATTTTGAAGTTCAGTCACTTTATTGATTGGGCGAAGCGTGATGATCGTAAAGATAACGGTTTGTCTGCAGAGCAATCGGAGTTGTTTATCTCGATGGTTCGTGATGTTCTTGGCGCGCACCTTATCACAGGGGATGCGGCGAACCTGTCGAGTTTGACGGTCAATGAGCTACTCAGTAAAGGCAATGTTATTGCGCTGATGCCGAATGATTTTGAGGGCATTGATTCGAAGGCAGGGATTTGGGCGAGCGATCAGTTACCTGGGGAGGGAAGTTATTCCAACACCAATGTGCTTGAGAAAATGGAGGCCAATCAAAAGGAGAAGTTGACTTCTCATTCCCATGATAACCAGTCTTTTATGATGAACATCTCTTGGCAATTAACGTTGGATACTAGCAACTCTATTTCTGGCGCAACGTTGGGAACACCGACGATTTTAAGTTACGCCCATAAGGCGAATACTGATTTGAGCCCGACGCTTTCTGAGTGGCTTGTCCATGACGTGATTAATGGTACGTATTATCCGAATACGTTGCAGACGGATATCTGCTATGAAGAGCAGACTCAAGCAGTCGCCCTTTCTTTAGCGATTACCCGTCAGGTAGAGAGGTTGCTCCATGAGCGTCAGGAGACGCTGCCAGCCTAGCCTTTTTAGTGTGTGATAAACCAACCGATAGGTGAAGGCCTATCGGTTTTTTGTGTTTCAGGAAAATGATTTGGGGACAGGCAGCGTAAGCTCTAGAAATCAGCGTTCAACCTATCTTAATTTCCCTTTCTAGCGAACCCAATCTTCAAGCTCTAGTCCTTCGACACGCTGAAACTCTCTTATATTATTCGTGACAAGCACACAGCCAGTCGACATGGCGTGACCTGCAATAGCAGTGTCGTTGTTGCCAATGGGTGTACCTTTGGACATTAGATCGCGTTTAACTTCAGTAGTTGCATCAACAGCTGCTTTATCCCAAGGTAAAATCTCATCCACTCGCTTTAAAAATTCTTCAACAAGCACAGCATCTTTTCTCCCCAATAACCCGTACTGCATTTCTTGATAGGTAATGGCTGAGATAACGATTCGATGCTGCTCACCAACCACTGTTTGAAGCTTTTTAAGCACCGCAATTGGTTGCTCTCGCATAATGAACGAACAAATACACGTATCGAGCATATAGTTGATTTTTTTACTCAAAATTGAATCGTCCTTCGTCCGTCATCACATCTTCACGGTTTGCCATGAAATCACTATCAGCCTTTTCTTGCTCACCAAATGAAAGCCAATCTGGACGAACTGGGCGCAAGGTGATGACATCACCCTCTTTGTGGATTTCAAGCTCATTGACGCCGTCAAACTCAAAATCTTTTGGCAAGCGCACCGCTTGATTCTTGCCATTTTTAAAAATAGATACTGTTCTCATCACACCCCCTCTCTTAGCATATGCCAAACCTATGCTAAGTGTAAAATATACGCTATCTGTCAAGCATAGGATGCGTTTTACAGCGCAACTTTTGCGGCTTATGAAGGCATTTAGGGACAGGCACCAACGGCTCTGGTGTACACACCGAGCTGCGATTGTGGTCATGAACCCCAATTTGAATACCGCGGCTAACAGAATTAATGCTCTAGCACTGTTTGCGCCTTATTTAAAGGGTTTATCGCTAAACTACTCACAAAGTGGCACGGTTAATTATTAAACACAACCAATCGGCTTTTTATTAAAATAGGCAATTCTAGATAACAACATTTTCAAACCTCGGTGATAATTGTATTTATCACCGCTAAATCCCCGCATCAATAATCGCACTCCAAGCCAGACTGCATCTAAGGCAAGTGATTTCCCTCGCAAACTAAGCTCCAACTCTACTATGAGTTCTAACAGTACAAGGGTATGAAATTAAATTGATAATATATATCGATCAATTTAACCAAACACATTAACAATCAATATCCAATAAATTACCCATTAATTAATCAAATCCACCCTACGTTTCGTTTTCAATCTATTTAATTAAACATAGGGACAACTAAAAATGGACAAGCAATTCAACGTTAAGGATCTATTGCTCCTTATGATGGCGTTAACCTTGATCGTGCTCCTCCTCTCTGGCTGTGGTGGTTCAGAAGAAGGCGCCTCTCAAACCGAAAGCAGCCCACCTCAATCCACACCCTCTTCAACTAGGCCTCAACCAAGCCAAACCGAGGCTACCGTCCAATTAGAGCGGCTGACGCTTACCGCCTTCCCTGTCAAAACCAAGGGGACGAGCGAGCTCACGCTTATTACGGGCAACGAGCAATATTTTCTTGCCGTGGGTGAATATTCTAACGGCCAATCTAAAGTGTTGACTGAGGAGTTAACTGTCGAGGATTGGCAATCCAGTGACCAAACGATTGGCGAGTTTATTCAATCCGGTGTTTTGCAAAGCAAGGCCTCAGGGGTGGTGTCGGTTGCTTTTAGCAAAGATAACCTCACCAGTAACCCCGTCGAAGTGAAGGTTACCGACGCCACCATTACCGATATTACCATCACACCCTCATTGGTGAAGTTAGCCAAAGGCCATTACCAACCGTTAACGGCAATTGCGACATACAACAACGGTCTATCATCCGATATCAGTCACTCTGTCAATTGGAAGCCTAACGATCACAGTACCGCCAAAGTCAACACTAACGGATTGTTGTCAGGCAGATTGGTCGGTACTACTACTGTCACCGCGATGAAAAAAGGCGTTACGAGTAACACCGTTAACGTCGAGGTCACTAATGCGGTGATCACCGATATTAGCGTCACCCCGCCAAGCGTCTCTGTCGCCAAAGGGCATAACCAATCGTTGCAAGCCAAAGCCACCTACAGTGATGGCACTTCGTCTACTATCAGTGATTCGGTCACTTGGATACCAAACGATAGCAGCATCGCTACTGTCACATCCCAAGGGTTGTTGGCAGGCGGAAAAGTCGGCACTACTACCCTCACGGCGATGAAGGATGGCGTCACGAGTAATTCAATCGACTTGAACGTGACCAATGCGGTGCTCAAAGAGATTACCATCACATCACCAAGCGTCTCTGTCGCCAAAGGCCAGAAACAGCGTTTAACCGCCATGGGGACCTACAGTGATGGCACCACGTCGGATATTAGTGATTTCGTCAACTGGAAGGCAACCCATAACAATATCGCCATCGTCACACCCAAAGGATTGTTGTCAGGCATTCAGGCCGGCGCCACTACCCTCACCGCGATGAAAGAAGGCGTCACTAGTAACACCGTTAACGTCGAGGTTACTAATGCGGTGATCACCGATATTAGCGTCACTCCGCCAACGGTCAGTATCGCCAAAGGCCAGAAACAGCGTTTAACCGCCAATGCGACTTACAGTGATAACACCTCGTCGGATATTAGTGATTCCGTCACTTGGATACCAAACGATAGCAGCATCGCCAACGTCACATCCAAAGGGTTGCTGGCAGGTGGTAAGGTTGGCGACACCACTCTCACCGCCATGAAAGATGGCATCACCAGTAATTCAATCGATGTTGACGTCACCAAGGCGGTACTCAAGGAGATTACCATCAAACCAACAAGCATCTCTGTCGCCAAAGGCCAGAAACAGCGTTTAACCGCCATGGCGATATACAGTGACGGCACCACGTCGGATATTAGTGATTTTGTCAATTGGAAGCCTGACGTTGCCACCACAGCCAACGTCAGCACTAGCGGGGTGTTGTCAGGCGTTATGGTCGGTACCACTACTGTCACCGCGATGAAAGAAGGCGTCACCAGTAACTCCGTTGACGTGGAGGTCACCAATGCGGTGATCACAGGAATTAGTGTTACGCCCTCTGTGGTTACTATCGCCAAAGGCCAAAATCAAGCGCTAACGGCCACCGCCACTTATAGTGATAACACCTCGTCGGATATCACTGCGGCAGTCAATTGGACTTCGACGAATAAAACCACCGCAACAGTAATGTCTACAGGTTTATTGAAAGGTGAAGATGTCGGCCAGACTACACTCTCTGCCATGAAAGATGGGGTCACCAGTAACCCAGTAGGGGTGGTGGTCAGTGACGCGGTGATCACGGGTATTAGCGTGACACCGCCAATTGTCATGGTCGCCAAAGGCCAGAAACAGCGTTTAACCGCCAATGCCACCTACAGTGATAACACGTCATCTGATGTCAGTGCTTCGGTCACTTGGATACCTGTCGATAGCAAAACAGCAATCGTCACCTCCCAAGGATTGTTGTCAGGCGGTGAGGTCGGTCCCACCACCCTCACTGCGATTAAAAATGGCGTCACCAGTAACACCGTCACTGTTGATGTCACCAATGCGGTACTAACGGGTATCAGCGTCACACCGCCAACACTCGCTGTGGCTCGCGGCCAGAGTGAGCGATTAACCGCCATGGCCACCTACAGCGATAACACGTCATCCGATATCAGTGATTTCGTTAGCTGGGAGCCTATCGATAACAAAAAAGTATCTTTCACCCAGAACAGCTTATTAACCGGAGAGAAGGTCGGCCCCACCACAGTGACCGCATCGCTAGACGGGGTCACCAGTAACATCGTCGATGTGGATGTCACCAATGCGGTGCTCACCGCGATTAGCGTCACACCACCAACGGTCAGTATCGCCAAGGGCCAAAAAGAGCCACTGACAGCCACGGCCACCTACAGTGATGGCACCACGTCGGATATTAGCGGTTCTGTTAGCTGGATACCTGTCGATAATAAACCCGCAACTATCACCTCTAACGGGTTGTTGACCGGAGCTAACGTTGGTAAAACCACCCTCACTGCAATTAAAGATGCGGTCACCAGTAACCCAGTAGGGGTGGTGGTCAGTGACGCAGTGATCACGGGTATTAGCGTGACACCGCCAAATATCACGGTGGCCAAAGGCCAGAAACAGCGTTTAACCGCCAATGCTACCTACAGTGATCGTACCTCGTCTGATATTAGTGACTCGGTCAGTTGGGTTTCTGTCGATACCAACACGGCAACTATGACCTCTGACGGGTTGTTGACCGGAGCTAGCGTCGGGAAAACCACCCTCAGCGCAGTAAAAGATGGGGTCACCAGTAACACCGTCGATGTTGACGTCACCAATGCGGTGCTCACCGCGATTAGCGTCACACCACCAACGGTCAGTATCGCCAAGGGCCAAAAAGAGCCACTGACAGCCACGGCTACCTACAGTGATGGCACCTCGTCGGATATTAGTGATTCTGTTAGCTGGATACCTGTCGATAATAAACCCGCAACTATCACCTCTAACGGGCTGTTGACCGGAGCTAACGTCGGTCAAACCACCCTCAGCGCCATAAAAGATGAGGTGAACAGTAACACCGTCGATGTGGATGTCACCAATGCGGTGCTCACCGCGATTAGCGTCACACCACCAACGGTCAGTATCGCCAAGGGCCAGACAGAGCCAATGACAGCCACGGCCACCTACAGTGATGGCACCTCGTCGGATATTAGTGATTCTGTTAGCTGGATACCTGTCGATAATAAACCCGCAACTATCACCTCTAAAGGGTTGTTGACCGGAGCTAACGTTGGTAAAACCACCCTCACTGCGATTAAAGATGCGGTCACCAGTAACCCAGTAGGGGTGGTGGTCAGTGACGCGGTGATCACGGGTATTAGCGTGACACCGCCAAGTGTCACGGTTGCCAAAGGCCAGAAACAGCGTTTAACCGCCAATGCTACCTACAGTGATCGTACCTCGTCTGATATTAGTGACTCGGTCAGTTGGGTTTCTGTCGATACCAACACGGCAACTATGACCTCTGACGGGTTGTTGACCGGATCTAGCGTCGGGAAAACCACCCTCAGCGCAGTAAAAGATGGGGTCACCAGTAACACCGTCGATGTTGAGGTCACCAGTGCTGTGCTCACCGCTCTTCATGTGACGCCAACGACGATCAGTATCGCCAAAGGCCAAAAAGAGCCAATGACGACCACGGCCACCTACGGTGATGGCACCTCCTCCGATATCAGTGACTTTGTCAGCTGGAAAATAACCGATAGCAATATCGCCACCGTCACACCCAAAGGATTGTTGTCAGGCAGTCAGGCTGGCGCCACTACCCTCACGGCGATGAAAGATGGCGTCACCAGTAGCCCCGTAAATGTGGAGGTCACCGATGCGGTGATCACCGATATCACCGTCACCCCGCCAAGCGTCTCTGTCGCCAAAGGGCATAAACAATCGTTGCAAGCCAAAGCCACCTATAGTGATGGCACTTCGTCTATTGTCAGTGATTCTGTCACTTGGATACCAAACGATAGCAGTATCGCCAACGTCACACCCAAAGGTTTACTGGCAGGCGGTAAGGTTGGCGGCACCACTCTCACCACAATGAAAGATGGTGTCACCAGTAATACCATTAACGTTGAGGTCACCAGTGCTGTGCTCACGGCGATTAGCGTCACACCAACTACGCTTACCGTAGCGAAAGGACAGACCGAACCGCTGACCGCTATGGCCATCTACAGTGATGGCACCTCCTCTAATATCAGTGATTTCGTTAGCTGGGTGCCTCTCGATACCAGCACCGCAACCGTCACCGATCAAGGTTTATTGTCAGGGGCCGATGTGGGTACCACCACTCTCACTGCGGTTCAAAATGGCATCACTAGTAATGCAATAGACGTTGAGGTCACCGACGCTGTCATGACAGGGCTCACTTTGAGTCCCCCGTTAATCGGAGTGGTCAAAGGTCAAACGCAAGCGATAACAGTCACCGCTAACTACAGTGATGGCTCCTCGTCCGATGTCAGTACCTCTGTCGCTTGGTGGAAGTCTGGTGACTCCACAGTTTCAGTGAGTCCTCAGGGCCTAGCAGGGGGAAGTGGCAGTGGTACAGTCACGGCAGCTAAAAACGGATTTATGGGAACCGTTGATATCTACGTATGTAATACGTTGAAAGAGAAGTGTATTGACTTTGTGCATACGGGCAACCAAAAGTTGTTTACCAGCACACCGTCTTCAGCCTACATGGAAGGTCTCGGTCTCGGTGGAAACTTCCGGCTGGAAACCAAACGCGATAAGAGCGGTTCTTTTTATACATTTACTTGGCAAAAAGCGAATGAGCTGTGTGCCAAATACAATACTATTAATCTAGCTAGACGCGATAACTGGCGTTTGCCGACACTAGAGGAGTTGAGGGATGAGTTGTACAAATCGCCCAGCGGCTGGGCAAATAACAATGGCAAGTACAGCAAGTACTGGACCTCAACTAAAAATTACGATCCAAGATCAACACCCGGAGTATACTGGTCCGTCAACATAAGTAATAAATCCATTAACAAATACTACGGCAAAAATTATTCGCTATACGCCTCATGCGTTTCTTCTGGTCAACCTTAACCTTTAAGTGCCGTCATAAAAGCAAGGTAGACACGAATAGGCCGCATAGAGTCTGCCCTGCTTACCGATTAACTACAGAGCGCGGTTAGAAACGAAAAAGACGTCTTCGGACGTCTTTTTAATTTGATGATGAGTACGAGCACCGCTTAGGTATCGCCAATATAGACTTCTCGCTTCTCTTGGTACAGACGTTGTTCTCTGAGTCTGGATGTTATCAAAGCATCAAACACTGAGTTGGGGTTTAATCCTGATTCTCCGCTTTTTCCCGCATAAAGAAGTCATACGCTTCACTGGCCGTCAGCGTTGCACTGGCCTGAATCTCTTCCAAATGGCGGAGTATCACAGGGGTAAAGGGGTTTTCGTCAAAATACCAGTCCGTATCAAACGCCTCAAACTGACGCAGATAAAAGGCATAGGCCAGCTCACCCTCAAGCCCGGCTTGTGTAATAAGTCTCACCATCTCAGCTGCTCTTTTAGGCTCGTTTTCAGTGCCATCTGGGAACTTGTTATCCAAAATATCAAAGAAATCATCAATGTTATCCAGGTTATCGCTGGCAAATAAAAACGCCAATAACTTTTGCCATCGGGCGTCGGAGGCGCACAGCAGGGTTGCACAAATATTTCTTGTGTACTCCCAGGGTTTGCCTCGGCTGAGCTTGGTCAACACTGTGGGTGTGATGTCGGTCAGGGAGAGTTCGCCCATCAGGTAGTCCATCAATGCATAGACAAGCGCCTCACATTCAGCTTCATCCGCGTCTGTGTTATCAGAAAAAAATGCGGCCAATTCAGGAACAAGCTCAGCGGTGACGAGTGCATTATACGCGGCTTCATCAAACCCCGGATACGCAAAACCGAGAAAGCGCTGCCTGTGTTTGTCGTCTAAAAGGTCCACCGCTGCACTTATCGCCTCTGAGATCTTTCGCTCTTTTCTGGCCAGCATCTCTGGCTCGTTCGGGTCCTGCTCGTCTTTTTTTCTATAGCGATTGAGCAGGCGCAAATAGGCATCCCTCAGGCCGTTATCATTGTTAAACCCATCGACATGTTTGCGCACTTGGGCTTTTTGAATCATCACAATGCGCAGTAAAAATGCGTATTTCTCATTGATTCCCAGATCGGTAATAAAATCGCAAAACGCTTCAATTTCATCGTTCGTGGTTTGATAGGTGTAAACACCGCTTTCGGAGAACTCATAAAAGCTCACCAACAGGGTTTTGGCGGGAAACAGCTCCAGCATCAAGCCATACAGCGCTAATAGCTGTTTTTTCAACGGTGCAGGCGCCACTTTGGCGGCATACAGCATAGACGCCAATATCATGCCCACATCATCAGATACAACAAAAACATCGCTGTGCAGTGTACCCGTCTCCTCATCTGGGCTGGCTAACAGCTCGCGGATACAGGCCAGCGCCTCATCTTTAGACACCGCTTGCGCCGCAGGCTCCTGCTTCATCAGCTTGGCAAACAGGCTATTGCCCCCGGATGCCTGGGATTCGACATAGGCTTTGATTTTCTCGGACAGAGCCTGAGCTTTTTCATCACAGTCTAATTCGTGATGCTGCGCCATCTCCCGATAGAAGCTCTTAAATACGTGCTCGCTGTAAAACCCGGCCAGCGCACCCAGATGTTCGCTCGGGGTAAAGGAGTTCGCTTCCTGACACAAAATATACGCCACGCTCAGTAATTGAGAGCCTCTGGCGTAGTCAATCTGATTGAGATCAGGGGTCAGCGCCAAAATATCCGGGTCGGTATCCTGATAGGCGCGCAGAATCACCTCGTCCAGCATCTCGCCAAACAGGGCTTCATCGCGCTTAAAAAAGTCGTGTAACTCCTCGAGCCTGGCGCGACCAAAAGTGTCTATGGTGTCTTCATTTATCAGGCCATACACCCTGTCTTTTATCTCATCTTTGCTCAGCGCTTTCAGGGTATAGCGCTTCACCGCGTCTTTTTCGAGCACAACTCAAATTCATCGACCACCTCTTTGAGTTCACTGCCGCTGAGTTCTTTTTTACCCAGCAAACGCACCAATACGTCTAAGGTTCGCAAGCACTTTTGGTCTTGCTCGGCTTCGCCATCATCTACAATGCCAAACAGCTCCGGGTTGAGATAGGCAACAAAAAAGCGCTCCAGAATATCGGACAGCTCTACGTCATGGTCAATTTCTTCGGACAGCTCAAAACCACCCGAGCCAAAGTATTCAAAGCGTTTGAAGATGTACAACTTCTTGTCACGCGCCAGCTTGCGGATATTGGTGGGCACAAGCTCGTCCAATACCTCGGAGCACTGATTGTGTTCGATATAGGCAAGAATCTTCTCTCCGTTATCGAATCCCTCTAAAAAGAAGGCCTTGTTAGTCTCGTATTCGCTGTCTTCATTGTATTCCTGATAGAAGGGATCATCACGGGTGTCACCTAAGGTTACCCCTTCATACACAGGTTCACTGTAGTAATACAGCTCAGCCAATGGCACATCTTTGACCAGCTCGAACAGCGTCTCATCCAGCGCCTCAAGTACCTCAGACATAGGCCTGCCGTGAAAGTCCAGTTCACCAAACTCTTGATCGTCTTCGTCCCACTCCTCGTTTTGGTTCGCGGCATCATCCATCATTTCATCAAAACAAGCTTCCAACTCTTCGCTTAACCATAAGCTTTGCGTGTCCACAGGCCTGCGAGTGAGCGAGGCTTTCAGCGCCTGAACAAAATACTGATACTTTTGTTCATCGGCTAAAAAGCACTTGAGCAAATTGGGCCTAAACCTGCTCCAGTCAGAAAAACCTTCTGCCATCGCGCTCATGAGATTCGGACAACGGGTACTGGCAAGAATATCCAGCATCATGGGATCATAACCATACTTGTCAAATAGATAGGTGATATCGCCGGTACAGTGATAGCCCAGCTGGTGATAATCGCCGTTTGGCGGAACAAACTCCCCTATCAGATAGGCGTATTCTGGGTATTTTTCCGCCAGTAACACCAATAGATACGTGCCGAAAATGGATCTGGAAGAGAAAAACAGCTCGTTAGAAGAGTTGACCCGAATACTGAACTCAACCAGCTCCTGACAAATACGCAGCACTAGAGGTTTAAACGCTTCATCAGCCAGGGCGTGTTGAAACACAGTGACATGCGAGAACTTTAAATACACATCCGAGCGGTTGAGCTGCTCTAATTCCAGCTCAGATAAGCGTTCCATTTGCTCAAAGCCGGGATCATTAATACTGCCAAATCTGGCCATGCCCTGAATTTGCTCCGGGTCCTGTAGATCTGAGGTTTGAAACAGCCTGTTGTCATGTGAAACAAACCCTCCCACCTGATTAATTAGCTGGCCGGTCTTGTACACCGCCTGAAGGTGAGATTGAAAGGTTTCCAAAGCCTGTTGCAGTGAGGCTTTATCCTGAAGATTGACGGGGATTATTTGCGGTTTCATTTGCGCTCTCAATTGTGGTGACAAATCGTAATAAAGAATGATTTCACCACTAGTAAAGCGTCAAGATTAACTAAATTATTCAATGAATTGAATAACTAATGCTTGATTAACCCAAGTCGTACATAGATGATAAAAACTGCAACAAGCCGCAAGTCACATTAAGCAATGTATTGCTGATGGTATTGAAGCGTGTATAAATAAAAACATTTTTAATGGCTTCAGTATGGGCTCAACTTTCTAGGGAAACAGATGTCAGACATAAAACCACTATTAGGGTTGCTATTTTTCGTGTGGGGAGGGGTCTATTTTTATCATCTTGTCGTTTACTCTTTGGGTGATAAAAAGCATATCAATCAATTGGTCGACAACTTGGCTAAAGAGCCTCAACGTTTTAAGAGCATCAATTACATTGCTATGAATAGCGTAGGCGCTGGGGGCTATTCTCCTATTTCTGCCTGATTTATCCTTTTATCAGGCATCGAAGAAGAGAAAAGAAACGTTCTTTTGACGTTTTTATGGGCTTAAATTGGGTATTTTTTATGGCCATTCTTTACGTTTCTGTTTTTGTCTAAAAATGGCGAGCGCGGTCAGAAATGACAAAAGACGTCCTAAATTCACTCCATATTCAACAACGAGTATTATTTGTTATGCCATAAATAGGTTGCCTACAAGGCTTGCGTTTGGCAACTATTCAACCAGTAATCAAGTCGAAAGCCTGACTGATAAGAGGCAAAACATCCCTACTCAGAGAAGATATCATTTATTTATCACTCTCCATTATTACCCAATGCAATCATATGCAATGACATACCCATACACGATCACGACAGCGACTGACATTTTCCCTCGTTACACTGCCCCTATCAATCCAATAGGGAATCATACATGACTAATTACAAGCACCTGCTACTTGCCGCACCACTCATCGTATTGGCAGCCTGTAACTCAAGCTCAGGCAACAACAGCAACAGAAAAGGCATAACCCAAGATAAACCATTAGCAAACTACAACTTCAATGATACTGATCTTGCGAGTGTATTGGCAGAACGTCGACCGTTACTTGACTCAATGAGCGTAAGTTTTGACGGAACCACTTACAATCGGGTTCGCTACGCAGAAGAACTTGGCGAAGAACGCCTTGTCATTCATTTACAAAATAGTAGCGATAAAGGTCTGGATCTGTTTGTGACCACTGACGATGACAGTGATTGTGCTATCTATCGCGAAGGTGAGCTATATGATTTGTTTGCGTGTGGCGACTCGACCCAATCAGAATCTGGTAACAAGACATTGATTCAATCCGTTACCCAGAAGGTTAAAAAGTCGATCAAGGTCGAATTCAATAACGAACTAATCGGTGATCTCTCAAGCATCGGTTCCACCATTTTGACAGCGACTGATAACAGCATCGGCGTCGATATCGACACCTCTTTTGCTTTTACTGGTTTCTATAAAGATGTATTTGGCATCACCTCAGCCGACGAACGAATTCATTCAACCTTAGGAGTTAGCACCTACCTTGAGCTTGCCTCGATTGTCCAAAAATATCCTGGCCAGAAGATGGTAATAAAGTTCAATAACAATATAGGTGGAAGCGCAGATGACGACATCAATATGTACACTGGCATGATGATCCATAATCAAGCGATGAAAACCGTCGTTACCCCGAAAGGCTCAGTATTTTCAGGTGGTACGGATCTCTTCGCTGCAGGTCAATCTCGAGTTCTTCAACGTAGCAAAGACGTCGATAATATAGAAACAAATAAACAGATCGGCGTTCATAGCTGGAGTAACGGCAATCAATCTGCCAAACAGATCCCTTACACAGATGCTAGCCACCGTAAACAAGCCACCTACTTTAAGACCATGTTGGGTGACAAAGGGGTCGATTTTTACCTCTTCACGCTAGACGCAGCGCCTGTTGAAGGTGAACACTGGATCACTAAAGCAGAATCAGACAAGTTCAAGTTTATTACCTCGATTGAGTAATCTTCTTGTCGCTTGAGCCTAAGAACCGGTACCAAAAGCCGTATTACTTACGAAGCCACGATATACACAACCAAAGGTACAAAAGGATAGTGTAAAATTGGCGATAGGCAGCGGTGCTCCTCATTGCTCCCATAACCTTAAACAATCATGCCAGTCAGGATTTGCTGACTGGCATTTTTTCTAGAAATTGGAAATCATTGAATACTGTCGGTTAGGCTATATAGCAGCTTGTTGACAGTACCTTTAGCATCACTGACTTTGTTTGTGCTCGCACGTTGGCTGATCAGCGTTGAGACTTGAGCTGGTGACAGGGTGTTGTTTTCTTGCAGATACAGAGCCGCGACGCCTGCTACGTGAGGTGTTGCCATCGATGTACCACTAATGGTGCGGTAGCCACCATCGTACCAAGCCGATTTGATATTCGCACCGGGCGCAAACACGTCAACACAGCGACCCCAATTAGAGGAGCTTGCACGTCTATCGCTGCTGGTTGTCGAACCGACAGTCACACCGCTTGCTTCGCGCGCTGGTGAGAAGTTACAAGCGTCAGCGTTGGAGTTACCAGCTGCAAGCATAAAGCTGATCCCTGACTGAACCGCGCTTGCTACTGCTTGATCAAGAGCGGTTGAAACACCCCCACCTAAGCTCATGTTGGCCACCGATGGGCCAGAGGCGTTGGCCGCTACCCAATTCACACCGCCAATGACACCTGAAATCGTACCAGAGCCACGACAGCTTAGTACACGTACACCGACGATATTGACGTTTTTCGCCACACCGTATTGAGCACCACCAATGGTGCCCGCTACATGAGTACCGTGACCGTTACAGTCAGTCGCGTCACTATCGTTGTCGACGAAGTCATAGCCTGATCTTGCACGGCCACCGAATTCAACGTGCGTGTTTGTCACACCAGTATCGATTACATAAGCGGTCACACCTGAACCATCGTAGTTGTAGGTGTAGCTGTTGCTGAGTGGCAAATCACGCTGATCGATGCGGTCTAATCCCCAAACAGGATTGCTTTGATTAGCGTTCGCCGAGATAACAGGATCGAGCGAGATGATTTGGTCTTGTTCAATAAAGTCGACTTGTTGATCAGCACGCAGGGCTTTCAATTGTTCATCAGAAAGAGTAGCGACAAAACCACTTAACGAGCGGCCATAAACTTTATCGATTTTAACTGCATGTTGGCTAGCGAGACCAGACACCGTTTGTTGGGTAAACTGCTGAAGGGCTTGTTGATCATTGCTCATCGTCAGTGGTTGCTTTAGCACAACGATGTATTGATTTTTAATCGCAGATTTTGCCGACGCTGTCATTAAAGGCGCAAGCATTGGGTCCTCAGATGCAATGGCTCCTCCTTGATTTTGTTGCGCAAGCCCCGAAGTTGAAACGACTGAAAGAGTCGAGGCAATACAACAACTTAATAATTTCTTAAACATACTGTCTTCCTTTGAATAGTAAAAGAGATTGTTGAACATGGCCTACTACAAACATCAAGCATGTCTAGTGGACTCTCGTTGTGCCAAAGAGAACCTGATTACAAATTTCACACTATGCACTTATTCAATTTATTGCATATTGTTGTTTTAGTTAATCTATAAATATGCGCACGGTTTATAAAATTATTGAAATTGAGTTTTTACTGTTTCTTGATTGGTGGGATAACAATCAAAGACGAGAGCTTTTGCTCTATAAAGTGAAATCTACGTGCTAAGGCAATAGTGATTTGTTTTGCATGAGTCAATGATTTAAGGACAGGCAATGGCTCCACACTAGTATACTTTCCATAATGGACTCTTTTCATCGAGGTTTTATGTCATGGGAAAGGTATTTTTACACGTGATTGTTGTCCTTTTTTCTTTCCAAGTGATGGCTTCAACGACATCATGGAAAGAGTTAATCTGGATAACCGAAGAATACCCACCCTGGACCTATTCTGACAATGGCGTGGCCAGTGGTATATACGTTGAGCTCCTAGAAGCTATTTGGGAAAAATAGAGAGTAATAAAATATTTTTGATGAGAAATAATAAATCTAACCCTTATATTATTGAAATTTATTCCACTATAATAATAAATTGATATATTTATTTGTCACTAAGCATTACCTTTTGAACTGCGTCAACTTGTTCGTGAATTATTAACTATTTAAATTTATCTAACATGATAACATTTGATAATTATATAAAGTTATTAAAGGCAAGATTAGAATGCATAATAAATATATGCAATTGGCGTTACAGCAGGCGAGAAAAGGCTGCATGTCGACAAGCCCGAACCCAAGAGTCGGTTGCGTGGTGGTTAAGAATGAGCAAGTCATCGCGACCGGATTCCATCAAGTCGCAGGAAGTGCGCATGCAGAGGTCAACGCGCTAAAAGGCGGCCTTGCTCAATACGAGGGCACCACTATTTATGTCACTCTAGAGCCTTGCTCTCACTTCGGGCGCACACCTCCTTGCTGTAACCTTCTTATTAGCGCTAAACCGAGCAAGGTTGTTGTCGCAATGCTAGACCCCAACCCTAAAGTGGCGGGCAGAGGTGTAAAAGCGATACAAGAAGCCGGAATTGCAGTAGAAGTAGGATGTTGTGAAGAAGAAGCGCTCCAACTCAATGAAGGCTATATACGCAGAATGCAAGGCTTACCGCCGCGGGTTGTAGCCAAGGTGGCCGCAAGCCTAGATGGTAAAGTGGGATTAAAAATGGCCACAGACTTGGGCTTATCAATGATAAGTGCCGCCACGATGCAATGCGGCTACGTGCAGAAAGTTGTGCTGTTATTACCGACATCGATACCATGCTCGCCGACGACCCATTGCTGATTGCACGGTTCGAAACAGAGCATATCAAGCAACCTGACATTATTATTCTCGATCCCAAACTGGGTCTTCCATTAGATTCACGGGTCATCACGCAACACTGCGACAGAAAGGTGATGGTTTTAACCACATCCCTCTCTGTACAACCAGAGAAAGAAAAGCGGCTGACTGACCTTGGCGTTACAGTGATCAAGGTTGAGCATTATGAAGACAAGGTCTGTTTAAGCGACGTTAAACAGTGGTTAGCAAACACTGACTATCACAACATTTTGGTCGAGTCAGGGCCGACGCTAATATCAGAGTTTATTCAATCGAATATGTTAAATGAAATAGTCATCTACCAAGCACCTATATTACTCGGTCACGATGCGATAGATTTATTTACATGTAAAATAACGGCACTTTCTTCCGCACCAATTCTACAGCTTGATAAAATAGAAAATATCGAAAGTGATATTAAATTAACTTATAAATTTAATATCGACTGATCATTTGAGACGAGGATGGTGCTTCATATAAAAATAGTAACGGAGCACCATAGTGGGAGTGTTTTATTTATTTTCAGTTGAGTTGAGTACTCTACCGATCATTTTTCTCAACCAAATATGAGCCGGGTCCGTCGCCTTTCTACGGTGCCAAATCATATCGAAGTCAAAGGTGTCAATGTGGAAAGGTGGCCGAAAAACCGTCAGCTGTTGATTACTATCGACCGATTCCAATGCTCTGGCTGCGACCGTTAGGATAAGATCCGTGCCGACCACTAACTCACCGGCTGTTCTCCAGTGTGGCAAGATCATACTGATGTTTCGTTTGTGGCCTATTTTGTTGAGTGACTGTTCAATTTCGTTATCAGTCCCTTCTCTCAACGCCACCAGCAGATGAGATCGCGCCAACCAAGCGGCTAAATCTAAATAACCACACTCGGGTATCGTTGAACTATCGGCGACACAGACAAACTCTTCATTGAATAGCGTTTCGACTTGCAGCTCTTGACCTATTTCAGGAAATACGCCAAACGCAAGATCGGTTTCCCCATCAATAACACTAGCGATCATTGCATCTCTGCTGCCTTGTGTCACAACCAGCTTAATATTGGGAGCTATGGCTCTAATTTGTCGAGACAGTTCAGGCAGGATCACTTTCGCACCGTAGTCCGACATCGCAACGCGGAAAGTACGACTGGCCAGATTAGGGTCAAACTCCGGCGGTTCAAAGAGTGTCGTCAACTGAGAGAGCGCTTCGTCTAACGGTTTCAAAAGCTCCTCTGCTTTAGGCGTGAGCTCAAGTTTGCCAGACTTCCTAATCAGTAAAGGATCATCAAATGTTTTTCTTAGATAGGCCAACGAGTGACTCACTGCAGGCTGGCTTTTATTCAGCCTTACCGCTGCCCGTGAAATGTGTTTTTCAGACAACAATGCCTGTAAGGTAACTAAGTGATTAAGATCGACTCGTCTTAGGTAGTTCATATTATGCATTTGGATGACAACGATAACTTAACTCATTGTACAGAATATAGATTTCTAGACAAACCTATATTCGGTAAAGTCTTCTAGGTGAGTTTATGAGCTAGAACCGACAGCCCTAGCTCGTATGGAGTTTATTCAAACACAAGCTGTCGTTGCAGATCAGAAATGAACTCTTTATCGTCTGGCTGGTTTTCTATCGTACCAAATGGCATTTGGGCGATAAGCTTCCAGCTTTCAGGCAACTGCCACTCATTCGCTACTGCGGTGTCAATCAATGGGTTATAGTGCTGCAGTGTCGCACCAAGATTCTCTTCAGCAAGTGCCGTCCAAACCGTTAACTGCGCCATTCCATTCGCCTGTTCAGACCATTTTTCAAAGTTGTCTGCATACAGAGGATAAGCTTGCTCAAGCTCTTTAATCACATCGGTATCTTCAAAAAACAATACCGTACCAAAACCAGAAGCAAAACAAGCATCAATTTTCGACGCACTGCTATCGAGTTCACTTGCCGTCAGTAATTTTCCTAACTCGTGTTTCACTAACGCCCAATGTCTTAAATGGTGATCGCCAAATAACACCACCACACGCGTACTTTGAGAGTGAAACGCAGAGGGTGTCAGCTTGACGGCATGGTTGATAAGCTCTGAAATGTAATCCTTAGCTAGAGTAACGTTGTTTCCTAAGCTATAAATAGAACGTCTTTTCTCTAAAATTGATAAAAATTGATTGTTCATCGTTATCCCTACTTGTTTTATTCCGCAATTGATATTTCTTGTGTCTTATGTTCAACCTTGGCTGAGAGTGTTGGCTTTTCTAGCGTAAAATACTGCACCAGTGCCATTCCTAATATAATGAGTAAAACGCCCATTATTCGGCCTAAGTTCATCTCTTTTGCTGGTAAGCCCATTAAGCCAAAATGATCAATAAATAGTGAAATAATGACTTGCCCAGTAATGACACAAACAATAAAGGTTGTCGCACCTAGCTTTGGTGTTAGGACTAACGCTGCTGTGATGTAGATAACACCAGCGACCCCACCAAACCAAGCCCACCAAGGTAAGCTGCCTATAGTGTCAACCTTCATTGCTGGCACTTTCAATGCGATTAAAATCGGCAATACCACAGACAAACTGATAACAAGCGACACCACTGTCGCCCATAAAGGATGCCCTAGTTCTTTACCAAGAAATGCGTTACTCCCAGCCTGAAAAGGCACTAATGCACCAGCAATAACAGCAATCAGTGAAAAAAGCACCAGAGTCATTGAAAAGTTATACGACATATTGCTCCCCTTGATAACTTTATTTGATTTTATTGTTACATGATTAGTTTCATTTATGAAATTCTAAAAAATATCTTTATTATTCGTTAGGCGAATAATCTCAATTAAATAATATGACTCTAATCAAGGGAGAAAGGCTGCCAGAGGCAGCCTGATAGTGATTAGATAACGTAAGCTTGTCCATCATAAGAACTCGCAACAAATGATTGTTTGTCATTGCAATAAATCAAGCTCGAAATACCGCTGGTTGTTGGTTTAGTTAAAGGCGCCCATTTGCGTTCAACCGTATCAAATACCGCTACGCTACCCCCATAGCTACCTGTAGCGAGATATCTTTCATCTTCACTGCTGGCGATACACTTTATTGAGTTCATATGCGGGCTGCTATAGCGCTGTGGCTCTCCGTCAATCCAAAGCGTTAACTTGAGATCCCGTCCGACACTCGCATACTGTTTGCCAAACGCCACACAAGCGTTGGAGATTTTCTCATGCGCTTCTGGCAGATAACTGGAAAGCTCAAAAGATTCAATGTCGTGGTATGCCGCAGCACCCGTCGCACATACGCTAAAGATCGTCTCTCCGTTGGCTGCCAACCCTTTTATCGCATTGTCGTGCATGGACAGCGTCCCGTAATAGGCAATCGCGCCACTGTTATCGAGATTAAATAGCAACCCCTCTCCGGTGTAGGTACCTATCACCGCGAACTCAACACCTTGACGTGAAAATGTTGCACAGCAGTTTAGAGGCGAATGATGCTGGTGGATGAGTTTGCCTGTTTTCGCGTCAAAAACTTTACCCATTTGCCCACCAGACAGTAGGTATTCACCAAATGGTTGTAGGAAGTTACACAAGCTACCCATCTCTTGAACTGGATTGCCGTCTACAGACAGTTTCCCTGCATCTCCAATCGCGTAGAGGCGACCTTCAATACTTGATACGGCATTCAAGCTGGTTGAGTCATCGATATGCTCCGTCAACCACTCATCGTCTGCGTAATTCCATATCGCATAAGTTGAACCAAACGTGACAAAAGCTACGCGATCAGCGCCTAGGAATGCGCAGCTACGAGGCCAGACAATACTTGGTAAGTCTGTTTGCGACTGCTGTACTAATTGCCCATCCACCAGTTGCCAAATAATCGCACTTCGGTCATAACTCAAACTGATGAGCTTGCGACTTGATTCGTCCCATACCACACGCTTTACACCGGCTTTATGTGCATTAATGTGTGTTTTTTGTTCGCCATCAATAACCGTTAATCGGCCTTCATCATCACCAGCAAAAATCTTTCCGTCACGGCTTAACGCAATGGTATCGGTCTCGACGCCACCTAAATCGATACAAGCAAGTTGTTGTCCGGAGTCCACATCCCAAGTACGAATGGTTCCGTCATCGCTACTTGAAATCAAAGACGTCCCACAGGCTGACCAACTTACCGAAATCACATCAGCTTCATGTCCACGCATAATCTGGCGCGTCTCGCCATTGAGATCAAAAATCCGAATGGTATGGTCACGAGAACACGTCGCCACTAAACGGCTATCTGGCGAAAACTGCGACATTTCTACGTCATCAGTGTGACCATAAAGCACCGTTTTCAACCTTAAGTCAGGCAGTTGCCAGATGCGAGCACTATAGTCACTGCTCGAACTCACCAGGTATTGTCCATCTCCACTAAAGCTGCACTGATTGGCAAGATGATCATGGTTCACTTGATTAATCGGTGTATTGTCTAGTGCATTCCACAAAATCACACGGTTGTCATAACCCGCCGTTGCGATAAATTTATCCTTAAAGCTCGCGATCCCGCTGATTGAAGAAGTATGTTTCATTGTCATTGTCCTTATGTTTACAGCGCGATGGAGTGATTTTTTTTATCGGCTTTTGATTTTAGATATTTGTGATTGTGCTCTGTTAGATAGATACCTGAAGGGATAACCTCAATCACGTCGATCCCTAACGCTTTGAGTGTTGCCACCTTTTCAGGGTTATTAGTGATCACTCGACACTGCGAAACATTGAGCGCTTCCAGCATTCTTACTGCATCGGAAAAATCACGATCGTCTTCAGGCAATTGGAGGTGAGTATTTGCCTCAAATGTGTCCAAGCCCATATCTTGGAGGCGGTAAGCATCAAACTTTGAGTAAAGCCCAATACCTCGCCCTTCTTGGCGAAGATAAAGCAATACACCACCCTCTTGGCTGATTTTTTCCACCGCTTCATTAAGTTGGGGTCCACAATCACAACGTTGTGACGCAAAAACATCACCAGTCAAACATTCAGAATGAATGCGAATGACAGGCACTGTGTCTGCGGCTAGCTCACCAAATACCACCGCAAAGTGTTCTTCATTCCACTTTTCGCCTGAGAACGAATGAAAAAGACCTTTTTTGTTTTCACTTCCCATTGGGATAAGCACTGACGTTTTTACTTCAAGTTTATTCGTATTCATTGTTATGCATCCTCTGCCAATCTAAATCCCATCACGTAGATATCCTTTGGAAAGGCTCCGTGGCGGCGGGTATTTCTAGTTAAGTCTCTAAAGCGTGAAAAACTGCCACCACGCGCAATTCGGTGGCAACCTAATTTGGTAACGAGATCGTCTTCAATAAAATCAGCGCCCGGATAGGGGGCATAGTCATCAGCAACAAACTCTTCAACATTGCCTGCCATGTCCATACAACCAAACGGGGAAGCCGCGTGACTAAACAAGCCGACAGGTGTTGTGGTCAGCACCCCAAATTCTGCCGTGTTACAGTGGTCAGCTAGGAACTCATTGCCCCAGGGATACTGATAATTGTTTGGGCCTGCTGCCGCATATTCCCATTCAAATTCCGTCGGTAAGCGAAACTCACGGCCTGTTTTTCGATTGAGCCATTGAATATAACTTTCCGTATCTTCAACACTAATTCCCGTCACCGGGTGATTTGCGCACTCTTGCGGATACCGGCCTAAAAACCAATGCTTAGGGATGCGTTGCTCTTCAGTGTCGCAAAGAAACGCTTTGTACTCTTGGTTAGTAATTGGGTATTTTCCGATGCGAAAATCACGCAGAGAAATTGAATGGCGAGGGGTTTCTTTCTCTATCCATATTCTCTCAAGTTTGAGGTGCTCACAGTCATCCATAACCTGATCAACTTGCTGCTCATCAAGCCCAACAGAAACCTTGCCACCGGGGACGTCACACATTTCAGGATTGAACGTATCCAGTCGTGAGTCACCCTGGTAACAAAGGTGTTGACCAGCAAAATATCGAACGTCAATGGCAGCATCTTTGCTTTCTAGGATTTCCGCCAGTTGCTGAGGTGTTTTATCCTTTAATAGTGAACGAATTTCCTCGTTAAAAACAAACTCACGCAATGGGGTGAAATGTTCTGGATAACCAAGGAGTTCTCTATCGGTCATTTCAGGACAAGCCGTAGCACTTAGTGTCGGCGAGTAATAATCTACTTCGTACTTCATCACTCTATTTCCACACTATAAAATACAAACTAAACCCGTCTGCAGGCAGTTACTTTGGAAGGTATCCCAAAAGCCTTCAGGACGATTAGCAACATCTTGTTCTTGAAGTAATGGCTTTTGCCAGTAAAAGTCGCTAAATCCCGCTTCTTTGATCGCCTGCTCATAATCGGACTGGCTCCAGCGGAAGAAAGTAAATGGGCTCGGTGGCGTCGTGACGAACTCTGCCGTGTGTTTATAGCCTTGCTGCCACACCTCCTCCGTTTTGACATTAACCCCGTAACGGTCAAAGTTACCTTCACTAAGAGAAAAATTAGGATCCACTGTATACGCGACAAGTTTACAGCCCGGCTTTAAGTTATTGGCAACGTTTTTAAACATCGCTTTAAGCTGTTCAAGTGAGTTCGCATAGTTAAAAAGCCACGCTGCATTAACTAGGTCGAATTCACCTAACTTCTCCATTTCTGCCGCATTGCGTACATGATAGGTAATATCGCGTTGATTGGTATCTGCATACCCTTGAGCCAACTCAATCATGGTTTCAGAGATATCGATGCCAACTACTTTTCTCGCCCCCATCTGATAAAATCTATTCGCAAAGAAGCCATAACCACATGCCGCATCTAATACGTCCAGCCCATCAACATTTCCCACCATCGACATTATTGTTCGAACTTCAATCTCGCGCTGCGCTGCTGATTTAGTAAATTCGCCAAATAGCTTTCCTATTGAGTCATAATCCGCAGTTGTTGACATTTATCTTTCTCCTCATTATTGGTATTTTAAATACTTATAATTTCCTTGGAAATCATTCTTCGTATGGATATCGGATATTATTATCAATGATCTTTTTTTATTAATTCCAATTCTTTTGACACATAAAAACTATTCGTAATACGAATAAACAGACAAGAAATTCAGGCCATTTCATTAATTTTTTCAGTCCAAAGATGGGTCTACGCTGTTGGTACCCCACTATCACTGAGTGCAATTATGATTCACTTGTTCGGCATCTTCGATAACCGCGCAGTTCCTTGTTAGGCCTTGGTATAGATAGCATCGATCGACATTTCATTGTGTTCGTCTCATTTGGCTTGGCTAGTGATTATGCGAATTCATTACATAACCACTCATGACACCAATAAAATAAATTCAACAAAACAAATAAATAAATAAATAAATAAAGTGAATGGTATAAATTTCATGAATACTATGAATGTCACCATGTCGATTAGTTGATGATAACGTGTCGGATTGTGACATAGTGCAAATCCATGATCAGGACATTTCAAATATCGAAACGACTCTTCATGTGTATTCTTTGGTCTAATAACCATGTTATTTTTGCGCTATTTAATACATGGTTGGGGATGTGATGATAAGAAGCCAAGGCTCTTTTGCCCTCTTCCTGACGAGTTCTTGTGGCACATACGACTATGTCGATGTGTGTTGCTTCCTTGCCGTTAATGTAAGCTCTGAGCCATCAATTAACGTTTTATTTCCAAGTGTCTGAAATGTGATTGTTTTTAAGAATGCTGGGACATTAATTATCAAGAAATACAATCACAACTAATAAAATAGCAATCCACTTAGTCATACTTTAAACATCTTAATTATTAATAGATATACCAATTAATTGTATTGATTTACCTTACGAAGGTGTTAAACACAGTCACTTAGGAACAGGCACCAAAAGCTTATACGTTGCTCGCACTCTTGTCGCTAAACTGTTGCTGTGAGTACGTCTAGAAACGAAAAAGACATCATCGGACGTCTTTTTGTTTTGATAGCGATAATGACAACCACCTGCTGTAATTTTCCCACCCTAGCTAAATGGTTTTTAGCTTATCCATGGCTGCCGACAGCTCAGACGCGACTTGTGCCATTTTAGCCAGCTTATCTTCTCCTAATTCATCTACAAGCTGTTGCGCATAAGCGCTATGAAACGGTGTCAGCTTAGCTAACGCGTTATGTCCTTCTTGTGTCGGCTGTAGGAGCATGGCTTTTCGATGCAACGGGTTGGCCAATGTTTCAAGTAACCCTTCGTCAATAAGCTGCTTGCTGGTTCTTTGCACACTTTGGCGCGTTATGCCCATTTGCCGCGCAATCTCGGCTTGTGTCAACGCAGAGTCGCCAACGGCCCCCAGTACCTGCCAGCGAGTAGCAGTAAGCCCAGCCTGAGTGGCAATACTTTCAGCAATGGATAAAAAGTGACCATGTAAAGAAAATACTGACAGAGCGAGTGTACTAAGGTGCTGTTTGGCTTCGCTCATTGGGCGTTGGACTCCATTAACTCATAAAAGCCAGCCAGATCTTTTTCCCCAAACAGCTTTATCCAAGCATTCAGCATATCGTCTGAATAGATTTCAAGCTTGCGGAATATTTCTACGGCAAAAGCCACAGGCTCAATACCACTGGCAGTAATGATGTATTCGCTTGAAACGGCCGGAGTTTCAACATAGTGATGGCTTCCAGCATAACCTGTCATGGCTAGAAACTCTTTAGCATTACTGGTATGTGCCACATCGTCTAACAAGCCATTTCTGGCTAAGGCCGCCGTCGCCCCACAGATAGCAGCAACACAGATGCCATGCTCGACAAAGCTCTTTGCCTTGTTGACGAAGTCATCGATTCCTCCAGTGGCAGCACTCTCGGATCCCGCCAAGATCAGCATTGCACTTTGGTCATAGTTCAGCTCGTTAAGCACCATATCAGGCAATAGGGTGATGCCGCCTTTGGTTTTGATCGGTTCTGCGCTTCGGCCTACGGTTTTGATTTCGTAAGTCTGGGGATGTTTTTGAAACTCAGGAGAGTTGAGATGTGCCACAACATAACCGTATTCCCAGTCAGAAATACCATCATAAACCGCTAAATGAACAACCTTTTTCATGTTAACCTCGACAATAATGACAACAGGCTTACATGATGTAAGCCTGTTGTCATTGTGTCAAGTTATTCGTTGTCACAACCAACGGTGGAAGATTTCTGAGTTTAACCTGAACGCTGTGCTCAAATTACCACCTCGAACGAAAACCCGACCATAGCAAAACCAAATTATAACGTGTTGGTGGCCTGTTCTTTGAACGGTTGCTCTATTAATCCTTCACGATCAAATGAGTCAACCTTTTTGACTTCAAGTTACATTCATCGGTGTAGATAACTGATACTCTCTTTCCCGCTGCATAGGCTGCCAACGCTGATGAGTATATCTCTTTGGATAGGTGGTCGGTAGAAGGCCACCAATATTGTCCGTTTGAACTCGCACATCCCGCTAAAGTTAACACCTATTTAACCCGTCAAATCCAGGCGTCCGTGATCACGCCAACGCTTGGTTAGGATTCGGGTTTAAAGGGGTATTGTTGAACTTTTTGCAGTCCTTTGCCCATCAACACTATCACGATGGTACCAATCAACACCGGGGTCACTAAAAATGACCAACCATGGCCTGCCAACATAATTAAAAGTGGGTTGGCTCCTGCTGGCGGATGGGTAGTTTTAGACACTAACATGCAGGTGATACCGAGCCCCGTTGCCATCGACAAACTGACAGCAGAAGCCCCCACATACTGAGAGAACAGGATACCAATACTTGCAGTGATCAAATGACCAAAAATGACATTTTTCGGCTGAGCAAGCGGGCTCTGTGGCAATCCAAACACAAGGACAGCTGTCGCTCCAAATGGTGCCATCACCAACACTGTACTTTCCATATTCGTTTGCGCCATCAAAAGAAGACCAAGAGTAACGGCTGCTCCAACACCGGCAATTAATGCCGATACATACTGATTCATAAACACCTCACAAAAGCAGACCGACTTGTCTACTTTTTTATGGTAGACAGATCGGTCTACCCCTGTCAATATACATCGGTTAGATTTTGAGGCGTCTTTATGAGCAAGAAGCGAGACTTACTATTAAGCACAGCGTTAGAGCTGTTTTACCAACACGGCATTCATTCCATTGGGGTCAATGAAGTCATTAAGGTTTCTGGTGTGGCGAAAAAGACGTTATACAGCCACTTCAGCAGCAAAGAAGAATTAATACTTAAGGCATTGGAGAAAAGGCACAGAACCTTTATGCAATGGCTAGAGTCGAAGCTTGAAAATACGGCCAACAACCGCGAATTGATCGACACCCTATTTGCGTCTTTAGAAAGCTGGTTTAACAGTGCAGAGCCAGAATTAAGCAAATTCAATGGGTGTTTCTTTATTAATACTTCAGCTGAGTTCCATGACGCGAACAGTGAGATATCGCGCTATTGTCGTTTCCACAAAGCGGAAGTGCGCCAGTTGATACAAAGTAAGTTAAGTGAGGGTTCAGAAGCGTTGCTCAATGCCATCTGCTTACTAAAAGAAGGCGCCATTACCACCACTTATATGACAGGCGAAAGCGCTGAAACCATAAGGAACAGTGTCAAGATTTTACATCAGCTTGAGTGCCAAACACCGCGTTGAATGGTGAGTCACGCGGTGATTAGGTAACCGCTTCAAACATTCACGCTTAACGGTTGAGCAACCAAGATGCCTCTATGATTCGTTTAGGTTTTCTTTCGAATCGCGCGCTTGTATTTAGCTTGATATTCTCTACGTTGTTTCGTCACCTCGTACAGTACAATACCTGTCGTCGTAGCCAGATTGAGACTCTCGATCATGCCAAACATTGGGATTGATATACAAGCTTCGCTTCTCTCTACCACGAGATCACTAACACCACGGGACTCATTGCCAAACCAGACAGCCAATCTCGTCTGTGTGTAATCGGCTTCATGTAAAACAAAGTTGTTTTTTCCTTTCACATGCGGAGAGGTAACCAGCGAGGTGAATCTATTTTTTTCAAGGTGCTCTAAGCACGCTTCTGTGCTATCAAAACGTTTTACAAACGTCCATTTAGAGGCGGAGACCGATATCTTAGAAAGGGATTTGCGTTCTCTGATTTCTTGCCAATCATCGGGTAGTGATCTGCGGCTGTCTACCACATAGATTTTTTCAACCCCCAAGGCATTGGCATTGCGTATTACCGAGCCAATATTTTTCACGTCCATCGGGTTTTCTAATACTGCAATAAGATTTTTGCACTGGTACTGTTTAATTTCGTCCGCTCTTTGGCGGACTGAGTTGTTTGCACTTTCCATTTTCTTTATTTGCCTTCATAGACCAAACACCGCGTTGAATGGTGAGTCACGCGGTTAACTCATCGGTGCCATTGTGCCGCAGGCACTACACTCAAAGCAAACCGAATACACAGAGCATCATAAACGTGGTTGACGCTATGGTTGAGCTGAGGCTTATAGCCACTGAAGGACGAGACAAGCGACCAAAGCAGGTAGGCCAGCGATAAACAACACCAAACCGGTTTGATAGTTGGCACGATAATGCTCACGTTGATCTTTCTCGAAATCATGCCCTTGAACCATTTTGTAGACTTTATCGGTTTTGGCATCATCTAGCCGCGTCGTCTTGCTGTGGATCCCCCTTCCCACATCAGTTTGGCTAAGATCCATATTACGATGACAACAAAGAACAGAAAATCGACCAACTGAGTGGTCGCAAAAAAAGGAACAAACTGGGCTAGTACTACCACAGCAAGCGCCGCAGTGAGATTAATCAAAACCACTTTCTTGAGCAAATCGAACAACCTTATCTCCTTGAATAAAAAGGTATTAAGGCGCAGAGTATCACGCCCCTTGATGGTATGTCATTGCACTGTGCTAGCTAGATTTACTCCAGCCATGCTTGAATCTGTTTGATAACGCTTGATGCCTCACTTTCTCCTCGCTGGTTTTTAAAGGCGTGATCCAAACCAGCGAGTAGCATAAACGACACGTTCGAACGTGACTGCATCAGCTGCTCTGCTTGTCGTATTGACTGCTCAGGTGAAACGTTAATGTCTCGCTCCGATTGCAAAATCAGCGTGTCAGCACTGACGCGTTCCAGTATCGCCCTTTGGTCTAACGTCAGCACCTCTTTCCACCAAGCAAAGCCATGGGAGCTCATATTGATGTCCATCGTTTCAGCGCTCACCACGGCCTGCTGAAACCCAAGAAACCATTTTTTGCTTCCATAAAAGCTTCCGGAGGCATGGTTTGCTCCATATTGTAGAGAACATCATCGACGAAAAAGCGTCCACCAGCGTTCAAAGACACTAAGCTATCAACCGATGGAACTTGTGACGCGACCATGGCAGCAACCACGGCCCCTTCACTCCCGCCAAGCACAATAATGTGCTCATAATTATTCTCGAGCTTTTCGAGCACTTGCTGGTAGTCTGCCGCACGCTGTGTCGGTGAGTCCTTTTGAATGTAGGCTGTCGGGCAATCGGGGCTATCGCCATCGGGATTCCATCTGATCGCTTGGTTTAGCCCGTATTTCTCTACCGTGAGTAAATCAGCCTCTGGCAGCGTTTGAGAAAACAGATCGTTAATCCTCGTGTTATGGGAGACGCTATTGCAGTCAGAACCCTGCATAATGACCAACAAGGTATCACTCGGATTTTGCGTCGTTCTGGTGAGGTAGTAAGTTAATGAAGAGCCATCTGGTCGCTCGATAACATGGCTGGTGGAAGACGCTTTGGCGGCACCAACAATAAACAGCGGTATTAATAGAATTATCCGAATAAGGCTCATCTCAATCCCTTGAAATTAATATAAAAAGTGAAAATCTGTACCTTTTGAACACCACGAATCATTTAAGTTCATTTTGCCTTTAAGATTCTGAAAAGAGGGGTAAATTAAAGCTTCACCAGCTCCTTTAGGGGGCTGCTGTGATGAATTCATGGTCGCCAGGTATTCGTGTTTGTCAAATTGCATCCACTCTCTTCTCTGACTCTGACTCTGACCAACTTATTTCACGCCTTCATCGTGCTTATAATAGTGAGCCCGCAAGGAGAGTGCGGTAGCGCACTAGGTCTATGTATGATCCACCATTCAGCGCCGCGTATCTGCTAGCGCTGAATTGGCATCGCTTTGCGATTCTATTGTTGTCCTTTCCTGTTTTATTTAAAAGTCGCCTCATTGACGTCTTGTGGCGCTAGCCATACTCGGGGTAATCGGTATACTCGGGGTAATCGGTATACCCACGTTCATCACCACCGAACAGTGTCGCGCCATCCAGCTCCTGCAGAGGCTGTTGATGCTTTAGACGTGAAACCAAATCTGGATTGGAGACGAACGGACGCCCGAACGCGACTAAATCGGCATAGCCTTTTTCGAGTACCGTCTCGGCACGTTGCTGGGTATAACTGCCCGCGACAATGATGGTGTTGGTGAAGTAGCTGCGCAGCTGTTGTCTAAAACTTTCGGGGATCACTGGTGCGTCATCCCAATCGGCTTCCGACAGGTGTAAGTAGGCAATATCGCGAGCTTGAAGCTGCTGCGACGCCTGTAGAATCGTTGCGACAATTTCTGGGCAGTCCATGTCCTTAAATGTAATGAAAGGTGCCAGTCGCACTCCAACTTTGTCGCTACCAATCGCGTCGCTCACGGCATCGACCACCTCCAATAAAAAGCGCATGCGGTTTGCCTGAGTGCCGCCGTATTGATCAGTTCTGTGATTGGAGTTTGTGCGCAGGAACTGATCAATCAAGTAACCGTTACCACCGTGGATTTCAACGCCATCAAAACCTGCTTCAATCGCACGCTTTGCCGCGTAAGCAAAATCGTTCACCACTCGGTCAATATCCGCCTGAGACATGGCTCTTGGCTCAACACAATCCACCATATTACCGTTGCCATTCTCGTCAGCGATCCACACTTGAGTATCTAGAGGTTTGAGGGCCGATGGCGCGATAGGTTGCTCGCCATTTTGAAAACTTGGGTGCGAGACTCGACCCACATGCCATAGCTGACAAAACATGACTGTGCCCTGTTGTTTGGCTGTTTGAGTGACGGTTTTCCAACCCGCCACTTGTTCATCAGTGTAAACGCCCGGAGTGAAGGAGTAGCCTTGCGAATCGTCAGAAATCTGTGTCGCTTCAGAGATAATTAAGCCCGCGGTCGCGCGTTGCTGGTAATAGGTTGCCATCATTGAGTTAGGAATATTACCCGGTTGGCTGGTGCGCGCTCGGGTCATGGGTGCCATCACGACACGGTTTTGCAGATCCAGTTGTTTCAGTTGCGTCGCATCAAACAGTTTGCTCATCATTGGTTCCTCAGTTAAGTCGTGGTCACTGGGGGTGATTGCTCACAAACGCCAGCCGACCTGATTATCATGGAGCCAGTATATTGATTAGATTAAGTTTGATAATGGAGTTAAATTTGAATTGACTATTCAGCTCAGCCAAATAGTAAAGTCTCAGGGGCGAACGGGAGAGCCGCCTGCAGCTATCCGCACTCATCTGAGGCATCATGATGGGGTTCAAGATCTATAGGGGGGCAAAGACGAGGTGGTTTAGCCAAATGATGAAACATAACACACTAGCGGGCTCAAGCTGAGGCTAAGGTTAACAGTCATGACTAGTGAATCATGGCAATCGGCAACGATCCCTTCAAACCGATAATGGATCGTCGCCAAAGCATGCCGAGCGTCGACTTAAGTCAATATTCGCCGTTTGCCGACCACAACACGGATGGTAGCCGATGGCAGAACAAGGTCACCTTATTCTTCAACTGGCCGTCATGCATTACTGTTTTTTGCCGGCAACTTGAACGTAATCAATACCGATAATGCGATTGATAATACCCAATACAGAGTCTGTATCTGAGTTTGTCGCTTGAATAGTCTCAACCGTCGCGCCTTCTGGCACTAATTCCATAGCACGGTCTTGAGTGTTACCCGGAATTTGTAGACCAACAATGTTAAAGCTTTCAGCATGGGCGGTATACACTTCCTCATTGTGAGTGATCCCTGAACAACCTGCCAAAGACATCACACCTAAAATACACAACAACTTTTTCATATAAAGTACCTTTGAATGAGTGGAGTTCAGCCCGTAAGATTTCGTATCTCTTCGGCCGTTGCTGAGTATTATTCCACAGCACTTTTGTTGTTACTGTATCGGTTTGTCAGTCATATCATGACATTGTAAGCGAGTAATAACGTACCAGGCATGGGGTCGGCGAAGCGATAACGTGTTTGTTGGCAGGTCGGGTATGGATTATTCGGCTTGGACGAATAGTGTTTTTAGATTGGCTGCTCTTCTCTTTACCCTCATCGGTCACGTATTGTGACACATACGTTTTCTCTTCAGGAATGAGGTAGTCACATGCGTATAAAGGCCATCGATCACTTTACCATCAGAACCGCTCATCTGGATATGACCATACGGTTCTTTGAACAGTCTATTGGACTGCAGCGCGGCCCTCGCCCACAGTTTGCCTTCCCGGGCGCTTGGCTGTACGACAATGATGGGCACCCTATTTTGCATTTGGTGTCTCTCCCCGAGGGACATATCCCCGAAGCATTGGTGGATTATTTAGGGGGCAAAGACGGTCAATCAGGTTCAGGGGCCATCGATCACATTTCCTTCAAAGGGCTACACCTCTCCTCAACTCAACAGCACTTGACGGACCTTAAAATCCCTTTTCGTGAACGCGTGATCCCACAAATCAATGAACATCAGATCTTTCTCGACGATCCGAACGGTATCACGATTGAAATTATTTTCCCTTTTTCGCCCGACCACGAAATAGTAGGTAACCCATTACCCGTAGTCGAAGTCACTTAACAATCTAGTTTGTTTGCTTGTTACACTGTGCGGGCCTGTCAACAATACGATTGATGCCAAGCCCGTTTGGCCTTGAATGTATTGGTTTGTCAGTTACATCATGACATGGTCAAGAGGGCGCGCGAAATAGCGAATAATAAGCCGCTAACCCACGGTGACCTTTACTCCAGCATCAAAAGCATACTCGTCAAGGGACACGATGGACTGTGGAACCACCACATTGACCAACTGATTGCAGACAAAGGCCCCATTACCGATATGAGTGACCGACTCGGACATCACAACCGATTCTAGCGCGTTATCCGCAAAAGCTCCTTCATCAATAAACGTCACAGAATTTGGTAGAGTAAGGGTCTTTAATAGGTTGCCTTCAAATGCAAAATCGCCGATATGTTCCACTGAGTTCGGGATCTCTACTTGTGGTAGCTCGTTCATTGCAAATGCCGCACCATAGATTTTTGTCAGCCCTTGCGGGAGTGAAATACTCGTCAGCCCATTGTTTGAAAAGGCAAACTCTCCTATCGAACAAACCGATTTGGGAAAAATCACCGTGGTGAGGTGATTGAACGAGAACGCGCTCTCTCCTATGGTAGTCAGAGTATCTGGCATGACCAAAAGGGTTATTTTTTTCGAGCAAAAGGCTTTGCTCCCTATTGCGTTTACTGGAGATCCGCCCAAACGTTCAGGGATAATAATGTTCTTGTAGCCCGAGGTATAAGTGACGATTTCACCACTTTGGCTATCAAATTCCACATCACTCAACGTGAGCGTGCGCACCTTGTTGGTCATATTAAAAAACCAACAATGCATTGCTGACCTTAAGGTATTTATGATTTTAAACAACATAGCGACTCACCCTAGAGAGCATCCTCAATCACCACACTAACCACTTAAAATAACAAAGAATTATGAACGCGGTCGTTAATCCGACCCAACCAATGGCTTTGGTGACAACTTCAGGAGAATGCTGATTAAAATGCGGAAACAATATGGCACCAAAGGATAGTGCCGGAAGTAAACCATAAAGTTGGCCCATATACTTAGAAGTCATAGCAGGGAACGGCTCTATGAGTAGATAGACAATCAAGTAGAGCCCATAGAATGCCATCGCAATAAGCGCTTCCTTTAAGGATGTGTCACTGCCCTCTACAAAGAGATAAGCAGCGCCTAGAACAACGAACACGATTACTTCGAGCATGTCGACGCCCCTATGATGGGTGGCGTGATAACTCGCGCTGACGACGTCGGTGACGGCTTCTCTATTTGACTCGACACAACCATACTTCCTTTAGGTCATCAATATGAGCCGGGAGTTTACTAAGTGCATGAGTTTAAAGCAAAGTCAGTGCAAAGATTGCCTGAAGGAATATCACATTGAGCTCGACTCAACCTCGGAATTTCGGTTTGATGTATTATCTTTAGACATAAAAAAAGACGTCCTAGGACGTCTTTTTTTAAGAATGTGGCGGTGAGTGAGAGATTCGAACTCTCGATACGTTGCCGTATACACACTTTCCAGGCGTGCTCCTTCAGCCACTCGGACAACTCACCGAATCAAATTGTGGTTGGTGTTATGAACCAACGAGGCGCTAATTTAATGATTCTATTGGGTTAGGTCAAGTCCATTGAGAAAAAAAAAACCTCACGCATTGGTCGTTTGATTACTTAATGGCTAATTCGGCCAGATTTCCCGCAATATCACGCTTGTTGGCAGTATCCCGGCACCTTAAACCACTTGCGGCACATATCAAGAAAATAACCGTAAAGAACGCCCATCCCACACGAAATCACAGCGTTTGATGCGACAGCCGTGACGATTTGATCAGACGAGGCGCCAACAACAAACAAAATGGCCGCGTATACGGGTGATTGGAATAGCACATAGGCCAGTAAATCCGCGATGTTCTTTGTTAAACCGCTCGATGAAATGCGTTCGCCTTGTCGCAGCATCAAGTCTCTAAACATTCCATATGGCCATGCAATAGCAATGTTTACTGGAATAGAAAGGGTTCGTGAAGCCAGCGATTGCTCGAATGTCATTCCGGAAATAAACACTTCAATGATCATGCCTGAAATGAAACAGAAGACTACCATTGCAAAAGTATCTGCAGCGGCATTGCGAATACAAAACGGCCCACGCGATTTCATCTATAACTCCAGTATAAAAATTCAAATAAAAAACAAAAAGCCAGTCATATAAACTGGCTTTAAGGTTAATAACCAAAATATAAGGCTATTATTTCATTAATTTTTTAGTTTTAGATTTCAAATTTGAACCACGAAGGTAAATTAGTAACCGTATTTAGTAGAAAAATTAGATTAATTCACTAAAAATACCAGATAAGTTCAAAAATCAGCCATTTGAGTGTAATTTACTTACAAAAGTCCTTTAGTAACACCGTTAATACATCCAAATCCGCTTGAGACGGCGCCTCACCCGACGAAAGCTTGAGTTGAATAGCATCGAAGTTTTCCGTTAAGTGGTTGTCTTCAATGTCGGCAGTGATATTTTTCAAAGCTTGAAAATGCGCTTGCGCTTCTTCTAACTTGCCATTCTCTACCGCCATATTAAACGTCAGTAGTAATGACTCAATTTCTTCTGTTTCTTCTCTCCTCAAGCTTTTCAATAACGCGGGTTTGTATTGATAAAGACGCTCCGAATATCGGTAAAGCGCATCATCTAACTCGTTCTCATCTATGGGTTTTGAGACGATGTAATCAACGCCAACACCCAGCATGCGCTCGCGTGTTTCTCTAAAGACATCTGCAGTGCAGCCTAAGATCAAAATTCTCGATTTCGAGCTAGGCATAGAGCGAATGGCGGTTGTCGCCTCCACACCATCCATGACTGGCATATGGTTGTCCATCAAGACTAAATCGTATTCCTCGTTGGCGATCGCATGAATAGACAGCTCGCCGTTTTCAACCACATCACATTCAAACCCCTTGTTGGTCATAAAAGTATTGATAATGATGGCGTTGGTTCTGTTGTCTTCAACAATTAGAGCTTTTAAGCCGCTGTAGTTGAGTTTGATGTGCTCTTGAATATCTTGGCTATGAGGCTCACATCGATCCATTGCAACCAATACATCGAAACTGGTGCCGATACCTAATTCACTGGTTAAAGTCACGCTCCCCTTCATTAGACCACATAATTGCTTGACGATGGCTAACCCTAGGCCTGTACCTCCAAAACGTCGCGTAGTCGAAGACTCGGCCTGCTCAAAAGGTTTGAAGATTTTCTGCTGCGCTTCTTTGGCGATACCAATACCAGTATCACGCACTTTGATCTCTAGGTAGTTTTGGCCTCGTTTTTCTATCTCTTTAAGGTAAACCTCAACGTAGCCACGTGAGGTAAATTTGACCGCATTGTTGAGTAAGTTGAACAGTATCTGGCGCAGGCGCGCCTTGTCCGACATATACCAACGATCCGCTGGTACTTCCGAGTAAACTTTGAATTGCAGTCCTTTTTCTGAACAGAGGGTAAAGTAAACACTATTGATACTGCCTATAATGGCTTCGAGTGGGAATGGGTTGTTCTCTAGCTCCAGATGGCCTTGCTCAATTTTTGAGAAGTCGAGGATTTCGTTCAGCAGTGTCATCATATGATCACCCGATTCATACAAGGTTTTCATATGCTTTTTCTGCTCTTCCGTCATGTCGGTTTTCAGGAGGATCTGCGCCGTACCGAGTACCCCATTCATTGGTGTTCGAATCTCATGGGACAAGGTAGCAAGAAACGCACTTTTGGCCTTTGTTGAAGCCTGAGCTTTCTGCTTCTCAGCTTCAAGGTAGACGGTTTTTTGGTTGAAGGTATCAATGAGGTGTTTAATTTCGTCCTGACTCCGATAACGCATATCGATAATGCCACCTTCGATCGAAGCATCCACTTTCTGAGCAATAATGATGATCGGTGAGATCAGGAAACGGTTGATGAGAAAGTAACCCAGCATCACACACGCGAGCATGATAGGGATAATCCCTGCTTCGACTTTCGACACTAAGTCATAGACCTCCTCCGTCACCAAACGGTTAGCGTTGACGACATCAATATACCATTTGAAGTCACCAAATTCGGCGCTGCTACTGTAGATATCTTCGACCACTTGAAAATTGTGTTCGGTGATCACGTCGCCGTAAGAGTCTCTTAGTACCACGCCCAGTTCATACTCTTCGGCATGTTTGCGCACAAACCCCACCAAGCTTTCTAGAGAGATGTCGATGGTGGCGACGCCGGCGAAAGCGCTATCCACATAGTAAGGGGAAGACGCAGTGATCATCTGAACATGGGTAAAAGGATCAATATAGACCTGCGACCAAGAAACCGTGCCCATTGGCTTGCCAATCACTGAGGTATACCATGACTCCTGGTCATAGCCACCTGACTCTGGGTTATCCCAAGAGAACACTTGGTCTACTTGTCCATCACTGGCTCGATTGAAAAATAGGCTTTTATACGCTTTACCTTGCTCGATTGAATAAGGGATTGGCCACAACCCACCACTTACCGCAACCCCATCCACGACCGAAAATAACTCAAACAGCATCTCGGCCTGATGGCCCTGCGGCTCATGGGTATTACCGATGCTGACAACACTCTGCAAAATCCCCAGCGAACTGTTCAGAGGCTCTCTGATTTCGGCGGCAATGATTTGTGTTCTTAGGTCAAGGTTCTTTTCGAGCTGCTCTCGCACGGGAGGCTCAACCACAAGATAGCTCACCGTACCTATCACTGCGATGACAAATGCCATGTACACAGCAAGCGCTATAAAGCTCTTTCTTTTGAGGGAGGAACGAATTTCCATAAGCCTTTGAATTTTGTCCGTTTAAACTCAATTATAGCGAATATCCGCACGCTGCCACCTTTTTATGTCTCGTTTTGGCTGTTAGTATTAGCTCAATTTCCATTACCCCACTTTGGTATTCACTTTGACACTACAAGAAATCCTTTCTCAGCCAGAACTTGAAAACCGACTTATCAACGAGCCTAAGACTCAAGGATTCGTTACAGCAATGGCGGCTGCGCCGAATGTGCTGCCACCAGAAGAATGGCTTCCATTTCTATGGGGAGGCGAAGAAGTGGCGCCATTCTCAGATGGCGAGCAGTTAGAGACTTACATCGAATTGATCATTGCGATGTGGAATGAATACCGTCCTGCTCTTTTGGACAACCAGTGGGCATGGCCTAGCGAGTGTGCACTAGATGAGGCCGATATCGTTAATCAGGCGACTCGTGATTTCTGTGAAGGTGTGCTTCAAGGTTGGCAGCTCGCCAGAGATGATTGGGAAACCATCATGCCGGAGTCAAGCGAAGACAGCGCGTTGCTCGGTGGTGTATTGCTCTCTTTGAGTATGCTCTATGACCCAGAGACGTCCATCGCGACGCTTGCAGAACAAGGCATTGAAGGCTTAGAGCAGTTTGAAGAGATATTTGATGCGATTCCGACTATGCTGTGCGGCCTCGCAATGCGCGGTTCCATGTTAGTGGAAGCGGAATAATGATAAAGCCGGCTCTGAGCCGGCTTTTTACTTACTTACGAATCGCTTCACCAATCGGGTTATTGACCGAGATCCGCTTACCTTTTATCGAATCCAATAAAGGCAGTTCAAAGGCTTCATAAGCCGCCATTCGTTTACAAGGGTCTAGCTTGATTCGAACGACTGAGATTGTCGCCTGTTGGGCGCCCTCGCTATCCACTCGGATCTTAAAGTCTTCACCTGTACTGCACCCTGTCGAAACCGCATTGAAGACTATCCGATCAGCATTAATCTTATGGCTTTCAAGAGGCACCACAAGATCCGCTTCATTTGCATTACTCGACGTTGAGTGACACGCCGTCAAACCTAGCCCTGAAAAAACGAGCAGCAGGTTGGCACACCATTTAAACATTTTTTCTCTCTTTCATTCTGCTCACGAAGCCAAACAAAGCGAGCAGTATTAAGCCGTAAGATGATGAGCCACCGCTATCGCCATTTTGATATGACTCTGTATTACCATAGCTATATACGATATGCATATCTAACTCTCCGGCTACACTATGATCCGTTGCCACCGTCATTGTGGCACGATTGGATGCAGCGTAAACGGTAGAAGCGTCCACTTTAATATCTATAGAACACGAGTCGCCTTGATTGAGAGTGGTAGTACAATTGTTCGACACCACAGCCACACCAGATGGCGTGGTAATATTCGTCACATCAAACGCTTCTGCTCCGTAATTTCGGATTGGCAAGTTGTAGGAATACTCGCCACTTTTACTACTAAGCCTGATGTCCTGAGTATAGCTAACGTTAGCCGTTTTCTTGTTGATCCAACCATTATTATTAAAGTAGCCAACGTTGGCATAAACACCATAAGCGTTCGCCTGAGCACACTCGTTACCCCAACTTACAACACCAACTTGTTTATAGGTACCGCCGTCATTAACGACCAATGGACCACCGCTATCGCCATCACAAGAATCTTTTCCCCCTGCTGCATAGCCCGCACATATCGCATCGCTGCCAACAGTCATATAACCTCCGCCTAGATTCTGACAGGTACCTCGATCAACGTAAGGTAACTCCACTTGATGGAGCTGTGTTGGATAAACGTAACCAGAAGTGCTTTGGTTACCCCAGCCCATGACCGTTAAACTTTGACCTACAGACAAGCTGTTCACTTCAGTTGCAGAAGCCAGTGTTACTTGACTTGCTGTGACATCATCGACTAACTCTAGAATAGCGATATCGTTCACGACAGTTGAGGAGTTGAAATCTGGATGTATGTATTTAGCACGTACTTCAACACGTTGGCCCTGAGTCGCTTCATTGGTTAGATCATGAATACCAATCGAAACATCAATTTCGCTTGCTTCTTTGTCGTCCACACAATGTGCTGCGGTTAAAACATACCTACCACCAATAAAACTAGCTCCACAGAAACGGCCACTGGCGGCACTGGATGAACGATAAATTAGGGCCGTCATAAATGGCCAGCTTGATTCGTTAGCCACTGAACCATTGATGATACGTGTGTTTACCTCATTCAACGAACCCGTTGGCTCTTGAGCACTTGAAACCATTGGCATCAACATGCTCACTGCAAAAGCCACTAACGTTTTTTGCATATTATTTTTCCTTTATTATTGATAGTGCAAATACTCTGCGACACACTAATCAATAATTTTATAAAATCAATAAATAAAGAAAAAATATATAGAAATAAAAAGACAGGTCTCTACGTTAAGAAACTTAACACATAAATAATGAGAATTTTGGCTAAAAAACCGTTCGCTAGGTAGGCATACTTTGCCAATCAATGCGGTCTATGCGCTCATCGGCAATGTAAAAAAGCTTCGCCCCTGCAGGAATCGCTGTGTCTAAATCTGGGTTAAGCTCTATGCCGCTTCCTGTATCAATGGCGATCAATGTGGCTTGATAAGCGCGTTTAATATAGACAAAAATAGACTGCACATCCGTAGGCGCTGCACTCTCTGGATAAATGGTGGAATACTGAGTCATCCCTCGCGTTGATGCGAGTAGCTCCTGATGGAGTGCACTAGATCCTGGGTCTACTGCGGCTTTGGCCAACATTTCTGCACCAACAGCAGGAATACATTCTGCGTTCGGGCAATGTTGATTTAACAATCGGCTCAACGCTTCATCTTTGAAATAAGCTAGTAAGTGCGCATTTGGGTTGACGTTGGCTGAGTAAAGCGCCGCTGACAAGGTAATATCATCTTCCAAGTTATCCACCACGATACAACTTGCCTGTGTGATCGATGCCTTTTCCATCTCCTGCTCGTCAGTATAACTGGTGACTTTGACAAAACCGATTTCTCCGGGCAAAGGGTTTTCAATGTCTGAACGACTACACAATACGATAGGCCGTTTACCCTCTTCCTCGTGCTGAAGCATGCGAATGAGATGCATGGTTCGCTGACCATTCCAACCTAAAAGCAGAATATGATTTTCCACACCAACTCTCCGTTTTCCTAATATTCCTGCGCGCCAGTAATCCACTGACGCTGACGCTAATCGGCCAACTAAAGCGGCAAATAAGGTTAAGCCACCCGGTATAACAAACAAAATCACTACCCATTTTCCAACTGGGGTAACAGGGGAATAGTCGCCATAACCGACAGTCGAAGCTGTTACCATGAGGTAGTAAATAAAGGTCGATACATCTTGAGTCAGCTCGCTTTCCCCACTGGCTGCCAACGCTAGCCAAGACATGGCAATGTAAACGAAAAGCAATAGGATCAAGTTGCGATTGCTTAGCTGGAACAAACGTACGCCCAGCCACTTTTTGAATACCAACCAAACTGACATTTTCTACTTACTCGACTGATTACTATCAATATTCTTTCAAGACTAACTTACTCAGGACCGATGAGCCAACTCTGTCGCTCAAAGCCATGCTCAATCTGAATAACTCATCACTATAATGCTCGTAAAATCAGGCTGATAGTACAAGACGTAAGATCCTAAGGTTTTAATACCTGACTTTTTGCAATCTTAGGTTTTGCGTTTAGCTATCGAATCCAACCGACCCCAAGTCTATCTTAACGATAGACGAGTACTAAACTCGCCATCACTCAGATAAGAAAGTAAGGGTTTTCACATGATGTCTTTCATTTTTTTGGTGCTTTTTGCCGCGATGCTGTTGGCATTCTGCGGCAAAAAATCACTTGGCTATATCCTGTTTGCCACTTCGGTAATACTCGGTCTGTATTGGTTTAACCACCATGCGAACGATGCTCTTTCAATATTGTTGTAAGGAGGCAGCACGATGAACCAAAATCAAATCATTAGACTCAATATTCTCGGCCTTTTTGGTATGACATTCGTCTTGCTGATCGGCTTTGTTCTTCAGTTTGCGCTCAATGAACTCCCCTGCCCGCTTTGCTTGCTGCAGCGCATTGGCTTTGCCATGGTCATGTTTGGCTTTATGCTCAACATTAAGTACGGTGTTCAACAGCGTCACTATGGTGTGGTTCTGATAGGTGCTTTGTTTGGGGCGGCAACCGCGTTGCGACAAGTCTCACTGCATGTCATTCCCGGTACTCCAGGATATGGCAGTGCAATTTTCGGCATGCACTATTACACTTGGGCGTTTGTTTTGTTCGCTGCAACGATTCTGGCGGTGGCGGTCTTAATGATGCTTTGGAATCAAGCATGGAACAACGAGTCATATGAAATGAGCAAACTGGGGCGTCTGGTTTGCCTACTGGCCTTGTCAGTGGTCGCCCTGAACGTGATTTCTACGTTTTTCGAATGCGGACCTTACCAATGTCCAGATGATCCAGTGAGTTACTGGCTATTCAGTTAAGACAATGCAAAGACAAAAAAGCCAGCTTAGTTAAGCTGGCTTTTTTGGGAAAAGCGTTAAGTGTTGCCTTTCACTTTGATGTTGAGCTGTTCAGCAAAATCTAGCATGCGGTTGAGGGGGATTAAAGACTTAACACGAAGCGCTTCATCAACAAAAATCTCATGCTGCTCACCACCATCTCGCAGTGCGCTCTCGATCGCTTTAAGCCCATTCATCGCCATCCACGGACAATGAGCACAGCTTCGACAAGTTGCACCGGCACCAGCCGTGGGCGCTTCAATTAGCTCTTTCTCTGGCACTAATTGCTGCATCTTGAAAAAGATGCCTTTGTCGGTCGCAACAATCATTTTTTTCTGCGGCAGTTCTTTGGCTGCTTTGATCAGTTGGCTGGTGGAACCCACAGCATCTGCCAATTCGACAACACTGGCTGGTGATTCAGGGTGGACCAAAATCGCAGCTTCAGGATAGAGGCCTTTCATCTTACGGAGTGCATCAGCTGAGAACTCGTCATGAACAACACACTCTCCCTGCCACAGCAACATATCTGCGCCTGTTTGGTTAGCAATGTACGAGCCTAGATGGCGGTCAGGTCCCCAAATAATCGGTTTGTCTTCTGCATCTAAATGCTCGACGATGTCCAATGCGATACTTGAGGTCACGACCCAATCTGCGCGTGCTTTAACCGCTGCCGAAGTATTGGCGTAAACCACCACGGTATGATCAGGATGCGCATCACAGAATTCTGTGAATTTGTCCGCAGGACAGCCTAAATCTAGCGAGCACTCAGCTTCAAGTGTGGGCATCAGAATGCGTTTTTCAGGCGTTAAAATCTTGGCAGACTCACCCATAAAACGTACACCACCTATGATGAGTGTACTCGCAGGGTGTCGGTTACCAAACTTAGCCATTTCAAGTGAATCACCAACAAATCCCCCCGTTTCTTCAGCTAGGGCCTGAATTTCAGGATCAGTGTAGTAATGGGCGATCAATACCGCGTCTTTCTCTTTTAACAGCGCTTTAATATTTTTTATGTGCGCTTGTTTTTGTTCGTCTGTCAGCGGTGTTGGTTTTGGAGGGAATGGGTAAACGGTTTCGATTGTATCTAAAATGTGGCTCATTGCTCTTGCTCTACGCAACTTCCAGTAATCCGGGTATTGTAACCTCAACCTAGTTCAAGATGCCAGTTTCCGTCACAATTACTTATCGCTTACACCCTGAAAGCAAAAGTGATAAAAAAAGGAGTGGCAATGCACTCCCTTAACTATTATTTGAGACGTTCTGCTGCCAGTTTTGCAGAAGCACTATCGGGATAGTCATCAATGACCTGCTGATAGTATTTTTTCGCTTGTGCTGTATTGTTGTTACGTTGCGAAATGTCACCAAGTTTCACTAACGCGTCAGCACGCTTGTTTGAGTCTTTGTAAGACACGACAGCGGCAAAACTTTTCACAGCCTCTTTGTCTTGCTTGTCAGCAAAATAGAGTTGCCCCAACCAATAGTGGGCGTTTGGCGCAAATATTGAATCAGGAAAATCTTTCTGGAACTGCTGGAAAGCGGCAATTGCCCCCGCGTAATCTCTCTTTTTAAGGATCAGATCGACGGCGTCCTGATAAGCGGTTTGTTCATCAGCGTTGGTACTGAACTTGCCTGCTGACTTAGCCTTATCATCCGTTGGTGTCGTAGCTGCGACTGGCGTGCTGTTGACTTGGCTGCGAAGTTTATCAAGTTCGATAAACAATTCGCGCTGACGCTGCAGCATCTGCTGCATGTCGTAATTATTCTTTTCTAGCTGACCACGAAGATCGCTAATTTCCAACGCCATTTCGTCGAGCTGTTGCTGCATCTGCAACTGAACACGATTGCGATTTTGTAGCAAACGCTCAAGACGTTGAACTTCGGTTTCATTAGCCGGAGCGGCTGAGGAGGACGGCACAGGGTTGCTGCCACTGATATCAGATACTGGAGCTGGTGCAGCGAACACAAAGTTCGCTGCACTTGCCAGTAACGTAAGCGTAACTACGCGCTTAAGGTTACTGAACATAAGGTTTTCCTTGATTAGTATACTAGAACCGCACGACGGTTCTTAGCGTATACATCTTCAGATTGACCTAGCAGTAGAGGTTTTTCTTCACCGTAGCTCACGATTGAGATTTGATCCGCTTGAACACCTAGTGCTTGCAGGTACTTAGCAACTGCAGCTGCACGACGCTCACCAAGCGCGATGTTGTACTCTGGAGTACCACGCTCATCAGCGTGACCTTCAATCGTCACTTTAAGTGCTGGGTTCTTGCTTAGGTAAGCCGCGTGTGCAGCAAGTATTTTTTCGTAGTCACTAGCGATGGTTGCGTTGTCAAACGCGAAGTAAATTGTTTGAGACTCACGAAGTGCCTGCTCTTTAAGCTCTTGCTCAGAAAGTTGGCCGTTCTCACCGATTGGTGAAACTACAGTGGTATCAACGCCGTTAGCAGAACCAGACGTTGATTGGTTAGTTTCAGAACCAGAAGCGTTCGCTGCATCATCGCTTGAACTACATGCTGTAACTGCTAGAACTGGTAGCGCAATCAATAGCCCTTTAAGAACTTTGTTTAGTTGCATTGTTATATTTTCCTTACTTTTTGATACTTATTACTTGCTACAAAAACGGGGACCATGCCGGAGCACGAACTCGACCGTTTGTTGCCGGTAATCGAGCTTTAAAGCGTCCATCTATTGAAACCATTGATAATACATTGGCTTTGTTATAGATCGAGCTATAAATAACCATACCGCCATTTGGCGCGATACTCGGTGACTCATCCAGCAAAGTTTTGGTCAGAACCTGAACGGCACCCGTTTCAAGATCTTGCTTCGCCAGATTGAAACCCGAATTAGTACGATTGACCATTACTAGGAATCGTCCATCAGGCGTGATCTGCCCACCTAAGTTCTGACGACCCTGCCAGGTCAGGCGGTTGGTAGAACCACTTGCCAAATCTACTTGATAAATTTGAGGTTTACCACCCCGATCCGAGGTAAAGATTAATGATTTACCATCAGGATGCCAGAATGGTTCCGTATTATTTGATCTACCGCGTGTTATTTGCGTCAACTTACGGGTTTTGAGATCTAATGTATAAACTTGTAGGCTACCTGTTTTCGATAACACTAAGGCAAGTTTATTACCATCAGGAGAGAATCGTGGCGCACCATTATGACGAGGGTATGACGTTAGTTTTTCACGCTCACCCGTGTAGATGTTCATGATGTAGATTTCGGCTTGCCCATTTTGGAAACTCACATACGCCAACTTCTTACCATCTGGTGACCAAGCAGGAGACATCAAGGGCTGTTTAGATCGCAAGACCAAGCGTTCATTATAACCATCGTAATCGGCTACACGCAGCTGATATGGATAACTGTCTTCGTCATTCACCACAACGTAAGCAATACGAGTCAAAAAGGCACCACGCTCGCCAGTGAGTTCTTTGTATACTAAATCTGAAATTCGGTGAGCATATTCACGCATACGCTCTCCAGGAACGGTTGCACGTTTGCTAAAAAGCACGTGGTCTTTAGACAACACAAGTTGACCATCAGTACTTAATGCTTTGCTTTGTCCTTGAGTCAGCTGGCCTCGAATCACATCCACCAACTGGTAGTTGATGACATAATTCCCTTCCGCATTTTGCGAAATGGTGCCTGTGAGTAGCGCATCAACACCTAACCCCGTCCAAGCATCAAAGTCGATTTCCCTTTCACTGTAAGGCGTTTGCGGCATTTTACTGGTCGCAACTGGGCTGAATTTACCACTACGCTGTAAGTCCGAGGCGATAATGGCTGACACATCATGAGGTAACTGGGTTGAACCTTCCCATTTAAATGGGATGATAGCGATTGGACGTGCAGAGTCAATGCCGTCTGTAATCACAAGTTCCAGTGCCGCATTAGCTACCTGAAACACGCTCATCACTGTGAGCAAACATCCTAATACTAGTCGCTTAAACACAAGCTTTTCCTTATGATTTAGGTTCTACGGTTAAATTGATATTCTTTAGCCTGTTAATGACATCTTTCTCTTGGGGTAATGGAAAGCTGCCCACCTGAGCGACGGCGCGCTTTGTCGCAGAGCACAAACGACTATCGCCATCAAGTACACTTAAATCACCGACAATGGCGCCAGCACCTGTTGGGATCAGGCGCAGATTAACCCGACAAAGCTTTCCCTAAAGCTATCCTCCAGTAACAGGTTCTGTTGGATTAGCTGAGTGTAAATAGCGCCGTATCGTTCAGCTTCACTGGTCACATGTTGCTGTCTTGCTGAGCTATTTTGCGCTGCTTCTGTTTCCAATCCGGAAAAGATATTATCTAAAGCGGCTTCTTGCTCTTTACGTTCGCGCTTTAAGCGCTCTAAACGCTCTTTTTCTTTGCGGGCTTTTTCAGCTGCTTCTTTGGCGGCTTTCTCTTTCGCTATACGTTGTTTCTCGGCTTTTTCAGCCGCCTCACGTTGACGACGAGCTTTTTCTTCTGCTTCTTTTGCTGCTTTTTCACGTGCAACACGTTCTTGCTCTGCTTTAGCGATGGCTGCTTCTTTCGCTTTACGCTCGGCTTCCAGTTTAGCCGCTCGTTCTCGCTCTTTCTGAGCTTGCTCTTCGGCCGCTTGGCGTTCTTTTTCTTTCTGTTGTCTTGCTTTCTCTGCTTCGCGTGCTGCTTTCGCTTCACGAGCCTGCTGTTCTTTCAACTGACGAATACGCTCTTCTTCTGCTTTGCGGTTTTTCTCAAGCTGCTCACTTTCGCGACGTAGCTTATCCAAACGCTCTTGCTCTTTCTTAGCCGCTGCTTCTCGTTGACTACGAATTTTCTGAGCTTGTTGGCGCACCAAGTTGGGGTCAATCACAACCGCTTGAACCATCTGACCAGAAGGCTCTGGCTTTGACATGGTAAAATCGGTTCCCCAAATAAGTGCCACCGCCAACAACGCATGCAAAGCCGCAGAGATTGCAATCGGCTTGGTGTAATCACTCTTTTTCTTTGGTTTGGTCTGTTTCATAACCTGAGAGCGCTTATTCCTTTATGTCCGTAAGAAGCCCCACTTTGGGGATCCCAGCACGACTCAATTCATCCAGCACTAAAACGACGTCTGCATAAGGCGTCGCCGCGTCGCCACCCACAGCAACCGGTGACTCTGGCTTTAAAGACAGTTCTGCTTTGACACGTACAATCACGTCTTGCAACGAAATACCGCGTATAACCTCTTCATCGTTGACACTCAGGCCCAAATTGCCTTCACGGTCAATTTCAACAATGATGAAGCTTGAATCACTATCGCCGGCAAGCTCTGATGCTGGTTTCGCCGTGGCTGTTTTAGGTAACTCAACATCCACGCCCTGCGTTACAAAAGGCGACGTCACCATAAAGATGATTAACAGCACAAGCATAACGTCGATGTAAGGCACAACGTTAATCTCTGCGGTCATCTTGCGTTTTTTAGGTTGATAGCCTGCCATATCCGTTAATCTCTGTTGGCGGAATCACGTCCAGCCATCGCTTGACGGTGCAGGATGCTGTGGAATTCTTCTGAGAATGTGGCGTAGTTGTGTTCCAACTTACCCACTTTATTGCTTAATCGGTTGTAAGCCATAACCGCGGGAATCGCAGCAAACAGCCCCATTGCGGTCGCAACCAGTGCTTCAGCGATCCCTGGGGCAACCATAGCAAGGGTCGCCTGCTTGACTTCACCCAATGCAATAAAGGCATGCATAATGCCCCAAACCGTACCAAATAGGCCGATATAAGGGCTGATTGAACCAACGGTCGCAAGGAACGGCAGGTTAGTTTCAAGCTCATCAACCTCACGTGCAACCGCAACACGCATGGCACGACCTGTGCCTTCCATGATGAAGTCCGGTGAATCAGCGTTGGATTTTCTTAGGCGAGCAAACTCAGTGAAACCTGAATAGAAAATTTCTTCGGTTCCTGCCAGTTCGTCTTTGCGCTTTTTGGCGTTTTGATAAAGAACGGAAAGATCAGTGCCTGACCAAAACTTATCCTCGAAGGTTTCAGCGCCTTTCGCCGCTTGGGATAGCACTTTACTGCGTTTAATGATCATTGCCCATGAAACGATCGACATACCTAACAAGGTCAACATCACCATTTTTACGAGCAGGCTTGCTTGCAAAAACAGGTCAAGCATTGAAATATCAGCGGTCACTGTGAGTAAACTCCATAACTATTGATTGAGGGATCGCTTTTGGCCTCATTTTGTTATTATCGATGCATGCTACCTTAACCATTGCTTTACACAATGTTTTACCTGCAGGATTTACGATCTCCTGACAGAAAATAAGGGTGGCTTTCTTAATCTCTGCAACCGATGTCTTAACCGTTAGACGGTCTTCAAGACGCGCGCCTTGCAGAAAATCGATGTCCATATGTCGGACTACGAAACCAATGTTTTGTTCCAAAAGAGTCGATTGAGAAACGCCAATACTGGTCAGACACTCCGAACGACCACGCTCAAAATATTTAAGGTAGTTGGCGTGATAGACCACACCTCCCACATCAGTATCTTCATAATAAACGGTGACAGGCAGCTCAAATACAGCACGTTCGTTTTGCAAACCAAACCCTTTCTAACAATTGAGGTGCTTTACTATAACGCAACTCGTTGTCCTTTATGCAAGGGTTAATGTAGGTTTTCAAAGATTGAAACAAAAAAATAGCGCCAACTATCAAGCAGTGGCGCTATTGTGACTAATAAGTGGATAATTTTCAGTCAGTTCAAATTATAAAACTCGTACTAGAGTTAGATAAATTAGAATCATTAGAGAAAAATAGGGACTGAATAATACCTGCCAATACCAATTTCTTGGTTGGAAGCTCAGGCCAAAGATCATGCTGGAACAAATAGCCCAAATCATTAGCGGTGAGATTAGGGCATTAAAACCACCAATCGATGCAGAGTATTGCTCAGGGTCCCACATCACCATAGCGACATGATAAAAACCAAGAATCAGGGATAAGGCTCGAAACAGAGCCTTATCCATTGGCGCATGTAGCTTAGCGACGTGCTCAGTGAGTTTACTCACTGTCTTTATCCATCATTTCTGAATGCTCTAACCAAAGCGCGTTGATGATACCGAATGCACAAGCAAGTAGTACACCTAGAATCCATGCGAAATACCACATAGTAATTGCTCCTTAGTAAAGTGAGTTTTTGTTGTCTTCAATGAACTTATTGTCCAAACGGCCAAACATTTTATAGTAAGTCCAAATGGTGTAAGCCAAGATAATTGGCACCATAATGAAGGCGACGCCTGTCATCAGGTTCAAGGTCAGCTCAGATGACGTTGCATCCCACATGGTCAAGCTGTGATTAGGCATCAAATCAGAAGGCATGATGAATGGGAACATCGCCAAACCCGCTGTAAAAATAATACCCGCATTACCAAGGCTTGAAGCAAAGAAGGCGATGCCACCACGCTCCAGACGTGACGCCAGTACAGTCACAAGAGACATCGCGACACCCAATATTGGAGCAATCCACATCAATGGATATTGTTCAAAGTTGTTCATCCAAGCACCCGCTTCACGAACCACTTCTTTGGCAAGTGGGTTTGACGCTCCGTTATGGTCAATCGCACTGGTAATCACATAACCGTCAATGCTCTGGATCCAGAAACCTGCAGCAACGAAAGTCGCCACGGTTAATAAGCCCATGATTTGTGCAACACTGCGTGAGCGATCGTGCACTTCGTCAGTAGTCTTCATCTGAAGCCAAGTAGCCCCTTGCATCAAAATCATGAACAAGCTGACTAGGCCACATAGCAATGCGAACGGGTTTAACAAACCAAAGAATGAACCGTGATACGTTGGCATCAAAAATTCAGTCAACTGGAAGGGCACACCTTGCAGTAGGTTACCAAACGCCACACCAAAGATGATGGGTGGAACAAAGCCACTGATAGAAATACAGATATCCCAAGTTTGACGCCACTTCGTATCTTCAATCTTTGAACGATAAGAGAGGCCTAGGGGTCTCAACCATAACGCCGCTAGCGTCAAAATCATCGCCAGATAAAACCCGGAGAAAGACGTCGCGTAAACTAAAGGCCATGCAGCAAATAGAGCACCACCCGCTGTCACCAACCAAACTTGGTTGCCTTCCCAGTGTGGGGCGATCGAGTTGATCATCACACGGCGTTCCGTGTCATTTTTTCCGATGACAGGTACTAGCGCGCCAACGCCCATATCGAAGCCATCAGTCACTGCGAAGCCTACCAGGAGAACACCGATCAGAACCCACCAGATAAGTCGCAAGATTTCGTATTCAAACATAAGTTTCTCCTTGCTTTACGCGTCTACTTGACGACTAACTTTGTCTTCAACAGAGTCAGCGTTTTGCTCAAAGTGGTAACGACCTGTCTTCAGGCTGCTAGGACCTTTACGAGCAAATTTCACCATCAAGTACACTTCTGCAATCAGGAAGACGGTGTATAGCGCCAAGATTGCAAACAGTGATGTCCAAATTTCTCCCGCTGTGAGTGCCGATGCGGCCACATTGACAGGTAGAATTTCACCGACTGCCCATGGCTGGCGACCAAATTCAGCCACAAACCAACCCGCTTCGATAGCAATCCAAGGCAGTGGAATGCTCAGCAACGCGGCTTTTAATACCCATGGTTTTTGTTCAATTTTCTGGCGACACGTCTGGATGAATGCAGCACCGAATACAAACAGCATGATAAAGCCACACGCCACCATGATTCGGAACGACCAGAATAGAGGCCAAACCGTTGGAATGGAGTCATCGGCCGCCGCTTGGATTTGATCTTCAGTCGCATCAACCACCTTGTCTGTGTAACGCTTCAGAAGTAGGCCGTACCCTAGGTCACCCTTCACTTCATCAAACGCCGCCATGTTTTCTTCTGACTTATCACCTGAACGAAGTTTTTCAAGCAGTTCATAGGCATACATGCCCGTGCGGATGCGTTCAACGTGCTCGTCTCGAAGATCACGCAAACCTGTTACCTGCTCATCCAGCGAACGCGTCGCAATGATACCCATAACATACGGGATCTTGATCGCGTAATCGGTATGCATGGTTTCCTGATTTGGGATACCAAACAGAGTGAACGCAGCAGGTGCTGGCTCGGTATGCCATTCAGCTTCTACTGCTGCCAGTTTTACTTTCTGCACTTCACCGAGTTCATAACCAGATTCATCACCGAGCACGATTACAGACAGAATTGCCGCCATACCAAAAGAGGCAGCGATGGCGAATGAACGACGAGCGAAAGCGATGTCACGACCTTTTAGTAGGTAGTAAGAACTGATGCCAAGAATAAACATCGCGCCTGTCGTATAGCCAGAAGCTACCGTGTGTACGAATTTCACCTGAGCGACTGGGTTAAGTACTACCTCGGCAAAGCTCACCATTTCCATTCGCATGGTTTCAAAGTTGAATTCTGCGCCGACTGGATTTTGCATCCAACCATTCGCCACCAAAATCCACAGTGCCGAGAAGTTAGAACCCAAGGCAACTAACCATGTTACGACCAAGTGCTGTCGTTTAGTCAGTCGGTCCCAGCCGAAGAAGAAAAGACCAACAAAAGTGGACTCAAGGAAGAAGGCAACCAGTGCTTCGATGGCCAACGGCGCACCGAATATATCCCCAACATAATGAGAATAGTAAGACCAGTTAGTACCAAATTGGAACTCCATGGTCAGGCCGGTGGCTACACCAAGTACGAAGTTAATACCGAAAAGCTTACCCCAGAACTTTGTCATGTCCTTGTAGATTTGCTTGTCCGTCATTACGTACAGAGATTCCATGATGGCGAGAAGGAAAGCCATACCCAGAGTCAATGGTACGAAGAGGAAGTGATACATCGCAGTGAGCGCAAACTGCAACCGCGACAGATCGACTACATCAATCATGTTTACTCCTATGTGTCGGCTGAAGACACTTTCTACATTTATGCATCGTAAATAGGCGTTAAGCCGACTTAGATAATGTTGCTAAAGAACAGTATGTTGTTGCAAAAATGTACCGTAACGGTTAGTTAATTGTTAAGCATCAGCTAATATAGCTGGCGCTAATGCTACTCCTAAAAACAGTCCGTTTCAAAAAGTTTATAATTAGGCTTCGCTTTGATTTAAATCAAATTTTACGCGGCCTTTTTGACCAAAAAAGCATCACATTGATCTCCATCAACAGTTTAAGCGAGCTTTTGTTAATTTGGCGTTATTTGCGAGGTTCAACAAGGTATTTATGCAAAACAAGCGCTTAACAACTCACGTATTTTAGTTACCTATTTGGCATTATCGAGATCTCATTATTGTGATCAAGATCACCCATAATAAAAGACCAGCTCGTTTGAGCTGGTCCTGAAAACTTATTTTTCAATTCCGAAATGAAGATAGGCCCTATCGGTCGCAATCCGGCCTCTCGGTGTCCGTTGCAGATAGCCTTGTTGTATCAGATACGGCTCAAGGACATCTTCAATGGTGTCCTTCTCCTCGCCAATGGCAGCGGCCATATTGTCCAATCCAACCGGCCCACCTCCGAACTTCTCCATGATCGCTAACAGTAACTTACGGTCCATGTAATCAAAGCCCTGTGCGTCGACATCCAACATATTGAGGGCTTTATCTGCAATATCGGCACATATGTGACCATTGCCTTTCACTTCTGCGTAATCACGCACCCGACGCAGTAAACGGTTGGCAATACGCGGTGTTCCACGAGCACGCCTTGCGACTTCAAGTGCGCCTTCACTTTCCATCGACAAGCCAAGGCAATCAGCACTACGCTGAACAATATGTTGCAGATCAGCAATTTTGTAGTATTCGAGACGCTGAGTAATACCAAAACGATCACGAAGTGGTGAGGTCAATGAGCCCGCTCGTGTGGTCGCGCCGATTAAGGTAAAGGGGGTAAATCAATTTTGATAGAACGCGCAGCAGGACCTTCACCAATCATAATATCGAGTTGGTAGTCTTCCATCGCCGGATACAACACCTCTTCAACCATCGGGCTGAGACGGTGAATTTCATCAATGAACAATACGTCGTTTTCTTCGAGATTAGTCAGAAGCGCAGCCAAGTCTCCCGCTTTTTCCAACACAGGACCAGATGTGGTGCGAATGTTGACGCCCATTTCATTAGCAACAATATTCGCCAATGTGGTCTTGCCCAAACCAGGAGGACCAAATATCAACAAGTGGTCCAATGCTTCTTCACGTAAGTTAGCCGCCTTGATGAAAATCTCCATCTGATCACGAACGTGATCTTGTCCTTGATAATCCGCCAGTTTTTTCGGGCGAATTGCCCTGTCGATAACGTCTTCTTCTTTATAAACCGCATTTTCTGGCGCGATTAGACGATCCGCTTCTATCATTTACCGTTCCTAGTCGTCACTTAAACCATGGACTTCAGAGCTTCGCGGATCAGCTCTTCGCTGCTCATATCCGCGCTTTTGACCTGAGACACTACTTTAGAAGCTTGCGTCGGTTTATAGCCAAGTGCAAGTAATGCGCTGATTGCTTCTTCTTCGGCGTTTGCTTGATCTGCCTGAGGCGCTGAATCGACGGGCGCCGCATCGGTATGTGGTGTGAACAAATCACCCGCTCCCCAACCTTTAAGACGGTCTTTCATCTCAACGACTAGACGCTCTGCGGTTTTCTTACCTACGCCCGGCAATTTGACCAGTGTAGAAATGTCTTCACGTTCGACACAAGAAACAAACTGACTGGCTGTCATACCTGACAATATACCTAGACCCAGTTTCGGGCCGACACCGTTGGCTTTAATCACTTCGCGAAACAGAGCGCGTTCTTTAACGGTATTGAAGCCATACAGCAACTGAGCATCTTCGCGAACAACAAAATGCGTGTAGATGATTGCTTCTTCACCAATATTAGGCAATTCGTAAAAACAGCTCATCGGCATCTGAACTTCATAGCCAATACCATTTACTTCAATCAACAATTCTGGGGGTTGCTTTTCAAGCAGAATGCCACGCAAACGTCCAATCACACTCAATACTCTTTGGAAATGAATTTGCGACAGGATAATAAAGAACTGGATAGACATCCAGTTCTTTATAATGTGTGACTAGATTTTTGAGACCATCAGATCAAGCTGAGATGTGAGAGTGCGTACGGTTTCGACCTGTCCGTTTAACTGGCAATATTCAGTGCCAGTAGTGGGGCTGTTCCGCGACCGACGTGCGAATGAGCCTCTTTATTACTTTGCTCCTGCAATCAGCGATATCGCCCTCGCCGTGCACTGGTTGCTTTGCCCGCGAGCGCCACTAACGTTTTATTGGTATTTGCATGACAGATTGCCACACCTAACGCATCAGCCGCGTCCGCCTGTGGCTTGGCAGGGAGTTTGAGCATTGACTGCACCATATGCTGGACCTGCTCTTTATCTGCCCCACCTGTGCCAACCACCGCCTGTTTGATCAATCGAGCTGCGTATTCGAACACAGGAAGATCAGCATTGACCGCGGCGACAATTGCGCTGCCGCGCGCTTGACCAAGTTTTAGGGCTGAATCTGCATTGCGCGCCATAAACACTTGCTCAATGGCAAACACATCCGGTTGGAACTGAGTAATGATTTCGGTTACACCAGCGTAGATTTGCTTCAGGCGACCGGGTAGTTCTTTTTCTGATGTCCGAATACAACCACTGCCCAAATAGTGAAGGTGGCGTCCGGTCTGACGGATCACGCCATACCCTGTGATGCGGGAGCCTGGGTCAATACCCAAGATGATTGACATAGTGCTTCTGGAACCTATTCGTTGAGACAGCGCGTATCTTAGCTTACCCCAAAACCTTTAGCGAGGTTTCAACGCGGTCACTACCGCTCGGCTTGACAATCCTGCGTCCAAAGTGACTTCGATCACCGCTGTACGCTCATGACTGAGCTTGTCACCGCTCCAGTAATCATACCAATACACTGGACAGTGCGACGTCAGAGTGACTTCTCGTGCTGGTTGGTGAAAGTTAAATAAGCAATGTAATTCGTTTTGTTCCGTCATGGGCAAGTAAGCATGATGCAGACTGAGTGACGTGAATTGAGCGGCATCTTGGTTATGTTTATGACGGACAAACAAGCGCGAAAGGGTACGCTGTGCAAAGGGGGTCATCTCTGGCAGCGGGTCTCCAGATAACAACATTCCTCCTATGGCCAGTAACACATCACGATGAAATTCATAGTAACGTCGCTCTGTCGCCTGATTGGGTAATGAGACCAATGTGGCACAATCTGGGTCAACCATCCACAGCCTTCGATGCTGCCAACTGCGATAAAAGCTTTCTTTTGCGATCTGCTCAAAGCGCCGTTCGTCTCGCTCCACATCGTCTGACACTCGCATGGCATCAACAAGTCCTAGCGATGGCCACATTGGCGCATTGCAACCGAGAATTAAGGCATCACCAGCTCCTTCAGCAATTGCTTCCATGCCGAGTCGATACGCTTCTACCCCGGTGATACCGCTTTGATCTCGACGTCCTTTTAGTGTCCCCCAGTAATTGGCATCGAGCTTAAAAAGCTCAATGCCCCACTCTTCACGCATTGTTCTGACGACGTTTGTTAGATGCTCCTGAACATCGGCGTTTGACGTATCTAAAATGTACCACGGTGTACAACGCCAGCCTGCGTAAGTGACGTCTTCGGCCTTGAGTAACGACCCATCTTCGTGAGTCACAAACCAGTCTTGATGCTGCTTAAACAGGTCCGATTCTGGCTGAGCAATGAAGGGGGCTAGCCATATCGCCGGCTTTTTCCCTTGAAGGGTGATTTCTTTGATCAGTGCTTTCACACCGGAAGGGAATTTGTCTGAAGGCGTCAACCAGTCTCCCATGAAAGCTTGATAGCCATCATCCAACAACACATAGTCGAGCGACTCCAGCTCCCCCTTCATATGCTTGATATTGTCGAGGACATGACTTTGCGTGACCTCAGCATAGTAAGCGTACCAAGAACACCAACCAATTGGCGCCGTTTTATTTACGCCAGCTCTTGGTGGATGATGATGCGAAATCAATTGGGCATATTCAGAAAAGAGGTTTGATAGGTTTTCCCCCTGCAGTACCACGACAGATTCAAGCTGATTAGAGGCCCACTCTAGTGGATAGGTGTCTTCACCATCGATGCAGATCTTCAACCAATTATGGTTTTCCAGATCGACTACTTCGAAATAGCCTGCAAAACGATGGCAAGAGGTAAAACCAAATAAGGTGTAGCCCAAGGCATCCTCAACCACTAGATAGTTATAATACCGCTTTGAGCCTGTCGAAGAATAGATGCGATAACTTGCAGAGTTGTCTGGGCAACGACCAATGTCGATAGGGTTATCGACTGTGCCTGTCGTTTGGGCAAGCATCTGAAAGCCATCTCCTAATAGAACGGCACTTTCTTCGAAAGCAAATTCAGTAATTGCCAGAACATAGCGACCACGGATACGATCATTGTTCAAACCTTGATAGCTGAACGTGATCTCATTGTGATGGATATCGGCATGCAAATTGATGTCTCTAACCCTCAGAGTACGACCATTTTCCAGCCTGACTGAAAACGACATAAAGAATTCCCCAGATCGATGAAATTTGCTTTGCCCTTGTTCAAATTAGAGCACTAGGTTTTTTTTATTGTCCAATCACTAACTTAGGTATTATTGGTCTGAGTCACGAATTGCTTGCGTCCCATTTAGAATAATTATATGAAATGGCGTTTGAATGCCTGCTTGTACAAAGCAGAATCAGGATTAAATCAGAGGTAGATTTTCTAAAAGCAACAACGAATGAAATAGTATTAAATGATCAGATTAAGCTTGGTCTGACAACAATACAGCGTCTAACTTCAGAGGGCGAAAAGACCATGGACTATTGCGAGCCTCTCCTACTTTCATCCAACTTACATAAGAGCTTCATTTGAAAACGGCCAACCAATTAACTCGCCAATCAAACTTTAACCGCTCTCTATTGATGTCTTTTCTTCATTACCAACGTAAGATTGCTGATAGAAACTACTGCCGTCAGGAATGATAAAAACATGACTAAACATGAAGGGATGAAAAGCCCAGTAGAGATTGATAACTTGACCCAGCTTGCTCAGGCCTGTGACTATTCTTTGCTCGACACGCTGATTTGCGACCCAGATGCGACGAATGATGGTGAAGACCACCTCCCAAGGCAGGTGTTTTCAGGCCATTTTGTACCAGTAAAACCGACGCCCATTTCTGACCCGATTTATGTCAGCCATAGTCACTGTTTTTTTAAACAACTGGGGTTACATGACGACCTTGCACTGACCGACGAGTTTAAACAGCTATTTTCTGGCGATGTGAGCCAGGTACCCACTCCCATGCGCAGCACGGGCTGGGCGACAGGTTACGCGTTGTCTATCTTTGGTAACGAATATACAGAGCAGTGCCCATTCAGAACGGGCAATGGCTACGGTGATGGGCGTGCTATCTCTGTCTTTGAAGGCGTGCTCAACCACCAGCGTTGGGAAATGCAGTTAAAAGGCGGAGGCCCAACTCCATACTGCCGCGGTGCCGATGGAAGAGCGGTTTTGCGTTCAAGCGTCCGCGAGTTCCTTGCTCAAGAACACATGCATACACTTGGTATTGCTTCATCACGATCATTGAGCTTGTTTGTATCACAATCTGAAACGGTTGATCGTCCATGGTATCGTGAAGGCTCTCGCTCTCAGGATCCGGATATCATGGTCTCTAACCCTGTCGCGATCTCAACTCGCGTCGCACCGTCTTTCTTACGTGTCGGTCAACTCGAACTATTTGGACGCCGTGCACGTAGTCAGGAGCATCCTAATGCTATCGCTGAGCTGGAGATGATGGCTTTACACATGATTGATCGAGAGTATGGCGATACTATCGAAGCTCATCTTCCTTTAACTGACAAAGCGCTCCGGTTAGCCATCGAGTTTCGCGAACGGCTCACTACATTAGTGACACACTGGCTACGTGTCGGTTACTGTCAGGGCAACTTTAACAGTGACAACTGTGCAGTAGGCGGATTCACCTTAGATTATGGTCCTTTCGGCTTTTGTGAACGCTTTGAACCTTATTTTCAACCTTGGACAGGTGGTGGCCGCCATTTTGCTTTCTTTAACCAACCATTGGCGGCCGAAAAGAACTTTGACTCTTTCTGCTCCGCGTTAGAACTTCTTCTGCAGTCTTCGCCGGAGCTCATCAAGCAATTGGATGAGATTCGCGATGGTTTCTCTTCTCTTATGCAAGAAAAAGTGACTCAGATGTGGGCGGACAAATTGGGGCTCGATACCTTTGACGCTCCGCTGTTTAATTCGCTACTCACTTTGATGATGAAGACCCATGTCGATTACACCATGTTCTTCCGCGAGCTCTGCAACATTCCAGAGGACGTCTCTGGTATTGCCAAAAGCTTTTACGCAGAGCCTGATGAGTCATTGGCAAACGAGTGGCATCAGTGGTTAACCTCATGGCGTGAATCATTGAATGTTGCAAAAGGTATCGAGGTTATTCGTCGTGAGATGAGGCAAGTCAATCCCAAATACACTTGGCGCGAGTGGCTTGTTGTCCCGGCCTATGAACAAGCTAGACTCGGAGATTTTGGCTTGATCCATGAGTTGCAAACGATTTTAGCGGATCCATATGGCGAGCAATCCAAAGAGGTCGAGGAGAAATACTACAGGCTCAGACCATTGGAGTATTTCTCTGCAGGCGGTGTTTCTCATTACAGCTGCTCTTCTTAGCGACCACTTCACCCCTTGAGTTACTCAAACCACTAAAGACTAAAAAACCAGCCCGAAGGCTGGTTTTTTTACTGTCGTTGTTTACGCCACCTCGATGGGACCACCAAATGAGGTCACAGGGGGAACCTTGCCAGTGAACTTCTCAAAATTAACGATACAGGTATTCGCAGAGGTCGCCTGGGCTAGCTCTGAAGAACCGATATCCATTGTTAAGGTATTCGGATCGCCGTAGGTACAAATCGCCCCTTCTTTTTCGTTCAGAGGACCATACCAAGCACCCTCTTCGATACGAATAACGCCACGAGCATAGCTATCCGTAAGAACGGCCCCTGCAAGTAATTGACCGCGGTCGTTGAACACGCGAACTAAGTCACCATCTTTGATGCCTTTCTCTTTGGCATCCTGAGGGTTGATGTAAACCGGTTCACGACCTTGCACCGCGTAGGTTGCACGGAACTCTTCCGACTCGCACATCTGCGAGTGCAGGCGTTTGTCAGGGTGACACGATTGCAACCAGAATGGGAACTTGTCTGAACCCGGTCCACCATGTGAACGTTCTGTCTTTTCAAACCACATCGGGTGTTCTTGACAGTGTTCATAGCCGTAACGACCAATCTTACGAGACGTAATTTCAATAAAGCCAGAAGGCGTACCCAGCGCGTTGATTTCGGGGTCTTCTCGGAAGTCAGCGTGGCGAACCCAAGGTTTACCTTCACCGAAATCTAGAACGCTCTGTTCCCAGAAATCATCGAACGATGGCATGTCGAACTTACCTTTATTCGCCGCACGACAGTCATCATACAATGAGCGAACCCACTGCATTTCATCCATACCACGTGTGTACTCGTTGTGGCGACCAAATCGGCGGCTTAGCTCGGTAAAGATATCGAAGTCCGTCTTAGACTGGAACAATGGGTCCACTAGGCGATGCATCGCAATCAAACCTTTACCAGAATATGAGCCGTAGACGTCAATGTCATTACGTTCAAACTGGGTACAAGCTGGTAGTACGATATCAGAGAATCGACACGTTGCCGTCCAAGCAAATTCCACCGTCACTACAGTCTGAAGCTGCTTGAAGGCTTTCTTCATACGGTTACGATCTTGGTGGTGATGCCACGGGTTATTACCTGAAATCACCATCATTTTATACCCCGGTAACTTCACTTTACTGCCGTTATAACGAATTTCTTTACCCGGTTCTAACAGACAGTCAATCCAACGAGCAACAGGAATGGTTTTGCTATAACCGTTGTAGTCGTTATTGTCCCATTTTGGCTTCATTCCTGGGTCGAGGTTGCGTGGAAAACCACCCGGTGCGGCGAAGCCAGTTGAAGGTACGCCGATACCAGAATAGTGGTGACCATAAGAAATACCGCCACCCGGAAGACCAATTTGACCAACCATTGCTGCAACGACCGCTGCTGCCCAGTATGGTTGTTCACCGTGTTCCTGACGTTGGATACACCAACCCATCAAGATTTGTGTGCGACCATTAACCAGCATACGAGCGAATTCACGGATCTTATCGGCTTTTACACCACAGATTTCAGCCGCCCACTCCGGTGTTTTTTCAAGTTTGTCTTTTGTTTCACCTTGAACGTACTTAATAAACTCATCGAAACCAAGGCAGTAGGTATCAATGAATTTCTGATCATGAAGCTTTTCGTTATACAACACATGAGCGACCGCCAACATAAACGCAACGTCAGTCATTGGGTTGATATACAAATGCTCATTTTGCAGGAAGCGCTGAGTTTTGTTCTTCACAGGGTCGACAGAAAGTACGTTTATCTCGCCTTTAGCCACTTTCTCTTTCAGTTGCTCTAAATAAGGGAACGACTGGTGAGTTTCACAGTTCCAACCTACTTGCAGGTTCTTTACTGGGTCATTAGCCCATAAGATGATGTTGTCTGAGTTTTTCAGAATCTCAGACCACGATGTACCTTGTGCGTAAACTTCCGTCGAGCCCAAAACGTAAGGCAGAATCGTTTGTCCTGCACCTGTTGAATAGTCGCCCACTTTAGTAATAAAGTTACCATGCATACCTACTGCACGTTGCATGTGACTGGTACAGCTATGGAATTGACCTGTCTGACGCCAACCCGTTTGGCCTGCGTGCAATGCCCAAGGTCCATAGTCTTTCTGAACACGCTCTAATTCACGGTAGAACAAATCCAAAGCTTCATCCCAAGTGACACGAATAAAACGATTGTCGCCGCGAGTTTCGGCACTGTACTTGTGCTTTTTCAACCAATCTAGGCGCACCATTGGGTAGCGGACACGAGACGGGTTATAAATAACACCTTTGATACCGTTGATCATATCAGTTGGGTTGGTATCGGTTTCTAGCGGCTTGATCTCTTGAACTTTACCCGCGTAGATATGGGCACGGAATGCGCCCCAGTGAGAACCGGAGACTTTCCAAGTTCCTGTCGTTTCAGCTGCGCTTGCAGAAGCAGATGCCAATAAGCTTGGACCGATTACTGACGCTGCACTAGTCGTTGCTACCCCTTTAAGAAAACTTCTTCGTGTAATAGCCATTTCAATTACTCCATCCGACGCTTATTAGTGGTGACCTTCAGCAAAATCTGAAGAGTGCTTCTGTAGGTACTTCAATACGAGAGCTTCACTGTCTGTGTCAAAGTTCACAAACGCTAGCATTCCATTGAACATCCCTGGCCAAGTGTTGGCATCGAAGTGCGCTTCATCAGGCTGAGTGTGACAAACTGAACAGTTGGTCTTGTACGCTTCGCTCGCTTTTTCCCAGATCGGGGTAACGTCGTTGAGCATAGCTTCTTTCTTCATCCACACTGTTGCTGCCACTTTCTCCCAAGGAAGACCCGTTAGCTCATCGACCTTTTTCTCGCCTTTTGTCACAACATCATCACTGGTTGCCGCTTCTTTAAGTAGTGAACCCACCGCGATATTCATACCGAAGTCTTCTTGAATAACCCGGCCAAAGCCTTTTGCCTTGCGCCAGCCGTCAATCTCGACTTTCATCATGTCCCCTTTGTCTTCAAGCACAGTAACCGTCGATGCTGGGTTGAGTAGACCCGCTTCCTCCGCCCCCATTTGGTCGAAGTAGACAGGTAAATGACGAACACTGACTAAAGCATTACCCACCGAGTAATCTGTGCTTGAAGTGAGTTGCTCCAGTTCACCAACAATTCCACCAATACTATCCATACCAGCAGGCAGTTTGTGCGCAATACCTTTGTGACAATCAACACAGCTCTGATCTTTTTCCGCGGCTTGCTTCATTTGGATGCGCGCCGTTGGGGACATTTGTTCGAAGTCCATTGACGCATAATTGTGGCAGTTTTTGCACTCTAAGGATTTGTTGGCAGAGAAACGATCCCACTCGTGCTTGGCGAGTTCGATGCGTCGCTCTTCAAATACACCAGGTTCATCGTAGTTACCAAACACCTGAGCGAAAACTTCTTTGGACGCCTGCATTTTGCGCGCGATCTTATCTGTCCAGTTGTGAGGAACATGACAATCTGGGCAAGTCGCACGTACGCCAGAATGGTTTTTCCAGTGAACGGTTTCTTGAAGTTCAACGTATACATTATCACGCATGGTGTGACAGCTGATGCAGAACTTTTCTGTGTTAGTGGCTTCAAGGGCTGTATTGAAACCACCCCAAAAGACCACACCTGCGATAAAGCCGCCCATCGTCAACACACCGAGACTGATGTGCACTGCTGGGCGTGTCATGGTACGCCACAGTTTTACAATCAATGATTTCATGGTTTGCTCTCTTAAAATCTTTTCAAAAATAGGGGAACGAGATCAGGGGTTTACATGCCATGCGCACCAGGAGGACCAAGAAAGAACACCTGTAGCATCCAAATAATGAATCCGTAGCCACCCACGAAAGCCACACTCAGAACCGGGAAGAGCAGCACTGCGATGAAAAGGAAAGACTTCCACTCCAACGAGCGTTTTTCACCACTCTCTATTTTGTTAACATCACTCATACATTTGCCTATTTTGTATTTAGTGTTATCGGATAGCTCTTGTCGCTGAGCTAACGTTTTTACAATCTCTAGTAAAAATATTAGACCATACTAATTGTAGGGTTCAATCAGATCAGCCCAAGCAGAGCATGTTATTCGACACTTTTTTGAGCTCATCCAGAGATGTGTTTGATTAATAACTCATATGTCAACATGCATAGTTTTGTGAAAGTTTGTGAATAGAGCAGAATTGTTAACTTGTTAGCAATTCAATTACAATAAAGCAAAGTATCGCGTGTATTTTTCGCCTTGTAGCACGCCCTATCCCCATAAAAACGAACCTAAATGTTACATATTTGTTCTAGAACATGACTCAAAATAGAGCTATTAGGAGTGCTGAGAGGGACAGACTAGAATCAGCATGTTGACAATGACATCCACTATGCAGAAAAGATTAGGTATCCAATACATATTGCGTTGTAGGGAGGACCCATGAGCGGGGTTATCGATATTTCCTGGCCTCTACTGGCTTTGTTTTTCTGTACATTGACGATCCCACTTTTGATCAGCCGCTGCTACAGACTGCACATTGAAACAGAAGTATTGATTAGTGTAGCAAGAATGACCATCCAACTACTGCTGGTGGGGGTATACCTTGAGTACCTCCTTAACATTAACAGCCTAACTATCAACATATTGTGGCTAATAGCCATGACTCTTATTGGGGCTAGTTCTATTATCAGTAAGGCGAAGCTTCCTAAGCAACGGTTGATGTATCCAGTCACTAGTGGCCTAATTGTTGGCTTGTGTCCTCTACTACTTATCATCTGTATTGTGATCGTGCAGCCAGAACCACTATTCAATGCCCAGTATCTTATCCCATTGGCTGGCATGCTGCTGGGTAACTCTCTCAGTGGCAATATCGTGGCCCTACAAAATCTTTTCACTTCAATGGAAACACGTCGCAGCGAATATGAAGCCGCCATCGCTTTAGGCGCTTCACCAAACTTTGCCACTCTACCGTTCGTTCGGGAATCGATCCTCAAGTCTCTCGCCCCCACCTTAGCGTCGATGACAACCACTGGTTTGGTGACACTGCCTGGAATGATGACGGGGCAAATACTGGGAGGAGCGAGCCCAATCGTAGCGATCAAATATCAATTGATGATCATGATCGCGATCTTCGTCATGCTGTCTGTTTCGATCAGCCTGACTCTATCACTCACTATTCGACACTGCTTCACTAAAGATGGAAAAGTCTTAGTCGACCTCAACCACGAGCGATCTGGATGCTAACAACTTTGAAGAGAAAAGATCTTATCCACAGAATCTGTGGATAACCGTGTCATCGCTTTCAGGATAAGTCTGCTTTTCGCAATCAGACACGGTATACAAACCAAAAACACCTAGTATTCATATGCATACAAACACGTTCTTCCCATGTCATCAAAGCGTCAAATATGAGCTTTAATCTCCAAGGTTCTGCTTTTGTAAGGATACAGAGAATGCAACTAGGTACCGTTTGTCATGTTGAAAAGCCCTCGCCATCGGATAATGACGAGGAACGAAACTGGCTCGTTTCCCAACCAAAAGAACTGCTCGATCTGGATGACTTTATTCAAGAGTCATGGCGACAATGGCACTGAGAGCCATCAAGATCAAAAAAGGCTCGTTTCTCAACGAGCCCTCGTACTATCGATCTAATCTCTTAAGTATATCATCCAGTACCACATTCCAACAAAGACGCCACCACCGATGATGTTACCTAGAGTCACAGGAATAAGGTTATTGGTAAGAAAACTGAGCAAATTCAGGTCCGCATAATCAGAAATATTCGCTCCTGTCATTTGCCAAAATTCTGCTGGCGCGAAAAACTTAATCGCGATAGCCATCGGAACCTGAAACATATTGGCGATACAGTGCTCAAATCCAGCGGATACGAACATCGCGACAGGCAAAATCATAACAGCGATTTTGTCAGTGAGAGTGCGCCCACTGAATGTCATCCAAACCGCTATACAAACCAATACATTACACATGATACCTAGCGCCACCGCTGAGATAAAACTATGGTGAAGTTTATGCTGAGAGATCGCCATCGCGTTTAAGCCAACTTGACCGCTATCGAACATATACTGCTTAGTCAGCAACATACAAACCACTAGTAGTAACGCACCGATAAGATTGCCACCATAAACCACAGCCCAGTTTTTCATCAGCATCTTCCAGGTGATTTTACCACTTGCTCTCGCCACCAGAGTCAACACCGAACTAGTAAACAACTCACCACCTGTGACAACAACCAGAATCAATCCAAGACTGAAAGCCAAACCACCAAGCAATCGAGTGACACCCCAAGGCAAGTCACCTGCACCTGTGGTGACTACTGTGTAGAAGACAAACGCAATTCCAATATGAATCCCTGCAGAAATCGCTAATAAAAACGACTTCATTGGGTCTTTAGTGACCTTACCAACACCGATTTCAGCGGCACGTTCCGCCATCTGAGGCGGTAATAAAGAATCAAACTGGTTTAAATTCATCATGGAAAGACATTTCTGTTAATGTGGATTTTCGGCGCGGATAATTACTCTTATTGTGGTCAATTTCAAGCCTTATTTGTTAGTTTTATCTCAAGCTCCGTTTACACAAAGAAAACTGCACCGAACAAGCCAAACTAGACGGAGAAAACAAGACAAACATGGACAATAAAAAATAGAGAATCTTAATTATTCTCTTATAGTTAACATTCACTACGTTAAAGAGTTAGTCACTAAGATAGCGATGAATTCATATTTGCATATCAATCTCTGTTGTTATGCAGTTTAAGCATTAAAAACTGCGCTAAACCCAGCCTATCTATTGCTCACTATCTAGTCAGTTAAAAGAGATTTTTCTTCAAATTCAGCGGTAGGTAACATTTCTATTGGCATCTAATTGCTGAATACCAATATCAGGAATATGGTTGTTCCAGTACTTGCTGTAAGGAAATCACTATGAAATATACCTCTGACAAAATCGACGAGTTAAACCTTTTATTGCAATTTGACATTAGCAGCGCCGCGACTGGCATTAAAGTTCATCATGATGCATCACAAAACATGCAATCGGCGATTCAAAGGCTATTCGACAAAGGGCTATGTACTCAGCCTGACGGTGGTTATCTCACAGATGAAGGTATCGAAGTTGCTGAACATGCAGATAAAATTCTTAGAGTTTTGTCTAGTTAGTTTTCTTGATCACTGGCGTATTGCTCAGAACGATCTGCTCATTGTCAGTTAGCTTCATAAGCCGACTGACAATCCGTTCGATATCAATTTTCTTTAGCCCTTGATTAAATACTTCTCGGATATCTCTGCCCTCGGGTTGATCTTTGAACGCTATATATAACTGCTTAGTTTCCAATAATTTAGCATTCATCCTGAGACGCTTTCTAAGTAGATCTTCTCTCACATCAATACTGATGAGGTACTCTAGAACATTTGGGTCTATTACAGCGATATCCAATCGACCCTTTGCTACCTTGTGTATGTTTCTAGCATCATTGGTCGAGGCCTCAACTTGAAGCTCGCCCGTTTCGACCATATCATCAAACTCTGTCGTATTAACGTAGCCCTGCACCACCCCAATTTTGAAAAATGTCAAATCAGACAGTGTTTCCCATTGAATCGGGAAACGAGTGTTCTCTACAAAGCCCAAAGGCCCACTGCCTATGGAATCTGAGAAAACAAATTCGGTAGTGTCAAAATAGTACTCTGGGAAGTATCCCACATATTTCTCAGACTTGGTCGCTAGAGCGACAGCACGAACCCATGGTTGAAAGTCCACGACTAACTCGTACCCCATCACTGAAAACGCTTCGCGCGCGACAGCAACAGAATAGCCATTCTCTGGTAAATCCGCACCCGAATACGGTGGCCATTCTAATGACGTCATATACACTTTTTGATTGGCCGTTGAGATGGATGAAAACAAGACGGCCCATATCCACAGATACCATTTCATGAGCTTTCCTAAAAGTTAGGATGGCATAACGCCTCACTAGTAATAATAGACTCATTTTAGAGAGATTTGAGTCTCTTCCGTATTACTCGTTCACCCACATACAAACACCAAACAAACCATTGATTAATCCTTGCTTCTTTAGGATAGTTAACGTTATCAACCTCTTCAAACAGGGACTTAGTGTGAAAACAATATTGATTATTGGCGGTGGCTGGCTTGGAAAACCACTCGCACATTACCTCGAAACTATCGGTCATAAAGTCTTTGTCAGCCGCACTACTGACGCAGGTGTAGAAGAGCTCGAAGCTCAGCATCTCACAGGGCTTAAAATCGACTTACAGAGTAATCCGGATATTGTCGCTCAAGCCATTAGTAACACTAAGGCGGACATTGTGATTGGCTGCTTCCCTCCCGGTTTTAGAAAAGGGATGGGGCAACAGTACGCTCAGCACTGGAATATGCTCTGTCAGGCTTGTCTGGTTGCTCAGGTTAAGAAAGTCATCATGGTCAGCTCGACCACCGTATACCCAAACCTAGCTGACGCCTTAGACGAAGATGCTGCCTCTCTCAATAAAGCGCACAACAGCAACTTATTCTCGGAAAAAGCAGCTACGATGTTGCAAGCAGAGCAGTATGTAATTGATTCAGGGCTTGATTACGGCGTTGTCCGCTGTAGTGGACTCGTTGGACCTGATCGTCACCCTTCTCGCTTTGTCGATAAATTGAAACAAGTCAGTGAACTCGCTCCAGCCAATATGCTTCATCTGACCGATGCGATAGGTGCAACAAGCTTCGTTGCACTCACTTGCAAGAACGTTGTAATCAATGCGACGACACCCAATACGGTTAGCAAGGCTGAGTTTTATCAAGCAGCACTCAACAGTGTCGGCTCTGATGTCCGCCTACCACCTGTTGTACAACAAGCAGACAAACGAATTCTAGCCGATCGCTTGCAAAGATTAGGTTATCGCTTTCATTACCAGCACACGTTAGAACTTGTATAACACTGGGAATCTGATATGAATACCAAGCTTTTCCAGCACATAGAAAACCTGTGGGATTACATGCAGCTCGATCAGCCATTACATAAAGCTGACTGCCTATTTGTACTTGGTAGCAACGACGTTAGGGTTGCAGAGCATGCCGCAAAACTTTATCACGATGGTTGGGCAACCAAGATTGTATTTTCTGGTGGTGTTGGACGATGAACAGACGGTATTTTTGATCAAACCGAGGCACATACTTTTGCTGCTATAGCGAGAGATCTCGGTGTCCCCTCAGCTGATATCATCCTCGAAGTTCAAGCGACCAATACCGGTGAAAATATACAGTTAACGGCCAAACTTCTCACCGAACTTTACTACGATTTTCGTTCGTTTATATTGGTTCAAAAGCCCTATATGGAGAGACGAGCTTACGCGACTTTCATGAAACAATGGCCAAATGAAGTCAACCATGTTTGCGTAACGTCCCCTAAAACTGCTTTTATTGATTACTTTAGTGAAGAGATATCTCTTGATGTGACCGTTGAAGCTTTGTTGGGTGATTTTGAGCGAATCAAAGAATACCCCAACAAAGGATTTCAGATAGAACAGGAAATACCGCCACACATTGAGACGTCCTATCTCGCATTAAGATCCGTTTTCAACTGATACAAAAAAGCCAGAGCTTCACACGCTCTGGCTTTTTCATTAAACACACGACTTAGTGTACAGCCGCCTCTTTTTCACTTAAGTACTTAAACTTAAGCTCATCTTTCTTCAGATTGACTTTCACGGTGCCGCCGTCGACCAACGTACCGAACAGCAGCTCATTAGCAAGAGGTTTCTTAAGTTGCTCTTGAATAACACGTCCCATTGGGCGCGCACCCATGGCTTTATCGTAGCCTTTTAGTGCTAGCCAATGCCTAGCATCATCTGAGACCTCCAGCGATACACCACGTGCATCTAGCTGCGCCTGTAGCTCAACAATGAACTTATCAACCACTTGATGGATTACATGTTCGTCAAGGCTGTTAAACCAGATGATGTTATCCAGACGATTACGGAATTCAGGCGTAAAGACTTTCTTGATTTCCGACATCGCATCGTGGCTGTGATCTTGCTGGATAAGACCGATGGACTTCTTGATCGTTTCCTGCACACCAGCGTTGGTCGTCATCACAAGAATGACATTACGGAAGTCCGCTTTGCGACCATTGTTGTCAGTCAGTGTTCCGTTATCCATAACCTGAAGAAGCAGGTTAAAGATATCTGGATGCGCTTTTTCTATCTCATCCAAAAGCACAACAGAGTGTGGATGTTTAATCACAGCATCCGTCAACAGACCGCCCTGATCGTATCCAACGTAACCTGGAGGTGCACCAATCAAACGGCTCACAGAGTGACGTTCGCCATATTCAGACATATCAAAACGCAGTAGCTCGATACCCATCAATTTCGACAGCTGAACGGTAACTTCCGTTTTACCCACCCCAGTTGGGCCTGCAAATAAGAATGAACCGACAGGCTTATTGTCCGCGCCAAGACCAGCTCGAGTTAGCTTGATGGCTTCGCTTAGTACATCAATGGCATCATCCTGACCAAACACCAGCATCTTCATCTTCTCATCCAGATTCTGAAGAATCTCTTTGTCAGAAGAAGACACTGATTTTTCAGGAATACGAGCCATTTTAGCGACCATGGCCTCAATGTCGGCTACACCGACGGTTTTCTTGCGACGGCTCGCTGGCGCTAAACGATGACGAGCACCAGCCTCATCAATCACGTCAATAGCTTTGTCTGGCAAATGACGCTCATTGATGTATTTAGCCGAAAGCTCTACCGCAGCACGTAATGCTTTGTTGGTGTAGCGCACTTCATGGTGAGCTTCGTATTTAGGTTTGAGGCCCATCAGAATTTTGGTGGTATCATCAAGTGACGGCTCAACGATGTCTATCTTTTGGAAACGACGGGACAGCGCACGCTCTTTTTCAAAAATATTACTGTATTCCTGATACGTGGTAGAACCGATACAACGCAATTTACCGCTACTTAGCAGAGGCTTAATCAGATTCGCTGCGTCGACCTGGCCGCCAGATGCTGCACCAGCACCAATAATGGTATGGATCTCATCAATGAAAAGAATCGCGTCGTCTTCTTTCTCTAATTGTTTAAGAATGGTTTTAAAACGTTTTTCAAAATCACCACGGTATTTGGTGCCTGCGAGTAGCGAGCCAATATCTAAAGAATAAATAACGCTATTCTTAATGACTTCAGGCACTTGCCCTTCAACAATTCTCCACGCTAAGCCTTCCGCAATCGCTGTTTTACCCACGCCCGCTTCACCCACTAGCAGTGGATTGTTTTTACGGCGGCGACACAATACTTGGATCGTTCTTTCCAGCTCTTTATCTCGACCAATCAGTGGATCAATTTGACCTTGCTTAGCCAACTGATTCAAGTTCGAGGCAAAACTCTCTAGGCGCTCTTCCGAGCCCGCTTCTTCACTACTGTCACTGCTACTGAAAGAGTCGGATGAAGAAGAGTCATCACCTGAGCTTGATGCTTTGGTAATACCGTGTGAAATAAAGTTAACGATATCCAGACGGCTAATATCGTTCTTCTTCAGAAGATAAGCCGCGTGAGATTCTTGTTCACTAAAGATAGCAACCAACACGTTGGCACCTGTTACTTCACTGCGTCCTGAAGACTGCACGTGGAAAACCGCACGCTGCAGAACACGTTGGAAACTTAATGTAGGTTGGGTTTCGCGAGTTTCATCATTTTCAGGGATAAGAGGAGTTGTCTGATCAATAAAGATGTCTAACTCGCTTCTTAATGCATCAATATCGGCCTGACAGGCAAGAAGGGCTTCCCTTGCAGCATCGTTTTCCAACAATGCTAGCAGGAGGTGCTCGACAGTCATGAACTCATGTCGTTTGTCTCTAGCGCGGGAGAATGCGCCGTTTAGACTCGACTCTAACTCTTTATTCAGCATAAGTACCTCCTTTGGCAGCAACTTAGGTTGCTTGATTCAGCTTTACGCTTGCTCCATTGTACAAAGCAAAGGATGCTCGTTTTCTTGAGAATACATTGTCACTTGCGCTACTTTGGTTTCGGCGACTTCGGCAGTAAATGTGCCACATATCGCTTTGCCTTCGTAATGCACTTTGAGCATCACTTGTGTTGCCTTGTCTATATCCATAGAGAAAAAACGCTCTAGGATTTCAATCACAAAGTCCATTGGTGTGTAATCGTCGTTATTCAAAACAACGTTATACATGGACGGCGGCTTTACTTTTGTTTTTTCTAGCTCCAGTAAATCAGAGTCTGGAGTGACCCATTCAAATTGCTTGCTCATGACTCATCGTGTTTAGAAAGTTGCTTAAGATAATTTTACCACTTCACTACGCGGAAGTTATCGATTTAGCTCTTATAAGTAAGAACAAATTGAGCCAAGCAAATTTGTGCCCTTACTTAGAGACTAATGCAGCAATTGTATCGCTGCAAATAAAAGATTTCTATCAAACCGCATTCTCTATCTAATTGATTAAAAAGACACCAAAAACCATTCAGCGCTTAAATACAACAGACCGGATTCAGCTGAAATTCGTTGCAAAAATGTAAATCTTAAAAGTGATTTGTTTGCAAATATGTTGAGTGTGATACGTTTTTTCTATTGACTGTACTCAACCATTGGCTACATTGGTCAAATAGTGACTCAAAATTTGGCAGCGGCTGAATGGATATTCACTTTTTGTTTACACACGGAATAAACGTGTAATCACACAACTTCAGTAACAATATGCATGAGGGATGTATAGCATGGCTACAGGTACAGTAAAATGGTTTAACAACGCCAAAGGATTTGGTTTTATCTGTCCGGAAGGTGAAGACGGTGATGTGTTTGCGCATTACTCCACAATCAAAATGGATGGGTATCGTACTCTGAAAGCAGGCCAACAAGTCACATTTGAAGTGGAACAAGGTCCGAAAGGGTATCACGCAAGCTCTGTGATACCAGTAGAAGCTCAAGCCATTAAATAAATACGCTGCCAAAACCTATCTCGGCACCTTAGGTGCCGTAACAGAAAAAATAAAAAACCCGCCATTTGGCGGGTTTTTCAATTTTAAAATGACTCATTAGTCATTGATAATAGCGTTCAATGTTGCGCTTGGACGCATCAGAGGGGCTGCTTTGTCAAACTCAGGTGCGTAGTAACCACCCAGTTCACCTGCCACGCCCTGCGCACCGTTAAGCTCAGCAACGATAGCGTCTTCTTTTGAAGATAGCGCTTCAGCAACAGGTGCAAACTCTGCGGCTAGGTCTGCATCAGTAGTTTGAGCTGCTAGCGCTTGCGCCCAGTAGGTTGCTAGATAGTAATGGCTACCACGGTTGTCTAACTCGCCGACTTTACGCGAAGGTGACTTGTTGTTATCCAAGAATTCACCTGTTGCTTTATCTAGTGCATCAGCCAATACCTGAGCTTTAGCATTGCCAGTCACTGTGCTTAGGTGCTCTAGAGAGGCCGCTAGTGCGAGGAATTCGCCCAGAGAGTCCCAACGTAGGTGGTTCTCTTTCTCGACCTGTTGAACGTGCTTAGGTGCCGAACCACCAGCTCCAGTTTCAAACAGACCACCGCCATTCATTAGTGGCACAATTGAAAGCATTTTAGCTGACGTACCAAGCTCTAGAATCGGGAATAAATCCGTTAGGTAATCACGCAGTACGTTACCTGTTACAGAAATAGTATCCTGACCTTCTTTGATGCGCTCTAGAGAGAACTTACATGCATCTAGTGGTGCTAGGATCTTGATTTCTAGACCTGATGTATCGTGGTTAGGCAGGTAAGCGTTCACCTTCTTGATCAGCTGAGCGTCGTGTGCACGATTCTCATCTAACCAGAACACTGCTGGTACACCTGTTGCGCGAGCACGTGTTACCGCCAGTTTCACCCAGTCTTGAATCGGAGCGTCTTTCACCTGACACATACGGAAGATATCGCCTTCCTCAACCGCTTGCTCTAGTAGCACTGCACCAGCAGCGTCAACAACGCGGATTGTGCCCGCTTGGTCAAGAATGAACGTTTTATCGTGAGAACCGTACTCTTCCGCTTTCTGAGCCATTAGGCCTACGTTTGGCACGCTACCCATTGTCGTTGGGTCAAACGCACCGTTTTCTTTACAGAAATCGATAACCGCTTGATAGATGCTTGCGTAGCTACGATCAGGAATCATCGCTTTGGTGTCTTTCTGCTTACCATCTGGACCCCACATTTGGCCAGAAGAACGCAGCATTGCAGGCATAGAAGCATCAACGATGATGTCGCTTGGCACGTGAAGGTTAGTGATACCACGATCTGAATCAACCATCGCTAGCGGTGGTTGAGTTTCGTAAACCGCTTGCAACGCAGCTTCGATTTCTTCTTTTTGAGCAGCTGGTAGAGTGGTAATCTTAGCGTAAACATCGCCAATACCATTGTTCACATCTACGCCCAGTTGATCAAATACGTCACCGTATTTCGCAAACACATCTTTGTAGTAAACTTTAACTGCGTGACCGAAGATCACTGGGTCAGACACTTTCATCATGGTCGCTTTCATGTGAAGCGATAGAAGAACATCTTGCTGTTTCGCATCAGCAATTTCTTTTTCAAAGAATTCTACTAATGCTTTTTTGTTCATTACTGAACAATCTATGATTTCTTGGTCTTGAAGAGCGAATGGTGCTTTAAGCTCTTTAACCGCACCGTCAGCCGCAGTGAATTCGATCTTAACCTCGGTCGCACCTTCTACCGTGTGAGACTTTTCGCTACCAAAGAAATCGTTACCAGACATGCTTGATACATGAGACTTAGAATCTTTTGACCACGCACCCATTGAATGAGGGTTTTTCTTCGCGTAGTTCTTAACCGACAGTGGCGCACGACGGTCTGAGTTACCTTCACGTAGTACAGGGTTTACTGCACTACCTTTGATTTTGTCGTAAGTCGCTTTAATAGCTTCTTCTTCATACGTGCTTGGCTCTTCAGGGTAGTTAGGCAGATTGTAGCCCTTGTCCTGAAGTTCTTTGATTGCTGCTTTAAGCTGTGGGATAGAAGCAGAAATGTTTGGAAGTTTGATGATGTTAGCTTCAGGTGTTTTTGCTAGCTCACCTAGCTCAGCCAGTGCGTCACCAATGCGTTGTTCTTCAGTCAAATGCTCTGGGAAGTTTGCAATAATACGCCCAGCAAGAGAGATATCACGAGTATCAACATCAATACCAGATGAAGCTGTGAACGACTGAATGATTGGTAGCAGTGAATACGTTGCTAGTGCAGGAGCTTCATCAGTGATGGTATAAATAATGGTAGGTTTTTCTGTAGGCATGAAATTTCCCTATTGTTCTAACAAAGCCCGTCGGATGAACGGCTTTGGGTTGTGTGTCCGCCAACAAGTTGAATTGTCATCCCCTCACTTGTTTGCGATTTATTGTCTCTTTTGTTTTTTCCTTACGTTTGCTTAAGCGTAAGATCCGTGAGAACTGTACTTTTATAATTAAACAAAATCGGAAGAATAGTCTATTATCTTGTGCACCAATCCTGTTTTCGGGCGCGCACATCATAGCCTAAAACGGATGATTTTGAAAATTTTCGCCCACACTTCGTTTACATTTTTGCAAGGTAGTTAACATGTCACCACGCTCACACCGTGAGTCTTCTTCGCCCTCTTCACGTAGACGTCAATCTGGTTTTAAACACTCCCCAGCAGCGCATAAAACCAAACCACATTCGTCAAGAAACCGAAAAAAAGCCAACGAGTAATAAGCCTAGATTAGCGCCTGAAAATCGCAAAGTTATCGTGTTCAATAAGCCCTTTGATACATTGAGCCAATTCACGGATGGTGAAGGCCGAAAAACACTGGCTGATTTTATCCCAGTGAAAGATGTCTATGCGGCCGGGAGATTAGACAGAGATAGCGAAGGGCTAATGGTACTGACTAATGATGGCATATTGCAGGCTAAGTTGACTCAGCCAAAATCTAAGTCACCGAAAACGTATTGGGTGCAAGTTGACGGAGCACCGTCAGAGTCTGATCTCGATAAGTTGAGGACGGGTGTTGAGCTTAAAGATGGCATGACTCTACCCGCAAAAGTTGAAGTGATGGCAGAGCCCAGAGTATGGGAACGCAGCCCTCCTGTTCGCTTTAGGGCCAATATTCCAACCACTTGGCTGGCCATCACCATTATCGAAGGAAGAAACCGTCAGGTTCGTCGTATGACGGCTAATATTGGCTTCCCAACCCTACGTCTCATTCGATATTCAATAGGCGATATTAAGCTGGGTGAATTGCAGCCAGGTGAGTGGAAAGAGATAGAGTATTAGAGACAACTTGCAGGATTGGCACTTAGTAAGCCCTTTTTGTTGCTGTCATCCTCATGAATGACAGATAACAACCAACTGTCATCCTCAAGAATGAGGGACGAATGAGTTGGGGATCTGTTGAAGCGAATCGAAAACCTGTAGAGATTCCCTACTCGCTCCTGCGTCTCTCTATGGAATGACAGATAACAATCAACTGTCATCCTCATGAATGACAGATAACAACCAACTGTCATCCTCATGAATGACAGATAACAATCAACTGTCATCCTCAAGAATGAGGGACGAATGAGTTGGGGATCTGTTGAAGCGAATCGAAAACCTGTAGAGATTCCCTACTCGTTCCTGCGTCTCTCTATGGAATGACAGATAACAATCAACTGTCATCCTCATGAATGATAGATAACAACCAGCTGTCATCCTCAAGAATGAGGGACGAATGAGTTGGGGATCTGTTGAAGCGAATCGAAAACCTTTAGAGATTCCCTACTCGTTCCTGCGTCTCTCTATGGAATGACAGATAACAATCAACTGTCATCCTCATGAATGATAGATAACAACCAACTGTCATCCTCAAGAATGAGGGACGAATGAGTTGGGGATCTGTTGAAGCGAATCGAAAACCTGTAGAGATTCCCTACTCGTTCCTGCGTCTCTCTATGGAATGACACGCCTGCTTACCTAACAAAACAAAAAACGGCGCTTCAATTGAAGCGCCGTTTTTAATTAGCTATTCGCTAGAACAAAGAATTAGTCTTCTTTCTTCTCTGCTAGTTTCACTGCAATCGCTAGCTCTTCAAGCGCCGCTGGATTAGCAACACTTGGTGCGTCAGTTAGTAGACATGCCGCTGCTGTTGTTTTAGGGAACGCGATAACGTCACGGATGTTCTCTGTACCACATAGCAGCATCACTAGACGGTCAAGACCGAATGCTAGACCTGCGTGAGGAGGCGTACCAAACTTAAGTGCATCCAATAGGAAACCAAACTTAAGCTGCTGCTCTTCTGCATCGATACCTAAGATATCAAATACGGCTGCTTGCATCTCTGCATTGTGGATACGAACTGAACCACCACCAACTTCATAGCCGTTTAGGACCATGTCGTATGCGTTTGAGTTAGCTGCCGCTGGGTTTGCTTTTAGCTCTTCTGCATTCACGTCTAGAGGTGATGTGAATGGGTGGTGCATTGCATGCAGGTTGCCTTCGTCATCTTCTTCGAACATTGGGAAGTCAACAACCCATAGCGGTGCCCATGCGTTTTCGTCTGTTAGCTCTGGATCTTTACCTAGTTTCAGACGTAGCGCACCCATTGCTTCCGCAACTGTGTTTGCTTTATCTGCGCCAAATAGAATGATGTCGCCTGACTCAGCTTGAGTGCGATCTAGAATGCCGTTGATAACATCTTCACTTAGGAATTTAGCCACAGGAGACTGGATACCTTCCATGCCAGCTGCGCGGTCGTTAACCTTCATCCAAGCTAGACCTTTCGCACCATAGATACCTACGAACTCACCGTAACCATCAATCTGCTTGCGAGTTAGAGAAGCGCCACCTGGTACGCGAATCACTGCAACACGACCTTTATCATCGTTTGCAGGGCCTGAGAAGACTTTGAACTCAACGTCTTTCACTAGATCAGCAACGTCTACTAGCTCTAGTGGATTACGTAGGTCTGGCTTATCGCTACCGAAACGACGAATCGCTTCGGAGAAAGGCATCACTGGAAATTGCCCTAGGTCTACGTTGAGTAGCTCTTGCCACATATCGCGAACCATTTTCTCGGTCGTTGCGCGAACTTCATCAGCCGTCATGAAAGACGTTTCGATATCGATCTGAGTGAACTCTGGTTGACGGTCAGCACGTAAGTCTTCATCACGGAAACACTTAACGATTTGGTAGTAACGGTCAAAACCAGACATCATTAGCAGCTGTTTGAATAGCTGTGGAGACTGAGGAAGCGCGTAGAACGAACCTTTGTGAACGCGGCTTGGTACTAAGTAATCACGTGCGCCTTCTGGCGTCGCTTTAGTGAGCACTGGCGTTTCAATGTCTAGGAAACCATTGTCATCTAAGAAACGACGAACAAAGCTAGACGCCTTAGCACGTAGCTTAATGCGGTCGCTCATTTCAGGGCGACGAAGATCTAGATAACGATACTTTAGACGCTGCTCCTCAGAGTTCTTCTGGTTGAAGTCGAGTGGCAGAACGTCTGCACGGTTGATGATTTCAAGACCTTTGGCGATGATCTCAACTTCACCCGTTGCCATATCTTTGTTTACTTGGCTGTCTGGACGAACACGAACTTCACCCGTTAGTTTGATACAGAATTCATTACGAAGTGTGTTAGCTACTTCATACGCATCTGCCATATCTGGATCAACAACTACCTGAACGACGCCTTCACGATCTCGCATATCGATAAAAATAAGACCGCCTAAATCACGACGACGGTTAACCCAGCCGCAAAGTTCTACAGTTTGTCCTGCAAGGGACTTGTTCAGGTGACCACAGTAATGGGTACGCATAATGAATTTCCCAATCTCTCTAAATTTGTTAATTACTTGATATCAGCGTTTTCTTAGCTGATAGCGCAAAGATCCATTTATACGCTGAAAGTCATTCAAAATCGACTATTCAGAATACAATTTATTGCTGTTTATCTGGTTTTGATGCTTTTTAGCACAATAAAACAGCAAAACCACATCAATCAGAAAAAATTGGCGCTGATTATAGATCGAAAGTATCACTCTCTTCAAAACTCTCGTAAAGTATCTGGCAAGATAGGCAAAGACTGTTAGACATGAACGAATTACCTCTCCGACTTGGCCTCACCATGTGGTCTCACAACAACTGGCAACAAAGCTTTTATGGCAGTGGTACTAAACCCGCCGAAAGGTTACAAAAGTACGCTCAGGTTTTTCATACCGTCGAGGGAAACACGACATTTTACGCCACACCAAGTGTGTCAACCGTACAGAACTGGCGTTCTGCAACGCACGATGATTTCAAGTTCACTTTTAAGCTGCCCAAAGCGATAACCCATCAACAAATGTTGAGAGGCAGTCAAGGGCCACTCAATGAGTTCATGCAAATCATGGCACCTTTGCATGATCGCATAGGGCAGTGGACTATTCAGTTACCAGCGGCTTTTGGCCCTGAGCACTTAAATGATCTGCAAAGATTCTGCGATTTGTTCCCCCCCAACTTTCCTATTGGTGTTGAAGTTCGACACCCGGCTTTTTCGCCAAAGGTGAGGAAGAGCGTCAATTGAATCAGTGGTTGCATGAGAAAGGCTACGACCGGATCATCATGGATAGTCGGCCTGTGTTTGCTGCGAAGCCAGACAATGAAGCCATCGTGGACGCACAGCAAAAAAAGCCAAAAGTGCCAGTACATGCTATCGCCACAGCGTCACACCCTATGATTCGCTTTATCGGCCATCCAACAGAGTCTGAAAACTATGCTTTTTTCACCCCTTGGCTGAAAAAACTGCCAGAGTGGATAGCAGAAGGGAAACGACCTTATGTAATGATTCATACTGCCGACAATATTATTGCGCCAGAACTTGCGAGCAATTTGTATAAAATGCTGCAAAACCGTGCTCAATTGCCTGACTTATCAGCATTTCCAGCAAACGATGGCAATTCCCAGTTACAAATGTTCTGAGTAGAGTAGCCTCAAGACATGACACGGGCGCGATTTTCTCATAAAATACGCGCCTTTTTGATACCAATGCGAAACTGGTCAGAGAATCGATTATGAACCCTAAGAGCAATCCAGATACGATGTTTTCCGCTCCTATCGATAAAATAGGGGATTTCACGTTTGATGAACGTGTCGCAGAAGTTTTTCCTGATATGATTCAGCGTTCTGTTCCTGGATACAGCAATATCATCTCTGCCATCGGCATGTTGGCCGAAAGGTTCGTTAAACCACATTCAAACATTTACGATCTTGGTTGTTCGCTCGGTGCGGCTACATTGTCCATGCGTCGTCATATACAGCAGGAAGGCTGCAAAATCATTGCCGTCGATAACTCATCCGCTATGGTTGAGCGTTGCAAACTGCACCTTAATGCTTACCGCAGCGACACACCTGTAGAAGTCGTTGAAGCAGACATTCGTAATATTGAAATCCAAAACGCTTCTGTCGTAGTACTCAATTTCACGCTGCAATTTTTGTCACCTCAAGATAGATACACTTTGCTAGAGAGAATCTATGCGGGTCTCCGTCCGGGTGGCATTTTAATCCTGTCAGAAAAATATGTGTTCGAAGATCAAGTGTCTAATGAATTGCTTATCGATCTTCATCATGACTTTAAGCGTGCCAACGGTTATAGCGAATTAGAAATCAGTCAAAAACGCAGCGCGATAGAAAATGTAATGCGCCCAGATTCAAAAAAAGAGCACAAAGAGCGCTTTGCTGAAATTGGCTTCAGTAGTTTTGACGTTTGGTTCCAATGCTTTAACTTCGGCTCGATGTTCGCGATAAAATAGCGAGAAGCAAACACAGCTTGCTCCCATTTATGACGTCATCCTCAAGAGCGAGGAACGAGCGAGTTGGGGATCTCTTATCAAAAACGATAAAAGCCGAGATGTCCTATCACGTTTGTCCCTCACTGTCGGGAATGACAAACTTGACTGTTACACCACAAAATCAGTGAAAAACTATGTTTAACTTTGCCAATTTTTATCAGTTAATTGCCACAGATACACGCCTTCAACCGTGGCTGAATGTTTTGCCTCAACAACTAACCGAGTGGCAAAATGCAGAACATGGTGATTTTGGTCGCTGGCTAAAAGCGCTGCATAAAATCCCTGAAGGTTCACCTGATCAGGTTGATTTAAAAAACTCAGTCACTATTGCGAACGATACACCATTTCATACTGGTGAGCTTAAAAAGCTAGAAAACCTGCTTCGTACATTCCACCCTTGGCGTAAAGGCCCATACCATCTACACGGTATCCATATTGATACAGAGTGGCGCAGCGATTGGAAGTGGGATCGTGTTCTGCCACATATATCACCTCTGAAAAATCGCAGTGTACTAGATGTAGGTTGTGGCAACGGCTACCACATGTGGCGCATGCTGGGTGAAGGCGCGCGATTGTGTGTCGGTATAGACCCATCCCATTTGTTCCTAATTCAGTTTGAAGCAGTACGCAAACTCATGGGCGATAACCAACGCGCACACCTGTTACCTCTGGGTATTGAGCAACTGCCAAAGCTTGAAGCCTTCGATACGGTGTTTAGCATGGGCGTGCTATACCATCGCCGCTCTCCACTCGACCACTTGATTCAACTTAAAGACCAGCTTGTCGCGGGGGGCGAGCTTGTATTGGAAACATTGGTCATTGAGGGTGATGAAACCTCCGTTCTGGTTCCTGTAGATCGATACGCTCAGATGCGTAATGTGTACTTTTTTCCTTCAGCCAAAGCCCTCAAAGTGTGGCTCGAGCAAGTCGGCTTCGAGGACGTGCGCATTGTTGATGAGAATATCACCTCTATCGGTGAACAGCGCACAACCGAATGGATGACTCACAATTCTCTGCCTGATTATCTCGATCCGAACGACCCGAGTAAAACGATTGAAGGGCACCCTGCCCCACGTCGTGCGGTTCTCGTCGCGAAAAAACCTAATTAAGACTAATTATTGACAGACTCTTAACTTTTTAGGTCCTTCAAATACTTAATCTGAACCTTAAAAGGCTCTAAAATTTAGGATGCTCCGTGCATCCTATATTTTGCAGTGCATCACTAATCATGACTCAATAAGTCTTAGACAGGTAATGTGTCTTGTGAGCGAAGTGAGGGATGATTTAAACTCTCAATGTATAAACAACTTAATCTAATTCAGGATTTTCAATGTTTACCAAATTGACTCCGGTCATTTCGATTGCCCTACTCTCTGGCTGCACCCTCACCAACAGTGAGCAGTATCATCAAGAAACCCTTGCAGCTATCCAATCTTCAGAAACCAACCTCACTCAAAAACTTTCCTTTTTGGAGCAAAAAGTCAGCAATCAAGCCGAACACATTGAAAGCCTACAAACTAAAGTCGATTTGTTAGACAAAGAACTGTTCAAATTTAAAACGGAAGCCATGGCAGAAGTGAAAAGAAACCGTGAGCCTATCGTCACGCCCGTTCCTGTAAAGCTTGCTTCTACACCTTCGCAAGAGTTGGTATTGGGTGAAATAGAGAAAGTCAGTATTGATTCCATCAAGCAGACATTTGACAGTCGAATTGATACTGGAGCCGCCACTTCTTCACTCAATGCTGTTGATATTGAACAATTTGAACGTAACGGCAAAAACTGGGTGCGCTTCCATTTGTCCGATGGCGTCACGCCATTGGATGATACAAATTGGATTGAAGCTCCGATTATACGTTTTGTAAAAATACGCCAATCGACAAATGCTGAGACGGAACGCAGAGCGGTTGTCGAATTATGGGTAAGATTAGGCACGATTCACGAAAAAACACAGTTCACTTTGGCAGATCGCTCACAGATGACCCATCCTGTGTTACTAGGTCGTGAATTTATCCGTGATATCGCAGTGGTGGATGTAAGCAAGAAGTACGTCCAAAAGGAAGTTGAACAAAAACAATAAGGTAGCTTATGACGTCTAAAGTCCCTTTTTACATATCGGTCGTCCTGCTGATTATTGCAGGCATCGCTTTAAGCCTGTTTAGACATCAGACTTACGGCGTTCCATGGACTCCAGGGGAAACCCGTCAGGTTTGGGATATTGAAGCTCGTATTGAGTTCAATGCCCAAGCCAAACCTGTTAAGGCGTCATTGGCCGCCCCTCAAACTCAAAATGGATTCACACGGATCAGTGAGTCATCATCGTCACCAGGCTACGGAGTGTCATACGTTAAGACTGACACTGGTCGTCGTGCTGAGTGGTCTGTTCGCCACGCTGTTGGTCCGCAAACCATCTACTATAAAGCCCAATTCCTCGTCGACCCACAAGCAAAAGTAGAATCGAAAGCACCGAACAAAGACATCACACCGCCTACTTTTGACGGTCCGACAGAAGCCGCTGCAGTTTCGTTAATTGAACGCGCTAACAAACGCTCTGCTGATGACATCACATTTGCTCGCGAACTGATTAAAATCCTCAACGACTCGGACAGTCAGAACTCAGCACTCATTCTGAACAAGATGTCAAAAGTGGAGGCGGTTGATAAGATCCTCGCATATGCAGAAATACCGAGTAAAGTTGTCGGTGTTGTTGAGCTAGAGGATGGTCGTCGACGTCAGACTATCCAGCAAATGAATCAGGTTTGGGACGGCAAAGCGTGGAAACTATTCAACCCTGAAAATACGAATAAAGTGATCGCTGATAACATCCTAATTTGGGACGAGTCCAATGTATCACTACTTGATATCATCGGCGGTCAAAACAGCCAAGTTCACTTCTCGATGATCGCTCAGGAAGTCTCACCAAAACAGGCCACACTGGACAAAGTAGAGGCAGATGGTCTGCTTAACTTCTCTATTCATAGTTTGCCACTTGAAGAGCAAGCGATGTTTAAAACCATCATGCTGATCCCAATCGGTGCGCTTATCGTGGTTTTCCTGCGTGTCATCATTGGTTTGAAAACCTCAGGTACATTCATGCCTGTTTTGATTGCCGTTGCATTTGTTCAAACTCAACTCCTAACAGGTATCGTCGGCTTCTTGCTGATTGTTGGCACAGGGCTGGTAATTCGGAGCTATCTGTCAAGGCTCAACTTACTTCTGGTTGCTAGAATTTCTGCCGTGATTATCACGGTCATTATGATCATCTCCGTTTTCACTGTTGTGGCGTTTAAGATTGGTTTGACCGAAGGTTTATCAATTACCTTCTTCCCAATGATCATCCTTTCTTGGACCATCGAGCGGATGTCGATTCTATGGGAGGAAGAAGGCGCTAAAGAGGTGGTGTTACAGGGTGGTGGCTCATTGGCGACTGCCGTGCTGGTTTACCTAGCAATGACCAGCACTTACATTCAACATCTGACCTTCAACTTTATTGGCCTTCAGTTGATTGTTCTCGCCGGCATACTACTCCTTGGGACTTATACCGGTTATCGCCTAACTGAATTACGTCGCTTTAAGCCACTAGCGGAGGACTAAACGATGCTCACACGTTTAACTTCGCAATTTACATCGCCAGATAAGCTTCGTCATAAAGGCATTATGGGTATGAATCAACGTAACCACAGCTACATTGGCCGTTACAATGATCGCTCTAAATATCCACTGGTGGATGACAAGCTCAAAACCAAGATTATTGCTCAGCAACATGGAGCAACCACACCGAAACTCATTGGTGTGATCAGTAGCCAGGTTGAAGTCAAAACCATTCATAAAATGGTGAAAGAGTGGCCAGGTTTCGTTATTAAACCTGCCCAAGGCAGTGGTGGTAAAGGTATATTGGTTATCACCTCTCACAAGGATGGTACCTATACCAAGCCCTCAGGCACGACGATCAACCAAGAAGACGTCGAACGCCACATTAGTAACGCACTAGCGGGTCTTTTTTCACTAGGGGGGAAGAACGATGTCGCGGTTGTTGAAAATCTGATCAAGTTTGATAGCTGCTTCGACGGGTTCAGTTATGAAGGTGTACCAGATGTACGTATTATTGTTTTCAAAGGCTACCCTGTTATGGCAATGATGCGTTGCTCCACCGCCGCCTCTGATGGTAAAGCAAATTTACACCAAGGTGCAGTCGGTGTCGGTATTGATATCGCGACAGGTCGCGCAGTAAGAGCTGTCCAATTCGACCAACCTATTACACACCACCCCGATACGGGGAAAGAACTCGCTACTTTACAAGTACCCCACTGGAAGCGCTTACTCACATTGGCTTCAAGTGCATGGGAAATGACAGGTCTGGGTTATATGGGTACTGACATGGTACTCGACAAAGAAGAAGGGCCAATGGTCCTAGAGCTCAATGCTCGTCCGGGATTAGCCATCCAAATAGCGAATGGAGCAGGCTTGTTACCTAGGCTTCATCACATCGAAGGTTTGGGCTTAGGGATGGAGTACCCCAAACCTGCCGAACGTGTCGCTTATGCCGCCAAGCAGTTTGGTATATTTGCCAAAGAGGTGACGGGCTGAGCTTTCGATGATTCAAAAACCACGACATGACGCAGGTACTGAAAGCATGTCCGGTTACGCATCAAGACACTGATGCTAAACAAAAAAATACCCGCTAACTCAGCGGGTATTTTCTATCAGCTTGTCTTTATAGCTCTTCAATCAGTTCTTGAGCTTCCGACTTATCTTGATCCGCTTGTCCAAAGCCTCTTAGACCAACCACATGAACATGCTCATGGTCTTTAAATACTTTACGTACGAGCTTGTAAGTGGTGCCCTTCTCTGGGCTGATGTTTTCTGGTGCCGCAATCAACAACTGCATGTCCAGACGGTCACATAGCTCAAACAGAGTCGAAATCGACTTAGCATCCAAACGCGCAGCCTCATCGAGGAACAGCAGTCGACAAGGAACAATGTCTTTACTACGTAGACGGCGAGATTCTTCTTCCCAGCTCTGAACCACCATCAGAAGAATCGACTGACCAGTACCAATCGCTTCACCCGTAGACAACGCACCAGATTCCGCTTGGAGCCAACCATCTGAGCCACGGCAGACCTCAACACTCAGCTCTAGGTAGTTGCGGTAGTCCAGCAGCTCCTCACCCAGGACTTGAGGACTACGTTGTCCCATATCAATATGTGGGTTAACGCGCTGGAACAATTTCGCCATCGCTTCTGAGAAGGTGTAGCGAGAGGTCTCAAACAGGTCTTTGTGCTGCTCTTGCTGCGAAGCTAAACCATGAAGCAAAATGTCGTGGCTTTCACGAATCTTCACATTCAAGCGAACACCTTTTACCTGACCAAAGGCAATGTTCGACAAGCCTTGGTTTAGCATGCGGATGCGGTTTTGCTCACGCTGAATGGTTTTCTTGATGATGCTAGCGACAGATTCAGAACTGATCGCGAGGCGATTTTCACGTTGCGTCAGTTCTTCGGTCAATCGCGCCAGCTCCACTTCCATCTCTTCAATGGCCTCAACTGGGTCATCAGTATGGATGATATCTTGGCGAATGCGTTCACGCAGATGCTGGTACACTGCGATATAGAACAATACCTTACGCTCAGGACGTGCATTGTCTTCTGACAAACGCAGGGCATCACGCAAGTCATCATTGTCTGCCACCGCCAGACGCAACGCTCCCAACGATTTATCCGACATCGAACGCAGTTCATCCGCTGACATATAGGCGAGCTCACGTTTATGCAAACGGCGTTCGACATCGTTTTCACGTGCTAACCGTAGTACAGAGCACCAGCCAGCTTTGGCTGCAACCACAAAGGTGCGCAGTTCAATGTACTCTTTCTGAACCTTCTTAAGACGCTTTGCTAGGCCTTTCATTTCTAGCTCAGTCGAGGTGATGGTACGCTCGTATTCACTCTTACGACTGCGTGACGTATGCAGACGTTCCTGCAGTTCATCTCGACGACGCATGGCTCGCTCTTGTGCGCCTTCATCAGCCGTTACACCAAACTCTTGCAGCTCTTGCTTGAATTCTTGCACCGTTTCCTGCTTAGCCTGATGAGAACTCTTCAGCGATGCCAAAACCTGGTTGTACTGGTTCATCTGACCTTGAGATTGCTTCAGCTCGTCACGCGAACGCGTACGCTGCCTCTCTGCTTCAACAAGCTTGCCTTTAAGCTGTTCACTTAGCTCGCTACTCTTGTTGAGTAAGTCAACGGAGTCAGAATAAGCAAAGTAATGGCGACGCTCCACCAAGTCAGACAACGCAAAGATCTGCTTCTTAAGTTCTTGTAACTGAACATCCGATGCCTGATATTCGGCTTCTAGTGCATCAAATTGTTCAGGGTCGGCTTCAAGCGCTGAGGCGATTTTTTCCAGTTCAACGACTGTTTTCCCGTGGCTGCTCAAAAATGCTTTCGCTTCAGACAACTGAGCGATTTTCTCTTCAAGCTCTTCGAAGCGCAATGTCAATGAGTCATCTTCAATCAGCGCCATCATTGGTGCTAATTTATCCAGTGAGGACAACGCCTGCTTACTCGCTAACAATTGAGAACGTTGCTGCTGCTCTTTGGCATCCAACTCTGCCAATACTCGTGACACTTGATTGCGCTTCTCGCGAGCCACTGTCAGCGATTGCTCCGGATCCGCTTCAAAAGCAACCTGAATGTGCTTGGCAACGAAGTTGTTGAATGCCTGATACAGACGCTGCAGTTTTTGTGAATCAAACGCCGCTTTCGCATGCTGTTCAACAACTTCTTCACGTTCATCACGCAGCAACTCTAAACGTTGTTCACGCGCGGCACGACCAAACAGAGGAATTTCTGGGAAACGTGAGTAACGCATCTGGCGATCGTTCATGCGAACACAAACCGCCCCTTCTAACTCTTCGGCATCAAATGAGCTGTCATCAAAGGCGTCAATATCACCTTCAATGATGTAAAGGTCTTCAGGGCAATCGTCCAGCTCAACCAGCTTTTCTTCAATACCCGTTAAGTCAGACACCACAATCGCATGACGAGAAGGGCCGTACATCGCACTGAAATAAGGCGCATCGCCGATGGTGATATCGTCATAAATCTCTGACAGCAACACACCACCTAATGTGTCAGCTAAGCCTTTCAAACGAGGGTCATTGGAGCCGCCCGGTGACGCTAACCGCTCAATTTCATTCTCTAAGTGAGCACGGCGCTCAGCGAGCTTTTCTTTCGCCAGTGACTGTTGCTTTTCTTGCTCAAGTACTGCTTGCATGTGAGACATAACCGCTTGGCTGTCATACAGATCAGCACCGCTTTGCTCTTTGAGCATTTCCAGTGCGTTGTGAGCAGCAATCCAAGTTGGCGCAATGGCTTCAAGCTTTTTGATTTCGCTAGCAGAATCCTGCTCTAAGCGACGCTGTTCGCTGCGTTGCTCGCGTACCTCTTCCTGAGCTATCTCAAGCGATTCGACCTGCATAGCGTGGCGTTCACGTTCCTGCTCAAAGGTTAACTCATCAACGAGCTCAGCACGATGTTGCTTCTGATACGCGTCGACTAACTCACGAGCCTGACGCTGTTGATTGAGATTACGCTCTGAGATCTCTGTGCTGTGCTCGCCATTGTTGTTCATTTTGTGCAATTTGCTCGGCATCTCGCGTTTGACGAATCGACTGCTTTGCAACTTCAGCGGCATTTTTACGCTCCACTGAATCGCCAGCAATCTTACGAACCAAAGTAAGCGCCGTCTCAAACTGCTCAACGGCGGCTGAAGACATATCCAGTTTGTGTTTCACCGACAGCAAAGCCGCCGTGCTTTCTGATTCCTGATTTTTCAGCTCAGAGACCAACGAGTGCGCGCGTTCGGCAGTAAGGTCATCATCTTCCAGCAAGGTTTTGGCTTTCTCTAGCGCTTGAACTGCCTGTTGGTATTGAAGTGCGCGGGTTTGCTGAACGTCCAACGCTTGCTGATAATCAGCTAACTGAGTCTTTAGGCTGTCTACCTCTTCTTCCGCAACTGTCGCTTGCTCTTCCATCATGAGAACACGTTCTTGCGCTTCTTCAACGACCATCATCTGTTCTTCAAGTCGTTCGCTGAGCTCTTCAAGATCTTCTTGGTAGCGCTCGATCTTTTCCTGCTGACGCAATGCATTCTGCACAAGCTGTAAGTGGTCGGAAGCCGCTTGGTAGTCCTGCTCTAGAGCCGATTCGGATTCCACCAGCAATTCAAGCTCTTCCTGAACACGATTAAGCAAGCTATTTTGCTCAACCAGTGTTTCGCGCGAGCCAAACAATTCAGAGCGCAGAGACAGAGTCTGCTCAAGCTTATTACGACGATCATTGGCATGGCGCATGTAGTCAGCCGCCACGTAATTGGTCGATTCAGTGATCAGATGTTTAAACAGATCTCGATCTGCTTGAGTGGTTTTAATCGCTTCAAGCGTCATGCGGTTTTCACGCAACGCCGACTCCATGTCCTGGAATGCTTTCTTAACACCACCATTTTGAGGCAGTAGATAATCGCGCAATGAGCGGGTAATCGCACTCGAAATACCACCGTACAGAGACGCTTCAATTAAGCGATAGAACTTAGAACGGTCACTGGAGTTACGCAATTTCTTAGGAATCACGCCAAACTCAAACATTTGCGCGTGGTAATCGACGATGGAATTGAAAGTCTTAAGTTGCACACCTTCATGTTGCGCGACTGACTCTTTGATTTCGTTGATCTGACGAACACGCGCTTGAGTCGCAGAAACACTTTCAATCAGAATATCCGTCGGCTTCACACTGCTTGGCAGCCCTTGAATCACGAACGGTTTGATATCCACTTTCTTATCACGACCCGCGACTTGCTGCAGCTTCACCGCAAACAGTAAGCGTTGATTGCGTGAGTTCACCACATCCAGTGCCGCATAACAGGCACCTGGTTGCAATTTACCGTAAAGGCCTTTGTCACGTGAAGACTGGCTACTGCCCGCTTCAGTTGTATTTCGGAAATGCAGTAGCGTTTGGTCAGGTATCAAGGCTGTAATAAATGCCGCCATTGTGGTTGATTTACCTGCCCCATTACCTCCTGATAACGTGGTAACTAAGCCATCAATGTCAAAAGTACGCGCAAAGAAGCCGTTCCAGTTGACCATGGTCAGCGATTGATATTTACCTCTTTCAATCATGCTTCACCTTCTTCTAATTTTTCTGATTGAGATGACTCATCACCTTGTTCTGATTCTGTCAACAAGCTGCCTTGGCTTGGTTCTTTGGTATGCACCACAGCTTCACCATCACGGATCAAGCGCAACTGCGCTTCGCGCATGTCGTCTCCGACACGCACATCAGCACCAAAGCGGAATACTGATTCACTGATACTGAATTTACCGGTTTCACCAATATTGATGATCATCCCCAGGCGGCGTAAACGGCGCAGAGAAGTGCGGACCTTTTCAAACAGTTTTTCTTTATCTAAATCTGAACCAGTCGCGCGGTTAGTCACCAGCTTCATCAGCTTTTTCTCATCGGATAAAGCCAGCAGCTCTTCATACAGTTCTTGATTGGTAAAGATTCCCTCATGCGCTAAACGCTCTGGGCTTAGGTAAAGGAAACACAAGACCTTGCCCACCAGCATATCGAGCTCAGACAGCACACTGCGATTAATCAAGGAAGTAGAACGAGGGCGAAGGTAAAAGAAGCCTTCTGGTGCTTTCACCAGTTCAGTGTTGTAGCGTTGGTAAAATGAAGACAGCTCAACTTCAAAGTCAGACAGTAGCGCATGATTGTCGAGGTCTTCGCTAGAGATATGGCGTCCAGCACGAAGCATACTGTCTAGCGCCGGGAAAAGTGGGTTTGAAATCGCTTTTGCCAGATTCTCTGACATGTAATCATTAGTATCGGTCAATGACATTTGCTTGTACCTTTGCTCCGTATTCGTTAATTGCCTGCCAATCTGGTTGAATCGCTTGATAGTCCGATTCGGAGTAACCCAGACGTACGGCTTGATCAATGACGATACGGGCTAAATCGAAATGATGAGTGCGCGGATGCTGTGATAAATAGTCGCGTAATACGGTTCCAAGATGGATAGCGGTACCCTGCTCTTTATGCACTTTGAGCATGTCACCTATGCGCTCAGAAAGCTCATCATTCACTTGTTGGAATTCTTCATACTCCACTTCCAGTGGCACTTGACCAGTCACTTCATCATCTCGAAGCACCAGCGCTTCATCGCGGAGATCGACTAACCTTTCTGCATCGGCATAAGTCAGATACCAAGGTGTGTCGAAGTAATCTTTGACTGACTGACGCAAACGCGTGCTAAAGGCACGGTTCTTATCCATGTCAATGGCGGTGCGGATAAATTTATGGACGTGCCTGTCGTAACCAATCCATAAATCAATCGCTTGTTGACCCCAGCTTGTGATGCGATCTAATTTCATCTGTAAGCCAAACAAGGCCTCCTCAATAAACTCAAGGTCATCTTGTCCGTAAACAGTTTCTTGAATATCAAGGATTTGAGTTTGTAGCTCATCACTGGCTGCTTGTAATGTATCTTGCAGCTCGCGCAAGGTGCTAGACGTTTCAGATAACAACTCTTCACAGTTGTTGATCGCTTCACGCCAATCTTTATTCAGGAGCTCAGCAATCTGCACTTTAACGGATTGTTGCTGCTCATCCATCACACGTTGGTTGAGATCAATTTGATCGAATATCTCACCCACGGAATATTTGAGCACACCATAAACGTTCTTTTTCCAGTGGCCCGGCGTTCCGCCTTGCTGAGCAGATTCAATCGCCTTCGCCATTTCATCCGCCACCATCGACAACTGGATAGAGAGGCGTAACTTAGAAAACTCACGATGGCGAACATAATAGTCCGTAATCCCAATCGCGAGCGGCGACAAGCGATAAATACTTGCGCCATCATTCACTTCACTGGTGAAGCGGCTAATCAGCCTCTGCTTCACCATCTCATTAATTGCATTGTTAGCCCGAAAAGCAGACGCTTCTCCGGTATCCTCAAATAATCGAGTGACGATAGTAAATGCGTCGTGCAATTCACCTTCACCCAATTCTTCATCAAACCTCTCATTGCTAAGCACTGCAATAGCGATGAGAAATGCGAGACGTTCAGTCGGCAGGTTTAATGAGAAATCGTGCTGCTTAACCCAGCCAACCAATTCATCGATTGGTTGCTCAGCAGCGTTGAGAGTCATCTCACTCATTATTATTCCTGTTCTTCTTTCTTTTTGGCCCATACATGTATGTAACGGCCTAGCGAGAGGTAAGGCTCTTGTCGACAAAACTGTCGCTCAAGCGCCACTACATCTTCTGTCTTATAGTCGCCCATGTATTCCCTGTTGCCGATATAATCACTGAAACAGCGAATACCAGCTTTGCCACCGATCTCAAAACCAGCGTCTTCGATCCACTTGTAGACTTCTTCTGGTTTAAGCCCTTTTTGCGGCTGCAACTTAAATCGTTTTCGATGCGGCATTCCCTCTAACACATGAGGAATATTGCCACATACCACATTCTTGTATACCAGACCATGATGGTTGTAGAACATAACGGACGCAGCACCACCTGGTTTAACCTGCTCAAGTAATGTTTCAAGAGCGGATTTGGGGTCCACCAACCATTCCATTACAGCATGAAACATCACAACATCGACAGGCTGTTTCAGATGCTCTGCAATCTTCTGTACTGGCGAATGAATCAGCCGATACTGCTCAAGCAAACCGTTTTTTTCAATATCCTGCTCGGCTAGTTGCAGCATTTCCAAAGATAGATCACATAAAGCAATGCGATGTCCGAGTTTAGCCAGCTTTTGCGACATTTGTGCTAAACCGCCACCAGCATCCAGCACGTTGAGGCTTTTCCTGCTACCATTAATCGCACCAAGTAGTTGTTCAAGTTCTTCCCAAACAATAACTTGGCGTATCTCTCCTTTATCGGAGCCGTAGATGTTTTTTGCAAATTTGTGGGCAATATCGTCGAAATTGCGGTCTTCAGTCACGGCAGCTTAGGTTATTATGTCGAATCGTGCTGCTATTCTGTCATAAGAAAGGCAGATATAAAGAGGGATTCTCTTAAATTAAAATCAATTGGTGTTTTTTCGGACTATTTATGTATGTTTGAGCTGAAAAAAGTAGTTTCATCCCTTTTAATGCCCTTGCCAGCATTGCTGATCATCGGTTTTTTAGGCCTGATGCTGATTATGTTTACAAGGAAGCAAAAAACAGGCTGTTTTGTTGTTCTATTCTCTTTCATTGGCATTTTTCTCATTTCGTTCCAACCCGTTTCGTCTCGTCTTCTGATGCCGCTTGAAAGGCAGTATTCCGCCTTTTCCCAATCGATGGGAAGATCGATTACGTAATGGTGTTAGGAAGTGGCCATGTAGTGGATGATAAAATCCCACCAACCTCTGAACTCAGCCGTACTGGCTTGATGCGCCTAGCGGAGGGCATTCGTATTATGCGCATGTATCCTGGTTCTAAACTGATTCTATCTGGATACTCTGGAGGTTCTGAAGTGAGCAACGCTCGCATGATGGCAAAAGTTGCCCTAGCGCTCGGCGTTTCAAAACCAGATATTTTGTTGCTGGAGTCAGCCAAAGATACTTGGGAGGAAGCAAGACAAGCGGTGCCAGTGGTTAAACGTGACAACCTGGTCGTCGTCACGTCCGCCAGTCATATGAAACGGGCTCTGCACGAATTTCATTCTGCTGGTCTTAAACCTTACCCAGCTCCAACCAACTATCTGGCTCACAACAAGGTAACCCAAGCTTGGGCAAAATACGCACCTAAAGCCGTGTATCTCGAACAAACTGAACGCTATTGGCATGAGACGCTGGGACGGATCTGGCAGTCACTTCGTGACTGGGCAACAAATTACGAAGAGCCATCCGATAACGATGTTTAATAAAAAATACCGAGGATATACCTCGGTATTTTTTAGTTGTCTGTTTAACTCAGTCACCCGCAAACATATACCCTTCACCATGAACAGTCACAAAAATTTGTGGATTTTTAGGATCGAATTCCATCTTAGCGCGCATGCGGCGAATTAACACATCGATCGTGCGATCATTAGGTGCATCAACTCTATGACTGATCATATTGAGTATACGTTCTCGGCTGAGTACTTGGTTCGGATAAGAGGAAAGAGCAACTAACAGCTCATATTCGGCTTTGGTCAGTTTTACTGGTTCGCCATTTTTGCTTAGCGCTCGACGAGGAACATCGAAGGTCCATTCAGCAAAACGTATCACATTGCCTGTATTTTTTTGCTGTTCATCGACATCAATGCCACGACGAGCTGCGGCAATGCGCCACAATAGGTTCTTAACACGAACAAGCAATTCACGCAGTTCAAACGGCTTGGTGACATAATCATCTGCGCCCATTTCTAGGCCTACGATTTTATCAATGCTATCCGTGCGCCCCGTTACGAGAATAATTCCAATGTCTGATTGACTGCGAAGTTCACGTGTGAGCATTAACCCATCTTCACCGGGAAGGTTGATATCCAGCATCACCAAATCAATTTCATCACTTTGTAGCGTGTCGCGCATTTGCTCGCCACTTTCAGCTTCACTGACTTGGTAACCCTCGTTTTGAAAGTAGCCAACCAACTTGCTGCGAGTGACTGTGTCGTCTTCAACTACTAATACGTGATAGCTCATTTACACCACTTACTTACATTTGGAATTGTCTTCGTCTGTATTCTATTCATAATCAGTAACAATTCTAGTGTTTGTCGTCCTATCAAAGGGAAACCTGAGTGTTTATTGATTCAAAACAAAACTGGTCTCAGGCATTAATAACTTTGCACTTTTGCACTCAATCTGAAACAACACCCATTATCGCTATTCATTTTTATTGGTTAAACTGGAGAGCAGAATTTTCAGGAGTCTGAACTCATGCAAGAACTTAAAGCATTCAACGAAAAACGCGCTGAAATATACTGGTGGTTGTCCAGCTTATTTGCTAGAGAGCTAACAGAAGAGGATCTTCAGCAGTATCAATCTGTAGAGATCCGTTCTTTTCTAACAGGGTTGGGGGAAAACTCTCACCTGAAACCAGCCATAGATAAACTAATCATTGCGCTCAATCGTCTTATCGATCGTGAAGATGCTCAGCTTGAACTGGCCGCAGACTTTTGCGATTTGTTTCTCAAATCAAACAAGGACTCAGCACTGCCTTACGCTTCGATATATATCGGCAACGCTGGCCTTCTCAATGACCAACCAGCCGCAGACATGGCGGAGTTGATGGCTAAACATGGCATTGAGGTCGACAAAGGGCTGAATGAGCCCGCAGACCACCTTGCGATTGAGCTCGATTTTTTGGGTAACCTGATTATCCGAGCTAACGAGCTAGAGCAAGAACGCCACATGGAAGATTCATTCGTCGAACAAGAAGGATTTATTCAACAACATCTCCTGAGTTGGGTGCCACAATTTAGTAAGCTTTGCGAAACATTGGACAAATTTGGCTTTTACTCTGCGGCTGCTTTGCTACTGGTTACGTTTCTTGAACTCGACTGTGCCTACTTAAGAGGTGAGTAACCTTGTTATGAATGTGTGATACAAAACTTATTACACCTTCTTTTTGTTTGCTCTTCTTTTGTTTGCGGTCTAGAATCGTGACCGCAAACGATAAAAATGAATGAACTAGAGACAAACCGCTGAATACAGCGGTTTTTGTGTTTCTGATACTTTCTGCCAATTTATTCTACAATCTGAATATATCTCCTGGCAGTCATCGACAGGACAGAACCTTATGGCCACTATTAAAGATGTGGCACGCCTAGCTGGTGTGTCAACTACAACAGTTTCTCACGTAATTAATAAGACACGCTTTGTTGCCGAAGCGACACAAGAAAAGGTAATGGAAGCAGTCACGGAATTGAATTACGCACCAAGCGCCGTCGCACGCAGCCTGAAGTGTAATACTACTCGTACTATCGGCATGCTTGTTACTCAATCGACCAACCTATTCTTCTCTGAAGTCATTGATGGTGTAGAAAGCTATTGTTATCGTCAAGGCTACACGTTGATCTTATGTAACACTGGTGGCATCTACGAGAAACAACGCGACTATATCCGTATGCTCGCGGAAAAACGTGTCGATGGCATTCTAGTTATGTGTTCTGACCTAACAGAAGAACTCAGTGAGATGCTAGACCGTCAGAAAGACATTCCTAAAGTAGTCATGGATTGGGGGCCTGAAAGCTCTCAAGCCGATAAGATCATTGATAACTCAGAAGAAGGGGGTTATCTTGCGACCAAATACCTAATCGACAACGGGCATAAAGATATTGCTTGTCTAAGCGGGCACTTCGAAAAAGCGGCCTGTCAGGAACGTATTTTAGGCTTCCGTCGTGCAATGACCGAAGCCAATCTTTCCGTCAACGAAGATTGGATTCTAGAAGGTAACTTCGAGTGCGATACAGCGGTGTTGGCAGCCGATAAGATCGTCGCCATGGACAAAAAACCATCAGCAGTGTTCTGTTTCAACGACACCATGGCACTAGGTTTAATGAGCAGACTGCAGCAAAAAGGTGTTCGTATTCCAGAAGATGTTTCTGTGATTGGCTATGACAACATCGAACTCGCCGAGTACTTCTCACCACCACTCACAACGGTCCACCAACCTAAACGACGCGTTGGTAAGAATGCGTTTGAAATTCTTCTCGAACGCATCAAAGACAAAGAGCATGAAAAGCGTGTATTTGAAATGCACCCAGAAATTGTAGTACGCGATACTGTGTGCAAATTCAACAAATAGCAGTGTGAAACGCCCGATTAATAACTCAATCTATTAGTCGGGTCTATCATTCAGGCGCAATTTAATTGAACCAAGATCACATTTGATCAATAGAGATGTGATACTTGCCTCAAATTTTATTTATCCTTAAGATGTTCGACTAATGCCACGAACAGGGCAAACCACTCGAAAGGGTGGGACGCAAAGCTTCCGGCCTGACTCAGGAAACTGAAAGGTAGCGGGGTTGCCGATGGGCAAAGATGCAAACGATTCGTATCGTTTAAAACACAACACTGCAATTCTCACTTTTGAGCGAACATTGTAAATGTATGAGTTTTATTCTGGTATGACACCTTATTGACACTTTATCTGCATTATTTTGCTAATCTCTCGGACCTGAATTTGGTGGCGTATAATAATATACACCGAGATAACACAGCATGGATAAACCAATACTTAAAGACTCGATGCGACTTTTTGACCCACTTGGTCGTATAAAATCGCGTTCGATGTTCGGCGGATTCGGAATCTTCGCAGACGACACAATGTTCGCATTGGTAGTTAACGATATGCTCCATATCCGCGCCGACGACAAACTGGCTAGTCAATTTAAATCTGAAGGCTTAGAGCCCTATGTTTACAAAAAACGAGGCTTCCCGGTCGTAACCAAATACTTCGCTTTAACCAACGATGTCGCCTCCTGCCCCACCCGCGCGATAGAGCTAGCGCAGAGCGCACTCGAAGTCGCTAAAAAAAGAAAAGACATCTCAAGCGAAAACTCGACCTAACCGCCTTAAAGACCTCCCTAACCTCCGTCTTGCAACTGAACGTATGCTAAAGAAAGCGGGCATCGATAGCGTTGAAAATTTAGAGGAAACAGGTTCAGTTAAGGCATTTAAGGCGATTCAAGCCACTCATACCGCAGACGTGTCCCTAGAATTACTTTGGGCGTTGGAAGGCGCAATCAATGGTAAGCATTGGTCCGTCATTCCACCTGAACGTCGACAGGAGCTGGTCAACATACTCAACAGCTAATCAAGAATCGATGAAAAGCCAACCAGACGGTTGGCTTTTTTATTGGCTGTGAAATTTAATCTTTGCCAAACAGTTCTTATTTGTTAACAATTTAAATGAGCGCAATGTGTCTGCTGCTCGAAATAGAGGAAGTCGTTATGAATAAGAAACTTGTGTTGGGTATCCTGTTGGTCGGCCTGATCATTTTTCTCGGAGTCAATTTCGGTCAATACCTAACGTTAGAAAATGCCAAGTCACAACAAGTTGCATTATCTGCATACATCAACAGTAATTTTACCCTAGCTGCAGCTATCTACTTCCTGGCTTACGTCGCTATCACTGCGTTTTCCATTCCAGGGGCAGCAGTAGTCACACTACTTGGCGCCGCTCTATTTGGATTTTGGACGAGTTTGTTACTCGTTTCATTTGCCAGCACCATAGGAGCAACATTAGCCTTCTTAAGTAGCCGCTTCCTGCTACGTGATTGGGTGCAAAGTAAATTTGGCGACAAACTGAATGCCATCAACCAAGGTGTCGATCGAGATGGGGCTTTTTACCTGTTCTCATTGCGCCTCATACCTGTGTTTCCATTTTTTCTCATCAACTTACTCATGGGTCTGACACCTATTTCAACGTCTCGATTTTATCTCGTTAGTCAGCTAGGCATGCTACCTGGTACAGCGGTATACCTGAATGCAGGCACACAATTGGCACAGATAGATAGCTTATCAGGTATTGTCTCTCCATCAGTATTGGCCTCATTCGCTCTTCTAGGGCTCTTCCCTGTGATTACCAAATGGGTGATGGGAAAAATTAAAGGGTCACCACAGACACGAGATGGGAGCCCGTCTTGAAAATATTCACCGCTAACAACCCACCCGAAGCTCACATCATTTGTGAGCTTCTTAAATCCAACCGAATACATTGCGAAGTGAGAGGAGAAGGTATCTTTAGCCTGCAAGGAGAGATCCCATTCGGAGAACATTCGCAGCCTTATGTATGGTTAATAGACCTTCAAATGAAAAAGCGCGCAATCGCAATCATTGAACAGTTTCATCAACAAGCCTGCGCGGGCAATGAATGGTGCTGTGGAGAGTGTGGGGAAGCTAACGAAGCTCAATTTGGTGTATGTTGGCATTGCGGAGCTGCAAGCCCTACTTAAGTAGCCTGACTCTTGATAAACGCGATCGAGTACTGGTTAAAGGCTTCAGGGCGCTCGACATTACATACGTGACCGCAATCTGGGATCTCCAACAATGTACTTGTTTTATGCGCAGCAACCATTTCTTTAACTGGTCGAATGAACATATAATCTCTTTCCCCCATTAAGTAGAGCGTTGGGATAGGCAGTTCACGTTCTTTAAAATAGCGCATGAGAGGATTCACGTCTGCTGTAAGAATAAACCAGCGCTTGAACTCTTTTTGGCAAAGCTTCTTAGCCTCACGAATAAATAGATGGCGAGATTCTTTCTGAGTGCGTTGTGGCATGACGATATAAGCAAACAGGCTGTACAGCCACATGTAAGGCACAATATGCTTACACATATTCCCTAGCCTCACCAAAACTTGAGAGCGTGTATTAAGGCGTGTTACTGCACCTCCCAGTACCATTGACTTAACTCTTCCCGTTGACATTTCTGCTAAATTTCGCACGATGATGGTCCCTAAAGACATGCCCACAAAATGAGCCGACGTTATCTTTAGATGATCGAGTACTTTGAGAATATCGGCCGTGACAGCTTTAAATGTGTAGCGATTGGAAATCAGTTCTTTCAAAAAAGGGCTAGATTTTCCGTGTCCTCGCAAATCAACAAGTAGCAGATTGAAATGCTGCCGGTAGGCTTTGATCTGTTTGAACCAGATCGATGAACTCCCCCTGCACCATGCACAAAAACAACCCACTCATGACTGGTTGGGTGCAAATATGTTTTATGGAAAAGAAGCGTTTCACTCATAGAGTATTCAGTCAACGGGTTCGAAATTCATGTGTCAGCAGAGTACCACAAACTTAATTTATTTTACGTCAGTTTATGTCAATTGAGCTCAGAATTACCAGAAATCACGCTTAGAATTGAACAAAAAGAGCGTCTAATAGACGCCCTTTTTCATAGTATAGAGATTATTTGAGGGCACTAAGATACAAGCTTAAATACTCATCAGCCGACTTATCCCAGCAAAAATCCTGCTGCATAGCATGCAACTGAACGCGTTTTAATTCATTCGGTTGCTGGGCAAACAGTAGTAAAGAACGTTGTAGAGTGAGCAATAATTCTTTGGGTTCTGGTAAGTGGAACACAAAGCCAGTCGCGGTCTCAGGATCAGCATCATAATCATTAACGCTGTCTTTCAAGCCGCCTACTCCACGTACGATAGGTAACGTACCATAAGCCATGCTGTATATCTGATTTAAACCACAAGGTTCAAATTCCGATGGCATAAGGAAGAAATCAGACCCAGCTTCCACCAGATGAGCCAATTCGTTGTCGTAGGCCTCTATAAACTTGAACTTATCACTGTGTAAGGCTTCGATATCTTTGAGCTTAGATGCCAGAACTGGGTCACCTGTACCGACAATGACCAGTTGAACCTCATAACGCAAAAACTGGTCGAGTATCGGCAGTAAGTAATGGACGCCTTTCTGGTTCGTCAGGCGGCATACCATGCCATACACTGCACCGTCATTTTCCGCTAAACCAACGCGCTCCTGAAGAGCTCGCTTACATGCCTTCTTTCCTCTCACCATACTCTGACGATTGGGTTTGTAGTTAACTGGTAGATACTGGTCGGTTTCGGGGTTCCAAGCTGAGTAGTCACAACCATTCAATATACCCACTAAGTCACTCTCTCGATGTTTGAACTCAGCAGCCATACCATGGCTGCCTAGTTCTGTTTTCAGCTCTTGCGCATAAGTGGGGCTGACCGCATTGATCTTATCTGCATTCATCACGCCCGCTTTCAGCATAGTGACATGTGTTGAACTCACTGCGGCATCTGGTGCGTAACGAGTATGCATTTCAGGCAAAATCTGAAGCTCCTCGTAACTGAACACACCTTTAAATACCGCATTATGAACTGATAAAACACTTTTTGTTTGTTCAAAAAAAGCTGTGCGACCATATCGGTGTTTAAGCAGATAAGGAACCAATCCCGTATGCCAGTCATTTGCGTGTATAATATTGGGTTGAAAACTAAGCTTAGGCAGCATATCTAGACACGCTGCACTGAAAAAGGCAAAGCGTTCGCCATTGTCGCTGTAGGCTTGATTGTTTTCTGCGTACATCTCCGGGCGTTCAAAGTATCGCGGGCAGTCAATGGCGTATACGCTAAGCCCAGCAAGGTTCAATGCTTTGACGCTGTATTCAGTATGTGGCCAGTGATCCAGATTCGTCTCAAGCACAGTAGGTGCCAAGTCGATATGAGGGATTTTTTGATAAGCTGGTAGGGTTACTCGTACATCTTGTTTAAGTCTAAGAAGAGCCTCAGGCAGTGCCTTGGCAACATCAGCCAAGCCACCACTTTTAATCAGTCCTTCAACTTCCGATGCTACAAACAGAATAGATAAATTCTCAGTAGCCAACTCGCGCTCCTTTTGGTATGACGACAATTCCATCGTTAGACACGTGGAAGTGCTTTTTATCTTCCATTAGGTTTACACCAATTTGTGTTCCCGGTGCAATATCCGCGTCTTTATCAATGATGACACGACGCAATATACAGCCTTCGCCTACTTTCACGTCGCCTAAAAGGATACTTTCGCTAATATCGCACGTAGATGCAATGTTACTGCGGAACCCAAGTATAGATTTTTCAATTCGAGAGCCACGAATATAACTTCCATTGCACACTAAACTGTCGATGATCTGCACACGGCCATTATCTGAGTCAGAAAAAGTCGCTGGTGGAAGGGCTGGGTAGAAGGTATGCAAAGGCCACTTGCGATTGTATAGAGAGAATGGCGCATCTTTCTCAAGGAGATCCATATGCGCTTGCCAATATGCGTCAATCGTACCGACATCACGCCAGTACACTTCTTCTTTTTCGCCAGTAATACGGTTGGTGCTGAAATCATAAACAAACACATCACCGCGTGGAAACATCTTGGGAATGATATCTTTGCCAAAATCATGGGACGAATCCGGATTGTCTGCATCTTCAATCAATTCTGCAAACAGTGGCTGAGCTTCGAATACGTAGTTACCCATGGACACTAAAGCGTACTGAGGATCACCAGGAATCGGTTTGGGCTGTGCTGGCTTTTCCTCAAAACCAATCATTCTCCCCTCTTCGTCAACCTCTATCACTCCAAATTCAGACGCTTCAGATAAACGCATACGCAGCGCAGAAACGGTCAGTGAAGCCTGTTTTTCTTTATGGAAATCCAGCATCTGCTTGATATCCATCTTGTAAATATGGTCCGAGCCAAAAATGCAAACTTGCTCCGGCTCAGCCAGTTCCATGAAACGTAGGTTTTGATAAATCGCATCAGCTGTACCTTCATACCAACGTTTGCCTGTACGCATTTGAGCAGGGATTGGGTCTATAAATCGATCGGTGATACCGCTGATATTCCAACCTTTCTTGAGGTGGTGAAACAAGGATTGAGACTTGAACTGAGTGAGTACATAGATGCGCATTAAATCTGCATTTACGAAGTTGTTTAAAGCGAAATCAATCAGGCGATAACTACCGCCAAAAGGAACCGAAGGCTTGCTGCGAGACTCTGTCAACGGACGCAGGCGAGAGCCTTCTCCCCCAGCTAAAATCATTCCTAAAACACCAGCCATTATTTATTCTCCATAATAATTTTTTAATTCTAGATAAGTTGTTATTTCGGGGACTTATCTTTGTCTTCCTAGTTACTAGCCTGATCTCAAAAACACACGATATGGGATATTTAACTAGCCATTCGTACATAAATTAACTTTATAATTCATCTGTTATTTATTCTTTAAGTGTGCACAAGGTTTACTATAAATTACCGTATTTCATTAATTTTACAATTTAAAAGATGCCATACCTTGAACGCGACAAAGTTTGCTTTTTGCTGCCCTGAAGTAAGTCACAGAATCGAGCCCAGATAATACAAGCCTTTAACACTAAGCTTACACAGTGGTCACTTAGACCTCTTTTTTTGCTTTCAACATGATATGAAGGTGAGATGGCAGTTTAGTGAATCTCAACCATGACGATTTAATCGGCAACATTTACCTACACGACCGTCGACCACATACACCAAACAATAAAAAAGCAGCCCAGAAGGCTGCTTTCGAATTTAATTTATATGGGAAACTTTATTTCGCGGCTTTTTTACGCTTGTCGGTCACTTCCCACTTGCCATCAATGTAAAGCGCAGTATAACCCGATGGCTTACCATCAACCTCAGAACGAACATAGTTCTCTTTCGATTTACGGCTGAAACGCACTACCATAGGAAGACCATCTGGATCTTTTTCAGGCGCCGTCGTGAGATAGTGGAATTTCGGAGAAATACGGTCTTTAAAACGAACTAACTCTTCGACAAGAGGAGCACGAGTCTCACGTGATTTAGGGAAAGTACTTGCGGCTAAAAACAGACCTGAAGCACCATCACGCAATACAAAGTAGGCGTCTGAGTTTTCACATGGTAACTCAGGAAGATGAACGGGATCTTCTTTAGGCGGCGCGACTTCGCCGTTTTTCAAGATCTTACGCGTGTTCTTACATGTCTCGCTAGTGCAATCCATGTATTTACCAAAGCGACCGTTCTTTAGAACCATGTCACTGCCACACTTGTCACACTCAACAACAGGGCCGTCGTACCCTTTCACCTTGTACTCGCCATGCTCAACGATGTAACCATCACAATTAGGGTTATTACCACACACGTGTAGCTTACGCTTATCGTCGATCAGGTAAGCGTCCATTGCAGTTTCACAAATCGGACAACGCTTTTTCGCACGAAGTGCTGCTGTTTCAACGTCTTCTTCTAAAACGTTAATGATGCCTTCTTCGTCACCCAAATTAATGGTGGTCTTACAACGCTCTTTTGGCGAAAGTGCATAACCTGAACATCCAAGGAATACACCTGTCGATGCTGTTCGGATACCCATTTCACGAGAACAAGTTGGACACTCGATATCGGTGTAGACGATATGGTTTGGCTTCATGCCACCAAGGTCTTCATCTTGCTCCGCTTTTTCCAGATCACCGGTAAAGTCACCAAAGAAGTTATCTAGCACCTTCTTCCAGTTCGCTTCACCTTCAGCAATTTGGTCAAGCTTTTCTTCCATGCGAGACGTAAACTCATAGTTCATCAACTCATGGAAGCTATCATCTAAGCGATCCGTTACGATTTCACCCATTTTTTCAGCGTAGAATCGACGTTGTTCAACTTTCACGTACCCACGATCCTGAATGGTCGAAATGATAGACGCATACGTTGACGGACGGCCAATGCCTCTCTTCTCAAGCTCTTTAACTAACGCCGCTTCTGTAAAGCGCGCCGGTGGCTTAGTAAAGTGCTGTTTAGGATCTAAGTGAATCAAATCAACCTTGTCACCTACCTGAACAGCGGGCAGGATCTGGTCTTCATTCTTACCTAGTGGACGCTGAACACGAGTCCAACCATCAAACTTAAGAATGCGGCCTTTGGCCTTAAGCGTGTACTCAGCAGCTTTGACGCTCACTGTCGTAGAATCATACTTTGCAGGTGTCATCTGACACGCGACAAACTGATTCCAGATCAGTGAATACAGTTTATGCGCATCCGCTTCCATGCCTTTCAGATCGTCAGCTTTAACTGCCACATCTGAAGGTCGGATTGCTTCGTGCGCTTCCTGTGCACCTTCTTTGCTGCCATACACATTAGGTTTAGCCGGAAGGTAAGCGTCACCGTACTCATCGCCAATGAATCCACGAACGGTTTCTACAGCTTCTGCGCTCAAATTCGTTGAGTCGGTACGCATGTAAGTGATGTAACCCGCTTCATACAGACGCTGAGCTAACATCATTGTTTTCTTAACGCCGTAACCTAAACGAGTGCTGGCTGCTTGCTGAAGTGTCGAAGTAATGAAAGGAGCAGAAGGCTTGCTCGACGTTGGGCGGTCTTCACGTTTACATACTTCGTACGCTGCTTTTTCCAGTACAGCAATCGCTGACTGCGTTTCAGCTTCATTAGACGGCTTAAACGACACACCATCTTTCTGAGCAACCTGCAGACGGAAATCGGTCTTGTCAGCGGTTTTAGTGTCCGCGTGGATGTCCCAAAACTCTTCTGGAACAAACGCTTTGATTTCGCGCTCGCGCTCAACCAATAGTTTTACCGCAACAGATTGTACACGGCCAGCAGACAGACCACGCGCGACCTTTTTCCACAACAGTGGTGAGACCATAAAGCCCACAACACGATCCATAAAACGGCGTGCCTGTTGAGCGTTAACGCCATCCATACTGAGCTCTCCCGGTTTCTGGAAAGCCTGTTGAATCGCATTCTTAGTAATTTCGTTAAAGACAACTCGTTTGTATCGCTCTTCATCGCCACCGATGATCTCACGAAGGTGCCATGCGATAGCTTCTCCCTCGCGATCCAAATCGGTTGCGAGGTAGACACGGTCTGCATCTTTCGCAAGCTTCTGTAGCTCAGCAACAACTTTTTCTTTACCAGGTAAGACCTGATAGTTAGCTTCCCACCCGTTAAACGGGTCGATACCCATTTTTTTGATCAGCGCTTTACGGTCTTTTTCTTTTTTGATTCGAGCTTTTTCTTCAACACTCAAACCTTTCGTAGAGACAGCTGCGGCTTTCTGGCCAGTACTCTGACCTGCGGTAGGCAGATCGCGAACGTGACCCACACTGGACTTAACGATAAAGTCCTTACCTAAATACTTATTGATGGTTTTAGCCTTGGCTGGCGACTCCACAATAACGAGTGACTTACCCATATTGACTCAAGTGTCCTTAATATGATTTCGGCGATTTAACGCACGACATACTTTAATATAATGCTTCTTTTTTACTATTGAGCGAGAAACTCAGAAGATCAATATCTTTTTTCAAATTCAACATTGACTGGTCGACAATTCGACGAATGGTCTTTACTCTATGTTTAGAAAGTGCCACATACTAAACGTGGAAAAGAGGCTTTCGCTAGTACAACAAAAAAAAATTTTGCCTCCGGTCACAAAACCTATCCTCTTCCCTACCCAACATTGGCTCAAATTAAATTGATCTGACGCATTTGCTTTCGTGTCCAACCCACTTAAAATCCCCCTGTATAAAGGTAAACATTGATAAGCGAGTGATACATATGGCTCACAAAAAGTCATTTCCAAATTCGAATTGTTACTGATCGCCAACCACATCATTCAGGAACATGAAGACTATACGGAAGGAATCCGAGCAGACAGTGTCGAAGAGATAGATGACGTGTTAGTGTTCAAAGGGAATTACTTTTTGAATGATGAAGGTCTACCGACAGCAAGCACTACCGCTGTTTTTAACATCTTCAAATATTTGGCACACCACTTATCGAAAGAATTTACTTTAGAAGATTAGACCGCTCAATCAAACCCTGATGACGTACATCAGGGTTCACGACAATTAGCAGCTCAGCGAGTCCAGTTTGTCAAAATAATCCGGGAAGGTCTTTGACGTACATTTCGGATCATTGATCGTTACAGGTGTATCACTTAAAGCAACCAAAGAGAAACACATTGCCATACGATGATCATCATAGGTGTCAATCGCAGCATGGGTTAGTTGAGTAGGTGGCGTGACAACAATGTAATCTTCCCCTTCTTCCACCTTTGCACCGACTTTACGCAACTCTGTTGCCATTGCCGCTAAGCGATCGGTTTCTTTCACTCGCCAGTTGTAGACATTGCGGATAGCCGTTGTGCCTTTAGCAAACAATGCCGTCGTTGCAATTGTCATTGCCGCATCAGGAATATGGTTGAAGTCCATATCGACAGCGTTTAGCTGACCAACACGAGAGATGACGTAATCGTCACCCCATTCGATTTCGGCTCCCATTTTTTCTAGCGCATCAGCAAACTGGATATCGCCTTGAATGCTTTTTTTTACCGATACCTGTCACTTTGATTTCACCACCCTTAATGGCAGCAGCAGCAAGGAAATAAGACGCAGAAGAAGCGTCACCTTCAACTAAAAAATCACCAGGAGCAACATAAGATTGACCTTTACGGATAACAAACTCTTGATAATCGTTGTTCTCTACCTCAACACCAAACTGCGACATAATGTGTAGAGTGATGTCAATGTAAGGTTTGGAGACCAGCTCTCCAACAATTCTGATGGTCACATCGTCTTGTGCTAGCGGAGCCGACATCAAGAAGGCCGTCAGGAATTGACTGGAAATCGAACCATCAATTTCAACCGTGCCACCTTTCAGGCCCGTGCCTTTAATTTTCAGAGGTGGGAAGTTTTCATTTTCCAAATAGTCTACATTTGCACCAGCCTGACGAAGTGCTTCAACGAGGTGGCCTATCGGACGCTCTTTCATACGCGGCTCGCCAGTCAATACATACTCTCCGCTTCCCAGACATAAGGCAGCGGCGAGCGGTCGCATCGCCGTGCCTGCATTGCCCAAGAAAAGCTCCAAGGCTTCTGGTGTATCAAAAGCTCGACCTAATCCTTCTACTTCGCACACCGTTTTGTCTTGCGACAAGGTATAGTTAACACCAAGTTGAGTTAACGCATTCAACATATGGCGAATATCGTCGCTGTCTAGAAGGTTGGTTAGGCGAGTCGTTCCCTTTGCCAGTGCCGCGAGCAATAGTGCACGGTTAGAAACGCTCTTAGAACCGGGTAAGTTGACCTCACCATTGACTTTATTGATAGGTTGTAACGTAAGGCTTTCCATTAAATTCAGTTATTCCTTGATCACTTTGCCTTCCTAAGCAAGCGATGAACAATTCTTCGTACTTGCAGCCTATCTAAAATCGACATCTAAAACTAGACCAAAATCACAATTAGTCGCGATCTTTTATCTGGTATCTACATTAACAGCACGCAGGGTGCATCAATACTCTTTGTCAACCCTAACGCCGTTGTCAAAATACAGTATTCGTACCTTGTCCCCACGCTCAAACAGCATTGTGTTATCGACATCCTGAATCACATCAATCAACTTATTTTGGTCTGTGCTAATCAGAACCTCGACCAGCTTGTACTCCACTTTATATTCCTGATTGGCACGCTTATGAGCGATGCCCGCCCCTGCCACCGCGCCAACACCAGTGGCGACTTGTTTACCTGTTCCACCACCAAATTGATTGCCGATAACACCGCCGACGACAGCGCCAAGCAAAGTTTCCCATCCTGAAGATTCAGCTTTAACAATATCTTGTTGTGTAAGATAACGAACTGAGTCCACTTCACCAAATACGACCTGATTTACGGGTCTGGCCTGATTTCTCTCATATGCTGCATTGGCAACAAGCGGAAAAATGAATAAGATCCAAAGCCACTTTTTCATCATGGTTCTCCTGTTTCATGGCGATTTACTTAACAGAGCTCGACGAAAACAAACTTTGGTTCCCGTCTCCTTACGAAGCATTGAGCGATCCTAATGGTTTGCTTGCCTTTGGCGGTGATCTTTCACCGGATCGCCTTTTGCTTGCTTACCAAAATGGGATTTTCCCTTGGTATGGACCTGGTGAACCTCTTTTGTGGTGGAGTCCATCTCCGAGAGCTGTATTTGATCCTAAGACATTCAAACCGGCTAAAAGTCTTAAAAAGTTTCAACGTAAGCACAAATATCGGATCAGCATCAACCTAGCGACCGAGTCAGTCATTGATCGTTGTGCTTCGATGCGGCCAGAACATGAAACTTGGTTGAACCATGAAATGCGTTCCGCCTATAAACGAATGGCATCTCTTGGCCACTGCCACTCTGTCGAGGTTTGGAGCAATGATGAACTGATTGGTGGCCTGTATGGTCTATCGATTGGTCAAGTTTTTTGCGGAGAATCTATGTTTAGTCAGCAAACCAACGCGTCTAAAATAGCGTTGTGGTATTTCTGTGAACATTTCAAAGCGATGAACGGCAAACTGATCGATTGTCAGGTCATGAACCCACATCTCAAGTCTTTGGGGGCTCAAGAGCTTGAACGCGATGAATTTATGCAAAGCCTGCTATCCTTAAGACAGGAAAAGCTTGTCGATAACAGTTTTAAAGCTCAATGGCTTACGCTGCCCTCAGAGGAGAATCAATGAGTTCCGATCTGCAACAAATCCGTATTGGATTAACCGACTGCCACCCTTGTAGCTATCTAAAAGATAAGCAAGAACGGGTTGCAGTAGCCTTAGATCCAACAATGCATACCGCTTCTAGCTATGAAGTGTTGCTGGCAAACGGGTTTCGACGCAGCGGTGATACGATTTACAAGCCACATTGTGACCAATGCCAAGCTTGCCAAGCAATCAGAGTCTCAGTACCTGATATTGACCTGTCCAAAAGCCAAAAGCGTTTACTCAATAAAGCAAAAGATTTAAGTTGGGAGCTGCGCGACGAGATGATTCCGGGCTGGTTTGATTTGTATTCTCACTATATCAACGTCCGCCATAGTGATGGTACCATGTACCCGCCTAAGCAGAACGAGTTTGCGAAGTTTTCTCAATGCCACTGGCTGAACACTCAGTATTTACATATCTATGACCAAGACCGCCTGATCGCTATCGCTGTCACTGATATTCTTTCCAATTCTGCCAGTGCGTTTTACACCTTTTTCGATCCTGATTACCCATTATCTTTGGGTACTCTCGGTGTATTGTATCAGCTTGAATACTGTCAACAGCAAGGAAAACAGTGGCTCTATTTGGGTTATCAGATTGATGAATGCCCTGCAATGAGTTACAAAGTCCGCTTTCAGCGCCATCAAAGGCTAGTAAATCAGCGTTGGCAAGGGTAGAATACGCCCCAACTTTACTTATTTCATTTTTATCGGCGAAACCAGTCGGTTGAAATTATCCATTTTTAAAAGAGGATTAAATGGCTAAAGAAGACGTAATTGAGATGCAAGGCACTGTCCTTGATACTCTTCCAAACACAATGTTCCGTGTTGAGCTAGAAAACGGTCACGTAGTTACTGCTCACATCTCTGGTAAAATGCGTAAGAACTACATCCGTATTCTTACTGGTGACAAAGTAACTGTAGAGATGACTCCATACGATCTATCCAAAGGTCGCATCGTCTTCCGTGCTCGTTAATCTCTGATTGCCTCGCGCAATCCGAATTAGCCGAATACAACAAAAAACGGAGCCTGAAGCTCCGTTTTTTGTTGTATTGCATTGGAATTCTTACTTACCGAGCGCTTCTTTGTAATGCTGACGGCATACCGACACGTATCGATCGTTGCCCCCAATCGCAACCTGATCACCTTCAGCAATCGCATTTCCGTGCTCATCCGTACGAATGACCATATTCGCCTTGCGTCCACAATGACAGATGGTTTTCAGTTCTACCAATTTATCCGCCCAAGACAGAAGGTATTTACTGCCTTCAAACAACTCTCCCAAAAAGTCGGTACGTAGGCCATAACACAAAACTGGGATACGCAGTTTATCCACCACCTCGGTCAACTGGTATACCTGTTCTTTAGTGAGGAACTGACACTCATCCACTAAGATACAATGACGCTTCTCTTCCTCATGTAACGCGATAATGTCTTGGTACAGGTCAGTATCCGCGCGAAACAATTGCGCATCTGATTGAAGACCGATACGAGAGCTCACTTTACCAACCCCATATCTGTCATCCAATGCAGCGGTGAAAATCACGGGCGTCATGCCACGTTCTTGGTAGTTAAAAGAGGATTGAAGAAGAGTGGTGGATTTCCCCGCATTCATTGCAGAGTAATAGAAGTACATCTGAGCCACTGGTTGCTACCCGTATAAATATGATAAAAAGAAAAGGGCTGAATAATCAGCCCTAGAAAGATCTGTTATTTGCGACGCCAAGTAGTCCCTTCCGGACCATCTTCGAGAATGATTCCTTTCTCATTTAACTTGTCGCGAGCTATATCAGCATTGGCCCAATCTTTTGCTGCACGTGAATCATTACGCAGCTTGATAAGCGCTTCGATTTCAGCCACTTCATCGTCATCGCTCGCATCACCTTTCAGAAAAGCTTCAGGATCTTGGTACAAAATACCAATGACATCGGCCATCTCGCGCATCAGTGAACCTAATGCGCTAGCCTGTTCGAGATTATCGGCTTTGATGCGATTAATTTCTCGAGCGATATCAAACAACACCGAGTAAGCTTCAGGCGTGTTGAAATCATCGTTCATCGCTTCAGTAAAGCGTGCAACGTACTCTTCACCACCAGCCGCAGGTACGGTGATATCTAAGCCACGAAGTGACGTATATAGACGCTCAAGAGAGGCGCGAGCCTGATTCAGGTTTTCTTCACTGTAATTCAACTGGCTACGGTAATGTCCTGACATTAAGAAATAACGAACCGTTTCAGCATCATAATGACCAAGGACATCGCGAATGGTAAAGAAGTTACCCAGCGACTTCGACATTTTCTCTTTGTCGACCATCACCATGCCACTGTGCATCCAAGTATTCACGTATTGAGTATCGTGTGCACAGCATGACTGAGCGATTTCATTTTCGTGATGCGGGAATTGAAGATCCGAGCCACCACCATGAATATCGAAATGATTGCCTAAGATTGACGAGTTCATCGCTGAACACTCAATGTGCCACCCTGGACGTCCTGGTCCCCATGGCGATTCCCATGTTGGTTCTCCAGGTTTAGACATTTTCCAAAGAACAAAGTCTAGCGAGCTGCGTTTAGCACTTTCGATCTCAACACGAGCACCAGCTTGTAGCTGTTCTAAGTCTTGGCGTGACAGCTTGCCGTAATCGCCATATTTGGCGATCTCAAACATAACATCACCATTGTCAGCAACATAGGCAAATTCGCGCTCGATCAATTTTTGAACGAGTTCGATAATCTCCGTAATGTATTCCGTTGCACGAGGCTCAACATCTGGGCGCTTCATATTCAATGCGTCAAAGTCAGCGTGCATTTCACCAATAAGGCGCTCCGTTAAAGAGTCACAGCTCTCGCCGTTTTCATTTGCACGTTTGATGATCTTGTCATCGATATCAGTGATATTACGAACGAAAGTCAGATCATAGCCAAGATAGCGCAGGTAACGAGACACTACGTCAAAAGAAACAAACGTACGACCATGACCAATGTGACAGAGATCGTAGATGGTGACTCCACAGACATACATGCCAACTTTGTCAGCATTGATTGGTTTGAATTCCTCTTTCTGTCTTGTGAGTGTGTTATAAATCTTTAACATGATCTCTATCTAATTATTTGGGTGAAAAAATAGTGCCTCAGTATATCAAGATGCTTGGCATCAGGTCATCCCTGAAATGTTGAAAAAGCCATCAATAAGTGGATTAATCACCGAGATGGAGCAACTTTTCACGTATAAAAGTGGTGAAAGTTCATATAGAATTCAGACTTTCAGTCAAAGTCATAAATAAAGGACATCATCATGATCACCCTTCACACTAATTTTGGTGACATCAAAGTTAAACTAAACGAAGAAAAAGCACCAGAAACATGCGCGAACTTCCTGCAGTACTGCCGTGATGGTTTCTACGACAACACGCTATTCCACCGTGTTATCGATGGTTTCATGATCCAAGGTGGCGGCATGGAATCAGGTCTGCGTGAAAAAGCGACTCGCGCATCTATCAAGAATGAAGCAAACAACGGCTTGAGCAACAAAGTAGGTACACTTGCAATGGCGCGTACCATGGAACCACACTCTGCAAGTTCACAGTTCTTCATCAACGTGAGCAACAACACTTTCCTAGATTTCCGCAGCGAAAGTCTAGACGGTTGGGGTTACTGTGTGTTCGCGGAAGTGGTCGAAGGCATGGATATCGTCAACCAAATTAAAGGGGTAAGCACAGGCTCACAAGGCATGCATCAAGATGTTCCTTTAGAAGACGTTGTCATCACAGGCACCACAATCGAAGATTAATGATTGTTAGGGAGAGCATTTGGCTCTCCCTAGTTGTTCCTTCAGGTTCACACACTATGACCACATTATTTATATCAGACCTCCATCTCTCTCCCACTACACCAGATATCACGGATTGCTTCATTCGCTTTATGCGTGAAGAAGCGATTCATGCTGACGCCTTGTATGTTCTCGGCGATCTGTTCGAATTTTGGATTGGCGACGATGACCGCTCAGACTTTGCTAAGCAAGTCCGACACGAGTTCAAACTGTTGACGTCTCTTGGAGTACCTTGCTATTTCACCCAGGGCAATCGAGATTTCTTGGTTGGTAAACGCTTCGCTAAACAAACTGGCATTACCTTACTAGGTGACGAAACAGTGATTGATCTCTACGGTAAAAAGCGGTCGTTTTGCATGGAGATACACTGTGTACTGCGGATGTAAAATATCTCCAGTATCGAGAAAAAGTGCATCAACCTTGGCTACAATGGTTGTTTAACCGCATCCCAATGTTCATTAAAAAGAAAATTGTTTCGAAAGTTCAATCTGATATTCATACCGACAAACAAACCAAATCGCTCGATATAATGGACGTGACACAAACGGAAGTGGAAGCGGTCATGGCAGACCATAATGTCGATTTGATGATTCACGGACATACACATCGCCCTAATGTGCATGTGTTCAAAACGCACAATTCAGAAAAAACCCGTATTGTTTTAGGGGATTGGTACACTCAAGGCTCAGTTCTGGTCTATGCTAAAAATAGCTTCAAGTTGGAAGCTAGGCCATTTCAGACTTCCATGTAAGAAGCTGACTAAACTCTTAATTATTCATTGGAATCTGGCCAATTCCATAACAAATAATAAGACGTTGGGACTAGGTTTTGAAAAACTCTTACATCGCCAGACAACCCATACTGGGTAGAGATAAACACACGGTAGGGTACGAACTCTTGTTCAGGGATGGGCCCAAGAACACCTTTCCTGAAGTTGATCCGGACCACGCGACCAGTCGTTTGCTTTCTGATCACTTCCTCAACACGCACTACGACACTCTGGGTGACAAACTTGGGTTCGTTAATTTCCCTTACCAAAGTTTAGTTAACAAAGTCCCAACTTTATTTCCCAAAGACAACATGGTTGTTGAAATTCTTGAAGATTGCGCACCAACACAAGAACTATTGCAAGCCATTAAAGAGATGGCTGAGGAAGGATATAAAATCGCTCTGGATGACTTTGTTCCGAGTAAAGAGTGGAAAGCCTTTCTCCCCTATATCTCAATCATCAAATTTGATATCCGACTAGTTCCGATAGAAAAAGCTAAAATTTTCATGATGAGTCTTGAAGGTTCAAATATTGAGTTCTTAGCAGAAAAAGTTGAAAACTATGAAGAGTTTGAGCAAGCCAAAAGAGCAGGATTTGAATATTTCCAAGGCTACTTTTTCAGCAAGCCTGAGATAATCAGCAAAAAAGCGTTGGAACCCGCTTTCATGACGATCATCCAACTTTTAACCGAAATTTCGAAAGATGATATTGACTACAACACCATTGAGTCACTCATCAGCAAAGATGTGTCGTTATCTTACAAACTACTGACTTTTGTCAATTCGTCCGCCATAGTACAAACACAAATTCAGTCTTTCCGTCAGGCTTTGGTTTATCTTGGTGAGGATAAATTGCGCAAATTCATTTCTCTAGTCTCGCTGGCATCGAGCCAAGATAGCAAACCCGACTATCTGTACGGGTTGTCTATCCAACGTGCCCGCTTCTGCGAGCTGATCGGAGAAAAGCTTCAAGTAGAACTTGGTGCCGGACAAGCTTTTCTTACTGGTATGTTCTCGTTGCTCGATAGTCTTCTAGACAAGCCATTGGATCTTATCGTGAACGAGATTCCTATCGAAGAGGCCGTAAAGCTGGCATTGACAAAGAATGCAGGCATACTAGGCAGTATTCTCATGTTAACCGAAGCGTATGAGTTAGCTGAATGGGAAGAGGTATCCAACCTTAGCGAGTCTCTTGGTTTAAATCCAAAAGACATCATTTCAAGCTATAACGCTTCCGTTAAATGGACCGCAGATCTTCTCTCAGTATCAACAAAATAGCGTTTCATTGGAGCCATCATGCAATATTGCCCTTGTGGGACAGCAAAGCGCTACAGCGATTGCTGTGAGCCGATTCATCTCGACCATTCTAAAGCCACGACGCCTGAAAAATTAATGCGTTCTCGCTATAGCGCACACGTTAAGCAATTGGTCGATTATGTAGTAGAAACTTATCACCCAAGTTGTCATGCCAATGAACAACGCGAAGAAATTAAACAATCGATAGAAAGTGATTGGTGCAAGTTGGAAGTCATCAATACAGAAGTAGGCAAAGATGCGAACGAAGGTTTCGTCACTTTTAAAGCTTATTTTAACGACGACAAAACACAACATTGCCTGGAAGAGCGCTCTCGTTTTGTAAGAGAGAATGGCTTGTGGTACTACATTGATGGCACGTTTCCAGAGCCCGATATTGACCCACGGCTCAATCAAACCATAAAACAACTCAAAGTCGGCCGAAATGATCCTTGTATCTGTGGCAGCGGTAAAAAGTTTAAGAAATGCTGCGGCTAAACCGTCAGGCAACAAAAAAGCAGGATGAATTTCCTGCTTTTGCGTATCAGAGCTTAGTCGGACACTAAGCGTCCTTATTTGGGTTGACTCGAACAATATCTTGCTGATCTTGCTTGAACTGCTTTTTCAGTTCCGCTTTTGACTTAAAACTGATCTCGCCCCCTTGGGCCACCGTCATATGTTGCGCTTCTGCGTTATGCTTAGATTGATACAACATCACAGCTTGCATACACGAATCTCGCTGCTCGTGAGAAAGTGGTGTACCCTCAGGCCACTTCCCCGTTTCTACAGCATAGAGTAGACGCTCATATGCCTCTGGTGTAATGGCATTAATTAACTGCTCTGCGTCCATGGTCTATCCTTAAGTTGTAACTGAGATGGAAAGAACATAACTGGATAGCATTCTTAGTCAAGATTGCACCCAAGAATAAGTGTAACGGATCACAAGCAAATCAAATTATGAATCATATAAGAGCGCTACTAATCTTAAGTCTGGCTATTGCGTTATCAGGGTGTTTCGAAAATCGTCAGAACACTGACAAACTATGCGCCGATAATCCCAGATTACAATGTGAACGGCTTAATATGAACGATGGTCAGTGCCGTGTACCTAGAACCGACTTGATTTGGCATCGTAATGATGTGCTTAAACAACCGACCGACAGCAATATTATTGCCGAATACCACTATCTGGCGGCCTATAAGAAGTGCCTTGAATTAGCCTCACAGATACAGCCTATTGAACAGCCTGGACTAAAAGAGCGTCGATTCAATGCATTAATCAACTCAGGGGAGGACTTAGAACAATTGGTCGAGCGAATTCGTCAATCTTCTTCTCCAGAATCCCTCTATTTCCTTTGGAGCCAAACGGGTGATGACGAAGCACAAAGAAGCTTCCTGCAACTCGAAGGCACTCCGGCTCTGGACACTCCTGAGATGCAGTATGCACTTGCTACCTTTTATACCAGCCGTGATCTGGAGAAAACAATAAGCTTACTCAACAAATCGCTCGAACTGAGTAAAGGCAAGAACCTTAATACGGACATTTTTAAGACACTGGCTAGTATTACCTATCAACAGAATCGTAAAGAACAAGCTTACATTTGGGCGATGGTGGCGAGTCGCTTCGACGTTCCCATTATCGGCTCAGCGCAGGAAATGAAAATTCTTTATGGATTCAGCCAAGACAAGTACAAACAGCTCGATGATATTGCCGACAATATTGAAAACGCGCTCGATAGCGGCCGTTACCAAAGAGACATGGTTCCTAACTTCAATTAGCGTCGACAACATGAAAGGATTAAACAATGAGCGGTGAATTAATCACCGCTTTTTTAAGAATTGTTGAAAATTAACGACACAGAATTCACACAAAATCTTTCACCTGTTGTCTTTGGCCCATCAGGAAAAACGTGACCCAAGTGGCTATCACAAGCTGCACACCTAATCTCTGTTCTCACCATTCCGTGACTTAGATCTTCCAAATAACGAATAGCCTGATCATTAATAGGGGCATCGAAACTTGGCCAACCACAACCGGAATCATACTTGTTATCTGATTGAAATAGAGGGGCCTGACAGCAGGTACAAGAATATACCCCAGTTTCCTTGTTTTGCAGTAACTTACCTGTGAACGGTGCTTCTGTTCCCTGCTCACGACAGATGCGATATTCTTCTTCAGAAAGCTTTTCACGCCAGTATTCATTGGGTTTGATGACTTTTTTATTATCCTGTTCCACTTTGTCTTTTTCTCCGAATTAATCACTATTACTGTGACTTTTTTTCTCAAAAACTTGCGCAATTTATTGTTTGTAGCACATACTTTGAATCCATAAAAGGACGCTTAAACTTTGATCAAAAGTGAAAGCGTTTGATCTATTTTACGTCAACTGGTTAAACAAGAAACCTATAATCCGTTCAAAAGATAGTCAATTACGACTGATTGTGAAAAAAAGCGACGCTTTTTTTTGACTTTAAACAAGTTAAGTCCGATTATCTGTTGCAGATTTTGACTGGATTCTGTAATTTTACTACCAGTTATCTTTAATCAGAAATTAAGTTGTGGAGCAACTATAATGACTATCAAAGTAGGTATTAACGGTTTTGGCCGTATCGGTCGTTTCGTATTCCGTGCAGCACAAGAGCGTAGCGACATCGAAGTTGTAGGTATCAACGACCTGATCGATGTAGAGTACATGGCATACATGCTTAAGTACGATTCAACTCACGGCCGTTTCAACGGTACTGTTGAAGTTGAAGGTGGTAACCTAATCGTTAACGGTAAGACTGTACGTGTTACTGCTGAGCGTAACCCAACTGACCTTAAGTGGGACGAAATCGGTGTTGACGTTGTAGCTGAAGCAACTGGTATCTTCCTAACTGACGAGACTGCACGTCAGCACATCACTGCTGGTGCTAAGAAAGTTGTTCTAACTGGTCCTTCAAAAGACGCAACTCCAATGTTCGTAATGGGTGTTAACGACAGCACTTACGCTGGTCAAGACATCGTTTCTAACGCTTCTTGTACAACTAACTGTCTAGCGCCTATCGCTAAAGTTCTTAACGACAAGTTCGGTATCGAATCTGGTCTTATGACTACAGTTCACGCTACTACAGCAACTCAAAAAACGGTAGATGGTCCTTCTGCTAAAGACTGGCGCGGTGGTCGTGGTGCTTCTCAGAACATCATCCCATCTTCAACTGGTGCAGCTAAAGCGGTAGGCGTTGTTCTTCCAGAACTCAACGGCAAACTAACTGGTATGGCTTTCCGTGTACCAACTGCTAACGTTTCTGTCGTTGACCTAACCGTTAACCTAAAAGAAGGTGCATCTTACGAAGCTATCTGTGCAGCGATGAAAGAAGCTTCTGAAGGCGAGCTTAAAGGTGTTCTAGGTTACACTGAAGACCAAGTTGTTTCTCAAGACTTCATCGGCGAAGTTCAAACTTCAGTATTCGATGCTAAAGCTGGTATCGCTCTAACTGATAACTTCGTTAAAGTTGTATCTTGGTACGACAACGAAATCGGTTACTCAAACAAAGTTCTAGACCTAATCGCTCACATCTCTAAGTAATTAGATAGTTAGCAATTAGCGAATAACTTCGTTAAAGAAAAGGCGGCTCTAGAGTCGCCTTTTTTTGTATCTAGACTTTTAGTAATACAAACTCGACATTGCATATAATGTGCGAAATATGTCGAAAAGCTCTCCCCAGCGATAGGAAACTACACATGGATTTAAACACTCTCCCAGCCCTGACCGTGTTATCTGACAACATCACTATCGTTGAAGTTGATCAGGTAAAAGTCGTCCGCGTGATTCATGAAAAAGCAACGGCAGGCATCGCGCTGCACGGTGGACATGTCGTATCGTTCACGCCAGTAGGCCAAGAAGATCTGATTTGGATGAGCGACAGCGCCATTTTCGATGGTAAGGCAGCGCTTCGTGGTGGCATTCCAATTTGCTGGCCTTGGTTTGGCCGCATTGCTGCGCCTGCACATGGCTTTGCTCGTAACAATGAGTGGTCACTGCTACAACATCGTGAAAATGAACAAGGCGTTGTGATTGAGCTCGGACTGAAACCTTCAGAGCAAACGCTATCAATCTGGCCGCATAAATTTGATGCGCGTTTAATAGTAGAAGTCAGCAACGCGCTTAAAGTAACGCTCGACGTCACCAATACTGATACGAAACCTTGGGAATTTTCAGGCGCATTGCACACGTATCTTAACGTAGGCAACATCAAACAAGCACAAACTACTGGGATGGGCCCTGAATACATCGATAGCCTAAAAGCAGGTGCAATCTGTCAAGGGGACAAGGTTCTTCAACTTACTGATACTATAGACCGTGTTTACACTCAGCCAGAAGCGCAAATTTTAGTTAAAGATCCAGTGTTGGATCGAATACTAAGCGTGGAGAACCAAGGCCACAACTCGGCTGTATTATGGAATCCATGGGCACAAGGTGCTGAATCTATGCCGGATATGTCCGATGACGGCTACCTTACTATGCTGTGTGTGGAATCGACACTGCATGCACCCAATATCGACCTTGGAAAAACACTTCAACCTGGTGAATCACACCAACTGATCACGACAATCTCAGCTCGATAACTCTTTTCACTGCAGGCCATGAGGCCTGCAATGCACGACCTCGCTCGAAATTATTTCTCTCGCCATCAGGTCTTTTAGTCTACACACGCTGTTCAACGCACATTCTTTAACCTTCTAATTACTTAAATAGTTAATAAGAATCAATTATCACCTTTAAACAAGTTGTTATCATCACGATTGAATGACAACTGGATCACTATTGTCAGCGATAAGACACGTCTCCAAAGAGAGGATAATGAAACAATGTTCGAAAAATTCAAAAACCAAAGTGTTGGCTTTCAGTTGAAGTTGGTCATACTGCTTTGCTTGCTCGTTTCCTTCGTAGGTACCGCGACGCTTGTTTATCGAAATGCATCCAAAGTACTGCTTGATAACACACTCAAAGGTCATCAAACTGAAGTCGAAGCCATGGCAATGACTATTGCTGGACAATTTAATGCCTACCTGCATACCGCAAAAGTTTTGGAGTCTACCTTTAGGAATGGTTATCTTGCAGGCGTTTACGTAGAAGACTACTCCGTCGACTTTAACGGTCAACAAGTTGTGAATGTCACTCAGTACGGTGAAAGCTTGATCAATGATGCAAAACTGGTGGACAGCTTTACCCGTGATACGGGGGCAGTGGCCACTCTATTTGCTCCTTTTGATGGCGACTTTATTCGTATATCCACTTCACTCAAGGACCCGTCAGGCAATCGTGTCGTGGGCAGTACATTAGGTAAAGACCACCCTGGTTACAACCAGCTCATTAGCGGTCAACCCTATTATGCTCAGGTCAAACTATTCGGTGAGAACTACATTACCTACTATGCACCATTGAAGAATGCAGAGAATAAGGTGATAGGTATTACATTCATCGGTCTGCCTGTTGAGCAAGCAACACAAGATCTCTTTAACTCGTTGCGCTCTATCAAATGGGGCGATACGGGTTACACTGTCGTGGTGGACAATAGAGAAGACAATTTAGGCCATTACCTGCTCCATCCTGTTCATGACGAAAACACGGCGCCGATCATGGAAATCGCCGACTATGATGGCAACAAACCTTTTCATCAAATTTTCGAACAGAAAAGTGGCCTGATCCGCTACCCATATGAATATCAGGGCAATGTTGGAGAGAAATACCTCGTCTACACAGAAGTTCCTGGTTGGAACTGGAAGTTGCTAGGCGGAACATTCATCAAAGAAGTCACCAAAGGCAGTGATACTTTACTCAAGCTGATCATCACGATCGCAACCGTAGTCGCTCTGGGCACCTTCGTCATTTTAACCGTTTTTCTTAACCGTAACCTCAAGCCACTGACGATACTAAACGGATACATGACTCGTCTCGCGAAAGGTGAGGTCAGCCTAGAGATCCCTGCGACAGGTAAAACATCCAACAATGAAATCATCAACCTGAATAATGGCGTCGCCCATATGGCGGGGCAATTGAATTCCTTGGTTAGCGAAATCCGTTCTACAAGTGATGCTGTTCAAGACGCGTCACGAAGCGTATCTCAGGATGCCAACCAAAACCTCGGCCAATCTGACATCCAACAACAACAGGTTGAGCAAGTTGCAACCGCTATTGAGGAAATGGCTTCGTCAGCACAGTCGGTAGCACAGCAAGTCGAAGCGATTGCCGAGAATGTCCGCCTCACCAACGAAGACAGTCAGTCAGGGTTGGAAAAAGTAGAAGGGGTATGCATTGATGTCGCGCAGCTTAACGATCAACTGGACAATTCCGCGCAAGCCATAGAGCAGGTCAATAAAGACAGTGAAGCTATCCAAACCGTTACCAAGATGATTGATGAAATCGCTGAGCAAACCAACCTACTCGCTTTAAATGCAGCGATTGAAGCAGCACGAGCGGGGGAGCAAGGTCGAGGCTTTGCCGTTGTCGCCGATGAGGTACGTACTTTAGCGCATCGGACACAAACGTCTGTTCAGGATGTAGTCACCATTATCGAAAAATTAAAGTCCTCTACAGTCAACGCGGTCAATTTGATGGGGCAAAGCCAAAGTAATGCAAATCAAGTGCTCGATAAGGCTCAAGAAGCAGGGTCAGCATTAGAGGCCATTGCATCGCAAGTCCAATCTATTGCCATGCAGGCGGATACCATAGCCGCAACCTCTGAAGAACAGGCAAACGTATCGCAAGAAATTGCCGCCAACGCCAATTCTATCAGTGAATTGAACCGTGAAAGTCGAGCCACTAGCGCTAAAACGGCTCAAAGTGCCGAAGAGCTGCAGACGCAAGCCAGCTCATTAAAACAGCAAGTCGACTTCTTCAATTAATAACAAAAAGGGGCAGATATATTCTGCCCCTTTTTCCGCAGTGTTATCTTTGCCATGCTAGTCTCAAAACTCGGTTCCTGTTAGAATTCGCGCTCTTTTTGTCATCCTGAGATCCTTATGTCTTATACCTGTCCTTTATGTCATCAAAGCCTGTCGCTCATTGGCCACACCTTTCGCTGTGAGAACAATCATGCTTTTGACTTAGCCAAAGAAGGCTATGTCAACTTGATGCCTGTTCAGCATAAGCGTTCCAAAGATCCGGGCGACAATAAAGAGATGATGCAAGCACGCCGTCGTTTTTTAGAGAAAGACTACTATCGCCCGCTGAAAGACAAAGTGGCTCAAGTCTGTGCTCAATACCTTGAGGGCACTCAGCACCAGTTACTTGATATTGGTTGTGGTGAGGGTTATTACACCACAGAGGTCGCGAGACAACTTTCAGTACAACACCCAGAGGCAGTGACTTATGGCATCGATATATCTAAGGTAGCGATTCGCTATGCGTCTAAGCGCTACACCAACTGTTCTTTCAGCGTGGCATCGAGTACACGCCTTCCTTTTTCAGACGGCAGTCTAGATGCCGTATTGCGTATCTACGCCCCTTGCAAACCACAAGAGCTAGCAAGAGTCGTCAATCACAACGGTGTCGTGATCACAGTCACACCTGCGGCCCGTCACCTTTACCAACTTCGTGAGCACCTCTACCAAGACGTCAGATTGCATAGTGAAGAGCCAGAAAATATCGATGGGTTTGTCCTCCAAGACTCTCTCAAGCTGTCCTATACTATGCCTTTGCAGGATGGTGATGCGGACGACTTGCTTCAGATGACACCTTTTGCCTGGAAAGCGAGTGAGGAACTGCGTGATTCTCTAAAATCAGCTAAGTTATTTGAATGCGAGGCAGATTTTATGATTCGTATCTATTGCAAACAGCCAAATTCAGCATTTAGATAATAATTCTCATTTAGATTGAGTTATCTTGCTGCCTCCATTAGTATGCTCGCATCATATTTAGGAGGCCTGTTATGCGCAAACTTCTCACTGTATCTTTGGCTTGCCTGACCTTGTCAGCTTGTTCAACGGCAACTCATCAAGAAGTGACCAGTTTCTACGATTACCAACTCTTCACCCCCGACGCTCAAGCCGTGTCTTTAAGTCGTTTTGGTAAAGACATTCAAAACGCAGACATCATTTTGGTGGGAGAATGGCATACCCATTCAGGTGTTCATCGCTTTCAAACCGACCTAGTCAAAGCGCTTATTTCACAAGGCCATGATGTCGCTGTCTCTATGGAGCAATTCTCTCGCGACAGCCAAAGTATTATCAATCAGTACCTAGCGGGTGAAATTGGTGAACAAATGCTGATTAAGAGCGCTAGCGCCTGGCCAAATTATGAAAGTGACTATCGCCCATTGGTTGAGCTGGCTAAAGCCAATCAGATCGATGTTATCGCCGCCAATGCCCCCAAGCCAATAGTGCGTTGCATTGGGCGGCAAGGACTTGATTACCTTGAAAAGCTTACCCCTGAACAGCGCGCTTATGTGGCCGAGACCATCGATGTCGCCCCCAGCCCATACAAAGATAAATTTATGGCGTCGATGCACCACGGCAAACCTGAACAAACAGAAAAACAGTTTTCCGCTCAAGTGACATGGGATGAAACTATGGCTGAAAGTATGATTCGTTATCTTGAACAGAACCCTTCCAAGCAGATCATCCATCTTGCCGGTAAATTTCACATCGAAGACGGGTTAGGCACAAAGGCCTCAATTCTCTCTAGAAAGCCGGATTTGAATGTTGTAGTGATCACTCCGACAGAGGACGTCATATCTGATAGCCGAGATTACCAGCTAAAGGTCCTCGTTCCTCCTGTACGATATGTACAAATGGAGAATCAAATGAAGGCTTACCACCGTCTAACAAAAAGAAACCAAGACTTATCTTGTCTTTAAGACGGCATTGATTTTGCTGACTATGATACGATAATTTGAATCCACATCATAAAAATCCAACCAATAGCACTGTTTTGATATGCAATGTGTAAATCAGGCACACTTTGTGCTTGAATATATTTCATACAAAATCGACATATTTTGCACAAGTTTTTCGCTCATTGGTCGATATATTCCATGAGGATGATGTAAGGAGATCGCTATGACACCAGTAGGAATGGAGCCAGCAAAGCTGACACCAGCCCAGCAGGTCAAACCTCAAGCGAATCAAAGTGAGTCAAATAATGGCTCTGCGCCGCTTAAAGTGGAGCAAAATAAAGTCACGCTTTCTGATGAAGGAAAAGCGTTGCTTGCCGCTTTGCAGGAAATTGATAAAGAAGCGAAAGCTGCTGAAAAAGCCAATAAGACGGTTGGCGAGCAGGTAGAATCTTTCACCCATGGTGCGTTAGGCATTGATAAACCTGACGAAATCAAAGAAGAAGACGATGGCGCTTACTCTGCGGGGCAATACCTTTCCGCCGCGGCAACAGTGGGCGGAATACTTCTCGCGCTAATATAGAGTGAACCCGCTCGATGGCTTTTCCCCTTCCTCCGAAACGAATCAGTGACGGTGGGGAAAGGCTGCGCCCGTTATGCCCCCCTGTTATGCTCGAGAGTCAACACAGGTTACATTATTAATACGCACTGAGGGCCCTCACTCGTCAATGAAGGCTTAACACAACAGTAGCGTTCGGTCCAACTGCTACCCCCTTGCATTGTGTGTCTTACCTTGTTGCAAAACATCGAATACCGCTGATGTACGGGTATCCTGCTATTAAAAAACCTATTTTATTCTACTTTTTTCGTGTCAGTGGGCACAGAAACCAACAATGAAATCAATTTTATAAATCAATACATTGATGAAATAAATATGAAATGTAACAGTGATTTAATCGGGACGCTTTTATAAATAAGGACAATTCGATGAAGCACTTAACCAAACCTCTTGTCGCGGCAGCCGCGGCTTCTGCGCTCTCTTTTAATGCACTTTCTGCAGACATTAAGAACGTCATTCTAATGATTGGTGACGGAATGGGCCCACAGCAGGTTGGCCTGCTAGAAACTTATGCCAATCAAGCCCCGAATTCCATTTACCAAGGTCAACCAACGGCACTGTTTAAACTCGCTCAGGAAGGGGTAATCGGTTCCTCACTGACCCACCCTGAAGATGCCATTGTGGTTGACTCTGCTTGTTCAGCAACCATGCTTTCAACAGGTATTTATACTGGCTCCGAGGTCATTGGTATCGACTCTCAAGGTAACCATGTTCAGACTGTTTTAGAAAAAGCTAAAAGCATGGGCAAAGCAACCGGGTTGGTTTCTGATACTCGCCTTACTCACGCAACCCCAGCCTCATTTGCCGCACACCAACCTCATCGCTCTCTTGAGAATGACATTGCATCTGACATGTTGGAAACAGGAGCAGATGTCATGCTATCCGGCGGCCTTCGTCACTGGATTCCAAAGTCCACCAACGACAAAGGCGACACATACAACCAGTTAAAAACACTGACTCAGGGCGATGTTTACCTTAAGTCGAAGCGTAAAGATGACCGCAACCTACTCACTGAAGCACAGCAAGACGGTTACTCACTTGCCTTTAACCGTGACATGATGGCAAAAGCGCAAGGTGATAAGTTGCTTGGCCTGTTCTCCTACTCTGGTATGAACGACGGCATTGCTTATAGCGTGAGTAAAAATGATCCAAAGCGTACTCAACCAAGCCTCAAAGAAATGACAGATAAAGCGCTGGATATCCTTTCGAAGGACGAAGACGGCTTCTTCCTCATGGTCGAAGGCGGCCAAATTGACTGGGCGGGACACAGTAATGATGCTGGCACCATGCTGCATGAAATGATCAAATTTGATGAAGCCGTCAATACTGTTTATCAATGGGCACAAGGCCGTGAAGATACCATTGTCATCGTCACCGCTGACCATGAAACGGGCTCTTTTGGCTTCAGCTATTCCTCTCAGGATCTGCCAAAACCAGAGCAACGTGATGGCGAAGCTTTTGCCGAGCGTAGTTACGCTCCTAACTTTAACTTTGGTGCATTTCAGATCTTAGATGGATTATACAACCAGAAGAAGAGCTATTACGGCATCGTGAGTGAGTTCCAAAAGCTGGATAAAAATCAGCAAACTGCAGCTAAATTTGCCGAATTAGTGAATAAAAATACCGACTTCCCAATAACTTCTGGCCAAGCCGCGAACGTCCTTGCCAGCAAACCTAACCCATATCGCTTGGCAGGGCATAAGTATCTGTCTGTTGAGGAAGTTCCGGCAATTAACGACTTCGACGCCTTCTTCCCATATAACGATCGCGGTAACCTGCTTGCACGTGAGCAGGCCACTGGCCAAAACATTGTATGGGGCACGGGTACGCACACACATACCCCAGTAAACGTGTTTGCTTGGGGGCCAGCAGAAGCCATTATTCCTGTGTCTAAAATCATGCATCACTCGGAGCTGGGTGAATACATCAAGACACAAGTTAAATGAGCGTACTTTGAAGCTTCAATAGAATAAAACGCCCTACGGGGCGTTTTTTAATGGTGTCAGTTTATGTTGACTCGCTTTGAGGGGCAGGTTAGAAATAATGGTTTATCATCGATCAGCATCGTATTATGTGTGAAATATTCTCTAATCAACCTCAAGAAAACTATCAGATTATTGCCCGTTCGATCCGAATCGATGGACACGCCACCAGTGTTAAGCTCGAAGCCAGTTTCTGGAAGATCTTAGAGGACATCGCGCAACAGCAATCTATGACACTACCCCGCTTTATCAGCGCGATTTACTCAGAAGCGTTGAAATATAATGGGGAAATCAAAAACTTCACCTCCCTACTTCGCTGTGCTTGCCTAATCTACCTTCGCCAGCCCGATGATGTAATGGCAGCCGTTAAGCAGCAGCTCATAACCCATCAGTAAAATCTTTTCATTGTCGTACCCCGGTACTACCTTCTGCTCAAATTTACCCCTTATTCTTCCAGCCTACAGAACAGGAGGTAACAATGACAAGGCTCATTCACACTATGGTAAGAGTAAAAGACCTAGCCACTTCAATAGCATTTTATCGCAGCGCATTAGAATTAGAGGTGAAAGACCAATTCGTTTTTGACAGTTTTACTCTGACCTATCTTGCCAACCGCGAAACTGAGTTTGAACTGGAGCTGACCTACAATCATGATACAGAAGAAGCTTATCATCATGGGAACGGCTACGGGCATATTGCTGTATCAGTCGATGATATTCATCGGACACATCATAAACTCAATGCACTTGGACTGGATCCCTCTGAAATGAAAACCATACAGCATCAAAATATTGATCTCGCCACTCTCTTTTTCATTACCGATCCCGATGGATACAAAATCGAATTCCTGCAACGTCAGGGAAGATACCAGTAAATAACAACGAACAATCGATAATTACAGAGCAAACATGATGATAAACTTAACCGCGACTTTTCACGCCAAAGCTGGCAAAGAAAGCGTACTGCAGTCCTTGTTAGTTGCTATGCTAGAACCGACCCGAAATGAGCCAGGATGCCTACGCTATGACTTGTTAATAGACAGCAGCAACCCGGCAATATTTATGTTTCAGGAGCAGTTCACTGATAAACAGGCTTTTGAAGAACATTGCCAACAGGCGCACTTTCTCAAACTTTTAGACAGTTTGGAAGGTTTGCTAGAGCAGGAACCAACCATCACCTTTTATGACCAGCTATAAACGACAAAGAGCGCCATTGGCGCTCCTAATTTAATCTGAGTGATCCCACTTAACTTTATGCGGGTGGACACAAAGAGCTATAAGCTAAGTTCTATCTGGATGGTTTAAGATGTGATCTTATTGCGCAATTAATATTTAATTAAATTAAAACAACTAGATAAAACCCCACCACATTGATTTTGTCCCAAAATGTCCACAGCTTTGTGGTACTTCGTTCGTCTTCTCTGAACTCCAAAACGAAAAACCGTTTTTCATCACTCCGTAAACTCAAATTGAACAAAGCCGCTATTTAGCTCTTAGTAGAACGAAATACGAACCAATTTTGTAGTCCGATACGTTTCAATCTGAGAGATGGTTTTTCCACATAATGCCAACTTACGTAGGACAATAATGAAAGTAAAACAGCTGCGTATAGCAGCTCTACATAAACACTGGTGTCAAAATTGGAAACTATAATTTGTGTGACTGGCCATGCAAACAAGTAGATCGCATAACTGTAATCATTCTTCATAAAAGAGAATTTTTTCCAGTACAGAGCTAAATGTATTGTTGCTACGGTTAATACTATATTGACAGCGAACTCCTTAATAATTGGCTCACATACATAAATAATTATTAATCCAATGATAATGTTAGCATTTAACTTTCTAGCTTTTACTAGATCATACACTCCAATCCCTATGATAAAGTAGCCAAAAACTCTAAGAAGATCGTATCTTATACCAGTTGAAATAACGTGAGAATGTGACATTACATAGACAAAAACTACCGCCAGCAGTAGTTTAATTACTTTCTTCAGGTTGCGATCAAAGAACAATGGAATCACAAAAATATAGCTCATCACTTCAAAAGGAATTGTCCACAATGAGCCATTTAAGGCTCCTGGGATCGCAGTGTTTGCCCAAGCACCAGAGATAGACCCTTCGAACAATGTTAGTGGCACAAGGTTTAAAGTAACTATATTAATAACTTCTAATAGCATGGCTTTTCCACCGTGGCTTGGTTCTGTAAAAGCTACGGCCGCTAAAACAGTAAAAAATATAGCTATAATGTAAGCTGGATAGATTCTCAACACCCTAGAAACCGCAAAAGAAATAAAGTCTCGGTTACGGTAGCTTTGAGAAATTAATACACCACTAATAAGAAAAAAAGCATTGACTGCATACCAACCCCAGCTGTGAATTCCAAACGGGATTCCCGGCTCTGGTAAACCATATACTGCATAAAAGTGACTAACAAAAACAGCAATAGATAAAACTAAACGCAACACTAGTGTATTGTTTTGGAACTGTTCTATATTGCTTTCTAACGACTGAAGATACTGTGTTGCCCTTGAATGCATTCCTAAATCTCTAAATAAATACGTACCTTAGGCTATGCTACCTACGATTTACTTTGCTATCAATGAGTCTTGAACTTCATTGAAAAAAATAGTTTCTCCAAAATTCGCTTTCAAGCCTTGCCCTATCTAGCTTAACAAGACACAAAAGAGATCTTTAAAAATCCCTTCCAGATCGTTGAAACAATGACAAAAAACAGAACATCCATTATTTATCAATAACTTAAAATCAATCACTAGATCTTTTCTGATCGTTAATTTTTCAATTTGCTGAAAAAAACTGAAATGACTGAAATTCTATATAGGGCTATATCAGCCATTTTGAGAGGACTTCCCCCCCACGCCCCCTTATAGCAAAAGGCTTTGCACCTTATCCGCTTGGCTTTCTAACGCCTTGATTTTTCATAACTCAAAAACTGCAAAAAAACTGTTCGAAAAACCGCGCAGGTGGGGAGGGGGAGTGATTTTTACGTCATCTAGTCGTTCGCTGTCGTGGCAATCCATCGGCTGTTATCCACATGTCGGTTCACTGAGGTTTATGCAAAAAGAAACGCAGCCTATTGACTGCGTATTGCTGTGGGGTGTTAAGGATTAAGATTTGGTGATAGGCGTAAGTCTATCTTTTAGCCCAGTACTACTTTTACCATGTCCAGTAAACGTAGCCGATTGAATTGGCGCGGTTGTTGGGGCTCCACTTTCTGGGCTAGTGTGTGTATGTGCTGCACATGTATCGGATAAATCAGTGACTACTTGCATCAACTCACCTAGCAAGTTGAGTACGTTCTCACTTTCGGAACCTAGCCACGTCTTAGGCGAACGATAATCTTGCTCGGTGCTTGCGCGAACTTCTCTTAACTTACAGTGCAATTGCGCCAATTTATCGGTAATACTGCGAAAGTTACCAGACTGATCAACGTGGTGGTAAACACCAGGCCTTTGCTGGTATCGACTTTCACCAGCTTTGATTGCTGGCAGCTTCCAGCCCAGCCCCAATACCGTTCGAATGAATGGTTTATCAGGTTCACCATTAGCAAATCCAAGTTCAACTATTGCGCCAATTGCTGGCGGTTCTAATCGCCCTGCTTGTTCACCAATACCCGGCACTGGTAAAGGTACTGCTTGCATGACTGGCACATCTTTACGTTCAACTAACTTGCTATCAAGTAACTGAACATCTGCGGCATAGTGAGGATAAAAACGCTCTGATAAATCGCCCTCTTTCGGTAGTTCGGGCAATGCTACGACCTTTGCAAATTGAGATAAATGCCAGTTACCTGTTAGTTCTGGGAATAGTCGGTAGACAATACGCTTAATTGTTTTTACGTCCATGTTATGACCGTCTCCGTTCCTATATGTTCAACGGTGGCAAGCTTACGACTATTCACGATCACACCTGGTTTAAAGTGTGGCGTACAAGGAATCGTTGCCGTCTTCTGGGCTTGGTGTGGATTGAGCATATTGACAGGAATAGTCGCTGGTTTATCTGCCCAATAACTATCAGCCCAACTACCTACAAATATTTGTCCATTACCTTGCTGCTGCCAGATGTAATCAGAAATACTAAAAGCCTGTGCTATCTCATCAAGTACCCGATAGCCATTACCTGTCGAATAGAAACAAGGGATAGCACTATTAGCATAAGCTCTGTCAGGGACCACGAACTGCAGCCCTGTTTGTTGAGTGATATTACTAAGCAACTGAACAAGTGTTGGATGTCGCATGACCACATTCAGAGGATGATAAAGTGCTGATGAACGGCGGTAACATTATCGCCCTGCAGCGAATCCTTGGTCACAGTGACATAAAACAAACCATGCGATACGCTCACCTAGCCCCCGATCACCTAGAAGATGTGGTCACGAAAAACCCGTTAGCGAACCTCAAATAAGTGGCTAATGTGGACACTAAAACGTCCACATTATGTCCACAAATTTTCAGGATATAGATAAATATTGATGGTTATTGATGAAATAACCACAAGCAAAGCCTTGATGTACCTTGCTGCGCCTAGTCCCTGTTAGGATGGTTTAATATGTGATCTTCCCAATCTACCACATCAATCTCATACACGATTTTATTGCGTACGCTTTCGCCAGCGGCATGCATCGCAGATTTAGAGCCTGTGAGCAAAGGGTGCCATTGAGGAAGAGGCTGATTTTCCGCCAATAAGCGGTAAGCACAAGTATGTGGCAACCAAGTGAAATCATCAATATCGTCACGGGTTAACTTGGTACACTCCTCACCAGAAGTGAATCGGTTGGGATAGTCTTTGCACGAGCAAGTTTTGCTGTTTAACCAACTGCACGCCACATTGGTGTAGTAGATTTCTTCTGTGTCTTCATCCATGAGTTTATGTAGGCAGCACTTACCACAACCATCACAGAGTGCTTCCCATTCTGGTTCGGTCATTTGTTCTAGTGATTTACTTTCCCAAAATGGCTGGCTCATAACATTACTTCGGTCTCGGACAGGGGAGCGTTTTATACCGTTTAGACGCATAAAGTTCAAGGGCAATGTTTGTCCTCGGCAGAGATATCAAAACGATACAATCACGATTTTGAATCACTCACTCAATTACGCCACAAACTAGCGAGCTCAACGACCTCTAGCACGATTGCCGAAAGCGTAACTTCTTGTTGTTTGTTTGAGATATTTCGCTTTGTAGCTACCGTTAAGGTGCACTAAGGTTCCTCTTAGCCTATCGAGGTGATAACGCTGTTGGTTATTGCCCAAATTAAATTCAAGAGTTTCGCCGTCGAAAGCAAAGTGGGTACTGATTAAGTCTTCGTTCCAGTAAATCCCCTCTTCAGCCACATGGAGCGTATTGGCAGCGTAGGTCGCGACATTCGCTTCTTCCCAAACACCAAGCAATTCTTGTCTCGCTTTGTGGTGTTCATGTTCCATCACAAAATAGATGCCGATACCGATCATGATGGCACCACAAACACCGACAAATGAGGCTATTTTACTGGAATGTTTTGCCCAAAAACTTTTATCGCTCATCTAACACGACACTCCCAAGTTTACTTATTAATTTTAGTGGAACATGGATCAAAATGACAAAAATATAAATTATAGTAAAAAATACACCCGCATTATCGTCATATAGGCGACCAAGTAATGAATGCCATTAAGTAAACAATTGATACGAGGGAAGCGTTTTATACTGCTAGGGGTCATCTTTTTTGCTAATATCGCGCCCCGATTATCAATGAGGTCATCATTATGGAATGCCGATTAGGCTGCGGAGCGTGTTGTATCGCGCCAAGCATTTCTTCGCCGATCCCGGGTATGCCGAAAGGCAAACCTGCAGGCACAAGATGCGTTCAGCTCAATGAAGAGAATTTGTGTAAGTTGTTTGGTAAACCGGAACGACCAAAAGTTTGCCACGACTTTAAGCCCTGCCCTGTGGTCTGCGGTAGTACAAACCAGCAAGCCATCGACAATATGACTGAACTCGAAAATCTGACATAAAAAAGCCGCTTTATGATAAAGCGGCTTTTCGTTTCAGAGACTGAGTATCACACCAACAATGGCGGCACTCATTAAATTGGCCATGACACCGGCCGCAATGGCGCGGAATCCATATTTTGAAATAAAGCTTCGACGCTCAGGCACCAAGCTACCCAAACCACCGATCAGCATCGCCATTGTTGAAATGTTAGCGAAGCCACACAGAGCAAATGTCACAATCGCTTGAGAATGTTCACTGAGCTGAGATTTCACTTCCATCAGTTGGATAAAGGCAACAAACTCGTTGACCACAACCTTATTACCTATAAGCGAACCTGCCGTAATCGCTTCATTCCAAGGCACACCCAGTAGCCATGCAACAGGGGCAAACAAGTAACCTAAGATAAGCTCAAAGCTTAACTCTATGCCTACCAGGCTGCCAACCCAGCCCAACATACCGTTGAGCATAGCAATGACACTGATGAACGCTAATAAGGTTGCCCCTACAGCGACAGCAATTCGTAAGCCGGACATCGCGCCATCCGCCATCGCCTCAACAACATTTGTCGCTCTGGGCATGTCAACATTGTCTATTTCAACCTGAGCGTCAATTTTTTCGGTTTCAGGCACTAACAGTTTTGCCATCAGTAACCCCGCTGGCGCAGACATAAACGCTGCAGCGATAAGGAAATTGAGATCGACACCTAATGACGCATACCCCACTAACGTACCACCAGCAACTGACGCCAGGCCGCCTGTCATCACAGCAAACAATTGTGAATCGGTCATTTGGCGTAAGTATGGCTTGACCACAAGAGGCGCTTCAATCATACCGACAAAAATGTTTGCCGTCGCAGACAAAGATTCAGCCCGACCTATCCCGAGTAGTTTTTGCAATCCTCCGCCAATCACATTGATCACTTTAGGCATGATCCCAATATGGTACAGGCCAGAAATCAGTGCTGAGAAGAAGACAATAATACCCAATACATTGATAGCAAATGTAAAACCGCCCGTTGCCAAGCCACCAAATAAAAAGGCTATCCCTTCTTGGCCGTAGTTGATCAGAGTGGACACGGCTGCTGTAACACTGTTTAGCGCTTCCTTACCAACGGGTACATAGAGGACTAACAGCGCAAAAGTCACCTGCAGAGCAAAGGCTAAGGACACGGTTTTCAGGTTAATATTTTTTCTGTTGGTAGAAAGTAGCCATGCTAAAGCAAGAATGGCTATGATTCCGAGGATTGAGTTCATGGAAATATCCGACTAAAAGGACCATTAATAATGGCGTCGGATAATATTCCGTTCCAAATGAGATGCAAATCTAAGTTGTTAAAATCCGGTTTAGTTTGAACAACTCAAACTTTAATCAAGTCGATAAGCGGCTGTTTTAAATCAAGATAAACGTTTGCTTTTCACTATTATTTCCATATAAAAAAAATGTTTCTAAAAACAGAAACAATCTAAAGTAACCAATCAGGCTTGAGGTCGGTGAATATAGGGAGACAATCGTTTGTCCCAGTAGCAGGGTGAACCGATTTTACGCTTAATAAACTCAATCACTGCGGTTGTCTTCTTCGACAGGTAACGGCGGCTAGGATAAACCGCATAAAAAGGCATGTTCTGACTGGGTAACCACTGAGGTAAAAGCTGAATCAACTGACCTTGCTTAAACTCATCACGGATGAGATAAGTCGCAAGGTAGGCGATGCCCCATCCAGCAACGGCAGCATCTCGCACTGCCTCTGCCAAATCGACCGAGTAATTTCCAGATACTTTCACGTTCAACTGGTCATCATGGCTGGAAAATGCCCAATGGGTGTAGTCACGCTCCCAGCTTCGATAAATCAAGCAATTGTGGTCAACCAAATCGTTCGGGTGATGAGGCGTATCGTGTTTCATCAGATACTCTGGCGAAGCGGCTACCACGAACTGGCTGTCCGCTAAACGCTGAGCGACATATCCTTCAGGTAGCGTCTCGTTATTGGTGATCCAAAGATCCAACCCCTCTTGTAACATGTCGACTTTATAATCAAACAAATGCATCTCAACTTTCAGATTGGGGTATTGCTCTCGCAGCTCATCAATCGCAGGGAGAATGTGCAAAGTCCCAAAAGACTGCGATAAACCGATTCGAATCAAACCCGCCACTTCATCTTTCTGACTTTCCACCTCGAGGTGCGCTTCTTCAACGCTTCGCACCACTTTCTGGCAATGATAAAAAAACTGTTCCCCTGCCTCAGTCGGGGTAAAAGTCCTCGTCGTTCGTTGAACCAGTTTAACGCCTAACGATTCTTCTAGCAGCGCCAGTTGCTTACTAACATGTGAAACCGAGACCCCTAAGCTCTTCGCAGCCTGAGTAAAGTTTTTATGAGTGAGTAAGGCGGCGAACACCACCATTTGAGATGCACGATCAGATAGCACAGGGACTCCACAAACTAAAAGGAGCTCCAAAGAGCTCCTAATCAAAACAATTAAAGCGTTATTCTGTCGGCCAAATGGCTCACGGCTAAAGCAAAGTAGTATGAGCGATTCCACTTCATCAGAACATTGTAGTTGTTATAAACCAGATAGACTCGCCCGTTGGCATTGTCTGGCGCAGTTAACCATGCATCCACGTTCACTTGTGGCAACGAGCTCCCATCGTAACGAGTGATGCCAAGTTGATTCCATTGAGCGAGCGTTTTCTCTTTACCTTCAACACGCCCTTCAAGGTTCATGTCGAAACCTTGCGGCAATTTAACCTGACGCCCCCAAGTGAACTTGTCGTTCCAACCATATTGACTCAGATAATTGGCCGCTGACGCGAACACGTCCGATTCGGTATTCCAAATATCTTTCTTGCCATCACCACTTCCATCCGCGGCATAAGCAAGGAACGAGCTAGGCATAAACTGACATTGCCCCATGGCTCCTGCCCAAGAGCCTTTAAAATCGCTGAATGGAATATGTCCCTCTTGCAATATTTTCAGTGCGGCCATGGTTTCTTTGCGGAAGAAAGCTTCTCGACGGCCGTCGTAGGCGAGCGTCGATAATGCATCGATCACAGGATAGTTACCCGTGAATTTACCGAAGTTACTTTCCACGCCCCACAATGCAACAATAAAACGTGGTTGTACGCCGTATTCTTCACCAATTCGGCTCAACTCTGCATAGTGCTCTTTGTACAGCGCTTTAGCCTGCTTTACTTTCCAATCTGGGACTGCACGAGGAATGTACTCATCCAGTGTCAATTTTTTTTCCGGTTGGTTCTTATCCGCTTTTACAGCACGAGGCTTATGAGTCACATTGCCGAAAGCCTGATTGATAATTTGCTCCGAAATACCATTGATACGCGCTTCTTGTTTTAAGCCTTCAACATATTGCTCAAAACTGACCTCATTCGCATAAACAGAGGTAGAGAGTGTTAATCCTAGAACGACTGACAGTAGTTTTTTCACATTGCCCTCCTTGAGCAATAGAAACCAACAATCCAATGATTATTTACTCTTCAGATTGCTGACGAGCTTGTTTGTGCTCTTTATATTCATCGAGTAGGTTTTTGGGTGGCGGCGGCAATTGCAAGAAAAAGCCATCATCGATTAGAGACTGTTTTACTTTATCGACATCAACTTGTGCCAGAGTACGCCCTTCCAATTTGACCACCATAACCATAATAGGTTTGCCAAACATTTGCATCAAAGTGTCAGGAACTTGTGAAAAATCATCCTTTTTCGGGATATATAGGTAAGCGCCTTCTTTTTTAGAACTTTTATATATTGCACAAAGCATGGTAAGCCTTTTGTCTGTTTAGATTCAGAGAACGTCAATGTTTCGCTATTTTTTACAGCAAAACACTCAATTGAGCGCAAGATAACTTGCTGTGCTTATTATGGGAATATAACATGACAACCCTAGTCTCAGGCAACGTCCTTACGAGGTTCCTAAAAAAGATGTCAAATTTACCGGACCTGAAAGGTAGTAGTTTTACTTTGTCCGTTTTACACCTTTCAAACAACGATGTTGAAAATACACTGCAATTTCTCAGTGAAAAAGTCGAACAAGCGCCTGCTTTCTTCGCTCAAGCCCCTGTTGTCATCAATATTTCAAAAGTTGATGGTGATATTAACTTTGCGAGACTAAAACAAGGGATTTCACATGCTGGAATGATTCCAGTAGGTGTGACAGGGTGCCGCGATAAACGCACTCAGAATCTGGCTTCAGAGGCTGATTTTGCGGTTATGTCAGCCACTAAATCCCCTTCTCAAGCTCCGGTGAAAATGACACCAACCAAAATCATTCGTACTCCGGTACGATCTGGTCAGCAGATCTACGCCAAGGACTGTGATTTGGTCGTGTTAAGCCACGTCAGTGAGGGTGCCGAGGTTATTGCAGATGGTTCTATTCACATTCACGGAACACTCCGTGGTCGTGCGATTGCTGGCGCCAGTGGCAACACAGGTGCAGTGATCATCTGCAATAAGCTTAATGCCGAATTAATGTCAATTGCCGGCCACTATTGGCTCACAGAACAGTTTGCTGATGAATACTGGCAGAAGAAAGTTATGTTCAGTTTGGACAATGACTCGCTCAAGTTCGAGTTGTTAACCGTTTAAAGATTAATAAGGAACACATAATGGCACGCATTATTGTTGTCACGTCAGGTAAAGGTGGTGTAGGTAAAACCACATCAAGTGCCGCTATTGCTTCAGGTCTGGCACTGAAAGGAAAGAAAACCGCAGTGATCGATTTTGATATTGGTCTTCGCAACCTCGATTTGATCATGGGCTGTGAACGCCGCGTAGTTTATGACTTCGTCAACGTCATCAATGGCGAAGCAACGCTCAACCAAGCCATGATCAAAGATAAACGCACAGACAACCTCTTCATCCTACCCGCCTCTCAGACGCGTGATAAAGACGCGCTGACTCGCGATGGTGTTCGCCGTGTTTTGGACGAACTGGATGAAATGGGCTTCGATTTCATCATCTGTGACTCTCCAGCAGGTATCGAGCAAGGCGCATTAATGGCGCTATACTTTGCAGATGAAGCGATTGTGACAACGAACCCTGAAGTTTCTTCTGTGCGTGACTCAGACCGTATCTTGGGCATTTTAGATTCAAAATCTCGCCGTGCTGAAGAAGGATTAGAGCCCGTTAAACAACACTTACTGCTGACCCGTTACAATCCAGCACGCGTGACACAAGGTGAAATGCTGAGCGTAGAAGATGTCGAAGAAATTCTGCACATCTCACTGCTCGGCGTAATTCCTGAAAGTCAGGCAGTACTGAATGCGTCAAACAAAGGTGTCCCTGTGATCTTCGATAACGAGACAGACGCGGGTATGGCTTACGACGATACTGTCGAGCGCTTATTAGGATCACAAGTGGATTTCCGCTTCCTAACCGAGCAGAAGAAAGGGATCTTCAAACGACTATTCGGAGGCTAAATGTCATTACTTGAATTTTTCCGCCCGCAGAAGAAAACGTCTGCCAATTTAGCCAAAGAGCGTCTGCAAATCATCGTTGCGGAGCGCCGCAGTCAGGGTGATCCATCACCTTCGTACCTGCCACAGCTAAAAGAAGACATTCTCAAGGTCATTGGTAAATACGTCGCTGTGGATCCTTCTATGGTTGATCTCTCTTTTGAACACAAAGACGATGATATTTCGGTACTGGAGCTGAATATTAAGTTGCCAGAAGACGAAAAGTAAGTCTGAGGGAATGTAATTTTTAAAAGGCCGATGTGAAAACGTCGGCCTTTTTGTATCTGGCTTTTTGTCTCGAGTGAGGAACAAACGAGTTGGGGATCGCTCAAGTTTAGTCACCAACTAAGAGGGATTCCTTGCTCACTCCTTCGTCGCTCTATGGAATGACAGATGCCAACTAAGGTTCAACTGCATACTCTTCGTCATCCTCAAGAATGAGGAACGAATGAATTGGGGATCTCTTGAGGTCGGTCGCCAACAAACGGAGATTCCCTACTCACTCCTTCGTCGCTCTATGGAATGACAGATGCCAACAAAGATTCAACTGCATACTCTTCGTCATCCTCAAGAATGAGGAACGAATGAATTGGGGATCTCTTGAGGTTGGTCGCCAACTAACAGAGATTCCCTACTCACTCCTTCGTCGCTCTATGGAATGACAGATGCCAACAAAGGTTCAACTGCATACTCTTCGTCATCCTCAAGAATGAGGAACGAATGAATTGGGGATCTCTTGAGGTTGGTCGCCAACAAACGGAGATTCCCTACTCACTCCTTCGTCGCTCTATGGAATGACAGATGCCAACAAAGGTTCAACTGCATACTCTTCGTCATCCTCAAGAATGAGGAACGAATGAATTGGGGATCTCTTGAGGTTGGTCGCCAACTAACAGAGATTCCCTACTCACTCCTTCGTCGCTCTATGGAATGACAGATGCCAACTAAGGTTCAACTGCATACTCTTCGTCATCCTCAAGAATGAGGAACGAATGAATTGGGGATCTCTTGAGGTTGGTCGCCAACAAACGGAGATTCCCTACTCACTCCTTCGTCGCTCTATGGAATGACAGATGCCAACTAAGGTTCAACTGCATACTCTTCGTCATCCTCAAGAATGAGGAACGAATGAATTGGGGATCTCTTGAGGTTGGTCGCCAACTAACAGAGATTCCCTACTCACTCCTTCGTCGCTCTATGGAATGACAGATGCCAACAAAGGTTCAACTGCATACTCTTCGTCATCCTCAAGAATGAGGAACGAATGAATTGGGGATCTCTTGAGGTCGGTCGCCAACAAACGGAGATTCCCTACTCACTCCTTTGTCGCTCTATGGAATGACGGCTTGCTCTAACCCTTCATCACTCTACGAAATGACAAATGTTTTAATCAAAAAAAGCCCCAGTCCTTCAACTGGGGCTTTGGTCTTTTCCCGATAGATAAGTGTCGTGCTAGCGAAAACCTATCTCAACACTGACGCGCTTACTTATGCGTTAGCTTTTGCTTTTTTTGATTTTGGTGCTGCTTTAGCGGCTACCTGATCTGCTTTCTTCTTGATAACAGTCGTACCTTCGAAAGTCTCGCCTTCAACGAACGCTTTACCGTAGTAAGATGCGAGTAGAACTTCTTTCAGCTCTGTGATTAGAGGGTAACGAGGGTTAGCACCGGTACACTGGTCATCGAACGCTTCTACCGCCAGTTCGTCTAGTTTAGCAACGAAGTCTGCTTCAGAAACGCCAGCCGCTTGGATAGACATTGGGATGTCTAGGTTAGCTTTCAGCTCATCAAGCCATGCTAGTAGACGTTCAATCTTCTGAGCAGTACGGTCACCTTCTTGGCTCAGGCCTAGGTGGTCAGCTACTTCAGCATAACGACGACGTGCTTGTGGACGGTCATACTGAGAGAATGCAGTCTGCTTAGTTGGGTTGTCATTCGCGTTGTAACGTACCACGTTAGAGATAAGCAGTGCGTTCGCCAGACCGTGTGGTAGGTGGAACTCAGCACCAATCTTGTGCGCCATAGAGTGACAAACACCCAGGAATGCGTTAGCAAACGCGATACCAGCAATAGTTGCTGCGTTGTGCACCTTCTCACGAGCGATTGGGTCTGCTGCACCATTTGCGTAGCTTGATGGTAGATACTCTTTTAGCATCTTGAGTGCTTGCAGAGCCTGACCGTCAGAGTATTCATTTGCTAGAACAGATACATAAGCTTCTAGAGCGTGAGTGACCGCATCGTAACCACCGAATGCTGTAAGAGACTTAGGCATGTTCATGACTAGGTTAGCATCTACGATAGCCATGTTTGGCGTGATTTCGTAGTCAGCTAGTGGGTACTTAGCGCCAGTCTTGTCGTCAGTCACCACCGCGAATGGCGTAACTTCTGAACCTGTACCTGAAGTTGTCGTGATACAGACAAGCTCTGCTTTCTGGCCCATTTTAGGGAACTTGTAGATACGTTTACGGATGTCCATAAAGCGCATTGCCAGTTCTTCGAAGTGCGTATCTGGGTGCTCGTACATTACCCACATGATTTTCGCTGCATCCATCGGAGAACCACCACCTAGCGCGATGATAGTGTCTGGTTGGAAGCTCTTCATCGCTTCAGCACCTTTCTCTACTACAGATAGAGTTGGATCGGCTTCTACGTCGAAGAAGGTTTGAACTTCCATACCTTGAGCTTTAAGCAGGTTAACTACGTCATCAGCGTAACCGTTGTTGAATAGGAAACGGTCAGTGACTAGGAATGCGCGTTTCTTACCTTCTAGGTCGCTCAGTGCGATTGGAAGGCTACCACGACGGAAGTAGATAGACTTAGGTAGTTTGTGCCACAACATGTTTTCAGCTCGCTTCGCTACAGTTTTCTTGTTGATCAGGTGCTTAGGACCTACGTTCTCAGAGATAGAGTTACCACCCCATGAACCACAACCTAGAGTGAGAGAAGGTGCAACGTTGAAGTTGTACAGGTCACCGATACCACCGTGAGTGGTCGGGATGTTAATTAGGATACGAGCGGTCTTCATCTTGTCACCGAAGTAACGGATGCGGTCTGCGTTAACGTCTTGGTTAGTGTATAGACCCGATGTATGGCCGATACCGCCAATCTCAACCATAGTCACAGCCTGTGCCACAGCATCTTCGAAGTTGTCAGCACGGAACAGACCTAGAGTTGGAGATAGTTTCTCGTGAGCAAATGCGTCATCGTAAGACACTTTGCCTAGGCCTTCACCGACTAGAACTTTCGTGTCTGCTGGAACAGTAACACCTGCCATTTCAGCAATGGCCGGCGCTGGTTGACCAACGATTTTCGCGTTTAGCGCGCCGTCGATAAGAAGAACTTTACGAACCTTCTCTGCTTCAGCTTTGCTTAGTACGTAAGCTTTGTGAGAAGCGAAACGCTCTTTAACTTCGTCGTATACTTCGTCGACTACGATCGCAGCCTGCTCAGAAGCACATACTACGCCGTTATCGAACGTCTTAGACATTAGGATAGAAGCGACAGCACGTTTGATGTCAGCGGTTTCGTCGATAACGACAGGAACGTTACCTGCACCTACACCGATTGCTGGCTTACCAGAAGAGTATGCGGCTTTAACCATGCCTGGACCACCAGTTGCAAGGATAAGAGCGATGTCATCGTGCTTCATTAGAGCGTTAGAAAGCTCTACAGATGGCTGATCAATCCAGCCGATGATGTCTTTTGGCGCACCGGCTGCAACCGCTGCATCTAAAACAAGTTTAGCTGCGTCGTTAGTAGAGTTCTTCGCACGTGGGTGTGGGGAGAAGATGATACCGTTACGAGTCTTCAGAGAGATTAGAGATTTGAAGATAGCAGTAGAAGTCGGGTTAGTCGTTGGTACGATACCGCAGATGATACCTACTGGCTCAGCGATAGTCATAGTACCTAGGTTGTCATCCTCTTCAAGGATGCCACAAGTTTGTTCGTCTTTGTATTTGTTGTAGATAAACTCAGAAGCGAAGTGGTTCTTGATTACTTTATCTTCAACAATACCCATACCAGATTCTTCTACCGCTTGTTGAGCGAGCGGGATACGAGCTTGGTTAGCGGCAAGAGACGCTGCACGGAAGATTTTGTCCACCTGCTCTTGAGAGTATGTAGCGAACTCTTCTTGCGCTTTTTTAACGCGAGCAACCATTGCATCTAGTTCAGCCATATTAGTTACAGGCATAGGGAATCTCCTAAAATTAACAAATTATTAAAAACTTTTTAGTAAGTAAGCTGTCGGCACATTGAGCATTGATTTAACAGTCTTTCTTAGTAAATTGCTTTCAGGGCTGATTATATTATTTCAAGTTATGAAAAAAATTGACCCAGATCAGTTCTGAAATACTATTTACCTATTAAGTCGTAGCTGGCGTCAGATAAAAAGCATAAGAACTTGAATTTAAAGCAATAAAAACAAATTTCAAAACACAACAAATTTACCAATCAGGCGTCTTTCAACTTTCCAACTGAACACAAACTGTAAAAAGTTTCATTTTCTGACCACGGAATTACATGTACTTCACGAACATTGTGCTACTAAGCTTATATCTAATCGAGGATAAGGCGCTAACATCCCACTCACTTTTTATTAAAAATGTGCAAATGTTAACGTTTGTGTAAATCGATAGACACCGTGCTAATGTTACAGTGCAGCCAGCAATTAGACCTTCCTATTCATCCATTCAGATAAGCGTTAGATTTTTTTCATTCGTTACGCCGCCAATTTTAGACTATATTCCGCATGTCACTCTGGTGGCTCTGTTCTGGTCTTTACTTTGTGTAGGCACACGCAATGCAAACGTTCGAAATCGCAATTTTTTTACAATTTTTTCTTGGGTTAGTCGCCGCTGTAAATCCTGTCGGGATCATGCCGGTGTTTGTTTCTTTAACTGGGCATATGACGCTGGAAGAAAAGCATAAAACGGCCGCAACTGCTAATCTCGCGGTTGCGGTGATTCTTATCGTTTCTCTACTGGCGGGTCAGATGTTGCTAGATATGTTCAGCATTTCACTCGATTCATTTCGCGTCGCTGGTGGTCTGCTACTGCTTAGCATCGCTTTTTCGATGATGAGTGGTAAGTTAGGTGAAGATAAGCAGAACAAACAAGAAAAGTCTGAATATGTTAGCCGCGAACAAATTGGCGTGGTGCCTCTCGCCATGCCTTTGATGGCAGGCCCCGGTGCGATCAGTTCAACGATTGTTTATGGTGCCCGTTATCCAACCATGCTGGATACCCTTGGTATCATTATTACCGTCAGCTTATTCTGCCTTTGCTCTTGGTTCTTATTCCGCTCAGCACCACTAATAGTCCGCTTTCTTGGCCAAACGGGTATCAACGTGATCACGCGGATAATGGGGTTAATTCTAGGAGCGCTTGGCATTGAATTTATTGCTAATGGCTTGCGTAACTTGTTTCCTGGATTGGCCTGACATGGATGATGAAGGTATGATTAACGCTATCGTTTAAAAGTTAGTACCGTCATGCCACGCAATTCTCTCAAACATCACCTCTACATCATCATTTTTGGCACGCATACCAAAGCCGGGCGTGCCTTTGATATCGCTCTCATCATTGCGATTCTTTCTTCGTTACTGGTTCTGGTTCTCGAATCGGTCCCAGTCGTCGCGTCTCAGTGGCGAACAGAACTGCGTTATTGTGAATACACATTTACCGCTCTCTTCACTATTGAATATTTGTTGCGTCTTTACTGTTCACCCAAACCAATCGCTTATGCCAAAAGCTTTTACGGCGTTGTCGATCTGTTGGCCATTTTGCCGACTTACTTAGCGTTTTTCTTTCCGTCCGCAACATTCATGGGGGTCGTCAGGCTGTTGCGTGTGATGCGGATATTCCGCGTACTTAAGCTGGTTCGCTACTTACAAGACTCTAACATCCTGTTGCGTTCATTGTTGATGGCAAGAAGAAAAATCTTCATATTCTTCAGTACTGTCGCCATTCTCGTCACCATTTTTGGTGCGCTGATCTTTGTTATTGAAGGGCCCCAAAACGGTTTTACGAGCATCCCTAAAAGTATCTACTGGGCAATCGTGACCATCACAACCGTCGGGTACGGCGATCTTGTCCCACAAACCAATTTGGGCAAGGCCATCGCTTCTATCACTATGTTGCTTGGTTACTCTATCTTAGCCGTCCCAACAGGTATCATTACCGCCGAACTTAATCAAGAAATGAACTCGCACAAATCTCTGGTTAAATGCCCCAACTGTTCTAAATCGGGCCACGAATCTGATGCGATGCATTGCAAATATTGTGGGAGCGAGCTGGCGGACCCTGATCAACGGATCGTCACCGTAGAGGACTAGAAGTGGGCTAGCCGGAAAATGAAAGGGTTGACGTAAAACGTCAACCCTTTTTGATCTTTTGAGGCAAGAAATCCAAAGATAAGGTGTTTGTATCGCGTTGAGATTTACGCTTTTTCAGCCAGAATAATACGTAGCGTACGACGTAGCGGTTCTGCTGCACCCCATAGTAGTTGGTCCCCCACAGTAAACGCATTGAGGAAGTCATCACCCATCGCCATTTTACGTAGTCGACCGACTGGAATCGATAGCGTACCTGTGACTTTCGCCGGCGTCAGTTCTTGTGCCGTAATATCGCGGTCATTAGGAATCACTTTAACCCAGTCGTTGTGGGTGGCGATCATCTCTTCGATTTCATCCATTGGGACATTTTGTTTGAGCTTGATCGTCAGCGCTTGAGAATGACAACGCATTGCGCCGATTCGAACACAAGTGCCATCAATGGGTACAGGCGCATCTTGGAAGCCGAGAATCTTGTTCGCTTCAACACCCGCTTTCCATTCTTCTTTACTCTGACCATTATCGCGTTTCACATCGATCCATGGAATCAAAGAGCCCGCCAGTGGTACACCAAACTTGTCCGTAGGGAATGAACCGCTGCGCATGGTATCAGCCACTTTTTTATCGATATCAAGAATAGAGCTTGATGGGTTAGCTAATTCTGAGCTTACTGAGTCGTTGATAACACCCATTTGAGAAATCAGCTCACGCATATTCTGTGCACCCGCACCAGATGCGGCTTGGTAAGTCATCGCACTGGTCCATTCAACCAAGCCTTTTTCAAACAGACCACCCAAGCCCATCAGCATCAAGCTCACTGTACAGTTACCACCAACAAAGGTATTGGTGCCACCGTGGATACCTTGCTGAATCTGAGCCATGTTCACTGGATCAAGCGCGATGATAGAATCTTGTGCCATACGCAGCGTGGATGCCGCATCAATCCAGTAACCTTTCCATCCTGCCTGACGAAGTGCTGGGTAGACTTTCTCTGTATAACTACCACCTTGACAGGTAACGACTGCATCAAGCTGCTTTAAACTTTCGATGTCAAATGCATCCTGTAGAAGACCTGCTTCTTTGCCCACCTTACGGTTTCCAAATAAGGGCGCAGGAATACCTACCTGAGAAGTGCTGTAAAATACCGGCTCAATAAGGTCGAAATCTTTTTCTTCAACCATGCGCTGCATAAGCACTGAACCTACCATGCCGCGCCAACCGACTAAACCTACTCTCATTCTCAACTCTCCGTGTGCAATATTTAAAAAGGGATGCCTCAATACTTCAATTTTCCCAACAAAATCTCAAGGAAAAATTCACTTATTTCTGTCACTTTTGCTTCCTTTTTTTAAATATTGCCTTCAAATCGCTTTTTGTCTGTTCTTTGTTCATCCACAATCAGTCATAACTGCGCATGAGAATTCATCTACACAAGAGAAATCTTCGTGCTACAAATCATTTACAAAAAAACTCATTTCAAACCATTAAATTTAACCAAATTTAATATATTTAACTAGCAATAAATACATCAATAGACTTAAATCACATCGGAGTTGTATTTGTTCGAAATATTATTCTGAGTCATGTAAAGTGCATCCGGTACCCAAATGAGTAAACACTCTCTATATGTCCCTTCCCAGTACACAAAGGCGCATATGGCATATAACACATATAAGAGGCTCTGCATGACGCAACTCACCCCCCGTTTACCAAGTTTGATGCAAGTTATCGTTGCACTTGGTTTATTTTTGCTAATGGCTTTCTCTTTTACAGCCCAGTTAGATTTGCCTATTCAGCTAGCACTCTACATAGGCTGGTTTGTCATCATGGTTCTTGGTGTTCGTCTCGGCCACCAATACAAAGATTTAGAAAAAGCAGCACTTAACGGCATTTCCAATGGTCTAGGCGCTGTTTTAATTCTTCTTGCTGTCGGAGCTTTGGTTGGTACTTGGATCTCAGGCGGTATTGTTCCAACCATCATCTATTACGGCCTGAAAGCGATTCATCCGTCTATCTTTCTACTGGCAACCATGATTATCTGTTCCCTAACCGCGCTAGCAACAGGAACATCCTGGGGTGCTGCAGGTACTGCTGGTATTGCCATGATGGGCATCGGTCAAGGTCTAGGTGTTCCAGCACCAATAACAGCCGGTGCGGTTTTGTCGGGTTGTTATTTTGGTGACAAAATGTCCCCTCTCTCCGACTCCGTCATCCTTGCCTCTTCAATGTCTAACGTCGAAGTGGTTGAACACATCAAAGGAATGCTGCCCATTGCGCTGATCAGCTACATCATCACGGGCGTTATGTTCACTGCGTTTGGTTTCCATTATGCAGGCAATGTAGATATGACACAGGTTCAGTCTGTGATAGACGCAATGGAGAACCAGTTCTACATCACGCCATATTCGTTTGTACCTGTTATGATCGTACTTGGTCTGTTAGCCATGCGTATGCCCTCTTTCCCAGTGATCAGCTTCGGTTCTCTATTGGGTATCATCTGGGCAGTGATGATTCAAGATGTTGACTTCCTTCAAGCATTTAACACCGCATGGGCTCCGTTCCATATCGAGTCTGGTGTCGGTTTCATTGACTCAATCCTAAACCGTGGTGGTATGTCCTCTATGTTAGGCTCAGTTGCCGTGATCGTCTTTGGCCTCGGCTTTGGTGGTCTATTGGATAAAGTCGGCGTACTGGAAACCATCGCCAAACTGTTTGAACGTCGCGTACAGAGCCCTGGCTCGCTAGCAACCAGTACTATCGGTACCGCTTTCCTAGGCAACGTATTTGGCTCAGCCATGTATGTGTCCCTTATCCTCACACCCAAGATCTGTGCGAAAAACTACGATCGCCTTGGCTACAAGCGTAAGAATCTGTCACGAAATGCTGAATTCGGCGGTACGTTGACATCAGGCATGGTTCCGTGGAGTGATAATGGTATCTACATGGCAAGTATCTTAGGTGTTGCCACATTGTCATACGCACCGTTTATGTGGCTAAGTTTTGTGTGTATTTTGGTAACGATTATTACCTCGTACATGGGTTGGTTTGTCGACAAGTGCGAACCCACGGGCACAGACAGCACGGAAGAGACGCCAGAGTTAAGCAAGCAAACCGCTTAATACACCACTAACAAAAAAAGCGCCATACCGGCGCTTTTTTCACTCTATAACCAGTAATCATTCTTCTGTTCGGGTTGCTGCGAGAAGTACTCAATAAACTCAAACTGGAGGTTATGATCATCGATATAATAAGCGTTCTTTCGATAAGGATGTTCATCACCTCGATGATCGACGTAGTAGCCTTGCTTAGCCAATCTTGCTTCCATCGCTTCCAGATCTGTCACCACAATTCCAACATGCTTTACCCCTGTATATCGCGTTTGCCAGTCCGGTGCTTCCCCCTTCCCCGTCGACGAAAGTGCAATATAGGAGTTTTCATCGCCAACGTGACACCACTGAATCCTTTCACCTTGGCCGTTGATGTATTCTCCTCCCCCACGGATCCGCCACCCAGGTAAAGCTGTGGTCAAAAATTCCACTGTTTTATTTGGATCAACAACACCAATGTTTGCATGCTCAACATAGCCTTTCATAGTACAGTCCTTTTGAGTAGATAATAAGTATAAAGATCAGCGTATTACGGCTTAATCTTATCTTCACTCGTGTCACTCTAATTCCTCAAGTTAGCTTGAGGTAAAGTACTTTTTAGATTTAATTTTATTCAGTGGGAAGAAAAGCAGGGGAAATACTCCCTTGTGCCGACAGTGAAATTAGGTAGTCTGAGGCTATCACTCTTTGTTTGAGAACCACTATGCACCTAGTCGATCGCTTGAAAATCTATCTGTTCCACAAAGAAAAGGTACGACGCTGGAAAGGGTTGAATCATAAGGTGCAAGGCTGGTCCAGCCATGAAGAGCAACAAGTGCGCTTTAAAGCCATAGCCAATAATGTAGAGTTCCAGGGAAAGCGAGTATTGGATCTCGGATGCGGGCTGGGCGAGTTGTATGACTACCTGTCAGACAATCAATGTCCTGGCTTCTATCTCGGTCTCGATCAACACTGGCCTTTTCTTCGCCAAGCCAGAAAACGGATAGGCTCCTCACAATGCCGATTCAAATTTACCGATATCAGCCAAGCAAACTTACCGAAAATGGACATCGTCGTCGCCAGTGGTTCATTGAGTTACCGGACGAAAAACCCAGACTATCTAACAGAAATGATCACGCGTATGTTTTCTGCATGCAGAGAGGTCACTGTATTCAATCTTCTTAATATCGAAGCTTTTCCTGATCAAACGATATTGCAAGCGTACAACAAACAAGAAGTGTTAGCGTTTTGCCAGACAGTGACACCTAACGTCACCTTGATTGACGATTACTCTGACGCTGACTTTACTCTGGTGCTAAAAAAACATAAAAGAGAGCACTATGAACTCTCTTTAAGAGATTGGCTAATTTGGTCTTTGAATAAATCAGCCATTGGGATCTTGTTCATTAAGAAACGTTTGTGCCTCTAGAATAGCTTTATCTAAGCGAGCTTTAAGCTCTTCCAACAATCCTGAAACCGAACCAATGTCATCTTTAATTGCCTGCTCGACCTTGCCTGCTGCCTCACGAAGTTTTAAGGCCCCTAAATTTCCACCGACCCCTTTAAGGCTGTGAGCTTTGCGCAACGCTTCTTCAGGAGCATCGTTGAGCAATTGAGCGATTCGCTCAGCGTCCCCCGTATGGTCGTCGACAAATACCTCTAGCAACATACACACAGATTCGTAGTCATTACCCAATGAATCAAGCATGCCGTCCAAGTCAATTTCTGGACCATCATCCAATGCAGCGGCGGCAGTCACTATAGAAGTGGACTCTTGGGTTGTTTCAACGATAGATTGAACCTCTTTCTGAGAGTTATCTTCCACTTTTTCTGAACGTTCAACCATACGTTGGACTCCTGTAAATCGAGAAATAATCAGTATCATCGCCAGCAGACATATCCCACTATATACAACACCGCTGATGACCAGGTTACGCTGCTGTAAATGGTATTGCGTCTCTACCACATTGATTTGCTTATGAATGGAATGGGTCATCATTTTCTCGATGACATAACTCCCTTGTGCATAGCTACCCAATACCGCGGACGTTTTTGACAACAATTGCTGAAGGTCTTGCTTTTGCAATGCGGGCAGCGATTCCGATTCCACGTACAATTGGTCAAGCTCACGGAACACCTGAGGGTTGGATTTATTCGAGCTAAACAAAGCCTCCAACACATTCGCACTCAAATGGTAATAGTGAGATCTCAACTCATTATTATCTTGATATTTCGCGCGAGTAAACTGCGCTTGATCCACCAACGAAATCAAAGCAAGTTCGTTATCGAGAAAGATTTTGGTCTGCTCTATAAATCGATCGGTGATATAGAGAAGTTGGTTAACATCTGGCGTTAGCCAACTCTGCTCATAAGTCGCTTCAATCTGGAGCCGAAGCGCGTAGATAAGTTGCAAGTTGAGAGACTGACCATCCGTCAACTCGGCCCGGTAGGCTGGTTCCCGAAACAAGGAATACTTAAGTTCATCTATGCTATTGCTCAGTTCTCCAACCTGACTCATTGTCATTACGTTTGAGCGATAACTGAAGGACAGTACGGTCATCCCTATCACCCAGACAACAATAATCAGCCAACTCAGCTTGAGCGCTTTGCGATCCATGTCATGCCGTCTTTGAATAAATGCCATGATTACAAGCATATACGCAAAGCTTGAGAAAAGTAGGACTAAGTGCATATTTCTTCGACTTAGTCCTGATTTAATGAGGAATTAGCGGTTACGGGTCAGTTGATCACGCAGGTTTGGTGGGGTGCCTTTGATGGTCAATGTATCGGTTTCTGGATCATAAAAAATACGCTCGCCAAGCAACAAACTATCGAAGTTAATCGTTAAACCACCGCCTGCACCAACATATTTAGTCAGTTTGCGCACGGCCGTTCTGTCACCGGGGAAGCTTTCTTCCAGTTCGTAACCTTGCTCGTGAGTGTAATCAAAGAAGCTGGTACCATCATGAGAAGGAGGTAACTCTCCCGACAGCTCACGAATCTGAACTTCATCACCACTTTTGATTTGTTCGTTGCAGTAGTCCGCCACCTGTTTTTTATAACTGATCGCTTCGTCTTTCTCTAATTTAGAATCTGCACAAAAATCTTCAACCGCCTGCATCAAAACTTGGTTCTGTTGCTTGGTATCCAACCCGACCTCAGCCTGTAAAAAATCAAGGAAAAAGTCTGCCACTTTACGCCCTACTCGACCTTTGATGTAGGCGAGGTAGCGATTTGACTCTTTATCTGTCTCATAACTGGTCAGATCAATACGTGCAGCAATATCCATTTTACTCAGGTCAAGATAATCAGTCGCACTAATTTCGAGACCTTCTGTCACTTTTAGACTTTCATTGGATGGAATGATGGCAACAAAAAGGTAATCTGTCGCCAGAGACTGATATTCTGCAATCACCAGAATACCTTCATCAGCAAAGGGGTACTTACTCAACTCATCTTTCAGACGATTTGCACTTTTTTGTGAGAAATCATAGAAGTTTCTCTCACCTTTACGAAGTTCATGCAACCAGTTTTGGAATTCACTGTCAGACTTGAAACAACCAAACCCTTTGCCTGCTTTGGAATTAAAAACACGGTGCAGCTCTGCGACTAGGTTTTCCGTCGATGCATCATTTTCAAGGGAATCGGCTCGAAAGTTAACAACAAGTTCGTCAGAATCGTTTTTACGCAGTTGATGTAATATAACGTTTGAAAGATGAAGACTCATGATGAATTTTTATCGTCGTGTAGGTTTCAGTTGCGGGGCATTGTAGGTTATCATAAGCCGCTTTACTATCACCATTAGAGTCTTTATGCCGATAACATCTAAATACAGCGACGACAAAGTTGAAGCGATTCTGTCAGAAGTAGCTGCAGTGTTAGACAAACACGGTGCGGGTCCGGAATTGTCTTTGATGATTGCGGGAAATATCGCTACCAATGTCTTAAATCACAACGTTAATGCTTCACAACGCAAAGCACTTGCTGAAAAATTTGCACAGGCACTGTTGTCTTCTATTGAAGAAAACACTCACTAGAAAAATAAACGGACAATAGAACAGTACATGGTAGATAACGGAAATACATACGGCGAGCGCGTATCGCGTTTAGTGGGTTGGGGGCACTGGTTTGCCTTTTTCAACATCATAGCGGCCATGTTAATTGGCACCCGTTATATCACTCAGTCCCCTTGGCCCGACACCCTTTTAGGACAATTCTATCTGGCCATTTCTTGGGTAGGGCATTTCGGTTTCCTCGTTTTTGCACTTTATTTACTGGTTCTGTTTCCGCTTACCTTCCTGATACCGTCGCGTAAGCTATTTCGCTTAGTGGCGGTTTGTTTTGCTACCGTCGGTTTGACGGTGCTACTGATTGATACTCAAGCCTATCAGAAGATTAACCTTCACCTTACTCCCGTCGTCTGGGAGGTGCTATTTAATGATGAAGGCAGTACGATCAGTATTGATTTGCAACATTTATTTGTCGTTCTACCTTTAATTTTTTTGCTACAGCTTGCTTTATCTGAGTGGGTATGGCGCAAACAACGTCGGCTTTCGCACAAACATGTCGGTCGCCCGATTGCAGCATTATTCTTTATCAGTTTTATTACCAGTCATCTCGTTTACGTCTGGGCTGATGCCTATTTCTATAATCCAATTACTGCTCAGAAGGCCAACTTTCCGCTTTCCTATCCTATGACCGCGAAGTCCTTTATGGAACGTCACGGTTTGCTTGACAGAGAAGAGTATCTTCAGCGCCTAAAAGAAAGTGAGGCTAACGCACATTTGGTCCGCTACCCGCTTGAAAAGCTTGAGTTTAACCGTCGTGCCAATCCACTGAATATATTGGTAGTCAGTGTTAATAACCTACGCGGCGATGTGCTGACAAATGAGCTTATGCCAAACACATCAGAGTTTGCCTCACAGAACCTGAACTTTGTTAACCACTACAGCTCAAGCAACGATACCTTCGGTGTCTTTGGCCTGTTTTACGGTTTGCCAAGTAGTTATGTCAGTAGCATTAAAACCCAAGGTTCTCGACCTATTTTGCTTGATACTCTATTGGATAAGGATTACAACTTTGGTTTGTTCAGTGGGGACAACTTTGACGATAACCTATACGGTGAGACCGTATTCCGTGGTTTGAATTTTACTGGTATTGCTTTCAATGACAGTACCTCGCCCGATACTCAAGCTATTAATGCTTGGGCAACATGGGTCTCTCAGCAAAAGCAGCAACCTTGGTTTAGTTTTATTGAGCTGACGACGGTTGATAACTTTAGTGCCTATGACGACTCAGGGAACAACAAGTCCACATTGCAAACCTTGATACAAGGCTACCACACGTCGGTTAACAACGCCGATGAAGAATTGGGTGTGCTTTATGAGAAGATTAAAGAATTAGGCATTAGTGACTCAACCGTTATTGTTATCACATCCAATCACGGCACCGAGTTCAACGAAACTAAGACCAATAGCTGGGGTTCAAACAGTAATTACAGCCAGTACCAACTTGCAGTGCCAATGATCATACATTGGCCAGGCAAAGTGGCTGGTCAATACGATCACCGTACCAGTCACCTCGATTTATCGGTCACACTGCTTCAGGACCTACTGGGGGTCTCCTCTAACCCATCAGATTTCAGCAGCGGTCAGAACTTATTTGATGAACGCTCGAGAAAGTGGATTCTTGCCGGTGGTACAAGAGAATTGGCGCTGATCACCAACAAGAACACCACAGTGATCGATAAGTTTGGTAACTATAAATTGTATGACAGTAGCTACCAACGCCTACACGACGAAAACCCAACATTACCAGTTTTAATGCAGGGTCTAACAGAGCTGCAGCGTTTTTATGTAAAAAGTAACTAAATCATACTCTTAGTGATTGACCTGCTCATGAATTAAGGGTAGATTATCGCCATCGGACTGTAGCGCAGCTTGGTAGCGCACCGTCATGGGGTGTCGGGGGTCGCAAGTTCAAATCTTGTCAGTCCGACCATTACACCTAAAAAAAGAGAGCTTCGGCTCTCTTTTTTGCTTTTCTCGTACTACAAGCCGTTACTGGCTCCACTCCTCAGCAGTTCAACAGTCAAAGCAGCGCCTACAAATGATTTATATTGGCATTGGAAGAGTCGTCGAGGTAACGATAGGAGCCTTGGTCATTGAACTGCGACGGTATTGCTCCTCTAACTGCAAGATAGCTAACTCAACAGGTTTGATATCAATACTGCCAATTAGCCAGCTTTTCGTAAAACCAGCGTAAATGTCATCCCACGTCTTACATTATTTACTCCTGACAGCCTTCCCTGCATGTCGCGAACATTGTTCGCCGCAATGGCTAATCCAAGCCCTAGCCCTTCACCGATTTTTTTGCTGGTGTAGAAAGGCTCAAACATACGGCCAAGATTAGCTTGTTCTACACCACAACCGTTGTCTATGATCCTAACTTCTATTTCATCTGATACAGATTCCACCTCAATTTGTAACCGCGGAAAGTCAGTCTCTGTCATCGAGTCCAAGGCATTCCCAACCAAGTTGCCAAGCACATGGCGAAGCCTAGCCTCTTCGCCATACACAAACAGCTCCCGAGTCTCTAATTGAAGTTCCAAATCCACCTTGTCCAAACGCATTTGATGAACTTGTAGGACTTCATCCAAAGCTTCATTGAGTGACACAGGCTGAGGAGATTCAAGTCGTTGAAAGGCGAAAGACTTGAGCTGACGCGTCATCGACGCCATACGCTCAAACAACGTCATTGCCAAGGACATGTTATCTTTAAGTAGCTGTGTTTGCCCCCTTTCGAGCAATAATTGGTTACTTGAGAATAGCGTCCTAAGCCCAGTAAGAGGCTGATTGAGTTCATGCACTATAGCGCTGGACATTCTCCCAAGCGCCACCATTTTGCTCGACTCGATCAATTCTTGTTGAGCATTATCGAGTGCTTTCGTCCTTTCTTCAACGCGCGCCTGCAACCTCTGGTTTGACTGCTTTAAAGCCATTTCAGCACGTTTTCGTTTACTAATATCAATCACAGTGCACAGGTAGTAACCTCTTTCATGCCAAGGTAAGGCACTCAGCGAGATCATCACGGGAAAGCAGCTTCCATCACTGCGCTGCCCAAGAATCTCAACTTCCGTCATTTCAGCCAAATAAGCGTGCTGATCAAAGTTTTTCAGTAGTTCTAACGCCGGCGAATCGGAACCACTGCTTGTAAAAAGCTGCCAGAGTTTGATTTGGCGCGTCATCGACTCTGAAAGGCTAAAATACTTCTTCGCCATTGGGTTAATGTCTTGGATATCACCACTTTCATCGATCAGTATTAGCCCAACATGGGTTTTGCTCAGCATCACATTCAACCTTTTCTCAGAGGCTTCCACCAGCTTTTGCATGCGCTGCTGGCTACGCACTTTCTGATGTCGCTGATACCTGATTACCATGAGCAACGTGATGATTACTCCCCCACTATTATGCCCGCGCTTATCCAATGCGCACTACGTAACATCGATTGCAAGGGAGTGAGATACACCAATCTCCAGTTGAGATCATCTAAGACAACAGACTGGACTAAATACTTTTGCTCCTTTACCTGCCAGGTTTCGATGCGCGTACCGTCATAGAGTCGGTGGTACTCGATCATCGCCCCACTGTCGAAGTGCTGATAAAACCAAGTAGATGAAAAAAGAGGGTTGCTGGAGAGAAAAAACTGACTATTAGGGTGGTGTGCTAAAATCGCTTCACCCTGTGAAAACCATTGATCGATAAGAAGAGTCAGGTCGACTTGAACGGCGACAATACCGATGATTGTCACACCATCGTAGAGAGGTGAAGCAATAAAATAATCTGAGCTCTCTGGGCTGGTGGTCACATGAGACACAACCCCACGATGCTGCTGAATTTTTGCTGCAATCGCTTTGGCGCTGTGTGACGACATTCGCCGAGATTGAACACTAGAAATCTTAAGTCCCCCTCTATCAGTAAGCACATACCAACCTTTGGTGTTAGCCGCTTTGTCCAATTGAATCAATTGCTGCTGAATCTGTTGGTAAAACTGATGCTCACCGCGTAAAAAACGCACACTCGCTTGATCTTTGGTGATCAAAAAAGGCAAGTAGTCAAAACGGCGCAATGTTCGGCGAACTTCTTCGATGTAGCCGAGAAAACGCTCTTCCGCATGACGCTGTTTACTCTCAAGTTTCCACTGTTTAACCACTTCTTGACTCACGATCTGAATCAACCCTATCAGCAACAGTGTAACGGCAAACAAGCCATATCGTTGTGGGACTGCCATTGCAGTGTCATCCTTTATCACTTATTGGGGCCACACATATTAGATTTTGATGACTTGTACTGCTTGGTTTTAAAAGGGATATACTAGTTGCATAAAGTGAGAGCTAGCTCATGCTAACTTGAGGTCACTTTTAAAAACGTGATGGAACAAGACAACGGCGTAGATATGCAACAAACAACTAAACACCCTATCGTGCTGATCGAGGACGATCCCATCGTTCGTCAGACGACAGCACAATGGCTTCAACTGGCTGGCTTTGAACTTACCACCTTTGACAATGGTACGGCGGCACTCGCCGCCATTACTCAACACGAATTCATGGCAATCATCAGTGATGTTCGCTTACCTGGCATCGACGGCTTAGAGTTGCTACAGCAAGTGAAGCAGCAAGCTCCTGATATTCCAGTGATCCTGATCACTGGACATGGTGATGTCGACATGGCAGTCAACGCTCTGCAACAGGGCGCTTACGATTTTATCGAAAAACCGTTCGAACCTGAGCGCTTAGCACAGACCGTCAACCAAGCCATCCAACCCTATATCGAATCGCAAAAATGGCGGTCACGGCAGACCTACCTACAAAGCCTTGAAGGCATAGAACAGATATTGATAGGACGCAGTCGGGTAATGTGTGAACTGCGTGAACAGGTGCAGAAAATCGCCAGCATTGATACCAACGTCATTATTTATGGTGATACAGGGTGCGGAAAAGAATTGGTCGCTTACTGTCTGCATCACTTCAGCACCCGACAGCCGCACCCATTCGTTCCACTCAATTGCGGTGCAATACCGGATAACCTATTTGAAAGTGAGTTGTTTGGTCACGAAGCTGGTGCTTTTACCGGGGCTGCCAAGCGGCGCATCGGCAAGATAGAGTTTGCTGACAAAGGCACTTTATTTCTGGATGAAATTGAAAGCCTACCTTTGGCAATGCAAGTTAAGCTGTTGCGCGCGCTGCAAGAAAACACCGTTGAACGCGTGGGCAGTAACCATGCTAAAGCGGTTAACTTACGCGTGATCTCCGCTGCTAAATGTGACTTGCTAAACCACTCTGAATTTCGCCCAGATCTGTTTTACCGTTTGAATATCGCCCAGCTTTATTTACCCGCTTTGAAAGACCGCGAGGAAGACGCTTTACTGCTGTTTGAACATTTTACTCAGGAAGCCAATACCAACACCCGACGTCCCAGCCCTGCTGACCAACAAATGTTGCTCAGCTACCCTTGGCCAGGCAATGTTCGTGAGCTACGCAATGTCGCGATTCGTTTTGCACTGGATGATTCTCTAACCGTTGGAGACATTCTCTCATGCCGTCCACAAACGACCACAGCCGGCATCAAGCAAGGTTTGCCGCTCGCCATTCAGATGCAAAGCTTCGAAAGAAAAATTCTCCACGAAGCGTTGAAGCGCCATCAGGGACGCATCAATGATGTGCTGGAAGAGCTCGATTTACCCAGACGAACTCTCAACCAAAAGATGGTCAAATATGCGCTAAACCGAAGTGACTATACGCCCTCTTAGTGTGTTCGCAGCCGATAGGCAAAAATTGGCTTATCTCAATGTGCTGCCTATCAGCGGCTACGTCACCGTGGGCTGGTTGTTTAGCCCCTGACATCTCATTGGTTACCCTCTCCCTTTGATAGGCCATTTTTTGCTTATGGCAATCCCTCCCAATAAGCAATTAAATGCTTATAAACCACTAAATTAAACAAAAAAACCTTTAGTAACAATTAGTTAAGTTTTGGCATTTTGCTTGCTCTAGGTAAGTTTTCCGCTTTAAGCACACCACATGATACGGAGCATCATCATGACGTTAAAAAACATCTTCACCACCACTGTACTCACACTAAGTGCATTGGCGTTTACCCAATCAACGCTTGCTAGCGAGCGCAGTTACATTCTTGCAACCGCTTCAACTGGTGGCACTTTCTACCCAGTAGGCGTAGCACTGGCAACATTAAGTAAGGTGAAACTCGCTCCCAAACAACACTTTTCATTGGCTGCTATCAGTTCAGCTGGCTCGGGAGAAAACATTAAGCTTCTTAATGACAATCAGGCACAGTTTGCGATTTTGCAAGGGTTGTATGGCGCTTGGGCTTGGAAGGGCGCAGGACCGTATAAAAGCAGCCAAACTCAGCTGCGGTCAGTGTCCATGCTATGGCAAAACGTAGAGCATTTTATTGTCCGTTCAGATATCGCGCAAACAGGGACCATAAGCGATCTTGAAAAACTACAAGGCAAAAAGTTTTCTATCGGTAAAAAAAGCTCAGGGACAGAGAACTCAGGGCGTCAGATCATGCAAAGTCTGGCCATCAACCCAGAAGAGTTCAAACTTGCCTTTATGGGTTATGGCGGTAGCGCCAGCGCACTGCAAAACGGCACCATTGATGGTATGAATACGCCTGCGGGTGTACCTGTCGGCGCAGTCACTCAAGCATTTGCAGCGCTTGGCAATGACATTCAAATCCTATCTTTCACTGATGAACAAATCAAACAAGCAAACCGAGAATATGACATCTGGACCAAGTATGAGATACCCGCCAACACCTATCCGAACTTAGATAAACCCATCACGACCATTGCACAGCCGAATTTTCTCGCCGTGCGTGACGATATCCCTGAAGAAGACGTTTATCAACTAACGAAAACCATCTACGAGAATTTGCCTTTCCTGCAAGGTATTCACAAGGCAACCAAAGCGATGGCGTTAGAAAAGAGCATCTCCGGACTGCCCGTTCCCCTACACCCTGGTGCAGCTCGTTACTACCGAGAAATGGGTATTGAGCTTCCAGCGGAATTGATCGCGCGTTAAGCCGCCCTAACCTGTACGAATGGAGTTTGTTATGAAGGATCCACTTCAACAAGAACTGCAAAAGTTTGCCCTGCCGACACGTGATGATTTTCCATTAGTTGGCAAAGTCATCACGACACTTAGTGTGGTTCTCTCTTTATTGCACGTCTGGTTTAATACCGTCGCAACGCTACCAGAATTATGGATTTCAGCCATTCACTTTGCTGGTTTCGCCATCATATGTGCACTCTGGTATCCAGCGCATGGGCGCTTTAAGCGAAGTCGCGCAGCTCTTGGCGTCGATATTGGGCTTGTCATCGCCATCCTCGCATGTGTGATTTATCTCCCGTTTGCCGAAGATGCCCTCTATGAACGTGGCATGAGCTTTATTGCCAGCGACTGGTTGTTTTCCATCCTGGCGATCGCTATCGTCATAGAACTCATACGCCGCACCATGGGCTGGTTCATTCCGCTACTAATCCTTGTCTGTCTTAGTTATGTCGTACTGTGGGGGAAATGGACAACGGGTTTATTCCACTTCCCTGGATTGAGTTTTGAGACCCTGCTTTTTCGCAGCTTTTATTCATCAGAGGGGATGTTCGGCCCCATTTCTCGCATAAGCTGGACATTTGTCTTCATGTTCATTTTGTTTGGTGCCTTTCTGGTCCGATCGGGCGTTGGCGACTACATCCTTGCCGTAGCGAAAGCGGCGGCTGGAAAAGTGATCGGTGGACCTGGGTTTATTGCCGTCATTGGCTCAGGTTTAATGGGTTCAGTATCGGGGTCAAGTGTCGCCAATACCGTTTCCACGGGCGTTATCAGCATCCCTCTGATGCAAAAAGCAGGCTTTCCGCCGCGATTCGCCGCTGGTGTAGAGGCCGCCGCATCAACCGGAGGACAGCTGATGCCACCTGTCATGGGGGCCGGTGCATTTATCATGGCCTCTTACACACAAATCCCCTATGTCGATATCATCTTGGTCTCTCTCCTACCGGCATTGATCTATTTTCTGTCTGTCGCTTTCTTCGTGCGGATTGAAGCCAAACGCAGCGGCGTACAAAAAGAATCGACAGGTGGCGAATCATTGATCCGCGTCTTGGCCTCTGGTTGGCACAACCTGATTCCATTGGCAGTATTGGTGACGCTACTGGTGCAAGGATTCACGCCAACTTATGCCGCCGGATTATCCATTTTGTCTGTTGTCGTCGCGTCGTGGTTTTCAAAACATCACAAAATGGGCCCTAGTGCTATTTACGAGGCATTGGCGCAAGGGGCAAAAAACATGGCAACGACCGCGGTGCTTTTAGTCGGCATTGGGTTAGTGGTGAATGTCATCAGTACTACAGGCATTGGCAACACCTTCTCACTGATGATCCATCACTGGGCTAACGGACAACTGCTGCTGATGCTGCTGTTTGTGGCTCTGGCCTCTTTGATTCTGGGTATGGGTTTGCCTGTCACTGCTTCCTACATTGTGCTCGGCACACTGTCTGCCCCAGCGCTATACGAATTACTGGCCGAAAAACAACTACTCGACCTGATGATGGCAGGCCAACTGCCCCAAGAAGCCATGTCTATCTTTATGCTCATCACACCTGATCAACTCACCACACTAGCCGCCCCTATGTCACTGGAAACAGCTCAACAACTGCTCTCCCAAGTTCCAGCTGATTTTATGCAGACACTACTGGAGCAAAGCTTGGGGCTTGAAACCGTCAGTTTAGCTTTACTGTCCGCTCATCTGATCATTTTCTGGTTATCGCAAGATAGCAATGTCACGCCACCGGTATGTTTAACCGCCTTTGCCGCTGCAACCATTGCCCGCACGCCACCAATGCGAACCGGCTTTACGGCGTGGAAAATCGCCAAGGGTTTATATTTGGTCCCTCTGCTTATTGCCTACAGTGGCATCATCAGTTGGGATACGATGTCAGTACTTGAGGCCGGGTTGTTCGCCATTTTAGGCACTTATGCATTTGTTGGAGCCATGGAAGGCTATCTGGAAGGAAAAGTCCATCTGCTCATGCGGCTTTTACTCATCGTGATAGGCTGTGCTCTGGTTTGGCCTGAAACCCCGATGAGTGTGCGCTTAGCCTGTTGTGGGATATTGATCGGTTTCGTATGGTACAGCCGAAAACATGACCAGCCCACGCCAATCCAACAACCTATTTCTTCTAGCTGACAGTATGGCTGCCTAAAGAAGAACTTAACTTCTGTGCGCTGTGATGATCACAGCGCTTTGTTACTCTCGGCGAACCTCTTTTCTACCCTTCTCAATCGAATAACCCTCTGTTTATTCGTTAGATTTGGTCTAAAAACACGCACTTGCTCTAGTTTTCTGCCTCAAGTGCTCACAATTAAAGCAATCAGTAAAATTAGGGGTTTACAAGAAAAACCAACCTCTATATTATTCGCCTCAACAACGGAGAGATGGCTGAGTGGTTGAAAGCACCGGTCTTGAAAACCGGCATACGTTAATAGCGTATCTAGGGTTCAAATCCCTATCTCTCCGCCACATTCAGTAAAAAAGCCGCTAAGCAATTAGCGGCTTTTTTCATATCTGGGTGCACTTGATCAAGTAAGATTGACTGAATCAACGTGCTGCTCCCAACCAGCTTTTACTACCCCACCTTTGTTTGACCATGCGCCTTAAATTTCGACCTTCGTTTTGACACCATAACCTTCCTGTGAGCTAAGAAAGTCATACAAACCACTGTCGTAATACGCTAACAGTTAGCCAATCGTAACCTCATCCATTCTTGCCCTGAAATTTGCTCGTTACAATACTCAAACAAAACACATCGACACCTGTTCTGGTGTGGTGATTTCAGTACGTATTAAGCTCAAGGGGCTGGGGTCAACACAGATGGGGGATGAAAACACGCCTTGAAAAAGCGTTAGCCATGAAGAGTAATATACTACTTTGATTAGCATTGTTTACATATAACGTTGAATGGAAATCTACCAATAAAATAATTTAGAATAAATCACCAATAATTAACTCTTTGCCTACAACGTACGCGCCTACACTCCCTCTCAACTTTCGACAGAGGGCATGGACATGGAGCGTAAATACCCCGACCCGTTTAAAACCAAAAGACCTCATATGAGGGCTGGCTACAAACCGATTATTGAAGAGAAATCGGCTGGCCCGATGCCAACCATTTCTCCACCCGAAGAGAAAGAGCCAGCCTTCGCTTACGCGGTCGAATACGCGTGCGAGATGAGTTTGTACAGCAAGGCAGTCGAGCCACACATAGGCAGCCTGCTAGGCAAGACCGCACAAGAAAGCCGGTTCTCTCAATGGCGTCAAGTCGCCAATGGCCCTCATACCCGCAGCATTGTCTCGATAGACAAGCAAGAAACCCAACAATTGTGGGTCGGAAGCAAAGCCCCGCTTCCGGTCAATGCCGAACTCCGTTGGTCAGACATCCTGCCTCAAGACAAAGACCACCTCACTATCGAATACGCGTTTGTGCCCATTCGCCCCGCCATCCAAATCGGCGAAATGCTCGGCTTACCGACCGAAGGCTATTTGTACCATTTTGTTGATGGTGAACTGCTGCATGAATACCGCTTCCAAGGCGACACTCGGTATCACTTTTTGGTCACGCAAAGCACTGCGGGGGCGATGAATCCAGAGCCTAGAAGCCAGTTTGGCAGCGACTTTGTCTTAGCCCTGTGGAAACGAGAGGGTCAGGTGGTGGTCAACCAGCACTTGCTGTTTAGCCGACACGCCATGGATGACCAAGCCATGTCGGCGGTAGACGCGGCCTTTTTAAATGAGCATGGCGTCCAGCTCGATATGGACGCCATCATCCCTTTGACCAAAGGGCCAATCGTAGAAGAGGTTAGTCGCCGAGCCGCTCATCAGGCGGCTCAAGGGGAAACCCTAGAGCAGATTGCTCAGCAGCACGGCGTCACTCTTGAAACCTTACAAACCTTAAACCCGACGTTGCCATTATCGCCACTGGACAAGGGGGCGGTCATCTATACCGAGCCCGTGAGGGTGTACAACCATGCGCTGGATGTCGGTTACCCAGCCTTCACCGCCCGGCTCAGTGAAGGGCTGCTCTCGATAGACCGCATTGCCCGTGAAAAACCGTTTCCCGTGGTGAAGGTCGCCACGGCGAATCAAAGTGCCTTTGCCGCCTTGGCTCCGGTGCGCTACGCCATCGACAACCGAAACCTAGACACACTCAATGATGAGGTAGTCAAAGGGCTTAACCCCATCACTGACACCGCGCTCTTCCCGGGCGGCGTGCTGCGTTCAGACAAACTCCCTTATACCTTACGGCAGCTGCGCGATGGCTGGCTCTATGCCCTAAGCCAAGACCCAAAAACCGACGTCTGGTCGGTGGCCGAATACCAAGTCGTCAAAGGCGAGTTCTACCGTTTTGTTGGCGACCTGGCCGAAACGCGATATAACGCAGACGCTGAAAAGCCACACGCTTACGTGCTTTATCAAACTGGCCGGCCCTATTTTATCGGTTATGCGAGCCAGCGCTGGACACAAAACCTGCAAGATTTCTACACAGGCAATACCCCAGAGAGCCAGCAAGCAAGACAAGCCTGGCTGCGCGATATCACCGCCCCAACCCATCGTCTGCCGATTGAACAAATCTCAAAAGAAGTGGCCGACGTCGGCCACGAAGACTTAAGCGCGTATTATTTGACCTGCGCTTCTCCCACCGTCACCGAAGCCGATGAACAAGGGCTCATCACCCCACTGCAGCCCGCGTCCCTCATCAGCTACCAGTATCAAGCGCCCCTCTTGTGCGCCCACCATTTTGTCGCTTTGGATGACCCCTTGGCTGACTTCACCGACTTGTATCTGCGCTTGGCGCAATCAGTATTGCCCTTGTTGCAAGACGACCACACGCAGCGAAAAATCGTGGTGGCGGAAGCCATTCGGAGCTTGGTGCGCATTTCCCTGCCACCGGGCACCTTAGATAATGTCCCGGTCGACAAGGTGGTTGAGGTCGAGCAAGACCTAGATACCTGCTTGGAGTACCACTACTATCAAGCGCAATTGAAGAACGGTAATGCCGTCGGCAATTGGGGCGCCAGTTTGGCCTTAGAAGCGCAACCCATTATCGCCGCCTACCCTGAAGCCAGAGCCAGACTCAATCAATACGGTATTGCACCAGCTCTACTCGAGTCACGCTTTAGAGAGTATGTTGAACGGCGCAAAGCGCACCGCCAAGTCAACTGGGCAGACTTAGACACCTTCTACAAAGACTACCTAAGCACCCTTCATCATAGCGTCGCCATGATAAAGCACGACGCCCCCCATGTGATAAAGGCCATCACCGCCTTAGGCACCGACCCGCGGCGCTTTGGCCTCGACGTCGGCGATCATGCCCACCACCGAGTGCTAAGTACCCTGATGGATGCGACGCTCAATGAACTCGAATTGAGTGCCCAGCAGGTGCCCGAGTTGAGCGACAGCATCGATGAATTGCTCACCGAACCGGATAACTTATTAGGCTTGGCGGTGTACGGATTCTCGTCGGAGATTTATGCCGCCACCGAACCACTGCTCGGTGGCGTGACCTTCTCGGATTTTACTGGTCAAACACGTATCCCGCTAAGCGGGTTTATCTCGGCGTTTAACGATGTAATTGGGTTCAGCGACCCCAATTCGGCCTTGTTTACGGCGACGAAGAGCTTACTCATCCCCCTTGAAAGGCAAATCAATCAGGCCACACAGGCGGTCAAAGACAAAGGGGATAAAGCGGTGCGCAGCCTACAAATGCTGCGTTTTCGTATCATTAACCGCGTGATGAAACTGCCCGGTTTGTCGGCGCGGCGCGCCATGGCAATGTCGCTGTGGGGGCAAGCTCAATTGAGTCAGGGTAAGGTGTTTCTTAACGAGGGCCTTAGCGCTCAAACCCAAGCGGCCAATGGCCGTTACCACCAGTTGTTAATGGAAGCGCACAGTACCAATACTGCCTTGTCCAAGCTCCCTGCTGACTCACCAGACTATCGCCGAATGTCGACGTCGTTACGTCAGATAAACAAACAAATCAGTCGCTATGTGGAGTCTATCCCACCAGTGTTCAGCGAATACCAGAGCCAAACCGTTGGCAAATACACCTTCAGCAACGCCGCGAGCTCGGTCAGCCATGCCTTTGACCGCCTTGGCGGCACGGATTTGGTGGTGGCGTCCCTCAACCTAATTAATATCACCTCACAAATACAAACCCTGCAAGAGATGGAAAAGTCGGCCCCTTACCCGGATACGCGTCGCCAACAAACCACCGTAGGTTACAGTATCGCGTGGTTTGTTAATAACACAGGCGTGGTGCTAAAAGGGCTATCACTGAGTAAAATCCAAGGCAAAAGTGGTGTAATGGAGAATACGCTAAAGACACTCAAAACCAGTAAGATGGAAGGTGTGAAAATTGCAGATGTTCTTAACGCTCAGCGCTATATTGCCCACTCACTGATTGCCGGCGCAGCAGGGGTGATCGCCGCGGGTCTAGAAGGCTGGCAAGTCGTAGAAGATTTCTCGTCATCAAAAAGTTCGACAGAAAGATTCTTATTGTTTGGTAAAGGCGTGGCTCTGGCTGGGCAATTTGCAAGTTGGGGTGGATTGGTCTACAACTCGCTAAGAACTCGTTTAGGCCTGATATTCGTCGGTGAAGTATTAAAAGGTTGGATGTTAGCCATTAACTTCTGGGGCGCGGCTTTGTATGCCGCAGTGACCATACTGCTGTTGCTGACTAAACGAACCCCGCTGGAAACCTGGCTGCGCCATTCAATATGGGGCAAAGAGCCAGACTTTAACCGCAGCGCTGTGGATGAATACCACGCCTTACTGGCTTTGCTTAACCAGCCGTCAATCCAGTTTCGCACCACTGCGCGACGTATTGATAGAGCGGGGGCAAGCAACAGCGCGACCGTCTATTTTAAACAAGAGATGACCATCCTGCTGCCCAACGCTTATGCCAATGAAGCCGTGACCCTGTGCATCGAAAGCGGCTTTCCGCCCTCGGATTATCAGAACTTTACCGCTCACACCTTATTCAGCGGCCAAGTAACACGCGATAAAAATGAGCCGACCCTGTGCCGCTACCACTTACCTTTACCTCAACCACTGCAACACCTAGTGGCGCAAGGGCAAGGGACCATCAGACAAGAAAGACTCAACGTGTTTGTTGGTCGCCATGCCAATAACCCGTATGATAACGGCAATGCACTGGTTAGCGTCTATCAGGCGCAAACCTTAGCGGGGGTCAGCGAGCACAAAACCATGCCAGCGCTCGCGGAGTCAAAGCTATCACTGATGCCAACCCATCAGGTTCAGTTGCGGCTGCCCCCCATGCCAACCCACCCAGCGCCAGCCAGTAAAAAACCAGAGTAAAGAGGAATAGCCTTATGCGACCACTGAATCTAACGTATCCAGTACCAATGGAGGGGCCTCACTGATGTATGTGTCTGTCGACTCGTTACCGGAGCTGACCCCAGAGTATCAACACGCCCAGCAGCAAGCGGTACAAGAGGCCAAAGTGGTCTATCAATTTGAAATCGTAAGACAGCGTCCCAACGATTACGGCACAATTTTTATATGGACGTTGTTTGGCTTATTTTCCTTATGGATGATGTGGATCGCAGTGCAAGACGGTCTATGGGCAGGTGTTCTTCTTGTTATATTGTTTTCCGGAGGCTTTCTGACGTATTGCTATTTTGCTGGTAACCCAGATGTAAAACAAACCGTGACCTTAACCGAAAAAGGCATGATAGTCACCGAGCTAACTCTGGCCCCTGACGCCTGCTTTGCTGCCTTACGCTACTCAGGCTATGTGGGCGTTGCTATTTCGATTATCGGTGTGGTGCTGGTGGGGCCGATGATGTTTGTTGGTGCCGGCGCTGGGCTATTAATGTCGTTTAAAATGGCTGGAGTGGTCAATAGACCTAGGCAGCGAGTGTTGCCATTTAACTCTATGCTTAATTACGAATTTTTTATTGCACCTGCCATAAAATATAAACATGGCCTTGTTCAGTGGCATATGTCTCCAATGATCGAAATGGATGATACTGATAGTTATGATGACGGTGAAGAAGACCCTTATCACACTCAACGAAACTTCTACTTCTTAAGTTATGCCGCTTCGCATGAAGAGCAAGCTCAAATAGTAAAACACTTAACCCCCTTTATTAACATTGTCGAGGAAGAGTAAATAGTCATAGGTTCCCTAAACAAGGAGCCTGTGTGCGTACTGGGGGACAGCGATTGGTGGTGAATCAAAAGCTGAGTAGAACGTCCCCCTGAATCTAACGTATCAACTACCAATGGAGGGGCCTCACTGATGTATGTGTCTGTCGACTCGTTACCGGAGCTAACCCCAGAGTATCAACACGCCCAGCAGCAAGCGGTACAAGAGGCCAAGGTGGTCTATCAATTTGAAGTAGTCAAAGTGCCACCTATTGATTATTGGGCAATATCGATATGGCTAGCATTATTTGGCCTGATTGTGTGGGTTGGTTCCCAATTAGACTGGCTTGGAATGACCGTATTTACCTTATTTGCTTTTGCTTTAGGCAGCTACTTATATTACGCCGGTAACCCAGATGTAAAACAAACCGTGACCTTAACCGAAAAAGGCATGATAGTCACCGAGCTGACTCTGGTCCCTGACGCCTGCTTTGCTGCCTTACGCTACTCAGGCTATGTGGGCGTTGCTATTTCGATTATTGGAGTGGTGCTGGTGGGGCCGATGATGTTTGTTGGTGCCGGCGCTGGGCTGTTAATGTCGTTTAAAATGGCTGGGGTTACTAATCAACCTAGAATCAGAGTTCGCCCTTTCAACCCTAACATTGAATATGAAATGGCGGACAATCAATGTATGAAGTTCAAAAATAACCTCATTCTTCGGCGAGTCGTGCCTCGTATAAAGCTAGAAAATGACGGTGGTGAAAAAGATGACCTGTTCAGCGATAACAAAGAATTTTATTTCCTGACCTATGCCAGTACAGAGCAGGAGCAAATAGAAATGATGCGCCACTTGAAGAGGTTCATCAAAGTTGAACATGAAGACTACTACCATCAGGTGTAGTTGATGGGGCCTCACTGATGTATGTGTCTGTCGACTCGTTACCGGAGCTAACCCCAGAGTATCAACACGCTCAGCAGCAAGCGGTACAAGAGGCCAAGGTTGTGTATCAATTTGAAGTAGTAAAAGTACCCGCTACCGATTATGGCGATATTTTCACTTGGATACTCGGGGCTTGTATGTTTTTTTGGATAGGATACCAACTCTCATGGTTAGGCATTCTTGTTGCCTCGTTGTGCGTTTTTGCCATTGGTAGCTACTTATATTACGCCGGTAACCCAGATGTAAAACAAACCGTGACCTTAACCGAAAAAGGCATGATAGTCACCGAGCTGACTCTGGTCCCTGACGCCTGCTTTGCTGCCTTACGCTACTCGGGCTATGTGGGCGTTGCTATTTCGATTATTGGAGTGGTGCTGGTGGGGCCGATGATGTTTGTTGGTGCCGGCGCTGGGCTATTAATGTCGTTTAAAATGGCTGGAGTGGTCAATAGACCTAGGCAGCGAGTACGCCCTTTCCCTCCCCATACAAATTATAGAATTTATATTGTTCCAGAATGCCGTTATAAAAACGGACTTTTACAATGGCATATGTCACCAATGATTGACCCTGAAGTAGAAGGTGAAAAGATGGAAGCTATTTATCGTGAAAATAGGATATTTTATTTTTCTCGCTATGCCGCCTCACCTAAAGAGCAAAAGCAGTTTCTACAACACCTCAGGCAATTAGTTACTGTTATAGAAGAAGAGTAAATTTTCACAGGCTCCCTAAACAGGGAGCCTATGTGCGTACTGGGGTTCAGCGATTGGTGGTGAATCATAAGGCTGGAACCTTAATTGAATCAGTTTATAAGCTTTGTAACAGTTTAAAGCTGACTGACTTTCTGCATTATCTCTCTGCCTTCAGTCTCTACATAGTTGAGGAAAACTTTAGCGAGTGGTGATAAAGGTGTATTTTTCGCCCAGTAAAACGACCATTTAGTTTTAATGGGTAAGGATTCCACGTTAACCACTTTTACATTGTAGACGTTACCAAAAGCCAAAGTATGTGCCGACAGAATCGAAACACCCAGTCGCGATAATACCGAGTGAATGATGGCTTCGTTGCTGGCTATAGTCATTTTAATGTTGGGCTGATACGGCTGGTCTTTAAAGAATGCTTCTGTTGCATATCTTGTCCCTGAGCCAACCTCACGAATGAGAAAATCCTCCTCACAGAATTCTTCCAGCGAAACGCTCTTTTTTTGGGCAAAAGGATGACTGGCTTCTGCGATCGCAACGAGATCGTTTGACATGAACTCTATCTTTTCAAGCTCCTGGCTGTCTGGTAAATGGCTAAACACGTAAAAGTCATCGACTCCATTTTCAAAACGATCAATAACTTGCTGCCTGTTGGCTATCGTGAGCTGAATATCTATCCCCGGATAGCGCTCACGAAATGGCCCCAGTAGGTGCGGTGTGAAATACTTGGCCGTCGTGGTAACAGCCAACCTCAGGGTTCCTGATTCCAGTCCCCTCAAACTGGAAAGACGCATGTCCAATTCTTCGCAACTGTGTAGTATTTTTTTTTGCCGTTTCTACCGTTGCCAGACCAGCATCGGTAAACTTCATTTTTTTGCCTACCTGTTGATAAAGTGGCAGACCGATCGCTTCTGTTAGCTTTTTTAGCTGCATAGAAACCGTCGGCTGAGTTAAAAACAGCGTCTCTGTTGCCGATTTTATGCTGCCCCCTTCATAAACTGCGAGCAAAATTTCCAACTGACGAAACGTTCCGATATATGCGTGTAGCCTGGACGCCATAATCCCTCCGACAACAACTTTTAACATAGATAAAAGTAGATTATTTTTATTAATATTATCTATTTTAATCTATTTAAATTTAGAAGTAACATGCTCTGAAAATTTAAGGAGACTGTTATGAATTATCGAAATATAGCCCTGTCAGCGATCACTATTGTTATGTTGACTATGTTTTATTTTTACGGTGTATCAATAGGTTATAAGCCATCTGGCTTCGTCGCTATCGCCGTAGCACTGATGGGGTTCACCTCGTTGAACGCAGTCATATCTTGTATACGTAAAATGGGGTTCAGTACTCACACAGTCGCTGTGCCGTACTTGAGCAAGGGCAAATAAATCATGGTCATAGATGCGGTCGTTGCATTTTTCATTCTCGGTATCGTCATTCAATTGGTGGGAGCTAAGATCCCATTCCCCGAAAATCTGTATAAAGCGCTCAGTCTGGTTTTAATGATCGCCATTGGTCTCAAGGGAGGCATAGCGCTGCAAAAGCATCTTGACCCCGACCTTCTCACTATGTCAGTGGCGGTAGTGGCATTTGGCCTTACTATTCCATTAGTGGCTTATCCAATACTTAGGTTTTTCGGTCAGTTGGATAACATCAATGCTGGTGCGATTGCAGCCCATTACGGTTCTGTAAGTGTCGCAACCTATGCCGTCGCCGTCGCCTTACTAGAGGCAGCAAACATCAGTTATGAAGCTTACTTCCCACTTTTTGTCGTTTTACTCGAAATGCCCGCCATTCTGGTCGGTCTTTTATTAGCAAAAGGAAGCCTGAGGCATATCAACACGGCGTTTATCCGCAAGGAACTAATCGCTAACCCCAGTATTCTTCTTATGATGGGTAGCTTAATCATCGGCTATATTGGAGGGGAAAGTGTACACAAACTCTCTCCATTGTTTATAGAACTGTTCTCTGGTGTATTAGCTTTGTTCCTGTTGAAAATGGGCCTAACGGCTGGCAAACAGTTAACTGCGTTGAAAAAAAATAGCCTGTTTTTAGTCAGCTTTGCGGTTTTAATGCCAATGCTCGGAGGTATCGCAGGTACAGCCCTTGGCCTAGCACTACAATTAAGTGCCGGAGGCATTACCCTAATGGCAGTATTGGGAGCCAGTGCTTCTTATATCGCCGTACCAGCAGCGATGAAAGAGAGTTTACCGGAAGCGAACTCGGGCATGTCGATTACCGCGTCACTTGGGATCACTTTCCCTTTCAACGTTTTGTTTAATGTCCCTTTCTTTATTGCCGTTGGGCAGCACGTGGGCAGCTAATTAGTGCGTGCTTTAACCGAGGTGATGAGGATTTTCATCACCCTGCTTCAATAGACCAAGACGGCGATAAACCTAAAACTTTGCGCGCCGCTTGGTCGGTCTGTATGTTCGAAGGCTTGCAGGTGCCCTGCTATCATCCACACAATACCACCCAATCTATAGCTGATTGAGTTCTTCCTGATCCCCTTGCGCGTAACTGCCAAGATGAGTAGAAAAGCTCTCGGTCTTAATCAGTTCCAGTACTTTATCTTTAAGCTCTTTCGGATACATCCGCTTGTCGTTCAGTTCAGATAATGGCACCCATTGCACAGACTGGATGTATTCTTCATCGTTAAGCCCTGCAAGGTTCTCGATATGAGGCTCACCATGATAGCGTGAGACATGATAGAAGAATTCGGAGTGATAACGGTTTCTGTGTGTTTCAAGAAACTCACGTACACAAATCAGTTCTCCGGCTTCAATATCTAGCCCAGCCTCTTCTTTAAATTCCCTCACGACGCAATCTTTTGAGCTTCTGTCGCCCTCTTCCATGCCACCACCCGGTGGGATCCAATACTCTCCTGTAAAGTCTCTGACTTTCAAAAGCAGTATTGCGTCATTGTCGATGAGTATACCTGCCGCCCGAATTCTCTGTTCCATTGTTAACCTTTATTGATTGCCATAGACCTGAAAGGCCGCATTGAGTAACTGCATGTGGATCGGTACCAATTCACTGTGATCCGTTCGATAACCGCCTCCAACAACACAACCTATCGGAAGTGAGTTTGTCTTTGCCAGCTCAAACATGGCAACGTCTCGTTGGTAAATAGCTTGAGTAGAAACATTGAAGTAACCCAGCTCGTCGTCTTGATGGATGTCCACGCCCGCATCATAAAGGATCAAATCCGGTTGATGCAGATTAATCGCCATTTCGACAACTGAGGCAAACGAGCTAAGAAACTCTTCATCACAGGTTTCACGGGGTAAAGCCACATCCATATCAGAGTCTGGCTTGCGAGCAGGAAAGTTTTTATCACAATGAAAAGAGAGCGTTACTATGTCATCGTGATCGGCACATAATGTCGCTGTTCCATCACCATGGTGAACGTCACTATCAACAATCAGCACTTTGTCGATACTTTCATAGGTTAATGCTCGTTTCGCCGCCAAAACCAAATCATTGAGTAAACAAAACCCACTGCCAAAATCATAATGCGCATGGTGATATCCGCCACTTAGGTGGATAGCCACACCATGTTCAATCGCTTTTTCAGCCGTCAGGCAAGTTCCACCTGCCGAGGTCAACGTACGTTCAATAAGGCACTCACTCCACGGAAAACCAATACGTCGCATCCGAGCTGCAGGCAGGTGGCCAGAAAACAGTTCAGACACGTATTGCTTACAATGCGTTTTAATCACTTCATCAGGGGTCAACGCTTGGGGTTTACAATAGTGAAAAAATGTTCGCCACTGCTCGTCACGAAAACGCACTTTTTCGATTTCATTGAATAACAGTCGGTACTTATGGATCGGGTATCGGTGACCTTGAGGTAACGGCAGCTCTGAGTAGATGGAGTGATAAATCAGTGGAATCATTGATATCCGTCGATATTTGAGTTTTTAGTATGGTAACAAGTTGCATCATGGTTTCAAGTTACCTTAAATGGTAATAGTTTTCATTTAAGTAGTTTGAGATTTTGCATCGTCTAAAACTGTTTGTACTGCTAGGAGTCATCGTCGGTTCAGTAGCCGCTATATCTTTGTTTTCACTGATACTGTTCTCTGCGTGGTGGCTGGTTGATTTTACGTTGACCGCTGAGCAAAATAGCCTAAATACTTTTACAGGAGTTCTCCATGAAAACGGTTCTAATCACCGGAGCTAACCGTGGTATCGGGCTGAGCTTAGTCAAAAACTATCTTGCTCAAGGCTGGCAGGTTCACGCAACCTATCGCTCAGAGAAAAGCTCGCAGGAGCTCCTTGAGCTGGAAGGTGACAACCTGACGTGTCATCCGTTCGACGTGACGGATTATCAAGGTCTCAGTGAGTTCGCCAACGCTCTACCAGCACTTGATGTACTGATCAATAATGCTGGCTATTACGGGCCAAAAGGATACAGCTTTGGTCATACCGATATCGACGAGTGGCGCAAAGTACTTGAAATTAACACCATCGCGCCACTCAAACTCGTTGAAGCACTTTTCCCCAATCTACAAAGAGGTCAGCTCAAAAAGATCGCCTGCCTCTCTTCTAAAGTGGGTAGCATGACGGAAAATACGTCGGGTGGTGGTTATATTTACCGCTCATCCAAAGCCGCGCTTAACTCGGTAGTGAAAAGCCTGAGTAACGACCTTTCCAGTCAAGGTTTCACCGTTTTAGCGCTTCACCCAGGTTGGGTACAAACAGAAATGGGCGGGCCAAACGCGTTAATTGATACGCAAACCTCTGCCGCGGGACTGGTTGAAGTTATCGAGAGCGCCGATATCAGCCGCTCTGGTAAATTTATCAACTATGATGGCAGCGCACTTCCTTGGTAATATCAAAATCAACAAAAAGTATCACTTTTAACTAACATTAGATTAAATGTGATACTTTAAGACCCAACAATTCAGATTGAGCTCGTTAAACTGACATAAAATCAGACCCAAGGAGCTCAACATGAAAGCCACCACATTAGCACTAATGACAGCAGGCTTGATGCTGTCAGGCAACACATTCGCCTTTGATCTAACCAGTCAGGATATTCAGGAAGGTCACCCAATGGAGAAGACCTTCGAGTTTGCTGGCTGGGGATGCTCAGGTGATAATTTGTCGCCGCAGTTAAGCTGGCAAAGCGCACCAAAGGGTACCAAGAGCTTCGCCATTACGGCTTACGACCCAGATGCGCCGACCGAAAGTGGCTTCTGGCATTGGATTGCACTCGATATTCCTGCTGGCGTCAGTCAGCTACCTAGAGGGGCAGATATCAGCAAACTAGGTGGCTTAGAAACCCGTATTGACTATGGCACCAAAGGCTTTGGTGGCGCTTGTCCACCTGCGGGTGATGGTATGCATCGTTATCAGTTCACGGTTTGGGCACTACCAAAAGCGAAGCTGGAATTGGGTGAGGATACACCGGCGGCTGTGGTTGGCTTTACCCTTAATAGCATCGCAATAGCGAAAACGACGCTGACAGCGACCTATACCCGCTAATTGAAGGAGGAGTGATGGCTCACCAATTTCAGATCACTGAGTTTCGTGCCCAGCACTTACAAGCTTTGAGAAATGTGACGATTCACTCCCCTAGCATCATCCAGATTTTATCCGGCAACAAAAGACTGTTCTGGCATGAAGAGTCTGTGACGCTAACGCCTGACTCGCTCATACTGTGCAGCGCAGCCAGCTCATGGAACTTTGCCAATCTTCCAGAAAAAGGGCCATTCCTATCACGAGTGTTTAGCTTCCACTATTTACCTGGTCAGGAAATGCTCGACTTGAGCGAAAGTACCGCTCGCTCATCGAGTCACTCTTACTACTTGGTCGACAAACCAACCAGAGACACACTCAATACACTTGCAACAGTTAACTTAAAGGCGAGCAGTCCCCGCACTCAGCAGTATTGGTTAATGCCGCTTTATCAGCAGTTGGCAGAACAAGGCGTTCTGCATAAAATTTTTCGCTCTGCCCAAGCATCACTGACACAAACTATCACCCAATACCTTTCCATCGCTCCAGCAGACGATCACTCTCTTGAAGGCGTCGCTGATCATTTTGGTATGAGCCGGGCAACGCTGATCCGAAAGCTCAAAAAAGAAGGCAGTCAGTATCGGCAATTACTGGCGCAGGTGCGCCTTAACCATGCATTGCAATTGATGCAAAAACATCCATATGATGGCTACCAGTTAGCGCAAATGTGCGGTTATCAGTCTGAGGAACGCTTCCGTCAGCGCTTTAGAGAAAAGTTTGGCGTCACACCAAGAGAGTATCAACGAACTATCGGCAATGAGCATTAACTGCTCTTACGACGCGTGGTCGCACGTTTCTGACCACCAGCTTTCGAACTGCTTCTCCGCTTACGCTTAAAGGCAGGTCGTTCCACCTTAGGAAGATGACGCAGCGACTCAGGCACTTCGCCGCCTTTGACTTGCTGCATTAAACCGTCAATACGCGTTTGCAATGCCTGCATAAATGGGCTGTAGGCTTGATTACGTTCAGCCATTCCTTGAAGCTGATGCTCCCAATGTGCCGTCATATCAGGATAAGTCGACTCGGAAGGCAATGCATGCACTAGCCCTCTTCCCGCTGGTGAACTGAGGATAGTTTTACCCTGTCGTTGCAGCAGTTGACGCTTAAACAGCGTATCCAAAATCCCTGCGCGAGTCGCTTCGGTACCTAGGCCATCGGTTTCTTTGAGGATTTTTTTCAGCTCTTTGTCTTCAACAAAACGGGCAATGCCTGTCATCGCTTGCAGTAAAGTCGCTTCAGTAAAGTGCTTAGGTGGCTCAGTCTTACGGTCTTTGATCTCGCCTTCGCGACAAGTCAGTACTGTGCCTTCATCAAGCGGGGGAACCGCGTCAACGCCCGTGTCGTCATCATCCACTTTTCCCATCAACGCTTTCCAGCCAGCCGAAACAAGCTGGCGACCTTTGGCAATAAAAGTCCCGCCAGCAATGTCAAACACCAGCTTCGCCTCTGCATAAACCGCCGCTGGATAAAACTGCATTAGATACTGGCGAGCAATTTGCTGATAGATTTTCATCTCATTGCCTGACAGCGCATTTACGGAAGCCTTTTTAGGCGTGGGAATGATCGCGTGGTGCGCGTCCACTTTTTTATCATTCCATGCTTTGGATTTGAGGCTTAAATCAGCGCCATGAACCGCCTGACCTAACTCGTTACAGTTATTCGAAATCGCATCGCAGACACTGTTGGCCTGTCCATAATGTTCCATCGGCAGGTATCGGCAATCTGACCTAGGGTAAGTAATGAGCTTGTGCTTTTCATACAAAGATTGGCAGGTATCTAAGACCTGTTGAGCACTCATGCCAAAACGCTTGGCTGCGTCAATCTGTAACGCAGAGAGAGAATAAGGTAAAGGAGCCGATTGCTTAGTTTGTTTTTGCTCCGACTCGACCACCTTGGCAGGCTGATTCGTAATGCGATTGGCAACGTTCTCGACCAGTTTACGATTGAGAACCCGCCCCTCTTCATCTTGCCAAGGCTTACATGCTTCACTCGGTTTCCAGCGAGCACGGATATCAAACGCACTATTGCCATCCTGATAGGGGATCAAGGCATGTAAGGTAAAATAGTCACGAGGAACGAAGTTCTCGATCTCTTCATCACGACGAACCACCAACCCAAGCACGGGCGTCTGAACTCTGCCGACTGACAACACCCCCTGATAGCCCGCTTTTTGCCCCAGTAGCGTATAAGCGCGGGACATATTCATCCCATACAGCCAGTCAGCTCGGGAGCGAGCAAGAGCGGAAACCGAAAGAGGAATAAACTCGCGGTTACTGCGCATCTGATTCAGCGCGCGTTTAACTGCTGGTAAGTTGAGGTCGCTAATCAATAAGCGTTGCGTGGCTTCTTTTTTCGTCTTACTGACTTTGCAGTAATCCAACACTTCATCCACCAACAACTGGCCTTCACGATCCGGATCGCCAGCATGAACAATTTCAGACGCCTCTTTGAGCAGTTTCTTAACCACTGTCAGCTGTTTAGAGGCCGACTTGCGAGGACGTAATTGCCAGTGTTCTGGAACGATTGGCAAATCAGCCAGATTCCATTTTTTATATCTATCATCGTAGGCGTCTGGTTCTACCTGCTCTAGCAAGTGACCAATACACCACGTCACTACGTCGCCATTGCCACAACGAATAAAGCCTTGATCTTTCTTCTGCGGATTAGGCAGGGCCGCAGCGATAGCTCGACCCAAACTCGGTTTTTCAGCAATAAACAGACGTGTCATAAAACTTAATCAGGCAGATACAATAAGGGCCACATTATCGAATGTGGCCCTTAAAAATCAAGAAAAACTGTAAATTTAGACAGTGGTTTTCAGTTATTCTTCATCCGTACCAGCGCGCTCGGCTGCTTCTTTGATCAGAGGCTGAAGTTCACCTTTCTGGAACATCTCAATAATGATGTCACAACCACCAATCAGCTCACCTTCAACCCAAAGTTGTGGGAATGTCGGCCATTGTGCGTAGGCAGGTAGCTCAGCACGGATATCTGGGTTTTGTAGAATATCTACGTAAGCGAACTTTTCACCACACGCCATTAGTGCTTGTGATGCCTGAGATGAGAAGCCGCAGCTAGGTAGCTTTGGAGAACCTTTCATGTAAAGAAGGATAGCGTTCTCTTCGATTTGTTGTTTGATTTTGTCGATGGTTTCCATTACTTCCTCTTCATGGAGTGACTGCCAGTGATTCGCCCATTTTAAACCATTGGCTGAGAATAAAAAGCCTATAATATCTGCGGTTTTATAGAAGAAAGAAATTTGTCGAGGCGCTTTTATTAAAGTAAAAACTTGTTAGACTATACCCAAGTCAGCAGAATTACATGGTTGGCTTTTTGGCGAGCCATGAATAATAAATAACACTGGAAGCAATCGAAAGAGTTTAACTCTTTCATATCAATGGAGAATCGAGCAATGGCATTTGAACTACCAGCTCTTCCTTACGCAAAAGACGCACTAGAACCACATATCTCAGCAGAGACTCTAGATTTCCACCACGGTAAACACCACAACACTTACGTCGTTAAGTTGAACGGTCTTATCCCAGGCACAGAGTTCGAAGGTAAATCACTAGAAGACATCATCAAGACTTCTACTGGCGGTGTATTCAACAACGCTGCACAGATCTGGAACCACACGTTCTACTGGCACTGTCTAGCGCCAAACGCAGGTGGCGAGCCAACAGGTGCTGTTGCAGACGCAATCAATGCTGCATTCGGTTCTTTCGAAGAGTTCAAAGCAAAATTCACAGACTCTGCTATCAACAACTTCGGTTCTTCTTGGACTTGGTTAGTTAAGAAAGCTGATGGCTCTCTAGAGATCGTAAACACGTCTAACGCAGCGACACCTCTAACAGAAGAAGGTACAACGCCACTTCTTACTGTTGACCTGTGGGAACACGCTTACTACATCGATTACCGTAACGTTCGTCCAGACTACATGAATGGTTTCTGGGCACTAGTTAACTGGGACTTCGTAGCAGAAAACCTAGCTAAATAATCCTTGCCTATAGGATGATAAGTTTAGTCGCTTAAAAAGCCAGCACTTCGCTGGCTTTTTTCTTTTCTAGTCAGTTATTTCCCCTAAAGTTCACCTCGATATTGCCGCTACATAGTCATCAAGCGAGGTAACATGCAAACTCAGATTCACACTCTAGACAAAGCAGGCATTATTAACGAACTTCAGTTCGGCAAGGGGATTAACCATGCTGTTCATGAAGGACGTCGCGCCGACTTCGCCTTGATTCTGTCGATGTTTTCTGACGACGTTCGTGATAACACACCTATCGAGAAAGTAAACGAACAAGACACGACAGAAAAAGCGTTGCGGCGTCGCTTCGAAATACCGCCTCCCCAGCAAATTCGTTCTGACCAGAGCTCCTACCCGATTTCAGCGATGCAAGCCGATATGTTTCATCGCGCGGGATTGCCGAGCGCCAAACTCACTCACTACCTTCACCCAGAAGTTTTGACCTACCTGCCAGAAGATACGCACGACCTTCCCGAAGAGATTTACAATAATTTATCTGGGCATCAGCGCCGACAACTAGGTGAAAAAGAGGCTAAGGAGCTTATACCAATTGATCTCTACAACCAGTTGATCAAAGCTCAGCGCACCTTCCAGATCCAAACGCAAGTTTAAAGATCTAGCGAGATCACATAATTCTGTGGCTTACGCCACTCAATACTCAACCTATCACTTATAAATGTGAATGAGCGCAAATTATTTACTTTAAGCACAAGATATGCACAAGTTATTTGAGCTTATTCACACTTAAGCAACAACTAATCTACCATGCTATGTGGACAACCTTTTCAGCTATGGACGGAGGCTCTCTATATGGATATAAAAAGTGCCGTGATTTTAATCACTTCGGCAGGCTCACAGCTTGGTAGTACACTCGCTACGCACTTTGCTTCACTAGGTGCCACCGTCATTTTATGCGACAAAAGTGCAGTGCAATTGAACGAAACCTTCGTGCGTTGTAAAGCCATTTCCCCTGATATATATCAATATGCTTTGCCAGATCATTCCATGGATTCTATCCACTCACTGTTCAGATTTATTGATCAATCGGTTCATCAATCACCCAATGTGTTGATCAATGCGTTGACCAGTCAGGCGATGCCCAAGCTCTTTGATGAGCGGGCCGGAGATGTTTTTACGCAGCATTTATCTCTAATGGCCGCAACATTGTTTAGCTTTGGCCAAGCTACGGCAGAAAAAATGCGTCAAGACAAAAAAAATGGCGTGATTGTAAATGTGATTGCTCACGCGAATTACCATGATTTATCAGGGTTTGAGAACGCAACCTCTATGGTTGCCGGCTTTACTCAGAGCTGGGCTAAAGAACTCACGCCGTTTAACATTCGCGTCGGTGGTGTGGTCCCTTGCTACGAACAAGAAGAAACACAGTGGGCTGAAATCCACGATGAACTGATCCGCAATACAGAATACATTGTCTCAAACGATTATTTCAGCGGCCGCGTGATGGCCGCCTAAACTAAAGGGACCGAAGAAGCTTTTCTGACGCTTCTTCGATCAAGTCCAGCACCAATTCAAATCCCTTGTCTCCACCGTAATAAGGATCTGGGATTTCTTCTTCAGCGGCTTCGCCAAAACTAAGAAACAGCCGGATCTTACCTTGATGCTGTAAAGGGCATTGTGCTTTTAAATCGGCTAAGTTGTCTTTATCCGCTGCTAAAATCAGATCGAAATACTCAAAATCGTTATCGACCACTTGGCGAGAACGAATCCCTTGAAATGAGTAACCTCTTTGTTCTCCCGCAGCTTGCGAGCGGGGATCTGGAGGGTTACCTTGGTGGTAGCCAATGGTACCAGCCGAATCGACTTCGACATCTACGCCCATTTGCTCTGCTTTCGCTCGCAGAATCGCTTCTCCGGTTGGAGAACGACAAATGTTCCCCATACACACGACAAGTATTGATGGTTTATTTCGATTTTTCATAGTGTTACTCCTAAAATTGTCATGCCCAACATGCACATTATTTTAGCATTAAAACCTGCTATCAAACTTCGGCTTAGAGGAGGCATTTTCACCTAAAGTAACCCACACCATTGTCACAAAGTCAGAGCTCATCGTCTGTTTTTGCGCACATCGGCGGTCAGTCGATGGATGATCTTTTTAGCCCAACCCTCCGTAGACCAAATGGCTATTCAAGTCGCAACGACTGAAGAACCAGCATTGATTGTGACGCTCATTGAAGAGAGATAGCAAAATGTAGAAATCGTGTACGACTTGGTCTTAAATACATGAGTGGGTCCCGACCGGGCAATGCTAGTCGTAACGCTAAACCTCACAATATCAAGCTTTCTCACCAAGCTGATGAACACAAAATATCATCGACTTGTCACAGTGATTGCACGTTTGCCACTTGCGAGAGAATGAACGAGTTTACCGACCCACGTTGTGACTCATAAACCGGATAGGACATCAACCATGCATTACGTTACCGTCAGTATTGGCAGCAACATCGACAGAGAGTTTCACGTTAGTCAAGCGTTGAACGCACTTGAGCACTTTTTCGCGCCTCTGACCGTTTCCAACCTTTACGACTGTGTTCCTGTGGGTTTTAAAGGCGAAAACTTCCTCAATTTAGTCGTAGGATTTGAGTGCTCTCAATCCGTAAGCGAACTAGCAAACATACTCAGACAGATTGAAGATGATAGTGGTCGCGTAAGAATTGGAGAGAAATTCGCCTCCAGAACACTGGATCTCGACATACTTACTTTCGATGATCTGGTCGGTATCATTGATGGCGTAGAACTCCCACGAGGAGAAATTACTGAAAACGCCTTTGTACTTCGCCCGCTTGCAGACATTATCCCTGATGATATCCATCCACTCACAACAAAGACCTATGCACAACTTTGGAGAGAGTACGACAAAGACACTCAACAGGTAAAAAAGACTGATCACATATGGCATAAATCATCACTAAAGCGTGCTTAGATTCACATCTACACCTTTCCAAATGCAAACTGATCTCAGCAAGCTACTATTACGTAGAGATTACCGTAATCCTAAATTGGGAAGTTAAGATGAATCACAATGCCATAATAACAATCACCAATCTCAGACTTCGTACCTATATTGGGTTCAACGAAGAAGAGAAAACCAAGCAGCAAGACATCATTATCAACGCAGAAATTCACTACCCGGCTAACAAACTGTGCTTAGAAGACAATATTGACAACGCTTTGAATTACAAGACCATCTGTAAAGGCATTATTCACCACGTCGAAAACGGCCGTTTCTTACTGCTGGAAAAGTTGACCAGTGATGTTCTTGGGATCTGTGTCGATCACCCTTGGGTCTCATATGCTCAAGTAAAAATCGACAAACCTCATGCTTTGAGATTTGCAGACTCTGTTTCTCTGACCTTGAACTACAAAGCAGAAGCAGGAGAGCAAGCATGATTTCACCAGAAGCGCACAAAGTACAACAAGCGTTAATCGCACGGGGGTTGGAAACGCCACTCGTTCCATCCGACATGACGTCAGATGAAAAGTACCATCGTATTCGAGGCTTACTTACTGAAGTAGTCAGTACATTAGGGCTGGACCTTACCGACGACAGCTTGTCTGAAACCCCCCACCGCATTGCAAAAATGTACGTGCATGAGATTTTCTCTGGTCTGGAATACCAAAACTTTCCCAAGATCAGTGTGATTGAAAACAAAATGGCCGTGGATGAGATGGTCAAAGTATCAGATGTGAACCTCACATCGACCTGCGAGCACCATTTTATTACTATCGACGGCCTAGCTCAGGTCGCCTACATACCAGACAACAAGATCTTGGGGTTGTCAAAAATCAATCGTATCGTACGCTTCTTTGCACAGCGTCCACAGGTACAAGAGCGTCTCACTCAGCAGGTCTTAGTCGCGATTCAGACCCTAACGGAAACAGAAAATGTTGCGGTGTCGATAAAAGCAACGCACTACTGCGTCAAGTCTCGAGGTGTAATGGACACCAGCTCGGAAACATCGACTACGGCACTGGGCGGTATTTTCAAAACCAATCCACAGACCCGTGCGGAGTTTTTAGGATGAAAGGAACGGTAGTGATCACGGGCGTTGGTAAAAGATTGGGGTTAGCCTTAGCACAAGATTTTCTTGCTAATGAGTACAGGGTCGTTGGTACTTATCGTACCGTCTACCCTGAGCTCGAATCTTTGCAAGCGCAAGGGGCCGATTTACATCAGGTTGACTTCTATCATCAACAAAGCATTGATGCCTTTATTCAATACCTCAACAATGAATACGCCCAGCTAAGGTGCATTATTCACAATGCTTCAGACTGGTACCCTGATAAGCCAGCGGATTCTAGTAATCACGCTCAGATATTACAAAAAATGATGGCGATTCATGTCAGCGCCCCGTATCAAATGAACTTGGCACTGCAAGGCTTACTTAATCAGGGGCCAGACAGTAGTGACATTATCCACATCAGTGATTATGTCGCTGAAAAAGGCAGCAAAAAGCACGCAGCCTATGCGGCAAGTAAAGCTGCGCTCAATAACCTAACACTTTCATTCTCAGCTATGTTAGCGCCAAATATTAAGGTGAACACCATTTCCCCAGCCCTGATCAAGTTTAATCAGCATGATGATGAAGCCTACAAACGAAAGGCCCTCGCCAAAGCGCTCATCCCCAGAGAAGCAGGCTTTGAAGAGATAGTAGAAGCCGTTCGTTTTATCCTGTCTAGCAAATACATGACTGGCAGGAATATCCATCTCGATGGTGGTAGACATTTGAAATGACACAATGATTGCTGGTATTTAGCAGCATTTTTTTTGGTTATGATAAGGCTAAACTCACTTAGGGAATGATTCATGCCTGATCAAAATTCAAAGCAAGAACGACATAAAGCGCGTCAGCAAAAAGTAAAACAGCAAATCGACGCAAAAGTAGCGGCTGCTCAGGAAGAAAAAGGTTTGCTACTGGTCATCACGGGTAACGGCAAAGGTAAATCCACTTCCGGATTTGGTACTATTGCCCGTGCTGTAGGTCATGGCCTCAAGTGTTCCGTCGCCCAGTTTATTAAGGGGACATGGGACAACGGTGAGCGTAATTTGCTAGAGAAGCTCGGGGTTGAATTCCAAGTGATGGCGACGGGTTTTACTTGGGAAACTCAGAATAAGACCACCGATACTGAAGCCGCACAAAAAGTCTGGCAAGAGTGTAAACGAATGCTGACCGATGAATCTATCGATGTGGTTCTGTTCGATGAACTCACTTATATGGTCAGCTACGGTTACGTTGAGCTTGACGAAGTCGTAGAAGCATTGAACAAGCGCCCCAAAATGCAATCCGTGGTGATCACTGGTCGTGGCGCACATCGCACTTTGATCGAAATGGCAGATACTGTCTCTGAAGTGAAGAACGTTAAGCATGCCTTTGAGTCCGGAGTGAAGGCACTTAAGGGTGTTGATTGGTAATCATCTACGGTGTTCAAAAATGAAGACTAGGTGATAGAACAACGTTTTCATTTCCCCTCCCTTCAACCTAGGCACATTCGTCCGGTGAATCTGCAAGCATTTATGGTAACGTTATAAACGGACGCCAAATAAAAAGCGCACCCTTGGGTGCGCTTTCAACTGCTATCCAAATCGATTAGTTGAACAAACCTTTCAGTAAACCATTGATCACTTCTTTGGTCTTTTCATCTTTGATTTTCTCACCCAGCTTCTCATCAAGTTTCTTCAGACCGCGATCAATTTCTTTCTGCGCTTTTTGCTTCAGAACATCATCGAAAACCAGCTTGAATTTAGGCTGCTGCCAAGAGCCAGAAATGTTGATTGGGATCGTCACATCACGTAACTCATCAATGTCTTTGCCACCCTGCCCCTCTAGAGAACCGACAATTGAAGTACTGACGGTGAAATCAACGGTTTGGTTCAGGTAATTGGCACTACCGTTGCCACGAATACGCAACAGTGGTGATTGCATCGTTAAATCGTTGGTCGAGACATTACCCTTGTTCAGTTTCAGCGTCGCCTTCATCGCACTAAAGTCCGTCTTTTGTGTCTCATTGCTAGACTCAACTTTCTGGCCTTTTATTTTGGCGTAGTTTTCACGAATCAATTGTGCAACGTTGATACCGTTAACGGCGCCATCGGTGAAGTTAATACCTACAGTCCCGACCAAGTTTTTCTGAATACCCGTTGGGGTCAGACTGCTGCCTTTAACGTCAACATCAATGTTGCCCGTACCTTCCAGCATGTCATTGTTTGCCACGTCTTTGAGTAGTGGCAGAACTTTAACACCTTTGATTTGCTTCTTCGCTGTGTAAGATGCTGGGCTCTTACGTGCATCCAATTTAGCGGTTGCAGTAATTGAACCTTGGTACAAGTTTGACGAGAACGATGTCAACTCTGCAATCCCTCGATTGACATAGAAGCTCGCTGTGACGTTTTGCATTCTGGCGTTGCTGGCTTTGAACTTATCAATAGTGATGTCACCTTTGACGTCCAACGTCTTCAACGCTGACAAATCAGGTTCTACTTCAGCTTGTGGCTTACTTGACGATGCAGCAGCACTATTTGTAGATACAGGGTCGCTATTAGAGCTTGTCGAGTCTGTATTTGCTGGACCCGATGTATCAGGTTGTGAAGCATTCTCTGCTGGCTTATTCAGACCAAGAAACTCATCCAAATCGATGTTAGGACTGTGCAGAGCAAAACGCACTTTTGGAATATCACCTAGCGTTACATCCGCTTTACCATCAAAAGCCAGTGCATTGGCGGTTAATGTCTCTAACACAAAGCTCAAGTGGCTTTTCGTCAGGTCAAACGTCAAATCAGAGGCCATATCCACTTTCATTGGCGATTGAGGCAGTGCATCACCTTTGAATGTCGCATCCAAAGTCAGCTTATTCATCACCACTTTAGAAATCGCGGTGTCGACCATCAGCGCACCTGCGCCTTTCATATTGATGTCGAGACCAGCCGCTTGACCTGCAAGGCTGTAAGTCAAAGCGTTTGCTTTATCAAACTCAAACGTTTCTAACCCAAGCTTGATTGAATCCATCTTGGTTGCCGGATCACTAAAGCTCGCATTGAGATCAATATTACGCAACGCATACTCAGCAAAGCCTTTTGCTAGCTTAAATTCAGCACTGCCTTGCGCCGTGAATTTTTGCTGGTTGTTTTCGCCTTTGGCAGCAAATTCTGCTTTGGTCCAAGTGTCGATAGCAAACTCAGACAAGTTAAGCGACACGTCGTAGAGCTTAGTGTAAGAGCCTGCCTGTTTATCTTGGATTTCAACCGCAGCATTGGAGACGGTGACTCCTGCAAGATTAATCGTCCAAGCAGAGACAGGACTTGGGCTTGACTCTGACGGAGCGTTTTCCGTAGATGCTTCGGGGCTTGGTGTATCCGTTGCCGTTGCGGCGGCCTCCACCTGCGTAGTTTGAGCCTGAGTCAATACATCAATGTTCTTTCGACCATCTTTGAGTGTTTCGAGGTAAAACTCAGCACCCGTGAGAGTAACATTGCCAATTTCAAGTTGTTGACTGAGTAAAGGCATAACAGAAACATCTACGCCTACCGTGTCAACTTTAAACATATTTGGCTGGCTAAAACCCTGCGGATTACGCAGTTCTGTTTTGCCTAGCTCAAAGCCGATAGACGGGTAGAATTGCCAGCTGATATCGCCTTCAATGATTAGCTCAAGGCCTGTTTGTTTTTGCGCCTGCTCAACAATGAGGGGTTTAAATTGGTTTGGGTTAACCAACAGCACCAGTGCCAATAGTGCACCGATAATGATTACTAGAGGAATCGCTATATATAGCAACAGTTTCTTCATCAGCATTGTCCTTGCTATTCGGGTATTGGTGGACAAATACCCCAATTATAAGTCTTGTCGAAAAACGTTTATGAAACATAAAAGAAAGTGGCACTTAAAGTGCCACTTCTTGCGTAAAAAATAAAGCGTCTGAATGAGACAAAGGGTTAAGCTTTCAAAAGTTTTGCAATATGCGCTTTCAGTACGTCGATCGCAATACGGTTTTTTCCACCACGAGGGACAATGATATCCGCGTACTGTTTTGACGGTTCGATAAACTGCATAAACATAGGACGTACCGTTTCTTGATATTGCTTCAGCACGGATTCCATAGTACGACCACGCTCTTCCACATCACGCTTCACACGGCGTAGCAGACAAATGTCGAGAGGGGTGTCCATAAACACGGTCGCGTGCATCAAATCACGTAAGCGTGGATCAGTCAGAAGAAGAATACCTTCCAGAATGATCACCTTTTTTGGTGTCATCGATGAGGTATTGTCTGTGCGTGTGTGGTGCGTGTAGCTATACTCTGGTACTTCGACAGCTTCACCACGAGTCAGCATTTCAAGATGCTCACACAAAAGATCGTGATCCAGCGCGCTCGGGTGGTCGTAGTTGGTCTTAACACGCTCTTCCATGCTCAGGTGACCCTGATCGTTGTAGTAGCAATCTTCCGTAATCACACCAATTTGATGATCGCCCACTTTCTCACGAAGTTCGTTATAGATAGTGCTGGCGATTAAACTTTTTCCAGAAGCAGACGCGCCAGCAATACCGACGATGACGCATTGATTATTATCAGACATTATTCTTGCACCCGATGAATTGAATTGGTGTCATATTCTAATACTAGCAGTGTGCATAAAGCGCACATTGTGTATTAGTGTGTAATAGATAAACCGCCTGATTATAGGGAGTTCGGCTTGCAGTTACTAGTGAGTATTTAACCCAAACCTACAAATGGAATAAATAAGCTCAACGCAAACGTTTACAGGCCATAAGATGAAGAAACGAGTGCTTAAAAAGCACTCGTTTTATCGTTACTCGACCATGGTAAATTGGATAGAAGCGGGCTTTTCTTTACCATACCAGTACATTCGAGCACAGACGGATTCAGCTAGTTGAATGTATTGAGCGGCATGTTCGGAGTCTGGGCGCGCAGCCACCGTTGGACAGCCATTATCAATGTCTTCACGCATAGAGATGTGCAAAGGAATTTGAGCCAGTAAGTCAAGACCATACTCACTCGACATTTTCTCAGCCCCTCCAGCACCAAAGATGTGTTCTTTACCACCACAGTGACTGCAAATGTGATAACTCATGTTCTCAACTAACCCTAATACAGGTACTTGTACCTTCTCAAACATAGCCGCACCTTTGCGCGCGTCGGCTAATGCGAGATCTTGTGGCGTAGTGACTATCACAGCTCCAGTCACTGGAATTTGCTGCGCAAGTGTCAGTTGGATATCTCCTGTCCCCGGCGGCATATCGATCACCAAATAATCTAGCTCAGGCCATTCCGTCTCATTCAACAGTTGAGCCAGCGCCTTGGAGGCCATCGGCCCGCGCCAGATTGCTGCTTCATCCTTCGACACCAGATAACCAATCGAATGTGTATAAATGCCATGCGCAGCAATAGGCTGCATCCACTTGTCATCGCGAACGACTGGTGTTGCCTGTTGCTGACCTAACATCATGGGTACGGACGGGCCATAAATATCCGCATCAAGTAGCCCGACTTTTGCTCCAGATTGCGCCATGGCAAGCGCTAGGTTAACTGAAGTTGTCGATTTGCCGACACCACCTTTCGCAGATGTGACTGCAATGACATTTTTGACACCTTTGACTTCATGCACAACATGAGTTTCCAATGGTTTAGGTTCAACAGAAATCTCACACTCAAAAGCGGTGACCCCACCACTTTGCTGCTGATCATGAACCCACTCTGACAAATCGCTAACCAACGCTTTGGCGGCGAAGGGAATCGCGATTTGGATAGCGTTAGCTCCAACCGTGACAATATTTGCCACAGATGCCCATTGCGGAGCTAAACTCGGGTGCTCAAATTGGTTTAACCAAGTACAGAAATCTTGCTTTGAAGTGAACTGACGCATAGGTCCTCCTTATGCATCTAATCGTAGCACTGAGCGGCGCAGGACTGAACCCCGAAAAAACTAAGGTAATCACGCTGATGACTCCTTGGAGTCACTGGTGGGATAAGGTAGTATTACTCTCTATTTTTATACACCTTAAGAAGCGATTATTAAGTATGGCAAACGATCCAAGAAAACTACTGGTCACTTGTGCCCTTCCGTACGCTAACGGTTCGATTCACCTAGGTCATATGCTTGAGCACATTCAAGCTGACATCTGGGTTCGCTACCAACGCCTACGTGGCAACACTGTAAACTTCATCTGTGCTGACGATGCTCACGGCACGCCAATCATGCTAAAAGCACAACAGATGGGTATTACGCCAGAAGAGATGATCGCTGCAGTAAGTGAAGAGCACCAGAAAGACTTCGCTGGCTTCGATATTAGCTTTGATAACTACCACAGCACACACTCTGAAGAGAACCGTGAGCTGGCTTCACACATTTACCTAGAGCTGAAAAAGAATGGCTTTATCTCTAGCCGCACTATCTCTCAGCTGTTTGACCCTGAAAAAGAGATGTTCCTACCGGACCGTTTCGTAAAAGGTACTTGCCCTAAGTGTAAGTCAGAAGAGCAATACGGTGACAACTGTGACAACTGTGGTGAAACGTACAGCCCAACTGAACTGATTGATCCTAAGTCAGCAGTATCTGGTGCGACACCAGTGATGAAAGACTCTGAGCACTTCTTCTTCGACCTACCTCAGTTCGAAAGCATGCTCCAAGAGTGGACTCGCTCTGGCTCACTTCAAGCTGAAACAGCAAACAAGATGCAAGAGTGGTTTGAGTCTGGTCTTCAACAGTGGGACATCTCTCGTGATGCGCCGTATTTCGGCTTTGAAATCCCAGGTGAGAAAGACAAGTTCTTCTACGTTTGGCTAGATGCCCCTATCGGCTACATGGGTTCATTCAAAAATCTATGTGACAAGCGCGATGACCTAGACTTCGACGAGTACTGGAAGAAAGACAGCACAACTGAGCTTTACCACTTCATTGGTAAAGACATTGTTTACTTCCACTCGCTATTCTGGCCGGCAATGCTTGAAGGCAGTGGTTTCCGAAAGCCAAACAACGTATTTGTGCACGGCTACGTAACCGTAAACGGTGCGAAGATGTCTAAGTCGAAAGGCACATTCATCAAAGCCGCTACTTACTTGAACCACCTAGACCCAGAGTGTCTACGCTACTACTACGCCGCTAAGCTAAACAGTCGTATCGATGATCTCGATCTTAACCTTGAAGACTTCACTCAGCGTGTGAACGCAGACGTGGTCAACAAGATTGTTAACCTAGCGTCTCGTAACGCAGGCTTCATCAGTAAGCGTTTCGAAGGCAAGCTGTCTGAAAACTTCGCTGAGCCAGAGCTATACAACGAATTCGTTGCTGCTGCTGATCGTATTGCAGAGCTTTTCGAAACTCGTGAGTTTGGCCGTGCTATCCGTGAAATCACGGCACTGGCAGACAAAGCCAACCAATACGTTGATGAAAAAGCACCGTGGGTTGTAGCCAAAGAAGAAGGTAAAGACCAAGAACTACAAGACATCTGTTCTGTGGGTATTAATCTATTCCGCGTTCTAATGACTTACCTGAAACCAGTCATGCCAGAGCTTGCAGCACGAACGGAAGGCTTCCTAAACGAAGAACTGACTTGGGAAGGTATCGCTGCTCCACTAACGGGTCACGAAATCACTAAGTTCAAAGCACTGTTCAATCGCATCGATCCTAAGAAAGTTGAAGCCATGGTTGAAGCTTCAAAAGAAGATGCAGCAGCGGAAGTTGCAGCAAAAGAAGCGGCAGAAGCAGCAAAGAACCAAGCAAGCCAGACGGAACTTGATAAAGAGCCAATTGCAGACGAAATCGAATTCGATGACTTTGCCAAAGTTGATCTTCGTATCGCTAAGATCGTTGAGTGTGAAGAAGTGCCAAAAGCAAACAAACTTCTCAAATTGAAGCTGGATATCGGTGGTGAAGTCCGTCAGGTATTTGCAGGCATTAAGTCAGCTTACAAGCCTGAAGATCTGATTGGTAAGCACACGGTTATGGTGGCAAACCTTAAACCACGTAAGATGAAGTTTGGTATGTCTGAGGGCATGGTACTAGCAGCGGGCCCGGGTGGCAGCGATCTTTGGATCCTAGAACCACACGAAGGTGCCCAGCCAGGCATGCGCGTCATGTAAGTCAGCTGACTTTTAGTTACTCAAGCCCCGCTTTTATAGCGGGGCTTTTTTGTTAATGTAGCCATAATGAGTGCATCACAATACGCAAAGCCATGAATTAACATACAAAATAAAAATCAATAAATAAATAACTTAATATTGATATATATAAAATAAACCTTTAGCTTTGGGGCAAATAACAAGGATTTGCTCTAATGTCTGACACCGCGATTACAATTGAAAACAATACCGACTCTTCGGTACACCATACAACGTCTACAAACAATATAAGGCTTAATCAAACTCGCTCTTTTATATGGGAGTTCTTGCTCAGTTTTGCTACTTTTGGCAGTTACTCCAGCTTCTATTTCATATTTCGAACACACGAATTTAACAAGCTAGGAAAGAAAAGGTTTACACCGTGGTTGTGGTTGTTTTCTTTAACACCCGTCATTTCATTATTTAGTCTACCGGCGTTGCATACAGCTTTAAATGAACTCGAAGCTGAATACCGCTCTCCTCATAGTAAGAAGTTCAACGCTCTAATCGTGATGTTGATGTTACTAAGTAGTACTTATTTAGCAATATCATCAAGCTTACATAGCCCAGTATGGCTCGACGTACTGATACTCACCATTTTTTCCGTTAGCTTCTCTTTGTTTGCCAAGCGTATATCGACCCTGAAACATGCGATACCTAATGTTAACTGGACTAAAGAACACAAAATTAAAGTTATCCTCAAATGGCTGTTTACCGTTATCTTTGTGCCTCTCTACATCATCGCAATTGCTTCCGAGCTTATTGATATATACAAATATAAAGATACGCCAAGACTTGAAAAAAACACTTCCATTTCCATCTCTCAAGATCAAATAGCATCACTCAGTTTCTTTGAAGACGGATGGTATCAGGATGAAATAGGCACCTACTCTGACGGTAGCGCTGAAGCTGAGTTTAGTAACATCAATACATCGAGCTATCTAATGTTATTTACTTATGACGAAAAGTTTGACCTGCTTGATGAGCATATTCACGCTAGACGAAGTTGGGTAGAAAACGAGCTATCGCAAACAAAATGTCACCAGGATAAATACCTGTTAAGTGACCAACTGTCTGTAAAGGTTGACCTTATTTGTAGCGGACAAGCAAATGGTGAAGATCAAGTGGGGTTTGTTAGTGTTATTGAAACCGCAAACAAAACGTATGAAATTATAGGTATATACGCTGGCTCACCCTATTCTTTTTCACAAAGTAGTCAAGAGATCACTCAGATGGTCAGGGAGTTCAAAACACGATGAAAAAGTTAATTATCTTCACTTTAGTGAGTTTTGGGGCCATTGCAGCAGACCAAAAGGAAAGTGTTGTTTGGCAACAAGATCTAACTGCAAATCGAACACTAATAGAACAAGCAAATGTGCTGAAGGACTCAGTGGCTAACACCGATACAATGACAAGGTTGTTGTACCAGCAATATTTCGATATACAAGCCAGAAACGTCGAACGTATCGTAACTATTGTCGACTATTATCCGGACTTTACAGACACCAAGGAATACGGGTCAAAATCGATCTATTTCGACAGATATGAACAACAGGTTGATATCATTGCTGCCACGACCATTTCTCCACAAGGTGAACTCGTCAATGTCGACCCTAAGTTAACAAAGCTACTTGATACTCATAGTGAAAATACTTTTACAGATCAACAACAACTGCTCATTCCGCTTCCGTCTCTAAAGAAAGGCAGCATTTCAATTGTTAAGTATAGGACTACAACTACACGCTCAGAGCAAAACGACCACTGGTCAAATCAAAGCTACACTCGACGCTCATACCCAATACTTAATTACCTGTTGGAAGCCAATTGGCGTCCTGAAGAAGTCATCCAATGGAAAGCAAATACAAAGGATGTTGTCTGTACAGACCAAGCGCATGGTATGCAATGTCGTGGTGAAAATATCGAACCATATCAAAATGATAACTCAACTCGATGGCAGGACCATATAGGTCGAATAGAAATATCAAATTTTTCCAATTGGCAGCAAGTAATAGATCAAGCAAATGCAGCTATGTCAGATGCGGAAAATGACGTTAGAGGCCTCGATTCCTTGTACGCAGAACTTTCGCAAAAAGCGAAAGACACGGATGAAGTCATAGCCAATATACTAGAATTCGTCGCTCGTGATATTCGCTACGTATCAATGTCTGAAGCTGAGCACTCCATTACCCCACACACATTTTATGAGACCATCAATAATCGCTATGGAGACTGCAAAGATAAGTCAACGCTACTCAAAGCGCTGTTAGCGAAAGCTGGTATAGATTCGAGACTTGTCTTAGTTGATACAGATCGCTTTAACCAAGACTCTATGTTGCTTCCTGCGATGAATCACTTTAATCACGTCGTTGTGTGCTTCGACTTATCCGGCAAAAAATACTGCCTCGATCCGACAGATACTTACACTAATTGGCAGTCGACACCTACTTGGATTCAAGGTAAAGCGAGTTTAGCCCTCGAAAACAACCAGCGCCCAAAAAGCATCAACGCAAGTCCCTATCGTTGGAAGGTTGATTCTGAGGTCACATTGCAATTCGACCAACAAGGCGGACAATTGGAACAGCAGTCTCGTATCTACACAGGGGAGTATGCGGCCTACTACCGTCGAAAATTGCTGTCACTAAGTAAGGAGGAACAACAACAGTTCCTTGAAGAAGAGTACGATGCTGAAGTTAGTTCACTGGCAACACCGGATTTCTTGGTTACTCACGTCAACGATATGAACGCGTTACTTAAAATCAACTCAGATGCTGAATTCGAGCCCTTCCTTGACCCTACAGATAAGAAGCTCAGCTACTATGAAAATGATGCTTGGTTAGCGTATGAACTCAGTTCAATGAAACTTGAAAATGAGTGGCACAGTGAAACTTTTTCAGGCATTAGTGTATCCAGTAAATATACGTTTGATCTCGCTAACAGCCCGTGGCTTGTAAAGTACCTACCTTCAACAGTAACATTTCAGCACAAGTACGGTAGTATGATACGCACTGTAGAAATGAAGTCAGACAATAAGTTCAACGTAACCACTCAGGTGAAGATACGTGCTCAAACGGTTCCAGGGAAAGAGATTGAATCGTTTAATAGCTTTATCCAGATACTTGAAGACCATTCTCAGATTCAATTTACTGCTTTTAGCAAAGCTTAGTTCTTATCACGCTCGTTCTCGAAGCCCCGCTTTTATAGCGGGGCTTTTTTTGTGCCCTATTTCACACTTTTGGTGAGTTCGTGCACCTTCTGAGAGCATAACTGCACACCTAAAAACAATAAGTAGTTGAAATATAATAGATAAAATTCTGGCATCAAAGCTGCTCCTAGCATTGAGAGGTATCAAGCAACAAGGAGTCAGTCATGTTTGTACTCATTTCTCTCGTTATATCCATTGGCATTTTGCTGACGCTGTTTCACTTTTCAAAACACCGTCAAACGACACTACAGAGAAAATTCGACATTCTCGTATTACTTAGGCAAGTTTTGCTGCTGAGTCGACAGCACAGATCGCTCACTCATCAAGCACTGTCCCTTCAACATCAATCTCAGAGCTTTCCTGAGTTAGAACGAATCTATGACCAAATGATGGAAAAATCGGGTGAGCTTATCGCTGTGGCACAGTTTGAAAACAAACCTATGTACCGAATACTGCAGCTCAAACTGAAAGGACTACATAAAGAATGGTCACAACGCTCTGTTGCGCGCAATCAAGTCATTCATGGGCATGCCATCCGCCATTGTATGTTCATGATGGATGAGGTGGCTATTGCATGGCTGATTGAATCCGGAAGAGAAGAATTGAGTGACGAATACCATCTAAACTGGCAACAAGTGTTAGATAGTATGGAAGTGCTTACTCAGTTACGCGTATGCATTCAAGAAGCACACTACCCAGAGGGAATGCTAAGAGTTAAATACTATTGTGAGAAGTCGAGACGAAAACTTAATCAACTCTCTTTAATTTGTCCAATGTCGATTGCCTCACCGCTAAGCTCAAAGTCCATGCATACTTTGTCCGAAATAGGTGCTTCTGATGATATGGCGCTTTCAGTGGAAGAGCTCTACCAACTGACGACAGATATCTCCCTGATTATTTCTCAGGTGTATGACCAGATGTTGTCCAACATGACAGAAAGTTTGTATTTGCCTCTCCCTAAAGTGGCTTTTAGTTAGCCGAACATCCCGTTATAGGTGTGTGTATTGCGAAATAAAAAAGCCCTGCTCAAAGAGCAGGGCTTTAGAAAGGGAAAAGTTTGCTATTAAAGCATCTTGCGTGCAGCTTCAACCACAACTTTGATTGAACGCGCTTCTGTTTCTTTTAGCGTTGAATGGTCTGGGATCTCTTTCTGAGTACGGTTGATAATAACACCCGCCACACAGCCCGCTTTCAGACCTGAGCTCGCACACATGGTTAGCAATGTTGCAGACTCCATTTCAAAGTTCAGCACGCCCATATCTTGCCATTCTTTCATCGAGCCTTGGAAACGCTTCACTACGCGACCTGAGAATGTATCGTAGCGTTCCTGACCTGGGTAGAAGGTATCACTAGATGCAGTGACACCCATGTGTACATTTGCACCAGACTCTTCAACAGCGGCTTTCATCGCTGTCGCCACTTCAAAATCAGCCACTGCTGGGAATTCCATCGGAGCAAAGTGAAGACTAGCGCCATCTAGGCGGACAGAACCTGTTGAAACAATCATGTCACCAACATTAACGTGTGGCTGAATTGCACCCGTTGTCCCTACTCGTAGGAAAGTACGAACACCTAGTTGCGCCAACTCTTCGACAGCGATCGAAGTAGAAGGACCACCAATACCAGTAGAACAAACCACAACCGGCTTACCATCTAACTCAGCACGGTAAAGTGTGTATTCACGGTGGCTCGCCAAAAATACCGGATTCTCCATTTCTTCGGCGATCTTTTGAACGCGCGCGGGGTCACCTGGAATGATCGCCAACGTGGCACCAGCAAGATCAGCTTCAGTAACGCCTAAGTGAAATACGGCTTGAGACATAGGGGGCTCCTTAGTTTGACGAAACTTGATTCAACACACGAACCTGTTCGTTCTATAAATTTCATTGGGTACAGGAATACTTTATCTGACTCACGCCCGCCAAAGAGTGACAAGTCTCACATTGATGAGCGCAAACAGTATTAACATTACACATAAAATCGTTTGGCATCACATTTTTATACAAATAGCCTGCTCATGTTGCATAAAAAACAGCCTCTATACCATGGATACAGAGGCTGAGAGTTTAGTCAGGAATGCAGTGACTCGCTATTCCTGCTGGGACTTAAATTTCAATAGCCGAAGCGCATTCAACGTCACAATCGCTGTTGCCCCACTATCTGCTAATACTGCCACCCAGAGGCCAGTAATACCCAATAAACTGGTCACTAAGAACACTCCCTTCAGACCCAGAGCTAAGAAGATATTCTGACGAATATTGCTTAGTGTCGCACGCGACAGCTCAATCATACCTGCCAGCTCCACTAAACGGTTGTGAGTAATTGCAGCATCCGCGGTTTCGAGAGCCACGTCTGTTCCCCCCCCATAGCGATACCGATATTTGATGCTTTCATCGCAGGTGCATCATTGATACCGTCACCGACCATAGCAACGTTTGCATTAGCGGAAAGCGCCTCAACATAGGTGACTTTGTCCTGAGGCAGAAGGCTGGCTTTGAAATCAATGTCGATCATTGAACTGATCGCTTGCGCGCTGCGAGGGTTATCACCTGTTAGCATAATCGAATTGATACCTAAACCTTTCAACGCTTTCACAGCTTTGGCGGAATCTTCTCTTAACGTATCTTGCCAAGCAATCAAGCCTAGTACTGTGTCTTCGTTTTGGACAGCAACTACCACTGTCTTACCGTGCTCTTCCATCTGACGAACACGAGTTTGGATGTCGCTGCTCAGCTCGAATCCCAGTTTGCTTGGTGCAATCGCTTGATACACAACCCCATTCACTACACCGCGAATACCACTACCAATCAACGCCTGTTTGTCCGAAGCCTCTGGTAAGTTAATGCCCGTTGATTTTGCTTTGTTCACCAGCGAGACTGCTAGAGGATGGCTGGAACCCACCTCAATAGCCGCAATGTTCTCAAGCAACTCCAACTCTTGCACATCACCAAGAGTAATGATGTCGGTTACTTCCGGTTTACCTTTGGTCAAAGTACCCGTCTTGTCGAAGGCGATGGTTTCAATCTTTCCAAGCTGTTCTAGCGCCGCTCCACCTTTGATTAGAGCCCCACGTTTTGCTGCCGCAGCCAGCCCCGATGTAATCGCTGCTGGTGTGGAGATCACCAGTGCACAAGGGCATGCAATCAACAGCAACGCCAGACCACGGTAGACCCAAGTTTCCCATGGCTGAGCAAAGAACATTGGCGGCACGATAATCACAAACAGTGACACCAGCATCATGAGTGGCGTGTACCAACGGCTAAATTTGTCTAAGAAACGTTCCAGAGGCGCTTTACGTGATTCTGCTTCTTCAATTAGATGAAGAATACGATCAATGGCATTCTCACCTTGTTTAGAGGTAATCGTGAAGCGCACCACTTTGTCCACTACAACAGCACCAGCCATGACAGATTCATTTTGGTAACGCTCGACTGGGATTGACTCGCCGGTGAGTGCACTTTCATCGAAACTGGCGACTTCACCGATTAATTTGCCATCTGCGGGCAATCTTGCTCCAGGCGACACCTCGATGATATCGCCAGGTTGCAACTCACTGGCTGAGACTTCAACACGCTGGCCGTCAATAATTTTGGTCGCGGTTTCCGGCACCAATTCCATCAAGGCTTGCACGCCGCTGCGGGCACGAGAAGCTGCAAAAGCCTCTAACTGCTCACCAATCAAGAACAGCAGTAATACCATGGCCGCTTCAACGGTCTCCCCCAGATAAAGAGCACCCAGTGCTGCCACACTCATCAGAGTTTCAATGGCAAAGGGCGTACCTGATTTGGCTAATACAATCGCTTTCTTACCGATGGGATACAGGCCAGCCAAACACGTCAGGATAAACATCCATTCGCTGACTAGAGGAAGAGCCGGTTTGAGCACTGCCGCAACCGCCATCGCCGATGCAATCGCAATAATCTGGGCGTTTTGCTTGAAGATATGTTTCCAACCAGAAGTCGTTTTTTGATTAGAAGAAGAGTTGGGACTGGCAAAGCTAAAGCCAGTATCACGAATAGTTTGTTCAACCAGTTGCGCCACACCAGAGTGGTCTACTTTTACAACCAATTTTTCTGTCGCAAACAGAACTTTGGCTTCAACAACGCCATCAACTTTGTTAACGGCAGTTTCAATTTTTCGCGCGCAGGATGGGCAGTCCATACCACCGATTTTCCAGCTTTGTGTCATTCGAGGGTCTTGTGACAGACCGGAGTCACTTTCCTCATCGGCTGGGTCAGTGCCACTGCCACAACTGTCTGAGCTGCAGCAGCCAGAATCTACCGTTTCAACGCCTGCCATCTTAATGGTTGAAATTTTTGGGCTGGCACAAGAGCCTGTATTTGAAGGATTAACCGCCACTTTGTCTGAACGACATGCTTGATGTTTGGTGCACATAAACTTATCTCCATTGAATGTACACCTTAATCATAAACCTTGGAGTCAACTCCAAGGTCAACTATTTTTTGCTTCCTGAGGCAAAATTTCTTTCTGTCTCGCCACTTCATCAATCAAAACAGCGTCATGAGTACAAAACGGTTGCGAATTAATACTGGTGATCGAGGGGTCCTCCTCCACTAGCTCTGCAGTACCACCTTTGATTAAGTCGGCTAAATGCATGCGCAATACCAAGGTGGCTAGGATGCCGAACACAATCGATCCAAGCGCTTGACCATAAAGCACGCCCAATGCCCCGAACCAATTCGAGCCTAAATAGACAAACGGTAACGTCCCTAACGTCGCTTTACCTAAGTTTAGCGCTGTAGAATAGAGCGGTTTACCGAGATTGTTAAATGAGGTGTTGGCGACAAATTGAGCGCCATTAAAAATAAAGCTTGCGGCCACATAGGTACAAAAGGCAGAGACGATAACGGCGGCATCACCTTTCAAGCTGAACCCAGAAATCACCAACGATTGTGCGAAGTAGAGAATGAAGCAAACCAGAATAGTATAAGTAGTGGTCACGATTAGTGAGTTGTTTAACGTATCACGCACACGATCAAACCGCTCTGCTCCGAAGTTTTGGCCTATGATAGGCCCGACCGCACCCGACAAAGCAAAAATCACAGCAAAGCACACTGGAATCAAGCGTCCGATAACCGCATAACCTGCAACAAAATCTTCGCCGTATTGTGCAATCGATGTAGTGACAATCGCGTTACCAATCGGAGTCGCGATATTAGTAATCACGGCCGGAATTGCAATCATCAGAATAGCTTTAAGGTTATTGCTCCATACAGATAGCGAGAGTGGTGCCACCAACCGATGAATACGAATTAGGGGGTGATGGAGAAAAACAGTACGATAAAACGAGCAAAAACAGTGGCAATAGCCGCACCTTCCACATTCCAGCCAAAACCAAAAATGAAAATCGGATCGAGAATGGCGTTTGCAATACCGCCGGCCAAGGTCGCCCACATTGAACGCTTCGCATCTCCCGCGGCTCTTAAGCCTGCGCCCGCGGACATAGCAATGGCAATCACAGGGCCACTCGGAATAAGAATCCTCAAATAAGCTTCGGCGCGCTCTGCCACGTACCCTTTAGCACCAATCGCGTGCAGCAATTCAGGAATGTAGAGAAACATAACCGCGCTGACCACACTGCTGATAACAAAAGCGGTGGCAATAATACTGCTACTCAATCGCCTTGCATGATCACGCTGTTTAGCCCCTATCGCTTTAGAGACTAATGCCCCCATAGCGATCGAGGTACCAATAGAAATAGAGGTGGAGAAAAACACCAATGTACCAGCAAAACCGACCGCAGCAGCTAATTCAACTTGCCCTAACATGCTGATAAACAACATATCCAGTAAGTCGACAACAAACAGGGCCATTAAACCCACAGAGCCTGCTCCTGACATCACTAGTATGTGGCGCATGGTTGAGCCTTCAACAAATTTAGCGCTCTGATCCTGCATGCTTCTCCTACGGGTTTTGCTGATATCAATAACAACAAGAGGCGCATCGTTGCGCCTCTTTCTAAAATTTATAACACGCCACTATACTGGATGTTTAAAGCAATCGTCGAGATTCTTCGCCACCGCTCTGAGTACATCACGACGTGTAATAATGCCGACGAGTTTGCCGTTATCAATCACCGGATACACTTTCGGTTTACCCACTTGCATCATATCTGCCAGCTCAATAATTGAGGTATCAGGTCCAACCGAAATAACATCAGGATGCATGCAGTCCGAAACAATGTGAGTATCCTGACAGTAGTAACTGACCTTAACCAGTTTATCTAGCAAGTCATGCCCTGAAAGAAAACCAATCACTTGTTCTTTTTCATTAATAACCGGTCCACCGAGATAACTCGACTTCATCACTTTTTCCAGCGCAGCACTTAGTGACATTTCAGGTTTAAACGTCACGGCTTGCAGTGTCATGTAATCTCTTACTTTCAATGATTCCATTTGTATCTCCTTAAAGAGCAAGTCACGCTTGCCATATTGTAATTGTTGTCTAATTTCTTGATTTTACTAAATTGAAAACAACAATTTTTCCAATAGACGTTACCTATCACAGAACTAGTCGCCGGGACAGTTGGACTGCGCATCACGTGTGGCCAGCCAACTACTGAACAGTGAGACACAAAACGGGACACAATAGGTCAAAGACGCTTTGGCCCAGTTGACAGAGCCTTCCCCAAGAATCGCATCATACTGGTTGATGACATTGAGTAACGTGCCGACTACGGCCGCAATGATCAGCGCTCTTTTGGTCATTTGTGCATTCATATGAGCAAGCCTTATGTTTGTATCAATACTTGGTGACCTAACTAAACTATAGTTAGAAGATTTAAAGCAGTTAAAGATTCCCCCTCGCCCAACATGCCAGCGCGACACCAAACATATAGATTGATCAAATACAAAACAGGCCCATCATCAAGAGGGCCTGCTTTTATGATTTCCAACGCTCAGCAGCTTTGGTATCCGACTCTCGGGATTCAACCCAACGAGTCTCTTCTGTTGTGCGTTCTTTTTCCAAAACGGTGCTTGGGTCTTGAGATAATCCATGATGAATTCGCAGGCTTCAAACGCCGCACCTCGGTGAGCACTTGAAACACCAACGAAAACTATCTGATCGCCAATATTCAAATCACCGACACGATGAATCACACGAACATCAAGCAAAGGCCAGCGCTGCTCAGCTTTCTGGCAAATTTCGGCGAGTGCTTTTTCTGTCATCCCCGGATAATGCTCCAGAGATAGCCCAGTGACCTTATCGCCAAGGTTCATGTCTCGTACTTTGCCAACAAATGTAACGACGGCGCCAGAGGCTGTGCCCAGTGCGAGAGCTTCGTACTCAGCGCCAACAGAAAAATCTTCGAACTGAACAGACACACGTTCCATGATTAACCTCCTGTCACAGGAGGGAAAAAAGCCACTTCATCACCATCACTCAAAGGGTGCTCAAGAGACACAATAGACTGATTCACTGCTGCCAGTAATTTGCCTGGTTCCAACGCTAAGTCCCATTTACCGTCGCGGGCTGCAAGTTCTGCTCGTAGTGCTTCTACGGTCTCAAAACGAGCTTCTAGTTCAAGTTCATCAGTATCAACCAATTCACGGGTTTGAGCAAAAAACAGAACTTTAATCATGCATCCACCTTAAAATGACCTGACTTACCACCCGTTTTCTCCAGCAGACGAACTTGGCCTATCACCATGTCTTTTTGTATAGCTTTACACATGTCGTAGATAGTTAATGCGGCCACTGATGCGGCGGTTAGGGCCTCCATTTCAACACCGGTCTTACCTGCTAACTTACACACAGACTCAATACGAACCATATTTTCAGCTTCGATCGCTTCTAGCTGCACTTCAACTTTAGACAGCAATAAGGGGTGGCAAAGTGGAATTAAATCCCAAGTTTTCTTCGCGGCTTGAATACCGGCAATACGCGCGGTCGCAAACACGTCACCTTTATGATGAGAACCAGACACGATCAATTGCAAAGTCTCAGGTTTCATATGAACAAAAGCTTCAGCGCGAGCTTCTCGTACTGTTTCTGCTTTGGCCGATACATCAACCATGTTTGCTTCACCAGAAGCGTTGATATGAGTGAATTCGCTCATTAGCTACTCCTGAAGGTTAAACCGCTAGGTGAGGCATAAAGTTACAAGGACGATGGCTGGCATCCAACTGTTGCTTAATGATCTTTGTCCAACCTGTACGACACGCACCTGTCGAACCCGGCATGGCAAAAATAACGGTATGGTTAGCAAACCCTGCAATCGCGCGTGATTGAATGGTCGATGTACCGATTTCTTCGTATGACACCTGACGGAACAGCTCACCAAACCCTTCTACTTCTTTGTCAAACAGAGGCTTAAGTGCTTCAGGTGTACTATCGCGAGAGGTAAAGCCCGTACCACCGGTAATCATCACAGCTTGCACGCTTTCATCCGCAATCCACTGAGAAACGATCGCACGGATTTTGTACATATCGTCAATCACGATCTGCTTGTCCACCACGTTGTGACCCGCTTCCTTTGCGTTCTCAACCAGATATGCGCCAGAAGTATCATTTTCTTCTGTACGTGTATCAGAGACGGTTAACACTGCAATGTTTGCTGGTTGAAATTTGCTTTCTGCGTGACCCATTTGTTCACCTACCTATTTCGATTTGTTCAGATTGCGCCAAGCTGAGGCTTAGCCCAACATAATATGATTTGAGAATTGAGTATCAGCGTTTAGCCGCCTATCGATGCGAGATGCGGTGTCATGCCCGCATTGCCATCATGAAGGAAGTGGCTCACTGATTTCGTCTGTAATTGAGCCTGAATACGCTCAATCAACGCATTTTCTTGCGAGTCTTGCTGCAATAAGTCACGCAGCTCAACACCATGTTCACCAAACAGGCACAAGTGCAATTTGCCTTTAGCCGAGACACGTAAGCGGTTGCAGCTCTCACAGAAGTCTTTTTCATAAGGCATGATTAGGCCAATTTCACCTTGATAATCAGGGTGAATAAAAACCTGAGCAGGGCCATCGTTGTTTGCACGCGCTTTAAGTAACCAACCATTGGCAATCAGCTGATTACGAATCGCTACACCTGAAACATGATGATTGTGGAAGAGCTGATCCATCTCACCCGTTTGCATCAGCTCAATAAAACGCAGCTGAATTGGACGGCTTTTAATCCAACCTAGGAACGCTGGTAATTCGTGAGAATTGAGGTCCTTCATCAACACCACGTTTACTTTGATCTGCTCGTAGCCAACTTCAAAGGCGCGATCGATACCGGCCATCACTTGTGCAAACTTATTTTCGCCAGTAATTTGATGAAACATTCGTGGGTCAAGACTATCGACACTGACATTAATGTGGGTCAATCCAGCTCGTTGCCAATCCGCGACCTGCTTTTCCATCCGGTAACCATTGGTGGTGGTGGCGATCTTATCAATACCTTCGGTCTCCGAAACGGTACGAATAATATCGGTAAAATCTTTACGCAAGCTTGGCTCACCGCCAGTGATACGGACTTTCGACGTACCACAGTCAGCAAACGCCCTAACCACACGTTTGATCTCTGGAAGCGTTAAAAAAGACGAGTTTTTCTGTCCCGAGGGTTGATAACCATCAGGCAGGCAATATGTGCATTTAAAGTTACAGACATCTGTAACAGAGAGACGCAAGTAGTAAAACTTGCGTCGAAATCTATCTTCGAATTGTTGCGCCACGGAACACCTTTCCAAACACGGGAGGCGATAATCATTTCCAATTATGCCCTGGTGACAATCAGTCACTGGCTCAGCACGCATATTCATTATGAACTTAGCCCGATGAGCTCGGAGTTATGGCAACTGCCTATTAAGATCTGCGCTTAAAGACAGCAGCTGACGATAAAATACTTAATAATTGTGTGTGTTTCTACCCTAAACAGAAAAAAATCACATCCAGCGCCCAAAATACCTCGTATTGAGTACTTTCAGCAGTTCAATTATTCTAGATTGTAGATGAATATGATCAAATAAGAACAAAATTGATGACTCTGTACTGTACAAAAAAAGTGGTCGCCATTGGCGGTGGCCACGGCCTAGGACGTATGTTAGCGGCTTTGAAAGACTTTGGTGGAAATGCGACAGGCATTGTTGCTACTACAGATAATGGAGGCTCGACCGGAAGGATCCGTCACTGTCAGGGAGGCATAGCTTGGGGTGACACACGAAACTGTATCAACCAATTAATTACTGACCCTTCAATCAGTTCGATGATGTTTGAATACCGCTTTAAAGGTTCAGGCGAATTAGATGGTCACAACTTAGGCAACTTAATGCTAACTGCACTCGACAACCTTTCGGTTCGGCCTTTGGATGCAATTAACCTTATTCGTAACATGCTGAAAGTAGACGTGAATATCATTCCAATGACAGAGCACCCCGCTGATTTGAAAGCACTCGCTCCAGACGGCCAGTGGGTAACTGGAGAAACGAGTGTCGATGAAATGCCAGAGAAACTGGTACGCCTCGACTTAGAGCCCGAAGTTCCAGCGACCACTGAAGGCGTGCTGGCGATAGAGCAGGCTGACGCCATCATTCTTGGTCCGGGCAGTTTTCTAACCAGTATTATGCCGCCGTTGTTATTATCTGAAATTGGTCGAGCCATTGAGAATAACAAGAAAGCTCAACTGGTTTTCGTTGAAAACCTCTCTCCAGAAAGTGGGCCTGCCGGTAAGTTGACCCTTAAAGAAAAGCTAGAATGGTGTCAGCGTGCTTGCCGCGGGCGTAAAATTGATGTGGTACTGGGTGAAGAAACGCATCCCGAATTAAACGATTGGAATTGCGTGACGACGCCTCTGGCTTCACCGAATCGAGACTGGCGACACGACAGAAGCAAATTGCAATCTGCCGTAGAATCGCTATTTTGTCAGTAATGCTCTGTAACGCTGTTGGGTTTCACTCAACAGCGCGACCATTTGCAGCTGCGTCGCTGAGATATCGAGCTGCTGACCCGATTTAGCCTTGGCATCCACTTCAACAGCGTATGCACAGAGAGATTCAGCGCCAAAGCTCGCTGCACTGCTCTTTAGCGCATGACTAATCTCTTTTAGATAGGCATCTTTATCCAAATCTTCGTCAGTGCTTAGCTTCTCAATGTATTGCACCAGCTCCCCGAGAAAGATATCGAGTAAAATGGGGACATTATCGGCACCAATTTCACTGGCCAATCGGTCTATTTTGGTTTGATTTAAGACTTCCATGATCGATTACTGTGTTTCCTTAGTGTTCCAGTTTTGTAGCTTACGATAAAGCGTTGATGGGCTGACATCTAAATAACCCGCCGCTTTAGGAATATTTCCTTCACAGGCCTTAATCGCTTGCTCGATGGCTTTCTTCTCTGTTAACCACAGAGGGAAAATGTCATGCACAGAAAAGCTGTCTTTGTCCTGCAGTTCAATCCTTATCTGCCTCTCAACTGGCTGGTTAAGTGGTGGTGGCAACATATCCATCGAGATATTTTCACCATTGTTGAGCACCACGACATTTCTCAGCACGTTTTGTAACTGACGCACATTACCTGGCCACTCGTATTGGGCAAAACGACTAACGACTTCTGGTGCCAATCGGACAAAGTCCTTTCCTTCCTCTTTAGACATAAAGCCTAGCAGAGAGTAAGCAATTTCTATGACATCATCACCACGCTCTCTCAAAGGAGGTAAGTGCAATGGGATCACGTATAAACGATAGTACAGATCTTCACGAAAGCGCCCTTCCTGCACCTCTTTCCATGGATCGCGATTGGTCGCACAAACAAAACGTACATCGACACTCTTCATTTTCGAGGAGCCCACTTTTTGAAATGTGCCCGTTTGGATAAAGCGTAGCAACTTAGTCTGCAGATCTAAATCCATTTCACACAGCTCATCGAGAAAGAGAGTACCACCATCGGCAAGTTCTGCTGCGCCTTGACGATCAGTAGCAGCCCCCGTGAACGCGCCTTTCACGTGACCAAACAACTCGCTTTCAATCAGATCTTTGGGAATGGCTGCACAGTTGATAGCAATAAAAGGTTTGTCGCCACGCTTACTAGCAGCGTGAATGGCTTCAGCACACACTTCTTTGCCCGTACCACTTTCTCCAGTAATAAAAATACTGGCTTTACTCGCTGCAGCGGAGTCAATGGTGCGATAGACAGCCTGCATAGTGTGGCTACTGCCGATAAAGCCTTGATAGTTCTGATTACCAGGATTATCTGCTTCATTTTTCAACTTCGTCGCTTTGCGAATAGCGTTGTTGACCGTGACACGAAGCCGATCAGCTTCACATGGTTTGATAAGGAAATCCTGTGCACCATGACGCATCGCTTCTACTGCCGTGTCAATCGAGCCGTGAGCCGTCATGAAAATTACTGGAACATCAGGGGTTTTCTGTTTTACTGCATGTAAGACATCCATGCCAGTCATGTCTGGAAGTCGCAGATCTAACAAAATTAAATCTGGAGTGCGAAAGTTGAGACTCTCGATAGCATCACGCCCAGTGCCAACAATATTGATATCGATGCCCAATGGAGTGAGATAAGAACGGTACAACGCCGCGACTGACGCTGTGTCTTCCACCATCAAAAGATATCTTGACTTTTGTGTTTGCGTATTTTGTTGCATAACCTAGCCGAATTTTTCTTCGCAATTTGTATAAATGATTGCATTGCGCTTTGCATTTTGCAAATTTATTGTTTAAAAAACGAGAAACGCCCTAAAATTGGCGTAAAAAAATTGGCACGTTAAATGCTGCTCAAATAATGACCCTTTGGGTCACCTAGCCAACTGACGTTGTTAGTGAACTTAGTCTTCACAACTTACAGCCAATAGGATGTTACCTACTGGCTATTTTTTTGCCTGTCAGAAGTTCATTCAGCTATTCACTATGAACTGCTGGCGCAATTTCTCTATCTGATCTCGTTTTTCAGCTGCCGCTTCGAACTCCAGATCCTGAGCATGCTGATACATCTGCGCTTCCAACTTGCTGATCTCTTTTTCAAGCTGTTGGGGTGTCATCGCATTATAGGACTGGGAGGGCTCAGCAACTTCAGACAACGGGACCTGTTTATTAGTTCGTTGTTTTTTGCTCTTAGCAATATCACCAAGTTCCATAATATCTTTGATATTACGCTTTAGTGCCTGCGGCTCAATGCCCATCTTAGCATTATAGGCTTGTTGTTTCTCTCTACGACGGTTGGTTTCTCCCATCGCCTTATGCATAGATTTCGTTACAGTATCGGCATAGAGGATCGCTTTACCATTAATATTCCGTGCCGCACGGCCTATGGTCTGAATCAGCGAGCGCTCCGAACGTAAGAAGCCTTCTTTGTCGGCATCAAGAATAGCCACCAGCGAAACTTCTGGCATATCCAAACCTTCTCGCAACAAGTTGATACCAACCAAAGCGTCAAACTTACCTAGTCGTAAATCACGGATAATTTCCACACGTTCGACCGTATCGATATCAGAATGGAGATAACGAACGCGAACATCGTGTTCTGTTAAATACTCAGTGAGATCTTCCGCCATTCGCTTTGTCAACGTTGTTACAAGGACACGCTCGTCTTTGGCAGAACGAAGGTGGATTTCAGACAATAGGTCATCTACCTGAGTCGCTACAGGGCGAACTTCTAATTCGGGGTCTAACAAGCCTGTGGGGCGCACAACTTGATCGGCAATTTCACTATCCGATTTTTCCAGTTCGTAGTTACCGGGTGTTGCAGAGACAAATATCGTTTGGGGTGCGAGAGATTCAAATTCTTCAAATTTAAGCGGACGATTATCCAGCGCTGAAGGCAATCGGAAGCCAAATTCCACCAAGGTCTCTTTACGAGAGCGGTCTCCTTTATACATGGCGCCAATTTGCGGTACCGTCACATGAGACTCGTCAATCACCAACAAACCATCATCGGGCAAATAGTCAAACAAAGTTGGAGGCGGTTCACCTTCACTACGACCACTGAGATAGCGCGAATAGTTTTCGATACCAGAGCAAAAACCAAGCTCGGTCATCATCTCGATATCAAATTGGGTCCGCTGCGAGATGCGCTGCTCTTCGAGTAGCTTGTTGTTGTCCAATAGGTATTTTTTGCGACTTTCCAATTCAACTTTAATGTTCTCTATCGCATCGAGGATCTTATCTCTGGGTGTGACGTAGTGCGTTTTGGGGTAGATAGTAAAACGCGGCAAATCGCGCTGTTTCACTACCCCTGTGAGAGGATCGAAAACACTGATACAGTCGATTTCATCATCAAACATTTCAATCCGGACAGCATCTTGATCAGATTCTGCGGGGAAAACATCAATCACTTCGCCACGGACACGGAACTGACCTCGCTCAAAAGCAACATCATTGCGGCTGTACTGCAACTCAGCCAGTCGACGCAGAATATCACGTTGATCCATCACGTCACCGCGACGCACATGCAGCATCATTTGCAAGTAAGACTGAGGGTCACCCAGACCATAAATCGCGGAAACAGAAGCCACTATGATAGCGTCTTTGCGCTCAAGTAAGGCTTTGGTCGCTGATAGACGCATTTGTTCAATGTGGGCGTTCACAGAGGCATCTTTCTCTATAAACGTATCCGTTGTCGGTACATAGGCTTCAGGTTGGTAATAGTCATAGTAAGAAACAAAGTATTCAACCGCATTATTAGGGAAGAATCCCTTCATCTCTCCATAAAGCTGTGCTGCCAGTGTTTTATTCGGTGCAAGCAGGATGGCCGGACGCTGTGCCTGTGCGATAACATTAGCTAGGGTAAATGTCTTGCCTGAACCTGTTACACCCAACAAGGTTTGATGCGCGAGTCCCGAATCTAATCCGTCCAACAACTGGCTAATCGCGGTTGGTTGGTCGCCTGATGGCTGGTAATCCGACACTAAATCAAAAACTTTGCTCATTGGCACCTCATCCGTACATGAAGAATAAATCGGGTCTATTTTGACTGTATGAATATACAGAAACAATAGCTAAAGAAAAAATAACCGCCTGTTTTAAATATTTTGTCCGCATACCGCTAGATCCTAATATTCAATCCTGCTACTATCTTTGGCCCTAAACTGTTTGCGCTCTAATCTTCGCGTAGAAACTCATTCACAGTTTACTCACATCTATGGTTAATCAACCAGTTTATCCACACGATTCAAAAAAACGCTCTACCATCATCAGTTATGTTCTAGCCTGCTACTGAAGCTTTAATGTACAACAAGTTATCACTGAACTTTTATTGGTCAGTTTTTCATCTAAAAATCGATTGCTTCGACGTTATTTCGTTTATCAAGTTTAATTAACACACTTATCCACAATTTTGGTGGATAAGTAAACCCAACCTTTACGCTTCAAGGGCTAAAAAAAGTAAAGCACTTTCTAACAAAAATATTTAACTCAATGAGGCGATTTTGAGGTTGACAGAGTCTCATCCCGTCGATAAGATTCGCAGCGCTTAAACGCAATTCCCCCTTAGTTCAGTTGGTAGAACGGCGGACTGTTAATCCGTATGTCGCAGGTTCGAGTCCCGCAGGGGGAGCCAAATTCAGAAAAAAAGCTCAATCGAAAGGTTGAGCTTTTTTTCGTTTTCAACTGCGACTTGCTTGTTCCAAGCAAATGTCTCAGAGCTAGCCGCCCGCGTTGAGTCCCGACAAGGGGAGCCAAATTCAGAAAAAAAGCTCAATCGAAAGGTTGAGCTTTTTTCGTTTTCAACTGCGACTTGCTTGTTCCAAGCAAATGTCTCAGAGCTAGCCGCCCGCGTTGAGTCCCGACAGGGGGGAGCCAAATTCAGAAAAAGCCGTGTCGTAAGACGCGGCTTTTTCGTATCTAATGCTTCAGGTTTGTGCCAAACCAATGCCTCAGACCTAGCCGGCCATGTTGATTCCCGTAGAGGGAGCCATATTCAAGAAGATTGCAAGCCCTAACGATCGTTTCCCAACGTTTTGCGCAAACATTACCCACTGAGCAGTACTTACTCGTCATTGTTGGCGGCTGCGGCGACAGTCGAAGTTTCATGTGCATCAGTCAAATAATTTTGGTTTTCCTTTGCTATAAGCACTACTCAATTGCGGTGCAAAGTGAAGAAAAATGACTTCCGATCCGAGTAGACAGAAATCGAGTAGCTCAACAGAATGGAGATCTCGTTTATAAAACCAATAATACGAGTTTCAAAAAATAAAATAAAAATATGAGACAACGTGTGGAAAATAAGTACTTTGCCATGTGGCCCGCTTCTCAATACTCCAACGAAACATGTGTGCATTTAGCTGACTAAGCCGTATTGAAGGGTACCAACTATGAACTGCGTTGACTCAAAATTTCAATCTGATTGCTCTCAAGCCACATCGTGTGCAACTAGCCAATCTTTACGCTCACCGATAAAACCGACCTGCCAATCATTCGGCGGGTGCCTTGGGTGTCAAATTCATACTTTATCTGGATATGGAGGTTGCACAGCCTACGAGACTCAGCCTAAGGAACCCACCTGTTGCCTGCGCATATTAACCGTTTTGCGCGGTGAACGATTGCTTTGGCACAATGGTCAAGATCAACCGCTTGAACTGGAACCCGGTAAAAGTGTTCTTATTTTATCCACCGACCAGTTCAATGACGTTTTTATAAGTACAGAAGAAACCTTTGTTGAGATCGCCGACATTCGGTTTGAATGTCACTACTTGGGCAAGATTCATCACCAAATTCAAGAAGTGCTAAAAAATCGTAGCCTTGAACCTCTCGCTGACAATCGACCTTGGGTATTTGATACAAGCTTTGATATTCAGCGCTTTCTCAGTCAGCTCGATATCAATGAAACACCCCATACACCAGAGACAACAACACCCCTGTACACTGTTTCACAAGCCTATCAGTGTTTGTCAAAGTTACTAGGGCAGCTGGAGATGATTCAGCCAAACCGAAAGACTGATGATAGCGCGTGTTTGTCCAATCGAACTCTGAACAAGATCCGTAAAGCACATTCTTTAATCGAGCAAGAACCTGGCAAAAACTGGAGTATTGCAGAGCTATGCAAAGAAGTGGGTACCAATGAAACGAGCTTTAAACGAGGATTCAAGTTGCTCTTCAATACGACATTCTCCAAGCGGCTACAACAAACACGAATGGATATCGCTGCAACAGAACTCGAGTTCACTGACCAGCCTATTATAGATATCGTATACAAAGTAGGCTATTCAAGCCCTTCTCACTTCACCAAACTGTTTAAGCAACACTTTGGACAAAACCCTCTTCAATATCGTAAGTGCCGCCAAAGAGCCTGATATTACCCTTCTGTCTTTCCCTCTGGTAGCGAGTTGAGACCAGCCCCGGCGTACGTCGGGGTCTTTTTACTAGAGTGTTTGTACTAATGCAATAATAGACATAATAGCCAATAAGTGATAATGTTTCTCATTATCAAAAAATAATTATTAATAAAACTATGGCTTACTACCGTATTCCTTTCCACTTAGATCTCATGGAGGAGTCTATCCAAACCAATGGAAACATTGTATTTAAACATCCTAGATGTGAATTTTCCCTAAGGTGTAATCAACTTAATGATGATGTCGTGCTGAGCGAGTTCCATGGCCACTTCAGCTCTCCTATCCAACTCGATACACAAGACAAAACTGAGTTCGATTCCGTTACCATCATGCTCAACTTTGGCAATGCGGTTTACTATTATATCGACAGTTTAGCCACCCCTCGTATCCTCCCCAGCCAAGCATTGGCCTTGTGTTACTCTGATGCGAGAACAGGCATGTGCCGATACCAACCTCAACAAACCCATCTATTTGCGATACAGATGCCGAGAAAAGTGTTGATGGAATATCTGGATGTCATGCAAATCGGCGACGACATCCAAGATAGGCTTCGACGTAGGGAACCCTTTCTGACAATGAAGCCCGCAACGGAGGCATTCAAACGGTTCGCGGATCGCCTATCTCTAGCCTCTACGCTCAATGACACGCTGCACCATCACTTAGCCTACTCGTTTATAACGGAAGCCACACGATACCTGTTTGCAAATGATGATGTTCGATGTACACGTATAGACAATTGCAATGGTCTCGAAAGAGCCATCGATATCCTTGATAAAGAATACATGGTGCCCACTACTATCACACAACTGGCCCGACGAATTGGCACCAACGAAACATCACTCAAGCAGTGGTTCCGCAAAGAGCTAAACACCACGGTGCATCAATACATTGTGCAACAACGTATGGCCAAAGCAGCCGAGTTGTTAAGTATGCATGCGCTCTCCATTTCACATGTTGCGCAAGAGGTAGGCTATGCCAATCATGGCCATTTTGCCGCGGCATTCAAAAAAGAGTTCGGCTGTGCTCCCTCGGCTTATCCGTCAGAGTCCCCCTCGACACCGTATCGCCACACACTGTAAGTAACGCTTAACACAATAATTACGCCCGTTTGAAATCTAGATGCAGAAGAACAGATCTCATAAAAAGCCCTTTAAATACAGAGTATTAAACACATAAACCAAGAGATTGACAAATTCCCTCTAAAGGCTCGCGTTTGAATTTTACTCATTCATTGTCGAAAACGCCTATTCGCGCGTTTTTTTCCCCTGATTGAGTTAGCGCCTCGACGATGAGATTTGCACCATAGACGATAAAATCATTAATAGAAGGATTCCGTAAAATGTTCAGGCACCGTTTCTCACTTTCTCCGCTCTCACTGGCAGTGTTGACGGCAATGCTAAGTCCAGCCGTCGCTGCTAATGACCATAGTCAGGAAGTGATGATCATCGAAGCGACTAAGCAAGACATTCCCTTAGAGCGTGTCGACAATGCCATCTTAATCAAAACTGGTGAAGAGCTTGAGAAAGCGGGGATCCACGAAGTAAAAGATTTAGAGAAAGCATTTCCGGGTCTGATGATTCAGACACGAGGTAATCGCACGTATGCCAATACAACCGTACGAGGCGTTAGCTCACCAGACTATTATTCACCCACAATCAGTATCTACGTTGATGGTGTACTGCAAGACAGTGCATTCCTTACCCAGCAGTTATTAAACGTAGAACAAGTCGAACTACTCAGAGGTCCTCAAGGCACGCTATACGGAGGTAATGCTCAAGGTGGTGTCATCAACATTACGACAAAAAAGGCTACCGATGAGACCGCAGCTTCAGCAGGTGTTACCTACAGCAATCGAAGTCAACAGCTTGATGCCTCAGTCGCCGTCGCGATTAGCGAGGCAGCCTATGCTGATGTGGCAATCCGCTCATTAAAAGACGAAGGAAACATTCGTCATATTCCAAGCAATACCGATGATGCCAATGAAACCGAAGACTTTAGCGGTACTGCCCGATTCCACTATCTGCCTGAGCAATCACCACTCTCCCTCACTTTTTCAGTATCTTCTGCGCACTTAGACAGCCATGAAGAGTGGTATTTAACTCAACAAGAATATAACAACAAGGCGACCAGCCAAGACATCCCTGAACTTAAACGTGTCGTCAATAGCTATGCTTTAAATGTGGGTTACGATCTTGGGGCAACTCAGCTCACCAGTATCACGGCGTACCAGAATCGCAACGTTGACCGTCAGTTTGTCGGTGGCAAATGGGTGGAAGACCAAAACACCTTCAGTCAGGAGGTGCGCGCTAACACCCAATTCAACGATGACCTTTCAACATTAGTTGGTGGCTACTACGAGAATCGACGCTTTGATGCTAACTCGGGTGGTCAGAATGACATCAAGACCGATACCTATGCTCTATTTGGCCAAGCAACTTATGCGCTAACACAAAGTGTCGACCTTACTGGCGGGTTACGCGCATCAAGATTCTCCTCCGAGTCCGACTTTGGCGGTAACCCCGTCCGGAAGATTGACAGTTACCAATCGGACAAGTCGGAAAGTGTGGTTTCACCAAAAGCGTCGCTTGGCTGGCAAGTGGATGAAGATTCAAGAATATTTGCCTCATTAACCAGTGGTTACAGACCAGGTGGCTTTAGCTCAGTTCCACTCAGCTCAGGTGATAAGAATGGTTATGATGCGGAGAAGTCTCTAAATGGTGAATTGGGGTGGCGAACCATCTTGCTCAATCAAACGCTACACTTTAGTGGCGCTCTTTACTGGATCGACACCAAAGATATTCAATTGTACACTGGCACCCCCAACAGTCAGGTCCTAAGCAATATGGGCGATGCGCAAAGTCAGGGTATAGAGCTGGATCTTGCTTACTACCCCACAGACGATCTGACGCTGACACTAGGAGCTACCTTCGGTCAGTCGACATTCGAATCGGGCAACAATGGTATTCAAGGCAACACTCTGCCTTATGCACCGGATACAACCGCTGTCGCTGGGCTTGAGTATTACTTGCCTCAAACCTGGGTAGACGGCGATATTTCAATCATTACCAACGCACGATACACCTCAAAAATCTACTTTGATGAAAACAACACGGTGGCACAAGACGGCTATACTCTAGTTGACTTAGCTATTCAGTATGCCATCAATGACAATCTCTCTCTGCGCTTATTCAGTCATAACTTGACCGACAAAGAGTACGTCACCTATGCGTATACTTGGAGCAACACGCGCTACAGCAACTACGGTACAGCGCGAGAGGTTGGCTTGAACATGAAGCTAGAGTGGTAATGCCATGAACACCGCTCAAACGACGCTGGGCCTCAAACCACTATTGGCGGTTCTTGCTGGCGTATACACCATACAAAGCCTCGTTGGGATGTTTACACTGCAAGGTCTACCTGCCGTGTTGCGCTCTGAGGGTATCTCAACCTCTCAAATCGGCTTGTTTTATTTAGCGATGCTACCATGGGCGTTGAAATTCTTATGGGCACCCTATGTGGAAGCAATGCGAAAGCGTCGCGGACTGTTGAGCCATGGGAAACTGATTGGTTTTGCCCAATTAGGCGTTGTTGTCATCCTCACTGGAATGGCTTTAACTTCAGCGATACAGCTCCCCGCCCTGTTGTTTATCAGCGTGTTTGCTCTGGCTTTATTCTCTACTGTTGCAGATATCAGTACGGATGGCTTAGCGGTCGATCGATTGCCGCAAAGAAGTCGTCATTTAGGCAACTCAATGCAAGTCGGAGGCGCTTACATCGGTGCTCTATTTGGTGGTGGACTTTTCATCTATATGATGGGGGTCTACCAATGGCAAACGGCGCTGTATGTTCTGATGACACTCATTGTGGCGATGTCACTACCAACGATTGCATTGTTTCGTAAAGAGGTGCCTTCACCACAACTTCAAATCGAAACGTGCCACCCTTCATTGCGCAGAGCCTGGAACAGTTCCAGCGTTCGTTTGGGGTTACTCATGGTAGTAGTATGCCAAATAGGGACACGAGGCGTGCAATCAATGATGATGCCTTACCTGTTTGATCAAGGTCTTCAATTGACCGATCTAGGTGTACTTGCCGCAGGAGGTGGTGCCATCACTGGACTGATCGGGGTGCTAGTCAGTGCCATATTAATGAAACACTTTTCTGCTCGTACCATGCTGCTGACCTGTTTAAGTTTAGAAGCCTTGGTCTTCGCCTGTTTTTTCCTCGATACGCGAGAGCTCATCACAAGTACATTCCATTTACCGATCCTCTACGTGCTCAGCTCAGCAGTAGCCGCCGCGAAGTTTGTTGCCCTTTATACCCTGATGATGGAATGGGCATACGGCAAGCAAGCTGGTGTTGACTTCACCCTCTTCCAGTCCACAGACATGGCGGTTGCCATTCTGATGGCACTGGCAAGTGGCATTGTCATCGCCAACTTAGGTTATGGCGCCCACTATGGCATTGCGGTTATTGCAACTGTCATTGCTTTTGGGCTTGGTATTGTTCGCCTCTCTATACCAAGGTCATCACCTCAACCTCAAGTTACCTAATCCCATAACGCCCACCGATGGTGGGCAAATTTACCCTCTCTCTAAGCCACATGAACGCATGTGGCTTAGGGAGGCTCAACCTAAATTTGATAAAAGTAAGATGCCAACATGTCCAATAACACTGATCTAATTACCCAGTTTGAACAGGCGCTCTGCGATACTTATGCACTCTCTCATGCTGCTCTCAATGACGAAGAAAACATGTTCTCACTAGGCGTGGATTCAATGTTTTTAATGCGTATGGTCAGTCAGTTTAGGCGCGCAGGCTGTAAAGTTAGCCTCAAGCAGCTCTATGCCAGTCCAACACTAGGTGATGTGCGCGATCTACTTCGTTTACACGCAAGCGGTAAAAAACACCAGCAGGCGCAATCAGAAGTCTCGCCTGCCCGTTTGCCTAGTATGCTCGATGGTCAGCCGTTTCCGATGACACCAGTGCAGCATGCGTATTATGTCGGTCGCGACCCGAATCAGCCGCTGGGAGGCAACGGCTGTCACCTTTATCAAGAGTTTAATGGACGACAGCTCGATACCGTTCTCTTAGAACGCGCTCTAAACACTTTAGTCAAACGCCATCCGATGCTGAGCGTCGCATTTCAAAGCGATGGTATGCAACGCTGGCAAAGACCAACGAGTCCGATAAAGGTCATTTGTCATGATTTGACAGACATGCCTGCTGAGCAGGCAGACAGTGCCTTGCTCGACTTGAGAGCGAAACTTAGCCACCGTCCGTTAGACGTACAAAATGGCCAAACGATAGAATTTCACTGTTCTTTATTGCCTCAAGACCAATTCAGAGTGCATGTCAGCATCGATCTCTTGGTTATGGATGCCGCGAGCTTTAGCCTGTTTTTTAATGAACTGTCACAACTATTACAGGGCATGCCGTTATCGCCTCGCTCAAAGCACTATGATTTTTGCAGCTATCTGGCACAGGAGAAAGCGGAATTGGCTACTGTGCGCCAAGCCGCCAAACAATTCTGGTCCGAGCAAATAGACTCGCTACCTACAGCGCCAAAGTTTCCTTTGACAAATGAACCGCATCAAATTGGTAAGCCCCAGTTTCATCGTCGTCGCCATACTCTAAATCATGAGCAATGGGCGATATTTCAGAAACATGCTTCGGCACATCAAGTCACACCAACCATGGTATTGGCAACCGCTTATGCAGTCGTTCTCTCTAGGTGGAGCGGTCAAACCGATCTCCTACTCAATCTAACCTTGTTTGATTGCTACCCATTTAACGAAGATGTACAGCACTTACTTGCCGACTTCACCAACATTCTTTTGTTGGATATGCGCCTCGAAGAGAAAAGCATTGTCGAGTTGGCTCAAACACATCAACAACGCTTCGCAGAAGTCTATGAACATAGGCATCATTCTGGTGTAGAGGTTCTTCGAGAGCTGAAAAAAAAGGGAACCCATCCGCACGGCGCACCTATCGTCTTTACCAGTAACCTGAACCACTCCCTGTTCGGTGACGATGACTCATCGCCTTTGGGCGAACCTGGTTGGGGCATCTCACAAACACCTCAGGTCTGGCTCGATTTTGTCGCCTTTAAGCACAAAGACGGCATCATGTTGCAATGGGATAGCGTGGACGCACTGTTTCCGTCAGGCTTTATGGATAGTCTATTTGCAGCTTTTGTTCAGGTTGTCGAACATCTGGTTGCCAAAAACACAAACTGGTCAGAGCCTTTCCCTGAACTGTTACCGGAGCAACAGAAACGACAAAGGCAAGCTCGTACTCCTCTACCGACTCAACTGCCTGACGGGCTGCTTCACCAACGCATTTTTGATGTTGCTTCGCGCCACCCAAATGCGATAGCAGTCGTGCACGACGGGGAGACGATTAGCTTTGAAGCACTGACATTTCGTGCTCAATGCCTCGCCAACCTATTAATCAAAGCAGGCTTAGAAAAAGACGAACGTGTCGCGATCAGTATGGAGAAAGGTCCTGGCCAAATCATTGCTGCACTTGCCATTCTCTACGCAGGAGGCATTTATGTGCCTATTGCCCCCGACCAGCCTTTGAGCCGCCGACAAACTATATTAGATAGCGCGAATATCCGATTTGTATTGCGTTGTCAGAACACTCTCTCACGCTACGATTGGACAGATGCCGATCATATCGAGTGGCAAACCGCTATCGAGTCTCCGTTGCTATCTCCCCCTCATCGATGCACACCTGATGACACCGCGTACATCATCTATACATCAGGCTCTACGGGGATACCTAAAGGTGTCGTGATCTCTCATCAATCGGCTCTGAACACATGCATTGATATCAACCAACGGCACCAAATCAGCACAAAAGATCGCGTCTTGGCATTGTCTGCTTTGCACTTTGATCTGTCTGTTTATGACATATTTGGCGTGCTTTCAGCGGGTGGTGCCTTAGTCGTTCCACTTGAAACACAACGACGAGATCCTCTGGCTTGGGCAGCTCTAGTTGATAAGTACCATGTCACGCTTTGGAATACGGTACCCGCTCTGTTTGACATGTTTTTGACCTACTGTGAAGGTATGGGCCTCACGACTCCATCTCATCTCAGAACTGTGATGCTCTCAGGGGATTGGATCGATTTGTCTCTCCCTGAGCGCTACCGTAAGTTTCGCCCGCAGGGGACGTTCAGTGCCATGGGAGGCGCAACGGAAGCAGCCATTTGGTCAAATGAGTTTTTGGTCGATAAGGTTGATCCAATGTGGCGTTCCATTCCCTATGGCTACCCTTTAAGTAATCAAGCCTATCGAGTCGTTGATAGTGCAGGTCGTGATTGCCCTGATTGGGTAGTGGGTGAACTCTGGATTGGTGGCGTGGGGGTTGCGCAAGGTTACTGGAACGATCCTGAACGTACTGAAGCACAATTTATTGAAACTCATGACTCAGTCAGTGGCGAACGTCAGCGATGGTATCGGACCGGCGACATGGGATGCTACTGGCCTGACGGCACACTTGAGTTTTTAGGACGTCAGGACACTCAGGTCAAAGTCGGCGGCTATAGGATAGAGTTAGGTGATATTGACGCCGCACTTAATCGCATAGATGGTGTTCGTCACGGTGTGAGTTTAGCCCTCAGCCCTTGTGGGGGAAAAGATCGTCAATTAGAAGTGTTTGTTGTCGCTGAAGGCAATCAACTTTGCGCAAGTTCAACCCCAGACAACAGCCTGCCCAAAAGCTACAGCGATCTATTTCCTGCGTCGAGTCGTCCGGCGAACCAGCTTGGGGCAAACGAAGTCGCTCATTTTCTGCTCTATCACCTTTGCACCAGCATCCCTGCAAGTGAAGCATCACGTTCATTCGAGTCTTGGTGTCATGCTTATGGAGTAGCAGAAGGCTACCAGCCACTATTCAAGCAATGGTGGGCGTTACTCTGTCAGCAAGGTTTAGCTACGCAGTCAGAAACCCATTACCAATTGCACAACCCAACCGGTCAGTGTCCAAACTGGTTTGAAACACCTTCCGAGTTTACGCACAACAGCGAATTGCTGAAAGCCATCATGACAGGAAGCAAGCCAGCGCCAGCCCTGTTAGATAGCATACTCTCTCCTGAAGCGTTAATGACTCAAAGCCCCGCGTTTCAGGCGCAAATTGGTGCTCTTGCTCAAGGCATATCTAATCTGTCATCTCAACTTGGTCGCCCTGTCGTTCTCGCAGAGTATGAAGCCAGAAGCGGTCGAGTCGCGCACGCACTATTGGAACTGTGTGGTCCTGACACCCTTCACTACCACGCAATGGACACGTCTTTGTCCCTCGTTCAATCAGCCCAATCAAGATTAGCGCGCTTCTCTCATGCCAGCGTGCATCATTGGGATAACAAGGACAACCAGGAGTTGTTCGGTCAATCAGACATCGTTCTGCTCAATAATGTTCTTCACCGACTCACAGAGCCACAAGCAGGGCTCACCAACGCTCAAAAACTGCTGACGCCACAAGGCTTGATGCTGGTACTTGAAACTTCCGCGCTAGGAGAAGGTGCGCTTATCAGCGCTTTGGTCATGGACCCTGCCCTCTCAACACTCCCCACTCAGAGCGAACTGCTCACTTGGTTCCAAGATGCTGCCCTGCGTCTCGAGCATAAGCTAGATCAATGGCCTTTGATGGGTTATGCCCTACGTAATTTATCTCAGGTCCTAGTTCCTGATAGTGAAACTCTAAAAGCAAAACTGGCAGAGCTTTTACCTCAATATATGCTACCCAAACGCGTCCATTTCCTGACATCACTGCCACTGAGTCCAAATGGCAAGGTGGATCGCAAGCGATTGGCGCAAAACAATACATCAATGGACGAAGCGCCACCACTTGAATCACCGCTGCAAACTGAGAACGAACGCGTTTTGGCTCAAGTCTGGCAATCGCTTTTCCCCAAACAGACTTTTGACCGCCACAGTGACTTCTTCTTGCTCGGTGGCGACAGCCTGATGGCTACCCGCTGTATTGGCGCGTTGCAAAAGCTCGGATACATTGCCGATCTCCCTGATCTTTTCACTCACACAAGGTTAGAAAGCTTTGCCACCAAATTGACTCACGCTGAAGCTCAGAAACAGCCGGCCCAACTGATACCAAACCCAGAAGATCGCTACAGACCATTCCCAATGAACGAAGTACAAGAAGCCTATTGGATTGGCCGACAATCTGGTTTTGCTTTAGGGAATACAAGCGCGCAGTTCTTCGTTGAATTTCGTGTGTCTGAGTTTGATGCACCAAGATTTAATCAGGCGTTTAACCAACTGATTAACCGCCATGACGCACTGAGAACGGTCGTACGCAATCATCAGCAGCAAGTCTTAAGTGACGTTCCTGCTTTCTCAATCCAATGCCATACCTTCGCTGATATTGACTGTCATGAGGCCGACCTAATTCGCACTGAATTATCTCACCGAGTGAATGACCCCGCATTGTGGCCACTGTTCACAGTGGAAGCCCTTGTATCGCCAGAACACTCCGATGCTCGACTCTGTATCGGATTAGACAACATGATGTTGGACGGGCTGAGCATGCAGATTTTCTTCTCAGAGCTCGAAGCTTTGTATCTGAACCCAAGCATTCAGCTTCCGGCGATCGAACTGACATTCCGAGATGTGCTTCAGTGGCAGAGCAATCACCGCTCGCCTCAAGCAGAAGAGCATGCCAAGACCTATTGGCAGCAGCAACTGACTACTCTCCCGCCGGCAGCAACACTTCCATTGCAAGCCGACCCTGCAACTTTGAGTCGCCCGAAGTTTATACGAGCAGCTGGGACTTTATCGCCACATGAATGGCAAGCTCTCAAAACACAAGCAAGCCAGCAACAGGTAACACCATCCGTTATTTTAATGGGTGCATACGCTGCAACGTTAGCAGCATGGGGACGCCAGTCATCGCTAACCCTAAACCTGACTCTGTTTGATCGTCCTGATGTACACCCACAGATTAATCAGGTGATGGGTGATTTCACCACATTGCTCCTATTGGCTTGGCATCAGGAGTCTAATTGGCTCAGTAGTATCAAACGTCTGCAACAACAACTGGCTCAAGATTTAAAACACAGTAATGTCTCCGCCGTTTGGGTAATGCGAGAGCTCGCTCGTCAACAGCACTTATCCAGTGCAAGCATGCCCGTCGTGTTCACTAGTGCGCTGGGGACTTCCGATGGCGACTTTTTGTCGGATAAAGGCTGGCTAAAACCTGTCTGGGGTATCTCTCAGACACCTCAAGTCTGGCTTGACCATCAAGTCTATGAGTCCGAAGGAATGTTGTGTCTAAACTGGGACGCGGTTGAAGCACTATTACCTCAACCACTGCTGGATCAGATGTTTGGACACTATGTCGCATTGTTAAAAACACTGGCTAACCAACCTCAGAGCTGGTCCCAATCTTTGGACACTCTGCTGCCTGAACATTCGGAGCCGGTCACCTCTCCGATCCCCCATGCTACAGGTCAACCGTTGGTCTCTCAATCTAAGAGTAACCGAGGCAAACCAGAAAATGTGCAACGGATTCAGGCAGCCTTTGGTCAAATTGTCTCGACTCCGATTGGTGAAAACGACAACTTTTTCGATGCCGGGGCAAGTTCATTGCAGTTAGTCCAACTGCATGGGTTACTCACCCAGCAAGGCGATACGATCTCGGTTACAGACCTGTTTACTTATCCTTCACCAGCCTTACTTGCTGGCGCGTATGAGGTACCAACAAAGGGTTCTGAACCTCACTCTGCGCGCACCCAACGTCAGCAGAGGCAGACTCAACGCAAACTCACACGCCGACAACGCGTTAATTAAAGACTAGCTCGAGGTGAGTGCTATTGAGCTCTCACCTCGAAATGAGAGAATAACCATGGACAACAACCACTTATATGACAATTGTGACCCAATCGCGGTCATCGGAATGGCGTGTCGGTTCCCTAAAGCTCCAAACATAGACGCTTTTTGGCACAATCTGACCAATGGCATTTCAGGTCAATCTTTCTTCAGTATTCAAGAGTTGCAAGCAGCAGGGATCAATGCTGAGGTTTGCAAGAGGGAGCACTTTGTTCCAAGCGGTGCCGTTATTGATAAACCCGAGTACTTCGATGCCGCGCTTTTCGGCTATTCGCCTGCAGAGGCAACCTCTATTGACCCACAGCAACGCCTCTTCTTGCAAAATGTATGGCATGCGCTAGAACACGCTGGTTATGCCCCAACGCAAGCGCCATCCAGAACAGGGGTCTTCGGCTCGATAAGAACCAGTACCTACCCTTCTTTTGAAGCATTCGATGTCACCCAGGTAGGTCAAGTAAAAGGATTGCAAGCTTTACTGGGCAACGACAAAGATTATCTCGCAACCCGAGTTGCCCATAAATTCAATTTCACAGGTCCCGCTTTTACTGTTCAAACCGCCTGTTCCAGCTCGTTGGTTGCTGCGCACCTTGCTTGTGAAAGTCTCAGGTCTGGTGAGTGTGATATGGCTATCGCTGGTGGCGTAGCGGTGTCGTTCCCGCAAATTTCAGGTTATGAATATCAGCCGGGTATGATTTTCTCACCTGATGGCTTATGCCGTCCTTTTGATCAGCAGGCCAACGGTACTTTTGGTGGTCACGGCGTTGGCAGTGTTGTGTTGAAGCGCCTAGATGACGCTATCGAAGCTGGAGATACTGTCCTCGCGGTTCTGCGTGGTAGCGCCATCAATAATGATGGGCAGGATAAAGTTGGCTTCACCGCTCCTTCAGTGAATGGCCAATCTCAGGTTCTGGCAGAGGCACTCCACCTTGCAGATGTTCAACCTGATGAAGTGGAGATGATCGAGACTCACGGAACAGGCACAAAACTCGGCGATCCTATCGAAGTCACTGCCATCAAGAATGCTTACTCACGCAGCTCTGGAGCACCAGTATGTCACTTGGGCTCAGTAAAAAGCGGGCTGGGACATCTAGATACCGCAGCAGGTATTGCTTCACTCATTAAAACGGTATTGTCGGTATCACGAAAAAAGATCCCGATGTCACTGAATATTGCTCAAGCCAACCCTGAACTTGGCTTAAATGGTTCCAGCTTTGACTTAGCAACACAAACACTGGACTGGCAAAGTCCAGTGCGCACCGCCGCAGTCTCCTCTTTTTGGCATTGGAGGCACTAACTGCCATATGTTGGTGCAATCTTCGTCACAGCCAAACCAAACTTCTCAGCCAACCAGAGCAGAAGACAAAGATATTCCTTTGTTCCTGTCGGCCAATTCTCCTAAATCTCTTGGTGACATCGCTCGTCGTTACTCTGAGCATTTGGAGCAACACCCTAATTGTGCCGACATTGCTTACTCGGCCTTGAGCACTCGTTCATTAGACTTACCGTATCGATTGGCCGTTTTAAATGCTAATCAAGCTAAACCAGCACTCCGTGCATTTGCAGAATCGGGGGAGGCTTCCCATCAGATTCGTATAGGCCATGTCCAATCGCGCACCAAGCTGGCATGGACATTTACCGGACAAGGTAGCCAGTTTGAAGGAATGGGTGAAACTTGGTACCAAACCAGTGAGGCTTTCCGACACAGTATCGATCTCAGCCAGTCCTATACAAAAGGCAAGCTTGAAGTACCGCTAACTGAGATCATGTTTGGCTCAGAAAGAAAGTGGCTTTCACGCACCGATGGCGCTCAAGTTGCCATTGTCGCCTTTGAGCTCGCTTTAGCGGCACATTGGAAGTCGAAGGGAATGACTCCAGACGTTGTTTTAGGCCACTCAGTCGGTGAGATCTCAGCGTGTGTCATTGCTGGCTATCTGAGCCACCAGCAGGCGATCGAATTGGTGATCGAGCGCGGTCAGCGAATGCAGCAATGTACTCAAAACCAACATGGCGCCATGCTAGCGGCTTTTGCGCCATTGGAGCAACTGAACACCATTTCATCACTAGCAGAGCTGGATCAAGCGGCTCATAACGGTGCTGCGCACTGGGTGTTCTCTGGAGATATCGAGAAGGTCACACAGGCCAGCAAAGAACTCGAGGCTGCCGACATTACTTACCATCACTTGGATGTTCCTTGCGCTGCACATTCAAGGCATCTCGATTCGATGTTGTCATCTTACGCCAACTTCACTCAACACCTGACTCCGACTCAAGGTGAGATCACGCTGATTTCAAGCGTAACAGGCCAAGTCATCCGTTCATTGAGCGAGCTTAATGCTGACTATTGGACACGCCATGTTCGAGAGACCGTCCAGTTTCAACCGGCGATCGAGCAAGCACTTGCGTTAGATTGTCATACCTTTATGGAAATCGGTCCTAAACCTCACCTTACGTCCATCGGTCGCCGTGAAAGCTGGAGTTTAAAGTCATGCTGGCTTCACGCTGCAGATGAGAATGTGTTAAGTGAACTGTTTATACTCGGTATTGATGCACCGTGGAAAGAGATGCTCGACATTGCCGGAAGACGATGTGAATTACCACTATATGCCTTTGACGAACAACAATATTGGGTTGATTCTCGCCAAGACAAAAAAACGCAGCCGCTAATCACTCCAGAACCCGTAGCAACATACCCTCTGGAACCGTTAACACTGCGTTGCGCAGTCATAAACGACTTCCTGAGAACTTGTACATCTCGTAAGTCATTCAGCCTGATCGACATTATTCGAGGGGGAAGAATACTCCCTCGCCATCGAGATCATATCAAGGCGCTGTTAGATCTCTTGCTATCACAGGGGTATTACCACAAGCAAGGCAAACAGTGGGTGTCGTCTGAATCAGGACTGCCAAACGCCGACATCATCGCTCAGCATTGGCGCTCTGAAACAGAGGGCCCTCACTTGGCCAGTGTCCAGCGTACCTGCACACAGTTATTAGCTTTAGGACAGTCCCTGCCAGAGTTAATGCGCCAACTCGAACATGCCGAAAACCTAAGCAAGCACCTAGCGCCATTACTGGATGGCGATAGCGCAACACCAGTCAGCCCATGCCATGATGCCGGCCTAGCATGGCGAAACACGCTCTCAAGCCTCACCTATCAAGACTGGTCGCCAGTGGCGGAGCATGGTGATTTACGCACAGCCATTCAGCACCAATGTTCACCGTTTCTGCCCTGCGGTTTCAAAGATGCCGATCTATCGGTGTCGGCTAAAATTGGACTCAGCAATGTGTCAAGAGTTGCCATCAATCGACTCAGTAAAATGTGGGGACAAGATATTTATCATTTGCGAGCACAGGCCCCTCAAGGACACTGGGAATGGCTTGCTCGAATTGAACCTCAGGCGACAAATAAAGATGACCCAGCGGAGCTACTCCCTTCACCGCACAATCGCTATCACTGGCAAGTACGTCCTATTGAAGCAGACCAACCGCTGAATCCTATCACCGTTGAACAGGTGGCATCGGCATTTAATGAGCGAGGTACTGTCCACAGAGCGGCTGCCGATCAAGGCATACTGGTTTTACCTTCAACTCCCTTATCAGAAACGGCCACACTGCTCGCACAAGGCTTAAGCAATAGTCCTGATAACTTATGGATACTGACTTGTGATGCGATGAAAGCGACGCCTAATGACACCACAGAGCCTACCGCAACGGCCCTGTTGTCTCTGATACGCGTCGCACGTACAGAGTATCCTAACAAGCGCTTTTGTGTCCTAGATACATCAGAAAGCGACGCGGAAGAAGTGACACAAGTACTGGCGCATGCACCGTTTGTATCGGCTAGCGAGCTAGCCTATCGAGACAATCAATATTGGGCTTATCAACTTGAGCACGCTCCAACCAATGATAACTCCATTCCAGCATCTTGGTTCAATGCCGAGGGCAGTCATCTTGTGACGGGTGCAATGGGAGGAATTGGCCGCTTAGTGATTCGCTGGCTAGCCTCTTGCGGTGTCAAACGCGTCATAGCAATTGGCCACCACCAACACTCAGACTGGTCCGCGTTTTGTGCTCAGATGGCTAAGTTCGGCTGTCAAATTGAAACACATTTGGTCGATTTAACCTTGAGAGGAGCACTGACTAAGCTGCTCAACCAACTCGCAGATAATCGGCCTGTCGCAGGTGCCATTCATGCCGCTGGTAATCCTCATCATGGTCTGATCGACCAATGGGATTCGCTGACGGCAGAACAGGTAATCCGTGTAAAAGCAGAGACCTTCGAAACGCTTTATCACTGGTTAGAAGCTCGACAGGCTGGTTACCTGATCGGCTTTTCTTCGGTCGCAACTCTCGGCGCACCGACACAAGGGCTATATGCTGTCGCTAATGCATTCATTGACGGTTTTGCTCAGTCTCATCATGCCAATGGACACTGCCGCGTCATGAGTCTGGCTTGGGGGGCATGGGATCACGTCGGCATGACCCGTGACGCAGCACTAGTTGCCAAGCTGGGTGAGGAAGGTATGCATACACTGACACCAGCCGAAGGCCTATGGCATCTAAGTCAAAGCTTATTAATGGGTACCAAGCATGCCTTTGCCATGAATATAAGTTCAAACTCGCCTCAATTTAGCCAACATTTTACCTTGGAATCATCAGAGAGAGCCGCTGCCGATTGTGCCTCTTTGGTCGTAGATGCGCTAGCGACAAGCACATGGCTTGGAGGATCGTATTCGATACCAGCTAGGCTTGGCTGAAAATGACCTACTAGAGCCTCAACAAGACCTCATGCAGCTAGGTCTGGACTCGTTGCAATTCCTTGAACTCAACGCTGCGATACAAAAGCAATTTAACGTTAAACTCACCGCTGAAGAAGCGTATCAAGCAATGACCATTCATGGGCTTGAAGCATTAATCGATAGTAAAAGCCATCATGCAGAGCCTCAGCCGTCCCTGCCTTTTGTTATCCAACCGGATCAGCGACATCTGCCATTCCCACTGACACCGATTCAGCACGCCTATTGGGTAGGGCGTGAATCTTGGGTGCCTTACGGAGGCATAGCATGTAACGTCGTGTTTGAATGGGACCTATCACACTCTCAGTTTGATATTCAGCGGCTAGAAGCGGCATGGAATGCACTGATACAGCGTCATGACATGTTGAGAATGTCCGTCTTACCCACTGGTGAGCAAGTTATCTTAGAAGAGGTTCCAAATTACACGTTTTCGACTCAGGACCTATCCCGTTTAGATAACAACGCCAAAACACAGGCACTGGCAGAAACGCGTCAGACAATGAGTCAGCAAGTCCGTCCAGCCACTCAGTGGCCTTTATTTGATGTACGTATCAGCAGCCTCTCTGAGCACCAATACCGACTTCATATGAATCTTGATTTGCTTCAGTTTGATGTTCAGAGTTTTAAGATCATGATGGATGATCTAGGTCGTGCTTACCACGGCGAACATCTGCCACCGCTATCACTTTCATTCCGCGACTATGTGGTCCATGAACAGGCGTTAAAGAACCAACCAGATTGGCAAACTTCTTGGAACTATTGGCTGGATCTGTTGCCATCAATCCCCAAAGCACCTCAACTACCACTGGGTAATGTGGCTAATTCGTACAAGCCCGAATTTGTTACTCGGAAAGGCAGTTTACCAAAATCCCAGTGGTCGAACCTGAAATCACACTGGCAACAAGCTGGCATTACGCCATCGGCAGGCTTGCTGACGTTATTCTCTCGCATACTTGCTAAGTGGTCAGAATCCCGTGCTTTTACGCTGAATATGACCTTCTTCAACAGACAACCATTTGATCAGAACGTGCAAGATCTAATTGGTGATTTCACATCCGTTCTTTTGATGGATTTTGATTGGTCTCAAGATCTGAACCTGAAAGAACAATTGTCTCGTACTCAGGAAACGCTTTGGACCCGTCTAAGTCATAGTCAAGTCAATGGTGTTGAAGTGATGCGAGAGCTAGCAAAATACCGCAAAGCCGAGCAGCAGGTGACGGAACAGGAAGCATCACTCCCCATGACACCCGTCGTGTTTACCAGCATGCTAGGCATGTCGATGGACGGTATGGACATTGAAAAAGCAATGACACACTTGCTCGGCGATCCCGTTTATGTACTCAGTCAAACGCCACAAGTCTGGCTAGACCACCAAATCATGGAGGTTGATGGCGAGCTGAAATATCACTGGTACTGCATGAATGGCGTGATCGCACCGGATGTACTAGATGACATGTTCACCCAATACGGTCAGTGGCTATGTCAAATGGCAGAGGCACCAAGAGAATTCGAACGCACAACCCTAGTATCGAAATCAGCGCCAACACCATACAAAACAACACTCCCTGAGATTAGCTCTGCAATAGAAAGTGAAGTGACGAATGCTTGGTCATACATAGAGCATAAAGCACTGACCGGGCTGTTAACGACCTTACGTCGACATCAGCTCTTTCACCAACGTGACCAACGGTTCAGTTACTCTCAGATCATACAAGTACTGCGCACCGCACCAAAGCATCACAAATTAGTCCAACTATGGCTGGATCAACTTGTAAGAGAAGGCTTACTTCACTTCAACAATGGCCTCTATCAATGGCAAGGACATGAGCCCACTGCGCCAGACTGTGAATTACCACAGAGCGAATGGTGTCAGCGTCTATCTCAATATCTAGACGAATCACTACAAGCACACCCAGAATTATTGAATGACCAAAAATCCGCACTGGAGATCTTATTCAAAGACAACCAGATCACTGATGCGCTATACAGAACGAATCCTTCTCTAAAGATACTCAACCAAAGCGCAGCCAATCTGATCTCAGCGCTGGGAGAGAAAAAGGGAACACCACTAAAAATCCTAGAAGTGGGTGCAGGAACGGCGGCAACGTCCACTGCAGTTCTTGGCCAAGCCGCTCGATACATTGAGCACTATCGTTTCACTGATGTGTCGCAAGCGTTTTTGAACGAAGCCAAGCAGTCTTTAGCACAGTACAACCAAGTTGATTTCGGATGGTTAGACATCAACCTCGCTCTCGAACCCGAAATGCGAGTAACAGGCGGCTATGACGTCATTATTGCAGTCAACGTCCTTCATGACGCAGCCGACCTTCCTGCCACGCTTAAACAGCTTAAAGGCGCACTCGCCACCAATGGGCATATGCTGCTGATCGAAGCCACTGATCAATACAGCCCGATGCAACTGGCCACGGTTGGCTTTATCGAAGGGATCAACGCCTTTAGCGATTTCCGCCAACATACTGGTAGCGCTATGCTCAGCGCCTATGACTGGCAACAAGTACTTGGCGAGCAGGGCTTGGTGACTGAGCGACGTTTCCCAGATTCTGAGCAATCCGTGTTACGCCAACATTTATTCTTGGCAAGAGCCACACAGAACGACTCGCCGGAGGCATTACCTTGTGCTTACTCACCCAAAGACAAAAACAAAGCACAAGAAGTGATTGTAGAGTCTCAGAGCGTACCAACCCAAGATGCACTCATGTCGCGTATCGCTGAAATCTGGACATTATTACTCGGACAGTCAGTGACCCCGCAGACAGACTTCTTCCTGTGCGGAGGCGACAGTTTAATGGCCACTAAGATGATTGTGGAAGTCAACAAACAGGAGATCGCTCACGCTAGCTTACAGCAGATATTTGAACATTCGAAACTTGAACAATTCGTTCAAGTGCTGAACGGCACCTTGGATCAACAAGCGGGTAATGAAGAGCTAGAAATCAGCTCAGAAGAACATGAAGTTCAGCAAATCTGGCAGGCTCTCCTTAGCCAAGACATCACTTCGGAGACAGACTTTTTCCAGTGTGGTGGAGACAGTTTGATGGCGACTAAGCTGATCGTTCAACTGCAGCAAGCAGGATTTAAAGCAGTGACTCTGCAACATATCTTTGAGCAGCCAGTCTTCGCTCAATTCTGTAAGCATTTATTCAAGCCGGATGCTGAAGCAACGGTCAATGCACAGAAAGCTAATCGGGACTACCCATTGACTCCGTTGCAAAACGCCTATTGGCTGGGCGAGAGCAGCCTATTCTCTTTAGGTCAGGGCATTGCACACTTTTACGCTGAGCTAGAAATTAAAGATCTGAATCGCGCAAGGCTTGTCGACGGCTGGAATACAATGGTGCATCACCATGATCAGTTGCGTGGAGAGATTCGTGAAGGGCATTATTGCATTCTTCAAGAAGTACCCCATTATGAGCCTGATTATGTTGACCTAACACAATATGCAGAATCGGACAAAGCACAATATTTGACCGAAGCACGAGAGCATATTGCAGCACAAGGTATACCGACTGATCGCTGGCCTCTATTCAACCTCACTATTATCAAAACAAATGAAGACACTCACCTACTTCACCTGGTGATTGATTTAGTCGTAGCCGATGGGACAAGCCTTAACCTGCTATTCCAGCAGTGGCAACAGTTATACAACGACCCTTCAGCGACTCTGAATAAACCTTCAATGACGATTGCTCAGTATCTGGAGCAGAAAGCAGAACGACATGCCAATGGTTCGCAACACGCCTCTCGACAATACTGGATAGAGCGCTTGCCGACTCTACCGGATGCTCCTGCACTTCCCTTAGCGGATTCAAGAGCAGAGAGTATGAACCAATGCGTGCTGACACACCGCGTGTCTGAAAAGGACTGGAACCAGCTTCAACGTCAGTCACTTGGTCACAATGTTTTACCTTCTATGGCAATGCTGGCGACTTTCTGTCTCGTTTTACGACGTTGGAGTGATACACACCACTTTTCGCTCAATGTACTGCACAGTAATAGACCAGCAAGCGAACCTGATATAGCCAATGTAGTGGGGAACCTGTCGACGACATCCATGTTGGAAGTAGACATCAGTAAAGAACCCACTTTGCTTGCTCTTATACAGCAAGTTCAACAGCAAATGTCAGACGACCTCGCCCATGCAGAATTTGACGGACAGGACGTTTTGACCGAAAAGAACAGGCTCAATCGTAACTTCAGCGCAGGTATGCCCGTTGTGTTTAACGATACCGTGTCTGTTGGCCAGCAAAGCTCTCTTACGTTGGGTACACTGCGTGATTTTGGGGCACAAACACCGCACGTTTACCTAGACGCGATGCTCATTTCCTCTGTATGCGGCGGCATAGACATCAAATGGACCGTGCAGCAAGACCACCTCAAACCGGGGGTTTTCGACGCTATGTTCCATGCCTATACCAAGGCTGTAGAATCACTGACGACCAGTGACTGGCATAAACCCCTTTGTGTCAGTCTATCTGAGTCGCAATGGGGACATCAGTCAAACAGTTCTAAAGCTAGCCTCACCGAACAGCCAAGCGCTTCAAAACCTCAATCCTTACTGGAAATGATCAAACAAGGCTATGAGGCATACCCAGAAAGAATCGCGATTCAACAAGGGGAAACGTTCCTGACTTATCGGGAGATCTGGAACGCGGCCCTTGGGTTGGCTTCCTCGATTGCAGCCAACGACGATGATGCTCCTTTAGTTGCCGTCGTCATGAACAAAAGTTGGCAACAGGTGGTGGCAGTAATAGGTATCTTAATGGCAGGTAAAGCATACTTACCTATTGATGCCGCCTACCCTGAAGCAAGGATTCATGCATTACTTGAGCAGGGTCAAGTCACAACCGTTGTTGCTGAAAAGGGATTAAAAATCGCTTTGGACACTTATCGTGTCCTTACTCCATCAGTCAGCCACACGCAGCACAACGAGTTCCAACCTAAGATGGTGGGGCCATCGGATCTAGCCTATGTGATCTTCACCTCGGGTTCTACCGGGCAGCCCAAAGGCGTGATGATGGATCATCAAGCTGTCGTCAATACGCTTTTGGATGTAGAAAGCCGCCTTTCTCTCGATTGCGAAGACAGAGTACTGGCCATCTCTTCGCTCAATTTTGACCTGTCTGTATTTGATGTGTTTTCAACCTTACACTGCGGGGCTTGTCTGGTAATACCTGAATCATCGCCAGCCAAAGACCCTGATGCCCTGATCGAACTCGCCATTAAAGCACAGATCACCATCTGGAATAGTGTTCCAGCGTTTGCTCAACTTTTGGCTGATGGACTGACATCACGCTCCTCAGTGCTTCCGTCGTTGCGTCATATAATGATGAGCGGCGACTGGATTCCTGTATCTCTCCCTGAACAGCTGAAGGTCATTGCTCCCAACACCAAATTACTCAGTCTGGGCGGTGCAACAGAAGCCGCCATTTGGTCCATTGCTTACCCCATTGAAGGGAGTCATGCTGAACGCAAAAGTATCCCTTATGGTAAGGCGCTTACGAACCAAGCCTTTTTCGTTCTAGACAGCCAACTTCAACCATGCCCAAACTGGGTTTCTGGTGAACTTTATATCGGTGGTTCGGGTTTATCACTTGGTTATTGGCAGGATGAGTCGAAAACACAAGCCGCGTTCATCACTCATCCAGAATCCGGCCAGAGATTGTATAAAACGGGTGATCTGGGTCGCTATCAAGACGATGGCAACATAGAATTCTTGGGCCGTAACGATCATCAGGTCAAAATCAACGGCTATCGAATTGAGCTCGGAGAGGTAGAGAGCACGCTTCGTCTGTGTCCGAACGCGGGTTTGAAAGAACGGCTACAAAACATCATCGTTCAGCCTATCGCGATCGAAGGTGTAGGAACAAGATTGGTTGCCTATACGGTCTGCACACAGCCAGAACCTCAAGACGCAACACATTTACTCGATCACGCAAGAAACAATCTGCCTACTTATATGTGCCCAGTTCAGATAGTCTCGCTTGACACTATTCCTCTGACATCTAATGGAAAAGTAGATCGAAAGGCTCTGCCAACTCCGGTGGTTGAGATCAACGCAAATTCACGACCTCCAATGACAGAGACAGAAGAGCAGATTGCTCAGATATGGCGTGACTGCCTGCAGCAAGCTGCCATTCCAGCCAATCAAAGCTTCTTCGACTTTGGGGGAATTCACTCGCTGCCGTTAGGGTAATCAGTCGAATCAACTCACAGCTCGGTAGCCAGCTTACCGCAGGTCACCTTCAGTCTCATGATACTATCGAACGGTTGGCATCACTGATCGATCGTCGGACAACATACGAGAGCTCCGAGCCTGTACTTCTTAACCCGACCAAAGAAGCCAAACCGCCTCTGTTTATCGTGCATCCGATTGGTGGGCACTTACTCAGCTATCAACCTCTAGCCCAGCAATTAGATCATGTTTCCTTGTATGGATTGGCTTACCCAGACACGGGGTTCAAGCAAAATGAGTTCGACGTAACACAGCTAGCACAGCACTATCTGAATCAAATAAAAAGAATTCAACCACACGGTCCCTATCGTCTAGCGGGCTGGTCATTTGGTGGCATCGTTGCTTATGAGATGGCCCACCAGTTGGTCGAGAGCAAGCAGAAGGTTGACGCTTGCATCTTAATCGACAGTTACAGACCAATACCTCAAAAAGAAACCATGTCTGCTCAAGAAGTGCGCCGCCATTTTTATGCTGATGTGATTGGCCGCTTCCCGCAGCTTATGCAGGTAGAGGAGCCCGATCTGAGCACTGACGATTCACTCTGTGGTCACCTTTCATCAGCGTTTGGGCATATCGCAGCAATCGAAGATGTGACCAAGGATAGCGTACAGCACTTACTTGATGTGTATCGCCGAAATCTGGCCGCCATGTTGTCATATACCGTACCTGAGCTCACCTCTGTGAACACAGCACTTATTGCAGCTGGTCGGAATAACCATCTCGATTTTATGAGTTACCAAGATCCCATCATTGCTCAAAGCCCACATCATGGTTGGGGTGATGTGTGTGATCTGACCGTACATGAATTGGATGGCGATCACTATACCTTACTGCAAGAGCCCAACGTCAGCGAATTGGCTAACACGCTCGTATCTTTGCTTGATCGAACTCTGAAGCGCACTCAGGGTTCGCAATCTTCCACAATGGAAATCCTAGAAAATGAATAAAACAAAAAAAATCATCATTGTTGGTGCCAAATTTGGGGAGCTTTACCTCAATGCGTTTATTGAGCCACCCGAACATTTGCAACTGGCTGGCCTGCTTTCAACAGGCAGCCCACGTTCAAAGAACCTTGCAAAAGCATTTGGCGTGCCTTTGTATACGAACGTATCTGATTTGCCGCAAGACATCGATATCGCCTGCGTCGTTGTGCGAGCCTCTGTTATAGGAGGCACTGGCAACCTTATCGTCGAAGAGTTGCTAGAACGAGGAATACATGTCATCCAAGAACACCCAGTGTCGATCAATGAAATGACACGCCATCAACGTCAGGCTGCGCAGCATCAAGCCCATTACTGTGTTAACGCTTTCTATGCCGCCTCGGACGCAGGACAAGCTTGGCTAACCAGCACCAATCATATCGTACAACGCACAGGCCAAAAACCAAGCTACGGTAACATCACCACCAGCAGACAACTTTTGTACTCAACACTGGATTGGCTGCTGCAAAGTTTTGGATCACAAGCCGAGCCGTTAACGCCTGAATTACTGAACAAGCAGCCTCAGTTTGATGTAATCAATCTGCGTTCACAATCCGGTCATTATTTATTGCAGTTGCAAAACTATCTCGACCCCAGTGACCCTGATATGCATAGTCTGGCAATGCACCGAATGATGCTTGGTTGGGATAATGGTTACCTTTCATTGACAGACAGCTACGGCCCGATCACCTGGACACCCGTGTTGCATGCCGACAATCACCAAAGCGATCATCTCAGTCTGTATCAGCGTGCAGGCACTCCTGAGGGCGACTACCTTCAAGCTCCCGTCACTCAGGTGCTCTACCAAGAGAACGCTTCACGACTCGATACATTTGAAACCCTAGGGCCAAAAGGCGTCGCCAACACACTGAGTATGTTCGCTCGTCACATTGACGGCGAGCAGGATATCGCCCCTCTGGGTGTTGCTCATCAGCGAAATGTCGCTCGTCTATGGGAAGAGATCTTAACCCTATGTGGGCCAGCAAAAGAATGCGCTCTCAAACCCGCCGATATGGTTCACTTTCCATTGGGAGGTGCAGCATGACCACAGCTACTTTCAAGGTGTTATGTCAGCGAGGAAAGGTGGTTGATGAACTGTGGGTGATCTGCCCGTTTGCTGGCGGCAGTCACAGCGCCTTCACTAGTTGGGCTTCTCTGAAGGAAAACGACCTACCTAACAATACGCAAGTTCTTCTTGCCACCTACCCCGGCCGTGATCAACGAATGAGGGAGCGTGCGCTTTCTAGCATCGGTGCGATCGCCTGTGATGTGTTTGATGCACTCATGGTACGCATGGCTTCTTCGCCACCAAACCAAGTGCCACGTTTGCGCCTTTGTGGACACAGTATGGGGGCACAGGTGGCCTTTGAGGTGTGCAAACATTTCGAAGACTACTACGGCTCGTCAACACCAGTTTCACAGCTAGTTTTATCGGGCTGCCATGCGCCACATCTAGAAAGCCGACGTAAGCTCAGCCACCTTAACGACCAAGACTTTGTCGAACAATTAATAGAAATTGGCAGTGGCAGTCCGGTTCTTAAGCAGCATCCTGAACTGCTGGCACTCTTTTTACCTATGCTCAGGGCTGATTTTTCAGCCACAGAAAACTATCTAACGACTCAGGGGGCCGCGCCAAAACTGGCACATACTCCCTGCACTTTAATGTTCGGAGAGCAAGACCCTGAGGCATGGTCTAGCGAAGTGATCGCTTGGCAAGATTGGCATTCTTGCCCAGAAATGACTTCGGTATCAGGCCTTTCAGGAGATCATTTTTACATTACCGCTCAACCAACACAGTTTATTCAGAGCGTGATTAATCACGCTCATGATGCCCCACATGCATCTCATATCGAATTTGGAGAACCTCAATATGGCTAAACCATCTATTACTCAGTACCACAACCACATCATCCCACACCAATGTGACCCTCTAGCCATAGCGACCGAGCTCAGCATGGCTGAATTTTGCGATGATTATGTGGTGTATGAACACAACCAAGAGTGGTCAATCGGTATCAATAAGCTGGCCGAACTGACCGTCGATACACAAGGCAAAATCACTGACTTTTCTGGTCACGTGCATCAGCCTGAACACGATCTGATCTGTGACACCATCTACCAAGCTACCCAAACTTTACCTTGGGAGGGATGGCGTGTATTTGGCCGAGTCGATTTTGAGTTCAGCCACTTCGCCCATCATTTGGCACAGAAAGAAACAAATCGCACTCTGCTAGAACTCTTTGTGGCTCAGCATGATATTCGAATTTCAAACCATCAACTCGCTGTTCGCACAACCGACGACTCGGTATTGCCAGAGATTCATCAGGCGATAGCCCGAGCATCATCGTTAGTTCAGCCGGAACCGATGGCACCGCTGACACAAGCCGACATCCTAGACCATCATAAAATTCAACATGACTATCAAACTATCGTTGCTTCAGCGGTGCGAGAAATCGTTGCGGACGATTACAAAAAGTCATTTTATCGCGCTCAGCTACTTTGCCTGCTGCGATCGATATCCGTCGCAGTTTTGTATCTGGACGTCGCAATAACACGCCAGCCCGTTCTTTCATGCTCAAACTAGGCGATCTGGAAGCCTTTGGATTTTCGCCTGAAACCGTACTGGAGGTCGACCATCTAGGCCATCTAAGCACGCAACCTTTGGCAGGTACTCGCTTCCTCCCTGCCGATCCCGAAGAAGCCCAAAGACTGAAACGAGAGCTAACAACCGATCCAAAAGAAATTGCAGAACACGCGACATCAGTCAAACTGGCCGTAGAAGAACTTGAACAAGTTTGCGACCGAAGTACCGTTAACGTGGCTGAATTTATGGATGTCTCTGAACGAGGTACCGTTCAGCACCTTGCTTCACGAGTGACAGGACAGCTGACACAAGGAAAATCTGCATGGCATGCATTTAAAGTCTTGTTTCCAGCGATCACCGCATCGGGGATCCCAAAACGAGAAGCCATTGACGCCATCGCACGCTTTGAACCCACTTCACGCGGTTTATACAGTGGCAGTGTCTTGATTGCCGATCAAGACGGTTTCTTTGATGCCGCATTGGTATTGCGTGCCGCCTATAAACGTCACTCTGTCTCCATGCTGCAGGCCGGAGCCGGTGTCATCAGCCTGTCCACACCGGCAAGAGAATGGGAAGAAACATGCGAAAAAATGGCTTGTGTCCTTGACCATCTTGTCTTTGAAGCGCCAGCAGAAGACCAACCTTCTTCAACAACTCAGCACAAGGAAGAAGTGAAAATATGACCTCTCGCAAGGCGATGGAACCGGTTATCCCGCATTCCACTGAAAAACAACAAACGTACCAACAAGCAGGCCTATGGGAACAAGTCCCCTTGTGGCAATTACTGTGGTCTCACTCTGCCAATACACTCAACCAAATAGCCGTCAGAGATGACATTAAATCAATGACATACCGAGAGTTAATCAATGAAGCGGATCAAATCGCTCAAGGGCTAATTTCTCAGGGCTGGGCAGCGGGCGACCGTGTAGTGATGCAACTGAGCAATCGCTGTGAGTTCGCTGCTACACTGTTCGGATTCCTGCGTGCGGGGCTCATTCCGGTGATGGCGTTGCCTGCACACGGCCTAGCAGAGATAGAACACTTTATGCGTACTTGCAATGCGCAGGGCTATGTTGGAGAAGGGAAGATTGGTAAGAAAATAGTCAACAACCTCAAGAAACAGGGCGATCTAAAACTCTACCTGATCGATCAATGCACGCCAACGTGTGCTTTACCTCATTCCGAGGCGAATGGCTTTGCCCCTGCCGACGTTGACCCAGCAGAAACCGCATTATTTTTGGTCTCTGGGGGTACGACAGGGCTGCCCAAGTTGATTCCCAGAACGCATAACGACTACCTGTATAATATTCGCTGCTGTTGCCGTGCGAGTGAAGTGGCAGAAACAGAGGTTTACCTAGCCGTGCTTCCAGCCGCTCACAATTTTACGTTAGGTTGCCCAGGATTTTTAGGCACCTTATCGGTGGGTGGTGAAGTGATTTTTACTCAGTTAGCCAGCCCTGACCATTGCTTTGAACTTATTGAACAGTACAGTGTGACAGCAACCGCACTAGTGCCTGCTCTGGCACAACTATGGACCGAAGCAGTTCAGTGGGAAGAGGCGAATTTGACCAGCCTTAAGCGGATCCAAGTCGGTGGTTCTAAATTGGCGTACAGCGACGCGATAGCAATGCAACACGTATTTCCGGGGGTCTTACAGCAAGTGTTTGGTATGGCAGAGGGCCTGATTGCTTGCACCCGGCTTAACGACACTCCCGAGGTCGTTGCTTCAATGCAAGGCAAGCCTGTGAGCGAGTGGGACGAAGTACGTATTGTCGACTCCGATGGCAAGGACGTTGAATTGGGAGAAGAAGGCGAGTTGTTAACCCGAGGCCCCTATACGCTCCGTGGCTACTATCGTGCGGCTGAACACAACGCTCGCTCATTTACAGAAGATGGTTTCTATTGTAGCGGGGATAAAGTACGCATGAATGACCAGCAATACCTCTCTGTCACAGGCCGTATCAAAGATGTCGTCAATCGAGCGGGAGAGTGCATTGCTGCGGATGAAATAGAAGAACAATTACTGGCTCACCCCGATATTGCTCAGGTTGCGGTGGTGGCAGTCCCTGATCCGCACTTAGGTGAACGGATAGGAGTTGCAGCGATTGGACGCGATACATCACTGACACTGCAAGACTTAAGACAATTCCTACTCGAACAGAACCTAGCAACATTCAAGATGCCCGATGAATTGCTATGGGTGTCGACATTGCCCAAAACAGCGGTTGGCAAAGTGGATAAAAAAGCCATAGTCGGGCCATCAGGCACTCCTTGGCATCTGGGCTAAAACCCTAAACAAAGCCTCGCTTGATAGCGAGGCTTTTACTTTGCTGTCCGGGATTTCTAGGCGACTTGGCCAGCAAGCCACAATTGCTGATAGCCCCCTCCTTCTGCCATTAAGGTATCATGGGCTCCGGAATCAACAATTTTGCCATCCTCTAAGTAGTAAATCGTATCGGCATGTTGAACGGTGTCTAAGCGGTGGGCGATAGTAATCACGGTCTTCCCTTCAGACAATCTGGCAATCGACGCCAATACTTCATTTTGCGTGGCCTCATCCAGCGCCGAAGTAATCTCATCCAATAGGAGAATCGGCGCATCATGCAGCAAGGCACGAGCAATGGATACTCTCTGGCGCTCACCTCCGGATAATTGGTTGCCGTTTTCACCAATATGACTATCCAGACCTTTTGGTAAACCCGCCACTAAGGCAGACAAACCGACGGCCTCAATCGCTTGTTGCAACTCTTCACTGCTTGCTTCTGGTTTCGCAAGTAACAAGTTGTCTCGTAAACTGCCACCGAGCAGTTGAACATCTTGTGTGACATAGGAAATCAGTTTATACCAGTGTTGAGTTCCGATCTCATCAATGCTGCGTCCGCCAATATTTATAGAACCCGAAGAGGGAATATGGAAAGCAGCAATGGCATCCAGAAGACTGGATTTTCCCGCTCCACTTGGTCCCACAAAAGCGATACGATGCCCTTTGGGGATGGTAAGGTTGACGCCACTCAGTATCTTTTGCTCATCAATAGTAAGATATAGGTCATCAATGACGATATCGTGCCCAGCAGGAGCTTCCCCTTTCGCTGCTTGTTGAGGCAATTGAGCGAGCGCCTGCAAACGGTCGGCGGCATTGAGCATATATCGCAATAACGCGGCATAAACCGTCATTCGGGTTAAAGGGCGGATACAAACCACGCTTGCCACAATCACCACTAAACATTCTGGCCATGTCAGCTGATCAGATTGCAAAAACAGACTTGCGAGGCCAAGGTTTAGCACCAGTGCGAGCTCAGTGATCAATGTAGCGATAAGAACACCCATTCCACCAGCCCATTCCAGACCAAGGCCAGCGGCTCGTTGTTGCTCTATTTTGTCACACAAGGGGGCCGCCAGACGTTCACTTTGGGCAAAACCACGTAGCATAGGCAAACAGTCAACATATTCTAACAGTCGGCTGGAGACCTCACTATTCATACTGTGATGATGCTGTGCTCGCTGACTGAATGTGCTCTCCGCGAGCATTAACACCCCCAGAGCCAAAACGAATATCCCCAAAGTAACAGCCCCTAAAACAGGGTCAACCAAGCCAATCACCAATAGCATGGCAAATGGCACAACCCACGCTGAAATGAAATCCGCTAATAGATGACTGAATATATCTTCAAACTGCTTCAAATCTGCAGTCAGAAGTTTCATTTTTTCGCCTAGACGCTTGCCTTTTAGTGCAGCAAGAGGTTGTCTTCGAATATCCGTCAACAGCTGGCTTCTCAGTCCATGAGTAATGCTATAAGCACCGAGAAATGTCTGCTTGGCACTCTGGCCAAACCACCATTGGCTCACCACCACCATCAATGAGATCGCTCCTACCGTCAGCCAAGACACTGATTCTGGGCTCAAAAGCCAGACAAAAAGCGTACCAAACACCAATAGAGGCAAGGCTTCCACCACCAGCTTTCCAGCAAGTCCTTTCCAGAACTGCCGAGCACTGATACCACTATGGCGTATCAAGATCTGAATACTAGTCATCACCACTCTCCTGCACTTTACCCGCCTCCACTCGTAAGCGACGATTCACTTGCTTAACTCGACCCGCTCGATGACTGATAATCAACTGAATCTGTTCAGGGTGATAGTCACGAAGTCCTTCTAGCACTATTTGCTCAGAAATTTGATCAAGATGCGCTGTCGCTTCATCAAGAATCAACACTGGCGTTTTAGCCAACGCCGCCCTGACGATTGCCAGACGTTGCATTTCTCCACCACTGAATAAACGCTGAGCTTCGCCAATCGGGGAATCCAGACCTTGGGGTAATTTCATCACTAAGGTTTTCAGTTTCATGAGCGACAACAGTGACCAAAGCTCATCATCATGTAATGCCTTGCTAGTCAATGACAGATTGTCACGCAATGAACCGGAGAAGAACGCCACCTGTTGATCGACACTCGTCACATAACGGCTGCGTGTTACATCATCCCAACCCTTCATCGGCATACCATTGACACGCCAATCACCCTTGTCCGCAGTCAGAGCTCCAGTCAAGGTCATTAGCCAAGAGCTTTTCCCCGCGCCCGATTCCCCTTCGATCGTCACCCGTTCCCCGGGATAAAATTCGACATTTATCTCACTCAATAGCGGATTGTCTGCGCGAGAAAGCGTCAACTGAGTGCAGGAAAGAGTGGCTAGCGGGGCCACATAACTTGGTACCACAGACTGACGAGAGTGAAAGAAAGGAAGGAGGCGATCGACGGCAACAAAGGATTGCTGTATCTGAGAAAAGACCTGGGTCAGATCGAGCCAAGGTTTTAAAATACCCGCACTGATACAAACCACCATGACCAGCTCTGCATGCGACAACTGTCCCATTTGAACCAATGCGATGGCAGCAGGCACAACCAACATGAGTGACGTCTGAGCCAGTGTAACAAACGTCACCCAAGCGCCAACCATGACGCGAGTATAGCCAGTGACGATTTTATTATGGGAACGAATTGTGCGGCTAAGCGTCAAGTAAGAATCTACATCGACGGAGAACAGTTTCATGACACCAATGCTACGCAAAAATTCCATCTGCGCTTGGTGCATATCGGCAACGATCTGCATGTACTTTTCTTGCCGATGACGGAAGCCACTCATCAACATAATCTGAACAACCAGTGCCACAGGTAAAGGCAGCAGTGCGATCAACGCCAGACGCCAGTCTATGTAACCCATCAGTATGGTGAGCAGTACGGGCATCATAAGACCATTAATCACATCCGTACCATGATGGGCAATGAGTGGCTCAAGACTCTGACAGTCATCCGAGAGTCGTTTTTCTATGTCTCCTCGCTTCAAGCTTCGGAGCTGTTCGATTTTCATGGATGCCAAAGCACGAACAATGTGTTGGCGTGTCTTCTGGATAATCTGATACGCGGCTAAATGCGCCAGCCAAACCGCAAAAGCGTACAATCCATAGCGCGCAAATAATGCGATAACGAATACCAACAGATACTCAATGGGTGACTCTCCAGAAGCCATGGCTTCGAGAGAGAGAAGCAAACATAACCAAGGTACGACTTCTATTAGACTGCACATGACCGCGCTACCTAATGAAAGAGTGACTTGACGACGCTCACTGTACAACATGGCTTTAAGTGCTTCGCTTCGCCCCATGCCCTTTGACAGTAACATACATACTCCCGACAAATGGAGAGTATTGTCCGGCAGTTTGTCGGGAGCGACTAACGTAATCAGGTGTTAAAATGGCGACTTCCGTCCTTATTGGTCACTCGACGAAAGAGAGCAAAAAGTCAGCCTGCCCTAGCGAATTTAACCAGTGAATGAGGTGTCATGATGCGAGTAGGGTGGCGAGATAACGCCTAGGCGGGATGTGGGCGGTGTTTGATGTCTCCCTCAATTCGGGAGACATCCTTGACTCAACACTCAAGCACACTGCTCGACTTTACCTTGTTCCGTTTTTGCTCTTGGCTTTGATGTCTTTTTCGCCGCATCTAAGTTGACCACTTCTTCTGTGGAAACATTTTTTGAATTGCCTAGGAAGACGCCACCTTTCTGAATCGTAAACTCTGTCGCTGACACCTCTCCTTCAAGGTAGCCGTGTTCGAGAATCTCCAAACTTTTGGTGTAAACCTTGCCCAGAAAACGACCATTGATAATCAGGCGTTCTGCGCGAATCGACCCATCGACAGAGCCCGTAGCACTGATAGTGACACTTCGATCGGTTTCAATACTGCCCTTTATTTGACCATCTATCTGGATGTTACAAGTAAGCTTGAGCTGTCCCTCAATATAGCCTCCTTCCGCGATGACAGTTTGAGAGCAGTGGCTATTTGATTCTCGATTCTGTTTACCAAGTAATCCCATTTTACGTCCTTATTCGATTCGAAAATCGAGTCAAAGTTATTCATTTCCCATTTGGTGAACGGCAGTGGATCCAGAGAGCGCCCCACCAAACGAACCTCATAATGCAGGTGATATCCAGTCGACAACCCAGAGTTCCCCGATAGGCCTATCAAATCACCTTTTTTAACGTAATCTCCACGCTTCACCTTGAATGCACTCAGGTGAGAGTAAGAAGAAGTAAATCCGAAGGAGTGCGCCAGCTTGATGAAATTGCCAGATCCCTTATTGCTCTTTCTCGCCACTTCAATAATGCCATCGGCTGGAGCGTAAATAGGTGTCCCAGCATTCACCGCATAATCAATACCATGATGCATGGTTTTTACTTTGGTAACAGGATGCACTCGACGGCCATAATGGGAAGAAAGATGACCCGCCTTAACAGGCCGTCCATTGGGTATCAGTTGCATCATTTGATGACGAACAGCGGCACTGAGCCCAGCACTGTCCACCCGTTCCCTTAAATCTAACGATTCGTTAGAAAGCGCTAGCGCAGACTCAATATCGCGCAGTTTGTCCGTGACATAAGCGAGGTCTTGCTTCTTTCTTGTCAGGTGGCTTTCCAAATCACTCTGAAATTCATGTGAGCGTATGAGCTCTTGTTCGAGAGAAGAGGCTTTGCTCAGTAACTCACTTTTTTCTCGCTCAGAGTCAGAGGCATCACCTGCTAAAATCGACAAAAGTCCGAGCAGGGTACAGAACACCACTGCAATAAAAAGGAGTGAGTACTTAATCCCTTTAATGGCCCGGAACGAAAGATTAAAAAAGCGCGTTCCTTCAATGCCTGTGACCATAACGGTTAAGTGATTAGATTCCATACTTGTTCAATGACACACTCTTACAATCATTCAAGTGAGAGGAATTCTATCAGGGCACGACGACGCGAAAAGAGGCAGGTTTCCAATTCGGAAACCTTATCCCAGAGATAAAAATTGAATTTAATTCGCGAGTAAAACTGGTCGCTTTGCCTATTGTGGTACTAAAAATAGAGTCTCAACTACTCAGCGACTTTCTCGCGACTAAAACGCTTCATGTCACTGGCAAATTGTTTAAAGTCGATGCGTTTAACCAACACAGCACAGATAGGAGGAAGAGGTTCAAACATAAACACACTGTCATGATGGAGAAGGTGGTCAAAAATGAGGGTAAGGTTGTCTTTGCTGGACAAGCCCGTTGAAAGATATAGGGCGTGGATTTTTGCCACACAGCTCACCTTGTCAAGCTTACGGGTAAAGCTATCCAGCACAGACTCGGCGCTTTGGCGGACACCAGTGAGGAATTCAGCATGAAGCTGAATTATCGCCAGATGCTGACTTTCACTATCTGTAAGCTTATGACGAGACATTTCTTTAACAACCTGATGAAATTTCTTCTCATACAAGCCACTGCCCTCTTCGCTTCGCATCCATAACATTAATAAAGCAAAGAGATAGTTTAGCGTGTGCTGAGCCACATCTCGATTGATCAGTTTGGCCGCATTAAGTCCAGAGGAAAAGTGCACCAGAGCATCATCATATCGGCCTGCTGCAATACTCATCAGCGCCAAGGATGTATGTTGAGTTAAACTGAGACCCCAACGTGAACCTGAGCGAGTCAGCAGACGATAAGCCTGCTGCACACTGCCATTTTGCAACATCAGCAACGAGCCTATCTCATCAAACGGCTGACCGAGTTGGAACTTAGCAGATTGGAACTTGTTATACAGCTCAAGAGCATCCTCAGATTGGGCATTTAATACCAGTGCATTGAGAAACAGGCTGATTTCCAGCGAGTAATCGCGCTTACCCGCTTCTTTTATCAAAGCACCATAGAGCTCCGTTGCTTGCTTAAGCTCACGTTTAACGAGATGGTAGTGGGCACGATTAAGTTTGAAATCATACTGATATTCGAAGTAATGCTGCTCAAAGAATTGGTAGCGCTTCTCCATTTCGTCAGCACACTCGATATCGTTACGCTGAAGCAATGGCCAGACTTTGTTCTTCTTTTCAAACACCTTACGGATCAGAACGCTGACATCGCGTTGATTGTCTTCCGGTTTAAGGTGAACATCACCCAAATAATAAGAGCTATCACGGATACTACTATCCGCGCAATCCATAATGATGGTCGAACGCTCATCAATGGTCTGCGACTTTCTCAGCTCGAGAATCAAGTCCTGTGACTTGACGGTGTTTTTGCGAAAGCTCTGATCACAGATCAGAATATCAAACCGGCCATGGAAGGTACGATTAAGCGCTTCATGAGGCGAATTGAGATGAATTATCTTATGTTGCTTGATTCCCAAAGAAAGCATCAGGCTAGATATGCTAATATTTTTGTTGGGAAATTCTTTGATTATAAGGACATTTGCATCTCTTAACTTAAGCATACCAACCTTTCTATTATTCTTAACTAAATTAGGCTTGATGCAGTTTAAAGGGACGCAAAGCCTTGCGGGTGACGAATTATTGAGCTTTTTGTGCGAATCGGCTATTGATAATCTCTTCTAACGCGAGCTCTTCCTTGTGTCGAATATCAGAATTGTGCGCTTCCTTCCAACATTCGAGGGTTTTTTCTAGACCTTTGACTCTGAGATGCTTAGTTTCAAGTTGTTTTTGCAACGAGGCGCACTCTGCTTGCATCACTTGCTGTTCATGCTGTTGATGTACGATCAGTTTATGGAGCATCTGTTCCACACGGCTACGATTGAGTAACGCCTCTCGATGCGAAGACGTGACATGGCTCGATCTAGGCTGCGTCTGGCTCTTCAAATCCATCAGTTGCTGCAAACGCTGTTGAGCTGAAGCATGTTGTTGACGAAGCGATTCTAACTGCACCGACATCAGATCTCGATGCTTTTTCTGAATTTTCTGAAACTTCGCCACAGCACGCAATTTCGCTTCCATACGTTAATTCCTAATTTGGTTGAAAGAGCTGAGCTAGCTCTGTCAGGCTTTGAGGAAAATCCACCGAGCAATCAGCGGCTTGCTGGAGGTATGCCGTCAATTGTGGATACAGAGCCACTGAGCGATCCAATTCAGGATCTTGTCCCGGCTGGTAACCTCCGAGTGGCAGTAGGTCTTTAACCTGAAGGTAGTTCGAGTAAGTTTTGCGAAACTCGTTTGCCAAGGTCAGATGGGCAGGCTGGGAGCAAGCCGTCATACAGCGACTCACTGAAGCATTTATATCAATCGCTGGATAATGCCCTTGTTCTGCAAGTTTACGCGACAAGACAACATGCCCATCAAGAATGGCCCGCGCCGAATCCACCACGGGATCTTGCTGGTCATCACCTGCAGCAAGGATGGTATAAATAGCGGTCAGACTGCCGTTTTGGTTTTCGCTGTTACCAGCGCGCTCAAGCAACTGCGGTAAAGCATTAAACACCGAAGGCGGGTAACCTCTGGTAGCAGGGGGCTCCCCCAAGGACAGGGCGATTTCTCTCTGTGCCATCGCATAACGAGTCAAAGAATCCACCATCAACAAGACATCTTTGCCCTTGTCGCGAAAATACTCTGCGACTCGATGGCATAACAGCATGGCTCTAAGGCGCATCAGGGGCGATTCATCTGCTGGTGCAGCAATGATGATCGCCTTGTCACGAGCTTCAGGTGTTAGGTTTCTCTCAATAAACTCGCGCACTTCACGACCACGCTCTCCAATCAAACCGACCACAATGACGTCTGCTTCCGTGTTTTGAGTGATCATTCCCATCAAAACACTTTTCCCCACACCACTGCCGGCCATCAGACCAATACGCTGGCCTTTGCCGACAGTAAGCAGGCCATTCATCGCTCTTACCCCAACATTGAGCGGCGAATCCACCGGCCTACGCTTAAGGGGATTTATCGGTCTAGGTTCAAGCGAAACTCGCTCCCCTCCGTGCAATTGAGGGCCGTCGTCAAGGGTTTCACCCAATCCGTTGACGACTCGGCCCATCCAGTTTTCGCCAAGTTGCACTGTGCTATCGCCATCCAGTGGGATCACTTTCGCACCTGCAAACAAACCACCAAGTCGACGAATTGGCATCAAATAAGCGATGGTATGATCGAAGCCGACGACCTGAGCTTCAATCATGTCTCCTTCAGCGGTTTCAACTAAACAACGCTGTTCAAGCTTAAAACGGCACCCTACTGCTTGAAGCATGAGCCCCGTTACCTTTACCAGCCTGCCCGTTACTCTAGCTACAGGAATAGAATCCAATGAAGCAATCGCTTCACTGGTTCGCTCAGACAAAAGCTCAAATGCGAGGGTATTACTCATTATGCTCTTCTACCACAGGTGTCACTTCGTCGAGCAAGTGTTCTTTGACGTTATCCATGCAGGCTTGTAAACGAGAATCACAACTGGCATCGGCCTCAGCCTCTTCAGTCACTAGATGGCAGCCCCCCGTCGGCAATTCTGGGTTACCGACCAGTTTCCATTCTTTAGGCAATTCCGCGTTAATTTGGGTAATTCGGTCAAGGTCCTGAGGATTAAGGTGCACCGTCACTTTCTCGGTTTTTCCTGGCATCGCTTCAAGTGTTTCATCAACAAGCGCTAAGATTTGCTGTGGCATCAGAGTGAGTTCTGCTCGAATCACCTGTTGGGCAACCTTTTGTACCAGCTCGCAAATGATGTGTCGCTGTTGCTGCTCACGTTCAGATTGCCAGCGCGACAAAGTTTGATAAAGCTCATTAACTGGCTTAGCCGCTTCAAGGAAAGCTTGCTTGCCGGACTGTTCGCCGGAGACAAAGCCTTGCTGGAAGCCTTCTTTTTGTCCTTCCAATAACCCTTGCTGCTTACCCTGATTCAGTCCTTGACGCAGACCTTCTTCGTGCCCCTGTTCGAGGCCTGTCTGGAACCCTTCTTCAAGCTTTTGTTGGATATCTATCTGAGAATCTTGCCAAGAATCTTCTATGGCAAATTCATCCTCATTGACCACTGGCTGAGCCAGTGGTGGAAAGCGGTGAATACGATACCCAGATGCAGGAACTTGCAATAAATTGGATTTCATTATTGACATGCATTACTCCACTGTTGGTTCGTCATAAAGCACGAGTTCGATTTCACCTTCTTCATCCAATTCACGCACGATCTGCATGACCTCGTGTCTGGCTCGTTCAACACGACTCAGAGGGACAGCACCACGGATTTCCATATCATCTTCCAGCGCTTTGACCATACGCTGTGGCATCGCACTCTTTATCGTTTGTTGTAGAATGATCTCCGCCCCTTTAAGAGCTAGGCTCCAAAGTTCAAGTGGGACTTGCTGAACCAAAGTATCCAGTGTTTCTTCTGTCTGTCGACCAAGCACCAAAAAGTCGAACATGTTGAGCTCAATCTCACTCACCACCTCTTCATCGTGCAACTTGAGCATTTCCATTAACGAGCCACGGTCACCTTCAAAACGGTTGATGATGTCTGCCACTTGCTTGACTCCAGATAATGGCGCACTCTGACTGGCCGATACCTGTTCAATACAGCGGTCAATGAGGTCGTTGAGATCACTGGCGACCTGATGGTCAATATCCTGCAGCCGGGCAATCCGGTACAAAATTTCGTCATGATAGTCTTCAGGTAAGTGCTTAAGTACCGTCGATGAGCTTTCTGCAGGCAAGTAGGCCAGAAAAATGGCTTGCATCTCTGGGTGCTCATTGGCGATGAATCGAGCTAAAATGTCAGCATCCACCCACTGTAAACGCTTCATGTTATTGCGAATCTCATCACCGTATAAGTTGTTGAGAAGACCTTTGGCTAGGTCATTCCCCAAGGCTTTGCGCAGGGTATTCGATAGATACTCTTTCGACGCACCGCGAATGCCGCTATGCTGCCGAAAGTCTTCGAAGAAGTGCTGGATAATGCCATGAGCACGATCACTTTTTATTCCACTGAGCTTCGCCATTGCTTTCGTCACACGCTGGGTTTCATCTCGGGTGAAGTTGCGCAGCACTTTGGCCGCGGCATCTTCCCCCATGCCGAGAAGTACCAGAGCGGTTTGCTCTACGTAACTAAGCGTTGCTTTTTGATTTAACTCTGCTGTGTTCATTCACATTTACCCATTGTTTTAGTACTTCGGCGACTCGTTCAGGTTCTTCGTTGGCGATTAACTGTAGGTGTTTCAGTTGAATCTCCAGTGGCGACCCAGGTGGCGGTAGCATGTCATTCCCCACATCCAAGCCAGTGGAAGCGGCAATGCCTTTTTCCGATAGTTTTCGATTCAAAGCTTCTTCTCGCTCACGTTCTTCTCTTGTTTGCAGATTTTCGTAGATAGGGTCATCCTGAGGATCAGCGAACTCCAACTCTTGCGAACGCATGTCCGATCCCGTCAAATGCATGATAAGTGGACGCAGCACGAAGAAAATCATCGCCATCCCTAGCATACCGCCTATTACGTAACGCATAGGTTGCTGAACCGTGGGATCCTGCCACCATGGAATGGTCGGTGGCGCCTCAATCGTGAGCGGTGTAAAGCTAAAACTCATCAAGCTAAGAGTGTCGCCACGGTCAGCCGCAATGCCTACCGCGTCGGTAACCATGGTCGAAATTTGTGCTTTTTCCTCTGCGGTCCAAGCGGTACCATTAGGTGCGGCCGCCTGATTAAGCAACACAGACACACTGAGTTTTTCAATCTGGCCCTGCTGATAATGTGTACGTCGCACACTACTGCCCACCGCGTACTGGCGGTTTATTTCAGAGCGTGTGTTGGTATTTTTGCTATCCTGAGTTGGCGCTTCACCAGTGACTGGAGGCTGGTTGCTCAATGTTCCCGGGACACCGAGTGCTATCTGATCAGTCGAGTTGTCGGAGATAGTATGCTCGTTGCGAATGATCGGCGTATTATCAAGAATTTCTTGAGTCTCTTCGACCTGACTGAAATCAAGATCTGCCGCGACCTGAACACGGAAGTTGCTCGGTCCAACAATCGGCGTCAGCATGTCTGAAGCACGTTGAATGATTTGTTTCTCAACGTTCTTCTGATATTCAAGATATTTTGCATTGACCTTACCGGCTTCCGCTGAAGCGACATCGGCACTCAACAAACGACCGTATTGATCAATCACAGAGACCAACTCAGGCTTCATTCCTGTCACACTGCCAACAACCAAATTGATAATCGCTTCAACTTGTTCCGGCTTCAGATCTTCACCAGGTTTAAGCTCAAGCATCACTGACGCTGAAGGCGCTTCGCTGTTTTGTCTAACAAACAAGGTTTGACGCGGTATTGCTAGGTGAACACGAGCGTTAGACACTGCATTGAGTGACATAATGGTACGTACCAGTTCACCTTCCAAGCCATGACGATAGCGAGCGGTTTCCATAAACTGACTGGTGCCAAGGGAACTGTCTTCTTTAAGGGAATCTAACCCGGTTGGCAGCTTGGCTTTCACGCCTTTTGCTGCGAGCAACATTCGGATTTTGGCCACATGTCCTTCTGGCACTAGTACTTGGCCATTTTGCTCTTGAAGTCGGTAATTGATACCTTCAGATTCGAGGACAGAGACAATTTCACCAGTATCAAACCTCTCTTGCTGACTGTAAAGCGGGCGATAACTCTGTGTTGAGCTCCAAAGTGCGACCACTATGATTGCCGCCACGATAGCGGCCAAAACCGCGGACAGAACCAGATTTCTCTGACTGTTTGACCACAGCTGTTTCAATTTTTGAGTGAAATCTTCCATTCCTCGCGTGGAGGAGGTTTGCGTACTGGCAGCACTAAATGTTCCGCCACCTGCAACTTGGGTTGTTAAGTCTGACATGGGTTACACCGGCATCTTCATAATATCTTCAAACGAGGTCACGACCTTGTTACGTACCTGCATCAAAGCGTTGAATGACAGGCTGGCTTTCTGACTAGCGATCATGGCTCCGACTAAATCATCGCTTTGGCCTGTTTCGACCGCGGTCATTTTCTGGCTGGCCACTGATTGATGCTGATTGACCGTATCGAGCACATTGGTCATTGCTGTGGAAAATGAGAGAGGCGAATTCACCTGCTGCACATCAAGTGGATTCGCTGAAACCACAAACTCAGGTTGGATCTGAGCACGCATTGCATCCATCTTGGATAGCATCAATTGTTCTGCGGTCATCGCACTGTTTATTGGTTGACTTGCCATAACTTATCCTCCTTAAGCAGCCGAACCTAGGGCCGACTGTAGATCAATACCTTGTTCACGCATTGCCGCTAACTTGTAGCGTAATGCGCGGGTCGTAACGCCAAGTGCGTTTGCTGTCTTGGTGCGATTGCCGCCATACTGGCGAAGTTGTTCGAGAATGTACTGGTATTCAGCCTGTTTCTTGACCTCAACGTGTCCCATACTTTGGGCAGGCGTCGTGGTTTGGACAGGGCTAATTAACTCAACGGGCAACATCAGATCATGGGCGGTAATGTAGTCACCATGTCGCATGACTAGTGCACGTTGAATCACGTTTTCCAGCTCTCGGATATTACCGGGCCAGTGATATTGGCTGAGCGCCATGATCGCGTCCTGAGAAAGATGACACTGACTGCCATCCTGAAATTTGTTGATGAAGAACTGACTGATCGGCAATATGTCTTCACTGCGTTCCCGCAGTGGTGGCCAATGCAGGGGTAAAACATCCAAACGGTAATAAAGATCCTCACGGAATGTGCCGTTTTTCACTTCTTCACGCAGATCTTTATTGGTTGCGGCAATGACCCGAATATCAAGCTGAATAGACTTATGACTGCCTACTCGCTCAACTTCTCTTTCCTGAAGTACACGCAAAAGCTTTGCCTGGACCGCTGGTGACATCTCTCCGATCTCATCGAGCAATATGGTTCCGTTATTGGCTTCTTCAAACTTACCGCTTTGAGAATGAGTCGCGCCAGTGAACGCACCTTTCATATGGCCAAACAAGACGGCTTCAAGCATAGATTCGGGTATAGCAGCACAGTTTACCGCAATGAAAGGACCGTTCGAGCGTGGTGAGTGCTCATGGACATAACGCGCCAACACTTCTTTACCTGTGCCAGATTCTCCGGTCACTAACACACTGGCATTGGTGCAAGCTGCACGGTGCGCCAACTGAAGTACCTGTTTGCTGCGCCATGATTCAGCCACAATATTAGCCATGGGCTTGCCAATCACTTCAACACGCCGTAAAAGGTTGAGCAACTGACTGTTTTCAAATGGACGGAGTAGGTAATCCGTCGCGCCAGCTTTCATGGTTTCGGCGGCTAAGATTCCCTGCTCTTGTTCTACGATTGCAATAGCGACACCATTGCTTGATGTCTTTTGATGACAACTGACAAACTCTCTGACACACATGTCAGGCAAATTTGAACTCACCAGCGTAATCGACGCCGACCCTTCAAGCAGCGCACTCCGCCCAGTACGAGAATGAGTAACATGGTAACCCGCCTCTTCTAGCACTCTAATGACTGGCTGGGCGAACTCATCTCTTGGCTCTACTAACAAGATATTGGTCTCTGCCATCTTTAAGCCTTTTCCCTATCGTTAATTTTATTATTTTGTTTTGGTATCACTGCTTCATCATTGCGCACCAGTCTTAAAGTCACGCGTCGGTTCTTAGCCTGCCCTTCTGGTGTTGAGTTATTGGCGATGGGGTATCGAGAACCATGAGACCTTATTTCTATTCTTGCGGCCTCTACGCCTGATTTTTTAAGTGCTTTCGCAACCAAATCTGCTCGTTGCTTAGCGATAGTGAGATTCGCGACCTTAGACCCGATGTTGTCGGTGTAGCCGTCAATAAGAATTTTTTTGATATTTTTGTCAGCTCGTATGTACGTGTATAGCGCACTAAGCGTATCGATTTGTTGAGTCGTTAACTGACGCTGGCCTAGATCAAATGACAGTGTGATGTTGCGTGCTTGAGCATAAGGAATGCTAGGTAATGAAGTTTGGCAACGGTGAAATTGAGCGAGCGCTTTTTGAATACGGATCGTGGGTAAAAGATAAGTTCGACTGTCGGAAGGGTGACTTCCGCTAAACGCGAGTTTTATCCAATGCCCTGATTCAATATTGTTCAACAATTCAGGTATATTATGCTGAAAAACAGAATGCTGTTTATTAATAGTGGCATTAGGGCTTATAAACTTGGCATCACTTCCCCTACTCCATGGAGCAGGAGAACTATATAACTTTCCGTGATTCCAATTTTTATTATTCGCTTCAAACTGGGAGTGTAAATATATTTTACCTACTTCCTCAGAGCGGAAATAAAACTTCCCATAGGAAGAATTCTCATATTTAAGATTGCATACCAAGCTGTTCCCATTATAAAGCCAATTGACTTCATCCATGGGTACTTCAACTTCAGTTGTTGCCAGTGAAGAGGAGCAATGGAAGAGTAAAGCTATTAAATATATTTTCTGAGCCTTCGTATTCATGATGTTATATGAGCGCCATTAAATAAACAGACTAATCATCCATTTCGAATTAATAAGATATCTAATGGGATTTAAACAAATTATAGTTTGTCTATATGTTGCACATTGCCTCCTAAATACGGAAGAAATTGTAATTAACATGTAAAAAATCAATAAAATTCATTTAAAACCATGAAGATAAGACAGAACAACAGGCTAATAAAAGTTTAAAACTGTCATTCGTCATTCGCATGCATCGCAAACTAACCTGTTTTATTTTTTATGAGAAGATATATATAACGACTTAAAATCAACATATGGAGTAAAGTCACAAATTTTATAAATCAGGCTTATTTATAACGAATTTTTCTATGTAAACTTGCGCCAATTGAGTTAGAAAATTAAAAAATCGCTTTGTCAAGACATGGTAAAATATAAATGGAAAGTAGCAGCAAGATATCTATTCCAGATTATCAGACTCTAAGCATTGAATCGTTAGGGAAACCGATTCACATTATTCGGGATAAACTGGAAAGTCTAATATCCAGCTCGTGTAATGGCCTGACTTATGAGCTGCAAAACTGGTTAAAAACGCATCACGCAGAAGCTAATATAAATCTAGTTTCACTGCATACTTTTACACCAAATGAAATGGATAAGTCTTCTATCAGCACTTTCCGTCATGATGGTGGAGGGCAAGTATTTATCCATGCCGATAGTCAGACTCTAATTAAGTTAGCTGACAGCTTTTACGACGCCAAGATGCAAAGAAGCCACACGTCACTGAACAACAGTGATTTGCGTCTTCAGGAAAAAATCGGCCGGATGATCATTAACTGGCTGGCTCCAGAGGAAATGTGGTCCAAATGCGAGTTCGAGCCAGCACAAGGGACAGGTCTTTACGCCACCATTGACGTCAGCCTGAACGACCACCAAGGCACTATACACATTAAGCTAGACGAAATGCTTGTTGTCACATTGACAGAACAACTGGACTTGCAGCCCAAAGGGTCATTGTACGAGTCTTTTTGTCAATCTCTGACTTCAACACCAGTCAAACTCAATGTCTTACTTAGTAAAAAAACCATACCGCTCAGTGAGTTAATTTCACTGCAGCCTAACGATGTGTTACCGATCGAATTATTGTCTTCAGCTCCCGTCAGTATTGGCCAAGAACACCTTTTTTTCTGGTCGAGTCGCGGAGAATGATGGCCAGCTAGTTTTAATTCTTAATCAAGATAAGGAATCTTTTTAATGAGCGAGACAACAGAGAACCACGCATTTAATGGTGAAGAGCTGAACTTTGATGACTTTCAACTGGAAGAGACTCACAGCGACATTATCAATGCTGAGGTACCAACCCCAGAACGTGATCTGAGCTTTTTTAAGAATATTCCTGTGACCGTTACTTTGGAAGTTGCCAGTAAAGACATCGCGTTGGGCGATTTGATGAAAGCCGGTGAAGGCAGTGTCATCGAGCTCGACAAACTCAACGGCGAACCTCTAGACGTGAAAGTCAACGGATCCTTGATGGGCCACGCTGAAGTGGTCGTAGTTAACGAAAAATATGGTTTGAGACTGATTGATATTGTCGATTCAGCTCTGGCCTCTGCGGTTCAGTAAGGATTCACTGAAACATGACTAAGTCACCTTCCTTTCAGGGATGGGGGATCCTAATCGGTTTGGTTGGCCTGCTCTTCGCGTTCCCTTCTGTAGCGAATGAGTCAGGCTTAACCATCTTATCGGTCAGCGACGGAGCAACCCAGCAAGAGTACAGTGTCAAACTACAGATTCTGTTATTAATGACAGCCCTGAGTTTTCTCCCTGCATTTATACTGATGGCCACCAGCTTTACTCGCATTATAGTGGTTCTCGCGATTCTTCGTCAGGCTTTGGGGTTACAACAAAGTCCACCAAACCGAGTGTTAGTCGGTATTGCACTCGCGTTATCGCTGTTGATCATGCGCCCCGTTTGGACGGATATTTACCAAAATGCTTTCCAACCCTACGACCAGGGCGAAATTACCTTAATGGAAGCATTTTCTGTCGCAGAAAAACCCGTGCGTAATTTCATGTTGGCACAAACTCAACAGACGTCTCTTGAGCAAATGTTACGCATTGCCAATGAACCACTCGATACTGCGCTAGAGGACATCTCCTTTGCCGTGGTTCTGCCCGCTTTTGTTATCAGTGAGCTAAAAACCGCTTTTCAAATCGGTTTCATGCTGTTTATTCCTTTTCTGATCATTGACCTTGTCGTCGCGAGTGTCCTTATGGCAATGGGTATGATGATGCTCTCGCCATTGATCATCTCACTTCCATTCAAATTGGTGGTGTTTGTTCTAGTCGATGGCTGGGCCATGACTGTCGGCACCTTATCCGCCAGTTTTGGATAACAGGAGTTCACATGACACCAGAAATGACCGTCACGCTGTTTTCCAATGCGGTATGGCTGATCATCACTATGGTTGCAGTATTGGTTGTGCCAGGTCTGATTGTTGGCCTCGGCATTGCCATTTTCCAGGCCGCCACGCAAATCAATGAACAAACATTGAGTTTTCTGCCAAGGCTACTGGTCACCCTTTTGATGGTGATCTTTGCTGGACACTGGATGCTGCGCAAAATCATGGAGTTGTTTGACTACCTGTTCCACAACATTCCTGGAATGATTGGCTGATGGAAGTCAACTTCGCAGAAATATCTCGCCTGCTTGGCCAGTTATGGTGGCCTTTTTTCCGTATTGGCGCCGTGTTTATTTCCATGCCTTTCTTTGGTGACTCATTGATACCGGTTTGGGTACGTAGCTTGCTAGCCCTTTCGATTGTGATGGTCTCAGCACCACTGATGCCACCGATGCCAACCGTCGAATTTTTCTCAATGACCTCACTGTTTCTCGCCTTTGAGCAAGCCATTTGGGGGCTGTTCTTTGGCCTGATTTTGCACATGTTGTTTAGTATTTTTACGACGCTGGGCCAAATTGTCTCAATGCAGATGGGCTTAGGCATGGCGATGATGAACGACCCTGTTAATGGCATGTCTGTCGCTATTCTTGGTCGTATTTTCCTGATTTTCAGCACCTTATTGTTTTTGTCTCTCGAAGGCCATTTAGTGGTGATTGATGTGCTTATCCAGAGCTTTGTTGTTTGGCCAGTCGGTTCTGGCCTGACTACAGCGTCTTTGCAAGGCATCGTCAATTTGTTTAGCTGGATGTTCGCTTCAGCACTCGCACTGGCACTTCCCGCCATTGTTTCTATGTTGTTAGCGAACATCAGTTTTGGCGTAATGAACCGCGCTGCGCCTTCATTAAATGTCTATGCATTAGGATTCCCGATGACCATGTTACTTGGGCTATTCAGTGTCCTTATCTCTGTGTCGGGCGTGCCGGGCCGATATACAGTGCTGGTCAATGACACCCTACGTTTTATGAATCAATTCATGTTGGGGGGCGGATGAGCGAACAATCGTCACAGGACAAAACCGAAAAAGCCTCCCCGCAGAAAATCAAAAAGGCGCGTCAGGAAGGCCAAATACCCAGAGCGAAAGAATTCACCACTGCGGCTATTTTTCTCGCGGTAGCTTTGTATTTCTACAGTCAACTTTCTGTTATCTGGGAAAGCGTCGCAGGTATTTTTCGTTTTAACATGGCATTAACTAAGCAAGACCTTGCTCATCCGCAGCAAATGATCGAGCAGCTCGGTCATAGCCTTGGCATGATCATTACCCTGCTTCTGCCAATGTTCATCGTGATTATTGCCGTGACACTGGCGAGTACGATGGTGCTGGGTGGCTGGATGTTTCGTTTAGCAAATGCTTTTCCTAAACTGAGTAAACTTAACCCGCTTAGCGGCATCAAGCGCATATTTTCCACCCGTTCATTGGTTGAACTGCTCAAGTCTACCCTCAAAGTGCTGGTTATTTTTGGCGTGCTTTACGCGTATCTCGATAACCACTTGCAACCTTTGTTGGGAATGCAACGACTCTCGCTTGAGCAAGGTGTGGTTAATGTCATGCAGATCCTGTTCGATGGACTATTAATGATGGGGTTCGCTTTGCTGTTGTTCGGCGTGATTGATATCCCTTACCAACGCTGGGAACACATGAAAGAGCTCAAAATGACCAAACAGGAGCTCAAAGAAGAGTACAAAAATAACGAAGGACGACCTGAGGTCAAACAACGTATTCGTCAGATTCAGCAACAATTTGCTCGACGTAAAATTGATAAGATGGTGCCGACAGCGGATGTGGTCATCACCAACCCGACCCATTATGCCGTAGCGATGAAATATGACCCTGCTTTATCTGACGCTCCATTTGTCGTCGCTAAAGGGGTCGATGAAACGGCAATGCACATTCAACGTATCGCCCGTGAAAACAAGGTCGAAATCGTCAATTCGCCACCACTGACCCGTTCTATTTACTACACCACAGCAATCGAGCAAGCCGTACCAAGTCAGCTCTACATCGCTGTGGCACATATTCTGACCTACGTGATGCAATTGAAAGCATTCCGTACCGGAAATGGTGATAAGCCAATGCCTTTACCTCACTTCGCCATTCCAAAGCATTTACAACACTGATCATCCGTATATACCCAAGGACACCCACCTATGCTCAATCGGTTAAAACAGATACAACAATCCACAAAAGGCTTTGTCGGTATTCCGCTGGTCTTACTCATGGTGCTGGCAATGGTCATCCTGCCACTACCTCCCCTACTGCTGGATGCCTTGTTCACTTTTAATATCGTGCTCGCCATTTTGGTGCTCTTGGTCAGTACTACCGCAAAACGTCCACTCGACTTTTCTATTTTTCCAACCATTCTGTTGGTCGCGACGCTATTACGCTTAACCCTCAACGTCGCCTCGACTCGAGTCGTCCTACTTGAAGGTCACAATGGTGGCGATTCTGCGGGTAAGGTCATTCAAGCTTTCGGTGAAGTGGTGATCGGAGGTAACTATGTGGTCGGTATGGTAATTTTCGTTATCCTGATGATCATAAACTTCGTCGTGATCACCAAAGGTGGCGAACGGATTTCAGAAGTATCCGCACGTTTTACGCTTGACGCTTTACCCGGTAAACAGATGGCAATCGATGCAGACCTCAATGCGGGGTTGATCGATCAGGACGCCGCTCGCCAGCGCAGACGTGAAGTCGCCAACGAAGCTGATTTCCACGGTTCTATGGATGGTGCATCAAAATTTGTTCGTGGTGATGCAATTGCCGGCTTGTTGATCCTGTTCATCAACATCACAGGGGGTATCAGCATTGGTGTGTTCGAACACGGACTTGCCGCTTCAGAAGCATTCAAAACCTATGCCCTACTGACTATTGGTGATGGCTTAGTCGCGCAAATACCATCGCTGCTTTTAGCAACCGCAGCCGCGATTATCGTTACTCGCATCAACGATAGCGATAACGACATGTCAGAAACCATGCAAAAGCAGTTGTTAGCGTCACCGGCGACCCTATTTACCGTCTCCGCTGTGATGTTGATTATTGGCATGGTGCCGGGAATGCCCCACTTGGCCTTCTTTACCTTTGCAGCCGTACTCGCATTTGCAGCTTGGCGACAACACAAGAGCCCAGTTCATGATGCTCAGATTGAAGACGTCGAAGTGCTCACTCAAGCCATGCAGCAGGAAGACGCACCACTGAGCTGGGAAGATATTCCGCATGTGCACACACTGTCATTAGCGCTCGGCTACCGATTAGTTCATCTGGTCAACAAAGAGCAAGGAGCACCGCTCACCCAACGAATCCGCGGTGTAAGACGCAACCTGTCTGAGCAAGTCGGCTTCTTACTGCCAGAAGTACGCATTCGCGACAACTTGAGCCTAAAACCTAATCAATACACCATTTCACTCAATGGAGAAACCATAGAGCAAGGCTTTATTGAACCAGAGCGTTTGATGGCGATTGCCGTTGGCGAAACATATGGCGAGGTCGATGGCATTCTCGGCAGTGATCCGGCTTACCAATTGCCCGCGGTGTGGATTGAACATACGGATAAAGCTAAAGCGTTAAACATGGGTTATCAGGTGGTAGACGATGCAACGGTGATCGCTACTCATATCAGTAAAGTGATCAAAACCCATCTTTCTGAGCTGTTTAATCACGATGATGTCGACGCCATGATGCAGCGACTGACACAGCAAGCACCGAAATTGGCCGAAGCACTTGGCGCAGCGCTCAATCCAGGGCAACAACTCAAGGTGTATCGTCAACTTTTACTCGATCAGGTGCCTTTGCAAGACATTCGTACTATTTCAAACACCATGCTCGAGTCTTCAGAAAACACCAAAGACCCGATACTTTTGGCAGCCGATGTGCGCTGCGCATTACGCCGAACATTGGTGAACTTGATCGCTGGCCAACAAGTGGAACTCAAGGTGTATGCCCTTTCTGACGAACTGGAACAAATGCTGATGACCTCTCTGCAGCAGGCACAAGCGAGTGGCAATGTGAACCTCGACAGTTTTCCTGTCGAGCCTAACATTCTGTCTCAGTTCCAACAAAATTTACCTTTGATCAAACAGCAGCTAAAACAGCAAGGGCTGGCTCCCATACTTCTTGTGATGCCACAACTTAGACCCTTGATTGCCCGCTATGCTCGCACGTTTTCTCAAGGATTGGCGGTATTGTCATACAACGAAATACCAGAAACAAAACAAATCAACGTGGTAGGAAACCTTGGCTAACCTCAACTCAAATCAGGCGATGTACCGATACATCGCCAAGCTCATGGAAGAACATCTCGAGACCGAAGACGACCAAATCATCCATCAAGCACTGGTCCACAATGACATCCGACATGCTTGTCAGGCTATCCGCTCTACTGACTCTGGCGAAGTCGAGTTTCAGCACCTGACTCTCAGGTTTGGCGGTGATGGCGAACAAAGCGTGTATCAATTCGACCTGTCTCAAAAAGTCACATATTGCTTAGACTTATTTAGCCTGTACCTAGCCCTGCGCCAAACAGGCTTTCAACTCGAAACCTTTCATCCTGATTTGATCAGCAATGTAGTGGTGCCTCTTCAGGTTGATGCACTCGTTTGGGCACCGGGTGAACAGTTTTTAGAACAAGTGTTGCTTTGTCATAAGAAAGCATTTCAGCATGTCATTCCTTCATTGCAGCTCAGTCAATCTTTGGGGTTTCATACGTCGGTAGAAGCACTGATCGAGCGTGTGGAACAATGTGCTTATGCGCTGTGGTTTGAAGTGACTCCGCCCTGCACTTTGCTTGAACAGCTTGCTCACTATCAACCCTCCATGCTGAAACTCTCGGTGTCATTGAAAGAAAAGCAAGATCGCATGGCCTTTTTTGCCCATCGTGCGTTTTATGAAAAAACACAAATTAAAGTGGGTCGCCAGTCGGGTTGCTTGCCAAAGAGAGCTCAATCAATACAAATTACTGGGTGCCAGCTACTATTTTGGCTACTTCAGTGATATCCCGACCTCGCTCTCTTTTAAGACATTTACCAACGAATACGACATCTAATCAATCCACTAATCGGCGCTTACAGTGGCGATTAGTGGAATCAACTTCACTAAATCTGTCGCCAATCTCTATAAATTTTCGTTATTTACAATTTTTAATTAATCTTCGATATTATTCGTCCGCCTCTTGTTAGTGACCAGGGAAATCCTGAAGCCAAAATCTGAGTATTGTAATTATCGAAGGAGACCATAATGGCTTTATCAATGCACACTAACTACGCATCACTTGTTACACAGAACACGCTAAGCAGTACAAACGATCTGCTTTCTACTGCAATGGAGCGCCTAAGTACAGGTAAGCGTATCAACTCTGCAGCAGATGATGCCGCAGGTCTAACAATTGCCAACAAACTTGAAGCGCAAACTCGTGGTATGTCTGTGGCAATGCGTAACTCTCAAGACGCAATTTCAATGCTGCAAACAGCAGACGGCGCACTGGAAGAGCTAACTAACATCGCTTACCGAATGAAAGACCTTGCAACACAATCTGCGAACGACACGAACGGCACAACAGAACGTACAGCACTACAAGCAGAGTTTACAGAGCTAGGCAAAGAAGCTACACGTATCATGACTGAGACTTCATACGGTGCAGGTCAAAAACTTTTAACAGGTGGTAAACTTGATGGTAAAGTCATATTCCAAATTGGTGCCTCTGAAAATGAAACACTTGAGCTTGATCTTTCAGGACAGCTAGCTGGTATTAATTTCTCTACTGCTGGTGCCTTAACGGACCAAGGCACTTCAGCAGCGGCAATCACTAGTGTTGATGCTCTATTTGACACTATCAACACAGCACGCTCAACACTTGGTGCTAATATCAACCGTCTAGACCACACCATCAACAACCTAGCAAACGTCTCTGAAAACACAGCGGCAGCAAAAGGCCGTATCGTAGATGCTGACTTCGCAGTCGAATCTTCAAACATGACTAAGAACCAAATGCTAATGCAAGCAGGCACAACGGTTCTTGCGCAAACGAACCAAATGCCAAGCATGGCAATGTCTCTACTTCGCTAATTGGCGAGAGACACTCTTCTATTTATTTAACTCCAACAAGCTGATGGGCAGAATACCTGCTCATCAGGTACTCTCGAAGTAGCCCATCAGTGCAACACAAAACACCCTCAAGGTTTACTTGAGGGTGTTTTTTATTCATCGTTCTCTAGCTTCAACCTCATACGCTAAGGTTCCCTCGTTGCTTTTCAACACACCGCGGTTTTGAACCGATCAGACGTTAAGCTTAAACGTTCAAGAGGCTAGGCCGAAGCAGCACCTTAGCGAGTGATAATACCAAATGAAACAGCCTAGCTAGGCTATCACATTCGTGGCGTTGCCCCTCAGTCGCGCTAGGTGAATTTCTCGCTCAAAACTTGATGTTTACTCTAATGGATGGACGTGATGTTAACAGGTGTCCACAAGCTTAAATACTCAATTACCCTGTTATCTATGTGGTATTCGCTATTCAATTGATGGCTAGTTACGATGTTTAACTAAACGCACCGGCAACCCGAGTTTAACCAAATGATTAAGTACAAACCGACAGTTCCAAGCACAATCGTTTAACGAGATAAGATTATCATCAACACCAATCAGCTTTATATCTTGATCTATATACATTGTAGGTGGCACCGCATCCTCTGTTTTAGCTTGAATATCAGCGTAGCTAATATAAGCAATGGCGGCCCGTGATATTTTTCTGGATTCATGACCATTTATGCTGGGAGTTAGCAACCAAAGTCCTTCATTAGTGGCGCAAACCGCTTCAAATGTGGAAAATCTTACGTTGTGACAAAAGTTATATATGGCTGAGAAACAAGGCAAAGCAAATATGATAAACATAATGAACATCATAAAATGTACGCCAAAGTCAGGCATAGATTCAGTCCCATTTACCATATAACCAAACTTATTTTGATGACGTTCAACAGGGAACATAAACTCAAATAGGCTAGGCAACCAAAAGACGTAAGCGTACAAACAAACCAGGCTCAGTACAAATGGCGGTGCTGTATCTCGCCACGACTTTCTAGTCATAGTATCTCCCATAGTCGTGGATAAATGCTGATTGATCTCTGTAATGATAGTCGCCGCATCATCAGCTTCGAATGGTTCTTCTTCAAAAGAGATCGTACCCACAAACTCGAGTTCCCTCTCTTTATCCGCGCTTTGATAAGTCTCATCCACTGCAGATAGTGCAAGTACTTCAGCGGGCCGCTTGTCTATATAGATATCAAATCTTTGCATTAATAGGCAATTGGACTGCTTGTTCTCAAGCAGTAAATACTTATTCGTCAAAGGTAAAGCCAGTTCTTCTTGTTGATGCATCCATCTATAAACTAATACGGACAGACAAATTTGATAAGCCACATTACCAAGCATTAACATAGTGACATCAGCCCAAGCATAGGCATTGCCCACTACGGAAATCAAAATAAAACAGCATAATACTCGTTTATCAAGATTGGACATTAGTGCCGACTTTACTACATGAAGGCAGTCATCTTGCTTGTATATGTGCTGGTGTAACCTAGGCTTGAAAACAAAACTAACGATAACGTAAACCGTGGCTATTCCGCTTGTTACTAGCGTAATAGTCTGAGCATCATAGAAAAACGCACTAACAAGTATACACAGGCCAATCAGCAAAAAGGCTTTTTGATAAATACTTCGAGTAAATGGGGTGAGAACGGTATCTTGAATACTGACTATTGTATTCACTGTATCTCCTAGGTTTATCAGATGGTTCATTAGGGGAGTGAATCTATCGACAACGGCTAGCGAAGCCCTGAGCTACCATGAACAAAAGGCTGAGCTTTGGTGGTAAATACATCCTAGCATCGATGTCTCGTTATCACTTGGGAACAAGGATTCGTATCTTGTTGGCTTTTTGGGCATAACGATTTGTAAGCATTCGCTATAATTTCTTAGCCTTGTAAATAGCGGGAAGCTGATGTTCTTTGCTCAGTATTCTCTCCAATCTTTGTTCGAACTGCTTGGGCTTCTTAGAAACAAAAAAATACGTTTTAGGGGCTTCACGCTCAAATTCCTCGCCAGTAATTATCGCTTTTTTCCCATATTTCATGAAATCAACGATCTGGGACAACAAGAAGTTTTGGTTTCCATGTTTACTATTTGCGTGGCTTTTTGAGGTAGCTTCAAGACGAAATGGACGAGGCTTGTAGGTGCTGGAAGATAAGGTTTTCTCACCTAGTAAGCACACAAACCCTCCATGACAATTGATGTATCGGTAGCCTAGACTCTGGAATGAACATGCCGAAATCTTGCCTAAGCGCCATGTGTAAACAATCCCACGCCTTCGATCAAAGTGCAGATAAGCTCGGCGAGGAATAGCCAGAATAACGATAGATATAATGAGAGCAACGAGAAGATAAGCGGCAATAAATATTAGAGTTTCATTGAGCCGTTCTTTTTCTGATTCTGTGCCGTATGCCTGTATTGCTTGTACATATCGAATAGCCGAGCTTGTTCCCTTGTCAGATAACAACACTCTATAGAAATCTATCCTTCGCTGGTCCTCTTTGAGTAGGGTATCAATGTCCACTCCTCTGCGCTTTCGGCTATAGATATAGTACTCATAGGTATAGACCCGCGGGTTGATGGAAGCACGTGAGATTGTGCCGAGATACCGACTCTTATCGGGCGTGATACCTTGCTCTAACTCATCTAGAGTGCTGTTGGCAACGTCAATCATGAACTTACTTGGCCCAAAGTCAACGATACGCCATAAGCCAAAGGCCCAAATGGCGACTAAGATAGGTAGCAACAAAAACAGTCTCAGTTGATGCCAAGATACATCTTTAATAGTGAGTATATCGTCATTTACTGACATGATCGGTGACAATGGATCATCGTACGGCTGTGAATAAGCATGGTTCTCTGAACGAGCAACCCAGTCCAATATGGGCTGATAATGCTTTCGATTCAGAGAAGCCAATAATAGCAGAAGACTCCCACCAATTGCTGGCATAGCGGGGAAAGGAATTTCTCCATTTAAAATACGCTGAAAAAATTCCTTCCCCTCATTTAGCCAGTAAAGTACTGTTTCCAAATCCATCGATTGCCCTACCTCACTCTGTTCATTTAGGGATTTTTATTGCATCTACGCCTTGAGAACACGGGTAACATTATTCTCTGCCGAGATACTTCCAGCCACTCCGTATAAGTTTGATCCCGCTTTTGTCCGGATAGATTCCAGACAACTTGCCTCACTATGGCCTTGAGGTGGGGAAACAAGCCATTCATAATTTGAGTTGACCTTCTTTTTCCCTAAGTATTCAAAAATGAGCAATGCATATTTGTAATCATCGGAGTGACGCCCCGTTTGCAATTGGACTTTATAAACACTGTCATCTAGGGGCAGACCGTCGATACTTGTCTTGTGTCCTAGCAACTCAATCCCCATCAGCTCTGCTAGGGCAATGGCAGAGGCACTCTTATGCTCAGCCGCAACCTCTGGCTTGTAAGTCAGCGCCGGAATAGCGGTTTCTAGGCGAACTTTAATGCCACAATAAAAATCAGAAGCACCACCATCGAATAAGGAAGTTCCGCCTTCTGTATAATAAATTCCAGCATTGGCAGATTTCCAACTGACTTTAGACGTGGTCACATCACCACTTTGGACGCCAAACAAGTCTAACGTGGGCTGCTCTGTCTCTGTAATTTCAACAGAGACTGTCACCTCGGGATCTTTCGCAGAGAATGCGTCACTGAGACGTTTAATCACTTTGTCGACCGAGTAATCTTCGATACCTTTCTTAGCATTGATGCTGATGTTTACGTATCGGTTATCTCCTAACTTACCTGGTACTTTCTCCCACTCAAACCTATTAACGATAGCAATATCTTTGATGGCTGTTTTTATTTGATACTCGGCTTCTTCGATTTGGTCGACACTTCTTTCAAACTTAATATTGACTTGATCGCTACATCCTGTGATCAGTAACAAAAATAAAAGGGCAATGATTTTCATGCTTATACTTTCTGGCTAATTTTAATTCTGGAATACTAGCAGAAGTGTTGTTATTCATATACCGACCATATGACATGCTCATAGTGAGTAAAATAATTCCAGTAGCTTTATATTTTCTGTTAGTTTGTCTAAACCTTTAGTCAAAATGAAACTTCAAATAGAGAAAGTGAAGCTCTTTGTTATAATTTATATTTTTGTTTTTGTGATCTCTTACTAACAATTATATTTAATATCACAGAGTAGCTATAATCCAATCGCTGTACATTATTTGTACCATTGCTAGGATATGAACGTGCTAATGCCGCCTCGATGGGCAGATGGTAATGGCCTGTGGGCCGCACTACTCTTGTAAATACCGATACAATTTAGGAAGAACGTGTTCTTGTTGCAAAAGCTTTTCCAATCGTGCTTCGAAAGGCTCTGGTCTTTTATCAATCATAAAATATGTTTTAGGTTGAGGGCGGTAAAACTTCTCACCAGTAATGACGGCACTTTTGCCATTTTCCATAAAGTTGAAGATTTGTTGGAAGAAGTCATTATTGTCTCGAGCAGTATTAAGAATTATTTTACCCGTCGGTTGAATTCTGATCGGAACCATATCGTAGCCATCTTTACCCTTTCTATTTTCAGCGTATAAGTAGAGAACAATACCCGTACTTTTCTCTAAGAACCCCAAATGTTCAAATCGACAAGCGGCCACACGGCCATAGAACCACGTATATACAATCCCGCGTTTTCGATCAAAGAAAATATCAGTAGGCCTCAACGTTGTTATGAAAAACACACTCACAAGAAAAACGATCAAAGCCGACACACCTGTAGCTTTTAATTCTATTTCTAAGCCCTCACGTAATCCTTCATGACCATATTTGTAGACAGCTCGAATATAATTGACTAATGAATAATCGCCATTATTAGCAAACACTGTTTGATAAAATGAATAATCCCTTCGGTCATAGTCATCAAAATAAGCTCCTTTTTGTTCTTTTTGTTGGTAGCGACTCAATTTCTCTTTCCCATGAGATATGGAGGCTGAATTTAAGCCGAAATCACTGAGTATAACAATAAAGAGAAACCACACTACCACCACAACAGGAACAAGGTAAACGGAGCGAATAGTATGCCTTGCATCGCGAATGGATATAATATCGTCAGTCACCTGCATAAATGGCTCTGGTGGTTGATCTGTAGGCGTTATAACTTTCTGATTGACAAATTCATCTCGCCCATCCACCAACTTTTGTGCATACCGAAACCTAACCAGGGTTTCTTCGGTATTGGCTCTGCTCATCGATTAATCCCTTTTCACGCCTGTCTATCCTTCGTGACGGTATTGCATGGCCTGTGGGCCGCACTACTCTTGTAAATACCGATACAATTTAGGAAGAACGTGTTCTTGTTGCAAAAGCTTTTCCAATCGTGCTTCAAAAGGCTCTGGTCTTTTATCAATCATAAAATATGTTTTGGGTTGAGGGCGGTAAAACTTCTCACCAGTAATGACGGCACTTTTGCCATTTTCCATAAAGTTGAAGATTTGTTGAAAGAAGTCATTATTGTCTCGAGCAGTATTAAGAATTATTTTACCCGTCGGTTGAATTCTGATCGGAACCATATCGTAACCATCTTTACCCTTTCTATTTTCAGCGTATAAGTAGAGAACAATACCTGTACTTTTCTCCAAGAACCCCAAATGTTCAAATCGACAAGCGGCCACACGGCCATAGAACCACGTATATACAATCCCGCGTTTTCGATCAAAGAAAATATCAGTAGGCCTTAACGTTGTTATGAAAAACACACTCACAAGAAAAACGATCAAGGCCGAAATACATGTAGCTATGAATCGCTTTTTTAAGCCATTTTTTCGCTTTCATACCCAAATCTGTATACAGCTTGAATATAATTGACCAATGAATATTCTCCATTATTAGCAAACATTGTTTGATAATATGAATACTCCCTCCGTTGGTAATCACTAAAGTAACTGCCTTTTTGTTCTTTTTCTTGATAGCGACTCAATTGCTCTTTCCCATGAGATATAGAAGCTGAATTTGAGCCCAAATCACTGAGTATAACAATAAAGAGAAACCACACTACCACCACAACAGGAACAAGATAAACGGAGCGAATAGTATGCCTTGCATCGCGAATAGATATAATATCGTCAGTCACCTGCATAAATGGCTCTGGTGGTTGATCAGTAGGCGGTATAGCTTTCTGATTGACAAATGCATCTCGCCCATCCATCAACTTTTGTGCATACCGAAACCTAACCAGGGGTTCTTGGGTATTGACTCTGCTCATCGATTAATCCCTTTTCACGCCTGTCTATCCTTCGTGACGGTATTGGCCGCACTACTCTTGTAAATACCGATACAATTTAGGAAGAACGTGTTCTTGTTGCAAAAGCTTTTCCAATCGTGCTTCGAAAGGCTCTGGTCTTTTATCAATCATAAAATATGTTTTAGGTTGAGGGCGGTAAAACTTCTCACCGGTAATGACGGTACTTTTGCCATTTTCCATAAAGTTGAAGATTTGTTGAAAGAAGTCATTATTGTCTCGGGCAGTATTAAGAATTATTTTACCCGTCGGTTGAATTCTGATCGGCACCATATCGTAGCCATCTTTACCCTTTCTATTTTCAGCGTATAAGTACAGAACAATACCCGTACTTTTCTCCAAGAACCCCAAATGTTCAAATCGACAAGCGGCCACACGGCCATAGAACCACGTATATACAATCCCGCGTTTTCTATCAAAGAAAATATCAGTAGGCCTTAATGTTGTTATGAAAAACACACTCACAAGAAGAACGATCAAAGCCGACACACCTGTAGCTTTTAACTCTTTTCCTAAGCCCCTACGTGCACCTTCATGACCCAGTTTATGTACAGCTAGAATATAATTGATTAGTGAATAATCACCATTATCAGCAAAAATCATTTGATAATATGAATACTCCCACGATTGAAATTCATTAAAATAGCCTCCTTTTTGTTCTTTTTCTTGATAGCGACTCAATAGCTCTTTCCCATGAGATATAGAAGCTGAATTTAAGCCCAAATCACTGAGTATAAAAATAAAGAGAAACCACACTACCACCACAACAGGAACAAGATAAACGGAGCGAATAGTATGCCTTGCATCGCGAATAGATATAATATCGTCAGTCACCTGCATAAATGGCTCTGGTGGTTGATCAGTAGGCGGTATAGCTTTCTGATTGACAAATTCATCTCGCCCATCCACCAACTTTTGTGCATACCGAAACCTGACCAGGGTTTCTTGGGTATTGACTCTGCTCATCGATTAATCCTATTCAATATTGCTATGCTTACCATCAATCATGCCGTGGTAGGTTGTGACTAAATTGCCATCATTTGTGACCATACGCTTGGGTACTGTGACACCCGGGCTTTGCTCATAATACCAGCGAACTTCCAGTGTTTCTCCAGGTTCACTCTCCATTATGACCGAAAAGTAGATATTGAAATTTTGACAGAGTTCAGGCGGGCTATACTGTGGAAACCTCTCTAAGTCGGTCTCCGCCTCAGAGAATGCCTTTCTAAAAGCTTGCGTAGCTTCTGTATTTAAAGAAGCCTTTATTTGCATACTATTAGTTGCTGAATAAGTGTGCCCTAAATTGATCACTCTTTTGCTGTAAACCGCTGCAATGATATTTGATTGACCAAGCGTAAAGCTCGGTAGTCTAAACTCGTATTGATAACACTTTTTGGTTTTAGATATCTCGGAGACCTCCACAAGCATTCGTGGCTGGTAAAAATAATTTAAAAACTCTTGTTGTTCAATTTGCAGTGCAAGCTGAAATTTTTCATCATGATACTTTTCAGCTACAAATTTTAAGCGCATTGGAAGAGTAATCTTTCCACCTTCTTGAAAATACCAGAACGAATATTTATCACTTTTCCCCCAAAACCCACGATATAATAAGTTATCAAAATCTGACTTAAGGCCAATTTTTTTTTGCCATATCTGCCGCAAGCAAAAATACCATGCCAAAAAGGAAGAAATAGGCATTACCATACCTTATCGTCGCCATATTTTTTAACGCGATAACAGGCCCCGCTAAGAAAAAGGCAGAACTCAGTATTGTGTATATGTGGCCATTAAATAATTCTCGATTGCCCGTTTGATAGGCATCATAAGCTCCATAGCCAGATGAAGCCATGACTGCCAAGTTAGAAATCACAACTAGCTTAGAGACCGCTTTTCCAGTTGAAATTTTCTCTAAGCCTCCAATAATTGAATCCATCTTTGCCGTTATCGCGTTCCTTGCTCCAATGGTCGTTACCGCAAATAACTGGGGCAAACCAGACCTCAATGCATAATAAACGCGATTTGAATTTATCAATCTCTTTTGCAGGAGTAGATTTGCACGGGAAACACTCACATAATCGGTAATGCCCGCAGACAAAGCTGCGACTAATTTTGCATAGTCGAGCATCGAATCCGTTTCTGTTCCACGTTTGAGAGGATCGGCGTTCTCGAATGCACTATTTTGCAGTAGCTGAATAAGTACATCGATATTGGCGCGTAATGAAACCATAGCGATAACGCCATCTCCTCCTTTACCCAGTAGCTCCAATGATGACTCAGCAGTAAAATTAGAGTGGCGCCCACCAAACTTTGGAATTTCAAGTTCCGGCCATTGTGCACTTTTGGCACTTGATTCCATTTCAGGGATTCGGTTCTTCCATTGACTATTTGCCCAATTAATCATTTTCTTACCATTATGATGAGCAGTAAGTACTCTATTCAGAGGGCTGTCGTTTTTCCCAACAGAATCAATGTTTTTGGCTAACACTTCTGCCAGTTTATCCAGAGTGATTCTTACATTTCCGTCGAGTTCTTTGATACCGAACCCTTTTTCAAAGAAGATAGGGATGAAGTTTAATAGCTTGGTGAAAGCGAGCGGTCTTAAAATTAGTGCTGACGTTATCGTGCCTTTTTGTACATATTTTGCAGATGAACAGATCCAACAATAAACAAACTCTAAAATATTCGCTGTGTTTTTAATCAGTGCTTGGGTCACATCACTCCAATCAACACCATCCTGACATTGAAGTAGAATTGCTTCTAAATGCCGTTGGTACGTTACGTAGGCAGAATCTTCTGCGGCCTCGTCACTCACCATATAAAAGACAACTTTTTGGCCTTCTTCGGTCCCTTCTATTCCATCCAACGTGGTTTGCATCACTTTACTGAGCTTTTCAAGCTCTTTCACTTTATCCTTTGGTGATAGAGAATAAAAATAAAGGTCGAAATAAGCGTTTAAAGAACCTAAGGAGTTATCAGCAAGATCCTTATAAGCAAAAGAGGAATAGAGGTCTAAGATTTTTGTCCTTTGCGATGTCGCTTTCTCTTTAACAAAAGAGTTATCTTGGTAAAAGTTATTTAGTTCCGTAAGGTCAACATTTTCATTAATAGATTCTTTGACTGCTCCACTGCCGTTTTTTTGTAATTGTAAAATAATATCGCCAATAGTCTTTGGATAGACTCGACTTGCTTCAAAGGCTTTCTCTGCGAGAAACAGCATTGATAGTGATAATGCAATATCTGCCTGGCGCCCAACCGGGTCAAATAACACCACTAAGGTGCCGTCTTTTTTCTCGCTGTGGCTTTTTTGCATGGTTTCAGCCAGCTCATCAGCAGCAAGGTGATAATTGTTGGCTGTGGTAAACACATCCAAACCGTATTGACTGGGTTTGTCTTTGTTCTTATCTGCCAACCATTTGGTATCTGGGCTGCGGTAGTCTTCGACCAAAGCGCTTAACGTCTCTTGGCTGGCGGTGTCGCTAAAGTCATCGCTGGCGGTCATGTCGACTTGCTGCATGGCTTGGGTGCGCCACTCTTGGTCGCTGTTCATCTTATCGATGATTTCAGCGGCCCATTCGTGCTCTGAGTAAACGATCGAGATTTTTTGCGTGCCATGGGTAACAAACGCAAACGGGTAAAAGGTCGCGCCAGAGGAGGTATCGAGCGTTAAACCATCTTGGGCGTTTTCTTGGTTGGTGAAGTAGTATTTCTCAAACTTTTCCAGCACGCCAGTGGCGGTTTCCGTTTGCGCGTAGCGGAAGATATGAATTTGCTGGTTATCGGCTTGGCCCCCTTCCTCTTTGATGTAAATCCAGCCTTCACGCAGCAGGCGCAGAAGATAGCCGCCGGTGTCATTAAGGCCAGACGCGCTGGCCATGTCTGGCAAGGTAGGCGGCGCTTGAGCGGGCATAATGGTGTCAAAGAAGTTGGCATAGCCATAGCGCACGGGGTAAATGGGTAGCACATTGGCTATCTTGCCCGCGACTTCGTTCATAAAGGGTTCGACCACATCGATCGATTGTGTGGTATTGACAACGACTTCCGCCGTTTCCCCCTCGGTGGCAAAGACACTCTTACTGGCTTTGATAACTTCGACATTGTCGAGATGACTCAGCAGATTGGAGGCTCTGAGCTCCATTTTGCTGAACACGCCTGCCATCAAGTCGGGTAAGCCTTTGATGTAGGCTTTCATGGTGGAGATGTGCTTGTCAAACACTTCATCCGATAGGTAGGCGTATCGCAGCTTAGTGGCTTGGTCGTGGAGAAATTCCAGTCGAGACTGAAGTTTGCTCAGCAGCGACTCGAGGTTGTCACTGACCGCTTTCTTTGCCGCCGACCAGTCATACTCTTGCAGGTAACGCTGCGGGTTGCCCTGACCACGGGCACGCATGTACGCCAACATTCTATCGGTGGTTTCATACGGGGCAAGGCGTAATAATACCGAGAGTATTTCGCCCTCTTCGAGTACCTGTGGCATGCAGTAAGCCAATAAGGTTTCTGTGGTATGGGGCAGTGGCTGGTTGAGGTTGCCTATCACCGCCTCACAGAAATGGTCTAAGGCAAAGGGGCTTTCTGGGTGGAGATGGCTAAAGTGCAGCCGCGCCTCAACCTTAAGCATGTCGTGAAAGTAGCGGTCACTGCTCAGCTCATGACCTAGGCAGCCCCATGGCATCATGTTGGTTTCGACTCGCGCGGCTTGCCAGAACCCCTGATGACGGCCAATCGCTTGTGTAAAGAAATCCTCTTGTGAAATGTCTGGGTTATGGTGTGGGTTAGGGCGTCGAATTGGCTTAATGACAAAAGGATCTTGGCTTTCTTCGACGGTGATTTTCACGTTGTCGGACTTCAAGTCTCTGATGTATGACTCGCCTTTGCCACTCAATACGCCGTCTGCCATTGGCTGACCACTCTGATTGGTGAGCGTATACGGCGCATTCTTCAATAGCTGTCCATTAGGGTAGCGAGCTTTGATTACGATACTGTTCGGGATATCGAGATCGGGGTCGACGGTCACACTTGGGTTTTGTACACCGGCCAGGCACATGGTGTTGGCGTTGTTCATGGTCATCTGATCGCTGAGGCGAGCCACCCCTTTGCCTTCAATCAAGACCGTCGGTGAAGCGGTGATGAACTCCGCTTGCGCCTCGATAGTACCGGAGGCGATGCCTTTTTTATCACCGCCCGCATCGCCGGTACTTTTGGCAAACTTACTGCCTTGTATCGCTATGCTGTTTCCACCATCCGCGCTGACCGTGGTGGTGCCATCGACTAAGTCTTCTGATTTAGCATTATTGCCATAAGGAACGGGAACGACAGCAGAGCCCACTGTCGTTAAGCACACATCGGGGAGTGTCGCGTTGGCTTCACCGCCCGATCCTTTGTGAACAATACTTAACCCATTTGCATTAATCGTCACTGCCATGTTGTGTTCCCTCACAATTAGGTCACATTAGTTAAGGTCGATTTTTTGCGCTTGAAGTGTTTGCAGCTTTTCTGCTCTTGAAGCGATATAGTCTGCTTTCGACGTAATGCGACCTGACCGAGCATCGTAGTGAGTCGACGCCTGTTGACTCATTAATGTCAGGCTTTCCGTTCCTTCTAGGGTTATCTTATCGGCTTTAATGACCAGCGTTTCTTCGCCTAACAGGGAAAAATAGATATCGGTCAAGATAGGTTGAGCGAGGTCGTTGGCAATAAATTCAATTTTGCATGTCAATTGATTATCGATCGCCATATGTATCTCGGCGGAGGTAAATGCATGACCTATCGCCGCCCAAATCGGCACCCCCATCGGGTTACCGTCAAAATCCACACTCACCTTGTTATGCTCAGAGTCCGCTTCAAGGATACGACCAAAGCGTGCGAGTAGTTTTCCGTTTGTGTCATTTAAGTAAGTCATGTTGTTGCCTCTCCGTGATGGTTATGAACTTACCCTCAACCTACCATCAGCCCCTCTGGACCAAAACTGTCATAACAACTGGCTTTAACCGATAAAATCACCAAAAAAGGAACACATATATAGGTCAATTACCTATAAATGGCACCAAATTAAATTAAAGCATTTAAAAAACAACTGAATTAAATTGATCAAATTTTGATCAACCATGAATGGAGATCACATAATTTAGGATAAATTCACAATAGGTAAATAGGGTAAATCAACCAACCAAAAACAAGGCTTATCAGTATTTATGGTTACATAAAAACCAATGATATTTTTTACTCACCACACCACGATGAGACCACAACCTACACGTTGCACAGCCTTTCGCTTATGCAGCAATGACCTCACTCTTTCATTTAACAACCTCGACCATTGGGTCGCCTTAGACCCTTGAGCAAAGCTGAATTGACCATCTCCACAAGAATTTTTTTTCCTTTCTTGTTTGGAGCTTAAACTTTCATAAAAACCTTGAGTAATGAATGCAAGTTTTTCAGTTTCAATTGGGCCAGACGCGCTGGCCATGTCTGGCAAGGTAGGCGGCGCTTGAGCGGGCATAATGGTGTCAAAGAAGTTGGCATAACCAGAGCGCACGGGGTAAATGGGGAGCACATTGGCTATCTTGCCCGCGACTTCGCTCATAAAGGGCTCGACCACATCGATCGATTGTGTGGTATTAACAACGACTTCCGCGGTTTCCCCCTCGGTGGCAAAACACGCTTACTGGCCTTGATAACTTCGACATTGTCGAGATGACTCAACAGATTGGAGGCCTGAGTTCCATTTTGCTGAACACGCCCGCCATCAAGTCGGGTAAGCCTTTGATGTAGGCTTTCATGGTGGAGATGTGCTTATCAAACACTTCATCTGATAAGTAGGCGTATCGCAGCTTAGTGGCTTGGTCGTGGAGAAATTCCAGTCGAGACTGAAGTTTGCTCAGCAGCGACTCGAGGTTGTCACTGACCGCTTTCTTTGCCGCCGACCAGTCGACTCGTACTGGTAGCGCTGCGGATTGCCTTATTCGAGGGTGTCAGAAGTTCAACTCTTTACCCACTTTTCTGAGGTTAAACACCTCTACACTATTAGAAAATGTCTGAAGTTGCTGAGAATCCACCCCAGCGATAAATTTTGAATCTGGCTTTTCGAATGCCCCAAGTCCAGCAAAGAACTTGATTAGCGTTTTATTTTCACTTTGAGTCAGAGACTGCATCAGAGCGTCCGATTCTCGCTTTGAACAGCCATATAATTTCTCTTGGTAAAGATAAAACGTTACTCCCTTTTTCTTTTCCACATCCAAAGATTGGAACCAAGAATTATCAGGAAAACTTGCTTCGCTCGCTTCTGACAAGGCTAGGCACTTCTCTGTTTTCGCAACCCAATCAGTAATGGTTTGCTCTGTATTTGCTTGAGCTGCACATCCAGTTAATAACGCGATAGACGCCACGAATTTATATAGCTGCATTACTGACACACTCCCAAAACCTTTTTTCTTTACCAGATGTCTCCCACGACATTTGGCTAGCAACAAAATGTATTCTACTTTTGACGATAGCAGGAACCGAACCCATTAGTTTCCCAAACATTTCCCAATCATGCTCTCTGATAGTTAACATCATAGAGTAGGGAGTTTTAGTCATGCTTGGAGTGCCAAAAATATAATAAAATGGTGTAGCAGATAACGCACTCGCCAACAAATTTCCAGAAGACATGATCTCTTTCACTTCTGTGATTGCTCGCTTACTTCTATGATTCAGCTTCAAATCACTAATTTGACAATAACCTAACTCAGCCATTCTATTTTCTCCTATTGTAGATAAAGTTTTTATTTGACATCAATGAAATAATAAAATGATCATTGAATACGTGCGCGCATGTACGCCAACATTCGATCAGCGCTTGGATATGGGGCAATACACATGGTGTTGGCGTTGGTCATCTGATCGCTGAGGCGGGCCACCCCTTTGCCTTCAATCAAGACCGTCGGTGAAGCGGTGATGAACTCCGCTTGCGCCTCGATAGTACCGGAGGCGATGCTTTTTTATCACCGCCCGCATCGCCGGTACTTTTGGCAAACTTACAGCCTTGTATCGCTATGCTGTTTCCACCATCCGCGCTGACCGTGGTGGTGCCATCGACTAAGTCTTCTGATTTAGCATTATTGCCATAAGGAACGGGAACGACAGCAGAGCCCACTGTCGTTAAGCACACATCGGGGAGTGTCGCGTTAGCTTCACCGCCCGATCCTTTGTGAACAATACTTAACCCATTTGCATTAATCGTCACTGCCATGTTGTGCTCCTAATATCCAGATAGAAGGAAAGTTAACCACTGCTTTCAACCTACCATCAGCCCCTCTGGACAAAAACTGTCATAACAACTGGCTTTAACCGATAAAATCACCAAAAAAATGAACACATATACAGGTCAATTACCTATAAGTGGCAGCAAATCAAATTAAAGCATTTAAAAAACAACTGAATTAAATTGATCGAATTTTGATCAACCATAAATGGAGATCACATAATTTAGGATAAATTCACAATAGGTAAATGGGGTAAATCAACCAACCAAAAACAAGGCTTATCAGTATTTATGGTTACATAAAAACCAATGATATTTTTACTCACCACACCACGATGAGACCACAACCTACACGTTGCACAGCCTTTCGCTTATGCGGCAATGACCTCACTCTTTCCATTTAACAACCTCGACCATTGGGTCGCCTTAGACCCTTGAGCAAAGCTGAGTTTCATTCAAGGAAGCAGCGGAACTCATGATGGGAAGTCACACTTCCGCAAAACCAAGAATGAATACATAAACCTTTGATTTAAAAGAGCTAAACCTATGGCATTCATCTTGCTATTTCTCTAATCAAATCAGAATGATGATGGTATGAACCACAACGGTCATACGCAAAAGACAAGGGAGTACTCTGATGAGTTCAATTGATCCAGCAACGATGGCAAAGCAACTGGCTACCTTTGACGTCCAGTCGTTCAAACAACGCTATACCGAGCAATCCTCTCAGTATCAATCTCAACTGAATGCGCTTGGCAAAGTCGAATCTGCATTGCGTGAATTCCGTACTGCTGTGAATGAAATGAACAACAGCACATCAGGGATCATAAAAAACAGCGCTACCGTGTCGAGTGAAGGGTTCTTCACCGCGAGCGCAGATTCCAAAGCTCTTAAGGGCAGTTATCAGATTTTTGTTGAAAAAGTCGCCACCACGTATCAGGTGTCAACGGGTATGCCTGCGTCGCTACAGTCCACGACAGAAGTGCCGCTGACGGGCACGCTGACATTTGAAGTCAACAGCAAAACCATGACGCTGGACCTCTCCACACTAGACAGTGACGGAGACGGTAAAGCCACCATGGCTGACTTAACTTCTGCCATCAACAACGATCCCAATAATCCCGGCGTCAATGCGACCTTAGTTCGCTCAGATGGACAAACTCATTTCATGCTTTCTAGCGAAGAGACTGGAGAAGCGAACGCGATAAAGGTCTCGGCGGCGGGGACTGGGCAAAGCTGGTTCGAGGATGCCTTCACTAAGACTAACCTCAAACAGATCAGCGCAGCACAAAACGCCATCGTTTGGTTGGGAGAAAAGGACACTGGCCTAAAACTCGAAGGCAGTAGCAACACGTTTAGCAATGCGATCGACGGTCTCGACATCACTGTTACCAAAGCTCAGCAGGCGGGCGAATCTCCTTTAACGCTTAATGTCGATGGTGACAACGACGCGACCAAAGAGCAGGTCAACAAATTTATCGACGCTTATAACAGTTTGATGTCTACGGTTGATGAGTACACAAAAATAGACACGGAAAATAACACCCGAGCGGTGTTAGCGAGTGACCCTACCTTGCGCGCGATCGAAAGTCAGGTGAAATCTGTTGTACGTGGAGATTTCGGCGGTCTTCGACTGAGTCAGGTCGGTATCGAGATCGATCGCAACGGTAAAATGAAGCTGGATTCGGACAAGTTCGAACAGGCCCAAACCGATAATAGCCAGGGCCTTGAGGCGATGTTCAACGGAGATGGCAATCTGCTAGATAGCATCGATACCATCATCGAACCTTACCTTCAGTTCTCTTCTGGTCTGTTTAAATCTCGCAAAGACGCGTTGAAGCAGAACATCGATCGCATCAGCGACAAACAGGTCGTGCTGGAACGTAAATACGATATGGCATACGACCGATACCTCAAACAATTTACCCAAATGAACACAATTATGCGCCAGATGAACCAAACCATGTCGCTGTTTGGTTAACGGTCACCAGGAGACGTTTTTATGTTAATGGATTCGGGCTACAACTCTTATCAACAAGTCGATCTAGATGCTCAGGCAGCCGCAGCAAACCCACATCAATTGGTGGTAATGCTGATCGACGGTTTGCTCAATGAAATCGAACGAGTTCGTGGCCACATGGCCTCAGGTCGTCTTGCCGAGAAGGGAGCAGGCATCAATAAATGCATGAATATATTAGTAGGTCTAGATAGCGCGCTAGACGCAGATAATGGCGGCGAAATCGCGGCGAATCTTCACCAACTATACGACTTTTGTCAGGTTGAACTTTATCAAGCAAGCGTACAAAACAATCAGGATAAACTCACCAGTGTCGAACATGTGATGAACAATATACGCGAGGGGTGGATGCATTTTGGTCAGCAAGCATAAAGTATCCCCAGAGCGATTCCGCCATTTGGCGAAACGGATTCAAATCGCAACAAAAACTCAGGACTGGCAAGGGCTAAAGCGCTATGACCTTCTTTTGAGAGACCTGCTCGAAACTCATCAGCCTTATCTCAAAGATCCCTGCTCGCGCCTGTCATCACTGAGGTGAAGGCAGTACATAAGCAGGCTTTTGACGCACTGGATAAGGCCATCAACGAACTGGAAGCAGAAATTAATGTGGTCGACTCTCAACACGAGCGCGCAAAAAGCTTACCAGCTTGCTATGACCATGGAGTACTAGCAATGAACACACCTTCACTGCAAACCATGACAGGTCAAAAACCTGAGTCGTTTTCCGCTGACGGTACGATCCAAAAAGCACGTGGTTTTGGTCAACCTGACGAGCACAGCACTGGCTTTGCTTTCATGGCTCATCCGACTCCGATGCAGGGTGGCGGTCAACCAAACGCTGAAGATACGGTAGCAACATTCACGTCTGACAGTGAAACGCTGTCAGAGGCTGAAATGACTTCTGTGCCAGCGACGTCATTGGTGGAAAACTCGCCGCCTTTTCACACGCAGTCGGCCACCATGGATACATTGGCTTTGCTGCAACTGAAACAACAACGCATCGTAAATGGAGTGCAGTCCTTCGACGCCACACCAATGCCAGCAGCGACTCATTCTTCACAGAAGATGACGCCGCAAAATATCACCAGTCAATTGGTGAAGCCGACCAGCGTTGCTTTAAACATCGACGCACCGGTCAGCCAGAGTGCGTCCGTACAGACTGTTCTGCAAACTTTAGTCTCCACACAAGCGTCAGCGCAGTCTCACGTTACTCACCAGTCACCTGCGGCAACGACGGTTCAAACCGCAGAGTGGGCCGCCGTCAAGATCGATACCAATGCGGCTAAGTGGGGCGAACAAATGATGCAGGTATTACATGACAGAGTATCGCTTCAAGCACAACAAAGCATGCAAGAAGCCAAGATTCGTCTCGATCCGCCAGAACTCGGGAAGCTGGACTTACTGGTTCGTGTTGATGGTGATCGCCTCAACGTGCAGATTAACGCCAATGCAGCGGCGACACGAGAAGCCTTGCTTCAGGTATCTGACAGGTTAAGAGCGGAGTTGCAAGACCAGAACTTTGTTCATGTCGACGTCAACGTCGGCTCAGGAGAAAGTGAGCACAACCAGTCTTCTCATCAAGGCGAACATACCACGCACATTTTCGATAGTCGCGAGTTTGCCAATTCAGACAGTCCCAATGAACCATCAGAGCATTGGCTCAGCACACAAGCATAATTAGGAATAGGGTTATGACAAAACAACAATTGATCGCGTTATTTTCAGCGATGGTCCTCACCAGTGCTTTAGTTTCGGCAGCAACGGTAATCGGCGGGATCTGGGTCTTAAAGCAATCAGGCAACAGTAGCCATTCAGAGTCCTTTTTCGCAGATTCGCCTCTTGCCTTCCTTGCCGAGGAGCATCATCCAGCACAGACACCTAGCTTTCACTCGCTAGAAAAGATTGTTCTCAGCGTCAAAGGTAAACGCCAGAACCACTTCGTGATGCTGGAAGTCGCGATTGAAACTCGCCGTCCGGAACGCATTAAGAACATTGATGATTACATGCCGATTGTACGTAATTCGTTACTGAAGCTTTTTAGTGACAAAACCTACGAAGATCTGCATCAGGAAGGCACCGTGAACCTGCTCCAGAATCAAGTCAAACAAGCGGTACTGCTCGCGTTTGACAAAACCGACATTCTTCGCGATATCGATGACGTCTTACTGACGAAATACGTCGTGCAATAAGGAACACGGCCCATGTTGGATATGAATTTTCAGGAAGAATACGGTGTAGAAGGTGAAATCAGTTCACCTTCCATCCCTATCGATGAGAACAAGTTGCTCAAACAACACAAGGTGTTGGTCAACCGTATCGTCAATCAACTCAGAGCCCATGCCACCCCGCATTGCAGTATCGAAGACATGCAGCAAATTGGCCTTATTGGCTTACTGGAAGCAGGCCGCCGATACGGCAATGTTGAAGATCCCAACTTCCCGGCTTTTGCCGTGTGCAGGATCCGTGGATCGATATTGGACGAGTTACGCCGACTTGACTGGCGGTCACGAAAAACACGTCAGCAAGCGCATGAACTGAATGACGTGACGCGCGATCTTATGCGCTCTCTTGGCCGGCAGCCTACTGATGCAGAAATTATCAAAGCATTGGGAACGGACGAAAAAGATTATCTTACTCGACAAAATGCGGCTCTGGCTGGGGAAATGCAAAGTCTGGATCAACTGATTGAGAATGGTATCGAGGCTCAATCTGACGCTGTGTATGACGGCATGTCCCATGAGCAGACTCGACGTAGCCTTGAAGCTGCTCTGGATAAGCTACCCAAAAGAGATCAGCTGCTACTGACGCTGTTTTATCAACACGAACTTAACCTACATGAAATCGCTTTAGTGCTCGATCTGACACCTCCAAGGATTTGTCAGTTACACAAACAGGCACTCAAACAACTCAATCAATATTTATCCTCCTAGGAGTCACAAATGCAAAAGTTTTTTGGAGCCATCACCGTTTTACTGTGTGTCTTTGGCGGGTATATGTGGGCAGGTGGCAAGCTTGGCGCTATCTGGCAACCCGCTGAATTTCTGATCATTATTGGTGCTGCGGCCGGTTCTCTGATCATCGGTAACCCACCGCAAGTGCTTAAAGAAATGCGTCACCAAGTTCGTGCCACCATCTCTGCACCGCGCGAAGAATATGAATATTACATGGAGCTGATGGCGCTGCTGAATAACCTACTTGAAACCGCACGCAGCAGAGGTTTTAAGTTTCTTGATTCTCACATCGAAGCTCCAGATCAGAGTTCGATTTTTCTCGCCTACCCGAAAGTTGGCTCAGATTATCGCCTCATTTCGTTCGTGACAGACAACATGCGTTTAATGGCCATGGGCCAGATGTCGCCTCACGAGTTAGAAGGTTTACTGGAACAAGAAATCGAAGCTATTCAAACCGAAATGCTACTTCCTTCTCGCTCGATGCAGAGAACCGCAGAAGCATTACCAGGCTTTGGTATTCTGGCAGCCGTCGGCGGCATCATCATTACGATGCAGGCGATTGATGGCTCAATCGCACTCGTGGGCTACCACGTAGCAGCGGCTCTGGTTGGAACATTCGTTGGTATCTTTGGTTGTTACTGCTGTCTTGATCCACTCAGCAATGCCATGGCCCAGCGCGTGAAGCGCAACATGACAGCGTTTGAGTGTGTCAGGGCGACGCTCGTTGCTTATGTTGCGAAAAAACCAACCTTACTTGCTATTGATGCTGGCCGTAAGCATATCCAGCTAGACATTAAACCGACATTCAATCAGATGGAGAAATGGCTCGCTGAGCAGGAGGCATAATGCAAAGACAAGAACAGGTGGTGTTCAAACGAACAAAAACCGTTGATAACAGTGAATTTCACGGAGGTGCCTGGAAAGTCGCTTTCGCTGATTTCATGATCGCCCTTATGGCGCTGTTTTTGGTCTTATGGGTGATGCAGATTGTCGACAAGGAAGAGCGAAAAGCGATTGTTGCTCACCTTCAAAGTGCAAGTGTGTTTGATAAGAGCTACGGAAATCCGTTTGATACTTCACAAAGTATTTCTCCGATTGATTTGGCTGCAAACTCTTCTGTCACCAGTCGACATGATTCGAACCATGTGGTCAGCTCATTCTTTCAGGGAGACGGTGAAGGTCCGGAAACAGACTCACTGATCCCCGGAACATTCGACACTCAGGAGCGACTGGCAGCCTTAGCGAAAGTCATTAAGGAAGCGGTTCGACAAATCAGTGCTCAAGGGAATGTGAACGTGACGGTGACGCCACAAGGTCTGCGGATTGTGCTTCAGGACGACTATAAGCAGCATATGTTTGGCCGTGGTGATTCTGAGTTGACACCCTTCTTCGAAGATCTGCTTCTTGCGCTAGCGCCTGTCTTTAAACGTGTAGAGAATCCATTGATCATCAGTGGTCATACCGACTCTACCCGCTTTACAGGTCATGCTGAACGTGGTTCAAACTGGGCGCTCTCTGCATCACGTGCCAATGTGGCCAGACATACTCTGGTTGCCGGAGGGATGCCGGATGATCGTGTGTTACAAGTCACAGGGATGTCTGATCGTGCCTTACTCAATGGTGCCGAGCCGGAATCCAGTGAGAACCGACGTATCGAGCTGTTTATCCTGACGACACCCGCCGCCAAAGTGTTGGAAACGTTTTTTGGCAATAACGCGGAAAGCGAATTGCAAAAAGCCAAGCAGAAAGCGGAATTTAATCAGCCGGTGATTCGCCAGGAAGTCATCAAGTTTTCAGACACCCAAACGCCTTCGAAGCCAAAGCTTCAGCAACTTTAAACCTCTCAGGCGCTTTTATAGCGCCTGCTAACTCAAACGAAAAATCACATGCCTCAATATTCGGTCAGACACGCAAAAAAAGATGGATTACAAAAAGCCTTTATGTGGCTGATTGTCATCGACTACGTGTTGCTTTCTTTGTTTCTCATTCAGCTCTTCAACCTGACTTTGAACGGAGGCACGGCGATCAGTACTTTGTTGCTGATCTACAATGTCCTTTTGACCTCCCTCTGCTTTCAACGTACTGACAAGCGCGACTCCTACATTATTTACCCAACATTGTCAGCAACGTTGTTGGCGTTCGTCTGCTTCCTATACTTCTTCTTTCTTGTCTGACCCTATTTCTTATTGCTTGTCGCCCCTATTTGTTATTTCTCCTCTGACTCTACTTTCCTTTAGGCAAAAAAAATGCTCTTCAATCAATGAAGAGCCAAACGAGCGAAAATGGAACAAAGGGTTTAACTAGGCTTTCGCCTTAACTTCTCATCAACGCAACCACAGAGTGGCGCTTTACGTTAGCCTGAGCATTAAGTGCCATAAAGGCGGTGGAAAACTGGCCAGAATTGTCATCAAATAGTTTAAGTTTGTCTTGGACTTGGTGAGCAGAAATCACCGAAGACTGCTTGTGGAGGGTTTGCATTTGCATCGTCAATTCAGAGCCGATCGCATTTGCCTGCTCAAGCCCTATCTGTACTTGACGAAAGTGCTTGTTTACTTTGGCAATGGTCTGTTTAACGCCTTCTCGAGAGCTCAAATCAAAGCTCAGCTCCGCGATGCCTTCTGGCTCCGCTTTGAGTGTCATCACATTAGATTGCCCGGCTGGAAAGCGATATCCTTGGCCTGTCACCATGACCTTTTGTTGCATCTGCTGATAGGCTTTCTCAGAGGATTCAAACAAAATAGTACCGTCCTCAGACAATGACGCTCTAAGTCCTAGAGGAATAAGACTTCGATCTAGCATTTTAACAGTCTGCTTGCCCTCAGACTGTCCATCAAACTGCACCATAACGGAGTGGCCCTGAGGGAAATCTAAGCGAATTTGCTCCGCTTTGTCACTCAAGCGGTGGATGTTAAGCCCGGGAATGGAAAAACGGCGCATGTCGGCCTTCTCAAGCTTAAGCTTCAACTCATTGTCGATCACTTTATTGCCGTCAAAGCGTGCGTTGTCGATAACGCGCTCTATGTTTGCTTTCGAGCCCGCCAAGCCTTCTTGCAGACCTGAAACCTGATTCGCGCCGAGATTCATGGCTCGAGTCAGGCCTTGTTTTATCTTGGCCAATTCGACACCAATGGCTTGTAAGGAACGTGTCGCTATCTGAACTGAGGTCGCGTTTTGCTGCCCCTGAGTAAGCAAAACACCAGACACCGAATACGATGCTGGTGTTTGATTGCGGGCAGCCAATTTTCGCTGCCCAATATCACCATGAGTCTCCGAAGAGCGAGGGGGAGAAATAGAAGCTCTGTCATGCCCCGTCAACTTGACGTTGTGGGGGCGAACCTCAACCATGCTCATTACCATATTTTGATTCCTGATTGTTAAATGCGGTCGAATAAGTTGAGATCGTTAATCTTAACGTAGCTCGCTTGAGTCGCTTGCAGCGCCGCCATGTAATTGCTCAAGCGAACTGAAGCTTCACCATAATCTAGAGCTGAGAGATCACTGCTGATCTTATCAACAAATAACTTGTTCTCACCGTGGGCACTATCCATCAAATCGAGGTTATTATGGCGACCACCGATTTCAGTCATTGCAGACAACACGTTATTCGATGTCGCTTCGATAGCACCAAGCGTCGATTCAACTGCAGTCCGAAACGCTGGTGTGGGTGATTTGAACTCCGAAATCAATGCATCAAGTTCGTTGAGAACATTGTTGCCGCCAAGGTCTAGGATTTCTTGCGCGGTCATATTCGCTTCCATCGTCACGCCTTTGGCTACAGTGACCATACGTTTATCGCTGTTACCTTGCATGACGTAACTGCCACTCGCATTCGACAAAGCCGCGGTGTCCGTTTTGGTGCCGGAGAATAAGTAACGACCTTCTTCATCCTGCGCGTTAAACGCCGAAGCGACCGCAGAACGCAGACTTTCAAGTTCGCTGATAATGCCTGTACGTTCGGCTTCGGTTAAGGTACCGTTTGCGCCCCATAGCACTCGTTCGTTCATTTTCTTCAGGCTTTCATTCACGGAATCAAGTTGAACTTCCTGATTGGACAAGGCCGTCTTTACATTAGAAATATTGGTCTTGTACTGAGAAATGGCCGAGCCTTCACGTTCTAAATTGAGCAATTGTACTGATGCCATAGGGTCATCAGATAATTTGGTCAGACGCTCACCAGTGGACATCTGTTGCATAACTTGTCCAAGTCCTGCGTTGTTGATCTGCAAGCTTCGCAGCATCATCTGACTGAATTGAGTATCACTAATTCTCATCTGATTTCCCTGTAATTAAAATAACTGAAGAACGGAATCAAACAGCTGGTTTGCTGTGCTGATCACTTTCATGTTGGCGTTATGAGCGTTGGCAAATGTCATCAGATTTGCCGCTTCTTCATCACGGCTTACCGCGCTGACGTTGTCTCGGGCAGCCTTTGCTTGCTCGCTCATCGAGAGTTTTGCCTGATAATCTGCATCAGCCTGACGCGCTTTGATTGCCGTTTCACCGACAATGGCAGCAAAGGCATCATTCAATGTCACTGAGCCAAAGCCACTGATCGACACGTTTTTATTGCTGACCGCAATCAAGCCGTCCAATATGTCAGCGTTACCTGGATTACCGTCACCGGACAAAGCCAGTTCCTCTGGTTTCATATCGGTGATCGTTAGGCTAGCCGCTGGGTTGGCAGGGTCATAACTGAACAAAGGCTTACCCGCATTACCATTAAGGTCCTGACCAGCGACTAACAAAGCGTTGAACTCATCGGCCAGCGCCTTAGCCATATCGTCAATCGCCGTGCGGTATGGCTTTAATACGTCTGTCTGATAGTCCGACAGAGCACCAATCTGCCCGCCCGGAGTGTCTGTAATCGCAAAACTTTGCGTACCAAACTCAACATGGAGTTGAGCAAGGTAAGGATCGCTTGGATCAGGCATGGCAATGAGCTCAGCAGCTTCAGTCCCCATGACCAATGGTTGTCCAGAAGATAGCGTGACTTGTAAGCTACCATCGCTTTGTGACGTTGTTTTCACATCGACGACCTTAGATAACTCACCAATTAACGTGTCACGCGTGTCCATTAACTTAGCCGGATTCCCTCCCGTACCTTGCATTTCCACCAGCTGCTTGTTCACGTCAGCAATATTACTCATCAAGCTATTGGCATGAGCAATGGCGGCATTGCGCTGGTCGTTCACGTCTTTATGTTGGTGAGAAAGAGATTCGGTGAGCGTATTGAATCGACGTGAAAGCGCTTCTGATTCATTAATGATTTGCTGGCGGTAAGGCACAGATTCCGGTTTCACTGTCGCATCATTAAGGGCAGAAAATAGCGTATCCAAACCCGCAGAGAGACTGAATCCGTCAGCACCGAGTGTATTTTCGAGTTGACTCATCTTACCGGTGTAACTAGTTGCGTAAGCGGAAAGACTGTTTGTTTCCCAAGTCTGCTTAACCAAGAAATCATCCGTTACCCGACGGATACTCGTAACTTCAACACCCAGTCCTGGATTTAGCTTGTCGTGTTTCGTGCCACCAACCGAAGCCATCAAGGCTTGTTGACGACTGTATCCAGGCGTATTGATGTTGGAGACGTTCTGCGCTGTGACATCCAGTGCCACGCGATTCGCATTAAGGCCTGAGAGGGCAATATTGACGAGATTCATTTACAGCTCCATTTTTCGAATCAATGGTTGGGCGAAGGCTGTTGTTGCACTGACTTCTCCCATCATTTGTCTAACTGAGGCGACCGATTCCTGAGTAGAATGAAGTGCGGGTGCCGAATTAGACGCTGAAGAAGCTTCAGCGTGTGAGCTTGCTTCCACCTCACTAAAATTGTCATTCGCGGACACGGTTGAGGCATTGGTGTCAAAAGCCACCTCTGAAATCGAAGGGCTGAGCTGTTTGATCAACATTTCTGAAATACCAGAATGTTGTTTCTTCGCCATTTCAATCGCCAGTTGACCATCATACATATCGCGAAAAACGCCCTGTTGCTGACTGGAAAAAGGACTGTCTTCGTCAGCCAACACATCGCTACTACTGCGCATCTGGCGCAGTACCATTTGTAAAAACATCGCTTCAAACTGGCCCGCTACCGTTTCCAGTGCGGCCCCTTGTTCGTTGCTATTCTTTATGTTCATCAAGGCACTGTTATCGTGATAAAGCACCGAGTTCATTTGTGACCGCTCATTCAGTCCGTCAAATTTCATAAAGACTCCTTAAATCACTACCAGCTCTGCATTTAGTGCCCCAGCTTCATGCAAGGCTTGCAGAATCGACATCAAATCCGTTGGTGTCGCCCCTAAACTGTTTACTGCACTAACGATGGTATTAAGCTCAGTTCCCGGAGGCCAAATCACCATTTGCGCCTGTTCTTCACTGACATCTAATAACGATTGATCGACCACTTTGGTTTCACCGTCAGCAAACGCGTTTGGCTGGCTAACCTGTTGTGATTCGGCAATGGTCACTGTTAAGTTGCCATGGCTTACCGCGGCTTCACTGACCTTGACACTTTTGCCGATGACAACGGTACCGGTTCGAGAGTTGAAAACGATGCGCGCAGGCTTACGCCCTTCCTCGACACTGATTTCTTCCAGCATCGACATCATGACAACACGTTGTTGAGTGTCCTTCGGCGCTTTGACGCTAATGCGCACGTTATTCTTAGCCACCGCAACTTTCGGCCCGAAAATGTTGTTGATCTCACGTGCGATATTCTTAGCCGTTGTAAAGCTGGGCTTTCTCAAATTCAGCACCACGTTATCTTGTTCCGCAAAGTCATTGGGCACTTCTCGCTCCAATGTCGCCCCACCAGGAATACGGCCCGAGGTTGGCGTATTGATCACGATTTTAGAGCCGCTTTTGCCTTCGGCAGACACACCGCCCACCACCACGTTACCTTGAGCGACAGCGTAAACCTCACCATCGATACCGCGCAGTGGTGTCAGTAACAAGGTGCCCCCTCGCAAACTCTTTGCGTCACCAATGGATGACACCACCACATTCAACGTCTGGCCTGCCCCTGCCATCGGCTCAACTGTCGCAGTGACACTTACTGAGGCAACATTGCGTAGTTTAGGATTCGTTTTGTCGTCGATTTGGACACCAAATTGTCGCAGCATATTGGTGATGGATTGCGCAGTAAACTTGACCTGATTGCGGTCACCCTGTCCATCGAGGCCAACGACCAAACCGTAACCCACTAACTGGTTTTCACGAATACCCTGAACATCAACGAGATCCATGATGGGGATTTCTACTTCAGCTTGAGTCGGTAAGGCGGTGCCTAACAACATCGTCAACATCATCGCCATCAGGAATGAAGATCGTTGATCTCCAGCCCTGTTTCGATTTGTCGAGCTCAATCGCTGGCGTCGCAGAGAAAGAGGGATAAAAGCGGCGGTAAGCATAGTCATTTTCTGTTTCATTAAAACGGCATCCAAGGGCTGTTAAAGAATTGGCTCAGCCAACCAGCAGCATTGCTGTCAGCCAAAGTGCCTCGACCTGAGTAGGTGATTCGCGCATCACCGATTCGAGCGGATGAAACCTGATTGTTACGGCTGACATCATCAACTCGTACAATGCCGGTTAAGCGAATGAACTCATCTCCCTGATTGAGTCGAATCCACTTCTCTCCGCTGATACGCAATACACCATTAGGCAGCACTTCATGAACGGTCACGGTGATAGCCCCCTCCAGCTTGTTACCCTGAGAGCTGGAAGCACTACCATCAAAACCGCGTTGAGCGTCGACACTGGCAGCGAGCTCATCGATGGTTTTACCTCCCAGACTCGGGGTAGCAAAGCCGACGCTCGAGTTTTTTCCATACTTGGTATCGGCTTTTTGCTTGATTCCGTTTCTTCGGAGAGAACCACCGTGAGCATGTCGCCAACACGGTATGCTCGCCTGTCCTGAAACAGGGTCATGGAATATTGATGACGATAAAGGCTGCCGTTTTGGGCTGCTGGAAGTGAATAGTCCAGTTTAGGCGGCGCGTATTTTTCTTCATCAGGCTCGGGAGGGGTAAACTCCTGTCGACCAGCGCACCCAGCCAGCAAAATGACAACCAGAGGCCAAACTCTCAATAATGCCTTCATTCCCTGTTCCTTTATTACTTAACGATTACACTGATTGAGCGACAAACTTCAGCATGTCATCAGCAGCTGACACGACTTTAGCGTTCATCTCGTAGGCTCGCTGAGTGGTGATCATGTCAACCATTTCCTCAACGACCTGAACGTTTGAACCTTCTAAAGCGCCTTGTTTGATACTGCCGACACCATCAATGCCAGCTGTCAACTCATCCGCTTGACCACTTGCTTCTGTTTCGCGGAACAAGTTACCTCCCACCGCTTCCAGACCCGCTGGGTTGATGAATTTCGCTAGGGTGATTTGACCCAGAGATTGCGGTGTGGTGCTGTCCGCTGTCGTCGCTGACACCGTGCCATCTGTGCCAACAGACACAGACAAAGCGTTCTCTGGTATCTGGATTTGTGGCTCCAGCGGTAGGCCTTGGCTATTGACCATCAAGCCTTCTGAATTCACATGAAACTGGCCATTGCGAGTGTACATGAGCTGGCCGTCTGAGTTTTCGATCTGGAAGAAGCCTTGCCCCATTACAGCAAGGTCAAGTTCTTGACTGGTGTTTTGCGTATTACCCTGAGTAAACACTTTCTGTGTACCCACTACTCGAACACCACTGCCTAACTGTACACCTGATGGCAGTTGATTGACTTCATCCACCTGCGAGCCGGGTTGGCGTTGAATACTGTAAAACAGATCTTCAAACACCACTCGATCACGCTTAAAACCAACCGTATTGACGTTGGCTAGATTGTTGGAGATGGCGGTCATTTTGGTGTCTTGAGCGGCCATGCCCGTTTTACTTACCCATAAAGCTGAGTGCATTTTTTACTCCTTTCGCCGCGCTTAGCGTGACGACATTAATTTGTTACCGGCTTGCGCCAAAGTCTCTGCGGTTTTCATCATCCGCACTTGCATTTCAAAGTTGCGTGTCAGTGACATCACATTCAGCAGTTCATCAATCGCAGAGACGTTGCTGCCTTCGATATGCTCAGGTGCGAGCTGAACGGTTTGGTCAGCCGCAAATGGGTTGCCATCGACGCTGTGAAGCAAACTGTCGCTCTGTTTCTCCAGTTGGCTAGTTTCCGGCTTAACCAGCTTTAAGGTCCCTACTTCAAGCTCAGCGCCTCCCCCAGGAGGCACGACAGAAATACGACCACGTTCGCTAATTTCCACTTTCTGATAATCGGGAAGAACCAAAGGGCCTCCTTCACCGACAACCGCAAACCCGTTAATAGACAAAGCACCAAAGGAGTCAACTTTGATGTTACCGGCGCGGGTATACGCTTCCTGACCTTCTGCGGTCTGCACCGTCAGATAACCGTCCCCCATCACAGCGACATCCAATGAACGGCCAGTTTTAACGATATCGCCTTCATCAAAACGCGTAGACGCCGAGTTGGTAACGACCATGGTGCGACCGTCAAAGCCCGCGCCCTGAAGTGGGATGCTTGACACACGTTCCATATCAGCACGAAAACCCGCAGTATCGGCATTGGATAGGTTATTTGAGCGCACATGCTGAGCTTTAAGTACTCGGCTTGCGCCAGACGTTGCGGTGAATAACAAACTGTCCATATCAGGCTCCGTTAAATTGCGTTAAACAACGCCTGAGTCAGTTTGTCGTTGGTCGAAATGGTTTTTGCATTCGCCTGATAGTTGCGCTGCGCCGTCATCAGGTTAACCAACTCGCTGGTCAGATCGACGTTAGACCCTTCTAGCGCGCCTGGTGAAAGATCACCTAACGTGCCTGAACCTGGTACTCCCAATACGGGTGCACCTGAACTGAAACTTTGAGTCCAGGCAGTACCGCTGACTTTTGAAAGGCCTTGTGGGTTGGCAAAATCCGCCAGTACAACTTGGCCTTGTAACTGAGACTGACCGTTAGTGTAGGTAGCGTAAACCATGCCATTATCTTCAACACGAACGCCCGTCAATTCTCCCGATGTGTACCCATTCGGGTTGTTAGTGCTGACACCAAAACCTGTACCAAATTGCGTGCTGCCTGACAGGTCTATATCAATACTCATTGGGTTAGCGCCCGCCGCTGGGAACGAAACGTTGTAAGCGCCTGTCGGAGTGGCGATAGAGCCATCTGGGTTGAACGTCATCGCGACCGTTGAAACCGCACCCACTCCACCGTCAACCTGCACGTTCACTTCCCATGTGTTGTCAGCCGTTTTGGTGAAGTACTGGGTCACCGTGTGTGGCTTACCTTGCGAGTCGTAAACTTTTGTCGTGTAGGAAGAGTTAAATGAATTATTATTGCCCGGATCAAACGGATTCACCGTCTGGTCGATGACCGGATTCTTTGCATCCAGATTGGCAATAAACTCCATTTTATCTGTGGCTTTGGCTGCCAAAGAAGACGTCGAGATTTTAATGTCTCCCGTTGCACCTGTGAGCAGGTTATTGTTGCCGTCTACGCTGTAACCTTGCAATTTCGCGCCCGTGTTACCAACGACATAATTGTCTTTATCAGTACCGAATACACCTGAGCGGGTGTACAGCATTTGGCCAGCACTGTCTTTAGTCACAAAGAAGCCGTTACCATTGATTGCCAGATCCATTGCTCGACCAGTTCCGCTCACCGAACCGTTTTTCTCAAAGTTCTGAGAGATGGAGGCAACCTCTACGCCACCGGGTTGCATGCCGTTGTACACAGCCGCAAACTCAGTACGTGCTCCTTTAAATCCATAAGTCGATGCGTTGGCAATATTGTGGCTGATGGTATTCAGCTCTGTGTTGGTCGCATCAAGGCCGCTTAGGGCAATATTAAAACTCATAACTAACCTCTGTCTTCCTTATTGGTTAAGCACCAAACTGAGTGATTTCATAGAAAGGTACGCTGCCAACACCTTCGATGTTAACAAACGCTGCGCCGCCTGAGCTTGGGATACGAACTTGCTCAACCTGGCCGGCTAAAAGAATGTTTGGAGCAGACTGCCCCTCCTGAACCTGAACAGATACTGTGTATTTTCCGGGTTTAAGACCCAACTCTTCAGGATGGATACTAAAATCGACGTCACCTGCGGGATGGGCGCCTAAAGGCACTTTTTTGGCCTGACCGAACTCATCCGTCACGACTAAAGTGACTTGGCTTGAGGGATGCTCAAGCTCTATTTTTCCGCCTTGAGCGGTATCATTCATTTCAAACTCATTGCCAGACACATAAACCGTCTGCCCCACCAAGCCAGCCGTTGACAGTACTTGCATGTTATCGAGCAATACCATGCTGTTTTGCATCATTGAAGCCATGTTCTCTGTACTTTGTACTTGGGAGAACTGTGCCAATTGACTGACATACTCAGTGCCATCAAGTGGGTTGAGCGGATCCTGATTCTGAATCTGTGCCACCATCAAGCTGATAAATTCATTTTCCAGTGACGTCGCGCTATTGGCATCTTGTGGGTTGCCTGTCACTGATGTTGTATTTGCCCCTGAATTCACTGGCGTGTCAGAAGACAAAGCATTATAAGAAGCGATGCTCATTAGCTGCCCTGCCCTAATTTAAGCAAACCTTGCTGCATGCTTTTTACGTTGCTCAGTACTTCTACGTTAGTCTCGAAGCTGCGGGTTGCAGACATCATATCTGCCATTTCAGATACAACATCGATATCAGGGTAGTAAACGTACCCCTCGTCATTCGCAAGCGGGTTACTTGGTTCAAAGCGTTTTTCTGCCTGACCTGAACTTTGGATCACATCCACAATTCTCACTTCAGCGTTCGGGTAACTCTCTTTACTCGCAGATAACTCGGTTTTTGCTGTACACGGTGGCAAACACGGGTTTCAAGGCCTTGTACGCGTCATCTGGGTTGGCCGAGACAGCATCTGCGTTAGCAAGGTTACTCGCGACCGTATTCAAGCGTACTGTCTGCGCATTCATTGCTGAGCCAGCAATCGAGTAAATATCGGTAAATGACATGTTTAACGTCCCTCTATCACTTTCGCCAGTCCCTGAAACTTCATGTTCAAAAAGGTCAGGCTGGTCTGAAAGTCCATGTTGTTTTGTGTGAATTTGCCTTGTTCAACCCCCAGTTCAACAGTGTTGCCATCTTTGCTGTTCTGGTACGGAATCGAGTACATAGATGACACCTTCAGCTGTGGTACGGACTTGTTCACACCATGAGGTGATAACTGATTCATTGCAGTGGTAAAACTCAGGTCCTTAGCCAGATACCCAGGGGTATCAACATTTGCTAGGTTACTGGCAAGGACTTTGGTACGCTGAACTCTAAAGTTCAGCGCATCAGGGTGAACACCCAACGCATTTTCAAATGAAATTGCCATGTCTCTTTCCTTTTAAGTTGGCTCGAATAAGGATGAATAAGACAAGATGCATGCCATAAAAAACAAACAACAAAATCAATGACTTACAAAAATACAAGGAAAGGCAATTTCCGCTTTACGGAAATCAAAAAAAGTGAGGGGAACCGAATTACTTCCCCTCTAAACTGGGGGTTAATCGTCAGTATGATGCTTTGTAGTCCAACCGTATTTAGCAATGAAAAGGGTACTACCAAGCAGGCCATTCTTCAGGCCGTTGAGAGCAATTTTAAACAACAAGTTCAGATTCAAGCGGACCAGCGTCAATGGCAAGACTATCAACTCGATTATGATATTCGTACTCCAACGGCAGCTGAACACCTGCCTATGTGTCCTAGACCATTGAGTATTTCGGGTATCGATAACAAAACACTCCCTGTAGGCAACCTTAAACGCTCGGTTGACTGCGATGCGCCGTCGGTGACATGGCGCATCAATGTGACCATTAAATCAGCGCTAACACTCCCAGTGGTGGTCACCCAGGCAGGCATCAATCGAGACCAAGCTATTTCTCCCATGAGCCTTAAGCTTGAAACCAGAACCTTAAGCCGAGAGCAAGATTTCTTCACTCAGATCTCACAAGTCTCCGGCATGCTCGCGTCGAGGCGCATACGCTCTGGGCAGATATTGGACCCGAGAAAGCTCGAGTCCCCACCTTTGGTCATCAAAGGTAATCAAGTTGTGATTACTGCGACTAAAGATGGGTTTACTGCGTCCACAAAAGGGGTCGCCCTAGAACCGGGCACGCGTGGTGAACAAATCGACGTACAGAACAGTTCTTCTGGCAAAGTCATTAAGGCTGTCGTCACTGGACTCAACCAGGTACAAACCCAATTCTGATTTTTGGACTCAGGTTATCATTTTCGCGGTTTACTACTCGTAAAGAGACAATGATTTCAGGTAGATATAAAAAGTGATTATGTTGACTTAATGTTTCGAGCAGCATGGTCGCATTGAACCTGTAACCACGATGATTAAGGAACCCATTAATGAAAATCGACAAAGTTGCAGGTGGGCACGTCCCTCACACCAATCTAAATCAATCTTCCAAGAAACCCGCAGAGCCTTCGGCTGCGCAAGCGATTTCTGAAGCTATGGTCAATACCAACACTGCAGCGATAGATAAAGCACAAGCAGAAATGCAGTCGCTACCAAACGTGGATATGGAAAAGGTAGAGCAAGTACGCAACGCGCTGGTAAAAGGTGAGCTAGCACTCGACACCAAGGCGTTATCACAAGCGGTCCTTCAATTTCATACTGGTCACGAATAGTGCGGACTGGAGTTCATTATGGCATCTGAAACCTCGCGTATGATTCAGCGCTTTCTCACCTCCATAGGTGAAGATATAAAGTCATATCGCCAATTAGCCACGCTTTTACAAGAGCAAAAATCGCTGTATCTGTGTTTCGATGCAGCGAAGCTTAATCAAAATCTTGCCCAGCAGAAACCATTACTTAACAAGCTTGGTCAGCATGCCAAAGAACGCAGTCAAACAATGACTGCATTGCGGCTTACTCGCGATCAAGGCGGCATGAATAAGCTTTTTTCTGCATTGCCGACTTCGTTGTCAAACAAAGTTCATTCACAATGGCGCGAGTTAGAATCTCTGGTAAAACACTGCCAAGCACTCAATCAAGAGAACGGCCAGAGCTCTGCCAGTTTCCATGAGCTAATGTGCCACATTACTCAACCAAGACAGCATACCTACGAAGAGCAGCCACTGCTGAAATGACGCATCATCGCAGCCTTTGGAAACCAGCATTGTGCCTGTTTTTTTCGCTCTTTCTTTGTCCTATATACCCTCTAAACGCTGCACCTCTGCCGACTGAATATGGGCAGGAGCTAGCGTTGCTTACGCCCTATAAAAAACACATTGAACAACGGTTGGTGCTGAACCGAGCACTGATTGATGACATCGCCAAGCAGTTGTCATCTCAATCTTTGCCATCGCAGTTGGTGTTGTTGCCCATGCTAGAGTCTTCCTTCGATCCAAATGCTGTCTCTCACGCCAACGCAGCGGGTCTATGGCAACTGATGCCCGCCACAGCACAGCGCTTCGGCCTTAAAGTCGACGCAAATCAAGATCAGCGATTTGACATTCAAGCCAGCACTAAGGTGGCCATCGAATATTTAGCATTTTTGCACAATAAGTTTGACGATTTAGCACTTACCATTGCCGCATACAATGCAGGTGAAGGCCGAATATCTCGGGCGATCAAAAAATCTGGCAGTAAAGCGTTTTCATCACTCAAGCTCCCTGCTGAAACGACTCAATATGTGCATCGATTTTATGCACTACTCAACTTGATTCAGTTAGAGAAACTCCTAGGCAAGCAGCCTAATCCTCTGTTTTTATTCGGTGAATCGAATCATTCACCGCTCGTCGATTTATCTCCGCTACCACCCCTGATCACCTTATAAAAACTCAATCGCTGAACTAGGGCTTTATCGAACCAGTACAGAGACTTATTCTCATAAGCTATTAACACACTCATATTAATACTCTGCTGCTCTATGCGTATCGCTACATAACCAGAGTTTTTGCAGATTTAGACTCGAATTTGCTCCCGAGAACGGGAATATCCCGTATAATTTTTATTCAACAATACAAAACCCTAGCTTTCGTTGGTTGTTATTGACTCAGCAAAGCAGGATAATATCGGGATCGGAATCTCTTAAATATATAATTATGACCGAATATCTTTTGTTGCTGGTCGGCACTGTGCTGGTCAACAACTTTGTACTGGTGAAGTTTTTGGGCCTATGTCCATTCATGGGTGTTTCCAAGAAGCTGGAAACAGCAATCGGAATGGGGTTGGCAACCACGTTTGTCCTGACCCTAGCCTCGGTGTGCTCGTATCTGGTGGAAAGCTACGTTCTTGAGCCTTTGGGACTGGAATATTTGCGTACCATGAGCTTTATTCTCGTTATTGCCGTTGTGGTTCAGTTCACCGAAATGGTGGTGCACAAAACCAGTCCGACGCTCTATCGACTTCTGGGGATTTTCCTACCACTGATCACAACTAACTGTGCGGTTTTAGGTGTTGCTCTCCTCAACATTAACGAAAACCATAATTTCATCGAATCGATCATCTATGGGTTTGGTGCCGCGGTCGGTTTCTCACTGGTTCTTATTCTCTTTGCCTCTATGCGTGAGCGCATCGCGGCGGCCGATGTTCCTGCGCCGTTTAAAGGAGCATCGATTGCAATGATCACCGCTGGATTGATGTCTCTCGCTTTCATGGGCTTTACTGGACTGGTGAAATTGTAATGAGCGCTATTCTTATTGCTGTATTGGCACTAGCTGCACTAGCCGCATTATTTGGAGCCATATTAGGATTTGCCTCGATCCGCTTTAAAGTCGAAGCGGACCCGATTGTCGACCAAATTGACAACATCTTGCCTCAGACCCAATGCGGCCAATGTGGCTATCCGGGCTGTCGTCCCTATGCCGAAGCGATTGCTAATGGCGACGAGATCAATAAGTGTCCTCCTGGTGGTCAGGCAACCATCGAAAAGCTGGCCGACCTTATGGGCGTCGAGGCAACAGACTCTGCACACGATCTAGACGACAATGTCAAAACCGTCGCATTTATTCATGAAGACATGTGCATTGGCTGTACTAAGTGTATTCAGGCTTGTCCCGTCGACGCGATCGTTGGCGGTACTAAAGCTCTCCACACGGTGATCAAAGACGAATGCACCGGGTGTGATTTGTGTGTCGCACCTTGCCCGACAGACTGTATTGAAATGATTCCTGTAGAAACCACTACAGCGAGCTGGAAGTGGCAACTGGACGCCATTCCTGTTGTTGATGTTACCCATTCTGCCAAGCAGCAGAATCGCGTGAATTAAGGACTGGTATGCTGTCACTCATAGAACAAATTAAATCAGGCGCACTTTGGGATTTCCCGGGGGGCGTACACCCACCTGAAAACAAAAAACAGTCGATAAAAAGCGAGATTGCCAGAGCGAGTATTCCACAAGAAATCGTTCTGCCAGTGAAACAACACATTGGTAAACCAGGTAAGATAACCGTAGAAGTTGGCGACATGGTACTTAAAGGCCAAGCGTTGACCAAGTACGACACTAGCTTCATGCTGCCAGTTCATGCACCAACATCTGGTAAAATCACAGCGATTGAGTCTCGCACCACGGCTCACCCATCGGGCCTAGCCGAAACTTGTATTGTCATCGCTCCTGATAACGAAGATCGTTGGATTGAACGTGACACCAACAACGACTTTACACAACGTACATCGGATGAGTTGATTGAAATTATTCGTCAGGCTGGCGTTTCAGGTATGGGCGGCGCAGGCTTTCCTACCGCGAAAAAAATCCAAGCAGGCTTGGCACGGACAGAGATACTGATTGTTAACGCGGCGGAATGTGAACCGTACATCACCGCCGATGACATGTTGATGCAAGAAAATGCCGACGAAGTTATTAAAGGTATCGAGATTGTAGAACACATCTTAAAGCCCAAACTGACCATTATCGGTATTGAGGATAATAAGCCTCAAGCTATCAAAGCGTTAGAACAAGCCGCACAGCACAAAGATATCGTTATCCGCGTGATTCCCACCAAGTACCCATCGGGTGGTGAGAAGCAACTGATCAAGATACTGACTAATAAAGAGGTACCAGCAAACGGTATTCCTGCAGAGATTGGGGTACTGGTGCAGAATGTTGGTTCGCTGCAAGCCATTAAGCGAGCGGTTTGTGACGGTGAACCTTTGGTAGAGCGCATCGTTACTCTAACCGGAGATACCTTTAAACAGCCGAGAAATGTGATCGCACTGATTGGTACACCTGTTCAATCGTTGCTCGACGAGTTTGGCTACAAAGCCGATAAGAAGTTGCCTCGCCTAATCATGGGAGGCCCCATGATGGGCTTTACGCTTCCCCATGCCAACGTCCCCATTACCAAAACATCGAACTGCATTCTCGCTCCAACTCGTAAAGAGATTTCACCCGATCAGTATGAAATGGCGTGTATTCGATGCGGTCAATGTGCTGAGGTCTGCCCGGCTTCACTACTTCCTCAACAGCTTCAATGGCATGCAAAAGCAGCTGAATACGACAAGTGTGAAGAACTCAACCTGAAAGACTGTATTGAATGTGGTGCTTGTGCCTTTGTCTGCCCTAGTGAAATCCCACTGGTGCAATACTACCGTCAAGCCAAAGCAGAGATTCGCACGCGCAAAGAAGAGTCCGAGGCTGCTGAGCGTGCCAAAGTCCGCTTTGAAGAGAGAAAAGCGCGGCTTGAGCGTGATAAAGCAGAACGAGAGAACCGCTTCAAGAAAGCAGCAGATGAACGTCGCAAAGATATGAAGAAAACCGGCGGCGATGATGCGATTGCCGCTGCGATTGCGCGCGTAAAAGAGCAAAAATCGGAATCAAAATCGGCTCAACCCGCAATTAAGCCAGCGGTAGCGGCCGCCATCGCCAAAGCCAAAGCCAAGCAAGCGGCTGCAATGCAAGCAGGTGATACAGAGCCGGACAACTCTGAGATGGCAAAACTGCGTGAAGAACGCAAACGCCAGGCCAGAGAGAAAAGAGCTCAGAAGACCCAGGAATCTTCGTCAGCCACGTCATCCGATGATAAGAAAGACGCGGTTGCAGCAGCGATTGCGCGCGCTAAAGCGAAAAAAGCCGCTCAACAGGATAGCGGTACTGATTCAGCAACTGCAGAGAAAAAGGCTTCCGTCGCCGCTGCCATTGCTCGTGCTAAAGCTCGTAAGGCGCAGCAAGAAGGTAAACCAGAATCCGTCACCGCTGAGCCTGAAAACGCTGAAGCCGGAGAGGATCCGAAGAAAGCTGCGGTTGCTGCCGCCATTGCTCGTGCTAAAGCTCGTAAAGCGCAGCAAGAAGGTCAATCGGAGCCTGTCACCACCGAACCAGCAAGCGTTGAAGCTGCTGAAGAAGATCCAAAAAAAGCCGCCGTCGCTGCCGCCATTGCTCGTGCTAAAGCTCGTAAAGCGCAGCAAGAAGGTAAACCAGAACCCGTCACCGCTGAGCCTGAAAGCGCTGAAGCCGGTGAGGATCCGAAGAAAGCTGCGGTTGCTGCCGCCATTGCTCGTGCTAAAGCTCGTAAAGCGCAGCAAGAAGGTAAACCAGAACCCGTCACCGCTGAGCCTGAAAGCGCTGAAGCCGGTGAGGATCCGAAGAAAGCTGCGGTTGCTGCCGCCATTGCTCGTGCTAAAGCTCGTAAAGCGCAGCAAGAAGGTAAACCAGAACCCGTCACCGCTGAGCCTGAAAGCGCTGAAGCCGGTGAGGATCCGAAGAAAGCTGCGGTTGCTGCCGCCATTGCTCGTGCTAAAGCTCGTAAAGCGCAGCAAGAAGGTAAACCAGAATCCGTCACCGCTGAGCCTGAAAACGCTGAAGCCGGAGAGGATCCGAAGAAAGCTGCGGTTGCTGCCGCCATTGCTCGTGCTAAAGCTCGTAAAGCGCAGCAAGAAGGTCAATCGGAGCCTGTCACCACAGAAACAGCAAGCGTTGAAACTGCTGAAGAAGATCCAAAAAAAGCCGCTGTTGCTGCTGCCATCGCTCGTGCTAAAGCTCGTAAGGCGCAGCAAGAAGGTCAATCGGAGCCTGTCACCACCGAAACAGTAAGCGTTGAAGCTGCTGAAGAAGATCCAAAAAAAGCCGCTGTTGCTGCTGCCATCGCACGCGCGAAAGCACGTAAAGCTCAACGAGAACAAAACAATAAATTTGAGGAGAACGAGTAGTGGCCTTTTTCATTGCCAGCTCACCCCACGCTCACAGCCGGAGAAGCACCCCAGACCTAATGAAGTGGGTCGCGATGTGTGCTTTGCCCGGCTTAATCGCTCAGACCTACTTTTTTGGCTGGGGAACGTTAATTCAACTCGGCTTTGGCATTATTGTTGGGCTTTTGCTTGAAGCAGGTGTCATGTTCGCGCGTAAACGCCATCCGATGTCAGCCTTGCGGGACAATAGTGCAATCGTAACAGCTTGGTTACTTGCTGTAGCGATCCCCCACTATCACCTTGGTGGCTCATCACGATTGGTTTAATTTTTGCGATTTTGATTGCCAAGCATCTGTATGGCGGTATTGGGCAAAATCTCTTTAACCCTGCCATGGTCGCTTATGTTGTATTGCTTATTTCCTTCCCAGTACAAATGACCAGTTGGATATCACCCGCCGAACTGCAGCCTACAACAAGTTCGTTAGGTGATGCTTTTTCACTGATTTTCACTGGATTTAACCTAGATGGTTTATCACTTCAGCAGATTCGAACGGGTATAGATGGCACGACGATGGCAACGCCACTCGATGCTTTCAAAACCGCACTGCATACAGGAAATACGGCTGCCGAGGCTCTCCACCAGCCTCAATTCAGTGGTCTGGCAGGTATCGGCTGGGAATGGGTCAACCTGGCTTATTTAGCCGGTGGATTAGTACTGATCAAGTTAAGAGTGATCAACTGGCATATCCCGGTAAGCTTCCTGGTTAGCCTGACGGTGATGAGCGGCTTGTTTGCTATCTTGATCCCAGGAGAGACGGCGTCTCCGCTCATACATATACTCTCCGGGGCGACCATGCTCGGTGCTTTCTTTATTGCCACCGACCCCGTTTCTGCTTCTACGACGGTCAAAGGGCGACTGATTTTCGGTGCTTTCATTGGCGCAATGGTATTCATTATCCGAAGTTGGGGAGGCTTCCCTGACGGTGTCGCCTTTGCGGTACTGCTTGGCAACATGTGTGTGCCCTTGATCGATTACTACACCAAGCCCAGAACCTACGGCCACTAAGGAGCAGCATGTTAAACGCTATTCGCAAAAACGGTGCAATACTCGCCATTTTCGCCTGTGCTTCAACAGGCGTGGTCGCACTCACGCACTATTTGACCAAAGATCAAATCAGCCGGCAAGAACAAGCGCAACTGCTGTCTGTCCTCAACCAAGTAATTCCTCCTGAGATGCATGACAACAGCTTATATGAGTCCTGCACCTTGGTTTCCGATCCTGCTTTAGGCACTGACGAAACCATGCCTGTCTATATGGCGAGTAAAAATGGCAAACCGACTGCATTGGCGATAGAGGCTATCGCCCCAGACGGTTACAACGGCGCGATTAAAATTATTGTTGGTATCCAACAAGACGGCAAAGTGTTAGGAACACGAGTTCTGAGTCATCAAGAAACACCTGGACTGGGCGATAAAATTGACTTGCGTGTCACCGATTGGATCCTGAGTTTCGCTGGTAAAAAGGTCACGCCTGAAAATGAAGCGGATTGGAAAGTACGCAAAGATGGTGGACAATTCGATCAGTTTACTGGGGCAACGATAACGCCAAGAGCCGTCGTCAAAGCAGTAAAAAAATACAGTACAATTTGTCAACGAAAACCGCACACAGATTCAAAACCAGCCACGCCATTGTGGAGGCAACAATGAGTGATCATAAAACACTGATTAAAAACGGTATGTGGGACAACAACCCAGCTCTGGTTCAACTGCTGGGTCTCTGTCCATTGCTGGCGGTATCTTCAACCGTCACCAATGCTTTGGGTTTGGGCATTGCCACATTACTGGTATTGGTTGGTTCCAACGTCACTGTGTCTCTAGTACGTGACTATGTGCCAAAAGAAGTACGCATCCCTGTTTTCGTGATGATCATTGCCGCTTTGGTCACCTGCGTTCAATTGCTGATGAATGCTTACGCCTATGGCCTTTATCTATCTTTGGGTATTTTCATTCCTCTGATCGTAACCAACTGCATCATCATTGGCCGCGCTGAAGCGTTTGCTTCAAAGAACGATGTATTACCTTCCGCACAAGATGGATTCTGGATGGGACTAGGCATGACGAGTGTCCTTGTTGTCTTGGGCGCAATGCGCGAAGTGATTGGTAACGGTACCCTATTCGATGGTGCTGACCTATTGCTTGGCAACTGGGCAAGTGCTTTACGAATTGAGATATTCCATTTTGACAACAGCTTCTTACTGGCGCTACTTCCACCTGGCGCCTTTATAGGCGTTGGATTGCTCATTGCACTGAAAAACATCATCGACAAACAACGAGAAGCTCGTCAGCCAAAACTAGAAAAACCGACTATTGAACGAGCTCGCGTCACCAACCAGTAATCACTGGCTTACACACTGGAAAGCAGCTTCATCATGAACAAAGAAAAACGAGTACAAATACTGGAGCGTCTTAGGGAAAACAACCCAAACCCTCAGACTGAACTGAACTGGAGTACACCTTTCGAACTCTTGATTGCGGTGCTCTTATCCGCGCAGGCAACCGATGTCAGCGTCAATAAAGCGACCGACAAACTTTACCCAGTGGCAAACACACCACAAGGCTTGTTCGATTTAGGCGTCGATGGTGTCAAAGCGTATATCAAGACCATCGGTCTGTTTAACTCAAAAGCAGAGAACGTGATTAAGACCTGCCGTATTCTGCTCGATCAGCATAATGGTGAAGTCCCTGAAGATAGAGCTGCACTTGAGGCTCTGCCAGGTGTCGGACGAAAAACTGCCAACGTTGTACTCAACACCGCGTTTGGCTGGCCGACGATTGCCGTTGACACTCATATTTATCGCGTCTCGAACCGAACCAAGTTTGCGATGGGAAAAAATGTCGATCAGGTTGAAGAGAAGCTACTTAAAGTCGTACCGAAAGAATTCAAACTCGATGTACACCATTGGTTGATTCTTCATGGACGCTACACCTGCGTTGCACGTAAGCCTCGCTGCGGTAGCTGTATCATTGAAGACTTATGTGAGTTTAAAGAGAAAGTTTACCCAGAAAACTAGGAGAGCAAAGCAATGTCAAACGGGCGTATTTTACACACCATGCTACGTGTGGGTAATTTAGATAAATCGATCCAATTTTATACTGAAGTCATGGGGATGCAGTTACTGCGGACCAATGAAAATAAAGAATATGAGTACACGCTTGCCTTCTTGGGTTACGGCGATGAATCTCAAGGAGCAGTCATTGAACTGACGTACAACTGGGGCACCACAGAGTACGATTTGGGTAGTGCATTCGGCCATATCGCAATCGGTGTTGAAAATATCTATCAAACTTGTGATGTCATCAAAGCTGCCGGTGGCAATGTCACTCGTGAACCAGGACCAGTAAAAGGTGGAACGACTCATATTGCTTTCGTTAAAGATCCTGACGGCTATATGCTAGAGCTCATCCAAAACAAACAAGCGTCAGCAGGTCTCGAGGGCTGATCGACCTCATCATGAATTCTGTAGGGCCGCATTCAGCTGCCCTATTATTTTTACTTTACATGATAATAATTATCATTTAATCTCCAGATATTGTGAATTCGGAGAGTGATAAAACAATGGGTATCGCTGAGTGGGAAAAACACACGCTACTGGCTGATCTGGCAATGAGCAATGACGATCATCTGCGTAGTATCCTTCACTATCAACAAGCCCTGACATTAAGTGAGAGAATTGGTGATTCCAGCGAGATTGATGTTGAAGACAGGCTGATGATCTCTGTCATTTCCTGCCACAATATGGCTTCGTTTTGGCGAACGGTTGGTGATACGAAATACGAACTCAAATACCTTCAGTTGGCTTCAGAAAAAGTCCTTACCTTGGTGCCTCAATGCCCAAATAGCGATTGTGATGCCTTCGTCGATTCCATGGGCTGTTGTAAGAAGGCGCTCATCGAATTCATGAAACGACACCCAAATCCAAAGATAGCGAAATTGGTCCAGGATATAGACTCTGCGACCAACTGTAACTTGATCGCTAAGTTCCGACTCAACTAATAGTCATGCACAATAAAAACACCAGCCTTACGCTGGTTTTTACTATCAGACTTGAGTCCGTCCCAGGGATATGACCACTCGGCGATTTTTGTCTTTACCCAATGGTGAAGCGTTGTCACCCACAGGACGACGACGCCCATAGCCCTGAACCTGAATCCGATCCTCAGGTAAGCCTAGAGATTGAAAGTAATCGCGCAGTACTTCCGCTCGCTGCTCTGACAAATTCTGGCTAGCACTTTTACTCTCATCATTCGCGGTGTATGTCGAGACTAAAACCAAATCTATGTCTTGATTATGGCGAATGTACTCCGCTATCTGGGCTAAGCGCTTCTGCGATGCCTTGTTCAACTGAACACTTGAGCGATCATAGTGCAAAATAGTAAAAGCAATATCTTCAAAGCTGTATGGCAACAAATTCGCGATACAGTCGCTGAACGCATTGTAGGAAGGTTGGAACAAGACTGAAGACAATGACACTTCTATACGCTGATCGCGACTTTGCCATTCCTGATAACTGAACGTTGGATAACGCCCTTTTTCGAGTTCAGTTAGAATACTCCAAGCTGTTTGCCCACCAACATAACCATCAAACTGTTGGAAAAAACGAATGTTAGTAATTCGCTCCGCACTGTCGCCAGGACGCCAAACTGGGGGCATAGAAACCAGTGACACGTCGCGGGTTTTCCCCATTGGTCGCTTCATTTTTAGCTCGAAATCGAGATTGATCTTTTTGCTTGCGTGGGAAGAAAAAACAGCGTCACCGTAATTTGGGATCGGATGCACCATCCGACACTCCAGTGGCGTGTTTGCTATCATTTGCCACTGCGACTGTTGTGGCTTAGCCGCATAGTGAACATCCATCGCCGATGCTGAACAGGCAATAGAGGCAAATGTTAACGTTAAGCTAGGGGCTAACAGTCTCTTCATGGGGGGCGGATTCTCTTACTAAACACGGCGCAAATTTGCCGCTGATACTTCTACAGCATTTAGAATGCAATAATCTCGCCAAAAACTCATTTGATGACTTCATTTCTATCAATAAATACCGAATATCATTAATTGAACGATCCGGTTTGTCTTACCCTGAGAATCTGCAATAATGCTGCCCTTGTCACATAATACTAGGCCAACATGACTGTAGAAAACGAAGCATTGACGCTCAAAAAACGATTTCGTGGCTATTTTCCTGTCGTTATCGACGTAGAAACTGCAGGATTTAACGCTAAAACAGATGCACTGCTAGAAATCTGTGCCGTCACTCTGAAAATGGATGAAAATGGCGACCTTCAGCCTGCTTCAACCATACATTTTCATGTTGAGCCCTTTGAAGGAGCAAACCTCGAGAAGGAAGCTCTGGATTTTAACGGCATTCATGATCCCTTCAGCCCACTGCGTGGTGCAATACCAGAGTCAGAAGCCCTAAAAGAAATTTATAAGCTTGTTCGCAAAGAGCAAAAAGCGGCCGATTGCAGTCGTGCGATTATGGTTGCACACAATGCAACTTTTGATCACAACTTTGTTATGGCCGCTAGTGAACGCAGCAAGCTCAAACGCGTCCCTTTCCATCCCTTCGCAACGTTTGATACCGCTACGCTAAGCGGCTTGGCTTATGGTCAAACGGTATTAGCCAAAGCGTGTAAAACCGCAGGGATGGATTTTGACAATAAAGAAGCCCACTCTGCCCTTTACGATACACAGAAAACGGCAGAGCTGTTCTGCGGCATCGTCAATAAATGGAAAGCATTAGGTGGCTGGCCACTTGTTGACAATGACGCTGAAGACAATAACTAAAAAAGTAAACACAACAAACGAGTAAACTATGAATCCTGTGGTAATTTCAGTATGTATCATGCTGCTTCTAGCCCTGATGCGCGTGAATGTCGTGGTCGCCCTGACATTCAGTGCTATCGTCGGTGGACTGGTCGCAGGCATGAGCCTAAATGATGCGGTAGCCGCATTCGAAAGTGGTCTTGGGGGCGGTGCAACGATTGCCCTGAGCTACGCGATGCTAGGCACCTTTGCTGTAGCAATTTCTAAGTCGGGCATTACTGACTTACTGGCCAACAGTGTCATCAAACGCATCCATGGAAAAGAAAATGGCTCTGCGTCAACAGGTCTCAAGTATGCAGTGTTAATCGCGCTGATCTTAGTGACCATGTCATCTCAGAATATCGTTCCTGTGCATATCGCCTTTATCCCTATTCTTATTCCACCTCTATTAGGCGTGTTCGCCAAGCTGAATCTAGACCGTCGTATGATAGCCTGTGTGCTGACTTTTGGTCTTGTCACACCCTATATGGTGTTACCTGTTGGGTTCGGTGGTATCTTCCTCAACAACATCTTGCTTAAAAACCTACACGACAATGGTTTAGAGTCTGTTGTGGCAAACCAAGTTCCCGTCGCTATGTTACTGCCAGCAGCGGGTATGATCTTCGGTTTGTTAACAGCCATTTTCTTTAGTTACCGTAAGCCTCGTCAATATAAGGAAACAGAGCTGACACACGTTGACGAAAACACACCGTCAATCAACAAAAAGAACATCCTAATTGCTTGCGCAGGTATCATCGCAGCACTTACTGTCCAGTTAACCACAGGTTCGATGATCATCGGTGCCCTAGCAGGTTTCATGGTCTTTACGTTTGGTGGTGTGATCGCATGGAAAGAAACCCATGACGTGTTCACTAAAGGCGTGCATATGATGGCGATGATTGGCTTCATCATGATTGCCGCCGCTGGTTTTGCTGCCGTAATGAAGCAAACAGGTGGGGTGGAGTCTTTGGTAGAAGCACTATCGACCAGCATCGGTGACAACAAACCGCTCGCCGCTCTTCTGATGTTGATTGTTGGCCTATTGGTGACTATGGGTATAGGCTCGTCGTTCTCAACTATCCCAATCATTGCAACAATCTACGTACCACTGGCTGCCGCATTTGGTTTCTCGCCAATGGCAACCATTGCTCTAGTCGGTACCGCTGCTGCATTGGGTGATGCAGGGTCTCCGGCCTCTGACTCAACACTTGGCCCTACATCCGGCCTGAATGCTGATGGTCAACATGAACATATTTGGGAAACCGTAGTGCCGACTTTCGTTCACTACAATATCCCATTGATTGTGTTTGGTTGGATTGCGGCTATGGTTCTCTAGTCGAGCCCACAGCAAATCAACACACATAAAAAAAGCTGACTTTGATAGTCAGCTTTTTTATTACCTGTTGGATGTTACTTAGCGTGCTTGTCTGCTACAGCAGACAGGACTGGCACCATGTCTTTCAGCAACTCTTCTTCTACAGGCTTGCCCGAAGAATCCGTCACGTTGATAGATGTACGGTTACCTAAATCACCGAATAGGAAAGTATAAGTCCCTGATGAAAGTCCAATCGGCTTTACGCCAATTTCGGTCCAGAATGCATCATCTGGTGCAGCGTACTTAGCTTTCACTGTACCTTGTGATTGATTACGCTCTTCAATAGTGAAGCCCATTTCAGGCAGTAGCTTAGGCAGACGAGGCCATAACATGTTGTATGGCGTACGTGCAATAATCACAGGGAAGCCACTGCGGTCAGTACCCATAGAGATCGGGATCTGCTTAACCAGCTCTTGAGCACGACGCGCCGCTTCCTCACGAATATCCAAGTCGTAACGAGCAGTCACTAGATTGGTCATCAAAGCGTTGTAGCGCTCTTTATTCGTTGCGGAGACTGGCATCTGTTTGCCTGCTTTGCGCCAATCAATCAAAGAGATTTTAAAGCCGTAGCGATTGTTCGCCTCAACACTGGTGATTTCGTAACGAGAACCGATTTCAGCGTCTTCGTCTTCAGACTTCCAGCTAACCCAATCCGTCTCGATACGATTATCCGTTTGCTCACGAATAGCAATGTTCTGCTCTTGCAGCATCTTAAGTGCCGTTTGCCAGACTTTATCCAGCTCATCTTCACGCAATAGCCACAGCGTTACTTCGCCATTCTTTCGCTCTGCACGCGCGCCTGGGATCAACTCCAGAACCTGTTGTGGTGGGCGAATATCCACATCACGACCGACACCACCACGAAACTCTCCTTGAGGGATCTGGTAGTTAGTGTAGTTACGCGGGTTCACACCTTCGATGTTATTCCACTCAGTCAGAGGCGGAGTATTGAGGTAATCAAAATCGTCCTTCGCCTGACGACGCTGAGTGGCATCGCCAGAACAGGCACTTAAAACAAAAACAGCTAGCGAACTGACCACTAGCTGATGAGACAATTTCATTGAAACTCCTGATAAGTAAATGCCGAAGTTTGTGCTTCGGCAATTCATTCTGATTTAGTAGATGCAAGCTTCCGTCATTGCCTGTGCCACAATTGGACGAGCATTTTCAGACAACTCTGTCAGCGGCAGTCTTAAGTCACCGTGAGCTATCAAGCCCATCTTGTGCGCAGCCCACTTCACTGGGATCGGGCTCGACTCGACAAACAAGTTTTTATGGAGCAGCATCAAGCGTTGGTTGATAATTTCGGCTTCTTCGTACTTACCTTCAAGAGCAAGTTTCATCATTTTCGCCATATCTTCCGCTGCGATGTTATTCGTAACAGAAATCACACCCTGGCCACCTTGCTTAACAAAATCGAGGCCACTCGAATCATCACCACTTAGTAAGATAAAATCTTTGCCACAAAGTTCACGATGAATTGCAATTCTGCTCAAATCACCCGTTGCGTCTTTCAGCGCCACGATATTATCGATTTCTGCAAGGCGAGCAACTGTTTCTGGCAACAAATCTACCGCAGTGCGACCTGGCACGTTGTACAGGATTTGTGGCACGTCACTTTCTTCAGCAATCGCTTTATAGTGTTGGAACAAACCTTCTTGGGTTGGTTTGTTATAGTATGGCGTCACACTTAAACAACCGGCAATTCCTGAGTTGTTCAATAAGCGACTGAAAGTGACGGATTCATGAGTAGCATTTGCACCTGTCCCTGCGATAACAGGAATACGGCCTTCAGCAAACTCTACCACTTTAGTCACAACCTTGACATGCTCTTCCACAGTTAAGGTTGCAGATTCACCTGTTGTGCCCACGGCCACAATGCCATCAGAGCCAGCGTCGACATGAAAATCTACAAGTTTTTTCAGGCTTACGTAATCTACTTCGCCATCATTATTAAACGGTGTAATTAACGCTACGATACTTCCTGAAAACATGTCCTTCTCCCTAATTTAGATACTGTCTGCATGGTACTGTAAGGCGATTGAAAAAGACAAGGAATTAAACCCGCTTAAATCACCTATTTGAGTGAATATTTATCAGATGTTAGAACTCTAGCAACTTACGCCTTTTTTACCGCTTGTTGTCAGCCTGAGGTTATAAGTACTAAGCCCTCAGACAAGGTTGGTAACGAGCGAAGAAAATTGCATTAGATTTGTATGTGGCGGACAGTTTTCTCTTCAGTAACTGTGCTAAGCTATTTGGTTAATAATCATAACAATGCTCGAAGTGATATTATGACTCAACATCTGGTGATTACAGCGGTAGGAACAGACCGCCCTGGTGTCTGCAACCAAGTGGTTCGCCTTGTCACACAATCTGGATGCAATATTGTTGATAGTCGCATTGCGCTTTTTGGCAATGAATTCACCCTCATTATGTTGCTGTCAGGCAACAACGCAGCCGTGACACGTGTTGAGAGCACTTTGCCACTATTAGGCCAACAACTTGATCTCATCACCATGATGAAACGTACATCACAACACGCTCGTGCTGACAACGCTTACAGTTTGGAAGTCTACGTTGAATCCAATGATGAAGTTGGCCTAACAGAGAAATTTACTCAGTTCTTCGCTGATAAAAATATTGGACTTTCCTCTCTCAGCGCACAGACCATAGACAAAACGAAAATTCAGTCATCGCAAAATCAGTTTCACATTGCCATCACGGCCACGGTTGACATTGATTGTAATTTGATGCAATTGCAGGAAGAATTCGAAACATTATGCTCAAGCCTTGGCGTTAAAGGCTCGTTAAACTTCATAAAGAACAGTCAATAAAAAGGAAAATCAATGAACACGCTAACAGCTGGTACTCCAGCTCCGGCATTTTCCCTGCTGGATCAAGACGGCAACACAGTGTCACTCAGTGACTTTGCTGGTAAAAAAATTCTTTTCTATTTCTATCCAAAAGCCATGACACCAGGCTGTACAGTTCAAGCGCAAGGTTTGCGTGATACGAAAGCAGAATTGGATGCTCACAATGTGGTCGTGCTTGGCGTCAGCATTGATCCAGTGAAACGCCTAGGTAAATTTATCGAACGTGACAACCTCAACTTTACCTTGCTGTCAGATGAAGATCACGCGGCGGCTGACCAGTTCGGTGTGTGGGGCGAAAAGAAGTTTATGGGTAAAGTCTATGACGGCCTGCATCGCATCAGCTTCCTTATCAATGAAGAAGGTGTTATCGAGCACGTCTTTAATAAGTTTAAAACGAAAGATCACCATGAAGTGGTTTTAGATTACTTGAACGGAAACAAGTAACTCATTGCTGTCAAAAAACGCCAGCGTATCGCTGGCGTTTTTTAATTCATTACACTTACACAATAAACTTGTTCAGTATTGCATCTTGCTCACGAACGTTTTCCGTCTGTACTTGCATGGCAATATTGGCGTTTTCTGCAGAGTCAGACACCTGTGTCGACAAGTCTTTAATCTTCACCGTGTTGCTGTTGATCTCTTCCGCCACTAAGCTCTGCTCTTCCGCAGCTGAAGCAATCTGCATGTTCATGTCGGTAATACTCTGAATCGCATCACGAATTTGTTGCAAAGACTCATTCGCTGCCTGAGCTTTTTCCACCGCGTCCACTGCCGTGTTCTTGCTTTCATGCATTGCCGCTGACACTGAACTTGCGCCCGCCTGTAGCTGCTCAATCATGCTGCGAATCTCGGTAGTCGATTCCTGAGTACGCTGCGCAAGTGTTCGAACTTCATCTGCTACCACAGCGAAACCTCGACCAGATTCCCCCGCACGTGCTGCTTCAATAGCCGCATTCAATGCCAATAGGTTCGTTTGATCGGCAATATCATTAATGACTTTAAGGATGGTTTCAATGTTGGCTGTCGCAGACTCTAGACCTTGCACTTCTTCAACGGCTTGATCGATTCGCGCCGACAATGCATCAATCGATGACGTGGTAGCACCCACCACAGAAGAGCCTTGCTGTGTCGCTTCATCCGCTTCTTTTGCGGCACCTGCAGCACCTTGAGCGTTGTTTGCAACTTCTGTTGCCGTCACAGCCATTTCGTTCATTGCTGTCGCTAGTTGCTCAAGTTCTTGCAATTGGCTGCGCATCGCCTCCGCTGATTCTTGTGAGCCCTGAACCGTCATTTCAGTACCACGAAGGATCTCAGCACCAATGGCTTTCGACTGCTGAATTTGCTTTTGCAAAGTTTCCGTAAAGGTATTGAAGCCTTCCGCCAGCTCAGCAAACTCCTTATCAGTGTTCGTGTCCAGACGTTTGGTTAAGTCACCCTGGCCCGAAGCAACGTCTTTGATGGCTTCGTTGAGTGTTCCTAGGGGACGCATCAGAACCTTGATTAAAAAGCTTAATACCGCAACGCTTAAGACCACACTTATCAAGGTATAAATAATTGAGCTGTTGCGCATCTCACTAATAGCTGCAAACGCGATGCTCTCATCAACAATCGCGCCGATATACCAGTTTTCACTTGGTACTTTAGTAAAGTGAACTAGGTAGGAGCGGCCGTCTTTTTCAATACGTTGATTACCCTCTTGAATAGTCGCTTCTGGCAAATAGGTAGTCAGGTTTTGGCCATTATTCTCGGCATCAGGGTGTGCGATAGTAGTCCCATCAGCGGCGATAATAAACAAGTAACCTGCATCCAATAGGTTGGCACTGTTAACTAAATCCGCTAACCCTGTTAACTCTAAATCGTAAAACATCGCTGCGGTAAACTGGCCATTGTCTCGAACTGGTGTACCGATAGAAATAATAACTTTCTTCGAGGAGATATCGACATAGGGAGCAGTGACGACAAGCTTGCCTTGCGCTTTGGCATCTTTATACCAAGGTCGGATACGCGGATCATAATCAGGACCAGCTTCCCAGCCATCATCATTTTCTACCACAAAACCATCCGCTTCATAGCCGTAACCAACCGCTAGGAAGCTCCCTTTGAGATTGGGTTTCTCAAGAATATCTTTAACTCGTGCTTTATTTTGAGGGTCGAGTTCCATCACCTCAGTGGTAGATTGGGCAAGGGATTTCTTACTCGCCATTTCTGACGTGACAGTGTTTTTCACTCCCTTTACCATCTCTATCAGACTGGTATCTACTAAGTCCTCTACTTCACTCTTTACTGTATTCAGTTGTTGCACCGAGAGTAATACAACGGTCACTAACAACAACGCTGATGATGCAGCAACGATTTTTTGACTAAATCTCATAGTGTCCCTCAAAGATTAATTCGTTTTTAATTTATAGTTGTTATATCTGTATCTAGTATTATCGTCCTAACTACAAAAGACTTAAGAAATTTCTTACAAAATTCATACTTTGTAAAACAATCTTTTAAAAAGTATATACCCTCTGCACAAATAAAAAGCCTCAAAGCTGTCGCTTTGAGGCTTTTTAACTAATAAATTTGTCGATTGAGCCTATCCGGGATGTGAATAGACTTCGTCTTCGTCATTGCTGGGCAGTGCATTCCAGACCGCCTTAACTAACGTGGCTAAAGGGATGGCAAAGAATACACCCCAGAATCCCCATAACCCACCAAATACCAATACAGCCACAATGATAGCCACTGGATGCAAATTCACCGCTTCAGAGAAAAGAACAGGAACCAGTACATTGCCATCCAAGGCCTGAATGATACCGTAGGCAAGCAATAACCAATAGAATTGCGGCGTGAACCCCCACTGAAACAACCCCACCATCGCGACAGGTACGGTCACCGCCGCAGCACCGATGTAGGGGATTAAAACCGATAAGCCTACAGCAACCGCAAGTAATACCGAGTAACGCAAGTCTAGAATGGCAAATGTCACATAACTCACACCACCGACTATTAAGATTTCCATTACTTTGCCACGAATGTAGTTGGAGATTTGATCATTCATTTCATGCCAGACTTTGGTCGCCAACTTACGATTCCGTGGCAAAAGGCCACTCGCCATGGCAATCATCTCTTGCTTATCTTTAAGCAGGAAAAACACCAGTAGTGGAACCAGAATGAGGTAAACGGCTAGGGTAGCAATGCTCACCAATGAAGCGAGTGAACCTTTAACAACCGTCTCACCCATCACAATGACTTGATTCTTCGCGTTAGTCACCAGAGATTCAACAATTTGGAAGTTATCCAACTCAGGATAACGTTGCGGAAGCTCCGCAATCACTTTTTGCAGTCCTGAATACATCGAAGGAATATCGTTAATAAGATTGCCGACTTGCTGCCAGATAGTTGGCACAAGGCCAAACACCGCTACCAACATCAAACTAGTAAAACCGAGAATCACTAAGATGACCGACAACGTTCTTGGAATACCGAGACGAGACAACTGAGAAACAGGCCATTCCAGCAAGTAAGCCAATACAATCGCAACAAGCAAAGGCGCGATCAGATTGCCGAAGAAATAAATCGTGATAAAACCGAAGAGCAGGATCGCAACCAAGCTCACAGCATGTGGATCAGAAAAACGTCGTTTGTACCAACGACTCACCATCTCAAACATTCGACAAGATTCCTTTAGTCACTTGCAAACAGTAATAACCATCCAGCTCTTCGCAGACCAACTCGAAGGATTGCTTTAGCAGGAAATGTTTTATATCGGACATCGAACTGGGATCTGAAACATAAATTGTTGTTTGTTGCCCCGCACATAACCCTGTAGTGTGACGCTTGGCAAGTAACAATGCCATAGGACAACGCTCTTGACGCAGATCCAAAAGATTCTGTTCCATTCTTTAGCTCGATGCTTATCATAGGGAGAATATTGTATAGTGTTTTTTTCCAAGCGTCAGTGCAAATACGTCGATGCGAAGAAAAGTTTCACTTTGTCATGACTTAATGCAATGGAACACTTTACACTCGACAGATGAAAGAAAGGCAGTCTATTCATCATTTGGTAGCCAATCGACGGTGAAACCAACTCAGTAAAAGAGTGTCAAACGCTATACCCCCAAGCCTGTGACATCGCTGATTATAACCGAATGACTCAGACTAAGTGGATAGACCAAATGATCACGGAGTATCACCAGTAAAATATGTTTAAACGTACGCGTTCACTTGTTTGCATTTGCTTAGCAACTTCGTTGGGTATCCAAACACCCACCTATGCCAATACACTCGACTTACCCGATATTGGTACGGCAGCCAGTAGCACTTTGACCATAGATCAAGAGCTACAGTACGGTGATGCCTACATGCGCATGCTGCGTAACAACCAACCTATCGTCAATGACCCAGTTCTGAATGAATATATTGACAGCTTAGGTCACCAGTTGGTCGCCAGCGCCAGTGATGTAAAAACCCCGTTTACCTTCTTTATGATCCGTGACCGCAATATCAATGCTTTTGCATTTTTTGGTGGTTACGTTGCTCTGCATACTGGGCTATTTCTTCATGCCAAAAGTGAAAGCGAGTTGGCTTCCGTTGTCGCACACGAGATAGCGCACGTTACTCAGCGCCACCTCGCCCGCAGTATGGAAGAACAAGCAAGGCGCTCTCCTGCAACGATGGCGGCGTTGGCAGGCTCATTGCTTCTCGCTATCGCTGCCCCTGAAGCGGGTATCGCCGCGATTACCGCAACCACTGCTGGCAATATTCAGGGCCAGATCAACTATACACGCAGCAACGAGAAAGAAGCTGACCGATTTGGCATAGACACACTCGCCAAAGCGGGTTTTGACGTGAACGCAATGCCGCGTTTCTTCAGCCGCTTAGCCGATGAATATCGATATGCCAGTAAGCCACCACCCATGCTCTTAACGCACCCGCTGCCAGAAGATCGTATCACCGACAGCCGAGCAAGAGCGCAAAATTATCCGGCAAGAAGAATCGACCCTTCACTGAATTACAACCTTGCTCGTGCTCGTATTGTCGCTCGCTATGCTAGTATCAATGCTAAAGCCGCCATGGATTGGTTGACTCGTACAGAGAAGAAGGCACCTGCGAGCCTGAAATCTTCGTTTCAATATGGTCGAGCTCTGGTCCACTTAGACAATAATGAGCTGGATCAAGCTAACACGATCTTACAATCATTGACTCAACAGCAACCGGACAACAACTTCTACTTAGACGCCATGTCCGATTTGTATATTGCGCAGAAAAAGGCTGGTGAAGCAGAGAAAATGCTGCAAAAAGCGTTGAAAAGTAAACCAAACAACGCCGTGTTAACCATCAATTATGCCAACGCTCTGATGAAGCAGGATAAAAATGCAGAAGCGGTGCGTGTCCTTCAGCGCTATACCCATGATAACCCTAACGATGTGAATGGTTGGCATTTACTGTCTGAAGCCAGTATTCATCTTGGCCGCAGCGACGAGGATCTTGCGGCTCGTGCGGAAATTTTAGCGTTGAAAGCCAATTGGAATAAGGCAATTCAGTATTACACTCAAGCCAGCCAACTGGCTGAACTTGGCAGCCTACAGCAAGCACGTTACGATGCACGCATCGATCAGCTTATGGTTCAGCGCGATCGTTTTATGGCTCTACAATAATGATGGAACGGATAGCACGCCGTTCCCAATAACTCGGAGACTCAACTTATGTCAGTCGTGATTTATCACAACCCTCGTTGCTCAAAAAGCCGCCAAACTCTGGCACTTCTGGAAGAAAAGAATATTCAGCCAGACATCATCAGATATCTCGACACACCACCGAGCGTGGCTGAATTAAAATCCCTGTTTGCACAGCTCAGCCTAGATAACGTCCGAGCTATGATGCGTACCAAGGAAGACGTTTACAAAGAGCTCAACCTTGCCGATGCAACAGACGAACAACTGTTTGAAGCAATGTCAGCTAATCCAAAATTGATTGAACGCCCTATCGTCGTCAGCAATGGTCAGGCGAAACACGGTCGCCCTCCAGAACAAGTGCTCGATATTCTATGAGTTGCCAGATTGTCGTTCTTTATTACAGCCGACACGGTTCTACCCTCGCATTAGCACGACAAATCGCCCGAGGAGTAGAATCTATTCCTCACTGCGAAGCCTTGATTCGAACAGTGGAAGACATAGATGAAAGGCAAACGGCACAAGATCCTGTACTGACGTTAAATGAACTGAAAGCATGTCACGGTCTCGCCATGGGTAGCCCGGTCTGGTTTGGTAATATGTCAGCGTCATTGAAACACTTCTGGGACCAGACGACTTCATTATGGGTGTCTGGCGATTTGATCGATAAGCCTGCATGCGTCTTTAGCTCATCTTCTAGTTTACATGGCGGGCAAGAGACCACCTTGCAAACCATGATGTTGCCTCTGCTACACCATGGCATGATGATCTTAGGGATTCCGTATTCTGAGCCAACACTGCACACCACGCAAACAGGTGGAACGCCTTACGGCGCGACATCGGTAACGCATGACGGATCATCGCTCAGTCAAGATGAAATGGAACTGGCACAACAACTGGGCAAACGCTTGGCAATCACTGCGTTAAAAATGAAGGACTGATGGCATGCAGGAAATGCAATCTCAAACCAAATTATTCCGGCTTCTAGCGTTATGTGGAAACCTCGGCCTGCTTGCTTGGGTGGCCTTATGGCAAATGAGCTTATCTCCTCACCCTCATATTGACAGTATTTCGCTTGCCATTGCTTGGAGCATTCCGTTGCTGTTGCCGTTACCCGGCATTCTAGCTGGAAAACCGTACACACACGCTTGGGCCAACTTCGTGCTGATGCTGTACTTTCTGCATGCTTTAACCATACTTTATATCGACGATGGTGAACGCTGGTTAGCAGGGGTAGAACTGATGCTTACTGCTGCGGCCTTCGCCGGTAACATTCTTTATGCACGCTCGCGTGGTAAAGAGTTAGGGCTCAAGCTCAAACGGCTGTCAAAAGTAGAAAAAGAAGAAAAAGAACGGTTCGAATAAAAAAGGTCTGGCATTTGCCAGACCTTTTTACTATTCAATCAGTTCATCAATGGTAGCCTGATCACTTTCAGGCTCAGAGCTTTCAGTCTCTTGGCCTAAGATAGTCGAGGGTGTACCTTGCCACTCATAGAGTAGGGTTTGATCTACAGGAGCAACGGTAGGTACATCCCCTGTGTGCTCTTCCGTATTCACAGGCTGACCACGACTAGCGACCTCTGTTGGTTGCTCTAAGAAAGACGGCGACTCACTTGTACTGTCCAGTTGTACCACTGGGCCCATTCGAAGGACTTCTTGTTCAAATTCTGCCTGAGAAGCGAGCAAGTGAACATTAAAGGTCACGTGATTACCCTGAATTTTCTGAATATCTAACGATGCTACTGAGCTCAGCGTCTTAAGCTGCTTTTCTAAAGTAAAAAAGTCGACAGCATTGTCTAGTGAAGTAAATCGTACCTTAATAGTTTCAGAAGATTCGCTGGCAACAACAACCGCACTCTTTTTCGCATAGTAGTCACTGATTTGGTTCACCATCTTAGCCGCTGAATCTGCACCACTGTTTGAACCAGAGACAGGGGCTTGGCGTGTTACACCGATGGTTGCAGGTTTTTGATCATACAAAGTCCAGCGCAACGATTTACCCTGCACTCGCACAACGATTACAGCATCAACGGGATAACGCTGGCTCGCTTCCCCAACAGGACGAGCAAAGCCACCCCACAGGTCAGAGGCAGCAACCCCGGTAATGTCGTCGAAATCTCCAACAGGTACAGTCAGAGGTAATCCACGCTTTTGAGCTTCAACGCGCATCTGATTCAATAATGGGGAATCTGAGTGTTCCCAACTAATACTGCGGTCATACTGTGTCTCTTCAACTAGCCATACCAGCAAGTTGGCACGGGCTGCTGGCCAGATCGGGAGCTGAGCCTGACTTAGTAGAGAGCGGATATGAGGAGCGCTAAACCCTAGTCGAAGTGTTTGCTGGCCATCAAGCTGACCGTAACTGATTTGCGAAAGGTACTGAGAATTTTGTTTCAGAGCCTTTTGTACGACCTGATTCGATAGCGCACTTTGATCGCCAGAAGCACGAACGATGATCTCTTTCATTCCATCAACACGAGCTTGTACGTCGGCATTTTCAACGCTTTGATCAAGTACAATCTCAGTTTGATATAAATCTACATTGGTCAAAGCAGCGGCAGGGAACCCCACCAGCCCTAAAGCCAACAAAACTAAATGGCGCATAGCTTTCCTAAGGTCAATTCTTCATTGCAGCTTCGGATGATAAGCAACTATCCCATCTTGAGCAACTAAAGGTCGGATTTATGTGTTTTAGCACCCTTAACTTATGACGCTAACAGATGAGTTAATTATTGTTTATTTGACCTACTTCAGATTGCAAACGATTGCCAAGGTGATAAAATCCCGCGAATTTTATTTTTCTGTTGAGCATTGACCTATTGCTCTTCGATCTAACATACAAGGAGTAAGCTATGAAAAACGCCATCCAAGGTGCGCAGATGCTATTTGTCGCATTTGGGGCTCTCGTGTTAGTGCCGTTGCTGACCGGATTAGACCCTAGTGTCGCTCTGTTTGGTGCAGGCGTCGGCACCCTTCTTTTTCAACTTATTACTCGCCGCTCTGTTCCTATCTTTCTTGCTTCCTCTTTTGCTTTTATTGCTCCTATTCTCTATGGAGTTCAAACTTGGGGTATTCCCGCCACTATGGGGGGCTAATGGCAGCTGGGTGCGTATATGTTGCTATGGGAGCGCTAATTAAAGCACGTGGTGTAGAAATTATTCACAGGTTGCTTCCACCCGTAGTTGTTGGACCAGTCATCATGGTAATTGGTTTAGGCTTGGCTCCGGTAGCGGTCAATATGGCGCTGGGCAAAGTAGATGGCTCACAAGTCATTGATGGCAATGCTTCTTTGGTCATCTCAGTTGCGTCTTTGTTAACGACCATCATTCTAAGCGTTTTCGCCAAAGGTTTCCTCAAACTGACCCCCATTCTCGGTGGTATCATTGTCGGCTATGCGCTGAGCCTAGGTTATGGCATCGTTGACTTCGAGCCAGTGCATAAAGCGGCTTGGTTTGCATTGCCAAACTTTACCACTCCAGAATTTAACATCAACGCCATCTTGTTTATGATTCCCGTCGCCATTGCACCTGCTGTTGAACACGTAGGGGATATGCTGGCAATCTCGAACGTAACAGGTAAGGACTACATTAAAAAGCCTGGCTTACATCGCACCATTGCTGGTGACGGTGTGGCAACCATAGCCGCTTCTATGGTCGGTGCTCCACCAAATACGACCTACTCAGAAGTGACGGGAGCGGTCATGCTGACTAAAGCGTTTAATCCTGTGATCATGACATGGGCCGCAGTAAGTGCGATTGTGTTAGCACTAGTAGGAAAGCTTGGTGCAGCACTGCAGACCATCCCTATGCCTGTCATGGGTGGTATTATGATTTTGCTGTTTGGCTCAATAGCCACTGTCGGTTTAAATACGTTGATTAAGAATAATGTCGACCTGCACAAATCACGTAACCTGGTTATCGTCGCAATCACCCTAGTATTTGGGATCGGTGGTATGGCTTTTGGTATCGGCGAGTTCAGCCTTCAAGGTGTGAGTTTATGCGGTATTGTAGCTATTCTGCTTAACCTATTGCTTCCAAAAGACTTGGGCGAAAACCACATCGTGGATAACGCGCAAATGGAAGAAGAAACGAAGTAGAATCGAGAAGTTTTGGAGGGTTGGCGTTTTGCGTCAACCCTTTTTGTTTCAAAGAATTTAACTAGTCATCCTCAAGAGCCAGTTGGGATATCTTCAAGCAAGTAGATAACATATTGAGATTCCCTACTCCTTCCTTCGTCAGTCTAGGGAATGACAGAACATGGTTGGGCAATATTCTCTCTCGCAGGGCGAAGCCCGATCTCGCTTTCTATAGCGAAGCGTTCCCGAGGATGCAGTCCGTCCCCTAACCCCCTACCCACACAACTCAGCAAACTGACCGCGGGTTAGGCTTGCTAAATCTTGCGGTGATAACTCAATTTCTAATCCTCGTTTACCCGCGCTGACACAGATCGTTTCTTGTTCAAAGGCACTTTGATGGATAAACGTTGGTAGAGCCTTTTTTTGTCCAAGTGGGCTGATGCCGCCCACGACATACCCTGTGGTTTTCTGTGCGATGTCCGGATTGGCCATCTCTGCTTTTTTGCCTTTTGCCGCTTTGGCTGCTTGTTTTAAATTGAGCTTCTTATCAACTGGAATCACCGCAACCGCGAGGTTTTTCGCCTCTCCATTTAGGCAAAATAGCAAGGTTTTGAACACCTGCTCAGGGTTTTGACCAAGTGCCTCTACCGCCTCTAAACCATAGCTTTCGGCTCTCGGGTCGTGATGGTACTGGTGAATGGTGTGAGCAATTTTTTTCTTCTTAGCGAGATTTATTGCAGGAGTCATACTCCCTCCAACTTTAGACAAACAAAAAGCGCTGCTCAAATGAGCAGCGCTTTAGCTTAAAGACCGTTATAAGTTGGTGTCAACTTACTTGTAAACAATCTCGCCAGCAGGAGCGTACTTGTTCACATCAACAGGGCTGTTCTCTTCTAGATACTCTTTTAGAACTTCAGCGTCTACGAAACCAGTGTTGACGTAGCCTGGGTGCCCTGTCAGTTTAGGGTAGCCGTCGCCACCAGCCGCATTAAAGCTTGGGATAGTGAAACGGTAAGTCTTATCTAAACGAAGCTGTTCACCACCGATCACAACATTCGATACTTTGCCGTTTGCCACTGTCATAGAAATACCGGCAAACTGAGCGTATGCACCAGAATCAATAGGTTTAGTTGCAACAACGTTCAGGTAATCCAGAACCTCTTTACCTGACATATCCGTGTAAGTGACGATATTCGCGAATGGCTGAACTTTCAGTACGTCTTTATACGTTACGTCGCCCGCTTCGATTGAATCGCGTACACCACCAGAGTTCATGACGGCGAAATCAGCTTTCGCACGTTCCATGTGTGCTGCCGCAATCAAACGACCTAGGTTAGTTTGCTTGAATCGAACGACATTACGGTCACCTTCTAGTTTACCGTTGGTGTCTGCAATCTTAATGTCCAACTGCGCTTTACCTTTTTCTTGGTAAGGACGTAGGAATTCCAGTAGCTCTTCATCTTGCTTGATTTCATCTTCAATAAGAACACGCTGCTTCTTACCGTCAATTTTAACCTTCTTCTTAAGGTTCACTGGGATTAGGTCATAACTCACCATCTCTAGCTCGCCATTACGGAATTCGTAATCTGCACGACCTACATATTTACCCCACTCATGAGCCTGAACAATGTAGGTACCGTTTTGCAGATCTGGCTTACATTCATCAGAAGGTTTGAAGTTCTTTTTAACGACATTTGGCGCTTCCATACAGACTGGTTCTTGAGAGTGGCCACCCACAATCATATCTAGAGAACCTTCATCTAGGTAACGAGCAAGAGCCACATCACCTGGTGCATTTACACCACGCTTACCATCTTCGTAATGGCCCATATGTGTAACAGCAAAAATCAAATCGGGCTTTTCTGTTTTTTTAAGCTCAGCGATCAACTTTTTCGCTTCAACTTTAGGATCGCGGAAATCGATACCATCAATAAACTCTGGGTTACCGATTTTCGCCGTATCTTCCGTGGTTAGACCAATAACAGCAATTTTAATACCCTGCTTATCAAACATCTGGTAAGCCTGGAACATACGCTTACCTGTTTCTTTATCGTAGATGTTTGCTGAAAGCATTGGGAAGTTAGCCCACTCTTGTTGTTTGAAAAGCACGTCAAGTGGATTATCGAACTCGTGGTTACCTAGAGCCATTGCGTCGTAACCGATTTTGTTCATACCTTTAAAATCTGGTTCTGCGTCTTGCAGATCAGACTCTGGCACACCCGTATTGATGTCACCACCTGAGAGTAAAAGAAGGCTTCCCCCTTCGGCTTCGACTTCCGCACGCAACTCGTCAACCAATGTTTTACGAGCAGCCATACCATACTCACCATATTTATTCTGCCAAAAACGACCATGGTGGTCATTGGTGTGCAGAACCGTCAGCTTATAAGTTTTATCCGTCTCCCACTCTTGTTGGGGTGCTGTCGCACAACCAGCGAGAGTTGCAAGAATCGCTGCGCTTAGTGCGGTTTTTACAATTAGGCGTTGCTTCATTGTTATACCTTTGAAATTTTTTGGGATTTTCACTGCATTAAATACCGAGTAGATTGAACAGACGTGGTCAGCAATTCATCGCTGATAACTCAGTAAAACTTGAACCAGTTTAAGTTAACCTATTTGGTGTGACATCTTGATTTCATATTTATGTAGAGCAGATCACCCTAATTGATATTTAAGTGTGTAACAAAGCAGCATAATTGCACTTGTTCTAACAAACGGTCACAAGCAAACGATTGACTGTGAGTGAATGTCACTAAACCGTTAGTGTGAGATTGACCGTTTTCTCAACACAGAACGAAAACATACTCGTCTTATTGAGCGAGGTCATCATGCATTTAAAGCGCTATGAAAACAAAAAAAAGGTGAGTCAATTGACTCACCTTTTTTAAACATCGAAGACTATTTAATCTCAATGTGCTCGAAGCCTTTAATCAAGTCATCCAGCGCTTTCATTTGCGCGAGGAAAGGTTCCAGCTTGTCTAACGGCAATGCTGATGGGCCATCACATCTTGCTTGCTCTGGGTCGGGATGTGCTTCAATAAATAGACCTGCAATTCCAGTCGCAAGACCCGCTTTTGCCAATTCAACCGTCTGCTCACGGCGACCGCCAGATGCTGAACCTGAAGGATCACGCATTTGCAGTGCGTGGGTCACATCAAAAATAATTGGGCTACCTTTTGACGCTTTCTTCATCACACCGAAGCCCAGCATATCAACCACTAGGTTATCGTAACCGTGACAAGAACCACGCTCACATAGAATGATATTGTCATTGCCGCATTCACTGAACTTATCAACAATGTTCCCCACCTGGCCCGGACTCATAAACTGAGGTTTTTTAACGTTAATCACAGCACCTGTTTTTGCCATCGCTTCAACAAGATCAGTTTGGCGAGCCAAAAACGCTGGCAGCTGGATTACATCCACCACGTCAGCGACAGGCTGCGCCTGAGCTTCCGTGTGTACATCAGTAATAATTTTCACACCGAACGTGTCTTTAAGCTCTTGGAAAATTTTCATTCCCTCCTCAAGACCTGGACCGCGGTATGAATGAACAGAGCTACGATTCGCCTTGTCAAAAGACGCTTTGAACACATATGGAATGCCAAGCTTTTCTGTCACTTTGACATAGTGTTCACAGATCTGCATAGCCAGATCACGAGATTCAAGAACATTCATGCCCGCAAACAACGTAAACGGCTTGTCGTTGGCAACTGGAATATCACCAACATGAACGATTTTCTGTTCCATTATTTTCTCTCTATTTCTATGTATATATGCCAACCTAGTGCTGGGCTTAATGTAGTGTCACTTGAGTTTCACTCATAGCGTTAACTTGATTTTTTAGCAGTTCAGCTGCCGGGTCATCGGGACATTGGTCGATAAAATACTGATAATCACTCAATGCCATCTGATGACAATCGAGCTGCTGATAGATAAACCCACGATCACGTATTTCATACGGGTCATCTGGAACAAAAGTCAGTGCTAAATCCGTGCACTTCAAGGCCAAAGTATAGCGCTCTTCACGCAGCAATGCGCTCTTGAGGAGCGCCAGCCAGCGGCCAATGACTGTCGGATTGTCAACCGATTTGAGATGCTCATGTTTCAGAGTCGCTAATGGCCCACTGTGACCAATCAACCACGCACCGAGTACATGCTTAGAGACGTACTCGCCATTGAACGGGTTGATAAACTGAGGGCTTTCTCCATACCACTCCAGCTTTAGCAAAAACTGACTTGGAAAGGTCACACCCGTAATGGGAAAGCCTAACTTGCGTCCTAAATAGAGTAATACCGCACCTAAGCTGACAGGAATACCCTTGCGACGTTCAAGGACTTTATCAATAAACGCATTGGAAGAATCGTAGTAAGCTTCCTGATCGCCAGTAAAACACCACTCGTGATAAAACAGTCTTAATAACGAATCAAAACGCTGCTTTTCGTCCGCATCTTGGCTCAAGTTCAGCTCTGCTTCTTTCAGTAATCGATGCAATTCTCTCTCGGCCCACTGATCATTGGTTGTAGGGTTGATCGCTTTATTCAGTATCAATGCCCCTTCTGCCAGTTCGATAGCGTCAAAATCTTCATCAAACAACTCAAGCATGAATATTACCTAGAACCTCTTAACCTAAAAATATTGGCGCTTTACTGATAGCGACTTTGCCAGCCATTGCTAACCAGCCTAATGCCCCAAAGAAAGAAAACGTACGCAGTAGTTTGTTTTTACCTAGTTTAAGTGCAAAGAATCCAAGTGCGATGTAGGCCAGTACACAAGTGATCTTCTCAGTCAGCCAAGGGGCTGCTGGTGTAAAAGGAATAAAGCCCGTGATAAATATCAGACCGATGCCAGACAACAATAGACAGGTGTCATTGATATGGGGAAAGATCTTAAAAAACTTCTTCTCAAGTAAACCTGAGTTTGCCATCATCATCGCATAACGAACAGACAATAAAGTGGCACTGATTGCTATCGTCAATAGGTGAAAGTGCTTTAAACCTTCGTACATAATTATCTCTCTTGCTTCTCTGGAGAAAATTGACCTATGGTTACGCGGTCGTTTTCGCCGTAGTCTTTATAAGTTGTAATATTGTGGTACCCCAGCAAGCCAAGAATCTCTCTCACTGCCATACCTTGATCGTAACCGTGCTCAAACATCAGCCAGCCATCGCACTGAAGGAAGTTGAGTGCCTGACTTGAAATATGTTTGATGTCAGCCAATCCGTTATCTTTTGCCACTAAAGCGCTCAGCGGTTCAAATCGCACGTCTCCCTGTGCCAGATGCGGGTCATGCTCTTCAATATAAGGAGGGTTTGATACTATGAGAGCAAACTTTGTACCACTTCCTATAGGTTCAAACCAGCTGCCTGATAAAAATTGTGCATTGCGAATACCCAGATGTTCAGCATTAGACTCAGCGAGCTGTTTAGCTTCTTGCTTAAGATCAATACCCCAAACTTGACGGTTTGGTAACTCTGAAGCAATGGCGAGCGCAATCGCACCGGTTCCTGTGCCTAAATCGAGAATATCACCTTGATTATCAATAGCTTTCTCTAGGGCAACTTCAACCAAACGCTCAGTATCTGGACGTGGAATAAGCGTACTAGGGGCGACTTTTAGCGGCAATGACCAGAACTCACGTTCCCCAGTAATGTAAGCGACAGGTTCGCCATTGATTCGACGCTGTAAGTTCGCTTCAAAAGCCAAGATAGCTTCTAAATCCAGAATTTTATCAGGCCACGTAAGCAGAAAGGAGCGAGGTTTGTTGAGGGTGTGGCAAAGCAATACCGCCGCGTCAAGAGAGGGCGAATCACTGCCACTCTCTTGAAGCCTATGGGAGGCACTTTTTAGTGTGTATTCAACACTGTGTAGTGCAGTCATTGATTAGTTGTTCTCAGCCAACGCCGCAAGTTGATCCGCCTGATGTTCCTGAATAACAGGTTCAACCAAGCATCCTAGATCCCCTTCCATGACTTCGTTAAGACGGTAGACAGTCAGGTTAATACGGTGGTCCGATACACGACCTTGTGGATAGTTGTAAGTGCGAATACGGTCACTACGGTCACCAGAACCAAGCAGGTTACGTCGAGTATCAGATTCTTCAGCAGCCCGTTTCGCTTCTTCCGCCTGAATAATTCGAGCGGCAAGTACCGACATCGCCTTCGCTTTGTTTTTGTGTTGAGAACGCTCATCCTGACATTCGACTACCGTTCCTGTCGGCAAGTGGGTAATGCGAATCGCAGAATCTGTCGTGTTAACGTGCTGACCACCAGCTCCAGAGGCGCGGAAGGTATCAATCTTTAGGTCAGCCGCTTTAATTTCTGGGATTTCCGCTTCTGGAATCTCGGCCATGATAGCCACAGTACATGCGGAAGTGTGGACGCGACCTTGCGATTCAGTCGCTGGCACACGCTGAACGCGGTGACCACCTGATTCAAACTTCAATACGCCATAAGCACCGTCTCCAGACACCTTAGCGATCATTTCTTTGTAACCACCGTGCTCTGCCTCATTCGAAGACATAACTTCAATACGCCAGCCATTTTTCTCAGCAAACTTACTGTACATACGGAAAAGATCACCGGCAAAGATACCCGCTTCGTCGCCACCGGCGCCCGCACGGATTTCTAAGAAACAGTTGCGGTCGTCATTTGGATCTTTTGGCAACAACAAAATTTGCAGCTCGTCACTGAGACGCTCGATAGTTTCTTTTGCTTCTTTGATCTCTTCCTGAGCCATTTCGCGCATCTCTGCGTCATCTTCCTTCGCCATTTCTTCAGCGGCTACCAAGTCTTCTTGAGCTTGCTGGTAAGCCTGAAAACACTTAGTGACTTCCTCTAACTGAGAGTACTCTTTTGATAAGGAACGGAATTTATTTTGGTCACCGATCACGTCAGGATCGCCAAGTAGATGTTGAACTTCTTCGTAACGCTCAACCAGTGTTTCTAGCTTAGTTAGAATCGAGGCTTTCATAGTTTTCTTAACTCAGGGTTCGATAAATTGGGCGTCTTTGACGGCCAAAAAAAATTAGGAGTCTTCCAGACCCAAACTTTGTCTTAGCGTAGCAAGCTTAGCTGGCTCGCCTTGCTCCGCCGCATTTTGTAAAGCTCGGGTTGGAGCATGAATCAATTTGTTTGTCAGTTTGTTGCTGAGTTCAAGCAGAACCTTTTCGGGCTCGACGCCTGCAGCTAATGACTGAAGGCTTTTGCTCAGCAGATCTTCTCGAATGTCGTTAGCCGACTTACGGTAGTCGCGAATACTGTCGACCGCTTGGAGAGAGCGTAGCCAAGACATAAAGATGGCGCTCTCTTCACTGACAATCGCTTCCGCCTGAATGGCTTCCACTTTTCGCTGTTCCATGTTGTTTTCAACAATTGACTGCAAATCATCCACAGAATAAAGGTATGCATCATCCAATTCCGCAACTTGCGATTCAATATCACGAGGGACAGCGATATCAACCAACAGAATTGGCTGGTGCCGACGAGCTTTCAGTGCACTTTCCACCATACCTTTACCAATGATTGGCAATGGACTGGCGGTGGAGCTTATCACAATATCAGCGCGCGGGAGATGTTCTGGTATCTCAGGCAAGCCAATAATCTGAGCCCCAAATTGTTCCGCGAGAGGCATAGCACGCTCTCTAGTGCGGTTAGCAACGATCATCTTACTACAGCCATTACTTGCCAGATGTTTAGCAACCAACTCAATCGTCTCGCCCGCCCCCACCAATAATACGGTCGAATCACGCAGTGATTCAAAGATGTGCTTCGCTAATGTGCAGGCTGCATAAGCGACAGACACCGCATTACCACCGATATCGGTTTCTGTTCTGACACGTTTTGCAACAGAAAATGTCTTCTGGAACAGTTTTTCCATCGCAGTATCAACCGCTTTGTGCTCACGAGAATCTGAATAGGCTTGTTTGACTTGTCCGAGGATTTGCGGTTCGCCTAATACCAAAGAATCTAAACCACAAGAGACTCGCATCAAATGACGAATAGCGGCTTGCTCTTCATGGACATAGAGGCTGGGTTTTAAATCTTCCGGGCTAACCTGATGGAATTGTGCCAACCAATCAATGACTTTGCTTTTTCCGGAAGACTTAACATCGCAATATATTTCAGTACGATTACACGTAGAAATAATCACACTGCCGTTTACAAGAGGGTTATCGCCTAACTGATTAAGTGCTTGAGGTAACTTCTCCGGTCCAAATGCGACTTTTTCTCGCAACTCTACCGAAGCTGTATTGTGGTTAATACCTATGGCAAGCAAAGACATGTAATCAAGGTTCTCTGAATCGGCGAATAAACAAATAAGAACGGAATTTTACTTGATGACCCAATTTAATTAAAGGGTATCCGGGATATGTTTTCATGACTTCGTGATTTCAATGATATAGTGTGGCACAAGATAAGGACTAAAATGGATAAATTATCAGCAATGGCGGCTTACTTTCGTCCCTTACTCATTTTTCTACTCTCTGGGTTGATTCTGTCTGGTTGTACCACGCTCAACACCAGCAAAACCAATGTCGAATGGCAAACTCATCAGCAACGCTTGGACAGTATTCTTCAGTATCAATCTAGCGGTAAACTGGGCTACATTTCTCCTCAACAGCGCCAATCTCTAAATTTTCATTGGAAACACAGTCCAGAGGCAAGTCAGCTTCGACTCACCACCTTTATCGGCCAGACTGCACTGAACCTGAAAAGTACGCCAATTGGTGCTTCAGTCGAAACCTATGAAGACCAAACCTACACTTCGCACGACGCCCAATCGCTTATTTATCGCCTAACAGGTCTCACCCTGCCTGTCGAGCAACTTAATAACTGGTTCTTAGGTAGCCCCATTGACGCTGACACGTACCGGCTCAATGACACCAATACTTTGGCCTCATTGACTAAACAGGTGAATGGGCAAATCTGGCAACTTGACTATCTTAACTATCAAGATATCCAGTATCAGGGCAGCGTTTTACCTTTGCCACAGAAGCTCAAGCTGAAACAAGGCGATATTTCAATCAACATCGTTATATCCAAATGGAATCTTGATCAATGATCAGCGAAACAACGCATTGGCCTTCACCGGCCAAATTGAACCTTTTCTTATACATCATAGGTCGCCGTGACAACGGTTATCACGAATTACAAACCTTATTCCAGTTTGTTGATCATGGTGACACCCTCACCATCACTGCTGATCAGAGTGGTGAAATCCGATTGACGCCCGATCTGCCGGGCGTAGCTTTGGAAGACAATCTGATTTGGCAAGCGGCTATGGCACTGAAAGCGAAATCAGATTGTTCATACGGTGCCCAAATTGAATTAAACAAAGTGCTGCCAATGGGCGGAGGCATCGGCGGTGGCTCATCAAACGCCGCAACTGTTTTAGTCGCCCTGAATCACCTATGGCAAACTCATCTATCAGAACACGAATTGGCGGAGATTGGGTTAGAGCTTGGCGCTGACGTACCCGTGTTTACACGAGGATTTTCGGCATTTGCTGAGGGCGTAGGCGAAGCGTTGACTCAGACTGAACCTGAAGAGAAGTGGTACCTCGTCGTTAGACCGGATGTGGCCATCGCAACTGTGGATATTTTCACTCACCCCGCCCTGACTCGAAACACACCAAAGCGTGATCTGGCAACACTTCTTGACAGCCCGTACGAAAACGATTGCGAAAAAATTGTTCGAATGCTCTACCCAGAGGTTGATAAGCAACTTTCTTGGCTGCTACAATATGCGCCGTCAAGACTGACGGGGACCGGATCCTGCGTTTTTGCTGAGTTTTCAAGCCAAAATGAGGCCAACAAGGTTCTTGAAAGAATGCCTGACAACGTCTCTGCTTTTGTAGCAAAAGGGAAGAACATTTCTCCTTTACATGAGACGCTCGCTAAGTATTGCTTAGCCCACAATATATCTATCTAAATACTGGACGCAACCCTGAGGTTTCCACCGTGCCTGATATGAAGCTATTTGCTGGTAACGCTACACCTGAACTAGCCCAACGTATTGCTGATCGTCTTTACATCTCTCTTGGTGATGCAAGTGTTTCTCGTTTTTCGGATGGCGAAGTCGCTGTACAAATTAACGAAAATGTACGTGGTAGTGATGTTTTTATCATTCAATCTACCTGCGCACCAACTAACGACAACCTAATGGAACTTGTAGTGATGATTGACGCAATGCGCCGCGCTTCAGCGGGCCGTATTACAGCAGTTATCCCTTACTTTGGTTACGCTCGCCAAGACCGTCGTGTGCGCTCAGCGCGTGTGCCAATTACAGCAAAAGTTGTTGCTGACTTCCTTTCTAACGTTGGCGTTGACCGCGTCCTCACTATTGACCTACACGCAGAGCAAATTCAGGGATTCTTCGACGTCCCTGTAGATAATATTTTCGGTACACCTGTTTTGCTCGAAGATATGGAAGCGAGAGGTCTTGAAAATCCAGTTGTGGTTTCTCCAGATCTTGGCGGTGTTGTACGTGCCCGTGCGACAGCTAAAGCTTTAGGCGACATCGATATCGCTATCGTTGATAAACGTCGCCCACGCGCGAACGTTTCCGAAGTGATGAACTTGATTGGTGATGTAGAAGGCCGTGACTGTGTGATCGTTGATGACATGATCGACACTGGCGGCACTCTATGTAAAGCGGCAGAAGCGCTTAAAGAGCGTGGCGCTAAGCGTGTCTTTGCTTACGCAACTCACGCAGTGTTCTCTGGCAACGCCGCTCATAACATCAAGAATTCGGTACTGGACCAAGTCATAGTGACAGATTCCATTACTCAATCAAAAGAAATGCAAGCTACGGGTAAAGTGACGACGCTGAGCTTATCGCGTATGTTGGCTGAAGCCATCCGTCGTATTAGCAACGAAGAGTCTATCTCTGCCATGTTCAACTAAGCTTGGATTAGATAAGAATGACTTAAAAACACCCCGCTTTGGGGTGTTTTTTTATGGCAATAAACTGGCAGTCAACGCACACCTCGCCCGAGCTAAGAAATCTGTGCTATCATACTGCGCTTTTTGAGATTCCAAGAGAGATCCTAACCTTGAGTCAACCGATCAAACTTCTTGTCGGCCTTGCCAATCCTGGGCCTGAATATGCCAGAACTCGCCATAATGCTGGGGCTTGGGTAGTAGAAGAACTGGCACGTGTTCATAACATCACACTGAAAAACGAAACGAAGTTTTTTGGCCTGACTGGACGCATTATGATCAACGGTCAAGATCTCCGCTTGCTTATTCCAACGACCTTTATGAATCTCTCTGGTAAATCGATTGCCGCACTGGCAAAGTTCTACCAGATAAAGCCAGAAGAAATAATGGTCGCTCACGATGAGCTAGACTTACCTCCCGGTATCGCCAAATTTAAGAAAGGCGGCGGGCACGGCGGACACAATGGCCTCCGTGACACAATTAGTAAGCTTGGCAATTGCAAAGATTTCTATCGTCTCAGGATCGGCATTGGCCATCCGGGGCATAAAGATAAAGTAGCGGGATTTGTTCTAGGCAAAGCGCCTGCCAAAGAGCAAGAGTTACTGGATGCAGCGGCGGATGAGTCCGTACGCTGTCTAGACATCCTAGTAAAGGATGGCCTATCAAAAGCGCAAAACCGTCTACACACGTTCAAAGCAGAATAAGGTTAATATCATGGGTTTTAAATGTGGCATCGTTGGTCTACCAAACGTCGGTAAGTCAACTCTGTTTAACGCACTAACTAAAGCAGGCATCGAGGCAGCAAACTTCCCGTTCTGTACTATCGAGCCAAATACTGGTGTTGTACCTGTACCCGATCTGCGCTTAGACGCGCTAGCAAAGATCGTTAACCCACAGAAAATCCTGCCAACAACGATGGAATTCGTTGATATTGCAGGTCTGGTTGCTGGTGCATCTAAAGGTGAAGGCCTAGGTAACAAATTCCTAGCGAACATCCGAGAAACTGACGCAATTGGTCACGTAGTGCGCTGTTTTGAGAACGAAAACATCGTTCACGTAGCTGGTAAAGTGTCTCCTATTGAGGACATCGAGGTTATCAACCTTGAGCTAGCGATGGCCGATCTAGATTCTTGTGAGCGCGCAATTCAACGTAACAACAAGAAAGCAAAAGGTGGCGATAAAGACGCTAAGTTTGAGCTAACTGTCTTAGAAAAACTACTTCCAGTTCTGACCGAAGGTGGCATGGCCCGCACGGTTGAGCTGGCAAAAGAAGAGCTGGCAGCGATCGGTTACTTGAACTTCTTAACCCTCAAACCAACGATGTACATTGCCAACGTCAACGAAGATGGTTTTGAAGATAACCCATACTTAGACGCAGTACGTGAGTTTGCGGCAAAAGAAAACAACGTTGTTGTACCGGTATGTGCTGCGATTGAATCTGAACTATCTGAACTGGAAGATGAAGATCGTGAAGAATTCCTTGCAGACATGGGCATTGAAGAACCAGGCCTGAACCGTGTGATCCGCTCGGGTTATGAGCTACTCACGCTACACACTTACTTCACTGCAGGCGTGAAAGAAGTTCGAGCATGGACGATTCCGGTTGGAGCAACAGCACCGCAGGCAGCAGGTAAGATTCACACGGACTTTGAAAAAGGCTTTATTCGAGCTGAAGTCGTTGGCTACGATGATTTCATCGAATTCAACGGTGAAAGTGGTGCAAAAGATGCGGGTAAGTGGCGTTTAGAGGGCAAAGAATACATCGTCAAAGATGGTGATGTCGTTCACTTCCGCTTCAACGTTTAATTTCTTCGCAAATCATTGACTTTCAAAGCCAGCACGAGTGCTGGCTTTGTTGTTTCTGAATCTTTGACGCCTATATTAAGTTAGCTAATGGGTCACACTTTGTTATCACTTTTCGGTGATTAACACGCCTCTTTGTTTAAAAAGAAACCGAACAGTTGATTTATCCCGATTTATTCAAAAAAACTATTGACGCCTTTGCTCCAACTTCGCATAATGCGCGCCGTTCCCGATGATAAGGTCAACTATCTGAAAGAACTCAATATGGTATGGCTACGTAGCTCAGCTGGTTAGAGCACATCACTCATAATGATGGGGTCACAGGTTCGAATCCCGTCGTAGCCACCATTCCTAAAACCTTTTACGAAAGTGTTTAGGAATAGATGCGGAAGTGGCGGAATTGGTAGACGCACCAGATTTAGGTTCTGGCGCCGCAAGGTGTGAGAGTTCAAGTCTCTCCTTCCGCACCATATTTAGATAGCTTCTTGCTATCGCCTGCAGGTCTATCGCCAAGCGGTAAGGCAGCGGCTTTTGATGCCGCCATTCCCTGGTTCGAATCCAGGTAGACCTGCCATTTATTTAAAGTGTTAAGCCTTTTAGAAAAAGGGCTTGTCACTAAGAGCGCGAAAGTTTATATTGTCTCGCTCACGAGTGGCTACGTAGCTCAGCTGGTTAGAGCACATCACTCATAATGATGGGGTCACAGGTTCGAATCCCGTCGTAGCCACCATATATTTCGATTGCTAGCTCAGGCTAACAGTCCTGTAGATTCAAGACGCGGAAGTGGCGGAATTGGTAGACGCACCAGATTTAGGTTCTGGCGCCGCAAGGTGTGAGAGTTCAAGTCTCTCCTTCCGCACCATCTTGATATAAAATCTACGTAAACAATTTATGCGGAAGTGGCGGAATTGGTAGACGCACCAGATTTAGGTTCTGGCGCCGCAAGGTGTGAGAGTTCAAGTCTCTCCTTCCGCACCATAAATTGAATAGTCTAAGACTATGCCCTGCAGGTCTATCGCCAAGTGGTAAGGCAGCGGCTTTTGATGCCGCCATTCCCTGGTTCGAATCCAGGTAGACCTGCCATTATTTATAGGTTCAGTGGATAACATCATTTGATGCCTCGTCTATTGTCCCTGGTTCGGCTCTAGGTAGCCTGCCATATACAACGTTATTGAGACTTTACCAATTGTCTTGATAACTACAGATTAAGTTGCGGAAGTGGCGGAATTGGTAGACGCACCAGATTTAGGTTCTGGCGCCGCAAGGTGTGAGAGTTCAAGTCTCTCCTTCCGCACCATTATATCGATAGCTTCTTGCTATCGCCTGCAGGTCTATCGCCAAGCGGTAAGGCAGCGGCTTTTGATGCCGCCATTCCCTGGTTCGAATCCAGGTAGACCTGCCATTATTTATAGGTTCAGTGGATAACATCTTTTGATGCCTCGTCTATTGTCCTTGGTTCGGCTCTAAGTAGCCTGCCATATACAACGTTATTGATGCTTTACCAATTGCATCAGTAACTACAAAATTGATGCGGAAGTGGCGGAATTGGTAGACGCACCAGATTTAGGTTCTGGCGCCGCAAGGTGTGAGAGTTCAAGTCTCTCCTTCCGCACCATTATATCGATAGCTTCTTGCTATCGCCTGCAGGTCTATCGCCAAGCGGTAAGGCAGCGGCTTTTGATGCCGCCATTCCCTGGTTCGAATCCAGGTAGACCTGCCATTATTTATAGGTTCAGTGGATAACATCTTTTGATGCCTCGTCTATTGTCCTTGGTTCGGCTCTAAGTAGCCTGCCATGTTTATAGGTTCAGTGGATAACATCATTTGATGCATCGTCTATTGTCCCTGGTTCGGCTCTAGGTAGCCTGCCATATTCAACGTTATTGATGCTTTACCAATTGCATCAGTAACTACAAAATTGATGCGGAAGTGGCGGAATTGGTAGACGCACCAGATTTAGGTTCTGGCGCCGCAAGGTGTGAGAGTTCAAGTCTCTCCTTCCGCACCATCTTTAGATAGCTTCTTGCTATCGCCTGCAGGTCTATCGCCAAGCGGTAAGGCAGCGGCTTTTGATGCCGCCATTCCCTGGTTCGAATCCAGGTAGACCTGCCATTATTTATAGGTTCAGTGGATAACATCATTTGATGCATCGTCTATTGTCCCTGGTTCGGCTCTAGGTAGCCTGCCATTATTTATAGGTTCAGTGGATAACATCTTTTGATGCCTCGTCTATTGTCCCTGGTTCGGCTCTAAGTAGCCTGCCATATTCAACGTTGTTAAGACTTTACCAATTGTCTTGATAACTACAGATTAAGTTGCGGAAGTGGCGGAATTGGTAGACGCACCAGATTTAGGTTCTGGCGCCGCAAGGTGTGAGAGTTCAAGTCTCTCCTTCCGCACCATACTTAATCCATCGGCTACGTAGCTCAGCTGGTTAGAGCACATCACTCATAATGATGGGGTCACAGGTTCGAATCCCGTCGTAGCCACCATTTATTTCGATTGCTAGCTCAGGCTAACAGTCCTGTAGATTCAAGACGCGGAAGTGGCGGAATTGGTAGACGCACCAGATTTAGGTTCTGGCGCCGCAAGGTGTGAGAGTTCAAGTCTCTCCTTCCGCACCATCTTGATATAAAATCTACGTAAACAATTTATGCGGAAGTGGCGGAATTGGTAGACGCACCAGATTTAGGTTCTGGCGCCGCAAGGTGTGAGAGTTCAAGTCTCTCCTTCCGCACCATATTTAGATAGCTTCTTGCTATCGCCTGCAGGTCTATCGCCAAGCGGTAAGGCAGCGGCTTTTGATGCCGCCATTCCCTGGTTCGAATCCAGGTAGACCTGCCATTATTTATAGGTTCAGTGGATAACATCATTTGATGCCTCGTCTATTGTCCCTGGTCCGGCTCTAGGTAGCCTGCCATTATTTATAGGTTCAGTGGATAACATCTTTTGATGCCTCGTCTATTGTCCCTGGTTCGGCTCTAAGTAGCCTGCCATATTCAACGTTGTTAAGACTTTACCAATTGTCTTGATAACTACAGATTAAGTTGCGGAAGTGGCGGAATTGGTAGACGCACCAGATTTAGGTTCTGGCGCCGCAAGGTGTGAGAGTTCAAGTCTCTCCTTCCGCACCATACTTAATCCATCGGCTACGTAGCTCAGCTGGTTAGAGCACATCACTCATAATGATGGGGTCACAGGTTCGAATCCCGTCGTAGCCACCATTTATTTCAATTGCTAGCCCTAGCTAACAGCCCAGAACACACAAGTTTTAAAAGTTAAAGTCCCTCTTCGTGTACCAGGCTCATATCAAAATCAGAATTATCATACCCAGCTTTATGCTGGGTTTTCTTTTTTTGGCGCTCACTTTTTGCTTTCCTCACAACATAAAAAATCCAGCCGAAGCTGGATTTTAGTTAAAGTCATGACTGTCTAATATGCTGAGAAATTACTTTCTTAGCCTAGAAGCCCCAACGCTGAGTTGGGCGCCTGCTTTGCTTGAGCAAGAACGGAGCTAGAGGCTTGAGACAAGATCTGAGCTTTTGTTAATGCTGTCGTTTCTTTGGCAAAATCAGTATCTTTGATGCGGCTCTTAGATGCATTTACGTTTTCGTTAATGTTATCTAAGTTATTGATCGCATGGCTAAATCGATTCTGGAAAGCGCCAAGTTCCGCACGGTGGCTATCGACAAATTTCAACGCTGAATCGACAATCGCAACCGCTTCTTGAGATCCAGCAACCGAAGTAACGTCGATGGTGTCCACCGTTACCGCTTGGGCTGGTCCCATGCTCAATTCACCGGCTAATGCACCACCGAATGTCACATCACTGGCAACACGGTTGTTATCAGTAAAGATTTGCAAATTACCATCCTCACCGACAGAGGCTTTGACCATATCAGTCTGACCATTGATGTACGTAGCCAGCTCCTCTATATCATCACCTTCTTTCGCCGTAATTGTGATGTTCTGCTGTTCACCAAACACATCTGTGAGAGCGAGAGTGAGATCATTGGAACCCGCTTGCACCTCCCAATCTTTGTCTTTGGCATTTGCTGCAGCATAGCTGTTACCACCCATCATGGTGTTGTCGCTGCGCAAGTTGTTGAGTGTCAGCATGACTGCTTCACCATTGTCTGCGCCAATCTGGAATGATTTGGTTGAGAATGTACCGTTCAGTAATTTATTGCCACCAAATGAGGTAGTTTCGGCAATACGGTTCAGTTCATCGTTCAGTGCCGTGATCTCTTCCTGAATCGCAACACGTTCAGACTTAGAGTTTGAGCCGTTTGCAGATTGTAGTGATAGATCGCGCATACGTTGCAGAATATTCGTTGTTTCATTCATCGCGCCTTCAGCAGTTTGCGCTATTGAAATACCATCATTCGCATTACGTACAGCAACATCTAACCCTCGGCTTTGTACATTCAAACGGTTAGAGATCTGCAAGCCTGCTGCATCATCTTTAGCACTATTGATTTTAAAACCAGAGGATAAACGTTCCATTGAGGATTGCTGTGCATTAGATGCGCTATTGAGGTAGCGCTGCGCAGTCATTGCCGCAACATTTGTGTTTACATTAACCGCCATAGTGGTTACTCCTATTGATTTTCCGTAGATCGGAAGTTTCGAAAGGTTTCCGACGTCTCGGTAAACCAAGTTCTCTCAAAGTAACCTTATTAGCGACGATAAAATGATTATCTTTAGAGCAATTTTTAAAATTCCTACGAAAACTAGGGAGAAAAGCAAAAATGTTGACCTCATCTTCAGATATGAAATCTATTGCTAAAGTTTTTGTCGAGGCAGCCGGGTAGATGCTAAAAGGTAGGGAGTTAAATTGAGAAGGCTGATGTAAAGTGCCGCTTCGACGGGCAAAAGAAAAGCCCCTTTTCATATTCGAATTAAAATAACCGTTAAATAACAGATATTTATATTTTAAAAATTAATACAGTGGCGACAAAGTGGCGACGCATAGGGAATTATATGCTCGGTTTAGGCGATTGAACCGGCACATATTTTCGTAAAATGAACTCTTCCCCTTTATATGTAAGATAAGGGAATGGGCAGACTAAATAGACCTCTCTATTACAGTTCGAACACGTGTGTCGCCATTGGTTATCCATTGGTTCAGTGGTGTGGTCTACTCGGAATACACCACCGTTGCATTCATCGCATTCAAACTCAACGATCTCTGCTGCGATAGGTTTACTTTTCTTCATAACCTTACCAATAAAATCCTATTTTTCGTGGGTGCCGCTTTCCACTGATAATACGTAATTTCCGCATCACTACGCCAGATCAATTTTGAAAAAACAAAACAAGTGTTAAAACACGCCTCAACCCTTGCTACTACTGGCTTCAGCACAAACAAACACGATCCTATTTTTAACACCACAGATCATTAAAAAACACACGAAAAAACCATCACCTATTTAAATTCAATAACTTAGAAAAAAGACAACTAGTTTCCTGATCTTCATTTTTGCAAAACAGATCAATTAATTTCATTTGTAGAAATTTTGTATCGCGCAATATGCGGCGTTTTGTGACTCCTTGAAATTCTGCCCCACTCCGCTATCCGTAAGGCTTTAACGCTTCTCAGAGCCTGATTTAGCTCCGTTAAATTTCACAAAAATGGAATTTCAATAAACTACCACACGAAAACATCGCAGGTGGGGAGGGGGAGTGATTTTTACGTCATCTAGTCGTTCGCTGTCGTGGCAATCCATCGGCTGTTATCCACATGTCGGTTCACTGAGGTTTAGGCAAAAAGAAACGCAGCCTATTGACTGCGTATTGCTGTGGGGTGTTAAGGATTAAGATTTGGTGATAGGCGTAAGTCTATCTTTTAGTCCAGTACTACTTTTACCATGTCCAGTAAACGTAGCCGATTGAATTGGCGCGGTTGTTGGGGCTCCACTTTCTGGGCTAGTGTGTGTATGTGCTGCACATGTATCGGATAAATCAGTGACTACTTGCATCAACTCACCTAGCAAGTTGAGTACGTTCTCACTTTCGGAACCTAGCCACGTCTTAGGCGAACGGTAGTCTTGTTCGGTGCTTGCGCGAACTTCTCTTAACTTACAGTGCAATTGCGCCAATTTATCGGTAATACTGCGAAAGTTACCAGACTGATCAACGTGGTGGTAAACACCTGGCCTTTGCTGGTATCGACTTTCACCAGCTTTGATTGCTGGCAGCTTCCAGCCCAGCCCCAATACCGTTCGAATGAATGGTTTATCAGGTTCACCATTAGCGAAGCCAATTTCAACTATTGCGCCAATCGCTGGCGGTTCTAATCGCCCTGCTTGTTCACCAATACCTGGCACTGGTAAAGGTACTGCTTGCATGATCGGCACATCTTTACGTTCAACTAACTTGCTATCAAGTAACTGAATATCTGCGGCATAGTGAGGATAAAAACGCTCTGATAAATCGCCCTCTTTCGGTAGTTCGGGCAATGCTACGACCTTTGCAAATTGAGGTAAATGCCAGTTACCTGTTAGTTCTGGGAATAGTCGGTAGACAATACGCTTAATTGTTTTTACGTCCATGTTATGACCGTCTCCGTTCCTATATGTTCAACGGTGGCTAGCTTGCGACCATTCACGATCACACCTGGTTTAAAGTGTGGCGTGCAAGGAACAGTTGCCGTTTTTTGTGCTTGGTGTGGATTGAGCATATTGACGGGAATAGTCGCTGGCTTGTCTGCCCAATAACTATCTGCCCAACTACCTACATATATTTGTCCATTACCTTGCTGCTGCCAGATGTAATCAGAAATACTAAAGGCCTGTGCTATCTCATCAAGTACCCGATAGCCATTACCTGTCGAATAGAAACAAGGGATAGCACTATTAGCATAAGCTCTGTCAGGGACCACAAACTGCAGCCCTGTTTGTTGAGTGATATTACTAAGCAATTGAACAAGCGTTGGATGTCGCATGATCACATTCAAAGGATGATAAAGTGCTGCGGCCAGTTCTCTACAGAAGATCACCACGTAACCTGATTTATCTGGTGAAACCCTTTCGATAAATCCTGTCAGTACACGCCTAATGTTATTACCCCAACCCAATTCGATAGCGACTTGCTGCATTGGGTCAGCTTCACCTTGTATCGTTAGCTTTGCTCTGCCTGGTGCATTATCAGAAAATGTCAGCCTATGTTGGCTGACTTTTCTTGGCTCACTGCCAACATAACATTGAATGGTAAACTCTGGTGTATTCATGCCAGTGCCTCATCGACTGATTGCAGATACCCCATTACACCTGTCATTTCCACTTCAGTATCCGGTGGTGTTTCTGTAGACGCTGTTGGTGGTGTGGTTGGCGTTTCTACCCCTGCGGCTTTTTGCTGTGCTGCTGGTTTTGGCTCTTCCCTGCTTTCGGCTCGCTCTGCCACACTCATATGTTCAACAAGTTCAAAACTAATTAACCATTGACGCAGTTGTGCGTCCTCTTGTGCTGTCATCGTACCTTGGAATTTAACCTGGCTAACCTTTAGCGCATTAGCGGTGCGGTTATCGATGCGGTAGATCACTCTTGCACCGTCAAGCTTTGCTCCAGCCAATGTGTAGAGTTGGTTTAATGTTGGAGCTTTGTTATATGGCAAAGTACCTGTTACTGCGAGAACCTTTCCTTTGTCGCCTGTTTCGGCTTGGTCAGTGGATGCAGAGTTGCCGGACATATCCTGTCCGGCAAGCTGTTGTCTTGCAGTGACCTTTAAGCCTTTAAGGGAATTCGGACTGCAGAGAGTGAAAGCATTTAAGCCACCTCTGGCGGAGTCGGCCACGGGTTTTCATCTTTTATCTTCTGTTTAGCGCCTGCGGCTTGCTGCTTCAACTGCAGAGCCTCCGCCTCCTTTCCTTCGTCCATTAGATCCAACGCTTCCATTTTTAATGGGTCACACATTTGGGCATACAGAGTGCGACGTTTGTCATCTACTTGATTGTATTCAGCAATGTATTTATCACTAGAATCAATCACCCAGTTCCCATTAGCGTATTCAAATGCATGGGTGGGGCGGCTCGTTTCAGTTTCAATCCATTGTGGATTATCAACTAGCCAACTCTCTAGATGCTTTTGATTGGTAAATGATTTACACAAGAACTCTTTAGATTGGGGGTTGTACAAGTTAAATGATTTCATCTATAGCACTCCATACACTCCAAAAACCGCGCCCGTATAACCGACATTAAACAGAAACGTTTTAGCGGTGGTATCCGTAACCTCTTCGAGCCCACCCATTACTGTATAGTTTGACAATGGCTCTGGATCGTTCATCACAATCCCAAACAACCTATTTCCAGTAGCTCGGCTAGATGGATGAAATTGTGAATATTCGCCTTTCATAGTGACCGTCCCCGTAAGAACTTTAGCAACGATTAGTAGACCTTTTAAATCACTGGTTTTATACCCCGTATTACTCCAGTCCAATAAAACACCATTACCCCACCCTTCCTCTGTTGTAATGAGCGGTACAATATTCGACTTCGCACTGTCTGCATCACTCAAAGGTAATGGAGGGGCCTTTTGATGAGACAAACACGGAGCGCCAATATCGTAATAGGTAGGTTGAGTATTAATATCCATCCATACATGCGTGCTATCTTCCCTGATAGTTATCTCGCCAACATCCGTAGAGTACCTACGCAAGCCGTCTTTACCTTCAATAGAGGCAATCAAGTCAGACGCCTTAGGCAAACCAGATTTATTTTTTTTGTATTTCCTAGCAATAACCGCTGTTGAATGACCATTCCGTATTAGTCTTCCATCACTGAGCGAAGCAATAAGGGTTCCGGACTTTACAAACCAACCTTTGGAAAACTCCTGACCAACAGTGAATGTTTGTTCTACTTCGGTCAAGGTTCCGTCCTTACCGGGAACATTAAAGTTCTGGTTTTCCCAAAACAGGTTCCTTACTGATTGTCGGCTTTCTTTCACATACTGTGGGTGAGGATCACTATCCGCCACATGCTTAGCCAAACCACCCTTTACACGCAAATCCACTATTGAGCCATCGGCCTCAATTCGTGCCACTTTCGCTACATAGTGAGGTCGGTTTTCGCTATCAGTGTAATCCACTAAGTCATCAGTAGTTGATACGATTTGGAACAGGTTTTCATGCTTAGAAAGTGCGGTACCATCCCGGTAAACATCAACCCATAAAGTGGTTGGCTTGCTATCGACCGTTTGCACCGTTGACAGTGCATTTTGAATGCGTAGACCACCGACATAGGCAACACCTGGTGCAATCATGTATTTGGTTTGGTCAAATTCGTGGCGTGTTACTTCAAAGCCATCAACGAAAGCGGTATGACCATAATTATCTAGGCAAGATAAGCGGTGGTCTTCATCCATTCCTTTCAATCGGGCTTGGTAGTCTATTTGCCATGTCGCGGCATCAATTGTCACATTCGCAGCCGCCGCAGCGCCATCGAACTGCATTAATAACGACTTCGTTAATGCCATTCCCGTTTCTTTGATTTCGGTAGCTTTGTAAACCACCATACCGCAGCTATTCGGTACGTTCTTGTCACGTAGGTACATCGCGTTGAAAGTGAATGGTGCTGTGCTACCTGAGATCACCACGGAATAGACGACCGAATTGCTGCCAGATTTACCAATTTGGTCTACGTCTTGTTGAAACACCCATTGTTCCAATGGTGGCAGTGACGCAGTACGGTCAATCGGTTGAGACAAATCAAGATCAGGAATCATCGCAAAAATGATTTCGTTGAGTTCAGTAGGCTGCTTCAGCGAAACCTTGTTTTGCAGGTACTGTTCAAACTCTAATGGGATAGCCGTTTGGCTCATGGTTAACGCTCCCTTTTACTTTGTTCAGTTCAGGCGCGCCATTGACGCGGTGAAAATCTGTTGATTGTGTTCGATGCGTTTTTCTCGCACCGCCACGGTGGATTCATCATTGGCTTTTGCAGCGTAAAGGTTGAACCGTTGACCAAACGCTGCAGCAATCATTTTCAGCGTTACCGGATAGGTCACATTGAACTGATAACGACGACACGTGCGACCGTATTGGCGAATCATGGCATTCATGAGCCAGTTCTTTTGGGCCAATTCGCTGTCAGCAGTTTCGATGGTAACAACGTCCCATTGCTCTTGGTCTTGACGTTCGTGGATTTCTACCCAGTCGACGCCCAACTTAGCAAACATGTTTTTAAAGCCGGCTGTCTCACCACCATGACGGGCAAACGAATACGCGTTGGCGACACGGATACGAAAAATCATTTCATCTTCACGTTCTAACGGCTCGATGTCTCGTTCCCAAGCCATCAGGCGAACAATGCCAATTGGCGCAGTGAGTGGGTCATGCTTTTTGAGTGGCATTCGCAATGCTTCGTCCACTCTTAACCAGTAGTTACGCAGTGCATTGGCAAACTTTGCCAGCTCACCTCTACCCATCCAGTACTTGAATTTAATTGGTGGTAGTTGCATAGCTACTCCTGCATTTTTATCGTTAGCGTAGACAGGCGCGGAATTTTCAAACTGCTCACAATGTCTTCTTGTTCGAATTGCAATGACTCGATGCCTTCAAGCAAGGTATGTAGCTCACCTTCTAGGCGTGAAAAGCTAAAACGACCAATGGGATTCGTCGGTGTCACTTTATAATCACTGTTTTCACGAAATGCCGCTCTCACTACATTTTCGATGTTTGCTTTTAACGTCACACGCTCTTGCTCTGTTAGCTTCGCTTTCGGCCAGACTTTGACACTGATAGCGTGTTGGGTTTCTGGCATCGCTTTCACCAACAAATCATCGCCATGTCCATGCAAACCAGTGGTTGTCACTTCGTGATTTAGAGCGTCGATCAGCGCTTGTGATGGATTACCCGTATCTAACAAGATCAGTGCGTTTGCGGTACCTGGTCCACGTGGGGCGTTATGCTCAAAATAGATGTTATCGTCTTGAATACCTGCTTTCTTCATCAGCAAGGAACGGTAAGCCGCATCAATGTGCCATTTAGCAACCGCACTCCACTGGTTACGCACACGTAAACGCAGTTCGTCTTCGTCTTCATCGTCTGCGCCCGCTTCTATCAACCATTCATCTTCATTAGTTGCAGCGGCAATACCCGAAATAGCAACGGGGATCACATGGTAGTAACCACCGCCCAAGTTATAAGCCGCACCTTTGTGTTCAGCTTCGACGGTTGCTGAAACAGTGGTTTCGTTCTCTGGCATCGTCGTGTCTTCCAGCACTTTTACTCGATAAATAGTGCCGTTAATCGGTACCGTTTGAACCCATGTGTCTTTAGGGATAATGAGTGCCGGCCCCTGCAAAGCAGCACGTTGAAAAACAATGGTACCTTTCGCCTTGGTTTTGGCTTTTGGCGCGATATCCACTTCCCAAGCTTTGAGTTTCAAAGACTCACCGAACGCAGTGGCTAGAAACGTATTGGGCAGGACGTATTTCACTAACAGGTTTTCAATCAGCCAAACGGTTGAGACGATCACGGCTTGCTCTATCATTCGCCAGAAAGGAGAAAAGCGGCTGTCGTTATTAATCACGCTACCTGCTTTATCCATCTCTTCTTTGAGCACCTTGCGCCAGCTCTCTGAATCCGTGGGAATGCCAGACTCTTTCAGAATTTCTTTGTAATCGGGCTTTGGAATGTTTGCCATTAGCTCTCAACCCCTATTTCGATGTCGCCAAAGTCACGTGTGGTTGCGAAAATCCAGATTTTGCCTAGTTCTGGCTCTTCCATTCGAACGGTACCTGGTACCAAGCGAATCTCTTCTTCAACCAAAAGCTCTATTTGCTTTTTAATATCACTGCGGCCATCACGCGACTTTTCACCAATCAAAGCCACTGCTAAACCGCTTTCGATAATGGCGTGTTTGATATCTTGGGCGATCACGGCTCTGTCTTGAATCATCACTGGATTTCGACCAGCATCTAAAACGACATCACCGTTTTCTATGAGCAAATCTTGGTACAGGTAATCTTTGGTCATGGCGCGGCCATCTCTAGTTCATTAGCCATATCTTGTGGGCTATTCATGTAGGTTGGGTAAATGTTTACGCCGCCGTAATGCGTCGAACTTCCTTGGTTATAAGTCGACATCTGACGAGCAACACCACCTTGTTGAACTCTCGCTTTTGGCGTGGCTTGCTGGACTGCACCAATGGTTTTACCTGGTGCTTCATCATCACCGAAATCTGGTATCCAACTGATCACGGTTTTAAAGCCTTCTCCAATCCAGCCGAACAGGTTTTCAAACACGGCTTTCACTTCATCTACAATGGCAAATAGACCGTCAAAGCCCGATAAGTCGGTAAATCCGCTTGTTACCCATTTCCAACCACCATAGATAGCAGCGAACAAAGCTCGAATAGGTGCAGTGATTGCGGTTAAGATTTGGAACCATGTTGTGTCGCCAAAGCTCGCTTTTAGATCATCCCAGTAGTACATGAGCCCGATGACTGCAGCACCTGCCGCAACACACGCCCCGACGATTAGAATGATTGGGTTGGCGGCCATAACAGCATTGACGGCAAACATGACGACCTTTAACAGTCCAAGGGCTTTTGAAACACCGCCAACGGCAAACATAAAGGCTTTTAGAATAACGCCATTAAGCAGTGAAACTGTCACGCCAAGCATTTGAAATGCACCCGTTAACATGGTGATTACCCCCCTGCAGCGACTAACCCAAAGAACGCAACCGTTGCATATCCAACATATCGAGTAATGTTTGGGAACAACTTGGTCCACTCGACAAGTTGCATTGCGCCATCTGCCAAACCTTGAACCATTGGCAACAAGGACGGAAGCAAAGCAGTACCAATCGCTGCTCTAATTGCATAAATTCCCTGCTCCATTCGCTCCCATTGGTCGGTCATTGCACCTGCCATCTGTTCAGCAGCGTCGAGTCCTTTCACCTGACCTAGTTGCTCTATTGAACCGGCTAAACCATCGGTGTTTTGCATCAGCAATTGGATCATTGCTGTGGCTTCTTGCGAACCAAACGCTTTTGACAGTTCCGCAGCTTCCGCAACCGAAATAGTTTCACCATATCGTTGCTTCAACTTTCCTAGAATGTCGACGATTGGAAGCAACTGCCCCTGAGAGTCAGTGAACGACATATTGAGGGTGTCTTGTGCTTTGGCTGCACCTGCTAAGAACGCTCGATACTTGGTACCTGCTTCACTACCACTCATGGTCGATTGAAGAGTGCCAAGAATAGCCATTTGCTCGGTCATCCCAACACCAACAGATGTCGCTGCAGCACCTACCGAAGTAAATGCAGATGACATTTCCGAACCTGTGGTTTTGAAGATTTGAACCGCTTTAGCAGTTTGACCACCAAGCATATTTACCCAATTGGCTTTACCCATATCGTTAGCGGTGTTCTGGAATATTCCATACATGGTGCCAACGTAATTGGTGATGGTTGCTGTATCTGCTTTCGTGGCAGCGGCCAACACACCAGAGGCGCGAGTAAATTGGGACAACTCATTGCCAGCCAACCCAGCAATTGCAGATTGAATATCATAGGAAGCGGCGACAAAATCAGAGGCCGACTTGCCATATTCAACAGAGAACTGTAGTGCGGTTTCCGCCAAGTTCTTTAACTGAGCATCAGCAACACCCAGTGATTTTACTTCACCTAGTGCTCTGTCCATCTCAATCGCTGGCATTAACGCTTGTTGCAAAGCAATACCAGCACCAGCGACGCCAGCCGCACCCGACACCATCGTGTGTGTACCGTCTCGGTAGGAAGAAGCCATACTACTAAACTGGCGCTGAATATTGCCCAGCGGTTTACTAATTTGGTCTATCAATCCAACTGTGAATCGTAGTGGTTCTGGTAAAGACATTCGTTATCCTGCAAAAGCTTTCGCTGTTCCGTTCGCATTAGAAATCGTGGTGTTATCCCAGTGTTGTTTCTCTAACCAAACCGCTTGAGCCAAGCTCATTTCTGTATCGGGTTCGTGGGGCAACCATTTCCTTCGTAATGCGTACATCTGGAGTAAGTCGCTTGATTCGAGCGACTTAACCAGCGCTTCTATTTTTTACTGAGATCGCCACCTTCGGTGCATACTCACCCACTAACGTCCCTGCCACCTGAATCATTGCGCCAGCGTTGTCTTCATCGAGCTTGCGTAATGTTTCTTTCTCTTCATCGCCTTGTGCTGACTGCATTACAAAGTTGTGCGCTGAATCGGTCATGTCACCACGTGCCATCGCACCGACATACTCACCGTAAAGCTCTGGTGTTGGTGCAAACTGAATATCTGAACCTGCAATCGTTAGGACGATAGTTTTCTTGCTCATGTGATTTTCTCTCTATCTAATTTCGTTTCTAGACGGTCGAACCGTCCGTTAATGGATTCTTTAAGGTCGTCCACGGCTTCCCTAAGCTCGTGTTTCGTTGCGTATTTCTCTGCGTTATCTGCTCTCATCCTTTCGATAGCAATTTCATTTTGATGAGTGCGCTGCATTAGCCTGTTTGCTGTGCTATTGGATTTCTCTGCACGTGTGTACACAAAGCCAATCAGAGTCAGTAGAAAAGCAGCCACTGCCAACCACACGCGCAAATCTTCCATTTAGCCTCCTTGCGTAATGGCTTGCTTTAAGCTCCCGATAAACCCTGCAGGTTTAGCACCGTGAGCGACTTGCTTATCTTGGCTTCGCTTATGGATGCTGATACCCAACACGGCTAGAGCAACACTAAACAAAGGAGTAAGAGCCACAACACTATTCACAACGCTGGCTGCTTGCTCTGGGTGGAAAACCAGCGCAAAAGCCAAGCCGAAGAAAAGCAGGGACCAAGCCAAACACATCGCATAACCAAACGTTGGTCGCCAACGTCGAACATAGACGTCATTGCTGGCTAACTCGGCTTGCTGGGTTGCGGCTTGAGTGGTAATCGCTAACTTGCGTTCTTCGCTTTCAATCTTTGAGTGACTCAAAGCCAACTCTTGCAGTTTGATGCGTTCATCACTTTCAAGTTGTTTGAGCTTTAGCAGTGCATCAGGATTGTTTCGCAACTCTTGTTCGATAGCTTCTGGTGTATTTTCTACCCCTAAAGTGCTCGCCACCATCGCACCTACGGCACCACCTGCAGGACCACCGATCACCGTGCCAATCATTGGCGCTGCTGTCGCAATTAATGATTTAACGCGTTCCCACATAGCTCAGTCCTTTACGATGGTTAAAAAAGCCGGTTGACCATCAAGCTCATGCATCAATGCTTCAAATGCGGCTTTTGAATTCACCACGGCCCATTCGTTCCCAACAAAACCAAAATCAACACCTGGTGCTAAACAGCCTTGAAGTTGGCTTGGTGTGTTCGCTTTATGGATCAGGATGTGAGTTCTTAAACTCGGTCCCTGACGGGTAACGCCCATTTCGCCAGCTTCTAGTGCATAGCAATCACCAAACTTAGGCGATTTATGTGGCAGAATTTGATAAGAACCCTCTGGCACACACGATTTACCAGGCAGGTTATTTCGCCAACTGCGTTCGGCAATCACACACACTTGGCTTCCATCTTCACGGTGAAGTGTTCCAAAAGTGCCGTCTTGAAAATATCGGCGTTTCAATACGAATCGTTTCAACGTTTTGCCCTCTTCTCTAGAAGTTGTTGGCAAGCTACACAGGTGCAGCAGTGAGGCAGATACTTTCGGCGTGCGGCTGGGATTTCCTCACCGCATTCAACGCAATGCGTTTCGCCGTTCGGGTGCTGCGCTTTCGCTTTGGCACTGGCAGCCAATTGCTTGGCCAGTGCCATTTCCGTTTGTTTGGTTTCGATACCGCTTGCATGATCAAATAAGTCCGGCATCTACCACCTACCCTATAATGTCGGCGGTTTCTTCGGGGCGTAGGTATGGCACGCCATTGATATTGATAAAATCAGGATCCGTTACATCGAACGGAATCTTATGAACCAGCGCACTGCCACCGTTGCTATCTGCATCAATCAGGTCAGAGATTTTTAACTTGATACCAAACATCTCTACTTTGAGTTCGTCACGCTCGGTTTTTCCGTAGCCCATCGCGTCGAACGCAGGCAAACCACGGAATGAGCCTGCGCCAGCGGCAGCTTTCATCAGCAAGTTAAATTGACTTGTGATCAGTTCTAATTCCCCAGACGCTTCGACATCGCCTTCTACAAATCCATCAGGTACGCCATTGGTTTTGGTCACCGCACTATTGTCAGTGATAGAAACTGTCCATTTCTGCGCACTGATCTTGAGGTCATTTAAAGTGAATTTGAGATTCTTACCGGAAATGCGCATGTTTATGCCTCCTGATCAGCTGGGTTAGACAGGTCTAGCGCAACATTGACGATAATGTGCTTAGGGCAGTTATGCGGCTGCACCATTAAACCGATCACCACTTTTGATTTAGTCATCCATTGGATAGTCACATCGCCATCACGTGGCGGCATGATTTCACCTGGGAATTGAATATCACCGAGTTGAATACCTTTGCTCATTTGGCGCATGTCTTTGGAGAAATACTGCTTATTGAGCTCGATAGACTCTGGTGTAGAGTTGAGGATTTTGTCACCGATACGACGAATCGCTTTCACGCGGACACGGCGATTAAGTTTGTGCACTGGACGGACATACTCTATGTACTGATAGTCACCGCCTTTTGCTTCGAGTGTCGTGGCATCGGTCCAATAAATCCCCTCATAGTCGGCATACCATTGCGGCACTGAATATCGAGCGCTGGCAAGTGCTTCAATGGTGGACATTTCAAAGGCTTTGCCAGCACTGTCTACTGGTGCATCTCCCAAGCCCAACACGTTGCCCGTTGCTACCCGCATAGGTGTATCTGCTACCGTGACACTGCGATCACACAGGCGACCAGCTAGCACACCGATGTTATTGCCGTGCAGTTGCGGCACTGGTACCACCATATTGGCGGCAACATCTTTGACCAGTGCAAGCATGGCCGTTTCGTATTCAGACCACGTTTGGTTTGCGGAATCGATACCCGGTACTGCAGCCAAGATGAACACCCAACGGCCTAGTTTACTCACTAGCTCGTTGTGTTTTGCCATCATGTCATCGAAAGCGCCTTTATCCGTGGTCTTGTCTACCAGAACAATACCTTCAAACGAATCCGTTTTATTGGCTTCATCTACTGCACTCGTCCAAAGTTCTGCAGCCGTTAAGCCATAGATTGCGGCAGTCCAGTTTTGCTTTCCGTTGAGTTGAGCGGCGATCACATTCGCCCCTAACTCATCATCTGCGACAACACCTGAAAGGTCTGTCATTGCCGAAACACGAGTGACTTCGCCTTGTAGTTCTGCTTTTGACGTCATGCCAATGAAAAGCAGATGGCGTTCAATTTCGGGGATATCGCCTTGCCCCAAGTTCAAGTTATTGACTTCTACCTTTCCGGTTGCCATCAGTTCTATCCTCTTTTCGCCTAGCGGTGCTTGGCTTTTTCGATGTTGCGTAACAGTCGTTTGGTGACCAGTTCTTTTCGTGTTCCAAGCAACTCACGTTCTGGTGTTTCTATCGTCCAGCTTTGTTTGCCTTTTGGACTACCTGAACGCATCATGCGGATAATTAGCCCTGCTTGACCTAACGTCAGTCGCTTTTGAATATTGCGTTTACTTAGGCGATTAAATCCGCCACCTTTTCGCCTGATTTTGTAACCTAATCGGCGCAGTGCATGGGCTTGTTCGTCAGTGGCTTGCGCTTCATAATCAGGTTGACCAAACCGTTTGTTCTGGCTCTTTATGTGCTGCCTGGCGGTGACCGTCTCTGTCCTACCTTGTTGATGAACAGCGGCTTTTTTTGCCTGAATTCGGCTTTTCCACGTTAAGTCGAGATCCTTTGCTCCGTTCTTAACGTAGGGTTCCATCCCGTTGGCGAAGCTCGTTAGTACTGCACCTTCGCCTTTCTTTCGCTTGTCATACGCTTTGTTTTTCGTGTCTTTCTGACGCTTAATGCGGCTTCGGGTATTGCGTATTTCCCAGCGACCTAAATCTTTTAGAATCCAAAATCGTTTCTTGGGTGGCAGCATCAACGCTTCAAGTGCTTTTCTGGCACTGATTGCATCATTGGCGTTAAGCGTTATCGTTGGCTGCATTGGTGATTTCACCTTCTTCCGCTATCCAGATTTCTACTGGATTTACTCGATAAGTTTGGCCATTCCAAAGCACTAACCCTTTCGGGTCTGGTATCAACTCGATGGGTTCTTCAAAGGCAATTTTTATTAATACATCTGCGCTTTCTTCGTTGTTTACGTCGATCTCAATATCAGGGTTGCCAAGCTCTTCGTTCTCGTCCCTTTCAGGGTCAAATTCAGCAATCCAACACGCCACCAACGCGAGCAACGTGTTTGGGTCTAATTTGTTGTGAGGGAAGTTCTCGATCAGTATCCCTGCTTGGTAAAACCAGTTAGCAATTCGATAACCGCCATTGCCTCTGTCTTCACCATTTACAATCAACTCACCGCCAGCTTGAGTGGCATGAATCTTTTTCGCGTGGACGTTGCCGTTCAGTTGCTGACATAGGTATTGGTGTAAGGCTTGTAATTTGGTTTTCATCAGATCAAATCCACCTTGTTGACGCTTCTACCAAGCAACAAACTCATGTCCCGTTTTGCTTGAGTTCTAAATCGGTCAGCCTGTTTGAAATCGTCTTCGGCTGTATTTTCTGCCGCTTCTCTTCGGTCTTGAGTTGCGAACTCTGGCAGTAAGTCAGCATGAGCGGTTCCATACACCGCACGCTTATAAACGGATGCTTTCAGCGTATTGAATGCCGGTGCTTCACCATCAACCAACAATTCATCCAGTTCACCTTGCACGTACAAGCTCGCGGCTTGAAGTGCCGTAATGATTGAGCTTTCATCGAACAGCGAAGGAATGCGTCTCATCTGGCGAAACTCACTGGTTTTCAGCACAGGCCAACCACCGGACTCGATGTCTGTATTTGCATTTTCTTCGACGTATCCACCAAAGCTCATCGTTCAACACTCGCCATTTGATCAAGAACGGACGTAACTAACGATGCAATCAGTGCGGCTATTAACCAGACTGCTCCCGTAATCCAATAACCAAAATAGATAAACGTGCAGCCGATCAGTGTCACGAGTGTTGATTGCAATTTGCTCTGCCAAGGCTTCAACCCAGATGTTCTAATCCGATCCGCAAAGTCATTTAACTTCTTGTCATCAAAGAGTACGAAGAACATACAAATCAGTAATGCTGCATTGATCCAAGCGGCTACCAGCATGAGATTGACCACTCCTTCACTGACATAACCCAACTGGTGACTAACTAATGCCACTATCACTAGCATCAAAGTAACTATCCATTTAACTAAGTTCTTCATGATCAATCCTTACGATTTTTCAAAATAGGTGCGCTCTTGCCACTGGGTCGACGGTTTACAATGAACCTTTGTGGTTATTGCAACCTCGCCAGCCGAGCGCGGTGGCGTAGGAGTCTTTGAGTTACAGATTTTTGCCTTCTTGTAAGGCGTTAATCCGACTATTAATTTTGTTGATGTGCGTTTTCACCTGGGCTTTTTCGCTTTTGTCGTCAGCGTGCTCAAGCAGCACTAATGCTTTTTGTAGCGTTTCAACACAACCCACCGAAGAGGCGAGCGGTTTGCCTTCTTCATTCCGAATCAGGTGCAGCCCTGCAAATTTGAACCATTTGGCATGAACCTCTTCATGCAAGCGCCAGTCTTTTTCTATTTTCTCGAATACCTGGCTAAAGTACGGTTCTACACTTCGACCTTCTGCAGACTCTTTCTCTGCCCACTGCAGAACAAAATCAGCACAGACGGTTCCCCAGTCTTTTCGACGCCATCCCTCTGGAAGAGGCAAGCCCAAATCGATCGCTTTGAAACACCAGTCGATTGCCAATTCAAGTTCTTGAATATCAAACAACCACACGATCATGTCGCTAAAAATAGGGTTCGAATAAACGTCACCATCTTCTAGGTATTTTTCGATATACGGCTTGTACTTAGGCACTAATACAGAGCGTTTATGTTCCACTCGATCAGCAATGGCGTTAAAGCCTTTTAAGTGCTTGCGGTCTTCTTCGAACTCGATGAGCTTGATATGCAGGCTGTCGGTATCGGCACCAGAAACCTTTTCTGGTGCAGACGGGTTAGCTTGCCGCTCTAGTATTTGTTTACGCTGCCTTGCTAATGAGCTAACCATGTTTCACCCCTTATGCTGCCGTCGCTGGCGCAACAACAGTGACCGCTTCAATAGCAGCAAACTTTTTAAGGTTGCCTACTGCATAACCTTCCATACGGATATGGTTTTGCTTAAAGCGAAGCTCGTCTTCGTCGTTCTTCTGCTTGCGCCACTGCGTACCCTCCTGCGTTAGGATTTGCAGGTTTTTGGTATTGGTTACCCAAATTTGATTGGCAGGGAAGAACGGCGGTGTGTAAGCCTTTTTACCTGCAATCGTCTTAGCTAGACTTTGTGCAGCTTTGTGTTCCGTTGGACTATCTGCAGCTTCAAGTAGACGGTGCTGTTCAGCAGCAACTAAGTCAGAGCCAACCAACACGACAAGATCCGGATCTTGACGGTGCTCTGGCGCAATGGTGGTGTTGATTAAGTCTTGAGTCAGTGAATCAAGATTTTTGTATGAATCAGGTGTTGTACCCGTTGGGTCGAGGGCGGCTGACGCTAACACTTGAGCTGCCGCTTTCTCTTTTACAATTTTTAACCAGCCCTTGTTGACATCTTGGCCTAACGGATTAGCAACTGGGTCGGTTTTGGCTGCGATAGACGTACCATTGAAACCAATACGCAGCATATCCAGTGCAAAACGACGAGAAATGGCATTTTTCATCATCTTTAACCATTGGTCTTTGGAACCGGAGTTGGCCCATTGAGTCATGGTTTCCCACAGAATATGTGCGCCTGAATCGGTCTTGGTCAGTTCGTAGGTGTTACCACTTTGTCCCACTTCAACGCTAAAGCGTCCAGTATCGGAACGACCTGTCGACAGACCATCATCGCCAACATCGACCACTTGGCCTTTAATTTGTTGAACAGGCAGTAGTGAAACCATTCCAAGGAACGCATCAGACTGCATAATTGCTTGGCGCAGTTTAATTTCCATTGGTGGTGTTAGATTAAACGACTGTGTACCCTGCGGAGCGTTGGCGGCTGATAGCGTTGCTGTGCAGAACTCTTGTAAATAGGTGGTTGATAGTGCATTCAGCATTAAAACATCTCCTTAGATGAGAACTTTTCACTGACACCCGATGGATTAGGCTCTTGATCAGGTACTTCTTTTGATAGTTCAGCGAATTTAGTTTCTAGGCCGCTCACTTTCTCAAGCAACGGATTGAGTTTTTTATCCAGAGTCGCAGAGAACTGCTCAACCGTTGGGCTTTGGTCTTGTTCTTCTACTGGTTGTTCTGGGGCTTCCGCATTGAGGTTGAACTCTTCGGCCAGTTCCTTTTTGAACTCGCTTTTGAATACAGAAAACTGCTCTTTTAGAGCGGCTTTGAGTTGCTCTTCGGTCACGTCGGTGTCCTCTACTATTGATGGAGTTTCTGGCTCTTCATCGCCAGAAGAGAAAAATTCATTGAATGCCGCAAAGAAGCGGTCTTTCTTGGTGAAACAGGCTGAGAAGTCGACTTCTTCAAGAGCACTGCATTCAAGTTCGGTGGTTTCGCCTTGCTTTCGCGAGAATTGAAGGAGCGATGTACCTGTGGAGGCTGGGGAGTCAGTCGCAGCTAGGCCCATTAAATAGCAACGCCCTTCGCCCTTGTAATCGGGATTTGGTTCGATAGATGTAAATAGCTTTTGCTTTTTGCGGTTGGCTTCCAGCATGTAATCGTTAGGCTCAAGCTTTGCGAACAAGCGTAATTTGCCGTCTTTTTCTTCCGCTTTTAGCTCAACCACTTTGCCCCAGTTTTCACCGTAACCATAAAAACGGCGGTGCTCCGGCCAAATCAGTGCGGTGTACTCTTTTGCTGTCATAACTTGCGGCCATTTGCTCTATCCACTCACGGGTAATTTTTCTCCCGTCAACGGTTGGGCCTTCTGTTGCAATGATTTTCCAGTCACTAGTTTTTGGCATTGTTGTACTCAAGCTTGTCAATCACATCTCTGTTTGAGCAAACAATACGCCTTTGAATAAGTCGTTTCAGCCACTTCAATTCCTAGAAATTCGGATTTCGCCCATATCCGAATTCATCCGAATTTTGCTTAGTCATTTGCGAGTTTTCGGGGCGTATGATGCGCTTATGGCCTATTCAGATGAAATAAGAGAAGCCGCCAAAAGGATGTATATCCGTGGCGTACTTCCTAAAGAAATAGCAGCGGAACTGAGCTTAAACAGTTCACGCATTGTTTATACCTGGGCGGAAAAATTCGGCTGGGATTTGCTCGTTAACGATTTGTCTGTTGAAGAGATGGTTAACCGCCGTTTAGCGGTGTTGATTGATAAAGACGAAAAGAGCGACCAACAGCTCAAAGAGATGGACCGTCTTATCGAACATCACGTTAAACTGCTCAAGGCGAATGCTGACGCTAAAGCCAAAGCTGAACGCATGCTTTCGCAAGGCAACTCGAATTCGAATGATTCCGAACAGTCTAATCAAAGCCGCGGTGGTAGTGGCAACAGCAAGAAAAAAAGGCAAAGGCAAAAACAACATCGAGCACCTTTGTGAAGGTGACTTTGTCGATTGGCATGAATCGCTATTCGAATATCAGCATGTCATGCGTAACAACATTAAGCAGCGTATTCGCAACATCCTTAAATCACGCCAGATTGGTGCGACTTACTATTTCAGTGGTGAAGCCTTAGAAGACGCAATTCTAACGGGCGATAACCAAATATTCCTTTCAGCTTCTCGCGCTCAAGCCGAGGTTTTCCGCAGCTACATTATTGCAATTGGTAAAGAGTTCTTAGACATCGAGTTAACTGGCAACCCGATCATTCTTTCTAATGGTGCCGAACTTCGCTTTTTATCAACCAACAGTAAAACAGCCCAGAGTTACCACGGCCATGTTTATGTCGATGAGTATTTCTGGATACCCAAGTTTGACGAGCTGAACAAACTTGCTTCAGCTATGGCTACGCATAAGAAGTGGCGCAAAACTTACTTTTCTACGCCATCATCGAAGATGCACCAGGCTTACCCATTTTGGACAGGCGACCAGTGGCGCAAAGGCAAAGATTCTCGCGCAAAGATTGAATTCCCGACCTTTGAAGAATATCGCGACGGAGGCCGACTCTGCGATGATAAACAATGGCGTTATGTTGTCACCATTGAAGATGCGGCCAACGGTGGTTGTGACCTATTCGATATTGACGAACTGCGTGAAGAGTACAGCCAAGACGATTTCGAAAACCTGTTCATGTGTGTGTTTGTTGATGGGGCCCTGTCTGTATTCAAGTTTTCAGACCTTGAAAAAGGCATGGTGGATGCCGCCCACTGGCAAGACTTCAAGCCAAATAACAAACGTCCTTTTGCCCATCGAGAAGTTTGGTTGGGTTACGACCCAAGCCGAACCCGAGACAACGCATGTTTGGTGGTCGTGGCTCCGCCTGTCGGAGCGGGTGAAAGGTTCCGCGTACTAGAAAAGCACTATTGGAAAGGGCTCAACTTCCAATATCACGTTTCAGAAATCGAAAAAGTATTTGAGCGCTATAAGGTAACTTATATCGGAGTAGATACCACTGGCATTGGCGGTGGTGTTTGGGATTTGATTTCGAAGAAGTACCCGCGTGAAGCTCACGCAATCCACTACAGCAACGAAAACAAAAACCGCCTAGTGATGAAGATGATCGACATCGTAGAGGCCAAACGAATTCAATTTGATGCCGAACACAAAGACATTGCAATGGCGTTTATGGCGATTAAGCGAGTACCAACGGCCAGCGGCAACGCCATGACATTCAAAGCAGAACGCAGCCAAACCACAGGCCACGCCGATGCATTCTGGGCTATCTCACACGCCATTATTAATGAGCCGTTAGACCACTCAACACCAACTAAATCAACTTGGGCAACCGCAGCATGACAGAACAAACCGATCACTTAGTAACACAAGAATACAACTCCCCATCATCGGTGTATGGCGTAGACCTTGGCGCACCTGAATCCATTGATTCAAATAGTTGGATGACAAACTACACGGACTTGTTTTACAACGACACTGACGATTATTGGGAACCGCCAATCTCACCCGAAGGGCTAGCAGATATCGCAAGGGCAAACGCCTACCATGGTTCGCTATTGGTTGCCCGTGGCAATTATGTCACCGCTCGTTTTCAGCAAGGTGCCATCCGTCGAAAGCAAATGCTGGCTTTCTGCCGTGATTACTTCCAATTTGGTCATGGTGCATTATTGAAGATTCGAGATCACTTTGGTCGAGTAGTCCGCTTTCATCCATTACCCGCTATGTACCTTCGTAAACGCAAGAATGGGAAAATTGTTATTTTGGAGCGTGACAACAAACAACGCACTTACAACCCAGATGATGTCATTTTCTTGAGCCAATACGACCCACAACAGCAGGTTTATGGTTTGCCTGATTATCTAGGCAGCATTCAAAGCAGCATGTTGAACCAAGACGCCACGTTGTTCAGACGTCGATACTTCAAGAACGGTGCTCACATGGGCTTTATCTTCTATGCCACTGACCCGAATCTAAGTGATGATGATGAAAAGATGTTAAAAGAGAAGATCGCCAGTTCGAAAGGGGTTGGTAACTTTAGAAGCATGTTTGTGAATATTCCCAATGGTCATGAAAAGGGCATTCAGTTGATACCCGTTGGCGACATAGCCACAAAGGATGAATTCGAGCGAATTAAGAACATCACCGCTCAAGACATCCTTGTAGGTCACCGATTCCCTGCAGGGAAAGGGGGAATGATGCCGCAACCTGGTTCAAACTTCCCTGATCCAGAAAAGGTCGGTCGTGAATATGACAAAGACGAGATAATTCCCGTATGCGAACTGATTATGGATGAAGTGAACAATGACCCGGAAATCATAAGCTTAAAAAGTCTGCATTTAAAGTTTGATGTAGTGGGTGGAGACCAAGCATGACACTGTACAAAAAACCATATACTGACGTATTATTAGACTGTCAGTCAGTTATGTTAGGTCCAAATATGAAAGTGCTTTGTAAGTGCGGAAAAGCCTCGTTTATTAGCCGCGAAAACCAAACAGAAGAAAACGCCGCCGAATTGCTGTGTTCATGCAGTGACCCAACATGCGGTCATACCTTTGTTAATTCGGTTGCCTATAAAAAAACTCTAAAGCAATCCGCACTTCACTTAGGTATTGGAGCTACATTCTCAAACGGTAGGGTCACATGTGGTTGCGGCTCCAATGCTGTCATTAATAAGACGAATCGCCTCTCAATAGATTGCGCTGATATGTATTGTGAGTGTAAGAATGAGTCTTGTGGGCATCAATTTGTCATGTCTTCTTACTTCAGCCATTCGCTTAGCCCATCCGCGAAAACGACCAGCGAACTGGCCGTTTCTTTGATTCGAGCCCTCCCCCTCAACAGAGGCATGAGCTCAACCAACAACTTTCAATGTTCTAGTTATTTTCTGAAAGCAGGATTTTCTATATCTGAAGCCATCTCGATGATACTCAAGATGGCTTTTTGTTTTTCTGCATCCAAATTGCCGTTCATGTCTGCCATGATCAGTCCCGAGATGTACACCCCAGCTTGCTGCATAACTCTGCTTGCTTCACTACACGCAACACCATCTATTACGATCTGCAAAGCTGCAAGGGATACATCTTCCTTACCGTAAGTCTGACCTACAGCTACTTCTTTTAAACCAGACATTTAGCCTCCTAACTGACGATTTTACTGTATATTAATACAGTAGTTTTTGACTAACAAATTTATTGTGATGTTTTGTCGCCTATAATTTTTAGTAATGCGACATAAACTCATACCTAGCTCGCGCATAATACATAAGGTGCATACCCGTAAAACCTATGCGGATCACCATTCCATAAAGGCTCGTCACCGTTGGCATATAAATCGCAATTACTAGTCAGGAGTGACTTAGGAATCTGACTCTGTGCCTAAAAAAAACAAACAATTAGAGCCAATAATTGAGTATTTGATCCAATTAAGGGTTCAAAATCGCAAAAGCCAAGAGCAAATTGCGAATCAAACTAGTATCTCGCTTACGTCTTACCAGCGCATCGAGCAGGGAAAACGCGATCCTAGACTGAGCGAGTTACAACGGCTATTTGAATACTACGGTATTACTTGGTTGGACTTTGCGTGGGCTGAACTTGAAAAACGGTCAATCAGTGAGATGGATTTGGCGGCGGCTATGAAGCATGTTCCAGTTCATATCCGCCAACCAATACTTGAGTTGATAAAGGCTGTTAGTATCTAGAACATTATCTTTGGGGTTTTCTCGATTTTACCTGAAAAGGGAAAAAACACTGTCGACTATAGCTGCCACTTGGCCCGTGACCAGAAACGGTAAGTAATGGCGACTCTTTACCGCGTACAGCACTCTCAAGTTCCCCTTTACTTATTGTCGTCATTTTAGGGCTCCACCCGAAAGTTCTAAGCAATGCTGAATCTTCACCCTCACTAATATCTAAAGGGAAACTGCTAGGGTTCTTAATTGCTTCAACAATCTTTTCTAAAACTATTAGGGCTTGTTGTTCTTGTTTGTTCAATTTCATAGTTCCTTTCTCCTACATTAACGGCCAGTCGTCCCCGTCAGGGAAAATCGACAGGTCAGGTTGTTGATACTCTTGCTTTTCTGGTTGGGCGAATAGGTTGTCCCAACCCTCGAAGTCCATCCAATTGGTGTCCTCCGAACGTTGACGGCTCACTTCTACCAACTGGGCAGGGCGTTTATTGCCGCGTTCGTCTAACTCCGCTGGGCGGATTTGAATACTGGTTGCATCGTCGATGCGAATTGAACTGCCTTTTAACAGTGCGGCCAGTGTCGCTTCATCAATGTTTGGTGGTGAATCCACCATTTTTCTCTTTGGATTTAATAAACGGGTAAGCTGATCGCTGACCTGTACGATCGAAGGCTCCGTACAGTTATTGACAGAACTCCGAGAGGAGCCAAAGGCTCCAATTGCGGTCGCGTCGCTCCCTTGGGTGCACGCTTCAGCATCTTCGTTAACTTTTGATTTTTTGATAATCGTCCAGACTTTAGTGCGGGTTTTGACGGTTTCTTCTGGTGTGGTGAAACCTTCAATCTTACGGACGTCTTCGCCATGTGGTGAGGCAAAGGGTAGAACCTGATAAGAGTTCACGATAAGCAAATCATCACGCTTAACGAATGGACCACCTTGCCCCATGATGTAGCCTTTCCAATTTCCATGGTCAGCAGCCGCAAGCGTACCTGCGATTCTTGATTGTTTTGAATCGCCTCGCGCTTGGTAGCTATCACCGATCACTTGCATCAACTCTTTGTTGGTTATCAACTTGCTAGGCTTGATTGGCCCAACCAAATCACGTTGCAGCATCGAGTAAATAGTGAGTAGGTCGACACGCTCTTGCATGAAGAGGTATTTCATAAACGCTTTTTTGTTTTGGCTAGCGAAGCGGCGTAGTTCTCGGTAAGTGGTCACTGGCGCACCACCGAAGAACTGAAACTGGCGAATGTTCCAACGGCTCTTCCACGCACTAACATTTTTAGCCATGGCTTTGACAGATTTTCCAGTTTCGTCTGAAACCTCATCATCCATCGCATAGCCATCAATGTTCTTTGAAATGTATTTGGCAATGTAGCCCGTAGCTGTACCTTGTTCTGGATCGATAAAGCCCACATCACAACGGGGTGTGTAATCTAGGTTAAGTGTGGTTAACCCCTCCTGCTTTATTGGCCAGACTTGCACTGACTCTGGCAACTCCACACGAGGGCGGCGAGTCATTGGTTTAACAGGAAAATTGTTTTCGTAGACCTTTTTGTAAACCTTGAATGGGTTTTCAGCGGTTGGCTGCACGTAGTTAAATGACGCCACGGGCAACCACTGTTCTTTAGGGAGCAACTCTGCACAATCTTCCTTCACGGCGTATTGAATAAAGATATTGGTAATGCGCAGTACGTCTTGGGGCTTTACCCAAATGAGCAAGTGCCAGTGCGGAGTGCCATCATGATGCGGCTCGGCAACACGTACACCGAACCAACGCAAACCTAATCGGCCTAGCTTGGCGCGAATTCGTTGCCAGACATTGTTTAAGTATGATTGTGCATCACGCGGGCTTGCTCCGTTCCAATGGTCAATAAAGCCGCCTTTGTTGTAGCTGTTGTGGTATTTCGAAGGAGTGGTCAGCGTAAGAAACAATCCCTGTAAACCCAGCTCATCGCCAATGTTTTCAAAACCTCGGCAGCGGGTCATAAGCTCATGACGACGAATCGCAGGGTTAGAAACACTCTTGAGCACCATGTCTGCAAGCTCTGCTTTTTCTCCCGTTTCTTCATCAAGTAGCGACCTGTTTTTGATAGCTTGCCAATTATTGTGGTCCTGCTCTTTATGTTCGCGAACACAATCCCAACTCGCATAAGGTGACGCTTTTGAAGAAACTTGACCCATAGCAATTGCTAGGTGTTCACGCATGATTTTTCGTGCTTTCGCTAAGCAACGCAGCCACCACTTTTCGCAGCGAGTCTTTGAGATATGTTGGAAGACATTTTCAGGACTAAGCTTTTTTCCTGCACCAGGTGGTTTAATTCCAAACCCTTGAATCAGCTCAGCCGTCTGGCGGTATAAAATCAGCGCGGCAAACTCCTCTCCTTCTGGAGTATCACAGTCTGTGTCTTCGGTGAGTCGGGTTTGGAATTTAACGACTATGCAAGACAGCTTGAATGCCATCTCCTTTAATTCGCTTTTTTCCAACTCGGCCAGTAAACGATTCTTAACTGGTTTATGGCTTGCTTTCACTTCACCAAAATCAAACGAGCCTTGCTCTGGTTTTAGGTATTCTGGTTCACGGTGCTCTGTAAAGAACGCGGGGTGAAATGGATCGTCCCCTTCTCCGAATTCTTTAGACAGCAGCGCTACTTTTTGGGTGGTTGGTAGTAGCTTGTATTTTTCAAGTACCATCAATGCACGTTCGGAGGCAGGTGCCACTTTCGTGCGAAGATATGTATTGGCTTTTTGGTATCCACCTTTTTCGCAGAGATCGACATAGCGGCGAACAAAGTACTTGGTTAGATAATCAGGCAGGTCTTTAATCCTGTCTGAAATCCACTCAAAGTCCCTTGGGTTAGCTTCAAACAATCGACGCTCAACAACGCTTAAGTCATCAGGCTCTACTTGTTTTTTGGGATGATAACTTGGCTCAATGCAAGCATCCCTCTCGTCAATAGCAACAAGAGGAGTTCGCCATTTAAACTTTAGAGGTGTTAGGGGATGGTAGTAAGTTAGCATTTTCAATCTGTCTCACTGGAAAACAACTTTCACATATGATTTAGTTGGCATATCAAAAGGATGGAAAGTTATGAAAACAAAGAAATTTACGAATCGCGGAATAGAGCCTTCGCAAGAGCCACAGATAGCCGCATTTGTTGAACAATGCCCGCCCTCACCTAGAACGGGCATGATCATGCGTGTTGCGATACTCGCCAACGCACAAGATGGACTCACAGAACCAAAGCCATATCGAACGTTCAAAACCATTGGCAAAGACGAATACTTTTCACTGTGTGAACACCTTGAAAGCATTGGTTTAAGTGAGTACTCCATTAAAAACACAGACTTCGATGCCATTTTTTATGAGCCAGTATTTGAAATGGAGTTCTTCAACGAGGGAATGCTGTAGCCCTTTCTTACATCTCTGAACTCTTGTCTGAGTACTTCTAAGCCAAAAACAGAAGCTACTTTTCGAACGTAGATTTTGGTGTAGTAGTAGCGAGTTGGCGTTAGCATTCCTATTTTTGCTTTGGTCGCTGTAATCATGCTGCCTCCAATTCTTGAGTTGTCACCAACATATAGCCGCCTTTGCCACTTCCCTTGCTGAGAATGCCTCTATCAACTGGGGGAATCACGCAGCAGTCGAGAACACTGCAAGCTTGGTTTACGGCATCAGCCATTGATTCAAAGTCACCAATCAGTACATTAGCCACTTCCTGCGTGTCTTCATGGCGAATAATTCCGCCATCCGGACAAAGCGCTATCGCTGCGTATTGCATGGCTCACCTCCTACTTTCACAACAAGCTCGTTAGCCATATCAATAAATGCACGAGCATCATTCGCCGTTCTTTCAGCATCTGCAGTGGTATGCCCTGACTGCTTGATGATGTCGTGGCTTGCATCAATGCAGTCACACGTTTCCTGCAGACGATCACGTAAAAAGCAGATCAGGTTTAGAGCTGATTTGCTGGTACCGCTTTTTAATGACAGGACACACCAACCCTCTGCGATACCAAATTGACCACCGTGTAAAACGTGGCTAACTTCGGCATTCGCTTCTTGTCCGGTGTATTCACCGTTTAAATCGATTTCACGCAGGTGTAAGCAGTCACCCGTTTGATAATCACGATCATTGATGCGGACTTCGTGTGTTTTGCGGTGGGCGAGAACGTCAGCAAAATGGACGGATTGAATTTTTAGTTCATGAATAGTGCGGTTGCTCATGCTTCCACCTCTGCTTTTGCTTCGGCTTCTTCACGGGCTTCAATGATTAGCTCTGTTAGTTGGCTTTCGATAAATAGAAGCTGTTCAAGAGCATTCTTTCTGTCAACGTATACGCATTCGAACATCAATTTTTTGCGGTCATGCGATTGGTAATCAGTGCTTGCTTGATTAACATAAACTTGGAGTTGTCTTACATGCCCTGAAAATTCAGTAAACACATGAATCACATCAGTGTTCGCAATCGCCAGCGCATTAATTGCGTTAACGATGTCCAATACTTCTCTATCCGTATTCAAACCACTAAGTAATTTCTGTTTATATGCCAATGCTTCAGCAGGTAGGCTTTTGTTACCGATAGAACCAATGTTAGCGGTTAACGCTTCATCTATGAGGTTTCTTGCTTTGGTTAGTTTTTCATATGTATTCATCTTCTATGCTCCTACGCTAAGACGAAAAAAAAGCCCCCTTTTACAGGGGCAAGGCTGGCTAGGTTTAATGTGTACTACTGAATTGGAAATGCTTGAGGCGACGAACATCACCCAACTTGTTGTCGAACCCGACAATCGCATCTTTCAGATACCCCATACCCTTGCGCACTTTGTGCAGCTCTAGGTCTGTGAAATCGTCAAAATCTCTTTGATAGTCTCTAGGGGGCATCCCACCTGCGATCAGGATTAAGCCGCGAGTTTTATCGGGTAGAGAGTTATAAAAACTGCGGATCTTGCAGCGTGTCGCTGCGCCATTGAACAAGGCTCTGCAAGACGCAATGCTCACTGCTGCATCTGGTGTTGTTTGTGTTGTTTGGAATTCTTCTTGTTGTGTAGTAGCTAACTGACTCATGGTTGTCACTCCTTAGGCAAAGCCGGGCATAGGCGCACCATTAGCCAGAAAGTCTGTGCCCATCTGTACTAGGGGCTGCAGGCCTGTGGTGCGGTTTTCAAGGTCATTGATAAGCAAAACGAGGTTGCCCAAAGCCGCTTGTGCTTTGGCGAGTGTTTTGCGTTTGGTAGATCGCGGTAAACGCTCTGCATTGCAGATATTCAATGCATTGCTAGAAAGCTCACCCGAATCGGCCGAGAGTTGAAGCACTCTCTCTAGATAGGTTTTCTGCTCTTCTGCGGTTTGTGGTACCGGAACAGTAACGACTCCATCTTCTGAAAAAATCGTGTTTGGGATGGTGTAGTCGCCCGTGACTTTGCAGATCATGGCCATTATTGGCGCGGGTAGATGGCGTGGCTGCGCTGGATTAAGCATGTTTCTCAATGCCTGACCATCCATGCCAATTGCTCTAGCCACTTTCTCAATGTCGTGATTGACAACAAAATCACAACAAACAGCGTCATAAGATTGTTGTTTGCGTTCACGTAATTCAAATATGGCGTTATTCATCGTCATAACTCAAACTCTTATAAGAACGGAGGAACGAGAATGACTGCCCACGCGAAGACGTGTAGCCACAATGGGCAGTAGTTTTTAGTCGGGGTTAAGGAGGAAAAGCGCATGACTTACCCTAGCTTCTCTAACGTTTCACGAGCTGCGATTTCATACATCGCAACCAAGTTCACTTCTGGGTTGTCACGAGGGTTTAGTTTGTTTCTCAGTATGATGCGACCGTCATTAACCATGTCGGTGAAGGTTGAGTTCGCAATTCCGGTAATGTCTTGAAACTTACGTTTTGGAAGAAATGCGACCAAAGGCGGTTGGGCTAGTATCTGCATGATGTTATCCTGACTCGTTAAATGACTAACTGTGTGTTTTCGGGTTTGTCCGGTTCGAAGCGTCATCGTCCGAAAACAATATGAGTATAGATCGTCAAACATCGAATTTAAAAGCGATAAATGACAATTTAGGATTAAAAGTGTGATCTATGGATGCAAATAGCAAGATTATTCCGCCATTTGAATATATGAAAGGTACTGAATTCACTAAACAGCTAAAGAGAGTTACTGGCTGTGTAGACTTTCAAGAGCTTGGATTGTTACTTAACGTCCCTAAAGCCACATTTAGCACCTGGAACACGCACGACAGAACGTCACATGAGCTAATCGTGCGCTTACACCTAGCTCTAGGGATTCCGATTGAAGAATTAGCTCTGAATCCTGAAGACCGAAAACTTGCAAACCAAGTAAAGGAACCTGCAAAACTCTATAAGGTTAATAGTGAAGATAAGTCACAAATCGCTAAACAGCATTCTGTAGTCGTTCTGTCCTCTTATTGCCTCACTAATGGTCAGTTGATTGAAACTGGCGAAATTCCTTATTCAGTTCGCATGTTCAATAGTTGGGATTTGTCTTCTAGTGAAACAATTGAAATTGAAACTAATGAAGGACGGTATCTGGTAGACAAACGGTTTACAGATCCCGTAAGCGGATACTACTTGATTGATATGAATGGTCGTATGTCGATTAACCACATTCAAATGCTACCGAACAAACTAGCTATTGTCTTTGGTGATGCGACCGTAGAAGTTGCCGAAGAGGACATCAAGGTTGTCGGTCGTGTGGCAGTAAATTTAACGAAACAATAATTTTTAAATTGGTTAGGAATAAAATCATGAAAACTAAACACTTACTCTTCTTATCAATAAGTGCAAGTTTAGGCTTAACAGGATGTGGTGGTGAAGCCAACGAGCAATTTAAAGTCAATAGCGTCACAGCATCTGATTTCGCCTATACAATGGCAAACCAACCTGCTGTAGATTTGCAGCTTCAACAGAGTGAAAACAATTTTTGCCAAATCACCTTGCTACGTTCAAATGTTAAAGAAGGGTTCACAGCGTCTCTTAAACAACAAAGTACTGGTTCTTTAAGCTCTAGTTGTTATTGGAATGGTAATTTGTACATTCAATCTTCTAAGCACCCTACGATTGCCAACCTGAAAATCAATAAGATCGACGAAACCAATCAGTCTGCTTCATTCACTACTTCACTAAAGCTTGTAAACAATAAGACGCTTGATAGTTACTTCGAGATTAAAGATGTCACTTTCACAGTAGCAGGTCAGCAATACACCAATTTAACGACGATTCCCTCTGAATAAAAATGACCGTTCGTAATCTAAAAGACGGCAGTAAAAAACCTTGGTTAGTAGAATGTTACCCAAACGGGCGCGCTGGTAAGCGCGTCCGTAAACGTTTCCCAACTAAAGGTGAGGCTAGCTCATTTGAAGTTTACTTGATGCGACAAGTAGACGATAAACCTTGGCTCGGAGATAAGCCCGATCACCGTAGACTTAGCGAGTTACTTGAGGTTTGGTGGCAGGTTCATGGTCATACAATAAAGTCCGGCAAAGATATTTACCGAAAAACAGCGCTTACTATCAAAGAACTGGGCGACCCTGTCGCTTCTACTTTCACAGCAAAACAGTATCTTGAATTTAGGGCCAATCGAGTCAGCCACTTTCACAAAGACGATAAAAAGTCTTTGTCTCCGGTTTATCAAAACTTTCAGTTGTCTTTGCTGCGGGGAATGTTTAGCCGGCTAATCAAGTACAAGCAGTGGAAGTTACCCAACCCACTTGAAGAACTAGAGCCAATCAAAACCGATCAACGCTCATTGGCGTTTTTGGCAAAACCAGATATACAAGTATTTTTAGACCAACTGATTGGGTTCGATAACCATTCCGTTAAGTCGGTTTCTATTCCGCAAATTGTCTTGGTTGCTAAAATTTGTTTGGCCACTGGTGCTCGAATTAGTGAAGCACTATCGCTTAAGTGCTCTCAAGTCTCTAAGTACAAGCTGACTTTCACAGAAACGAAAGGTAAACGCATTCGTTCGGTACCAATTTCAGAGAACCTGTACAATGAGATCATGGATATGGCGGTTAGCAACAACGATGTGTTTTCCACCACTTATGGTTCTGCTCATCGCTACATAAAGCAAGCACTACCAGGCTATGTTCCAGATGGACAGGCTACCCATGTTCTGAGGCACACTTTCGCCACTCACTTTATGATGAACCGTGGCGACATTCTGATTTTGCAGCGAATTCTTGGGCATCAGAAAATTGAACAAACGATGGCCTACGCACACTTCTCCCCTGACCACCTTATTCAAGCAGTGCAGCTTAATCCGTTAGAGAATTAGTTTCGGCCAAGATTTACGAAGTGGTAATGAAAGTTGCTCTAGTTGCAACTTGGCTTGGGACAGAGGCGTGTCAGGGTCTCTTCTAATTTAGCGATCCTTGAATAACTTTTCGTATACCAAAATGCGGAAAGTCACCGCTTGGTGAGGTGCCTTTTGTGATAAGAAATGGACAAAACTGAGTCAATAACTTCGCTAAATTAGCAAGTGATGTATTAACTAAGGTATGGCATCGCTGAGATGATTTAAAATTCTGTTTTTGGATTTTGATAAGAAAGGACGCATGTGCTTCGCCGTATGAATTCGAACTCTCGATTACAAGCCATTAAAAATAAGTTTCTTATTTTCAAAAATTTAATGACAGGGCAGTCCTTAGCTTTGTACCAGTTCTTTGTACCACTTTGTTCTTGTCAAAGAGAAGGATTGATAAGTCGACTCCTAATTAAAGCTAAGCAGCTTTCTTAACTACGTGCTGCTATAAACTGAAGCAACTCAATACCTTCATCTGTTAACTGATCACCGGTATCAATGATGTCAATTGCTTGATGACCATCCGAGAACAAACTTCTTATACCAGTTAAAGCTCCACCGTTAAGGCCAACTACCAAGCCATTGTAAATCCTGTTCATTACCACTCTAAAAAAGGTTCTGATTTCACCGTGAGTCATAGACAGTGTCTGCTCTACACCAATAACATCATTAACTATTGTCTGAAGTATGAATACCCTATATGGGCTAATCTCGATACCTTTATAGTCCAACGCTTCTGGAAGCTCAGGCTTCTTATCAATCGTTGGATTGTTCATTTCCACTTTTGCCCCTTTAATAGCAGTTACAACAGTATCAACGTCCATCACAACATCATTGTGAGTTTCTACAGAACATTCCCCTTCCGCATTAATGTACTTTTTCCACCACTGATAAAGCTATCGCTTATCCGAATCCCATAATTATCTTGGCCACCGTCATCAATATCATGAAAGCCAAAGTATTCTCTACAGTCAGGACACTTGCTAGGTCTTGCAGACAGCAGCATACTGATATTCAAGCCACAGTTAGAACAGTTGACATGATATTTTTTCATTTACCTTTCCACATCAGTATCATTGACTTTTACAACACCTTTATTAGATGCCTTTGCAACTGCTTCGTAGTTCTTTATCCTGCCTCCATTAATTATTACTTCTCCTCCAGAATCAGCTTCGAATGCTCTTGGCTTCGACTGAGACCTTAGTTCTTCAACGTTATCCACTTTATTACTTTGTACTCTCTCTTGATGCTCTAGGTAACGATCTATTAATATCAGAACAATACCCAAGATAATTAAACATACTGATAGCAACGGGGTGAATGAAGGCGCACTATAGCCGTCTGACTCTGATACTAAGTTAAAAGTATTTCTTATTAAGTCATCTAACAATGGGTACCAATACGGATATAAGCCACCAGTAAAGCCCCCCGTAATCAAAAGGCCTCCCATCAAAGTACATTGATTCGGTTTCATTTCTTTTCTTATCTTTATAACGGATTTCACTATCATATTTCACCTCCCCTCGTTCTAAAACATCCTTTATATGCATATGGTAGTATTTGTTCAATATTCAAGCCCTGTATGTAGCATTCTTCCAAGTCAGCGTATTAATAAGGCATACCCATATGGCTGCAGTCAAATCATGATCGGACAATACCCATTAGGGTTAGTTTGCATTTATGAGCGCTATAACTTTGAGCATATCTAAGAACCAAGTGAGTACATTTAGTGGCACGTATCGCTTACTGATGATAATCCATTGAGACACCAAAAGGCCCTTAGCTACATCATCTTACGAATATTCGTATAACTTTTATAGGGCAAATCACCATGAACAGGTTGCGAATGAGTAATTGCACTAACTGAAAATGGGGCAACATCGAGATAGATTCATTAACCTCAACGGTCCAATGTTGGGGAAAAATAATCAGCCTTCATTGTTTAGAATCACTTTCCCCCTTCGACACCAACGCTTTTTAGTGGCGACAATATGGCGGCAAAGGCCACTTTCAGCCGTTTTCATTCGGCCAAATCTGTGTATTTTTGTTCAAACGAGAGTTTATCAAACTGTAAAACCAGAGCCATAAAATTTCATAAAAACAACAGTTTAAAATTAACCAATGACTAGTTAATTTGATTTGGTGGATTTTGGAAGACATAAAAAGAAGAAAAGCCCCTTTTCCTTTGAGAGAACCGGGGCTAGTGTGGTAGCCATTGTGGAGATCGAGAGAAATGATCACAGCCTGGCTGCCGTGTGCATAAGTCACTCAGTGATAAAAGCGGATGTGAGAGAGCTCTTAAAACCTAATCACTTATGCTTGCCGAAACATCTTCACTAACCCCACGTCTAGGTTAATGCTAGTGAAGATATTTACTACTACTGCAATAAAGACATTGCAGAGTTTGGCAACTGTTTTGCTTGGGCTAGAATAGAAGTACCAGCCTGTTGCAGAATTTGTGCTTTCGTCATCGCAGTCGTTTCTTTCGCGAAGTCCGTATCTCGGATTCGACTGTTCGATGCTTCTACGTTTTCTTGGATATTCGCCAAGTTGTTAATACTGTGGCTTAATCGGTTTTGTTTCGCGCCTAAGTCAGCACGTTGTGAATCAACGTATCGCAGAGCAGCATCCACAATACCAACCGCATTTTGTGCACCACCAACGGTGTTTACATCAATGTTTTGAACGGTTGTGTTCAGGCCTGGGCCACCATTTAAGCCCAGCTCTGTAGCAAGACCACCGGATATATTCAGGTTACCCTCCAGATTCGGCTCTGCGGCAAAAATTTGCAGTTTACCTTCTTCATCCACAGACGCTTTCAATTTATCTGTCTGACCATTGATATACGTCGCTAGCTCTTCTATATCATCGCCATCTTTTGCAATGATATCTAACGTGATGGCTTCACCGTCTTTTGTCGTGAACTCAAACTTGAGGTCCTTCGCCGTTGGTGAAACACCCCAGTCTTTGTTCTTTGGCTGTTCGGCAATAAATGACTGACCACCCATACGGAAATCATCCGCACGAATGCTGGTGAGGCCCATGATAATCGCTTCACCTGAACTGGCACCTATCTGGAACGACGCTTCACCAAACGAACCGTTGAGCAGTTTACGACCACCAAACGAAGTCGTCTCCGCAATACGGTTCAATTCATCTTGTAGCGCCTCGACTTCTTCATTAAGAGCCTGACGCTCTGACGCAGAGTTTGTCCCATTTGCTGACTGCAACGATAGATCACGTATACGCTGTAGGATTAACGTAGATTCGTTCATTGCACCTTCAGCGGTCTGAGCAATAGAGATACCATCGTTAGCATTTCGCATGGCAACATCCAGACCACGTGATTGTGCTGTTAAGCGATTTGAGATCTGAAGACCCGCAGCATCATCTTTTGCACTATTGATTTTCTGACCTGAAGATAACCTTTCCATCGAGGTGTTGAGATCACCTGTGGCCTTATTCAGGTAACGTTGGGCAGTCATTGCCGAAACGTTAGTATTTACAGTAATGGTCATAGTTTGCTCTCCTAATGAGTTCGCAAGTGCTTTGCGAAGCGGCCAGCTTAATCTCAGTTGGAAGCACTGACCGTAAATGACTTGCTAAGCAGAAAGTGCCTGCTTAAAACCTGTTCGTTAAACTCTTGGTTTTATCGATACAAGTAGTGTGCCAACTTTAAAGAACAAATAATAAATTAATTTTATTCATTATTTTCATGTAGTTAATGAGACTCTTACGTTTATAGGTATGTGCTCATTTTATCACCACACTCTGGCGGCAATGACCTTGCCGCCTATTTGCCACTTGGTTGCCACCACCATGTAAACAGGGTTTCTGGTCAACCAGCTATGTCTGACTTCGCACATACGGCTTAGCACGTATGGCATTGAAGTTAGATATAGTTAAACAGTGTTAAATCTTTCGTTTTGCCAAAGGCTTGTTGAGAAGCTTGGAGCGCTCGCGAGTTTTCATTGAACTCTATAATCGCATCGGCATAGTCAAGGTCTTCAAAGTTACTCTTGGACTTCGCCAAGGTCATTTTGAAGTCGTCATGCTGTTCTTCTTGGATATCCAGTGTACTCAGGCGAGCACCGACATCTGTTCTTGCCTTATTCAGGTGAATAAATGCCGCATGGAACTCTTGAGTAATCTGATGAAGCTCTGCAGTGTTCGATGTATCAGATACTGACCCTTCTGCTAATTTCATCGCTTGCTTAAACGTGTCGAAGATACTGTACGTTTTTCGCGGCTCTAAGGTAATCGCATCCCCTTTGGTGATCTGGCCCTTAACCTGAATCGTGACGTCTTCAAACTTAATCCCAATTGCAGGATCAAAATTATCTGCTTTCACGACCGCTCCATCACGCTCAAGCTGATAGCCATAATTACCATCGGGCATATCAACAAACGTCACTTTGTAAGTCGATTGATCATCGGGATTAGTATTGATCGCGCGCTCGAGCAATAGCTCAGAAACACCTTTGAGGTCATATTGAGGCTCAAAGTCTCCATAAGGGTTGTCGATTTCCATAAACAGCTTGCTGCCCGGATCATTGATGGGCATTTCCAAGCTGTTAGAGATCTTCATCTTACGTTGGTAATCATCACCGGCGTAAACCACATCACCATCTTTATCACGGAAAAACGGCTGGTTTTTCGGCTTAGTCCCCGCAAAAATATAGTTACCTGATTCATCTTGCACATTGGAAAGATTGAGGAAATTATTCGAAATTTCCAACAACTCACGGCGCTTCGCGATTCGATCTTCAGGTGATAAAGAACCATTAATCATCTCCATGACCGTACGCTTGGCTTCATCAGCATACTGTTCCGCATTGGAAATAATTACTTCATGGTGCTCTAGACGGTTGCGACTAAGTACAATCGCATCGGTAAACTGGCGTAACTGCTCTTTCTGTTGACCAATGTTTTGGATGTAATGCGTCGCTAACGGATCATCACTGGCTCGCATTAACTTCTTACCCGAAGCTAGCTGAGCTTGATTGTGGTGAACTTTGGCTTCCTGGCGGCGTAGATCATTCTGTACCGATTGATAGTTATGGAAGCTGGAAATACGATTCATCATTTATCTGCCTCCTCTATCTCAACGCCAATATGGTGTTAAAGGTATCGTTCGCCGCTTGCATAATGCGAGATGATGCCATGTAAGCCTGCTGAAACTTCATCATGTTGGCAGCTTCTTCATCAAGGTTAACCCCAGAGATAGAAGCGACCCTTTCTTGCGCGGCTTCTTTCTCCAGACGCGATACGTCGGTTAAGCGAGACGCCGTGGACATTTGCAGGCCTACATCAGTATTCAGGTTATGGTAGATATCCAATACCGTTGATTCACCATCATTGAGGTGCTTGTTGGTCTGGATATTCTGCATTTTCAGTAAGTTGCCGTTATCACCTTCGGATGGGACAAGGTTTGCCGTGAACTTGTCATTAGCAATCGCCCCTGCAGACAACTCAAACGTGGTACCTTGCACGGTCACAGGCCCTGTAGGTGGGTAAGCCTGAGGTTGAAGTAGAATCTTACCTTTGGTGTCTGTGACGGCAAACTGCTTGCCATCTGGTGAAATAATCACCTCAAATTCGCGTAAGTCACCCGCTGTATCAATAGAAAAGGTGGCGCTTCCCTGAGCAAACGTCGTTGAGGCTTCGTAACTCTGTGCAGCAATAGCAGAAGGGTCATTGGTTGCCATCTTCATTTGCGCAGCCCCATTGCGGGTCGGTCTGATCAATACTCGCTCACCCGCCTGTAGACCGTTGTTGATGTCAATGCGAATACCATCGAGCGATATTGAGTTTCCGACCACAGGAACAATCGACATATCACCATTTGGACGCGTTATGTAGTAGTCACCACCATTAAATTGAAGTGAATACTGGCCACCCACCAATTTATTGGTGTCTTCGATGTATACTTCAAGATCAGCAGTAGAGTTAGAAGAGGTGATAACACGAGACTTAGCCACCACTTCAGAGTTTACGTCGGTAAAGACTAACCCACCGATGTTACCTCTGAGATCTAAACCTTGAGATTGAAGTTCGTTCACATCATAAGAAAAAGCGGTCGCCATCCTACCTAATTCATCCATCAGATAAGGGATCTTCTCATCACGCATCGTCAGCATCGCACCGAGTTTGCCATCAATGTCTTTCGTGGTGATGGCTTTAATGCCTTTGCCTTCTATCATTGCTAAACGACGCTGATGAACATCAGGATAGCCATCAATCATTTTCAACTGGCTAGCCTCAGTGCCTGAGACTAGGGTGTGTCCATTACCAATATGAACGTTAAAACCTTCTGCGTTTTTACGCGGCGTTACCGTCACCTTAGTGTATTCGGACAACTCTGTTATTAGCTTCTCATGCTGATCCATTAAATCATTATGCGGGCCAGGAGTACGCATCATCAAGCGATGTAAGTCTCTGATTTCCAAAGCGAGCTGGTTGACTCGTTCAATACCGAGATCAAGTTTTTTGTTCGTAACATCTGACTGCCGACGTATCGTTTCGTGAAAGTCATTGAGGTTTTGGGTGATCAAATCCGCTTTTTCCAGCACCACTTTTCGTGCCCCAACGTCATTGGGACTATCAGCTAATGACTTGACAGCATCAAACCATTCATTGAGGTTTTCAGGGATTTTTTTCGAAGCGACCGATGACAGCATGTTGGATAACATTTCTAGATTAGCCTCATCATCGACCTTGTGCGCGTAATTCGTCGTTGAGATGTTCATCTCGTTGACGGCAAATTGATCCCAAGAGCGGCGAACTTTTTCCACATGCACGCCCATGCCATAGGTTTCCCCACCATATTGGCGTGGCATATTCGCACCTTGGATCACCGACTGACGGCTATAACCCTCTGTATTGACATTAGAGATGTTATGGCCCGTGGTGTTAAGTTGTCTCTGAGCCGTCAGTACGCTTTGCGAACCAAGATTCAGAAGATCAGACGCCATATAGCCCCCAGGAAACCTAATAAAATCAGTAGAACTGAATAACTTAGTTAACTAAAAGCAATATGTGTGCCAAATGCGGGATGCGGGATGCGGGATGCGGGATGCGGGATGCGGGATGCGGGATGCGGGATGCGGGATGCGGGATGATTTTATCTAATTGGAGAGAAGCTCTGTCAATAGCTCCTCTCGCCTCTCGAAACGGAGTGTTCTGTAGGACGAAGTCCGTTCCGATATCTGTAGGGCGAAGCCCGTTTCAGTATCTCAGGACGAAGTCCATCCTTACATCTGATCGATTTGCGCTTTAACCCTTAGTACCTTATCTGCATACTGCGGGTCGGTCGCATAACCTGCCTGATGAATACCGTGAATAAACTGTTCATTGTTACCTTGATGACGAAGCGCCATTGTATAGCGAGGGTTGTCATTCAAGAAGCGTACATAATCATTAAAGCTTTCTTCAAAGTTAGCGTACGAACGAAACGCCGCCTTTTCTTTTACCGGAACACCTTGATGATATTCAAGGGTTTGTGTCGCCACTTTATCTCCGCTCCAGCTCTTGTCAGCTTTGATGTTAAACAAATTGTTGCTGCTACCACGACCATTACTGACCATCTTTTGCCCCCATCCCGTTTCCAACGCTGCCTGAGCCAATAGCAAAGATGAGTCTACGCCTAGTGCTCGTGCTGCTTTATCAGCATACGGTTTCATTGAGGTTACGAAAGACTCCGGAGACTCGAATGAAGTCGATGTTGGGGCACTGGAAGCAACAGGCTCAAGTTGAGGGTTCTCTCGGCGAGATTGACGAACATGGTCAATTTTGTTCATCAAAGCCTCAAAATCGGCTTCGCGAGTGGCGGCATTAGGGTTTTCCACTGATCCTGAAGTGAGCTGAGCTACTATCATATCTGCTAACCCAAGAGAGCCAGAGGAACTGAGTTCACTCGCCATTTGCTCATCCATCATCTGGCGATAAAATTGCTGATTTTGGCTGTCCATCAGGCCAGATTCAAATGTCGAGTTCGCATCACGCATCGACTTAAACAGCATAGAAGTAAAGATAGCTTCGAACTGCTTCGCGGCTGCACTCAGTGCTTCCCTTTCACTGTTTTCATCTCCATCGACCGCTTTTTGACGTAATTTGTCGAGATTAGCGATATCGTGAATAAACCCGATATCTTTTCCATTGTTAATCATAACGCTTCTCCTTAGATTACGATCAACTGACCTTCAATGGCACCTGCTTGTTTGAGCGCTTGGAGAATAGCCATAAGATCTGACGGCGCAGCTCCGACTTCGTTAACCGCACGAACGAGATCATCTAGCGTCAGTCCTGGTTCGAACTTAAACATTTTTCCTTGCTCTTCGGTCACTTCAATATCCGTGTCTGGCGTAACGACTGTCTCGCCACCACCAAACGCGTTTGGCTGACTAACATTAAGATTTTCTTTGATAGCAACAGTCATTCCGCCATGAGTCACAGCCGCTGGTTTGAGTCGAACATGCTTGCCAACAACAATGGTACCAGTACGTGAGTTGACGATAATTTTTGCAGAACCTTCAGCAGGGTTAAATTCGAGGTTCTCAATTGCAGACAGGAACGAGACTCGTTGAGAGATATCACGTGGAGCACGAACTTTAACGGAAGTGGCGTCAATCGCTTGAGCCATTTGTGGACCAAGAAAGTTGTTGACCGCATCTGCCATACGCTGCGCAGTCGTGAAATCAGATTCTAATAAGTTAAAGGTAATGTAATCTCCGCGAGCAAATGGTGATGGAATTTCACGTTCAACGATCGCACCATTAGAAATCATGCCCGCCGTTGGATTATTACCGACAATTTTTGAACCATCCGCTCCAGTCGCACTAAAACCACTGACGACCAAATTACCTTGAGCAACGGCATAAATTTGCCCATCAAGACCTTTTAGCATCGTCTGCATCAAGGTGCCGCCACGCAAGCTTTTCGCTGAACCGATAGATGAAACAGTGACGTCGATGGTCTGGCCTTGCTTAGAAAAAGCGGCTAAGTCAGCAGTAACAATGACGGCTGCGACGTTCTTTGATTTCGGTTTAGTGCCAGGGGGAAGCTGAATACCAAAATTTTCGAGCATGGCGTTAAAGCTTTGATCAGTAAAAGGCGTCGACTCCCCGGTACCAGGTAATCCAGTGACCAAACCGTAGCCAACCAATTGGTTACTACGTACCCCTGCGACTTGCGACACGTCTTTGATACGTGCAGCGTAAGCGTGCGTCGATACAATAATCATGCTGATCAGTAACAAAAATAGCTTCTTCATCGGGATACCTTTACTCAATACTCTGCGCCAAAACTTCGACTTCAAGCTGACTTATAAAGCCACATTAAAGAATCGTGCCAAGAATCCAGGTTCTTGCATATCTTGTTGAGTGCCAGTACCTGAATAGCGAATTCTAGCGTTAGAGATGCGGTTCGAGGCTATTGTATTCTCATAGGAAATATCATCTGGGCGAATTGTGCCGCTTAGACGGATATATTCATCCCCAGTATTGAGCGTTAACCATTTTTCACCACGAATCACCAAATTGCCGTTTGCTAGTACTTCAACCACTTCAACAGTAATTGAACCGGAAATACTGTTACTCTGGTTTGCGGCCGCACTGCCACTGAACTTGTTATCATTGCTCAAATTGTACGAGAAGTTGTAATCACCAATGTTAAGTTGCTGACCACCCACTTCTAGTGGATCCATTGACGCATCATTGTTTTTCGACAAATCCGCATCGGAGCTTTTTGCAGCTTTGGTATTTTCATCTAAAGTCACAGTAATGATGTCACCCACACCACGCGGTTTGGAATCATCATAAAGACTAGTCGCCTGAGTCGTATTGAAAAGAGACCCTGTTTCTGCCGCATAATGCTCTGGTTTATGCTTTGGATGGATTGGCGCCCAAGCAGGGTCACCTGCTACGGGATCGGTTCTTCCACGAAGGGAGTCAATAATACCAGAGCTTCCGTCTTGGGATTTATCCCCTTCAACGGCATCGACCGTCGTCGTCCCCTGAACAACATCCGATGACTCAATGGGTGCTTCCAGCATTGAACAGCCTGATAGTAGAGCGATAGCTGTTATGGTCAGTAAGCGATTCATAGGTGATTCCTCAATTTCTCAAGCTTATAGCTGCTGGTTAACGAAGCTCATCATCTTATCAACAGCTGAGATTACTTTTGAGTTCATCTCATAAACACGTTGAGCTTCTATCATATTCACCAGTTCTTCGGTGACATTTACGTTCGACGTTTCCAACATGGATTGACGGATATCACCAAAGCCATCAAAGCCGGGAACCCCTTCTTGAGGATCGCCGCTTGCACCAGTCGGCAAGTATAGGTTTTGTCCAATAGGCTCGAGGCCTCCGGGGTTAACAAAATCTACGGTTGCTATCTGACCAACGACTTGGTTGTCTTGCTGACCACGCACTCGCACAGACACCTCACCATCCGTACCGATCGTAATACTTATCGCATCTTCAGGAATGGCAATTTCTGGCTCGAGTGGGTAGCCTGCACCAGATGTCACTACGACACCTTCGTCATTAACGGTGAATTGGCCATTACGGCTATAACCAATGTTGCCGTCTGGCATTAGGATCTGGAAGAAACCATCACCTTCGATCATCATATCGAGACTATTATTCGTGGTCTGAGTGTTGCCTTGAGTATGAACTTTTTGCGTCGCAACGACTTTTGAGCCTGCACCCAGCATCAAGCCGCTTGGCAGTTCTGTGTTTTGCGAAGACTGACCACCAGGCTGGTTGATGTTTTGATAGAACAAATCTTCGAATACCGCACGGCTTTTTTTGTAGCCCACTGTTGAGGCGTTCGCCAAATTGTTCGAAATCGTTGAAATATTGGTTTGCTGAGCGTCTAGGCCCGTTTTACTTACCCATAATGCCGGATGCATATCTCTCTCCTAATAATCTGGTTAGCTCATGCGAAGCAGTGAATTAGACGATTTGTCCATCTCTTCTGCTGTACTCATCATCTTGACCTGCATCTCGAACTGACGCTGGAGGTCAATCAGATTGGTCATTTCGCCAATTGCATTGACGTTACTGCCTTCCAACGCACCGGTCAGCAGTTTGACGCCGGCATCCATTTCGTATGCGGCATTAGGATCTTTGGCACGGAATAACCCGTTGACATCTTTGTAAAGTGACTGGTTATTGGTACTGGTAAGCTTAATTCGATCGACGATTTCAATCGCGTCTGCTGGCGCACCTTGCGGAACCACAGAAATCGTACCGTCTGTACCGACTTCAATCTTGCTAACTGGGATAGGTATCGTAATTGGTGCTCCAGTCTCTCCCAAGACTAAGTTGCCATTCCCCGTTGTCAGCATGCCATTAACATCAACATTCATGTTGCCATTGCGTGTCAGGCCTTCTTTACCTGTGTTATCAAGAACGGAGATCCAACCTTGATCCTGAATGGTGACATCTAAGTCCCGTCCTGTGGTAATCACGCTACCTTGCTGAAAATTATGGCCCGGACGCTCTGTCATGCTGAAGACACGGCTTGGCATACCATCACCGTAGGCTTGCATAGAACGGGCTTGCGCCAAGTCAGCACGGAAACCTGTGGTGCTGACGTTTGCTAGGTTGTTCGCTCTAAGCTGCATAGCCTGCATATTCTGCTTTGCGCCACTCATAGCAAGAAACAGTGCACGATCCATAATTTGCTCCAATAATCACAATTAAGATCAATAAAGCAAATGGTATGCCAACTTTAAAATCCATTAAATATCAATGTTTTATGGTTTTTTTATTGATAGGGAAGAGAAATAAATGAAAAGAATTGCCACGGGTGGCAATAATAGCAAGCTGGTTGTTGCCACCAGCTTGCTATTCAGATGATTGCGGAATGTCTTTAAACTCTCAGAACCGTGGTTAACGAATCTGCAGGATGTTCTGTTGAGTTTGGTTATGCACTTCTAAAGAACGTGAGTTAGCTTGGAAGTTACGTTGCGCCGAGATCAAGTCAACAAGCTCCTGAGTCATATCAATGTTTGACTGCTCTAGAGTACCGCTGCTGATGCTACCGAATGAACCTTTGTTTGACTCACCCCAGATCTTGTCACCAGAGAACTGAGTAGCATCCCACTGTGTACCACCCTTCTTGTCCAGACCTTGTTCGTTAGCAACACGAACTAAAGAGACACGCCCAAGAATAATGTTTTCACCGTTTGAGTATGTACCTAACACGCTACCGTTCTCGTCAAAATCAACTTTAGTCAAGAAGCCTGTCGTCGCACCATCTTCATCAAACTTAGTTAGCTCAAACGGCGCAGCAAACTGAGTCGCACTGTCTAAATTAAAGTTCAGAGTCTGGTTTGCGTCTGCACCGTTTAGATCGACTGGGTTAGCGCCCGTACCTAAAGGTTCAGAAACAATATTTTGACCATTGTTGAGGCTAGCGAGAGTACCGTCATTGTTGAACTTCATACTATGACCAACATGACCAGTAGGTGCCGAAACGTCGCCACCAACAATGTTAATCGCCTTCTCACCTGCACTATCAGTCACGGTGTAGTAGGTTTGCCAAGTGTTAGGCTGATTCTGGTCTTTAAGGTAGTAAGTTGTCATCTTGTACGATTGACCCATTGAGTCATAAACCGTAGAAGAGGTTGAACGGTTGTAGGTTTCAGGATCTGTGAAATCAAACAGGGCAGGATCTTTCAGATCACCATTCGCTGGCAAGTTGACGCCGACTTCAATGTTTGCAGTCTGCTTCGGTTTACCGAACTCTTTCGGAATATTAATTGGCGAAGGCTCGTAAGACAGAACATCACCAGTATCTTTGTTCACTTGATAACCCAACAAAAACTCGTCGTTCGACGTAACCATGTAGTTATCTTTGTTTAGGTGAAAAGCACCATTACGCGTTAACTCATTGGTTGTTGGCGTTAGTCGATCTTTTGCTACCGCAAAAAAGCCAGTGCCGCTAATACGCAAATCCATTGGGTTGTTAGTATAGATACTAGAACCTTCATGAAATTGCTGAGCAACTTTTTGAGCTTGTACACCTTGTCCAGGTGTTGTTTTAGCGTGAGTAAAAAGTGAGTTTGAGTAAACATCGCCGAACTCAGCACGAGACTCTTTGAAACCAAAGGTATTCGCGTTCGCAATGTTGTTACTGGTTGTGTTCAGATCTAACTGAGCTGCGGACAAACCGCTTAATGCAACATATGACATTCCAAAATCTCCTAATCTAGCTAGCTTTACTACATCAAGTAGAGTTACGCTTTGCCAACTTCTAGTACTTCAGCAAGTCGAACTGGCGACTCAAAGCCAGCCAGATTGAGTAGTACGTTACCATCACCTTTACCGAGCAAGACGCTATTTACGTTAGCGTAAGTCGAAACTTCAAAATCTTTCGCCTGCCCGTCCAGCAAACCTGATGCTTTCACATTGTATTTGCCAGCCGGCAATGGATTACCGTTTTGATCTTTACCATCCCACTCAACGCGGTTGTCACCTGCAGGTTTTGAACCGACATCAAAGGTACGGATTAGCTGCCCCATTTGGTCTTCAACTCTCACCATCAAGTTATCAACGGATTGAGGCAGTTTGACCATAGCAGCCATGGCTCCGTCACCAGCCTTCACCCCAGCCGCCCCTGGAACTAAAACGTCCCGACCGACAAGTGATGATGCCTGAAGTGCTTGGTTGGACGTCATCGATGCATTCAGTGTTTCAAACTGATTGTTCATTTTTCCGATACCATCCACCGTCGCAAACGACGCCATTTGAGCAATCATCTGGTCATTGCTAACCGGCTTAAACGGATCTTGCTGGGCAAGCTGCTTGGTGAGCAAAGATAAGAAGTCTTCTTGTTTAAGATCCTGCTTACCTGTTGTTTCATCAGGCTTATTCTTGTCCTGAAGTTGTTTAAGCTGGTCAACATAGGACAAGCCACTCTGACCAACATTATTATTAATGCCCCCGGCCATATGTTACCTCCTATCCTTATTGACCCATCTGCAGCGTACGCAGCAGCATTTGTTTGCTTGCATCTGCTACTTGCACATTCGTTTGATATGAACGAGAAGCAGATATCATATTAGCCATCTCTTCCATCACATTAACGTTTGGCTTGTAGATATAGCCATCGTCATTAGCGAGTGGGTGATCTGGGTTGTACTCCGCATCAAGCGGTTTATCACTTTCAACTATCCCCAATACTTGCACCGGCACCGTATGGTCTCGACCATACTTAGCCTTACTTAACTCAGCACCAAATACAGCGTGGCGAGCTTTATAAGTGTCTTTCGCAGAGCTAGAGACACTATCGGCGTTTGCCAAGTTGCTTGAGGTTGTATTTAGACGAACAGATTCAGCGCTCATGGCAGAACCAGTTACATTGAAAACGTTAAACAAGCTCATCTAGTTACTCCCCTTTAATGCTTTCGTTAAGTTCTTGAATTTACTTCCTAAGAAGTCAAGTGATGCCTGATGTCTAATTTGGTTTTGCATAAACAAGTTACGTTCCAAATCTACATCCACCGTGTTGCCATCACCGGTGTCAGGTTGAGTCGGAAGTCGATAAAGCACTTCCCCAGTCACTTGTGTAGAGGCAGGAATGTGCCGACTGTCGGTACGGCTAAGTCCAATGCTTGCCTCCGACGTTGCCGCCTGCAATGCCTTTTGGAAGTCCATGCCTTTCGATTTATAGCCAGGAGTGTTCGCCTGAGCAATGTTGGTGGAAATCACCTCAGCATTGCGCTCACGTACGCCCACCGTGTATTGGTGGATACCTAATGCGTTGTCGAAAGATATAGCCATGTTAACCTCTACATAAAAAGAACTGACCGTTACTACTGAATAACAAAGCAATTAGCGTACCAACTTTAATCGAATCCTAATTTCTTTGTCATAAGTCCATCAGCAAATACCACGCCAAAGTGTGAAATTGTGGTGCCATGGAATGTCCCTATAAGTATAGAGACATAATACCAATACGAAAAAGCCCAGCGAGTTGTCGTCGCTGGGCTTGAATGAAATGAGTAAAGCTTATTTAAGTTTATAAATAATACCTGGGTTACAGCGGACCATCTCGAAACGGTCAGTTAATCCAGTTAAAGACTCAGACGCTCCAAGTAGTAGATGTCCTCCTGGGTTTAAACTGTTAGCCATCTGGTTTAAAACCTGAGATTTCATGTCAGGAGAGAAATAAATCAACACGTTACGACAGAAAATGATATCGAACTTACCTAACAAGGCATAACTGTCCATCAGGTTTTGAGGGCGGAAATTAACCAAACGCTTAACGTTATCTTTGACCTTCATCCGGCCATCGCCAGCGTCCTCAAAGAAATTTCGACGACGCTCAGGAGACAGACCACGCCCAAGCGCAAGGTTATCGTAAACACCGGCGCGACACATATCCAGCATACTCGCAGAAATGTCTGTTGCCGTGACAGATACGTTGGGCAACATTCCTGGTTTGCGTTGTTGAGTTTCGAGAATAGTCATCGCCATGGAATATGGCTCCTGACCAGAAGAACTCGCTGCTGACCAGATTTTTATTGGTCGTTTGCTTGCCGCCGCTTCCGGCAGCAGTTTATTAGCAAGGACTTCAAATGGGTAAGTATCACGAAACCAAAGCGTTTCGTTGGTTGTCATAGCATCCACAGCGGCAACACGTAACTCTCGGTTACGACCAGTGACAACATCTCGAAGAAGATCGGACAAAGAGCTGAGCTTAAACTTTGTCACCAGAGGGCTCAATCGACTCCTCACTAAGTATTGCTTGCTGTCACCCAGCACAATACCACATTGAGATTCTAAGAAACGGCTGAAATCACGATACTCTTGATCGCTTATAGTTATCGCTGTCATTTACTTCTCTTTATTCAGTAAGCGCAGTCTTCACTGCATTACCAAGTTCATCAGGGTTGAATTTCGCAATAAAGGAGTTAGCTCCTACACGCTCAACCATCGCTTGGTTAAATACACCACTGAGTGATGAATGGAGAATAACATAAAGATCTTTAAGATCAGGGTTACGTCTTACTTCTGCTGTTAAAGTATAGCCATCCATTTCTGGCATCTCTATGTCGGAGATAACTAATGAAATCTGGTCGTAGATACTGCCTTCCGCAGCCATTTCAACCAATTTTTCATAAGCTTGCTTTCCATCAATAACAGCTATGGCTTCAAAGCCCAGTGATGTAATTGCACGTTCAACTTGCTTACGGGCAACAGTGGAGTCGTCCGCGATTAAAATTCGGCGAACTATCTCTTTCTGTGACTCGACCTGAGCTATCTCCTCGCCGATTGAGGCGTCCATTGTTTCGTCAACTGGCGCGATTTCTGCAAGGATTTTTTCAACATCGAGGATCTCGACAAGCTCGTTATCAATGTTAGTGACTGCCGTCAAATAATTGGATTTACCAGCGCCTTCAGGCGGTGGCAGTATCGCTTCCCAGTGCATGTTAATGATACGTTCTACTGATGTCACAAGGAAAGCTTGGATCGTACGGTTAAATTCAGCAATAACAACAAACGCTTTTTCAACATCCGTAGTCGGACGACCACCAACAGCTAAACTCAAATCAATAACTGACACAGTATGGCCACGGATATGAGCCACACCTTTGACTAAATGGTGCAAGTTTGGCATCGAAGTAAGCTTGGGGCACTGAAGTACCTCTTTTACTTTAAATACGTTTATCCCGTAGCGTTGTCGCCCCATCAGGCGAAACGTTAAGAGTTCCAATCGGTTTTGACCGACGAGTTGCGTACGCTGATTCACCGAATCAAGAATACCCGACATAAGCTCATCTCCATCTCAAACTTTCATGCTAAAAAAATGGTAGTCTACTAACGGCCATGTAAAACTATTAGAGAAACAGAATGACATACTTAAAATCACACTTATGCTCATTTTCCATAACTAATTGTAGAGCTTTCTATAAAAACTTTTATAAGTCTATCGTCTTTTTATGCTTTTTCTTTAGTTTTTCAGCAACATCAGCCACACCTGAGCAAATTATCACTATCCAGAGAGCAGCAGAAGAGTACGTTCTATCAACCATCGAATGGCCTTTAGGTGGTACACTGGACGCAAGAGCGGCAAACATTGACAGCCGTGTCTCCGCCACTGATTGCCCTAGCCCGCTAGACACATCCTCCTCCTCTACCAACCCTAACGCCAGTAACATCACAGTGTTAGTAGAGTGTAGCGAAGATAACTGGAAATTATATGTTCCCGTCAGACTAACTCGTTCTGGTCCTCAAGTTGTGCTCGTTGGTCCGCTTAGTCGAGGCCAAGTAATCTCTCGACAAGATGTCACTATTAATATGGTAGACTTGCAACGCTTCAGGCGGCAAGGCTTTTCCAACATTGATGCCGTAATTGGGGCAAAAACAAAAAAAAATCTACGTGCTGGCGAAGTCATTGAAAGCAATGATGTATGTGTAGTTTGCCGCAATGAAACGGTCACAATCAAAGCGATAAAGTCAGGTATGACCATTACAACTAAGGGCACAGCACTCACAGATGGGTCACATGGTGAGCAGATAAGAGTGAAAAATATAAAATCCAACCGTATAATTGAAGGTAGGGTCACAGGGATTTCTGAGGTGACGGTTGTTTTTTGATCGATTTAAAAAAAACCTAAAGTAATCCCTGCTCTAGTCGATATTGACAACATAAGATTCTAAACACGAAAGGCTCACATATATGGCAGGCATTGATAATATACGCTCTGGACAGACGGTGACAACGTCGACGAGAAACACAGCGCGTAATGAAAGCAGCCCTTCTGCAACGGATTCAGCAAAAAAATCTGAAGTTGCACAAGACTCTGTATCCTTAAGTCAACAAGGTAAGGCAGTCGGTGAAATGCATACCCAACTTGCTAGCCAGCCAAGCTTTGACCAGGCCAAAGTTGCCGCTATCAAAGAAGCCATAGCAAATGGCTCTTACAGCGTTGACCCTCAAAAGCTGGCTGACAATATGATCAAGTTCGAGAAAGAACTTGGCGGTTTCGAGTAACGAGTTTCTGTCATGGCAGGCCTAAGCAGTTTAATTGAGTTTCAACTCAAAAGCGCAACCGATCTTTCATTGCTGTTGGAGAAAGAGAAAGTGGCCATTGCTAGCAGAGTCGCGAAAGACATTGAACAGCTTGCCAAAGAAAAACTGACATTAATTAACCAACTTCAACAGACCGACCAACGCATTGGCCAACATCCAGATGTTGCGACTTTATCTACCGACCCAGAGTTGAGCCCTCTGGTTGAGCAGATTCGATCCATCGTCCATGACTGTCAGCAAGCAAATGCAATCAATGGTGAAGCTCTTCAACGGGCACAGTTGAGCTTTAATAAACTCAATAACTTGATGCAGCAGACCCAAGGTAAACTCGGTATGACCTACACTGCAGAGGGTCAGACCAAGAATGTCACAACATTAGGCACGAACATTAAAGCCTGATTTGCTTGAAGACAAAAGCGGCAATGATTGCCGCTTTTTTTGATCGAAGATTGGTGGAGATATTTAGAAAAGAGTTTGCTGGCGTTTTTCTGGCACAGCCTGCACTTCACCATAGTCACGCAATTTATCCATCTTTTTGATGTCCAGTCGCAATTCAGTCACGTAGCTGTCGCCCACTTTATAACTGCGGACTACTTCAGCACCACGAATAACACCGTCGACCGCACCAGAGGTTAGTTCAGTACCTAGACGTTGATCCTGCAGATCGGCTCGGCCGCTCACTCGCATGCCATATACTTGCTCTGCAAGCTCCCGATAGGCGTCAATCTTAGAGGCACGCATTGCTCGTACCTGACGCTCTTCATCTGTGCGACCTTTCTGCTCACTAATATTAGCGTAGCCAACCGCTGTTAACCAATCATCTGGACGCATATTCTGCAACGGTTGGCAGCCAAGCATAATTAATGCAACTGCCAGTAAAAATAGCTTCTTCATCTCAACTCCCTATGGACGTAAAATAACCGTGTAAGGTTGTCTTATTGTAGGGTCTGAGCGAATCAAAACACCGTCTTCAGTTCGGATACTGTTGAGTGTATCTAGGTCGCGACCAATTCTATCGGCAGGTAAGAAGCCTTGAGCAGTGGCAACAACCACACGTGACTGCATACCCACAACACGAGCGTTGACCAAAACTCCGCCTTCCTGACGAAGCATGGTCCCGGTCAGGACATACTGGATATCTTGCTCCTGAGACAAATCTTTCCAATCACGACTGAAGGCGAAATCACCTTGCTGAGTCACTTGAATGGAACCCGTCGTTTTGTAGTCGACTACTTTAAACCCTCGGCGCTGGAATTGATGAATAAACCCTTCCGAGACCGAGTTCCCTAACCAGTTTGTTGCATCCATATTTTGTAGATCGACAAAAGAGGTAACGGCAATCGGTGTCCGCGCTGACACACTGGTGTTCGATACCATCAAATCTTCGGTCATACTCTCAATAAAGAAGTCAAGAGTATGACGCGGACTCTCCATCAGCATAAACTGAGAGCCGGGGTACGGTTCTTTACCGTTATAAATTGGAGCATAGGCACAGGCGGTGAGAAACACCACTGGCACTAGCGTTAGCCATCTTTTCATTCTCTAATCTCCGATACATATTAGGCACTGATTGGTTCCATTTCCTATCTCTCATAAAAAGTGGAACAGTCTTTGCTTTTCTAAATCTGTAACCATTCAGAACGGCAATGCCTAAATCAGCTAAGATAGAACATGCAAAAAATGAACCAATTTGGAATCTGAGTATGAAAAAATCACTTCTTGTCCTAATTTCAACCATTTACGCTTCGCTTTACGCGACTATAGCGTCTGCTGGATGGTATGAAGTGACGGGTACCGCTACTGTGGTTTCCTCTGAAGAGGTCGCTCGTATTCATGCCTTGGAAGACGCCATCTATAAAGCCATCAGCTTTTCTGGCGCTGACATCGGCAGTATTTCAAACTTAAGACCGCTGCTCGAAAGTGACCGTAAGGAGTATCAATTCAGCAATACCGAAGTTCGCTATATTTTGGTCGATGAGCAAAAAGTGCGCAGTGGCGTCATGTTTGTCAAAGCACGTATTGATATCTACCCATCGGCAACAGGTTGCCATGTCAGTCAATACAAAAAAACGTTTCTGGTCGGCAATATCGACGTGGAATCCCCTCAACAGGCCGTCATGGGCCAAATTTATAGTGTGGGGGACGATTTTGCGACTGTGATTAATCGCCAACTTGACCAACAATCCGCAAGTTTTGTCTCTGTTGGTACCACAGACTATCAAATAAGCCAGCGTTATCCGGAACGTCTTAAAATGATCGCACAAGACACAGGTGCTCAATACATCATCGGTGGCGTTATCACCGACTTAACTGCCACCATTGAGCAGAAGGTGTTAAGAGACGATATCATCAACCGTCAGTTTGCGCTGGAAATGACCGTATTCGATGGCAAAACTGGTAATGAAGTGTACAACCGCAATTATCGTGAAGTGGCGCGCTGGCCATTTCCAAAAACCAGTCAAGTCGATACTAAAAGTGCTCGTTTCTGGGCCTCAACATACGGTGATATGATGCTGCGAGTCAGCCGTAACATCATGCTAGATTTGGAATCGGAAGTATCGTGTAAGATTACGCTCCCAGAAATCATTTCAAAGTGGGACAATGTCCTTACTATGGATTTAGGCCGCATCCACGGCGTTCAGCAAGGGGATAAGCTCAAACTTTGGCATACAGGATCCTTTATAGACCAACGCGGTTTACCGCGTAATAAGGTGACAGAATCGAACATTACTCTCACAGTCTCCCGTGTGTATGAAAACGAAGCAGAGCTGACCGTTGATCAGCCTGAACTGGCGGGCAGTATTCAGATTGGCGATGTGATGCACAAGATGCTTTAAATCAGTAAGTTAGGGTTTAACAATCTGATTCAATTGAGTATCATGAAGCCAAGCTCCCGTGGCACAGCTGGATAGCGCGATCCCCTCCTAAGGGATAGGTCACAGGTTCGAATCCTGTCGGGAGCGCCAGATAAATAAAGGCCTGAGAGCAAATTTGCTGTCAGGCCTTTTTGGTATTTGTGTTGCCAATATGTCGCTGAAAATAGCCTTTGAACCAAAATCATGGCCGACTTAAAGTCCCTTACTTCTACTAGATTGAAGCCCATCATATGGCATAACCGTTAAGGGGCAGCCTTTCACACAAAGATACTTCCCTGCTGAAATTAGAGAGGTGAACAAGGTATTCGCAACATAAACGTAGACAAGGTAAGAAATGCACAGGCCGCGACATGCCCCTATTTTGCCTTCATTGGTCCTCGTATATTTATCCATGACAGAGAATTACCGTCGTTAAAAATGAGACTTTTGGCTTTGCTCAACACCGAACGGACCTAAATAAACCTAAAAGCCCATTGCCAGCCCTAACTATACCAACCCACTCATTCACCCCATCAATGAAAAAGAGCAAGGCTACGTATCTACATGAAATTAAGTGTTAAAATTATCAGCCATAGATTAGCAAGCCCTTGTTGCGTCTAGGCTAAAACGTTCTAAAGCCCAAAAAATAAAAAAAAATATAAATCAATTTATGAACCCTGACGAAAAGTGATTTGTTATAAATCTGAGCTCATTTTAATCAACTAGAGCTTGAAATCGTTTATGAAAAAAATACAACACTCACAGAAGAAAACCGGAAGGTTATCTTTGTCCAAAATATCTTTAGGGATATTGTGCGCATTAGGATGCATTGGTGCTGCCAATGCGGCAGATCATCAACTGAATGAACAACGAGACTTAAGAGAAGCATTGGAACTTTCTCAAGCATTGGAAATATCAAAACAACAAGCCGCACAAGAGCAGCAACTGCGTGATAACGAAGCGCGCGAGCTGGCGGAAGCTATCGAACTGTCGAAAGCATTGGAGCTGTCTAAACAGCAAGCTCTCAAAGAACAACAACTGCGTGATAACGAAGCGCGCGAGCTGGCGGAAGCTATCGAATTGTCGAAAGCATTGGAGCTGTCTAAACAGCAAGCTCTCAAAGAACAACAACTACGTGATAACGAAGCGCGCGAGCTGGCGGAAGCTATCGAATTGTCGAAAGCATTGGAGCTGTCTAAACAGCAAGCACAAAAAGAACAAAACCAGCTTGAAATTGATACGGCTAATATTCTCGAAAGCCTTAAAGGCCTCGGCATGCCGTTGGAGGAAGACTATCAGCCACACATTTCTGAAGTTGAAGTGATTGAGGACATCCAAGAGCCAGTTGATTTTTATGCTGCCATGGGTGCACCAGTCCACCTTAGTGAACAGGACTTAAGCAAACCGCTCGCACCCATCACATCAACCAAAAAGGTTGATGGCATTGCTTCTCAAGAAAAAGAAGCGCTTGATGCCCTGATGGCTAAGCAAGAAGAAAAACAGCTTGAAATTGACACGGCTAATATTCTCGAAAGCCTTAAAGGGCTCGGCATGCCGTTGGAGGATGAGCATCAGAAATATATTTCTGAAGTTGAAGTGATTGAGGACATACAAGAGCCAGTTGATCTTTATGCTGTATTGGGCGCACCAGTCGTTGTTGGTGAAGAAGACTTAAGCAAGCCGCTCGCACCCATCACATCAACACAAAAGGTTGATGGCATTGCTTCTCAAGAAAAAGAAGCGCTTGATACGTTGATTGAGCAATCAAAGCAATCCTCGTTGGTCGATGGAGACTCTACCGAGTTAAATATCGACCTCAGCAAAGTACTTGAAGGCTTAAAAGGTTTAGGTATGCCGTTGGAGGATGAGTATCAACCATATATTTCAGAAGTTGAAGTGATTGAGGACATTCAAGAGCCGGTTGATCTATATGCTGTGTTGGGCGCACCAGTCCTTGTTGGTGAAGAAGACCTAAGCAAGCCGTTCGCACCAATCATCTCAACCCAAAAAGTTGATGGCCTTGCGTCTATAGAGTTATTAAACGAACCTCTAGAAGAACAACCGCATTCTGCTCTGTTAGACTCCCTATATTCGGTAAAAGCAAAGATTGCGAGAGATGCCGATGCTGAGCAAGGTATATTAGCGATGCAAGTGGGTGATGAATTTGAGATCATTCAAGATAAACATATGCCATGGCTATGGGCTGCAAATCGAGAGACAGGCGAAGCAGGTTGGGTAAACTTTGCTGATACAGAATATACACAAAGAAGCTTAGATCTCTTTAAACGAAGAGACTTAGCTCAGCTAAAAGCAAAACAAGCCCGCGAAGCTGCATCGTTCACAGTAAAAGCCATTGGCTATTTTGACGCTGCTGCTTTCGAGGGCACTGAAGAAATTGAACGTCTGACGAATACCAAGGTCTTCTCCTTGGAAGAAGGCGAACAGTTTTACATCACGGACTACAGCGAAGATTGGTGGGAAGCGATTGACGCTCAAGGTAACACCGGGCTCGTCCCATCCAACCTAGTGGAAATTGTTGAAAAAATGACAGGGCTTGAGCATTCTGCTCTAGAAAGACATGCCTCTATCGTGTCCCCTAAACATGTTGATCAATCTATGGGCTTAACCCATGTAGAACCAGACCTGATCAAAGGTACTGAGCTAAAGGCCTCTAAGTACAAACTCGCTGATGAAAAAGACTTTTACTTTAGAGCTCGACTACTCAGCGAACTTCATGCACAAAATGCACAAATATTTGGGCAGAGTGCTGGCAGTTTAGAGGGTATTTACGCAGGGGTTGATTGGCATGTAGGGGACAAAATACAGAGTGGTGCTTTTGGTGCTATCTATCCGATTACCTTTACGTTGCCAAGTGGTAGCGCAGTGCAAATGGCCCTGAAAGTGATCTCCAGCTACAAGGTAGACATCAACAGCATTAACAATGAACTTGGCATGCTCAAAAAATTCAATGGTCATCCACGTTTTGTTTCATACTACGGTTCATACCAAACCAAAGAGGGAGATTACATCATCGCAATGGAGTTGATGGAAGGAGATGTTTTCGATGAGGCGATTCCATATACCTCAACAATGTTTACTCAAGTCGTTGATGCTTTAGCGGAACTAAGAAAAGAAGGCATCTTCCATGGGGACATAAAAGCCGAGAACGTTTTGCATAAAAATGGGCAATATTATATGGCAGACCTAGGTGGTTCAAAACAAGCCTATTTCGGTGTTGAGCACCCTCACGTGGCGTTCACGTGGTTAACTAGTGCTCCGGAAATAGAACATGTTCCACATTTCGCGCTGACTCGCCAGAACTTAGCTCAAGAAAATCCTTATTTACTTGACCCATTTGCTGCCGATGTATTTTCTGCGGGTATGACACTTATGCTTAAGAAGCACGAGAAATTTGCCGCCGAAGTATGGAAAACGATTACCGATGAACGCGATACTTACGCCAGCGAACACGAAATGGATCGTATGTACAAAATGACGTTAATTCGTGAATTTACCGCGTTAGTGCAAGCTAAAGATGGCCGTATGGATGCAGAAGATACGCTTTTAGCTCAGATGGTTAAACCTAACCCTGAAGAGCGAATTACCGTTGCGGAGCTTCAACGAGCTCTACTCAAGCAGCGCCTAATGTAATCAATATCCATTTGAAATTCCGGCTTTCTATCCGGACATAAATCTCTGAGGGAAAGGACTCCCCCATTTTCAACGTCATCGAATCAAAAAATAACGACGTTCCAGCAAACTCCTCAATTTAAGCCCCCTCCCCTGAGCTAACCCATAATTTTTTGACGTGAGAAAGTAACACTATCAGTGTCAGCAATATAACCTCATTTTAAGCATAAAAAAGCCCCTTTCCACTCAAGAAAGAGGCACACCAACATAGCGTTACACAAGGGTCTATAATTGGGTTTCTAACCTAAAAGACTTAACAGGCTATTTCCAATTCGAACATCGAAACCAAACCAACTTGCCCAGATATTCATTGTACGTTGCATTTCAAGTCATTAACGGCAGCATGACCCGTCATTGCTTGTATAACATCACATAGCACAACTCCGAATAATCCAAGACTAAATCTTGAGATTTTCGACAAAAAAGAGCTTAATATATGAATCATAACGTTGTCAAATGTGAAACTTTTTTCAACAAAAAATAATCTCATACTGTGTAACAGTTCATAAAACACAATTCGGAGAAGTATATTGAAAGATGTCAGCACTATCGGCGGGCGACTAAAAGAAATTCTTTTTGTTAAAGGTGTTTCTGCAGCTGAGCTATGTAGAAAAGTGGGTATTGAGAGAGGCTACATGAGTAAACTTCTCAATAACAAAATTAAAAACCCGCATAAGAATATGACCCAAATAGCGAAAGCACTTAATGTATCCTACGAATGGCTGATGACAGGTGTTGAGCGCAATGGTACCTATGAGCGAGATTACGATGTAGAAGGTATAGTTAATTCTAAGCTTCAAAAGATTGGTTTTTTTGAAACTGGTATGCCAATATCCAAGTTCCACAAGCTTATATATAATGATGAGTCCATCAATATAATTAGCACTAAGAAACTTGGTGCCGGAAACTATTTATTTCAAAGCGGTGAAGACATTATCGAGTTATTTAGAGTAGATAATTTTATAAATTTAACTTGGTATCCTCACGAACCTGAAAAAGATTACATCCCAATTGGCAAGGTTATCACTAAAATCAGTAAGGAACATATCAATGACAAGAAGCTTAAACTTGTTGAAGGTTGAGAATGGCTTAATATATTACACAAATGAAGATAACGACTACGTCTTAAGTTCGCCAGCTAGGGGGCTGATTAACAAAGGACTTGTCGTATTCTTCAAAAAGGAACATCGAGACTTAATCCACGCCATGGACCCCATGACCAAATTTGATATTAAATGGTACGGATTCCTCACTGCACTTTACCTTGCGTCACTATTAGTTGCAGTTCCTATGTCACCTCACAGCGTTGAAATATTCGGCACTTGGCAACCAGCGGGTATTTTAATTTTTCCGCTCACCTTCTTGGTTCTCGATACTATTAATGCAACATTGAGATATGAGTATGCAAAATCTACCACTTACTTTGGTGCTGGCATGTGCGTATTGGCATCAGGATTAATAGCACTCACTTTTTCTACTTTTGATATTCAATCCCCTTATAAAGAAGTCTTTGAACCACTTATTTATTTATATCTAATTAATAGTCTATGTATTCTATCAGCCGACCAAGCAAACAACTTTATTTTTAGAAAACTCAGTATAAAACTGCATAAAGCACCTATTTGGGCACGTTCTATTATTTCAAGCACAATTGGTCAGGCCCTGTACACGGTCATTTGGATAGGATTATTCTTTAATTCTGCCACATCGTTAAGTTTACTACAGAAAATTGCTGACAATTATTTATTTAAAGTCGGTTACGCTGTCGCTCTTCTCCCTATTCTCTACGCTCTCGTGTTTACCTACAATACCCTAAAAGTAAAGAAACAGCATGACTTTGCTAAGTTAGATGAAGACTCAAAGTATGCATAACTAACACATCTCGATATAAAAAAGCTCAGATAACCTATCCGAGCTTTTTGTTATCTGCTTATCTCTCTTATGCCTTACCAAAACTCGCAATCAACCTGAAGATACAAACATCAAAGCTCTCACGACTCTGCGAGACCTCTTCAATATAACTTTCTAGATCGCCAGCGAAGGACGAAGGAATCGATAGTGTGTAACTTGAAGCTGAGGTATACACTTTGTAGGCCCCTGACATAAAGAACTTTTTAAACTCTTCACCTGTGAAAACATACTCGAACTCTCTAGGTGTGATTGAAAGGACACTAAACCCTCTCGACTCAAACATTTCTTTGTATTCCTCTGGGCTTTCCAAATGCATACAGGGCATACGAAAATTTTGGCCAAGTTGTGGATAGTAGGCACGGAAAAACTCCGCCATCAGAACCATGATCTGAGGACACCATTCCTGCTTATAGGGGGTTTGAAGAACGAATACACCATTCACATTGAGCGCATCCTTAATGTTAGAAAGCGCAGCATCATAATCCTGATACCACTGGAACGATGAATTCGATGTGATGACATCAAATTTGAGTTCCGTAGTGAGCTGACGAACATCTGCGTGTTCGAACTGAACCGGACTGTCAGGGTATAACTTATGTGCCTGCTCAAGCATTTCCTTCGAGGCATCTATAGCCACCATTACCTGAGGATTCGAGTATGCCTGTATAAGGTGAGAGACTTTCCCGGAACCGCAACCAATATCAAGCAAACGCCCTACTTGGGTTGGTAAGAGCTGAATTAACTCTTTCGCTGCATCAAACTGAACGATGCCATTGCTGTGGTATTCTTTACTGTAATTCATAAGTGGTCGCTCTTGATCTCAAGCCGGTCATGATAGTCTAAAAGCGCCTACATCGCAGCGATAGGTACTTCAAGAATTACACGTGTTATATACCATTCTCTTAACAAACAACGAGGACAAAAGATAGGATTAACACTGGATTCGAAAGTCATTTTGAAAACAGGTTACATCCAATAATGATATTGTCTTGTTTAGCAACATAACCTTTAAGCTCGGATGGCTGAGTTTTTGTCATCAGATCATACGCCAAACCTGACACGATTAAACCTTCCGTCTGACCTTCTTTGTCAGCAAATGTATTCCAAAAATAGACATCTAATTAACCTGATACTTTACTGTTGCAACATCCATGACGCCAAGATGCTACAGCCTACTGTAGAAACTGACCATTCAAGGACCGTTAGAACAACGATAGCTTAAAAACTCCACCTCTCAACTCATGTCAATGTACAATATTCTGTGCAAAGAGCATATCGACATGCAGCAATAGAATACCAGCCTATATCATAGACATATCACTGAGATATCAAGACCCGACCATAGCATTTCTTCAAATCGATTCTATGGCTGAAAATCAAGGCTTCAACAATTGAGGACATTCAACTAAAATAGCTATTAACAAAACTATTCATAAGAAGTTAATGAAGAAAAGTAACTTGACCACTAACACTGGTCATCGCTTTATATCTAAAGCTAAGACTGCGTTTAAAATTCATATTCATACTCCTGATGATACGGTACTCCACCGCTCAGTCGGCTACGTGAGAATTGGTGATAAGAAGGGGTTAAAGAAAGCCATTAAACTTCGCAATGAACTGGGCAGTGCTATGTGGGGTAAGTTTTGGCGCAAGTTACTCAAAGACCCTTACTTAATGACCCGCCTTCCCCACTCGGTAGAACCCAAAATCATTTTCAAACCTCGTCCCACCAAAACTGATCCAAACGCCAAAGATGAGTGCTACATCGCCGCTTGGCGCAACTACGACGAAAAAGGAAAATTGATCTACAAAAGCGTGGTATGTTCAATAAAAAAACATGGGCGACTTGCGGCTTACACTAAGACCAAAAAGCACTGCTAGAGGCCAATAAAGACAATTTGGAAATCCTCGAGTTCATGGGTCGCCTCAACAGCATCGACCTGAAATAAAAAACACCCCTGACTCTCATCAGAGGTGTTCCAAAGTGCAATTCAAAAGTCGTTATTGGGCCTGATACTCAAAGGCTGGCACCATAATTTCGACACGTCGGTTTTGCTCACGACCTTCTCTCGTTTCGTTAGAAGCAATCGGATTATTTTCTCCTTCACCACGCGCCGTAATTCTTGAGGAATCAATCCCTTGTTCTTGTAGCACTTCAGCCACAGCTTGAGCGCGTTTTTCAGAAAGTTTCTGGTTATATGACGCGGCACCGCTAGAGTCAGTATAACCGACAACTTCAACAGTAGACTGAGGGAATTTCGTCATAAAGGTGACCAAATCGGCCAGCATTGTTTTGCTTTGTGGTTTCAACTCTGCACTGTTTAGTGCAAAACTGCTGGAATCCACAACTTTGGTTTCAAACGTCTGGATAATTGGCTCAACGACAACGACTTCCTCAACCATCAATTCTTCTTCCACTGGTTGCTCTACTGCTTCATCACTACCACCAAATTTTGCTATGAAGCCAAGCGTCAGTGCATTGCCCTTAAAGCGATGAGTATCAACGTTAATGTCCGTTAAACGCTGGTATTCGAGTTGAAAATCAATGGTTGGCATAAAGGAGTACGTGATACCCAATGCACCAAGTAACGAACTGTCATCTTTGTCGCCGTACTCAACATACGCACCACCTAGTTTAGCAAAAGCATCCAATCTTTCCGCTATAGGCATGGTCAATCGAGGGGCAAAAGAATAAGAGCTCAAACCCGCGTCAGTGTACCCAAACCCAGTGGTCTCACCCAAGGTATCTAGCCCTATTTCAAGGCTGATCATATCATTAAACTCATAACCAGCGAATGACCCCAAAGCCCAAGAGCTGTCATCACATGGGCCTGTAGAACAAGAGTCATTGAGCCAAGATGCCCCAGCTTTGGCACCTAAGTAGAACTGAGCGTTCGCCGATGCGGATGCAAGAAGAAGTGTAGTGGAAATGACCGCTGCTAATTTTTTCATTATGTTGTCCTTATTACTCTCAACGCGTAAATGCCGCAACTAACATTCCACACTATAACAATCAATAAGTTACAGTATGGCCACACTAACAGTACACCTTGGTACATAAAATGTACAAATAGGTTTGTAGACTGATTTCACTTTTTGGGGATTAACGAGTTACTTTCTCATAAATATGACAAAGCCCTGTTGATTCAGGGCTTTGAATAACTCTTTTTGTGAGCCGTGCAGTTAAGGCTGAACTTGATACTCAAACTCATTCATTGTGACTTCCGCCCGGCGATTCTTGATACGTCCTTCACGAGTTTGATTGGATGCGACTGGATTCGCTTCACCTGCACCTTCTACATGAATGCGTGAGTGGTTTACACCATAGTTTTCAATGATATCCGCGACAGACTGAGCAACCTGGTTAAGGAGTTATATCGACGTTTAAAGTTTTTAAACAATACGAAGACATAAAAAAACCGTAGCCTTAAGCTACGGTTTATATGCTTGATTGTGTTTTTTATTATGCGTTAGCTTCACGCTCTGCAATAAACGCAATCGCCATCTTGATACGAGCAATAACGCGCTCTTTACCTACAAGCTCCATGACAGCATCAACAGAAGGAGACTGGCCGCCACCTGTTACTGCAACACGCAGTGGCATACCAATTTTACCCATACCGATGTCTAGCTCTTCACAAACGGCTGCGATGACGCCATCTTTGATGTTCGCTGTTGTCCACGCTTCTAGCGCTTCAACTTTTGCTAAAGCCAACTCTAGCGGGCCTTTAGCGACACCACGTAGGTGCTTCTTAGCGGCGCCAGCTTCAAACTCAGAGAAATCTTCGTAGAAGTAACGGATTTGCTCTGCAAGCTCTACGAGAGTGTTACAGCGCTCACCCACAAGCTTGATCACTTCTGTGATTGCAGGACCGTTGTCAATGTTTAGATTTTGGTTGTCTAGATGCCACTGTAGGTGTTCAGCTACGTACTCAGGCGTCGAAGCCTTGATGTAATGGTTGTTTAACCAAAGCAGCTTTTCCGTGTTAAACGCCGACGCTGATTTAGAGATGGCATCTAGAGTGAATAGATTGATCATCTCTTCTTGAGAAAAGATTTCTTGATCACCATGAGACCAGCCTAGACGCACTAGGTAGTTATTTAGAGCATTGGGTAGATAACCTTCGTCACGATATTGCATCACTGATACCGCGCCGTGACGCTTAGACAGTTTCGCGCCATCATCGCCTAGGATCATTGCACAGTGCGCGAATGTAGGCACAGGTGCACCTAACGCTTCATAAATGTTGATTTGACGAGGCGTATTGTTGATGTGGTCTTCACCGCGAACAACATGAGTGATCCCCATATCCCAGTCATCCACAACCACAACGAAGTTGTAAGTTGGAGCACCATCAGTACGACGAATAATAAGATCATCTAGCTGGCTGTTTGCGATTTCAATGCGACCACGGATCTGATCATCGAATACCACACTACCTTCTTTCGGGTTACGGAAACGGATAACAAACGCATCGCCTTCTTTCGCTTCTGCGTTTGCTGCAACGATTTTCGGGTGATTCGCATCGTAACGCGGCATCTCTTTTGCAGCTTCTTGCTCAGAGCGGATTTCGTCTAGCAGCTCTTTAGACGCATAACATTTGTAAGCTTTGTCTTCTGCTAGTAGCTTATCAACCATTTCGTTGTAACGGTCAAAACGCTTTGACTGGAAGTAAGGGCCTTCATTCCACTCAAGCCCCATCCACTGCATTCCTTCAAGGATCGCATCGACGGCTTCCTGAGAGTTACGTTCTAAATCCGTATCTTCGATACGTAGAACGAATTCACCGCCTTGGTTTTTAGCAAAAAGCCAAGAGTAAAGTGCAGTACGCGCACCACCAACGTGAAGGTAGCCTGTTGGGCTAGGAGCAAAACGAGTTTTAACCGTCATGTAAAATACCTTGATTTGTCTAGATGACTACACCAATCATTAGAGTCTATGAATGGTGCCAAAATTGCGCGTATTTTAGCACCGATGTACAAATCTACAATCCGTCTTATACAGAATTCACGGTTGATTGAGATGTTTTCTGACCGTGAAATAAATCTTTACCGTGGTTGCCACTTGATGGAGAGAAACACGCGTTGCACAAACTGGACTCTACGTCGCATCTGCGACCAGTAGTCGTCGATAGCAGGAAGGATAACGCCCGTTAAGAGCAATATAATTATAGATAAACAGTGGTGATGACTTTATTGAAATACATCGTAAGCTAAACCATAGCGAACTCGGCTATCTCGTCAGTTTTGACATTTTGGTATTTCTTCATTGACAGTGCTTGACCTTCCCCTTGAGGTAAGGTTTATTCTCAGCAACAGTTCATCGTTGAGGGTTATGTTATGCGTCAGTTCGACATTCCACTATCTGGTTTAAGCTGTATGGGTTGCGCTCGGAAAGTTGAGCGAGAACTTACCTCTCAGCATCGGGTCAGTATCCATGATTTAACGCCACAGTACATTACTCTGGATAGCGACAGCCGCTTTGCGGATTTAGAAAAGTCAATTCAATCTCTAGGGTATCAGGCAGGTCATCAGTATCAGTTCGACCTATCAGGACTAAGCTGCGGTAAATGTGTGGCCAAACTTGAGTCCGCTTTAAAAGAAAGTAACGATATTGGCCAATTTGATGTATCGAAAACTAGGCTTTCTCTTTCGACGTTACTCACACAGCAACAAGTAAAAGATCTTGTCGCCTCTCTCGGTTATCAGGCCGGAGAGCCTGAGGCAGAAATAAAAGAGCCAACGGCTCAACCACAAAAAATCACTCAGCCAAAATCGCACCTTCCTCCTTCCAATCGTAATGAAACCCTTCATTTTTTGATTTCAGGGATGACTTGTGCCAGTTGTGTGGCGTCTGTTGAACGAGCACTGACCCAGGTAGAAGGCATAGCCAAAGCTCAAGTTAACCTTGCGGAGCAAAGTGCCTTAGTTTTCAGTACCTATAAAGACAGCAAAACCGTTAACGCTATAGCCAATGCAGTAAAAGAAGCTGGCTATCAGGCTGAAATTGTTGACGACCCAGCAACACAACAAGAGAAGCAACAGGCCCAACAAATGGCCGTGCAAGCTCATCATAAGAAAAGTGCATGGGCAGGTATTGCCATCGGCGTACCACTCATGCTTTGGGGTGTGTTGGGTGGCAATATGATGATTCGTACCAGTCAGGATCAGTTAATTTGGGGCGTCGTTGGGGTTATTTGTTTCTGGCTTCTTACCACCGCAGGAAAAAGCTTCTTCTCCAACGCTTGGCAAGCCCTTACACACAAGCGTGCAACCATGAACACCCTCGTTGCGCTGGGTACGGGTGCCGCTTGGCTGTTCTCAATGTTAGTTGTGGCTTTCCCAGATTGGTTTCCACCAGCGTCACGCCATGTTTACTTTGAAGCCAGCGCGATGATTGTCGGTCTGATTTCTTTAGGCCATTACATTGAGGCAAAAGCGAAAGCCAAAACCACTCGTTCTTTGCAGGCTTTGATTAAACTTCAGCCTAATGAAGCCGTGTTGATTACCGAATCTGACGACCAAGTGATTGCCATTGACCAGATAACAGAAGGTATGCAACTGCGAATTAAACCCGGTGAAAAGGCTCCTATCGATGGGCGCGTCGTTTCAGGTGAGTCTTACCTAGATGAATCTATGCTGACTGGCGAACCTGTCCCCGTCTACAAACAATGTGGCGATACGATTTCTGCAGGTACGTTAAATCAGGATGGCAGCTTAGTCATTGAAGCAACGGGAGTGGGTAGCAATACCATGCTGTCGCGGATTATTACCATGGTGCGGGAAGCGCAAAGCAGCAAACCCGCCATCGCCAAACTGGCGGATCAAATTTCGGCTGTCTTTGTCCCTGTCGTTGTCGCGATTGCTCTGTTCTCTGCCCTAGTATGGTTTATGGTTGGCCCTGAGCCGAAAGCGAGCTACATGTTGGTCGTTACCACCACTGTACTGATCATTGCTTGTCCGTGTGCGCTAGGTTTAGCGACCCCACTATCGGTGACTGTTGGTATTGGTAAAGCCGCTGAAATGGGGATTTTAATCAAAGATGCAGATGTACTTCAGTCTGCAAGCAATATTGATACGGTGGTTTTTGATAAGACAGGTACATTAACTCAGGGCAAGCCTGACGTTCAGCATATCTTCGCTCTTAATCAGGACGATCAACAACTGCTAACCGCAGCGGCTAGCATAGAGCAATACTCAGAGCATCCACTGGCAAAAGCCATCGTCAAGCAGGCTCAAGAACATCAGCTTAGTTTGGGTGAAGTTCGCGATTTCAATAACATGCGCGGCATGGGAGTGACTGGTGTTTTAGAAAATGAAAGTATCGCGGTGGTGTCTTTGCCTTATGCTCAAAAACAAGAGCTCAAGCTTGAAGGACTTGAACAAGAACTGCAGCGCTGCGCAAATAATGCTTGGACCCCAGTGATTGTCGTTCAGCAAAATCAGGTATCAGGTTTAATCGCCATCGCCGACCCAATTAAACAAGATGCGAAGCAAGCGGTGGATGCCCTACGCTCAATGCAAATTACTCCGGTCATGTTAACCGGCGACAACCAGCATGTTGCTAAGGCGATAGCCCAGCAACTCGGGATCGAACAAGTAATATCTCAAGTACTACCAGATGAAAAAGCAGGCCATGTGGCTAAAATTCAGGCAAGCGGAAAGCGCGTTGCTATGATTGGTGATGGAGTCAACGATGCGCCCGCTCTCGCGCTGGCAGATATTGGTATCGCCATGGGTAGCGGTAGCGACGTCGCAATCGAAAGTGCACAAATGACCTTACTCAACTCATCACCGCTGGCCGTTGTTAAAGCCATCGAACTTTCCAAAGCAACGATTAAAAACATGAAACAGAATTTATTCGGTGCGTTCATTTATAACTCTTTAGGTATTCCAATCGCAGCTGGCGTACTGTATCCAGCCTTCGGATTTTTGCTCAGCCCAGTCGTCGCTGGCGCAGCAATGGCACTCTCATCAATCACCGTTGTGAGCAATGCCAACCGATTAAGACTTTTTAAATCTTCGATTCGTTCATAGAGGTGTGTATGAAAACTCAAGTTATTTCCTTTGCGTCCCTGCTTTTACTGTCCAGTCACGCCCTAGCGGCAGAGGTACTAAACCACAAGTCACCCTACTGTGGATGCTGTACAGAATGGACTAAACACATGCAAGAAGCTGGATTCACGGTTGAAGAAAAATTGCACGATGATATGAATTCATTAAAACAAAAGCTGGGGATAAAACCACAATTGGCCTCATGCCACACTGCTGAAATTAACGGTTTTGTCTTTGAGGGGCACGTTCCAGCACAGGACATTAAAGCTTTTTAGACAACCCACCTAAAAATGCGAAAGGTTTAGCCGTTCCTGGTATGCCGATGGGTTCGCCTGGTATGGCGTACGGCAATGAAAAAGACGCCTATTCGGTTTATGCGTTTAACGAACAAGGTCAGGTATTCGCGTACCGTTCTTACCTAGGAAACAAGTAATAACCATTTATGTTGATACATTTATATTTTTAAACGCCTGACTTTTTGAGGCGTTTTCCTTTATCACAAACCAAACTAACAATTTAAAATCAAGTCATTAGATAAAAAATGTAACTTATTTCAACTATTTTTAATTTTATTTTTAGCTTCTTTCAACACGCTCAGTTAACTTCCCTCCGGCGAAAAAGCGAGCATACGTGACGCATTTCTCATATTACGGTTAATTGATGATAACCACTGTTTTTCATCAAATCAGCCCAAGCAATCACAACTCAATACAAACCATTATTTGAGCGTAAAACGATGAAAAAAACTCTACTTGTAGCAGCATCAGCTGCACTAATTTCAATGCCTTCACTTGCTAATGAAAACTATATTGCAGTTGAACTAGGCGCTGGCTCTTACACCACATCTGGCCAACATGCCAACTCATACTTTATCAATGACGATACGGGTTTCTTAAGCCTTAAAGGTGGCCACTATTTCAGCAACAACGTACGAGCTTATGGATACCTTCAAGCTGGTGCAGAATCTAGCGTAGAATACCAAGACATCCTTGGCTCTACCTTTGCTAAGTTTAGTACTACCACTCATGAGTTTGGTGCAGGTGCTGATTATCTTCACAACCTAACAGACAAGTTCTACCTTCTAACTGGTGGTAACCTAGGTATTTATAACAGTACCTATGAAGTCTCTGCTAATGGTCTTTCAAAAGACAGTACCAACACAGGTTTAGCGGCTGGCGTAAACTTGGGCTTGGGTTACAACTTTACGGATAACTTTAGTATGGAACTTGGCTACCGACACAGCCGTTTCTTCGGAAATGATCACGAGGTTGGTGTCATTAAACTGAGTGTGGATGCTTCAAACACTGGTTACCTAAACGCTAGCTACTCTTTCTAAGCTAACGCCATCAGGTGTGGTTGGACTCACCACACCTGAATTTCCTACCTCTATCACTTAAAATTAAACAATCTCGGTTCAAGTTCTCACATTTGAGACACCCAACATCACGTTCAGGACTTATAAGCAACCTTGATATTGCGGTAGAATTCGCGTCCTCTGTTCCATCACGACGTACTTCGATAGCACTGCATGAATCTACTTGAAAAAGCCAAATCAGAACAATGTAATATTGCTATTGCAGATCTTACCTATAATCCAGTGGATAAAACTCTCCATTCCAAACAAGGAGAAATATCTCTTGAACCAAGAAACTTGGCGTTACTGGAAATTTTACTCACAAACGTTGGAAACCCAACGTCAATTGAAGAATTTATAGAGTCGGTCTGGGAAAGTCAGTACATTTCCAAAAATGTGGTTACCAACAGAATTAGCCTATTGCGTAACCTCTTCCGTGAACACTCTGAAGAAGCCGATCCATCTAAGATCATCATCACTTACCCAAAACGGGGCTATTACATTCCAGAAAGCGGCGTTCAGCTTGTGGCAAAAACATCGGACTCGAACAAAGCTCCTCAAGCAGCTAACAAGATCGTTGAAAAAAACAAACAGCGCTACGCTATTTTTCTTGGAGTTTAAACTTGATATTGAGTGCGATCGCAGTAGTGTTCGCGGTCCACACTTGGTCTCATTTTGAAGAAGACAAACAAAGTCATACTCTGCATATCCCTCAGGTTAGGCTGCTTCTCGATAGTATCAACCATGAAGAACAGAGCTTGAACCGAACAGTACTCAAACTAAAAGCGCTAATCTTGCATTCTCAAAGTTGCTCTCCGTATATTCACCTATCGAATATGAGTTCGCCAACCTACTACCTGCACAGTCTAAGCGAACATGACAATTTCCCCGGTTCAGAAGCCTTCTATGACTCAGACTACACGCTGAACTTTAACTTATGGGAAGAGGCCAATGGTATATTGAACTTGGAGAGCCTTCTTCATCACTCTGCGTCAGGCCGTGTCGCATGGCGCAAAATATATCAACTGAATCCTCCCTATTTGGCGGCGACGATTAACCAGCTCAATGTGGATTTGAGTGAATACTTCAAGCTCCCGCAGCCAATAAAACCGTTAGCCTCAAAGTTGTCTAGCCAAATTGTGCCTGTATCAGAGCTGCCCCTTGAACAACTGCTCTCACGCCAGCTCTCTGGGGTTGAAGTCCTGTTTTATACTCGAGAATTACTTTTTACTCACCAATCTAGCGATGGATTAAAGCGTTGGATAAAAAAGGTGAGGAAGCAAACTCCCACTCCCCCACCCGATCTGCATATGCTATTAGCACTCCTCACTTATCGTTCGGGTGAAGTTGAACGCAGTTTACGAATGCTTCAAAGAGAGTATGTGACCGAGATACCAGAAAATGCACTGGTTTTGCTACTGCAAGCCAACATCAACAGAAAGATAGGCAACAAGCAAATGTATGTCGCTCTGTATCTAAAAGCTATTTCTGCCCTCACCAGTATCATTGAGGCTGAGCGGGTACTCGAGCATTACTCTAGCTCCGACAGACAACAGTCATGCCTTGACCTTTGGGGTGAGGCGCTAAAAGGCGTCAAATATATTCAGGAACCACAATCTGTTTTATGGAAGGGGATTGAACGATTCTGCCAACCCTACGATTGATCATTGAAAAAAATCCACCTCGTAAGGTGGATTTTCTACTTAATCTCGCCAACTTAATGACCTATCAACTCACGCATCATCTTAATATGAAGGTCATCATCGTTTAAGCAAGGTATAAAGTTAAAAATCTCTCCACCATGCTCAATGAAGATCTCCTGACATTGCTCAGAGATCTCTTCTAGAGTTTCAAGACAATCCGCTGAAAATGCTGGCGTGAGAATGTCCAGATTCTTAATGCCTTTTGCAGGTAGCTGTTCCAACGTTTTATCAGTATATGGCTTTAGCCACTCTTCACGACCAAAACGGGATTGATAAGTCATGCCCATCTGGTCTTCGCTCAAACCTAATTCCAGTCGTAACAATTCTGTGGTCGCTTCACAGTGCTTGGGATAAATATCCCCATTATCTGCGTATCGCTGAGGAATGCCATGGTACGAACACAGTAAATAATCACCACGTCCTTTTTCTGCCCAAGAGCGCCTGACACTCTCTGCCAAGGCTTTAATGTAAGTTGGATGGTCATGATAGTCGCGGAGCATTTTATACCCTGGCATCACTGGAATATTTTTAAATGCTTTGGTTAAACCATCTGATACGGCTGCAGTGGTTGTGCCCGAGTATTGTGGGTACAGTGGTAATACAATGACCTCTTCCACGCCTTTTGCTATTAAGGACTCAATCCCTAACTGGAGGCTTGGACTGCCATAAGTCATGCCGAGTTCGACTGGAATATCGATAGATTTGGCTAGTTTCTCCGCTTGACGTTTAGAGTAAACCATGAGAGGCGATCCCTCATCCATCCAAACACTTTCGTACAACTTGGCAACTTTGGGTGAGCGAATAGGCAAAATGACGCCATGTAGAATCGGACACCATAACCAACGTGTCATATCTACAACACGTTGGTCATGCAAGAACTGACTGAGAAAACGCTTTACTTCGGAAGCTGTCGGTGCTTTTGGTGTACCTAGGTTAACCAGTAGCACACCTTGTTTTTTATTGTTTTGCATAGGACCCTATCGACACTTTAAAAGAGGCTGTACGTTGAAAACTTCTTGATCGATCAATATGTAGCGATAAAAAAAGCGACCCTTCAGGGTCGCTTCTACTATATCAAACTTTTAATTTCTGCCGTTAGCAAAATTAAGCCAATGCTTTCTCAATATCAGCGCTTACTTCTGCTACTTGTTTAGTACCGTCGAACTTAAGGTACTTGGTGTTACCTGCTGCCGCTTCTTTACCGTAGTAATCGATAAGCGGTGCAGTTTGCTCATGGTAAACACCCAAGCGTGCACGAACAGTTTCTTCTTTGTCATCATCACGAACAACCAGATCTTCACCTGTCACGTCGTCTTTGCCTTCGACTTTCGGCGGGTTGTACACTACGTGGTAAGTACGGCCAGAAGGTAGGTGAGCACGACGACCAGCCATGCGTTCAACGATAACGTCATCCGCAACATCAAATTCAATAACGTAATCGACATCAACGCCCATTTCTTTCAGACCATCAGCCTGAGGAATCGTGCGCGGGAAACCATCTAGTAGGAAACCTTTTTCACAGTCATCTTGAGCAATTCGCTCTTTGATTAGACCTAGGATAATTTCATCAGAAACTAGCTGACCAGCATCGATAACAGCTTTAGCTTGTTTACCAAGCTCTGTACCTGCTTTGATAGCAGCACGTAGCATGTCACCAGTAGAGATTTGCGGAACACCGTATTTTTCCATGATGAAATTTGCTTGTGTGCCTTTACCTGCACCTGGAGCACCTAGAAGAATGATGCGCATGTTGAATCCTCTTAAGATAATGATGATTTATACCGAAGCTCACTATGGTGTTCATAACAAACAACAGCCTTAGCTCACGGTAAGTTTCGGTATAACTGTTCTTTCAATTGACAATAAAACAGGCGTGCACATTACACGCCTGCTCACTTTGTTTCAAGATTGCATTCTACCACACAATCTGTTCGCGTAGCGCAGCTTAAGACTAAAGAATGCTTAAACACTCACATTAAGCTGCAAACTTACGTTGTTTTATTCACGATAAGCGCAAATAAATCAAAAAGCCCGCATGATGCGAGCTTTTTATTACCGTTTGACTATTAACCCTTAGTCAAAAGCGAGTTGATGGCGCCTACAAATTGAGACGGGTCTTCCATCGAACCACGCTCAGCTAACATTGCCTGACCAAGAAGCACTTCGACCCAACGACCAAACGCTTCTTCATCGGCTTCATCCGCCATGCGTTTGACAAGCTGGTGTTCTGGGTTGATTTCGAAGATGTACTTCACTTCAGGTGCAGCCTGACCAGCGGCTTCAAGCAATTTCGCCATTTGTGTGCCCATTTCAAAATCATCGGTCACAACAACCGCTGGTGTTGAAGCTAGCTTGAACGTAGTACGAACTTCTTTTACGCGTTCGCCTAAGTAGTCCTTGGTACGTTCAACAACAGACTTAAACTCTTCTTCGGTCTCTTTCTGCTTTTCTTTTTCTTCTTCGTTCTCAAACTTGCTCAGGTCAAGGCCAGCTTTAGTGATCGACTGGAACTGCTTACCATCAAACTCCGTTAGGTAGTTCATCAACCACTCATCGATACGATCAAACATCAGAATGACTTCGATGCCTTTTGCTTTGAACTGCTCTAAGTGGGGGCTGTTCTTCGCAGCAGCGTAGCTATCTGCTGTCAGGTAGTAAATCTTATCCTGACCTTCTTTCATACGCTCTACGTAAGAGGCTAAACCGACCGTTTGCTCCGAGGAATCCACTTCTGTAGAAGCAAAACGCAGCAAACCAGCAACTTTTTCTTTGTTGCTCATGTCTTCTGCAGGGCCCTCTTTTAGCACCAGACCAAACTCTTTCCAGAATGACTGATACTTCTCTTCGTCATTTTTCGCCATGCGCTCAAGCATCGTAAGAACACGCTTAGTACAAGCGTTGCGCAGAGATTGAGTGACTTTGTTGTCCTGTAGAATTTCACGTGACACGTTCAATGGCAGATCGTTTGAATCAATTAAGCCACGAACGAAACGCAGGTAAGAAGGCATGAATTGCTCGGCGTCATCCATGATAAATACACGCTGAACGTACAGTTTGAGACCCGATTTGTGGTCACGGTTCATCATGTCCCAAGGCGCTTTAGCTGGGATATACAGTAAGCTGGTGTAATCGTTCTTACCTTCAACACGGTTGTGGCTCCACACTAGTGGATCAGCGAAGTCGTGCGAAACGTGTTTGTAGAACTCTTGATACTCTTCTTCAGAGATATCAGATTTGTTGCGTGTCCAAAGTGCTTGAGCTTTGTTGATTTGCTCCCACTTCTTCTCACCTGTTTCTTTACCTTCTTCGTCGCGCTCAGCAGTCTGAATGGCAACAGGGATACCAATGTGATCCGAGTACTTGCTGATCACTTCACGCAAGCGCCACTCGTTGAGGAACTCTTTACCTTCATCACGCATATGAAGAACGATATCAGTACCACGAGACTCTTTTGAAATGGTCTCGATAGTGTATTCACCTTCACCAGCAGAGTGCCACTGAACCGCTTCATCAGCAGATAGGCCAGCAGCACGCGTGCGCACTGTCACTGCATCGGCAACAATAAATGCAGAGTAGAAACCTACACCAAACTGACCAATCAGTTGAGAATCTTTAGACTGGTCTTCTGACAGCTTTGAGAAAAATTCGGCTGTCCCAGACTTTGCAATCGTACCCAGATGCTCAATGACATCATCACGGCTCATGCCAATACCGTTATCTGAAATAGTCAGCGTATTGGTCGCTTCATCAAATGACAGTTTCACACCTAATTCAGCGTCACCTTGATATAAATCAGGGTTGGATAGCGCCTGAAAACGCAGCTTATCTGAAGCATCAGAGGCGTTCGAAATCAGTTCGCGTAAAAAAATCTCTTTATTGGAATAAAGAGAATGAATCATTAAGTGAAGTAGCTGTTTTACTTCAGATTGAAAGCCACGAGTTTCTTTGTTTTGTGTTGCTGTTTCGCTCATGCTAACTCCATAACATCTATATTTATCAGCTTTCCGCGTTGTCAGCGGAGCCAATACTGAGATAATCTGCAAGTTAACATGAGGGTGACAATTGTAAATTCAAGGTCAAAAATTATAAAAACAATGTTTTTTTGATCTTATATTGACTATTCTTACACCTCAAAAAAATCAAAAAAACTAAACGTTAGCTCCCTGAATCAGGGTTTTTTGCGCATCTGATGAAATCTATACAACGATAATGGTCATATCCAATGAGTAACATAGGCACTAAGTTTAATCTTGCTAACAGATTCTCTTTTGACCCCAATACGAACTCCCTAGTGGACAAGTTAAACGACAGTGAAGTCATTCGTCTGGGAAGTAATGAAAGTCGCATTCTGCTTTTACTGTCAGAAAAGCCCAACGAAATCGTATCTCGCAACGAGTTGCATGATTTTGTTTGGCGTGAGCAAGGCTTCGAAGTCGATGATTCAAGTCTGACTCAAGCTATTTCAACTCTGCGCAAGCAACTTCAGGATTCAACTAAATCTCCTCAATATGTCAAAACCGTGCCAAAACGCGGCTATCAGCTCATCTGTAATGTTGAGCGCACAACGCCATTGATGAGTGGTGAGACACCTTCAAAAGAAGACGTTTCAGAAGAATCGGAAGAACAGTTAACAGAATTGACCACCGAATCACAGTCAAGCGAATTGACGCCGGATGAAAAAGCAGCCCATAGCGCAACCGCGCCTACCACAGGTAAATCAAAATGGGTGACGCGTATCATGCTGCTTCTCGCTATTTTGATGCCTTTGTGCGTCATTCTATTTACCAATCCAGCTGAATCAAAATTTCGTCAAGTTGCTGTGTATGACGGAACTCCAGTGATGACACCAGTTAATCATCCTGATCTGAGCAAATGGTACCCATCCATTGAACAGTGTGTGAAGCGTTATAACGCTGCTCATTCAACGGTCGCTCCTGTAGAGGTGATTGCAACAGGAGGTCAAAACAACCAGCTGATTCTTAATTACATTCACTCTCTTGACAGTTCAGGCGAAAATATCACTGTTCGTATTTTTGCTGACCAAGAAGACCTCAGTAAAGTTTGTCAATAGGAATAAAGACATGAACCAAAAAATCGTAGCTGGATTACTTGTTCTGTCAGCGCTGTTCAGCAGTTGGCTTTACTGGGGTAGCGATCTAAAAGTGGAGCAAGTACTGACCGCGAAAGAATGGCAGTCAAAAATGGTAACTGTGATCACAGATAGCCTGCAAGAAGAGTCTGTTGGCCCGCTTCGCAAAGTGGAAGTCACTTCCAATGTAAAATATTTACCTAACGGTAGCTACATTCGAGTTGCTACGGTTCGTTTGTACGCTAACAATGCGAAAAATGAGAACATCATCAGCATATCTGAAATAGGCGAATGGGATATTAGCGATAACTACTTGCTGGTTTCACCTAGCGAGTTCAAAGATGTTTCTTCAGCACAAAGCAAAGACTTCACGGCTGATCAGCTTAAACTGATTACGCAGATCTTTAAGATGGACGCTCAGCAAAGTCGTCGCATTGACATTGTGAATGAAAAAACACTGCTTCTGACGAGTTTAAGCCACGGTTCTACAGTACTTTTCTCTAACTAGTTTCAATCAAAGGGGGGCGTGATGTTCCCCTACTTTACTTTTACTAATCATGGATTGGATTTCCTCACTAGGGCTGCTGATTGGCTCGTTTTTCTCAAACACGCTTGCTTCTCTGTCGGGTGGTGGTGCCGGACTCTTGCAATTCCCCTTGCTTATTTTCTTTGGCCTACCATTTTCCGTTGCCCTAGCAACCCATAAAATCGCTAGCGTTGCTCTCGGCCTAGGTGCAGCCTTCACTCACATCAAGCAAAAAACGATACCTTTCAAAGTCGCTCTCTATCTTATTGCTGTCGGTAGTATAGGGGTCATCATTGGCGCCAATATCGTATTGAAGATTCCAGATCAACTCGCCGAAACACTGTTAGGTATGATGATTTTAGCGATAGGTGTCTACTCTCGACTAAAAAAACAATTGGGTCAAAAAGAACTTCCAACAAACCGTCATACGCTAGGTTGGATATTCGGCGGGCTGGGCCTGATTGTAATTGGGATAATTAATGGCTCTCTCACGGCGGGCTCTGGGCTATTAGTGACTATCTTCTTAGTTCGCTGGTTTGGTTACAGCTATAAGCAGGCTGTCGCGTTAACAATGATTTGCGTCGGGCTATTTTGGAACGGCATTGGCGGTGCTGCGGTGGCACAAGCAGGCGCCCCAATTTACTGGCCATGGCTACCCATCTTGTTGCTCGGTTCCTTCCTTGGCGGAGGACTAGGCGCTTACCTGAGCACTCGTTATAGTAATCAGGTTATTAAGGTTTGTTTTGAATTGCTGACCTTTGCGGTCGGCATCAAGTTATTACTGTGAGTGTTTATGGACAAAGCAAAAATCGATATTTATTACTGTCGCCAATGCAATTGGATGTTGCGATCTACCTGGCTATCTCAGGAGCTGCTACATACTTTCAGTGAAGAGATCGAAACCGTCTCCTTGCATCCCGATACAGGCGGTCGCTTTGAGATTCATTGCAATGGTCTTCTTATTTGGGAAAGAAAGCGTGATGGTGGCTTCCCAGAAGCGAAAGTACTGAAACAGAAAGTCCGAGATATCATAGATCCAGAAAGGGACCTTGGCCATTCTGATACTAAGTAAAAAATGCCCGTTTTAGCGGGCATTTTTTATAGTCGAATCGAGGCTAGCACCTGATTATCGAAGGTCACCACTTTTAGATCCCCTTCTTCATAGACACCGAAACTAGGTTCAAAACCATTACGTGGAAACGTCACTGAGCCTGGGTTAAAGATGACTTGTTCCCCTTGCCACTGCGCAACAGGCACATGGGTATGACCATGGGCAATCACGTCCCCACGCTTTAAAGGAGGACGTTTGTCCGTGTTATACAGATGACCATGAGTAACAAACAAGCGATGGCCGCTCTCAAGCAACACCCATACGTAATCCATCATCATTGGAAATGAGAGCAACATCTGATCCACTTCACTGTCACAATTACCTCTTACCGCAATAATCTGGTCGGCGTATTGATTGAGTCGTTGCGCGACTGCTGGAGGGTTGTAACCTTCCGGTACCTGATTGCGCGGCCCGTGGTTAAGAATATCCCCCAATAAAACTAAAGTCTCAGCACCAGATTGGTCGAATTGTGACAGCATTTTCTCGGTTGTGGGCAAACTGCCATGCAAGTCTGAGGCAAAAAATAATTTCATGACATCGTTTCCTCAAAAAAATTGAGGCTATTTTACGGACTCAACATTGTTTAGTCATCTCTCGCCATGCCATTAATCACAATATTGTTGTAGCTTACCATCCCTATAACCTGACCATTTTCAATCACGGGAGCTCGACTGATGCCAAAACGTTCGAATAAACGAGCGCAGTATTTCACATTCATGTCGGGATCCACCGATAAAGCCGGTTTTGTCATGATCTCATAAATATTGATCCGATCAGGCGAGCGATTCTTTGCCAGCACTTTTTTCGCAATGTCATTCATTAGCACCAGACCGAACTCATCGTCTTCGTTCCGCTTGTTCACAACCAAAGCTTTCACTTCATGGCTGCGCGCTAGCTGAATACCCTCCCTGACGGTCGTGAGCCCATCAATCATGACATAAGAACTGACCATCACATCGCGTACACGGATTTTTTCATGACTGCTCATAATTCGTCCTCTACTACTTTGGTTAGTTTTTCTACCTGATGAGCAACGCCGACTGCATCTTCAATGTCGATCTGTACCGCTATTCCCTGCCCCGACTCCTGATCAAATTCCCCTACCTCGCTGATGGTTTCAAGAATATGACGAGAAAGGTGCTCTTCGACAACGAACAGCAATACGTCTTTTTGCACTTCTAGGGTCAAACCAAAAAAGGTGCGCTTCTTATTTAGACCTTCCCCTCTGGCGTGATTAATTACCGTCGCACCTGTCGCACCCGCATTTCGTGCAGCATCGACTACTTTTTCAGTTTGACTGTCTTCCACAAAAGCCAGTATCAATTTAAAGCGCATTTTCACTATCCTCCTGCGCTGTGTCTCTGTTGAGCCAGCGAGTGATTTGGGCATAACCCATAACAGAAATCATCGGAAACAAACTGGCAAAGGCAATCAAGCCAAAGCCGTCAATCATAGGGTTTCTTCCAGGAACTGTAGACGCAAGCCCCAAGCCTAACGCTGCGACCAAAGGCACGGTGACAGTAGATGTCGTGACGCCACCAGAATCGTAGGCCAGCGGGACAATTAACTTGGGGGCATAAAACGTTTGGATAACAACAATAATATAGCCCGCGATAATATAGTAATGGATAGGGTCACCAACAACGATCCTATAACTCCCCAATGAGATACCCATTGCCACTCCTAACGCGACGGCTATCCGCAAACCGTTGACACTGATTGAGCCACCCGACACTTGGTTGGCCTTAATGGCAACGGCAATCAAAGAGGGTTCAGCGATTGTTGTACTAAAGCCGATACAGAAGGCGAATAAATACACCCAGTAATAGTCCTGCCAACCAATCTTCCCTGATACGCTAGTTCTAAATTCTTCTAAAAAAGCTGGCGCCGTCAACTGAGTTGCCATCGTTTCCCCCAGAGGGAATAGCGCAAGCTCTAGACCAATCAGGAAAAGAGATAGACCAAGAATGACGTACCCGAACCCAAGCAATACTTTGGGTAGATTCGTTACCGGGCGGCGTAATACTGCAAACTGAAAGCCGAAAATAATCGATGCGATAGGGATGACATCGCTAATAGTGCCAAGGAAAGTGTCAACAAAGTGCGACCATTCAATCATGCCACCACCATTCCATAAACCATCACAAACATCATAGGCAACAAGGAAGCAAAGGCGATTAATCCGAAACCATCTATCATCGGGTTACGACCTTTAATGGCCGATGCAAGCCCAACGCCGAGAGCTGTCACCAATGGCACCGTTATCGTTGAAGTCGTCACTCCCCCTGAGTCATAGGCCACCCCGATAATGCTGTCAGGGGCAAACATCGTTAGTATTACCACACCAACGTAGCCGCCTATAATCATGTATTGGATTGACCATCCTTTTAGAATTCGAAGTACGCCAAGCATAATGGCAATACCAACAGAGAGAGCTACCGTATAACGCAAGCCATTAGCGTAGTCATCCATGGCAACATCCTCTGAGGCAATCATGCCCCCTTCTGCTGCTACTTCTGCGGCCTCATCCGCGACTGCAGTTAAAGCGGGCTCAGCAATCGTCGTTCCAAAACCTAGGCAGAAGGCGAAGATCATTAGCCAAAACACACTCCCCTTGCGAGCAAATGCCTGAGCCATGGACTCACCGATTGGAAACAAACCCATCTCTAAACCGAAGATAAAGAAGGTCAAACCCATCACGACAAGCATCAATCCAAACAATATCGATAGCATGTTAGGCAAGGGTTCTTGCAACACCACAAGTTGGAAAAAAGCAATTACAGCAACAATCGGCAGCAAATCTCGTAAGCTGCCTAAAAACGCTGTGAGCAGCGCAGCAATTGCCTGCATAGACACCTCTTTGTCGGTGAAGTACTTGTTGATGATGGCAAATAGAATGACCGTTTGGTGTGACTCATATAGCGGGATGACCAACAAAAGTAACAAAATGTTAATTTTGTGATGGCTATTAGTTTTACATAATCAGTGATCCTAACGGTGGCTAACTCGCTATAATTACTAGAATTAGCCAAATTAAATTCGGAGTGATCTGATATTAATAGAGGAGCAAAGGAGAGCGGAATGAAAGTACTACTCACTGGTGGCACAGGTTTTATTGGCAGAGAATTGCTGAAACACTTCACAACGTATGAAGTGGTTTTGCTCACCCGTTCCCCTGAAAAAGCGAAAGCGGTCGTCAATCACGCTGATTTAGGCAACATTACATACGTATCTGAGCTAGAGCAGTACCATGATCTCAATGAATTTGATGCCGTCGTCAACCTAGCTGGTGAGCCTATCGCGGACAAGCGCTGGAACGAGAAACAGAAAAAAAACATCTGTAAAAGCCGTTGGAATATCACCGAAAAAATCGTTGATTTGATTCACGCTAGCACCTCTCCACCAGCCGTTTTTATCAGTGGGTCCGCTGTCGGCTATTATGGTGACCAACAAGATCACCCCTTCGATGAAGGTCTGCATGTTCACCACGAAGGTTTCCCTCATCATGTTTGTGCAAAATGGGAACAGATCGCGAATCGCGCTCGTTCGGAATCGACGCGAGTCTGTATACTCAGGACTGGGGTGGTTCTCGGTCAAGATGGTGGCGCACTGAATAAAATGTTGCTGCCTTATAAGCTAGGCTTAGGTGGACCAATCGGTAATGGTCAACAATACATGCCATGGATACATATGTTAGATATGGTCAGAGGTATCGTCTACTTGCTCGAAACGGAGCATGCGCACGGGGAATTCAATTTATGCGCGCCTCACCCCGTGACTAACGAGCAATTTAGCCAAACATTGGCGAGGTCACTCAAACGCCCTCATCTTTTGTCGACCCCAAAATGGGCGCTTCGTCTGGCAATGGGCGAAAGCTCGATTCTTTTGTTCGATAGTCTGCGAGCAAAACCCAAAAAGCTCACTGAACTAGGATTTCGTTTTAGTTACTCCCGCTTAGAGCCTGCACTAAAAAATCTGTTACAACATCGCGAGTAATCTTTTATTCTAGTTGATATCTGCCTCGCTAGAAGAAAGGAATTCATGTCTTACTCTATTCTTATCACAGGTTGTTCCACAGGGATCGGCTACGTCTGCGCGCATGCACTTCATCAAAAAGGTTATCAGGTCATCGCATCGTGTCGGCACTTTGCCGACGTAGAACGTTTACGCAGTGAAGGCCTGACATGCATTCAGCTTGATCTTTCCGACAGCGATAGTATTTCTAATGGGGTTAAGCAGGCATTGTCACTGACGAACGGGAAACTTGATGCCCTGTTTAACAATGGGGCTTACGGTCAACCAGGAGCCTTGGAAGATCTCCCTACTCAAGCCTTAAGAGAACAGTTCGAAACCAATTTTTTTAGTTGGCATCAACTCGTTCAAGAGGTTTTGCCTAGTATGCGCCAAAATGGAAAAGGGCGGATTATCCAGAATAGCTCAGTGTTAGGCTTTGCCGCCATGAAGTATCGAGGAGCATACAATGCCTCTAAATTTGCTCTGGAGGGCTGGACGGACACTTTGCGTTTGGAGTTGTTTGGGAGTGGTATACAAATCAGCTTGATCGAACCAGGTCCTATTGAGACCCAGTTTAGACAGAATGCATTGCGTGCCTTTCTGAAATGGATTGATATAAATTCAAGCGTGCATCACCAGCATTATAAAGAGCAGTTGGAAAGACTAGAAAAAGAGTCATCAAACAATGCATTTGTTTTACCAGCAGAGTCATGTATTGCTCCTTTGTTGCATGCGCTAGAGTCAGATACCCCCAAAGTTCGCTATCGTGTGACTACGCCAACCAAAGTATTTGCAGTACTAAAGCGATTACTCCCTAGCCGGCTACTCGATCGCATTCTACAAAAGGCTGCTTAAAAATAAATCATCGAGTGTCATTTTTTCGTCATAATAAGACGCTAATTTAGCCATTGAAGTTGTTCACTTCATGACCTCATCTAAGCGTTACATTCGGTAAAAACATGACATTGAACCAGCTAAACTGGCTAAGTGTGGGTGTTGCGCTAACGCTGTTTATCGTTTTATAAACACCTTCGCTTGCATTAGGCATCATTAACACCGCTATGGAGGGCGGTGTTTTTGTATCGGCTATTCCCTTGATATTGGCAGCTGCTGCCCATATGTTGGTTGTATCGAACTCTTTGCAAGGAATCACCAAATGCAATCTCCTTTTATTGTGGAATTGAACGAGCAAAACTTCCGTCAAGTACTCGAAGGCTCAATGCAAACACCGGTCCTGATTCACTTTTGGGCACCAATGAGCCAAGAAAGTACACAAGTTATTCCGGATCTGCAAAATCTCGCGCAACAATACAACGGGGCTTTTACACTCGCGCTCTTAAACTGCGAGCAAGAGCAAATGATTGCAAGCCAATTTGGTGTCCAGGCCCTGCCCACCATTGCGCTGTTTGTTAATGGTCAACCTGTCGATGGCTTAGGGGGTCCCCAGGAGCTCACCGCGATTCAGGCGATGCTAGCCAACCACCTTCCAAGCCAAGATGATCTGAATCTGAAACAAGCTCTAGAACTCATTCAATCTGGTCAGCATTCTCAGGCTTTAACACTGCTACAAGCACTACCTGATGAAATCAAGCAGAAAGGTGATGTAAAGCTCGCTTTAGCAGACTGCTTGTTAGAGAATCAAAGCTATGACCAAGCCGAAGCCTTACTCGATACCATTCCTATGGAATATCAGGACAACTACTACAAAGGCTTAGTGGCAAAGATGGAGCTGCACGCCCAAGCGGCAAACAGCCCTGAAATCCAATCTCTTGAACAGGCGCTAAGCGATAGGCCTGAAGACGCTCAAACAGCCGCCGAACTCGCCCTGAGTTACCATCAGGTCAACCGGGATGAAGAGGCACTAGAAATACTATGGACGTTCTTAAGCAGTGATTTGAATGCTCTGGATGGCGAAATGAAAAAGCACTTTATGGATATTCTAGCAGCACTAGGACAAGGAAATCCAATTGCCGGAAAGTACCGTCGACAACTCTACTCTGTACTCTATTAGACTTCCTAAAAACCTTCAAAGCCGGCATGTCCGGCTTTAATTTTATACGAATTTGGTACAAGTTCTCATTTATGTCATTGTACTGGCACATAAATTAAGCAACAATCGACATATTAATTTTTCAAGGACTCAGATATGGCTATCGACTCTCTCATTACCATCGGCATTTTTCTCATTGTCGCTATTGCATTTATTATTGCCAGTGTCAAAACTGTACCTCAGGGTAACCACTGGACTGTAGAGCGTTTTGGTCGCTACACCCTCACTCTAAAACCGGGACTGAACATCATCATTCCTTTTATTGACGGTATAGGTCATAAAATCAATATGATGGAGCGCGTGTTAGACATCCCCGCTCAGGAAGTCATTTCTAAAGACAATGCTAACGTCACTATTGATGCCGTCTGTTTTGTTCAAGTAGTGGATGCTGCAAAAGCTGCGTACGAAGTCAATGATCTAGAACACGCCATTCGTAACCTAACTCTTACTAACATTCGTACCGTGTTAGGCTCAATGGAACTTGATGAGATGCTGAGTCAACGTGATATGATCAACAGTAAACTGCTGTCCATTGTTGATGAAGCGACTAACCCTTGGGGCGTAAAAGTCACACGGATTGAAATTAAGGATGTTCAACCACCAGCCGATCTTACTGCCGCAATGAATGCCCAAATGAAGGCAGAGCGAAACAAACGTGCTGAAGTCCTAGAAGCGGAGGGGGTTCGACAAGCTGAAATACTACGTGCCGAAGGCCACAAGCAGTCAGAGATCCTCAAAGCTGAAGGTGATAAACAAGCCGCTATACTTCAGGCAGAAGCACGTGAACGTGCTGCTGAAGCAGAAGCTCGAGCGACGACTATGGTTTCAGAAGCGATTGCTCAAGGTGACATGCAGGCGGTTAACTATTTTATTGCCCAAGGGTATACCGACGCATTGCGTGCGATTGGTCAAGCTGAAAATGGCAAAATTATCATGCTCCCGCTTGAAGCAACAGGGCTGATGGGTTCAGTCGCTGGTATCGCAGAAATGTTCAAGCATCAATCCGATCAAAATAAATAGAGGCCCTCTTGTTCGAATTACTCGATTCTCTCAATTATTGGCACTGGTTAGCGTTCGGGCTGGCTTTGCTGGCTGTGGAGTTGCTGGGTACTGCTGGCTATTTTCTATGGCTAGGTTTGTCGGCGCTCATCATCGGTTTGCTACTCACTATGCTTCCGATGAGTTGGCAACTGCAGTGGATTGCTTTTAGCGTCTTTTCTTTGATGACCACTTGGTTATGGTGGAGGAGACAATTTAAGAAAGACGTCTCTGACGATTTAAACCGAGATTTAAACCAGAAACAGAAGCAACTTATTGGTCAGACTGTACTGATTGAGGAAGATCTGGCGCCTGGAAAACATCGCATAAAAGTGGGAGACACCACTTGGTCAGCGCAAACCGAACATACGATACCCGCTGGTGCACTCGCAGAAATCACTCAAGTAGACGGTATTATTCTCACCATACAAGAAAAAAAATAATCTCTATCTCAAGCTCTTTGTCTCAGCAAAGAGCTTTTTCTTATCTAGCAACACTTTCTTTGCAGTAAAAAGCTATAGTTTTAAATCACTTAATGCATTATCGTCTTGAATTAAGTGACGAGTTAAATCGGAAAATAACTTGAATCGAACTCAATCTTCTCATTGCCCATAAAACAACATTTCAAATATATCATTTAGTTATTAATTTACCTTAAGTAAAAAGTAATGGTTATTTATTAAAGCGAATTTTAAATAACAAAACTTTTTTTGATCTTTCATCGTCAAGCGACATACTGATAAATATCTCTTTAATGATTTTTAGCGAGGTGTTTAATATGAAGTATTTAATTGCGTTAGCATGCAGTCTTACTTTTAGTTTTTCGGTAGCAGCACAATCACCCGTAGGAAGCACTGCTTCGGGTCCAATAGTGAAATGTGAATTAAGTCCAGGGGTAGTTGAACGTATGCCAATCGTTATATGTAAAAACAGCGATGGTACGGTAATGAGATGAAAAAAGGAGCCTTTCAGCTCCTTCTTTTTTATAATTCTAGCAGTTGTTTAATGACTGTTTTTCTTTCTTCTTTTGTTGCTTTTTCATACCAGTAACCAAACATTTCTTGTTGTTTGCTGTTTGTTGTGAGGATAACTTTGCTTGAGTTACGATTTTCAACCGCCCAACTCAATAGCTCATCACGTTGTTCTTTAGGCGTTTGCTCAAACCAATATTGTGTCATCTCTATCGCTTTTGAAGAATTACCATCAGTCTCAATTGTAACGGGAACAGCCACTGAAGCTGAAGCAACATTATAATGTGCACTATTCACAACCGCTTCAATGTAGCCAGCTGGGATTGAGAAGGTCATGTTATTCGCATTTGAAGCAGCGACATTAAATACAAGGTCTTGATACGGCTGCTGCTCGAGAAACTGGCTAGACACTGGGAACTTGACGAACTGAGTTTGGGTACACACGTCACTACAGGTTTCTGCCGATGCAGCGTAAGGTTTTAAAGCCTCTTTTCTATTGATGCCTTCAACCGTGACTGATTTAAATTCGCTATAGTTTTTAAAGTACTGCAATTCCATTTTAATAAATGAGTCTGGCACATTTTTTTTTCTGTACTGGAACCACATAGTTAAGCTCTAATGATGACTTCACCAACTGACTTCCGTTCACTTCAAGTGCATCAGGCTTGAGTGATTTACCAACAATAATTTGATAGTTCTGTTTTGACTCGACTCGCTTTACTGCATCTGTAAAGTCGCTAGTTGAATCTAATGTAGTACAACCTACCATCAATAAAGGAAGTGACGCTAAAATAATTTTCTTCATATAAACCACCCTGGATATAACTTCGTTATATACTATTCGAATTACCCTTTATCTTCAGGCTCTACCTCTCAATACAATAAAAGCTGGCCAATAATGACCAGCGTATCTTACTAAGAATGAATGTTGATACTCTTAGAAACCGTATTCTAGACCAACACGAACCACGAATGTTTCCGTATTTGTTGCACCATCAGCTGACAATATATCGCGCTGTGCAACACGCACGTAAGGTACAAAACCATTGTGAACATACATTAACTGACCGGAAACAACGCTGTCTTCGTTGTTGATTTTTACTCCTGCTGTTTCTGAATCCATATTGGCTGCATAACCTAGCTTAAAGCCCCATGGTCCGGTCCAATACTGGCCGATAACAGAATATGAATCCTGCTCAGATTTTGAACCACCTTGTACATCAGATTCACCTGCTTTATATGCTGCAGATAAACCAAAGCCAGCAGGAAGAGACGCTTCAAAACCAACTAAGTAGCCGAAAGTATCAGCTTTAGTACCCGCATTTGCATCAGTCTGACGATCCGTTTCAGTTTCCAGTGCAGCATGGAAAGTTAGGCTATCATTCAGACGATAGTGCGCCGCTGCACCGTAGAAATAATTATTTTTTACGCTTGCCTCACCGCGCCCCGTAGCCAGATTGAAAGTGAAACCGTTGTAATCAACTGAATCGTAGCGTGCCATATCGCCATGACGGTCACGATTGTATGACACATCACCGCCCCAATCCCAAACAGCACCTAGGCCAGGGTTTGCGTAAGGCCAGTCAATTACTTCATACATGGGGGTAAGCATACGACCAAAGCGTACCTTGCCCCAGTCACCTTGCAGACCAAGGAAAGTATCACGGTTGCCTAATGATGCACCATCGCCATTTTCCCCAACGTAGCCAGACTCTATCTGCATGAAAACATTTAAATTCTCGTACATATCTTTACTAGCGCGAAAACCAATGCGTGATTCATTCTCGTAGTCATACCCCGTGCCAGTATCAGTAGTCACACCAGCTTTCGTCTCTTCAGAGTCATAATTTACGATTGAGATTGCTGCCACACCGTAAGCTTGTACATTGAAGTCAGAGATAATACCAACCTGAGATGATTCAGCTGCTAAAGCACCTGTAGAGACCATCGCCACTGCTGCACCAAGAAGAGTGCGTTTGAACATTTTTTCCATGGAAGAACTCCTAAAAATGAATATAGCTGTTTTTGTTGTTCTCACCTCAAGTTGGCCGCCGAAGGGAGAATCATTTCCTATGATGAAAGTAAAAGATTGATCACTCACTCTTCTCTTTCTAATTTGCATACACTCGGTGTATCCATGGACTTAAGACTAACTTCGCGATAAAAAACATCAATCAGAACTTAATTTTCAAATAAAAAAATATGACCCGCTACAAACTTTTATAAACACAGTGATCAAGATCTAACTCCGTCATTATCAAGCACATCAAATAAATTAAACAAATAAAAATCAACAACTTAAAAACAAATACCATGTAGGAATAGTTTGAAGTGACTCGCATAAAAATAGTGAAAAAGAGAAGTTTATCAGTTATAAGATCTTGATCACTGCATTAATATTGGCCTCGATAATCGTTAAAATCATCAGTATTTTTACCACAAAAAAAAACCACCCGTATGGGTGGTTTTTTCTAATTGAACTGGCTTTAGATTAGATTAACTAAATCCTGTTCAGTTTGGATTTCGATACCTAATTCTTGAGCTTTAGCAAGTTTAGAACCTGCATTTTCACCAGCAAATAAAATGTCTGTTTTCTTGCTCACACTGCCTGTCACTTTAGCGCCTAGCCCCTGCAATGCGGCTTTGGCTTCATTTCTAGATAGTTGTGACAAAGACCCAGTAAGCACCACTATTTTTCCTGCTAGCGGTTGGGGAATGTCTCCGCTCGGTTCTTCAATCTCAGGCCATACTATCCCTTGGTCGAGAAGACTTTGGATAACTTGTTGGTTTTTATCTTGAGCAAAGAAAGCGATGATATGATTGGCAACGATATCGCCAATATCAGAGACTTCAATGAGTTGTTCAAGATTGGCAGTTTGAACTGCATCTAGAGTTTTAAAATGCTGAGCTAAATTGGCCGCTGTAGCTTCACCAACTTCTCGAATACCAAGGGAATAGAGGAATCGAGGCAATGTCGTCTGCTTAGCTTTGTTTAATGCATCAACAATATTTTGCGCTGATTTCGGCCCCATACGATCAAGGACAGTTATCACCCCAGCGGATAAACTGAATAAATCTGCTGGCGTTTCAACCATCTCTCGATCCACTAGCTGTTCAATGACCTTCTCTCCAAGCCCATCGACATCAAGAGCTTTACGAGACACAAAATGTCTCAATGCCTCTTTACGTTGCGCCTGACAAACTAAGCCACCAGAACATCGCGCAACCGCTTCACCTTCAATACGTTCCACCTCTGAACAGCATACAGGACACTGTTTTGGAAACACGATATCGCGAGCATTATCTGGTCGACGCTCTTCAATCACAGAAACTATTTGTGGAATCACGTCTCCTGCACGGCGAATGATGACGCTATCACCGACTTTCACACCAAGGCGCTCAATCTCATCTGCATTGTGCAATGTTGCATTGCTGACCGTCACACCGCCGACAAACACTGGCTCCAGTTTGGCTACAGGTGTAATCGCTCCAGTCCTTCCGACTTGGAACTCAACATCATTCAGCAAGGTGATCTCTTCTTGCGCAGGAAACTTGTAAGCAATCGCCCATCGTGGTGCTCTAGCAACAAAGCCTAACTGTTCTTGTAATCCAATATCGTCGACTTTAATCACAACCCCATCGATTTCATAGGGTAAAGCTTCTCGGCGCTCTAAAATATCTTGATAATAAGCTTTTACTTCGGTCAAATTAGCAACTCGACGAGTTTCAGGGCACATTGGTAGCCCCCAGCCTTTCAGTTGCAGAAAGCGCTCATAATGGCTTTCAGACAATGCAGTTCCTTCAACAACACCAACGCTGTATGCATAGAAACTAAGAGGACGTGTGGCTGTAATACGGGAATCCAATTGACGTAAACTGCCTGCTGCTGCGTTACGTGGATTCACAAAGACTTTCTCGCCCTTTTTCTGGGCTTGCTGATTCAATTTGTCGAAGCCTTCTTTTGGCATAAAGACTTCACCACGTACCTCGATACGTTGCGGCCAACCCTGACCACTCAATTTGAGCGGAATGGATTTGATGGTGCGGACATTCTCAGTAATATTTTCTCCCGTAGCGCCATCACCTCGAGTCGCCGCCTGAACCAAAATACCATTCTCATACAGTAAACTTACAGCCAGACCATCCAGTTTAGGCTCGCAGCAGAAAACCTTGAAATCGGCAGAAGGTATGCGATCAGACATACGCTTGTGGAAGCTTTCTAGCTCGCCATCATCGAATGCATTGTCCAATGACAACATCGGAATCTCATGGGTTACAGATTGGAACCCATCAAGCGGCTGTCCACCTACACGCTGACTTGGAGAATCCAAAGTGACCAGCTCAGGGTTGTCGGTTTCGAGCGCTAATAGCTCACGCATTAATCGATCATATTCAGCATCAGGGATCTCAGGGTTGTCTTCAACGTAATACTTAACACCGTGGTAATGGAGGGTCTCACGCAACTGATTGAGCTTTTCTTGAATCTCTTGTGACATAAATAACTCTGTACTTAATCGTTTTAACGACCGATATCGTATTGATGTCGGGATATAATTTGCAGGAGTATGAACAGGCTTTGTCAGGTTAGCAACTATGCCATGTTCCAAAAGAAAGGCTCCGGATTCGGAGCCTTGATTGAATTAAGAGTAGCTTAAGCAGACTCTGCTGTTTTGAAACTCTGAATCTGCGCTCGGTATGCATCTAGACGGTTTGGCGTCATTAAATTGCGAGCATCATCGAGTACATTTGCGCCTAAATCATCGGCTATCTGCTGAGCTGTTTTTAGCATCAACTTAAAATTCTGTTCAGGGTCACCGTAACATGGGAGCGTCATAAAGAATGAGATACCTTTGGTTGTAAACGCCGCAGGATCGGTATGTTCAAGCGTACCAGGTTGCATCATATTAGCGACGCTAAACAGCACCTTACCTGTCCCAGACAAATCTGAATGACGATGGAAAATATCCATTTCACCGTAAAGTAAACCGTTCTGTTCCATGCTATCAAATAGCTTTGTTCCAACAAATGGCTCAGTCCCTGCGCAATGCACATTGAGCACGATAACTTGCATTTCTGGCTCAGCCGAAACGACTTCAGGCTCATGCGTGTCATTGACGAATAAAGGTTCCGTGTCTTGTGGCTCTGAGGCCACAACTGACTCCACATTCGCTTCAATATCATCCAACACTTTGGTTGAGATAGATGGCACGTCCAGTTCAGGCTCTTCGTTGACCTTTTTTTCAGCCGATTCAGAAGGCAAATCAAGTTGACTCACTGTCTTAACGTCGGCGTCAACATAACCATCAATCAACGGATCAGCGGCCAGCTTCTCTTCAGCGAAATCAGGCTCTTTGCGCTCTTTACGAATGATTTCAAAATCATCTTCGGGTGCAAATGCACGCTCTGGCACCGTATCAGGAGCATCCTCTTTGTCAGCATCCAATTTACGAAGAGGCTTACTGCCAAACTTGGCTTTTCCTTCTTTTTGCTTGTCCATAAACCGTGGAACAGTAGCGCTGCTATCGCTAAAGCCCCGACGATTATGAGTACAAATCGCAATTCCTGCATTTTTCGCTCTCAAATTACTCGATACATGTAGACCTTAAGCCAACTTATCGAATCTGGTTAAACCTTTCTATATCTAACTCTACCAAAACTCTCACCCGTTTTAGAACAACTTAATGTGAGAAGTTCATGCAATGTTGTGATTTTGAACACGCTTTTTTTCTTGTTAAGATAAAAAGCGTTCGATTTCACACCACCAACAGTCAGGGCTTATGAATTCAAAAATACATCAACGTTCCGGTTTCGGTTACTTCTTTTATGGCCTTGAACTTGCGGTCACACCTGGTATCCGTCAATTTGTTCTGCTGCCCTTACTCGCAAATATTTTGCTTGTAGGAGGGGCACTATTTTATCTGTTTTCGCACTTAGACGTATGGATAGAACAGTTAATGGGACAACTCCCTGGGTTTCTGTCTTGGCTAAGCTATATTTTGTGGCCACTATTAGTATTGACAATTTTAGCGACTTTCTCTTATTTCTTCAGCACATTAGCAAATTTTGTCGCCGCCCCCTTCAACGGTTTATTGGCTGAAAAGGTAGAAGAACACCTAACTGGGAAAAAGGTCAATGAGGATGGAATGTTTGCGGTTGTGAGGGATACTCCCAGAATTCTCGCACGAGAATGGCGAAAGCTACTTTACGTTTTACCAAAAGCCATTGGCCTGTTTATTTTGTTGCTGATTCCCGCCTTGGGACAGACACTCGGTCCCGTTCTGTGGTTTGGATTTACGGCTTGGATGTTGGCCATCCAATATTGCGACTATCCTTTTGACAACCATAAGGTTCCTTTTAACGAAATGCGTAACAATTTGAAACAAAAACAAGGGAAAGCCTATAGTTTTGGGGCTTTAGTCGCCATATTTACAACGATTCCGATTTTAAATCTGATTGTCATGCCAGTTGCTGTGTGCGGCGCGACAGCAATTTGGGTATCCGAGTTCAAACGCTAGTCAACCATTAGTGCATGTTAGTTAAATAACATGCACTTCATCTCATTCTAATAAGTTATAACTTTTTAATCCTTCTCTAGAATTTTCAGCTAGCCTACTCTTCTAACCACGCACTCTATATTGGGCACAAGAAGTACTGGCTTCTTAACCTGATACACGGTTGATAAGCTTTTAACAGATGAAGGATCACGACATGAGTAAAATCTACGAAGATAACTCTCTTACTATCGGTAATACGCCACTAGTACGTCTAAACAAAGTCAGCAAAGGTAAAGTGCTGGCGAAAATTGAGGCTCGTAACCCCAGCTTCAGCGTGAAATGCCGTATTGGTGCCAACATGATCTGGGAAGCAGAAAAAACAGGCACTCTAAAACCAGGGGTTGAGCTTGTAGAACCAACCAGTGGCAATACCGGTATCGCTTTAGCTTTCGTAGCAGCCGCTCGTGGTTACAAACTGACTCTGACCATGCCCGAATCCATGAGCCTTGAGCGCCGTAAACTGCTTAAAGCCCTAGGTGCAAACCTCGAGCTAACCGAAGCGGCAAAAGGTATGAAGGGAGCGATTGCTAAAGCAGAAGAAATTGTAGCAGCCAACCCCGAAAAATACTTGCTGCTACAACAGTTCAACAACCCAGCGAATCCACAGATTCACGAAAAAACCACGGGGCCCGAAATCTGGGAAGCGACTGATGGCGAAGTTGACGTATTCGTTGCTGGTGTAGGCACTGGTGGTACTATCACAGGAACAACTCGATACCTTAAGGGCGAGAAAGGCAAGAACATTGTATCTGTTGCCGTTGAACCAGCAGAATCGCCTGTTATTGCTCAGGCACTTGCAGGCGAAGAAATCCAACCTGCACCGCATAAAATTCAAGGTATCGGCGCTGGTTTCATTCCCGGCAACCTAGATTTAGAGCTTCTCGACCGTGTTGAGTCAGTGACTTCTGAGGACGCTATCGAAATGGCACGCAGGCTTATGGAAGAGGAAGGCATTCTGGCTGGCATCTCTTCTGGCGCAGCGGTTGTTGCCGCGAACAGGTTGGCAGAACTACCTGAATTTGAAGGAAAAACAATCGTAACTGTACTTCCTAGCTCAGGTGAACGTTACTTAAGTACTGCACTGTTTTCAGGCATCTTTACAGAGAAAGAGAACCAACAGTAATCCGTTGTCAAATCAATTTTTCGTCTGAAAAAGCCCCTTTATGGGGCTTTTTTGTTGATCCCTGCCTCACCTTTGGTAATATCGGGGCAGTTTTATTTTTAGCTTCAAAATAAAAGCTAAATGAGAATTTATCCCAGTGATGAGATCCAGCACAGATTGGAATCATGACTGGAAAATTTGCAATCAGTATCAACTATGACACTAAATGAATATTGTGTATTTGGCACAAAGCGACGTTCGGGGTTAAGCTGAATCTGATTTAGAAACGATCAAAATATAAATCAATTGGGGTATATAACATGTACGAGAAGCAAGTAGAAATCACTGCAGAAAATGGTCTTCACACTCGTCCAGCTGCACAGTTTGTTAAAGAGGCAAAAGGCTTTGATGCAGACATCACTGTGACTTCTAACGGTAAAAGCGCTAGCGCGAAAAGCCTGTTCAAACTTCAAACTCTTGGCCTAGTAAAAGGTACGCAAGTTACTATCTCAGCTGAGGGCCCTCAAGCTCAACAAGCTGTTGACCACCTAGTTGCTCTAATGGATCAACTACACTAATCCGGTCTGCTATTTCTAAAGCCATTTTGTGAAAGCAAAATGGCTTTGTTGGAAATAGGCCCAGATATAAGCTACACATTATCGGTAGCGAATTCATATTTTCTCCCGTTTTAAAGTTGACCAATTTAAGGTAAGGCTATGATTTCAGGCATCCTAGCATCTCCAGGTATTGCTATTGGTAAAGCACTACTCCTTCAAGAAGATGAAATTGTCCTAAACACTCACTCAATTACCGATGCTCAAATAGAAGCAGAAGTAGCTCGCTTTTTTGACGCACGTAACAAATCAGCAGCTCAGCTTGAAACTATCAAGCAGAAAGCCCTTGAAACCTTCGGTGAAGAAAAAGAAGCGATCTTTGAAGGTCATATCATGCTTCTTGAAGATGAAGAGCTAGAAGAAGAAATCCTAGCACTGATCAAAAACGACAAGATGCACGCCGATAACGCCATTCATACGGTTATCGAAGAACAAGCGACCGCTCTTGAATCCCTAGACGACGAATACCTAAAAGAACGTGCAACAGATATCCGTGATATCGGCACCCGTTTTGTTAAAAATGCTCTTGGCATCAATATCGTTTCACTTAGCGATATCAACGAAGAAGTCATTCTGGTTGCTTACGACCTAACACCGTCAGAGACAGCGCAAATCAACCTAGACTACGTTCTTGGTTTTGCTTGTGACATTGGCGGTCGTACTTCTCACACCTCAATCATGGCTCGCTCACTTGAGCTTCCTGCCATCGTTGGTACGAACGACATCACTAAACAAGTTAAGAACGGCGACATGCTGATTCTAGATGCGATGAACAACAAAATCGTTATCAACCCTTCTGCAGCCGAACTAGAAGAAGCGAAAGCAGTAAAAGCTGCATTCGTTGCTGAAAAAGAAGAACTCGCTAAGCTTAAAGATCTCCACGCTGAGACTCTAGACGGTCACCGTGTAGAGGTGTGTGGTAACATTGGTACAGTCAAAGACTGTGATGGCATCATCCGCAATGGCGGTGAAGGTGTGGGTCTGTATCGTACTGAATTCCTATTCATGGACCGTGATGCACTTCCTACTGAAGAAGAGCAATACCAAGCGTACAAAGACGTTGCAGAAGCAATGAACGGTGAATCGGTGATTATCCGCACTATGGATATCGGTGGTGACAAAGACCTTCCTTACATGGATCTGCCACAAGAGATGAACCCATTCCTAGGCTGGCGCGCAGTCCGTATCAGCTTAGACCGTCGTGAAATCCTTCGTGACCAGCTACGCGGCATCCTGCGTGCATCTGCACACGGTAAGCTTCGTATTATGTTCCCAATGATCATTTCGGTAGAAGAGATACGTGAACTGAAGAAAGCTATCGAAGAGTACAAAGCCGAACTTCGCGCTGAAGGTCATGCATTCGACGAAAACATCGAAATTGGTGTAATGGTTGAGACTCCTGCAGCAGCTGCTATCGCACACCACCTAGCAAAAGAAGTCGCATTCTTCTCTATCGGTACCAACGATCTCACTCAATATACGCTAGCAGTAGACCGTGGTAACGAGATGATTTCACACCTATACAACCCACTCTCTCCAGCTGTACTTACAGTGATCAAGCAAGTGATAGACGCTTCTCACGCTGAGGGTAAATGGACTGGTATGTGTGGTGAGCTTGCTGGTGATGAGAGAGCAACACTTCTGCTTCTGGGTATGGGGCTAGACGAGTTCTCTATGAGCGGTATCTCTATTCCAAAGGTGAAGAAAGTGATTCGTAACTCGAACTTTGCAGAAGTCAAAGCAATGGCAGAAGAAGCGCTTTCTCTACCAACAGCAGCAGAAATTGAATCCGCTGTAGAAAAATTCATCGCAGAGAAAACTCAATAATTGACTGATACCATTAAGATAGACGGCTAAAAACAGTCGTCTATCGTGTGAGATTGGTATACTATAATTCGACAGAATTAAATAAAACGTTAGGAGCATGACACAATGGGTCTGTTTGACAAACTTAAGAAGCTAGTATCTGACGACAGTGCTGACGCAGGTGCAATTGAAATCATCGCGCCTCTGTCTGGTGAAATCGTAAACATCGAAGATGTGCCAGATGTCGTTTTCGCTGAGAAAATCGTTGGTGATGGTATCGCTATCAAACCTGCTGGCAGCAAAATGGTAGCTCCTGTAAACGGTACAATCGGTAAGATCTTTGAAACTAACCACGCATTCTCAATCGAGTCTGACGACGGCGTAGAGCTATTCGTTCACTTCGGTATCGACACTGTTGAACTAAAAGGCGAAGGCTTCAAGCGTATTGCAGAAGAAGGTCAAACAGTTAAAGCTGGCGACACTATCATCGAGTTCGATCTAGCGCTTCTAGAAGAGAAAGCAAAATCAACTCTAACGCCTGTCGTTATCTCTAACATGGACGAAATTAAAGAGCTGAACAAGCTATCTGGTTCAGTATCTGTAGGTGAAACACCAGTCCTACGCGTAACTAAGTAATTTTTACTTAGCCAACTACAAAAAACGCAGCGAATCAGCTGCGTTTTTTATTTCCTTTCTTTCAGATTATTTTAGCCCCAATGCGTATTTCAACACCTGACTTTTTAACGGCCCAGCATTGTCAGCCACTTTTAGTGCGGCGTTGCGGGCAAATTTAAGTGGAGCCAGATCGTTACTAAAACTCTTGTAGAAAAAGTCCATTCCCGATTGCATAAGCAGGTTATCAGGGCGACGTTTACGTTCGTAGAGCTTGAGCACTTCCTGCGAAAAATGTGCCTTTCCTTCCGTTACGTCAAGTAACGCTGCAACATCTTTAAAGCCAATATTTACCCCCTGCCCAGCCAACGGGTTTATTGTATGCGCAGAATCACCAGCAAGCACACAACCAAGCGCTGAATAGGACTGTGCGTGTCGTCTGGCTAGAGGGAATGAGCCTGCTTGGAGTACTTTGATATCACCTAATTCGGCAGGAAAATGACTCAGAACCTCTTGCCGCAGCCCCTCATTGGTCATAGAACACAGCTGTTTGATGCGCTGAGGAGAATCATACCAGACCAATGAACCCTGATTTCCGCATAACGGAAGAAACGAACGCGGCCCTGATGGCGTAAATTGCTGCCAGGTAATGTCTTGTTGGGGCTGTTCAGTTTCAACATTGATCAGCATACAATGTTGGCGATAATCCCATGCCGTCACACCAATCCCAGCGAGATCTCTGACCTGAGAATTAGCTCCGTCAGCCCCAACAACCAAGTCAGCCTGAATAGATTGGCCAGAAATCAAGCGAACCGTGCAAGGTTGACCAAACTCAATGTGATCTAATCGCTCTGGGCAGCGAAGCGTGATGTTAGAGTAACGTTCAAATTCCCTCCACAGTCCCAACTGAATCAGGCGGTTTTCAACAATATAGCCAAGTCGCTCCATATTCAGTGCATCAGCATGGAAACGGGTTCTGCATTCTGGGTGTTCCCAAGTTTCCAGTCGACGGTAAGGACATACTCGCATCTGTGATATTGCCTGCCACGCACCCAGTTCTTCCAATATCGAGACAGAATGCTGTGAGATCGCCGAGACGCGAATATCCATCGGCTGCTCTGCTGAAAACGGCTGAGGTGCCTTACCTTCAACGACAACAACGGCTCTGCCTTGCTTGGCGAAACCGATCGCAATCGCCGCACCAACCATACCGCCACCGATAATGGCAACATCATATTTGGTCATATTTTGCACTTTATTTGTTGATTATATAGCGGTTTTTCATTGTACTTTTTCATCGCCGAAATGTAACCAAAAACCTCAACGCATATAAGGGCAAAGCCCTTGCATTGCAAAGGTTTTAACTGAAAAGGTGACAACACTAGTCAGTGGGTTTTTAAAGCAGTACAATACGCCGCTTACCGCCACCATAGCGGCTAAAGTATCGCCAATTGCAAAGAATAAAAGCGGCTGGCACTGTTATATACTGGGCGATTTGCTCCCTTAATTTAAACTAACGATCGAGCGAACAACATGAGTAAAAAACTGCTAATTAAAACCTGGGGCTGTCAGATGAACGAATACGATTCATCGAAAATGGCCGATCTACTGAATGCTGCAAATGGCTATGAGCTAACAGAAGAACCAGAGGAAGCAGACGTACTACTATTGAATACCTGTTCTATCCGTGAAAAAGCACAAGAAAAGGTATTCCACCAGCTAGGTCGTTGGAAAACCCTTAAAGATAAAAAAGAAGGCGTTGTTATTGGTGTCGGCGGCTGTGTAGCGACTCAGGAAGGTGACCACATTCGCGAGCGTGCGCCGTTCGTTGACGTCATCTTTGGCCCTCAGACATTGCACCGCCTGCCTGAAATGATCAAACAGTCGCAGAGTAATGACGCGCCAGTGATGGACATCTCTTTCCCAGAGATTGAGAAGTTTGACCGCCTGCCAGAGCCACGTGCAGAAGGCGCTACCGCATTTGTTTCTATTATGGAAGGTTGTTCGAAGTACTGTACCTACTGTGTTGTACCGTACACCCGTGGTGAAGAAGTTAGCCGCCCAATGGATGATGTTCTATTCGAAATTGCTCAGCTAGCGGATCAAGGCGTACGTGAAGTGAACCTGCTAGGGCAAAACGTGAACGCTTACCGAGGTCCAACACACGAAGGTGATATCTGCAGCTTCGCAGAATTGCTTCGCCTTGTCGCTTCAATTGATGGTATCGACCGAATTCGTTTCACCACCAGTCACCCGCTTGAGTTCACCGATGACATTATTGCCGTTTACGAAGACACGCCTGAGCTAGTAAGCTTCTTGCACCTACCAGTGCAAAGCGGCAGCGACCGTATTCTAACTATGATGAAGCGCCCGCACACAGGTATCGAATACAAGTCAATTATCCGTAAACTGCGTAAAGCGCGTCCTGATATTCAAATCAGTTCTGACTTTATTGTTGGCTTCCCAGGTGAATCTGATATGGACCACCAAGCCACAATGAAGCTGATCAAAGATGTCGATTTCGATATGAGCTTCAGCTTTATCTTCTCGCCACGTCCGGGGACACCCGCTGCAGATTATCCATGTGACCTTTCGGAGCAGACCAAGAAAGAGCGCTTATACGAACTTCAGCAAACAGTGAATGCGCAAGCGATGCGCTTCTCTCGCCTAATGCTGGGTACAGAGCAACGCGTATTGGTTGAAGGTCCTTCGAAAAAGAATCTGATGGAACTTCGCGCACGGACTGAGAACAACCGCGTTGTTAACTTCGAAGGTAATGCTGAGCTTATCGGTCAATTTGTCGATGTGAAAATTACGGATGTCTTCGCTAACTCATTGCGTGGTGAAATTGTGCGCACAGAGAAAGACATGGATCTGCGCACGGTAATCTCACCCACTCAGATGATGGCGAAAACAAAACGCGAAGATGAGCTAGGTGTAGCAACCTTTACACCTTAAGTTCGAAATTAGCTTGAATTTACCTGACTCTGATACCATCTTAGAGAAAGGTATATAAAGTCACTAAAAGCCCGGTCTAAATCGGGCTTTTTTAGAGTGACAAACAACGAGAGGCAACTTTGAGCAATAAAATTGTGACTCTAGAGATCGATCTAGAACCTTCTGATAACCGCCGCCTTGCAAGTCTGTGCGGTCCTTTCGATGACAACATCAAACACTTAGAACGCCGTTTGGGTGTCGAAATTAGCTACCGAGGCAACTTCTTTACCATCGTAGGTAAACCTCATACCTCAGCGGCGGCATTGGAAATCATTAAAACACTTTACGTAAACACGGCACCTGTTCGCGGCAACATTCCAGATGTTGAACCAGACGAGATCCATCTTGCGATCAAAGAAACAGGTGTACTCGAGCAAGATCTAGAAGCGAGTTTCCAACACGGTAAAGAAGTGTTTATTAAGACTAAAAAAGGCGTCATCAAGCCGCGTACACCGAATCAAGCTCAGTATCTGGTCAATATGGTCACGCATGACATCTCTTTCGGTATTGGCCCTGCCGGTACAGGTAAGACGTATCTTGCCGTTGCTGCCGCCGTAGATGCTCTAGAGCGTCAAGAGATTCGTCGTATTCTACTAACACGTCCTGCTGTTGAAGCGGGCGAAAAGCTGGGCTTTCTCCCAGGTGACCTAAGCCAAAAAGTCGACCCGTATCTACGTCCACTTTATGACGCGCTTTTCGAGATGTTGGGCTTCGAGAAAGTAGAGAAACTGATTGAACGTAATGTTATTGAAGTGGCTCCACTGGCTTATATGCGGGGCCGTACATTAAACGATGCGTTCATCATCTTGGATGAAAGTCAGAATACCACCGTTGAACAGATGAAGATGTTCCTGACTCGAATCGGCTTTAACTCCCGCGCAGTCATCACTGGTGATGTTACTCAAATTGATTTACCACGGGGAGCAAAGTCAGGGCTTCGCCATGCCATTGAAGTTCTCAATGAAGTAGATGAAATCAGCTTTAACTTCTTCCAATCTGACGACGTCGTTCGACACCCAGTGGTTGCTCGTATCGTCAATGCCTATGAGAAGTGGGAAGCGCAAGATCAAAAAGAGCGTAAAGAGTACGAAAAACGACGTCGTGAAGAACGCGAAGCAAAATTTCAGGAAGCACCAGTGGCTCAACCTGATGTGACTTCGGAGACGAAACCGTCATGAGCATCGAACTAGATCTTCAAGTAGCAGTCGAAGATGAGAAAGGCTTACCAAGCTTTGAAGATGTCTATCTCTGGTTAAACTCTGCAGTGACAAAATTTCAGCCTCAAGCCGAAGTCACTGTTCGTATTGTCGATGAACAGGAAAGCCATCAGCTTAACCATGACTATCGCGGCAAAGACAAACCAACCAATGTGTTGTCTTTTCCTTTTGAAGCACCTCCGGGTATTGAGCTGGATTTGCTCGGTGATCTCATCATCTGCAAACAGGTAGTTGAGCAAGAAGCACAAGAGCAATCTAAACCTTTGATGGCACACTGGGCGCATATGGTTGTACATGGTAGCTTGCATCTGCTAGGTTATGATCATATCGAGGACGACGAAGCCGAAGAGATGGAGTCGTTCGAAACAGAAATTATGCTGAGTATGGGTTTTCAAGATCCATACCTAGCGGAAAAAGAGTCGTCGTAAGGCTGCTCGCTTGTGAAAGCCCAGAAGCTTTATGTACCTCTTCTCGGCTTTCAATGTGAGCTATCACACATCTGATAGCGTTGCTTAATTGAGAAAAAATGAACGAAGATAATTCGCCCTCTTCTCTAGAAGGTAAAAAAGAAAAATCTGAAGGTCCGAGTAGAAAGTCCTTCTTCGGACGCCTAGGTCAACTGTTCCAAGGTGAACCTAAAGATCGCCAAGAGTTAGTGGAAGTGTTCCGTGACTCAGAAGAGAATGACCTGATCGACCACGACACCCGAGATATGCTTGAAGGTGTTATGGAAATCGCAGAAATGCGCGTGCGCGATATTATGATCCCACGATCTCAAATGGTCACGGTTGATCGTAGCGATGATTTAGACGCTCTGGTTAACCTAATTACTGATGCACAACACTCACGCTACCCTGTTATCAGTGAAGACAAAGACCATGTTGAAGGCATCCTGTTAGCGAAGGACTTACTTAAATATTTAGGCTCAGGCAGTGCGCCATTTGATATTGAACAAGTGATCCGCCCTGCGGTCGTTGTTCCTGAAAGTAAACGGGTAGATCGTCTACTCAAAGAGTTCCGAGAGGAACGATATCACATGTCTATTGTCGTAGATGAGTTCGGTGGTGTTTCTGGTCTTGTGACTATTGAAGATATTCTCGAAGAGATCGTGGGTGACATCGAAGATGAATTCGACGACGAGGAAGAGCTAGATATCCGCAAACTCAGCAAGCACACCTACGCAGTGAAAGCCCTGACCACAATTGAAGAGTTCAACGAAACTTTCAATACCTCATTCAGTGATGAAGAGGTTGACACTGTTGGCGGTATGGTAATGACGGCATTCGGTCATCTCCCTTCACGCGGTGAAGTGGTGGAACTTGAAAACTATAGCTTCAAAGTTACCTCTGCGGACAACCGTCGTGTATTGCAGCTTCAAGTGACAATACCTGACGAAGAGCCTCTTCCGGAACCAGCCGAAGAGTAACGCTAATTTCCCCAAACGGGATACTCAGAAGTATTACGATGATAAAAACGCTTTTTCATCGCCTAAAACGGCCGCTTGCGGCCGTTTTTGTTGGCGCTTTAACAACTTTGGCTTTTGCTCCTTACCAGTTATGGCCAGTGGCCCTACTAAGCCCGATTATTTTGTTGGCTTTGATACACAATCAATCAACTAAAAATGCTCTTGGGATAGGTTACGCTTGGGGAGTCGGCCAATTCGCGACAGGTATCAGTTGGGTTCATATTAGTATCGATAACTTTGGTGGTATGCCCAAAATCGCCAGCGTATTCTTGATGGCACTCCTCGTCGGCTACTTGTCTCTATATTCGGGCTTATTTGCTTGGAGCTTGAATCGATTTTTTCCAACTTCAAACCGAACGCGGTTTCTCCTCGCCGCTCCTGCTATTTGGTTAATCTGTGACTGGCTACGTGGCTGGGTCATGACAGGTTTTCCATGGCTATGGCTTGGTTATAGTCAAATCGACAGCCCTTTAGCAAATTTTGCCCCAATTGGTGGCGTTGAAATACTGACCTTACTTCTGATAGCCAGTGCTGGCAGCATTGTCTATGCGGTCAATCATAAGCAATGGCTACACCTTCTGATCCCCGCGGTTATTTTTGCTACGGGATACGGACTACAATCTGCTAATTGGGTCACTCTCAACCCTAATAGCACCACTAAAATTGCGCTGATACAGGGTAATGTGAATCAAGCGAAGAAATGGTTACCACAAGAACGCTGGCCAACCATCATGAAATACACTGATCTCACGCGCGAGAACTGGGATGCCGACATTATTGTTTGGCCAGAGGCCGCCATCCCAGCGTTTGAATTTGAGATTTCAACGTATTTGAGCAATTTGGACTCCGCAGCTAAGATGAATCATAGTGCGGTAATTACAGGTGTAGTCAATCAGGGAGAAGACCGCCAATTCTACAACAGTATTCTTACTGTTGGTCAAACACCTTATGGCGATTACAGCTTTGATATGAGCGAACGTTATCACAAGCATCATCTATTGCCATTCGGTGAGTTTGTACCTTTTGAGAATATCCTCAGGCCGTTAGCGCCGCTATTTAATCTACCTATGTCCTCATTT